>JAJPIL010000009.1 GCA_021324755.1 Pseudomonadota bacterium
CCGCAAAAGATTCAGATTACATACGCAAGCTAACCCCTCCCCGCTTTTGACGCTTACCGCCTGAGCTCAGCTCGGTCTTAAAGGGCTTTCCTGCCGGCTCAGGCGGTCAAAGCGCGCCCGCGCCTACGGCATAGGCCGATACGAGCCATATATTTGTGCGCGAAAAGCTTGAAAGTTGGCTAAATCGCTCGAAAACGCGAAATTTTTATGCTACCTAATATCTCGAGCTACGTCCTACCGCTAAGCTCGAACTTCTGTTAGCTCGCCGTTTGCAACAAGCGCCCTCAGGAGGAAGCGCGGAAGCTTACGCATTTGAAGCTCACCCTAGAAAAGTCTGCTTTGTGCGCCCAGGAAGCTGCGGATATTCCAAAGCTGCCTTCCGTATCGCCGCATACCGCTGAACGAAGGCAAGTGCAAAAAGCTATCGGGTAACCCTAAAATAGATATGGAGTAAAAATAAAAGATGAGTCCTTCAACCATCATCCTGATTATTCTTCTCGTTCCAGCTTTTTACATCTCGATCGCCTACAACGTGCTGGTGCGACTGCGCAACGAGATCGAGGCCGCCTGGCGCCAGATCGAGGTTCAGCTCAAGCGCCGCCATGACTTAATCCCCAACTTGGTCGAAGCGGTCAAAGGCTACATGCAGTTCGAGCGCGATACTTTGACCCAGGTGGTGGAGGCGCGCAACAGGGCTCTCGCGGCTACGAGCCAGGCGCAAAAAGTAACGGCCGAAAACGAGCTTAGCGCGGGTCTGGGACGGCTGCTGGCGGTGATGGAGCGCTATCCGGAGCTCAAGGCTGACCAAAACGTGCTTCGCCTTCAGGAGGAACTTACGACCACGGAAAACCAGATCGCTTTTGCCCGTCAGGCATACAACGACCTTGTCGCGCAGTACAATACCCGTATCCAAAGCTTTCCCATGAATTTCATCGCTCCGCGTTTTGGCTTTACGACCGCCGAGTACTTCAAGGTAGCGCCCGAGCAAGAAGCTGTGCCTCGCGTAGATCTATCCATCGATACCGGCAGCGCTTCTGGTAACAGTTAAAGCCGAAACCGCGCCAGTCAAGGTCGGGCGAGGGCAGTTGACCTATGGCGATCGGAGCAAGCGACTTCCGCAGGCTCGAGCGAAGCAACCGTAGGCGCAGCGCCGCCCTGATAATTCTGTTTGCCTTGCTAGTTACGGGACTTGGACTCTGCCTGGACCTTATGCTTGGCAATCTTGCGTGGCAAGAGGATGGAGAGATCGTCGGTTTTCCCACCTTAAGCCTGGCGGCGCTTATTATCGCGAGCGTTCAAGCCGCGATTTCTTACTATGGCGGAAGCAGTTTGATTCTCGCGGCGATGCACGCGCGGCCGCTTGAAGCTGACTCGCCGAAAAACCTGATGGCGCTCGACGTGGTGCGTGAAATGGCGATCGCCGCGCGCGTGCCAACGCCGAAAGTCTACGTTATCGACGATCCCGCGCCGAACGCTTTTGCCACCGGGCGCGACCCAGCACATGCCGCGATCTGCTTGACGCAAGGGCTTATCGACACCATGGACCGGGAGCAACTACAAGGCGTCGTCGGTCACGAGATGGCCCACATTCGCAACTACGATACGCGCCTTATGACGATGGTCGCGGTAATGGTGGGCGCAGTAGCCCTGCTAGCCGACTTCTTACACCGATGGATCTGGTTCGGCGGTTTCGGCAGGAATAATAGCGAAAGAAAGGATGCCGCAGGCGGCGGTTTCGCCCCAGCGCTGGTAGTAATTGTAGGCATCCTATCTCCACTAATTTCGCGCCTGATAGCTATGGCTATTTCGCGTCAGCGCGAGTATTTGGCAGACGCCGCTTCGGTCGAATTTACGCGCAACCCAAGGGGGCTTCTCCGCGCCCTCGAACAGATTGCGGCTCAAAGCTCTCCGCTTAAGCACGCTTTCCGAGCCACTGCGCATCTTTTTATCGTCAACCCAATGACCGACAATGACTCCGAGGATGGCGAAGGAATTTTCGACCGCCTGTTCTCCACCCATCCCCCGCTCAAAGAGCGAATCGCGCGGCTACGGGCGATGCTGGGCGAAAGCGGCAGTTCCGTAGCAGTACGAGCAAATCCCACCTCAATTTCCACGTGAACAAACGAAGCCGCCCAAACCTCGGCCACTAGCAAAATAAACGAAGCTGCGCCTCAAAAGCCTAGCCCCGCCTCGGCCACTCAAAAGCTCGCGAGCGTCTTAGCCTACCGGGCTCGAAGCCTTCCCCTTCCATTTTTACCGCCCGTCTTTCGATATCGCTTGAGAGTTAGGTTCTGCCCGCCTTGTGAGCGTTCAATCGGATCTACATGAAAGCCGTAGATCCGCTAGCTCAGCGTCGTTTACTCGGTTTGCCGGACTTGTTGCTAGTTTTGGCAGATTTGTCAGAATCTTAATTGTTTTACTTGGGGAGGGAAACAGATGACGAAGCTGTCCCCTATCGCTGTATTACCGGCCTTTTGTCTGTTGCTAACTGCTGTAGCCGATGCTTCCGTTTTGCGTGTGTGTGCAAATCCCGACAACCTGCCTCTCAGCCAAGAGGCTCGTCCGCCTAAGGGTCTTTACGTCGATATCGCCCACGCCCTGGGCAAGAAGCTCGGAATGGACGTAGAATACGTTTGGGTCGGCGATTACTCGGAGAAGTCGGTCAAATTCGCCTTCGAACGCGATCTTTGCGACGTATACCCTGGACTCCCGCTTCTGGGAAGATGGGATGATAGCCTCGTGCGGCTTACCAGACCCTACATGAGACAAAGCTATGCGCTGGTAGTGCCCAAAGGTCGGCATGAGCACAGCTTGGCGGATTTGAAAGGACGGCGCGTAGCGGTTCAATTCAGAACTCCGCCTCAGAACTTTTTAGCTGCTCACGACGATATCACGGCTGTAACGTATACCACTGCTAAGGAGGCGATGGAGGGATTGGCCAAGGGCGAGGCTGACGCGGCATTCGTCTGGGGCCCTGTCGCTGGATACTACAACAAGTTCGTCCTGCACGACGCCTACCGCGTCATCCCGACCCGCGGGCCTGGGCTGGATTGGGCGGTTGCGATGGGGGTGCGAGCGGACGCGCAAGGCCTTTACAGGGCTATCGAGCAGGCGTTACCCAAACTCAATTTTCAGCTGCTTGCTCTGGCTCGTCGGTACGGAATCTCCCAAGAACCACCCCTGACCCTTCACGTGTATCAAGAGAATCTCCGATGGCCTGGAGACGGGTATCGATACTCGGAGTTCCGGCCTTGGTTTAGGCCGGCCCACTTGGTGCTGGTCGCCGACGCCTCAGGTGCGGAGCCGTACGAAGCCCCAGCCAGCAAAGGCGAAGAGCGCAATAGTTCTGCGAGCAGTGGAAATAGCGCTTCAGCCATGACCAGACAGGGCGACCCGCCGACCGGAAAATCCGAGGCCCAACTAGTAGAGGAGGGACGCGCCTTATTTAACTCCAACTGCGGTCATTGCCACGGCCCCAATGCCGTCACGGGCGACTCCTTTATGGATCTGCCAGCGCTTCTGCGCGAGCAGGGGAAGAACATGGATGAGTTCTTCTACCGCACCGTTACCACGGGGATTCCGTCGGTCGGAATGCCTACCTGGGGAGGCGTACTCAGCCGCGAGCAAATGACCAAAATCTTGCTATTCTTGCACGCCGTGCAAAAAGAACGCTTCGGCGACGTTATCGAAACATCCGACCCCTCCGAGCAAAAACCGGGTCAATAGGTGATATCGCTGGCTTTCGAGGCGTGCGGTTCTCAGCAAGACCTTGGCCGAACATCGTTGCCGAATCTGAGCGGACTTAACTTTGAAGAAAGCCTCGTCCGATGGGCCGTGGCGCCTCGAGAGTCTTGGCGGCTCTGTTTTGCCGCCGATGGAGAAACGCGTGATGCCTTCGAGAACGAGCTTTAAAATAATCGCCTTTGATCTTTACGGAACATTAGCCAACTTGGGAGCGGTAGCCGACCGGTGTCGTGAAATTACGCCCGATGGCGACGCGTTCTTCGCCTCATGGCGTGCAAAACAGCTCGAGTACACGTTCCTTGCCACTCTTATGGGACGTTACAAAGATTTTCGTGAAATTACCGAGCGCTCCCTCGACCACACGCTCGAACGATACTCGGTCAAGGTCGACGCCAACCAACGCAAAAGTTTGATGGACGCCTGGCTCAAGCTTGCAGCATATCCCGAGGTCGCGGCGGCGTTAAACGTCTTGGGCCAGAAGTATGAGCTTGCGATTCTATCTAACGGCAGCCCTTCGATGCTGGAGAGGGGTCTTAAGGCCGCTGGCATAAGGCCGTATTTTCGGTGGGTGCTAAGTGCCCACTCGGTCAAAGCCTACAAACCCTCGCCTCGCGTCTACGACATTGCCGTTAAAAAGACCAAGCAGGCAAAAACAAAAATTCTTTTTGTTTCGTCCAACAGTTGGGATGCGGTAGGAGCCAAAAATTTTGGTCTTAAAGTCTGCTGGGTCAACCGCGCTGGAACTAACTTCGACACGCTCGGGCCGAAACCCGACATCGTGGCCAAAGACCTGCTGGAACTAATAAACCAACTGGGCTTAAAAGCGCCGGGAGAGCTGCGACTAAGTTAATCACTTGCGCAGAATAAACGAGCTCGCTTGCACCGCCGCCTGGCAAAACCTCTGGACCCTGCACGGTTAACCGCGCAAAGACCTTCGAAGAACAATTAGTTCTTGTAATCTTCGCTGTCCGGACTTTTTCACCTAGCTTCTTATCCGAACGCATCTGCAATCCCAACTTTTTAGCGGCAACCAGGACAACCTGCCGTGGCCGGATGCCTTTGTCTTTTCTCGTCCCGGGTCGCTTACGCTTGGTTTTTGACGCGACGTGGTTCGTGCTAAACTTTGCAAGCGGGGATTACGCAAATGGGGAATCATCTGGGCAACGGCGGGTCATATCACTTTCGCTCGCTCAACCCCGGCCTAATCGACAGACTTCGCTCAATAGTGGGCGAAGAAGGTCTCATCTACCGAGCTAGCGAGCTCAAAGTTTACGAGTGCGACGGATGGACGATCGAAAAAAACACGCCCGAGTTACTGGTTCTTCCGAAAAACACGGCGGAGGTTAGCGCCGTCCTAAGAACGTTGTACGCCGAAGGCATCGCGTTTGTGCCAAGGGGGGCCGGCACGGGTCTTTCCGGAGGGTCGCTGCCGCTGAACGCGCCGGTGATGGTCTGCACGTCGCGGATGAACCGGATTCTTTCGATCGACTATGCAAACCGTCGAGTTGAGGTTGAAAGCGGCGTAGTCAACCTTCATGTCTCGAATGCCGTCAAGGCCGCCGGTTTTTTCTATGCTCCCGATCCTTCTTCGCAAGCCGCCTGCACGATCGGCGGGAACATTTCGGAGAACTCAGGAGGTCCACATACGCTTAAGTACGGCGTCACAACCAACCACGTGCTGGGTCTCGAGCTGGTGCTGCCCGATGGGGAGGTTGTCGAGCTCGGCAGCGCCGTCGAAGAGACGTGCGGCTACGACCTTGTCGGCGCGGTCGTCGGTGCGGAGGGTACGGTTGGGATCGTCACGCGAGCCACGCTCAAGCTCACCCGCCAGCCTGAGGCGTGCCGAACTTTCCTTGCAATCTTTGCCGATGTCGATAGCGCGACGCGCGCGGTCTCCGCGATCATCGCTGCCGGCGTTATTCCGGCCGCGATTGAGATGATGGATCAGTTGATTATTCAGGCGGTCGAAGAGGCGTTCCACGTCGGATTGCCTAAAGAGGCTGGCGCGGTGGTGATAATCGAAATCGACGGTCTGGCTGCTGGGATCGATGAGCGGGCCGAGCAGGTGCGCTCGCTCGTCCTAGCCAATGGGGCCAAGGAGATACGGCTTGCCCGCGACGAGACCGAGCGCGCGGCGCTTTGGAAAGCCCGCAAGCGCGCTTTTGGGGCTGTGGGGCGGCTTGCGCCCAACTACGCCACCCAGGACGGCGTAGTGCCACGCACGCGGCTGCCGGAGATACTGCGCGAGATTACCAACGTCAGCCGTCGCTACAACCTCAGAATCGGTAATGTATTTCACGCCGGTGACGGCAACATCCATCCCATAATCCTGTACGACGAGCGCGACCCCGATCAGGTACGGCGCGCGATCGAAGCCGGACGCGACATCCTGAAGGCATGCGTCGAGATGGGCGGCAGTTTGTCCGGCGAGCATGGTATCGGGGCCGAAAAAATGAACGAGATGCCGCTTTTGTTTTCGCCAGATGACCTGATAGTTATGGCCGAGCTTCGGAGAGTTTTCGATCCGCTGGAGCGCTCGAATCCTAACAAGGTTATTCCCCAGCCAGGTGCTTGCGTCGAGGTTGCCGCGCCGCGCCGACAGGTGGCGGTATGACAGAAGCGTTAATCAAGAGCAACCATCTTTCGCTTGAACGGCTTGCGGCCGCTTTTGAGTCGCTTTTGTCAGATTCCGGGCGCGTGCGAATCGCCCAAGGACCGGATGCCGAGGTTGCTTCGCTGGTGGTCGAGCCTACCACGGTTGCCGAGCTCGGTGAAATTGTTCGGAAATGCGAGAGCGACTCGCTTGCGCTTGTCCCACTGGCAGGCGGCAACACGCTTCGTCAAATTCGCCGACATCCGGCGATAGTAGGGGTGTCGCTCTCGCGGATGGACCGAATCGTTAACTACGAGCCGCACGATATGACCGTGGTAGCGCAAGCAGGTATTACGCTTGGCAAGTTAAACCAGGCGATGGCAGAGTACCGGCAACATCTCCCGCTCGACCCTCCCCATCCCGAAAAAGTCACACTGGGTTCGCTCGTCGCTTGCGCCAAAGCCGGCCCTTTGCGGCTCTCTGAAGGGCGTGTACGCGACCTGCTTATCGGAATCGAGTTCATCGGCCATCAGGGACGCGCAGTACGCGCTGGGGGGCGAGTGGTGAAAAACGTGGCTGGCTACGATCTTATGAAGGTCATGACTGGGTCGTACGGCACGCTCGGGATCATCACCGAAACCGTCTTTAAGGTGCGACCCGTGCCGGAAAAGTGGGAACTTCTGCTCGCGCCGTTCGAAAACGCTTCCGACGCATTCGAGGCGGCAGACGGGCTCTATCAGCAGCTTCCGTTGCTCCATCTCGAAGTTCTAAGCCCGGTTGTAAGCTCGCAAATCAGTGGCACGAGGAAAAGCCTGGTGGTCGCCGCAATAGGGGGCAACGACGCCGAAGTCGAGTACCAGCGAGGTCTGGCCCGCGACAGGCTCAAAGGAGCGCTCTCGACGCTTACCGATGTCGCGGCTTTCGAGACGTACGTTCGCCTTCGCGATGTCGAATTTGAAGACGCGGCTATCGAGGCCCAAATAGCGGTGTTGCCAGCTAAGCTTGCCTCTTGCTTGAACGCGCTGCAGTGCGAGTACGTGGCGTACGCAGGAAGTGGAGTGGCGCGGCTATTCGCCAGGGAGGTAAAAGATGCGAAGCAAGCGCTCGAGCTTGTCTCCGAATGGCGTGCAAAAGCTCGTGCCTCAGGCGGCCATCTACGGGTCGTGTCGCTAGCCAAGGAGCTGCGAAGTGCTGGGATCGCGATGTTCGACACCGTCAACGAAGGAGCGATGAAGCTTATGGCCGAGCTCAAGCGGCGCTTCGACCCCGCAGGCATCTTCAATCCAGGATGTTTTATCGGTGGATTATGAACGCAACGCAGATGGCCACAGCTCCAAAGCAGCCTGTGCGCGACATAGTGGACTATGAGCTCTTGTTCGATTGCGTCCATTGTGGCTTGTGCCTAGAAGCTTGTCCAACCTACGTGGCAACGCGCAAGGAGATGGACTCGCCGCGGGGTCGAATATATCTGATGAAGTCGCTGGCCGAAGGACGGCTCGAGCTCGAGCCCGACGTCGTACGCCATCTAGACCTTTGTCTTGAGTGTCGCGGATGCGAAACCGCATGCCCTTCGGGGGTCCGATACGGAAGACTTATCGAAAAGGCACGCTTCTATATCGCGGCGCATTACCCACGCAGCAAAGCCGAACATTTGTTACGCTGGGTCATCAGTTCGCTATTTCCTCATCCAACGCGCCTTCGACCGCTGCTCTGGCCGATTAAAGCAGTGGAAACGCTTGGGCTACGCAGCGTTGTCGAGCAGATACTACCCGGAAAGCTCGGCGGATGGCTGTCGCTGCTGCCGCCTTTGGTTCAGACCAATCATACTGAGCATCAGCCCTGGCCGACAGCGCGGCAAACGATTGATGGACCCACTGTGACGGTGCATCAAGGATGTGTGGCGCAGCTCTTTTTTAGTCGAACGAACCAAAACGCAGCGCGCTTGCTTAAAGCCGCTGGCTACCGCGTGGTGCCGATGGCGCGGACGCCGTGTTGTGGTGCCCTCGATTGGCATCTGGCTTACGTCGAAAAAGCCAAGCGCTTTGCCCGAGCCAATATCCGCGAGATACAACGTATTCAAGCCGACGTGATAGTAAGTACCGGCTCGGGATGTTCGGCAGCCATTGCCGAATACGGCGAGCTCTTGCATGACGATCCCCATTTCAGAGACCAGGCGCAAGCGATCTCTGGCAAGGTTCGTGACTTGAGCTCCCTGCTGCTGGAAGCAAGACTTTCCTTTCCCAAGTTCCCGTGCACCGTGACTTATCACGACTCCTGCCACCTGACTCACGTTTTGGGCGTGCGAGAGGCACCGCGTAAGCTTCTGCGCTCTATTCCGGGCCTGCGGCTAGTTGAAATGAAGGATTCAGACCTGTGTTGCGGGTCGGCGGGCAGCTACAATTTGCTCGAACCAGAAATGGCGCGCGAGTTAGTGCGGCGTAAAGTGGACAACATTCTGGCTACCGGTGCCGATTATGTCGTACAATCGAATCCCGGCTGCGAGCTGCACATCGCCGCAGAGCTACGCCGTCGCCGCGCCAAGACCCAGGTGATTCATTTGGCGGACTTTCTTGCGCTTGCGATGGACGCACAGACAGGCGCTCGAAGTGAACTTTCGGTCTCCGCCCAGTAAGGTATCTTGCTAAACCAACACCTAGTCGGTCTACCTGGCCGCGGAAGTGAAAAGGGTCGAAAGCTAAAGTTTACCCATTCAAAAATCATCCACGGTTAACTAACTCAACGATTGGAGAGCGAGGCTGTCATGGACACCGCGAGCATCCATAAAGACGTCACCATAAAAGCACCCGTCGAGCCACAATGGCAGACGATTCTTTCAACCGATGCCTTGGATTTCCTGTGCGAGCTGCATCGACGATTCGACGACCGAAGGCTAGAACTTCTGCGAATGCGCCAGGAACGGCAACAGCGCTTGGATCGCGGGGAGCTGCCGGATTTTCTGAGCGAAACCGCTCACATCCGCAACAGCGCGTGGACCGTCGCACCACCTCCTGCCGATCTTCAGGAACGCAAAGTGGAAATTACCGGTCCTACTGAGCGCAAAATGATGATCAACGCGCTCAATAGCGGCGCAAGCGTCTTTATGGCGGACTTCGAAGACGCGCTGTCACCCACCTGGTCGAACATCGTGCAGGGTCAGCTTAACTTGTGGGACACGGTGCGCCGAAAAATAGAATTTCACTCAGAGGACGGCCGCATCTACAAATTGAACGAGAAAACAGCCGTTCTGTTCGTGCGCCCGCGCGGATGGCATCTGGTCGAAAAACACGTGCTTATCGACGGCAAACCGGTCTCCGGCAGCCTGTTCGATTTCGGCCTCTACTTTTATCACAACGCTCAAGCACTGCGCGCCAATGGCACGGGGGCGTATTTCTATTTGCCCAAGCTCGAGAGCCATCTGGAGGCACGGCTGTGGAGCGATGTCTTCAAGTTTGCGGAAGATCGCCTCAATGTTCCGCGTGGAACGATTCGCGCCACGGTCCTAATCGAGACGATCCTTGCGACCTTCGAAATGGAAGAAATCCTCTACGAACTAAGAGAGCATATTACCGGGCTTAATGCGGGTCGCTGGGACTACATTTTTAGCGTCATCAAGAAGTTTCGCAAACGGGAAGGCTTTTACTTGCCAGACCGTGCCCAGGTAACGATGACAGTGCCGTTTATGCGCGCCTACACCGAGCTGTTGGTCAAGACATGCCACAAGCGCGGCGCTCACGCCATGGGTGGAATGGCACAGTACATTCCCAATCGGCGAAATCCTGAGGCCAACCGAATCGCACTGGACAAAGTTAGAGAGGACAAGGAGCGAGAGGTGCGCGACGGATTTGACGGAACCTGGGTGGCGCACCCCGACTTGGTGCCGATAGCGAAGGAAGTTTTCGACCGCCATTTTGGCAGCAAACCCAACCAGAAAGAGCGGATGCGCGAAGACGTCAGCGTTACCGCCAAGGACCTCTTGAACTTCCACATACCAGGAGGCCAGGTCACTGAGGGTGGATTGCGCAACAACGTCAGCGTGGCGATCCAGTACATGGGCAACTGGCTCAAAGGCCGCGGTGCGGTGGGAATTTTTGACTTGATGGAAGACGCAGCTACGGCTGAAATTTCCCGCTCCCAGTTGTGGCAATGGCTCAAATGGGGCGCCAAGATGGCCGATGGCCGGACGGTCGACCGGCAACTCTTCGAGCGCACGGTGCAAGAAGAGCTCGCCAAGCTGGACGGCTCAGCTGAATTCAAAGATGCCGCGAGGTTACTGACCGAGCTGGTCGAAGGCGAATTCGTCGAGTTTTTGACCCTGGTGGCCTACGAACTATTGCCCTGAAGTCGTTCGGGCGCCCGTATCGCTTAAGCTCAGCGCGGGCGCCCGCTATTATCCAAGCCAAGGTTACCCCACGCCGGGAACGTCGGATGCCGTTGTCAAATTGCCCTCTGCACGCTCGCGCCTTGCTGCTTGAAAGTGCCTGCGGTGCGGCCCACGAGCGTCGCATTCAGGTACTCATCGCCTGAGGCAGAACGAAATAAAACAGCAGAGCGATTAGGATCAAATAGCCGAGCAGCACGAACGTCCAGCCCATATTGTGCCGGATCACTTCTCCCTCGTTGCGCACGAAGCGGCTGGTCGAAACTCCGACGCTTGCGGTCTGAGGCGCGATCGGCTTGCCGATCTCTGCGCCTACCGAATTTAGGCTGGGTAGAAGCAAATTGGGGAAATGCAACAAGCTTCCCACCAGAACCTGAAAATACCCGAACATCGCGTTGGTCGACGTGTTACTGCCCGAAAGGGCAACGCCAATCCATCCAAGCAGCGGCGCGACTATCAGATAGCCCGTCCCAAGCCGAGAAAATGCATAGGCAAGCGAGGTCGCCATCCCCGAAAAGTTAAAAGTGAAGGCGAGCCCGAAAATGAACGCGCCCACAAGAAGCGCTCCCCACATCTGGTGAAACGTTCGCCGTACGACTTCACCTAGCTGGCTCGCCGTTGGACGGACGAAAAGTAAAATAACGACCCAGGAAACCAAAATTGCCGTACCGCTGATGAAAGGGTTAAACATAAAAGCCGCCGCCACAGGCTTATTAGTTACTGGCGACATCGCCGTCACCTTGACCGAAAAAATAGTCTCGCGCGTGAGCGGCGACCACGGACCGGTCCATAACACGACAACCACGATCAATACGATGAACGGGAGCCACGCTCTGAACACCTCGGCACCCGAAAGCCCATGCTCTTGCGCCGGGTTCGCGGTTGCCTGCTCTTGTTCGACCACGCGACCTCCGTATCCCATCATAGGCGACGGCCGCCAAAACCTGAGCAGCATGAAAACCGCGGCGAACGAGACTATAGCGCCCGCAATATCCGGCAGATATGGACCCAGCCACTGCGACACCGGAAACTGGCCCGCAATGTACGAAAGCGAACCCACGATCGCCAAGGGCCATCCGCCCCGCAACCCTCTGCTCCCAGTGACCAGGTAGATTAGGATCCATGGAGGAAGCAAAGCCAGTACCGCCACGATTCGCCCCACCGAAGCCGACAAGGCCATCAGCGGTATTCCCGTCACGGCCGCGAGCGCGATAATCGGAACGCCCAGCGCTCCGTAAGACACCGGCGCATTATTCGCTATCGCGGCCACGCGAAGAGCGTCTAGGTCTGGAATGCCCGAGGCGATCAAGATAGGCGCTACCACCGCCCACGGATAGCCGAACCCTACCAACCCTTCCAACAGGGCGCCAAACGCCCATGCCAGCAGGATCGCTTGCACGCGTACATCGGCGGTAGCATGTGCCAGCAGCCATCGGCGAAACCGCTCGAAGTCACCCGTAACCTGGAGCGTGTTGAATATCATCACACCCCACAACGTGATCCAGTCGACCGCCCAAATGCCCGTAGCTGCCCCGTACAGATAAGCAAGCGCCCCATCTCGCGTCGGCATTCCCCAGATCCACACTGCCAGAAGAAACGTGACTACCGAAGCTATTAGTGTCGCGAGCCAAGCTGACATACGATACCCTGCCAACAAGGCTAGCAACAGCGCCAGCGGCACCAGCGCAACCAAAGCCGTAAGCCCCAGGTTGTGCAGCGGGTCTACGATTTGCGTAAACATGGCTCCTCGCCCCCCACAAGTATTGAGTACTTATTCAGCTTGGTGAGCTTGACCACGATCACCTACCACGGCGCGATCCCCTCGGCAATCGTGCCATCTCGGTAACCCATCCAGCAAACGCCATTTTCGCCTGTTGTTTACCAGCCACGAAGGCCCCCACACCAGAGAGCTTAGCCTGCACGCCGCCAACCGACGAGCGCACTCGTGAAAGCTCGCTCCATACGGCAGACCCCGGGTCGCCGCGCAGCCCGAGTGCCGAACTAAAAGCGCTGCTTTCTTGGACCATCCAAAAACAGTTTCATGGCGGATAGCCCGACTGCTAAAGGATAGTGCGCCCAAATTAACTCGGTAAAGTGAGAACGGCCCCCGGCATCGCTTTAGAAGCTCGCTCAGAATTCATCCTTGTCTGGACAGGTCAAACGGGAAGATAATCTCAGTAGGAGGAGCTTTTAATAAGACCTTGAGTGCGCCATTACCGAGTTCGGCGCGGTACGACGTAGTCGTCGTCGGAGCCGGAATCATCGGAAGCTCAGTTGCGATGGCGCTTGCCGAGCGTCGGGTAAAGCCTGTGGTGATCGATCCCGATTTGTCGGGCCGACTAAGCTCCAGCGAAAAAAACGCAGGCGGAGTTCGCGCAACCTGGTGGCAAGCCGTCAACATCAGACTATGCTTGGCTTCCATTCGTTATTACGAAACGATTCGTGACGAGGTCGGCTTTCGACAAAAAGGTTACCTGTGGCTTTATGGACCTGACACCTGGGAAGAAGCATTGAGCCATCTTGCGCTGCAGCGCCAACTGGGTCATGAAATCGAGGCGTTAAGCCCCAAGCAAATCAGCGAGCGGGTGCCCGAAATCGACAAGCTCGAGGGAGTTGCGGGAGCTACGTTCTCGCCGCGCGACGGTTTGATTAATTCGAACCTTCTAAAGGTTCACTATCGTGCGAAGGCATCTTCGCTGGGTGCAAATTTCGTTGACCGCGTCTTCGTTTTCGGAATTCACGAAGAGCACGACGAAGTACGCCTTGAATGCTGGCAGGCCGACGAGCCGTTGTCCGACGCGGCGCTCAACCGAATACTTAGCCAAGACGACACGGGGGCGGCGCAGAGCGGGCGCACGTTTGAGCTTCGGTGTTCGACGCTGGTTATCTGCGCTGGCGCCTGGTCACCGAATCTTTTGAAGCTTATGGGGCTCGATTCGCCGACCGAGGCCGTGCGGCGGCAGGTCTGTCTTGTACACAACCGGCAGACCAATTTCGAAGCGTATGGGATGATCGTGGACTCAAGCGGCCTTTACTTTCACAATGAAGGCCCGTACATCCTGGCAGGCTACTCTCCGCTCGAAGAGCCACCCGGTTACTCTTTCCGTTACGACGGCGAGGAGTTTTTTCAGCGCGAGATTTGGCCACGGATGTTTGCGAGAATGAGCTGTTGCGAGCGGCTACGACATATAGGCGGATGGGCCGGACTGTACGCGGTGACGCCCGACCGAAGCGCGATCGTGGGACAAGTCACCGCTCGCGTCTTCGAGGCCCATTCCTTCAGCGGTCGGGGCGTGATGCAGTCGTATGCCGCCGGACAAGAGCTCGCTACGCTCATCACTACTGGCCGTGAAGGACCGCTCGACGCGCGCCCGCTGAGCCGCCAACGTTTCGTTACCAAAAACCTCATAGTTGAAGCGCTGCACATCTAGCCACCCATAGGTCCAACGAGGCCTTGCCGCGTCGAAATACTGTCTTTCATCGCTCGGCCCGCCCCGAAAGACTATACCAACCACGACTGTGTTTGGGCCTGAGCTCGCCGGATGCGTCAAAGTTCGGTTGACGGCAAGCATGCTTTTCGTCAAAAATCGAAGTTGAACCAACAGTCGAATCGAGCGGTCTGAAAGTGCCGAGAGATAATCTCTACGAGCGGTAGTTTTATATGAGTGGGTTTAAAGACGATTTCATTCAGATGTCGGTGGGCGCCTTGACGCTCGACCCCACCACCAAGACGCCTATTGTTGTGCTCCGGGACGCTGACAACAAACTAAATCTGCCGATTTGGATAGGTCTGCTCGAAGCAGCCTCGATGGCGACCGAGCTCGAAGGCGTCAAGCCTCAACGACCGATGACCCACGATCTGATGCGCAATCTTATGACGGAACTAGGTGGGAAGGTCGAGGCGGTGGCCGTCACCGAGTTGAGAGATAACACTTACTACGCGCTTATCGAGATTAAGACCCAGGACGGGAAAACGATCTACGTCGATTCTCGCCCGAGCGACGCCATCTCGCTAGCGTTGCGCACCAAGTCGCCGATCTACGTGGCTAAAAAGGTTCTAGAAGCTTCAAGCGAGCTGCAGCAGGTTGCCTCCGAACCGACTACGAGCGAGCAGAACTTGGCAAGCGTATCGCGCGACAAATGGGCGGAAATCTTGGAAAAGATGTCTCCCGAAGACTTCAAGTACAAGATGTAACGACGTTTATCGCGCAACGTGTAAATGCCCTAGATTGACGCCTTACCGCGAGAATTCGACGAGCCTCGATTTTAGCACCTAACCAAATGCGACGTCGCCCCTTAAAGCTAAGTCGGCGCGACCTCACCGAGCCAAAGCACTTCCTTACTTTAGCTGATAGGGCGAACGAGTTCTTGAAAGCTTACGGCCGTGCGATCGCGCTCGGAATTGCCTGCGCCGTGACGGTCTTCGTAGTGGCTTTGGCTATTTATCAGTACGAAGCCCGACTCGACAGAATCGCCGCTGAACAGTTTTACGAGGCGTTTAGCGCCCTTGAGAAGAACCAACTGGCTACGGCCGAAAGAGGTTTTGAAAAGCTATCCCGCCAATATCCGAATCGAACGGCAGGAAGGCTTGCCAGTTTTTATCTTGCCTCTTGCTACTTGCAAGAAGGTCGCCTAGCGCAGGCCCGCGATAGGCTTTTGCGCGCAATTCCGACCATTCGCGACCCACAATTCCAGGGGATGGCGCTTGTCGAGCTAGGCTCGGTGTACGAACAGCAAGGCGACTTGAAGCGCGCGCTTGACGCCTACCGCAAAGCCAGCGAGCTCGACTCTCCCGAAAAGCTCCGAGCCCAACTAGCTGTGGCGCGTCTCATGGCGAAGCTCGGCGAGAAAAATGGCGCGATAGAGGCTTACCGCCAATTTCTTAAACAACATCCCTACGCCAGCGAAAGGCAGGAAGCTCTCGAAGAACTTGCAAGCTTAGGCGCCACTGCTTTATCCGAACCTCCCGCCACCCAGCAGCCACCCTCTCCACCCGAAAAGCGGCAGGTGCGGTGAGCCTAGAGCTTTTCGGATAACTCGGGTTACTCGAAGCTGCTGCTGCCCTAAATTACTGCTCCCGCGCTGCTTTGGCCTGTAGCTGAGAACTTACGACAAAGTCGAGAGTTTTTTGGTCGGGCACACCCGCCATAGGAACTCCGTTGATTATCAGCGTCGGAGTGGAATTGACGTGTACTTTTAGCCCGTCGCGAATATCCTGGTCGATTAACTTTTCAGGTTCGGGGCTCATCATGCAAGCGCTCAGGGCCTTGGTATCGAGCTTGAGCTGGTCGGCGAATCGGTCTACGTAATGGCGCAGATTCTCCACGTTGATCTCGGGCTGGGCCGCGTATACGTCGCTTGCAAACGTCCAGAACGCGTCCGGATTCTGCATAAACACGCATTCAGCCGCAACCGCCGCGCCTCGTGCCCAGGGATGACCACGCAAGGGAAAGTTTTTGAAGACAAGCCTCACTTGGTCTCGGTACGTGTTGCGTGCGGCTGCTTCAATAATGCCGAAGGCACGTGCGCAGAATGGACACTCGAAATCGACAAATTCGATAATCGTCACCGGCGCGTTAGGTGGCCCCAGAGTTGGCCGATCGTCGAGAGCTAACCCACTTGTATCGACCTTAGCCCAAGGGTCCTCCTCGAGATTCAGTACTTGTCCCAAAATGATTTTGTTGCTTCGTCCGTCAGTGAACAGTGTAACCTTTGCAACCGCCCCCTGCTCGCCCGTAACCGTTACCGTTCGGCTGACCAGGCCAGAAAACCCTGACGGCTCTGGGGGGCCAAATTTGATACTACTACTCTCGGGGATCTTGTACCGCTTCTGCAAGAAAGCGCGCACTCTAGCTTCCCAGTTCGCTTCATTGGCCGGCGAGTTGGAAGCGCTGGTCTGCGCTCTCGCTCCTGAAACCAAAACTAAAATCAACAAAGCCAGCAGGGGTAAGCCGATTAACTGGGCCTTTAGAGAGGCTTTGGCCACCTTTAGTTTCCCTGTCAACATTTGATTAGGAAGTTCCCGAAAGATTTTGCGTTGCGCTTAGGGCTCCTTAAAAGTGAAAAAGCGCAAGGTAAAAGCTGCCTTGTCCTAAGCGCAAATCTCCCGCATCATCTTTTGAATTTAGCTTTCCAATCACCAAAACAGAAGTCATGGGAGTCCGAACTCAATTAGAACATAGCCCTTCTCTAGCTTGCGTAGGCGTAGGGTAAAAGCGTAAACCGAGCTCAATCGAATTGTAGTTTTTAAAAGTTCGAAACCGATGGCCACAGCTTAGAGCAAAGACAAAAGCAGCGAAAGGCTCAACCCGGGGCAGGTAAGCGCCCAATAAAAGGTGGGAAGCGCAAGCGGCCGCGCGTCTATGCAGAACCGGGAGAGGCGCGACGGTTGTTTGAGGTAATTTACCTCGCGCGTTCAGCGTCGCAACGCTCCAATCGTTAAGACCGTAAGCTTGCCAGTCAGCCAAATAAATGGAGGGAACGTAAGCTTCGGTCAGCCTTCAAATCGCGCGCCAAGTGCGATAGCGGGCAAGCCAGCCTTACGCCAAGACATTGATTACGGGCAGACGCCCAAGACTAGAGGCGATCCCGACCAGCGCCTCGAGCTGCGCATTGTCCAGTGCCATCTGTTCGGAAGCCGTGGCCATATTCGTACCCACCAGTTTGGCCACATCGTTTTGGAGCAAAGTAGCCACCGAGTTACTGTTCGAGGCTTGGTTGGAAGCAGCGCTTAGCTCCTCTCCGAGCGTTGCCTGCGCCTGGGCGATCGTCTCTAACCCCGCGTTTAGAGCAGGTAGCGTGCTCGCAACCGCTGACTGATTGCCGCTTTGAAGCGCGCTAATCAGTGACAGCAACGCCCCGATAGCACCGCTGGTTTGATCGCCGAAAATCGCCTGCCCGTTAAACGTCACTTGAAGCGACAAGCCGTTGCTGAACACCACCGAATTGGTGCTAGTGGTCCCCTGATAAGCGCCAGCGCTGCTGAAAGGCTCGGTCAACACGGAGTCGCCACCAAAGAGATATTGCCCGGCGTAACTAAAGTTCGCCTGGGCGATAAGCTGACTCAATTGTCCCTGCACTGCTTGGGCGATATCGGCCATCTGCGCCTGACTTAACGTGCCGTTGGCTCCTTCGGTCGCGTAACTGATCGCTCCATTCATTATCTGCGCTGCCTGCTGCAAGGCGCCGCTCGCTGCTTGCAAGCGGTCTGCACCTGTGTGGCAAGCGCGGCGTCGTTGGCGACTGCGGACTCCGAAGTGTTGAGCAACTCCGCCTCGTTAAACGCAGCCGGATTATCTGACGGTTCGACTACGTCTTTGCCCGTAGCCACTGCCTGCTCGACCTGTTGCAGGCCAGCATAAGACGCATCAAGACCGCTTGCTACAGCCGAAAACAGCGAAAGATCCGAAACGACCATATCGCGTAAAACCCCCTTGCCTGAACACTTCAGAGATTAGCCAACAGAAAGGAGACTACGTCGGTGGCAACCTGGACCGCCCGTCCTGCAGCTTCGAGAGCGTTTTGGTACTCGACAAGATTTGCAAGCTGATCATTCAACGAAACCCCGGTAACGGACTGTTTAAGCTGCGTCAGGGAGGTTAGAGAAGCTTGCGCCTCTTGTTGGCTTTGGGTTGCGTTTTGAATAGACGCGCCAAAGTCTGTGGCGATACTGCTAAAAGCTTGCGAAGCGGTCTGTGACGGCTGGCTTGGGTCGATCCCATCGAGCTGCGCCAAGGCAGCCAAGGCGGCTGCGTTAGAGCCATCTCCAGGCAAACCTGCGGCGCTCGAAGCAGCAGGCACATTGTTCACGTTAGCAGCGGGATTAAGCTCGATCGGTCCCGACCCTCCTGGGATTAGGAAAAGCGTATTGCCGGTCGAGCCGTCTAGGCCGTAGCCTTTTGCGTATTGGGAGTTAATCGCCTGGGCTACCGACACGACCCAGGAGTCAACCGTGGTACGAAGTTGCGAGACGCTTGCTGCACCTGCAAGGATGCCTCCAATCTGGCCTTTCAGTTCATTCGACGGAATCGGTATGTCTCCCTGAGGCAGGGAAACTTCGAGCTCTACGCCAGTACCTGACCCGGCCACAATAAGCTTCAAAGCTTGCGTACCTGATACCAACGGAACGCCCCCGACCGCGACGTCCCCATTGGCATCGGCTGTGGCACCGACAAGCGCAGCCAACTGATTCTCCAGCGCATCGCGCTCGTCCTGTAGCGCAGCCGCAGGTGAACCTGAGGCCTGTAGCGAGGCTATCTGGGAATTCAGCGCGGCAATTTGCGCGCTTGTGCTGTTTACTTGCGTGACCAGATCGTTGAGCGGACTTAACACGTTGTTCACCGTCTGCCCCAAATTGAGCGAAAGCTGCTGGGCTGCCGAGGCGAAACTGCTTGCGGCGTTCAACAGGGCATTGCGCAACGACGGATCCTGGGGAGACGACGACAAGTTGGTGAACGCATTGAACAAGTTTTGAAGCAAATCCGAGAGATCGCTACCAGAGCTCGGTTCGAGATAAGTTTGCGCAACCTGGAGCGCCTGGGTAAAACTCGCATAATAGCTCTGGGAAGCCGTGGCCTGGTTGATGTCCGCGCTTAAAAAGGGAACCGAGGAGCGCTGCACTGCGTCCACTTGTACACCCGCCCCTGCGCCGTCGAGGCCGTTGACCAGAGTACTCAGGGCGACCGACTCGGCCGAGTAGTTAGGATTGCTGTCGTTGGCAATATTCGAAGAAGCGGTCGCGATCTCGGCTTCTGCGGCGTTGATGCCGCTGATTCCGATCCCGATTAATCCCGCGCCCATCTCTACCTTCTCCCTTCTCGGCGTCCTCGCAAGGCTTCAAGCCGCGCCATCTGCGCGCCCACTTGTCGGCGCAAGCCGGCGATGATCTCGCCGAGCGATTTCAGTTCGCTCCCAAGGCCTTCTAATTGCTGCCGCGACCAACCGAAGCCTTGCTTCTCTTTTAGCGCCTGCGCAAACTGGTTCAATTTCGCCGTTGCTGCCGAAAGCTTAGTAACGCTTCCCAGACTTTCGACCACGTAATCGACATAGCGCTGCGCAGGTCTCTGCTTTGTCGATGACTCGTCAAGTCCCATATCTACCCGCATTGTCTCTAACCAATGATTCTTTGGGCGACCGTCACGCGATTATGTGCTTTTGAGCGCCTTGGCCACTGCCGCGGCAACTTCGTTGATATCCG
Source organism: Pseudomonadota bacterium (assembly GCA_021324755.1). GTDB lineage: Bacteria > Desulfobacterota > Binatia > Binatales > Binataceae > JAJPIL01. The sequence goes on from JAJPIL010000009.1 coordinate 19,912, forward strand.
GACTGTAGCTACCATTTTCGAGTGCAGAGCGAATCTTAGCCACCAATTCGGGCCGAAACGACGTAACATTTCGGAGCGTTGTTACAGCTCGCCCAAGCCAGACCGCCTCAGTAGAAAGGCTCGCTTGGTCAGTGGCACCCGCTTCTTGCCAGACGTTGTTTTGAGGCTCGTTCTGTATCGACGACGGCGGTCTTGCCTGGTCGACTCTCGCAGTTGCCTGGCCGGTTTCGGTTGTAACCAGTGGTCTACCTTGCAAAATTATGTCGAGGATCGTGTTAGACATCTTTTCTACTCGCCCCAGCGCCTACATCGCTCTTACGTTTTTAGCGCGCTTCACCACGTAAAGGCGGCTGCGAATTTGTTATCGCTAAAGCCCCCTAGTCGGCAGTTTGCGGAGGAGGCAAGAAGTATTTGCCACTTGGCGGTGGAGGAAGCAGAAGAGGGCCCCGCGAATCGGCTTTGGCCTCATTGGCTGATACCTTCACCCCTGAAGACACCATTTGGCTTGTCGCAGCATAATTCGTGCCGACTACACTCGGGACACCATAACGTGCAGCGGCAACTCGACTAAAAAAAGCGATATTTCCATTGTGCCCATCTCCAGTTTGATGGGCGCGCTTCGAGTCGGCGCTCTTCGCCTTGGAGGTGTTCGAATTAGCTTTCGCCGTCGAAGCGCTGCCTTCAAGAACTTTCTCCAGCATCTGATTGAGCGGTTTCATCGCACCCGAACCGGCGATCACGGCGCTGACCGCCTGGTCGAGGAAAGTGCCGTAAATATCGGCTGGACCGCCACCTAGACCTAAACTTCCACCCTCTTCGGGAGCCAGCGAATGGCGCATCGCTGCGGTAAGCTTGGCCGCAAAGATTCGGGTAAAACCCTTAGCTGCTTCGGAAGCGCTTGGAGGCGTGCGTCCTGAAACGGCGAACAACTGGCGGTTAAAGATCGAACCCATCTCGATCGTCATAGAACTCCCTCGTCGTCGGTACCATTCGCTTAAGTTCGCTTTCGTTGTTCTGTAATCAATCGCTTTACCTTTTCGTATCATCCATCAGTCAGTTCGAAAGGCCACGTCATCGGATAATCAGGCGTCCATGGAGTGCACCCGCAGCATTTAAAGCTTCGAAGATCGCGATAACGTCGCCAGGTTTGGTCCCTACCGCATTTAGCGTTTCGGCTATTTGTGCCACGCTAGCCTGTCGCGGCATCATGAAGAACTGCCCCTGATCCTCGGAAACCTGGATTTGTGCGGTGCGCATTGCAACGGTCCTGCCCGGGCTGAATGCCCCAGGTTGAGACACCCTGAGTTCCGGCTTTATCACCACCGTCAGGTTACCGTGGCTTATAGCAGCTTCACCGACGGTTACCATGCCTCCGACCACAACGGTACCGGTCCGCTCGTCGATCACGACTTTGTCCGACTCGGTGGTCTCAACCCGTATGTTTTCGAGCGCGGCTGCGAACTGGGTGGGCGTCATCCACGGCGGCAGCTCGATCGCCAGAGCTCCTGGGTCCTCCACCCGCACTTGCGCGTCGCGAAAGGCTGCTCCAATCGCTCTGGCAGCGCGCATCGCCATCGCCGGGTCCGGCGTGTCAAGGTCGAGTTCCACCGTTCTTCTTTGGCTGAACTCGTTCGGCACCTCTCTCTCAACTGTCGCGCCACCAGGGATTTGGCCGACGGTCTGGAAGTTTTTCCGCACCGACGCACCGGCAGGGGCTCCCGCGAAGTAACCTTCGATGCTTACCGGGCCTGCCGCCAGGGCATAAACTTTACGGTCAGCTCCCTGCAGAGGGGTCAGTATCAGCGTTCCTCCTTGAAGCGACCGGGCATCGCCCATCGCTGACACTAGAACATCGATTCGCGAGCCCACGCGCGCAAATGGCGGCAGTTCGGCCGTAACTACTACGGTGGCTACGTCGCGCGTTTGCACTTCGAGCTCGGGGTTCAAGATCGAGGGCAGGTTTACTCCAAAATTCTTGAGCAGATTAAGTTCGAACTGAGTCGAAAAGAGCGTCTCGATCGTATCGCCCGTGCCCTGAAGGCCTGTTACCAATCCTACGCCCATCAGGTGATTCATGCGCCCACCGCGAACATGTGCGATGGTAGACAGGGCTACCGTATCGGGACCTCCCCCCTGGCGAAAACCGAAGATTCCGCCTGGCGGCGTTATGAAGACAGGCCGCTGCGAACGCTCGAGCGACAATTCGCGACTCTCTGCCGACTGAGGTTCAAAAGTCGCCCTCAACTCGTCAGACGTCGACTGTGCGAAACTCAGCGAGCCGCCAATCAAAATCGTAAACAAGATTCCAAAAGCGAGTCGAAATCGAGCTAAAACGGCCATAGCCAATCCAATAGACGGCTTCCCGCGCCAGCGCGCTGTTGGTCGTGAACGTGACCCTTTCCGCTGAAAGTCAAATGAAGGTTAGCGACCAAGTTCGACGGCACCGTGTTGTTCGAGTCTAAATCCTGTGGACGGACGATTCCGCTTAGGTGAATTACGTCGTACTCGCCATGGATTAGGACTCGGCGATCACCTTTTATGTAGAGATTCCCAGACGGCGTCAGCGCCACCACTACGGCGCTCACGTTGGCCGTGAACGTATCGCTCGCGGTCATCGCTCCACCGCCCTGGGTCGACTGGTTGTATGTCGCGTTGACCAAATTCTGAGTGTCCAAAAATGGGTTGTGGGAGGCCAAAGCCGCAGTGGCGCCGAAAAATCCCGGCAGTCCGCTTTTCGTGGTGCGAGCGTTGCTCAAGTTCGTGTTCGCTTGGGCCTGACCGTTGATCGCCTCCGAGATATTTACAGTTACGATGTCGCCTACCTGGTGGGCTTTTACGTCGCTCACCGCGCTGATTGTCGCAAGCTTTATCGGAATCGTACCGTCGCTAGGCAGCCCTTCCGCTGTCTGATGGGGCGTGATCGTTATTCCGCTGGACATTGCCAGTTCCTGGTGACGATAGAATTCTTCGGCTCGCCGCCTGCTAGCGGAATCAGTAGGGGGAGGGTCCGCCGCTTTGGATGCTACCTTCACGACGTTGCCGGACGGTGGATCCAACCTGGATGAAGGCTGCGCTTCGGGCGTCACGGTTTGACTTTCGAGCGGGAAGTCATCGGGTTTAATGAGGCCTGGAGGCTCGTCCTTATCGCCCCCGAGTGAAGGATCCTGTTCGTCGCGGGCAACGACTTTATGTCCTGGGTCGAAAACGTCGGCCACCATCCCTGGAAGCGAAGAGACCACAGGAATTGCCGAACAACCGCAAAATGGCGCTACTAACAACAAAACGAAAATGGTCAGCCTTTTCATTGCTCCATCACCATTTCAGCGGTGCGCACACCGGTCACTTTCACCACGACGGGGACGCCCGTCTGAGGATTGACTACGATTGCCGTATCGCCGACCGACGCGGTCGAACGCGACTGAAGCATCGCTCGGACTCGCACCGCACCGTTTTTGACGTAAACAGCGACCATGTCACCTGGTCGAACCGCGGTGGGACGGCGCAACGAAGTGGAATAAAGGGGCTGATTCGCCTGGATCGGCATTGCCGCGACCGCGCCATGAAGATCCGGCAATCGGTCCAAGGCACCGGGTGCGCCGAAAAACGCGTCAACCCATCGCGGTGCGAAATCCTTCGCACTGACCGGTTCGCCTAATTGAACGTTTCTTACGGCGAACAGTACTTCCCTTTCAGCCTGGACGCTAGCCGTGCAAAGTTTTTGTTGGCCCCCATCGTCAAGCTCCACCAGAAAGTTAGGAGAAACCAAGCGCGTTATGCCGGGAGCCAAGCTCTTGAACTTGGTCTGTTTGGTTATTTCACATTGAAGCTTGACGTCTTTAATTCTTGTTCCGGCGGGCAAAAGCCCGGCCAAATGTGCGATTATTTCCTTGCGCAGCGCGTCTTGAACCTGGGGGCTTTCCGCCGACTTGCCTGCGGCTTTTTCTGCCGAGTTTTTCTTCGCCGGCCTTGCGTGCGCCACATGGTGTCGCGCCGCAGGCGCGTTGTTCTCAGCAGAACACGGCCGACTCCCACTCAAAACCAGTAAAAGCGGTATCGCGAGCGGCACGGCGCGATGCGACCAATTCCTTCTCGCACGGTCAGGCGCGACCGGCTTGCCTGGGTCGATCCATTCGCGCCAGTTGAACGTTCCATCGAACGCCGCACGATCGCTAATTTTTCCGAAGCCAAACCCTTGCGCGTGCGGCTTATCGAAGCTCAGACCTTTCATATCCCGCGTAACCTCCCTCAGCGGACGAGATTGTTCGCCGTGCTATACATCTGGTCGCTCATCTGAACCGCCTTCGAGCCGGCCTCGTACGCCTGCTGCGCCTCGATCAAGCCAACCATTTCCTGCACCACGCTCTCGTTAGGCATCTCGAGATACCCCTGGAGGATCGTGCCGAAGCCATTTTCCCCCGCGATTCCAATTTGGGGCGGCCCCGAAGTTTCGCTTTGTTGGTATAAATTCTGCCCCAGAGGCTGCAAGCCCGAGGGGTTCAGAAACCGTACGAGTTGGATTTGCCCCACCTGGGTCGGAACCGGCTGATTGTTGAGCTGCACCGACACCTGTCCGCCCGGCGCGATCGTCACCCCGCTGTTGGCGAGCGTGCTTGTGCCCTGGGGTATCGTTATAGCCGGCGTGAGCAAGTAGCCGTCGAGGGTTACGAGTTGCCCGTTTTGGTTCAGGCGCAGACTGCCGTCCCGAGTGTAAGCCAACGTCCCGTTGGGGAGAAGGATTTGCAGAAAGCCATCGCCCTGAATTGCCACGTCGAGCGGATTGTTTGTCTGCTCCAGATTGCCCTCGGTCATAATTTTGTCCACCGACGCCGTACGAGTACCGAGGCCGATCGACGTACCGGTAGGCACAAAGCTAATCTGCGAAGACTGTGAACCCGGCAGTCGTTCCTCAACATAGAGCAAGTCCTGAAAGCGAGCCCTCGAGACTTTGAAACCCGGTGTGTCGGCGTTGGCCAAGTTGTTTGCCAACACCTGGATTCGGGTTTCCTGCGCTTGCATACCAGTAGCTGCAACGTGCATCGCCTCAAGCATCGTATCCTCCTTGCGTTACAATTGCTCAGACGTTCAACGTAAAAACTTGCGTCGCTTTCTGCAGTTCTGCGTCGATCGTGTATATCGCCCGCATCGCCGCCTCGTAAGTGCGGTTGGTGTTGATTATCCCCACCATCGCGGCTACGGGACTCCCCTCCGGCATCTCTAAGTACATCTGCTCGACTGCACTTCCCGAGGATGCCTGTGGCAGAACGCTGCCGTCGGAGGGCTGGTACAAGGAATCTCCGATCGGTTTCATCGCGACATCCCCAGGATCGGCAAGCTTCATTCTCGCCTGGGGAATACCGTTGACGCTAATCCACCCGTCGCGCGATATCGTAATCGGACCTGGTGGCAGCTTGATAGGTCCGCCATTGATCTGGAGCAACGGTTTGCCCGCCGCCAATAGCGTGCCGTCGGCATCGAGGGCAAGCTCACCGTCGCGTGTGTAAACCTCTGCTCCAGAGTCGTCCTCCACCGCCAAAAACGCGGGCCCGATTATGGCGATGTCGAGCGGATTGTCCGTGCGCTCGAGCCGGCCTTGCAAGGCGCTCACCAAAGGGGCGTCCGAGGTTGTTGCGTACACGTACGGCGAACCAGCGGCGGTTGCGCTCCCGATCGGCAACTCTCGACGCCGGTAACCGGGTGTACTCAGGTTGGCCAGATTATGAGTGCTCATGGTTAGCGTAAGAAGCTGACTTGCCGCTCCCGAGGCGGCCAAGTAAAGCCCGTACATCACCTTCTCCTTTCCACCATCTCGGCTTTGAGCTTTTCCAGCGCGACTTTGATCCGGCGGGCCACCGCGTGCGGCGGTTCGTCCACCACCGCGGCGATCTCGTTGAGCGTGAGCTCTTCGTAAAAATAAAGCGCAAGCGCAAGCCGCTCCTCCGGCGTAAGTAAGTACTCCATCAGCTCGCGGACCTCTGAGATCTGAGCCGCGTCGACTTGAGTCTGCGCCCCACGGTCAGGCAACATGTCTGGCTCCACGCTTTCGTCGACCAAGGCGATCATCTCGTCTGGGGCGAACCCGAGCGCCTGCTTTGCCTGGTTGATTTCGCGCAAAATGGCGCCCTGGATATGGGAGCGCGCGAACACGCCGAAGGCGATCCCTCTGGTCGGGTCAAACCGCCGCGCGGCCAGCAGCAAGCCGTAAGCACCAGCCGACAGCAGATCGTCGCGCGTAAGCCCAAGTCGCGGCGACACCCAAACGCGATCGACCATACTGGCAACCAACGGAAGGTGGCTTTCCACCAAAGCCGTCGCGTCCTGGCTCGCGCCAGGGTTCCTGCGATGCGACGAATCATCGCGCGAGAACGGCCTAGGATCGGAAATCTTCGTGCCGCTTTGACCAAGTGCCGCCGCGGATGGCTTCATCACTTGACTCTCCCAACCACAAGAAGTGGTACGCTGCTTGGAATGTCGTTGGCGCCCAGCACCACCGCGTGCTTGACCGTGCGGCGCGCCACTCGCTCAAACATCCGCCGAATTTGCGGCGACACTACAATTGGGGGATTTTCGCCTTTTGCGGCAGCCTCGCCCATTGCCTTGGCCAGAGCCTCGCTCAGGCGCCGCAGGAAAGCCGGATCGGTCGGCATCGGCTGTTCCGCACCGGCGGCCGCGAAAAAAGGCGCTTCTAGCTCCGGATCCACCACTATTACGACCAACGCTCCGTCGGGGCGGCGCAAAGGTTCGCAGATGATTCGAGCAATTCGGGGTCGAATTCGCTCCGCCAACTCGGCCGGATCCTTAGCGACCGCACCCTCTGCCGCGATAGCCTCTAGAATCGCGGGAAGGTCGGCCACTGGGATGCGCTCCGAAAGCAGAAGCTGCAGTGTGCGATAGACTGTGCCTAGATGAATTCCTAGGCCCGAAAGCTCCTCGACGATCCGGGGTGTGAGTTTTTGAGCCTGCTCTAGCATGCTCTCCACGTCTTTGCGAGTGATGATTTCGGATGCATTGGCCCGAACTACCTCCGAAAAATGGGTCACGAGCACGGTCAAGGCGTCCGCCACGGTGTAGCCGCTCTGACGCGCAAGATTGAGCTGGTCGTTGGCGATCCAAAGAGCGGGCAACCCAAAGGCCGGCTCGACCGTCTCAATCCCCTTGAGGGCGGGGTTGGCGCCGCGTGGGCCGGGAATTGCCAGATGCATGCTTGGCCTCAAAGTACCGCGCGCAACTTCGGCACCGCGAAGAACGATCCGATACACGTTCGGCTCAAGCGAAAGATTGTCTACGATTCGCACTGCAGGCATCACGATCCCGAGCTCGCTGCGCAGCTTTGGGCGCAACGCCTTGATTCGTTCGGTCAGGCGCCACGGCTCGTTGACGAAAGGCACCAGGGCGGCGCCCAGTTCAAGCCGCAGAATGTCGGGCCACAAGTCGGACGCACCCTTTTCAGCCTCCGGCTTGACCGCAGGTGCAAGAGGCTCGGTCGCCGCCGCAAGCGTGCGCGCGCGATACGCAAGCCCGGCAATCAAAAGCGCCATGAACCAGAATGGAACGTGGGGCAAGCCCGGCAACACGCCCACCAGGCCGAGCAAAGCGCTGGCACCGAACAAAGCCCCAGGGTTGCGAAAAAACTCTTGGCCGATCGTGTTGGGCAGGTCAGCTTCCCCAGCCGAGCTAGACACGATCAGCCCCGCTGCCGTCGACGTCAACAGAGCCGGAATTTGGGCCGCAAGCCCGTCGCCGATCGTCAGGATGGTGTAAGTGTGAACCGCATCATCGAATGACAGACCCTTTTCGAAAATCCCGATGAAGAGGCCTGCCACCAAGTTGATAACCATTATAAGTATCGCCGCTACGGCGTCGCCTCGAACGAACTTACCCACACCGTCCATCGCGGCGTAAAAATCGCCCTCGCGGCCAAGCTCGCGCCGACGTCTGCGCGCCTCTTCCTCGCCGATTATGCCCGCGTTCAGGTCGGCATCGATAGCCATCTGCTTGCCCGGCATCGCATCCAACGTAAAGCGGGCAGCGACTTCAGCCACGCGGCTTGCTCCTTTCGTCACCACCGCGAAGTTGATGATTGCCAGCGCCACGAACACGACGATTCCGACCGCGTAGTTTCCGCCAACTAAAACGCGGCCGAATGACTCGATAACCGTGCCCGCAGCACTGGGTCCACGGTCGCCGTGAAGCAAGATAAGACGCGTTGAAGCGATGTTGAGCGACAGCCGCAGAAGCGTGGCGACCAGTAGCACGGTGGGAAACGCCGAAAAGTCGAGCGAGCGCCTGCTCGAGGCCGCTACCACCACCACTGTCAGCGACAAAGCAATCGAAAAAGACAACAAGATGTCGAGCAAAGTCGGCCCTACCGGAGCCAACATTCCCGCCAAGATTAAAAGCGCAGCGGCCGGCAGCGCGAGCTCGGAGGGCGTCATCCAGGAAACTGTTTTTTGGGTCGCGGCCATCGAGCAAAACTCCCCCTAATCGACTCCCAGGCCTTTGTCGCCGTCGTCGCCGAGACCGAAATCAGCAGCTGACTCTAAGCCGTCGTGGTTATTCGATCGAGACTCGTCTTTTTGCGCACCATATGTCGAGCTCGCCGAACCCGGCTTACCCTGGCCTTGTGCTGTCGAACGAATCACGAATGCCAGAACCTCGGCGACCGCTCGGTAAAACTGCTGGGGAATAAAGTCGCCGACCTCCACGCTGCGGTAAAGCGCGCGCGCCAGCGGCCGGTTCGTTACCACAGGTACAGCAGCGAGCCTAGCGATCAAAACGATTCGGCTTGCTCCCTCGCCCGCCCCTTTCGCAACTACGAGCGGCGCCTTGTCGAATCCCCGACGATAACGCAGAGCCACGGCGATATGCGTGGGGTTAACCAGAACTACCGTCGCGGTCGCCGCCTGAGAGACTCCGCGCATCCGCTTGTGCGCGCGCTGCTGGGCGCGGCGTATTGCTCGTCTCACGCGTGGGTCTCCCAGTTCCTGTTTCAGCTCGTCCATGAACTCCTGGCGCGTCATCCTTAGTTCCCGCTCGTACTCATACCTTCGATAGAGGTAATCGAAAGCCGCGACGGCCAGAGCGACCGCTCCGCTGAGCAACAGAAAGTGACGCGCGCAGTAGCTTAAAGTAAGCAGAGCGCTGGCGAGGCTTGCTTGAGCGAAGTCGAGCCCCAACGCCTGGCGCGCGGTAGACCATCCGAGGTACGCGATCGCGGCAACTCGGATCAGCGTCTTTGCCAGGTCGAGCAGCGAAGCTGGGGAAAAGACGCGGCTCAAATAGCGAGCTGGACTCGCGCGACCCAAATCAGGCAGCGCGCGCATCGGCGCGAAAACGACTCCTCCCTGGGAAATCGCGGCCAAAGTTCCGACCGTCGCGTTTACCGCCAGTGCTGCTAGCAACGCGACCGTCGCATACACTAACGACCGCTCTACGCCGCTTGTTGCGTTGGGACTTGCCCACGAGCCTATCGCGGCGCGAAAAACGTACACCGTAAAATTTGCGATCGTGGACGTCGCCGCCGAAAACCCCAACGCGATTATCAGAAACGTGATCGCACCGGTCATTTCGGGACTTCGAGCAATTTCGCCCTGCTCGCGTGCGCGTTGTCTGCGCCGCGGCAACGGAGCGTACGTTTTGTCGTCTCTGTCAGCCATGAACCAACGCTAACACCAAGCCGACCGCGCGCTCCCAGACTTGCATCAGCCCGACGCCGAGCTTGCCCGAATACAGCAACATAAGCTCAAGACCCGCCAGGATCATCGCGGACGGACCCGCCATCAAAAGGTTCATTTGAGGTGCGAACCGTGACAGTACGCCTTGCGTAAGCCCCAGAAGTAGCAACGGCACGAGCAGTGGCAGGGCGATGTTCAGCGCCAGAGAAAACATTTCTGCACTTGCTCTCAACAGCAGCGCTTTGCTTGGCGAGGCTAAAGCTCCGAGAGGAGTGACTTCCACGCTTGCTCCCAAGGCAAAGATAAGTGCTCGATGAAGTCCCGCCACGAAAAAAAGCATCACTGCCAAGGCGTTGATTCCGTCCGCAAGCGGACTGGGAAGCGTCGCCAAACCGCCGAGCGGGCTCAGTTGGCGCAAAATCGGACCCGAGGAAAGCTCCATCGCGCCCGCGATCGTTTCCGCTGCGACAAGGACGGCACCTCCAATCAAGGATGCGAAAAACGCGAGCAACGCCCCTGTGACGAGCTCCGCTCCCATCGTTAGCCCGATTATCTCTGTCGAGGTGCGATAGGCTGGCTTCGCGACCCGCGCGATAGGCATCAAGGCGCTCGCTAACAAAGCGGCAAGCAGAAGCCGCATCCGCACCGGCACCTTCACGCCGAGCATCGATGGCAACGCCATCGTCATTCCACTCGCTCGCGCAAAAAGCAGGGCGAACGCTAAAGCGGCGTCATCGGCGAACGAGAGCGTCATCTTGTCACTATCCACGGAATCGCGCTCAAAGCCCGATGCATAAAACTCTCGAGCTGGCGCAAAACCCAGTGCGATCCAAGCCACAAGCCAATTACTGCGGCGAACAGTTTTGGCGTAAAAGATACGCTCACATCCTGCACCTGCGTGGCCGCTTGCAGCACGCCGATCAGCACCGCGGTCACGGTCATCAGGCACAGCAGAGGCCCTGCCGTTTCGAGCACGACCGTCAATGCAGCATGAAACAAGTCGGTTGCCAGCGTCTCTGTCATCGAACTTCTCCCACGCAACCCTCGCGCTTAAGTAAAGCTTGCGGCAAGATTTCCCAGTAACGTGGGCCATCCCGACGCCATCACGAAGATGAGCAATTTGAGCGGCACGGAGATGATACCGGGCGGCAGCATAAACATGCCGAGCGCCATAAGTACCGAGGAAATGACGAGGTCGATCGCTAAGAAAGGCAGATAAACTAGAAAGCCAACGCGAAAGGCCGCGGTAAGCTCGCTCGACACGAAGGCGATCACCAGCGCGTAAAACGGTAAAGTCTCGGGCGACTCTTTAGCTGCGTCGATTTTTGCTTTCGCCAGCAGCCCTCGAACCATCTCCACATCTTCCCGTCTGGTCTGCCGCAACATAAACGCTCTAAGCGGAGCCTGGGCGCGCTCGATCGCTACCGCTGGCTCGAGCTTTCCTGCCAGGTATGGATCTAGCGCGTCGCTCTTTATCTTCTGGCACGTGGGCGCCATGACTAGAACGCTCAGGAACAACGCAAGACCCGTCAGCACCACATTTGGCGGCGTCTGCTGGAGACCAAGCGCTTGGCGCAGAAGCGACAGAACGATCACGATCCGGGTAAACGAGGTGAGCATCACCACAAGCGCGGGGGCAATGGCGACAAGAGTCAGTAGCGCCGCCACCTCGAGCGGCTCCGCCGCCCGTGCTCCAGTGTCGATACTTACCGTAAAAGCGCGGGCTTCGGAGCCGAGCGCTACGATCGGCGCCAAAACTCCAAATCCGATAAGCGTTCGCTTTGCTGAAAGCTTCATTCGACCAAGTAGTCGCTGAAATAAACCGCAACGACGCCGTCATGAAACGAACGATCGAGCGCCTCTACCAGCTCCTTTTTAAGCCCCGCATTGCCTTGCGGCGTCATCAACTCGGACGACTGCTTTGCGCTTATCACGGTAACCATCAAGTCGCGCACCACCGGCAGCCGGTCTTTGATCAGCTGCTCGCTACCCTTCTTGACAGCGAGCACTGGCGTGACCTTGATGTAATGCTCGGTGCCCGTATCTGCCAGCCGCACGCTTAGGCTCGGAATTTCTACGTACACGGGAGGCGTAGGCGCCCCATTACCCTTGGCGTGAGTGTCGGCGAAGTAATATTCGTAGCCAAAGAAGGCCGCCAGGATCGTCGCGACCAAGGCGACTGCGTATCCGATCTTGCCCGTCACCCTTGCCTTCTCCCTACTCGAGGTTAATTTCGCTTAGACCGGAGGAATCTGGATGCCTAAAATGCTGGCGAGTACGCTCGCTTCGGTCTGTAGCGCTTTGGCATTCGCTTCGTAATCGTTTTGCAAAACCACTAAATTGACGAGCTGGGCCGAGAGCGAGACGTTTGAGCTGTTGACTGCGCTCGCTTCGATCAACCCCGCACCACCCGCACCTGGGGTGGCTATCGTCGGTGTTCCGGAACTAGCGGTGGCCTCGTACATTCCGCCTTGGGTCAATGCCAACCCCTGCGTACCGGTGAATGTAGCCAGCGCCACCTGCGCAACCTCCACTTTCTGGCCGTTCGAATAGGATACGGAGATAACGCCATTGTTGCTTATCTCTATTTGCTGCGGAGTTCCTGCAGGCGCACCATTAGCGGAACCCGACAGGGCGTCGCCACTGGCGAACTGGGTAAGCGCGTTGAAGTTGAGGCTCAAAGAGAGAGGAGCGGCACCCGCTGGAGTCGCAGTGAGCGGGTTTGCTGGCACGCCACCTGAGCTAATCGTCCCCGTACTGGTGTTGAACGTGAAGGAGCCTGTGTTATTGCTCAAACCAGCAGTAGACCCGTCGAGAGTCGCCAACCAATTCCATTGTTCTGTGCCAGGGGAGGCTCCTGCTCCGGCGTTTTGGAAATAAAACGTGACCACATGGCTCGTGCCCACGCTATCGTAGACGGTTACACTAACCGAAGCGTCATAAGTGGTGGGATCGCTCGGGTTAATCGCCGTGCCGGTGATCACCGGATCGGACGCGTTTAGATTGCCGCTAAGCGTGATCGACGTCGACGCTTGTGGCGCCGAAAGCCCCTGCGGAATCTTGATGGGGCTCAAGGTACCAGCGCGTGTGCCATTGGGACTCAGCGCATAACCCAAAAGCTTGTAGCCGTTAGCCGCCTCGAGCGTACCATCCGCGGCAACGTTCACGCCGCCGTTCTGCGAGTAAACTTGCAGACCCGCCGGCGTCTGGTAGATGAAGAAGCCGTTGCCCTGAACCGCCATGTTAGTTGGGTCGCTCGTCTGCACGATAGCTCCAGGGCTAAAGTCTCGCGCCACGCCGAGCGCTTGAACTCCGCCGCCGATCTCGTTGCCGTTTACGTATGAGCCAAGGATCGTCCCGAACTCTACGGTCTCGGAGTTAAACCCATCCGTGTTCACGTTCGCCACATTGTCCGAAACCGCCTGGAGCGCGGTATCGACACCTTGAAGCCCGGTCCCGGTAATTGAAAGAGAACCTTCCGACATGATGCTTTCTCCCTTCCTTGAAAACTCAAAACTATTGCGCCGCGCTCACTTGTCCTATCGCGGTCACGGCGCTTGCTGGAATAACCAACCCTCCCAGATTGAGCACCACGCTGCCTTGCGAGGTCGACACGGTCTGAACTACTCCCATCTCCTGCAAACCTGTGACCGGCGCCCCGTTAGCGCCGACGATCGACACGGTATAGGTACCAGAGGGTGTTGACGAGGGAGGGTTCCATGTAAACGTCTGCAACTGACCCGCCTGCAGATTCTTGAGTGTAACACTGGCTACGGGAGTGCCGCTTGCGTTGGCGATGATCGCGGTGTAGTTGCCGGCAACAGGGGGAGTGAAAAGAATCGAAGTCGCTTTACCGCTTGCCACACCTATCTGGTTACCGGACGCCACGACGGAACGTCCCACGTATGCCGCTGCGCTTTGCGCAAGCGTCGGTTGGGGCGGATTTTGCAAGGTGTTATTGATGCTTTGCAGCTCTCCGAAATCTGCAAACTGAACGAGCTGGCTCGCAAACTGGGTAGGATCCACTGGAGTGGTCGGATCCTGGTTCTGAACCTCTGCGGTCAAAATCCGCAAAAAGTCGGCTTCGCTGAGCGTTGGAGCAGAGCTCGAAGTCGCGCTTGCGCCACCGATGGCAGAAGAAAGTGCTCCTCCCGCCGCACCCATTAAACTTGCGATGCCTGTCGTCATCTTTGACTCTCCTTGATCAAAAAAACTTCTTCACTCGAAAGATCGCGCAAATTGCCCTTCGATCGTTCGTTCATCCAATTCCCACTGCGCCTTTCAGCCTCTGCGTCTTTGCCTTCACTGTAAACCTGTGCGCTTTTAAGCCTCACGCCCGTGGCGTCCAAAGCTTTTTGCAAAGTTGGAAGCTCGCTCGTTATTGCGTCTGCGCTTGTTGTGCTGGAAGTCACCACGCGAACGTCGACCGCTCCCGCTTGTTCGCGCACGACGGCGCGCGTACTCGACTCTCCCGTCTCCACTACAAGATGAGCCACATGAACTCCGCCTTCCGCAGCCGTAAACCGAGCATAAGCTTCAAGCGATTGAACCACGCGCGATTCATTCGCCGGCGCTAACTCCCCATAACTCGTCGAAGACATCATCGGCGGCTTGCCGACCCGCCCAAGTAATTCACCGCCAGCTGACGTGCTGTAGCGCAGCAAGTCAGCGTACGAGCCTCGCGTCTCAGGCAGGTTTTTAAACACCATTTCGCCAATCGAGCTCGGGTTGATCGCCTTATCGTTTTCCCGTGTTGCCGCGCCTGCCGCTTTTTCAGGGGTCGCGCTAGCCGACAAGGCCGTTCTCGACTCGGAGATATGGGGTGCGCTTGCGCCTTTCTTAGGTTCTTCCCCTGAGTCAACTTGCAAGATACCTTTATCGCTAAAAACTTGTGTCCCAATTTCTTTTTGCACGGGGTCGGTTTGCCCGTCTCCGCGCTTGCTTGCGTTTTGCAAGTCTGCTGTCTGCGCCACAGCGCGATACGTACCTTGTGGCCTAGCGCTTTCAGCATTCGCGCTCACCGGCGCATCCTGCTCGGGGCCTGACGGCTGCGAAACCTTTTTTATCGAAAAACGCGAACCGTCATTCGGCATCCCACTGCTCGGCGTGACAACGCCGCCTTTGTCTGAGCCACCGTTGACAACAGCGGTACTGTCGGCCGCGTCTTTGCTCGGGCTTCGCGCCTCGGAGCCTTGCTGCTGCGCGCCCTGCCCCTGCGAATTTTGTTGCTGGGAAGCGTTTTGCTGAGGTTTTTTTTGAAAATTGGACGAATCCTTCTGAGCCTGCGATGGACTCTTTTCGGATTGAAACTGTCTACGTTGGGAGAAAACGTTTTTTTCGCCATCCTTCCCAATCGGACTCCCGCTCCGTTTGGCACCTCCAGCGGGTGAACCAGAAACAAAATCCGATCCCTTTGATGACTCGCTCGATCCGGAAGGCTGTCCGTTACCGTTTGCACGGTCAGGCTGATCCGTGTTCGCCCTTTTCGTTGCCGACTTTGCTGAGTGGACTTCTTGTGTATCAGATGAGCTTCCAGTCACTGTTTTCGGCGCGTTCGTGGATCGACCAGTTCGCTCCCCGCCCGATTTTTGGCCGCGGCTTGGCGACGCCATGCTCGTCTCTGAAGGCAAAAGGTCTTTGCGCGCGCCCTGATGGACCGTGGAAGCAGGCTCACGGCTGGTTTGGCTTACGGCCGCGGGTCTGAAAGGTTCGTGCGTCGCGCCTGGCCTTAGCGCACCCCCCAGCATCGTCCCGAAATCGTCGCTGTCTACCTGGACCGACTGACGTGGGGTCAGGCTCGAGCGAGGCTCAGATAACCCGAGATGCGTTGCCACGACGCTAATTAGATGCTCCATTTAGTGACTCTCCCGGCAACGTGTGCGTCGCCATCCCAAAAACTGTTCGCTCTCTCGGTCGAGCTTGTCTTCACGAGCCCGGTCTTCTCGCAGCGCCAACGCTCGCTGGAGCTTCTGGGCGGCGACGTAACGGTAATAAATTTGTTTTACGCGTTGACTCGTGCTGGCTATTTCGCGGCTAAGGATACTGGCGCAGCGCGCGTTTTTTATGCGTGCCTCCCCCAAGATGGCTAGATCCGAAAGGACTTTTGCCTCTTCCAACACCTGCCGCGCGATTGTCTGCGCCGAGTTTTCCGCTCGCTCAAGCGAGCATCGCGCATCGACCTTCGACCTAAGACGATAGGTTTCGCGCTCGAGGTGGATTCCTCGTATTTTCACCAGACGATCTATCAGGCTTTTGGCACCCATCAGCTGACCGCTTCCTCCAGCTCTCGCACGCTCTCTTCTAGAGTCACTCGTTGGTTCATGTCTTGTCTGAGAAAAGTTTCAAGTTTTTCATGCGCGGCCACGGCCTCGTCCATTCGCCGGTCCGTACCAGGGTTGTAGGAGCCTAGTGCTATCAACTCAGCCGCTTCTCGCCATCGCGCATAAAGGTCCAGAAAGCGCATCCTAGCGCGGTTGTGTTCCGGTGAGCTCACGCGATGGGCCACGCGCGAGACCGAGCTCAACGGATCGATAGCTGGGTAATGTCCTCGGGATGCAAGCTCACGGCTGAGCACGATATGGCCGTCGAGCGTCGACTTGGCGAGCTCTCCGATCGGGTCGTTTTCTTCGTGGAGCAGCACGGTATATATGCTGGTGATGCTGCCCGAGCCGTTAGCGCCGCCCGTTTGTTCGACTAAACGAGGAATCAAGGCGAAAACTGAGGGAGGATAGCCGCGGGCGGTCGGCGGTTCGCCGCTTGCGAGTCCCACTTCGCGTTGAGCCATCGCGACTCGCGTCAAGCTGTCCATGAGCAGCAACACGCGCTTGCCGTTTTTGCGCAAAAACGAGGCTATCGCTGTGGCCAGTGCTGCCCCTTTTATCCACATCGGCGCCGGCATATCGCCAGTGACGGCGATCACCACCGAGCGGCGAAGCCCGTCGGGACCCAGAATATCTTCGATAAATTCGCGCGCCTCTCGTCCCCGTTCGCCTATCAGCGCGATTACGTTAGCGTCGGCGTCCGTTCCGCGCGCCATCATTCCAAGCAGGATACTTTTGCCCACGCCGGGCATCGAAAACACGCCGATCTTCTGCCCCTCGCCTAGCGTAAGCAGGCCATTGATGGCGCGCACCCCGACGTCGAGCGGCTTCGACACCACGGCCCGGTCCATCGGGTTCAGCACGGGCGGATCGAGCTCGATTTCCTCCCCATCCAAAGGATCGGGTTCCGGCCCTCCGTCGAGCGGCTGCCCCAGCCCGTCGAGCACTCGTCCCATCATCCAGGGACCAGCCCTAAACGTAAGATGGAGCGGCGCAACGGTCGCGCCCGGCGACAGCTTGACTGCACGGCTCAGGGCAAGCAGGAATAGACGGTTCGAATGAAAACCCACAACTTCACAGATGATTTTGGTGCTTCCTTCTTGAACAGTCGCCAGGGCGCCGACAGGCAAATCTGGTCCGGTCGCTTCTAGCAAAAGCCCCACCGAGCGAGTCAGTCTTCCCTTCGTTGGGAACGACACCTTGGGGAGCGCGGCAATGTACTCGGCGGCTTGCGTCATCGCTGTCGTCCGCCCTTGTTTCTACGCGCCCGCGTTTTGAGAATCGAAGCTCTAATTTGCTCGAAGGCTTGATCAATCCCGCCCTCGACAAATAGCTCCGCCGCTTCCACGCGCGCGTGTCCCGGGGCAACGCTTTCGTCGGCCTCGACGGGCAAAGCGGCTAGACGAGCACCCAGAATCGAGATGTCCGCGGGGTTAAGGCTAATCCTGACCGGTTTATGCGGCGCCAAAGCTTCGACGCCATAGCGGACCAAAGTGTTTACGAACTCTGCCCTCACCACCTCTTCCTCGATTAGTCGGCTTACGATCGCCAAGGTAAGATCGACGCAGAATGTCTCTAGCGTTTTGGCGAGACCGTTTCGCATTTCGTCAACCTCTGCGATCGCACGTTTGAGCGCGTCAATCACTTGTGTTGCGCGCTCGAGCCCTCTCGCCAGCCCCTCTTCGAAACCGCGCTGACGCGCCGCTTTTAATGCTGCCAGCGCCTCTTGTTTAACTGCTTGGCGGGCTTCGATTAGAGCCCGCTCGTATGCTTGCTCCACAGCAACGCGTAAAGCTTTCGATTCCCGGTCTGCGTGGCGATGCGCCGGTTCGGATGCTCGACCCACCAACTGTGCGAGCTTCGGAAAATGGTATTCTTGCAACATTTCCTTCATGCCGCCTTCTCGGTCGGTATCGACTCAGCGGAGCGCTCTTCCGAAGCGATATGAACCTGCTCCATCCAAGACCGCAGAATCGCCGCCGCAGCTTCTGGGTCGTTTTCTGCCTCCTGGTTCATCTCCTGACGCAACCGGTTGTAGTCCTGAATATCGTCGATCGACGTCAACGAGGGTGTAGCGCCAGCGGGCTCGCGCGCCGCTTGTTTGATTAAGTCCGCGTCGCTTGTTGCAATCGTGTAAGCGCCTTTGCGCCGCCGTTTAACTCTTCGCGCGATTAGCCAAAGTATGCCAAGAACGAGGGCCGCGCTTATGCCTAACGACCCATAGAGGTAGAGCGGATTGTTCAGAAGAAGCCGCACCTGGGTGGCAGGGCTTGGCGGAGGAGGCACGTACGGACGAGAAAGCTCCGCGCTTTCGACGTCGACGACGTCGCCTCGATCGACCTGCGCACCAACTGCGGCTGCCACCAAATTTTTGATCGCCTCGAGGCGCTTGGGCGGAAGCGGCGCGAAAACGCCTCCTTCATAAGTTCCGTCGAGAACCACGGCCACCGAAATCTGCAGGATTCTCATCGGACCTGAAACGGTGCTAATTTCGCGCTTCGAGGGCTGGTAATTGATAATGTCCTTGCGCGCAAGCTCCGTCGTCTGAGCCTGAGGGAGCACCACGGTCGACGAATTCGGAGCCCCACTCGGTGGCGATGTCGCTGCTCCAGGTGCTGGCGTGGGAGTCGCGGCGGGCGTAGGCCGCGGCAAATTCGTGGTAAGCCCAGGTATTCCACCGACCGCCGTCGGCGGTGGCTCGCTGCTGTGCTGCTCGCTCAGGATCGCGCGGCCGTTGCCATCGCCGAATATCTCCTCCTTACTGGTAGCGTGCGAGGTATCGAGAGTAACCGCGACCTCTACCGCAAATCTGCTCGCGCCCATGATTTTTTGCAGAAGGCTCGAGACCTTGTTCTTTAGCCGGGTCTCCGTTTCGTCGCGCACCCGAATGACATCCGAGAGCTCTCCTCGGTCCGGTGGAGGATAAAGCACCAAGCCGTCGTTCACGGTCACGGTAACCGCCTCTGGGCGCAAACCATGAACGGAAGAAGCCACCAGATGGGCAATAGCGCCCGCAACAGCCGTGTCGATCATGGCCCCGGGCGCTGTCGTAAGAAGAACCGACGCACGCGCGGCCTCTGGGGCGCCCAGCGCGAAAGGCGACGGATGCGGCATCGCCAGCATCACGCGAGCACTTTCGATGCCCCTGATGTCCATGATGGTGCGCTCAAGTTCGCCCTGAAGCGACCGTTGATAAGCCACCTGCTCTTCGAAGTCGCTTCGGCCAAACCCGCCTTGATCGAAAAGCGCAAAGCCTGTAGTGCCTCCTCCAAAAGTCGGTCCGCCTTCCAAAAGTGCCTGCGCACGGGCCAGATCACGCTCTGGAACGCTGATCGAGTCCTGACCCAGAACAAATTTGATTCCGTTTCTTCTAAGGCGCAGAGCCAGCGCTGTACGATCGGCATCGGAAAGGTTAGACGCAAGCACTGTCATCGCCCCCGGATTGAATTCATAGAAGGCCAGGCACACTGCTAGCGTTATCAGCGCCGCGACGATCGAAAGATCGAAGTACAGCCGGTTGCGTTCTCTGAGTTTTTTTATTCGCGGCCATAGGGAAGCTAGCTTTGCGCGCATCCACTCAACCATCGCGCGATCACACCTGCATGTTCATGATTTCCTGGTATGCCGCAAGCGCTCGGTTCCGAAGCGCCATCGCAAGGCTGAACGTGACGTCAGCGCGCGTGGCAGCGAGCACCGCGTCGGTGAGACCGACCTCACCGGTTGCATAGCCCGATGCCATCCGGTCGGCTTCTTTGAGCACCTCGTTAACCTTGGCAAGAGCCTTGCTAAAGCCGCTTTCAGAGGCCGCGTGGGAGCTTTCGGTCGTTGCAAGCGGCGTTACATCTGGTAGATCCTGAATTGCAAGCGTCACACTCATTGCAGAAGGTCTATCGTTTTAAGCGCCATCGATTTAGCGCTTTCGATCACCGACAGATTCGCCTCGTACGAGCGCGAAGCCTCGATCAGATCGACCATCTCCAGGACAGGATTGATCGCCGGACGCCGTACATTGCCTTTTTCGTCAGCCAGAGGATTGGACGGGTCGTGAACGATCTGGGGTGGGCTTTCGTCACGCAAAACCGCCACCATCTTAACGCCCAATTCTGATGAATCTTGCCGAAGCGGGCTCGCAACGAACACCGGCAACCGCCGCTGATATGGGCCACCCTCCGGCGAGGAAACTGAGTCGGCGTTGGCAAGGTTCTGGGAAACCAGGTTTATTCTGTGAGACTGCGCTACAAGACCGCTTGACGCTATTTCGAGGACGCTCTCAATCGACATTTAAGCCTCCATGCAAAGCCTCGGGCTCAGCTCGCTGCCATCTTGATCCGGTTGAGCGAGTCACGATAGAGCCGCAACGTTCCGTAAAAGTTCAAAGCGTTCTCGTAAACGCGCGTTAGAGCCTGCGTCAGGTCGACGTCATTACCGTCTGCCCGAAGGTTTTCGGCGGCAATCGTCAGCTGTTGGGTCTTGTCGACGTCGCCTTCTTCTTGTACCAGCTTCCTAACCATGTCCTCGAACTTGAGATCGCGACTGACATAATTAGGTGTGTCGGCGTTTGCCACATTTTGCGCTAGTACGTCTGCTCGAGCGCTACGCGCCCTGAGCGCTGACTCCATCACGATCTGGTAAGGACTCAGTACTTGCACGCCCGTGCTTTGGAGCAAGAGGCGCGCCAAGAGAGTTGTAAAACTTAATCGATTGCGCCACCAGTTGAGGTTTTCAGATTTTTAAGAAAAAGCTTTTCCGTCCGGTTTCCATCCAAAGTGCAAAAAACGAAGAAGGTTTTCGTTCTCCACAAACGGCACGAGCCGGTCCGTCGTTTTTCCGTAAGCGCCGCTATCGGTTCGCTTCGGCCGTCAGACACGTGATACGTCTCGATAGGAAACGATTGGAGGATCGAAGACGCAACCAACTGTTTCAGAACGTTACAACGCTGCAAGTAAAGCGCGGTTTGTTTTTTCGGCCTCGTTTTGTAGCGGTCAGAAACTGACGAAGAAAAGCTCTTCGAGAAATTTCGCGTATACCGCAAACGGACATTTCGAAAATCGTTGGGCCTTTTAGGCTTGAGATGCGAAAGCAACACTCGCGGCTTTGTTTGCCCGCAAAGGCAAAATAAAGCTGCAGCCTAAGCAGTTTGTGGCTTGATTTCGGCTAATCAGAATTTAGGATATCGACGAGCGAGCTGGATGGGATGTTTAGCGTGAAGCGGGAAGAAGTTCGCCGCGCATGTAGCGCAGGTAGGCGGCGTAGACTTCCTGGTTGTAACGCGAGCGCTCGGCGGGGCGGGCAGAATGGTAGGAACCGATACGGTCCCAGAGAGCTCCCTGCCGTTCGAGACAAAGCTTGAGAATGCGGGCCCCCACCAGGAGATTGACGACGGGCTCGAGCAACTCGCGCTTGCTAAGACCAAATTTTTTGCCCCACCGACGCCAGTTGACTTGCATAAGCCCAATGTCCACGTCATCACCCGACGCATCCAAAAGCGCCTGCGCCTCGGCCCGCGAGCGACAGTACACTTGCTTGCCAGCAATGTTGAGCGCCCACGGATGGTAGCCGCTCTCTGCCCCCGCAACTGCTGCTAAGAGATCCACCGGTACACCAGTGGCCGCCGAAGCTGCCGTATAGGGGTCACCCGAGAGCGTCGCTGACACGAAGTTTCCCTCGAGCCCCCACGCCGGAACCCTAGACCAGACCAGCGCTACCGCCAAAAAGCTGCACAGCAAATACCTGGCGGCTATTAACTTCGACAGCCACATTACCAAATACCGCGCTTCGTTGCCGGCAGCACGAACCGAGTTACGTCACGAGCTGGTCTCGCACCCGAACGTAGACCTTGCCTTCGCGCTCGAGCTGGAGCGCG
Source organism: Pseudomonadota bacterium (assembly GCA_021324755.1). GTDB lineage: Bacteria > Desulfobacterota > Binatia > Binatales > Binataceae > JAJPIL01. The sequence goes on from JAJPIL010000009.1 coordinate 41,766, forward strand.
TAATTGATTAATTCTCTGCGCGCCGCCTGAACTTCGCGAAGCGGCACTGGCCCAATAGCCTCCATCTCCTCTTTCACGACCTGGGCAGCCTGCTCCGACAAAGCTCCAAATACGGTTGCTGTTTTGTCTGGCGACAAACCCTTGAGGGCCACCGCCAGACGCGCTGGCTCGCAGCTACCCAGTACGAGCTGAAGGCTCCTGTTGTCCAGCCGCAGCAGGTCCTCAAAATGGAACATTTCCTGTTCGATGGCGGCAGCGCAGTCAGGATCCGCCTGGCGAATTGCGGCGACAATTTCGTTTGCCTTCTCCGAGTCGAGTTGGTTGAGAACTCCGGCAGCCCGCTGAACCCCTTCGCCTTTACCGGTTGCGCCAACTTGCACCTGCCCGCCGAGATTGTCCTCGATCGCCTGGAATATGGCATCGAGCGTCGCGCCGCTGACCCCCTCAGCGTAAGCCAGCCGTTCGATCGCCTTTGCGGCAAGCTCCTTGGGGAGCTCAGCTACAACATCGGCGGCATAGCGTGCCGGCAGCTGGCCGAGCACGATAGCAACCGTCTGCGGTCGCTCGTTCGCAAGCAACGAGGCAAGCGCCCCTGGTTTGATCCGGTCGGCGATAGCGCGCCAACTGTCCCAGCGCACGATTTGGTCGAACGCATGGTCGCCGAAGGCCAAAGCAATCGCCTCCTTGAGGTGATTCGATGAGTCGCGGCGGGCAAGTTTCAAAAACTCACGTGCTACGGCCATAAAATGGTTTTGAGTAAACTGGCGCTCGGAAAACTCCGTTTCGAAGTGGCGGAAGATGTGTGCAACTTCACCGGCGCTCAAACGCTTGAAGACCTTGGCTAGCACGGGGCGTTCAAGGTTGAGCATCACGATTACCGCTTTGTCCAATCCACTCAGCTTTCGTGGTGTCTTTCCTTGTTCAGACGCCATTTTGAAAACACAGCCACCTTTTCCAAAGGATGAGCCGTGGCGGTCACCACGGCCACGTGCTCGGACTCGCGACGCTCGAGCGTTGCGTGGGCGAACGGCTTATCGTTCACCACAAACGTTACCTTTACTGGAGCGTCGGTGACCCGCTCGATTTCCACGCAATCGCCCTCCTTGAGCGAGGCGAGCGCGCTCACCGGAAGCCTGAGCCGCCCCAGCACGGCTCTGACCTCGACTGCAACTTCTTCCACGCTTTTAGCACTCGCCATAAGGGCTAATCCGACGCTCTACCTTCAAAACCAGTCGACGCTCCTCCACCGTCATGTGCAAACCGTGCAAACGCTGTTTCCCCACCCAGAATGCGACCTCGCTTGGGCCCGGAAGCAAAATCTCCCGGCCTGGCTGCAAGCCACTTAGTTCTTTTAGTGGCACACGCCAGACGCCCAAGACGACGTCGACCTCGACCGGAAGTTCGACCACACGCGCCGTCGTGTGGACCGTCTTGGTCGGAGCTTGTTTTTCGAGCGAGATCGTCGGGCGCAAGGCGTTGACCAACGTGCTTTGAACCGCGAGCAGAATTTTGTTCTCCCCCGGACGATCGCTGACCGTGAAGTGACAGACCACTAGATGGTCGGTCGGGCTGAACGCGGCCGCATCGATCAGCCGTCGCACGCGCTTCGCTCCACCGACCGGGCCGAGCCCTGCCGAGGTGTACACCTGGTCGATGCATTGGATCGCTACCGAAGCTATCTGCTCGAGAAGCGCTTCTTCGATCGGAGTAAACCCCTCTCGACCTTCTCGCTCACCATCGGTCGCTCCTCCAAGGCGAAGTTCCAAAATCTCCCGCGCCAAGGAGCCGCTTAGGGCCAGCATCGCCTTGCTTCTTGTCGCCCCGACCGTAAATGTGGTGTAGTAGCCGGCGCCCAGTTCCAGCTCGCACAGACGGCCAAACGTCTCTAAACTCAGCCGCTCGAATTCGACCGGCATCCCCACTCCAAGATGGCGGCGCCAAAACGACGCGAGACTGTCGTGAAGGCTTTCCCAGACCAGCCGCTGTTCGGCGTTTACAGCCTGATGCCAAAACTCGAAGCGTTGAGTCATATCAATGGGACAATGGCGGCTGGCGCGTTTTCGCTACGAGGCTCATTCTCGGAATAAAGATATCCACCCGCCGGTTGAGGGCTCTGCCCTCTTCGGTGTCGTTGCTGGCGATCGGATGGTAAGGCCCGTAGCCAGCCAGCGACAACTGCTCCGGGGGCAACTTCGATTGCTCGAGAATATAGCGTAGTACGTGAGCCGCCCTAGCCGCCGACAGATCCCAGTTGTCCTCGAAGTGCTCGTTGTGAATCGGGATCGAATCGGTGAAACCCTCGACCAGAATTGGGTTTTTAAGTTTCGAAATAGCCGCAACCACGGCATTCAAGACCGGTTTTTGGCTGGGATTGATTTCGGCGCTGCCGCTTTCGAAGAACCGCGCGGCCGCAAGACTGATCGTGAGCCCGCTTTCGTCAAGCTTAACTGTGACGCCCGAGTTTTCGTGTGCCTGAAGGCTATGTTCGATCGCCCGGCGCGCGACGGCCAGCGCTTGGTCGGCCAGCTCCTCGGCTGGCGGCTGGTCGCCCTTGATGCTTGCTCCCATGTCGGGCCGCCCGCCTCCCATATAAGGCCGATGACCCAAAGCCGTGACGACCGCGTGCCACACCTTGTTCCGGTCCGCCTCGCTCGCCATCGACACCGCATACAGCAACACGAACAGAGCAAACAGCAGCGTTATGAAGTCGGCGTACGAAATCAACCATCGCTCGCTCGATTCGTGTCCGCCGCGCTCTTCTGGTTCTTCGGCCTCGATCATGAAATTTGCCCTCGCTCGACTGTCGCGTGCCTACGCCCTATCAAGCTGCTGCCTGGGATTTAGTTGATTGCTCGCTCTTGACCAGAATCGGTGGCCGGGCACCGCCGATCTCGATCGAGCCTTCGGTCAGCACTTGACGCAGCGCGGTACCAATCAAACCAGACTTTATGCCCTTTATTCCGGTCAGTACGATCTTATCCAACTGTTTTTCTCGCTGCGCGCGAGCCCGCATCTTCCTGGCGACCGGAAAAGCAACCAAATTCGCAAGGCCTACTCCATAAACGGTAGCGACAAAAGCTGTGGCGATGCCGATGCCGACCTTTGATGGGTCGGCCAGGCTGTGCATCGTATGTATTAGCCCCAGAACGGCGCCCAAAATTCCAAAAGTCGGCAAATACCCGCCAGCGGCTTCGAACACTTCGGCACCGGCATTATTCATTCGCATCCGTTCATGGTACGCGCGTTCCATCACGAGCGTCAGTGTTTCTTCGGAAACGTTGCTGGCCAGCAAGTTGAGCCCTGTCGCCAGCAGCGGGTAGGGTTCGGCCGCGCTGCGTTTTTGCAAAGCCACAGGTCCTTCTTTGCGAAAGACCATACTGTAAGCCAGTATGCGCTCGATGAGGTCATATGGATTGGGTGCGTCCTCGCCCACGACTTTGACGAGATCGCGTACCGCGGCAAAAAGGTAACTCGGAGTGAAAGATAAAAAACACGCTGCAATGGTTGAACCGATCACGATCAGAGCCGCTGTGCTCTGCAAAAGAGAAAGCGGATCTCCTCCCTCCAAGTACTGACCCAAAAGGATGCAAGTAGGCCCCAAAGCTGCGCCGACTAGACTTGCTATGTCAAGGCGCCACGCGCGAACAGGTCGCTCATTCTCCATAATTACTGCTCGCCAGCTTACCTTTCAGACCGTGGAAAATTGCGTGCGGCCGCGGCCTGTCGTCTCGGTCAGTCGGTAGTCCAACAGCTGCTCGTCCATTTCAAGTGGCGAACCGTCAGCTCCGACCGCGTCTTCGATCGCTGGCAGTTGCTGAGTCTTTAAGCTTTGCTCGGGCGCCACTGGTGACGTCGCCGCAAGCGCTTCAGTTACTCTGCGCCTGGGTTTTGAAAGCCCTGCCTTGGTGATGTGATACTGGAGCGCCCGCAGGCTGATTCCCAGACGTCTTGCCGCCTCGGCTCTGTTTCCTCCGCAACTCGCTATCGTTCTTAACACCATTTCGCGGCGCGCTTGTTCGCGGCGCGCCTTCCAGGCCGAGCTTTCCTCGTCTTCCTTGGTTTCCAAGGCGGCAAGGCCCAAGTGACGGCGCACATCGGGCGTGTCGACGAGATGCCCACCGGCCTCCAAGGGCGCAATCGCCAGTCGCGCCATCAAATTTTTGAGCTCACGTACGTTGCCAGGAAACGGATAGTGACTGAGCATCCGCAAAGCGGACAAACTGATTCGCCGTTTCGGATTAGCTCGAAGCAAGAAATAATTAGCCAAAATCGGGATGTCGGCTTGACGACGGCGCAGGGCTGGTATCTCGAGGGTAAAAGCGTTGATTCGCCAGTAAAGGTCCTGACGAAACTCGCCACGTTCCACCAAAGAGCTTAAGCGAACACTGGTTGCCGCAACAGGCCTAAGCTGGGAAACGCGGCCAGGCGCGTCGATGTACGCCTCCCCTGCAACAAGGGCCTGCAACAGTATCAGCTGATTCGCCTTGGAGAGCTCTCCCACGTCGTCGATGAAAAGGGTGCCTGGGGAACCATCCCCGTAAACCAACCGCGAGAAGTCAAGACCGCCTTGCGATGGTGCTTGCGGTTCTGACCGCGACTCGTGGCCGATCGCCGCCGCTGACCCTGCTGAGTCGAGCGCCGCACAGCTCACAATGTAAAATTTGCCGGCGCGTCCGCTGGCGTGATGAATGAGACGCGCCATCATTTCCTTGCCCGAGCCAACTTCGCCTTCGATCAGCACGGGCACCGGACTGGCCGCAACGCAAATCGCCGCCCGCACGCAAAAGAACATGTCTGGGTCGCCGGTCAGAAAAGGAGGCGCGAGTTTCAACGCGTGTGAAAACACAAAAGTAGCGGCCGCTAACAAGTTATCGCTTGCAAAGTCAGCCCCACGACGCGGCTCTGAGCCGCTGCGCGCGGTTAGATCGAGGCTTACCGTCGGCACTCCTGCCGGCCTTGCGCCGATAAAATCCACGTACAAATCGGCGTGTTGTCTCTGCGCAAAACTCACAACTTCAAGGCCAAGACGCGTCAGGTATCCGCTAAACTCGCTGGGCGCCCCATTCCCAAGACACACTCGAATGGGGCGCGAACTCACCGTTTCGTCGCTCATCGCTTTTCTAAACAGTCAACGAAGTCCCGAAGGCCGTTGATCGCGAGCACCGTCGACGATTTCGATTATCTTAGCCGCGATCTGGTCCTGCACAACCACCACTTCGGCTCGCGCAAAAAGCGTTCCGTTGACATAAACTTCAACTGGATCGCCGGCGCGCCGGTCAAGTTTGATGCTTGTTCCCACGTCGACGTTTGACAGGATCTCGCCAAGCGTCAAGGTGGCGCGTCCCACTTCCACCTGGACCGTCATCGGCACCTGAGCCAAGAGCGCTAGCTCACTACCGTCGAGACCGAGCTGAAACGGTAGACGTTCGCTCGGCTCTCCGTTGGAGTTTGCCGACGGAGAGTTTGTCTTAGGTGAGCCGTCAGTCTGAGCTGACTTGTTAAGCGACGAAAGCATGCGACTCTGGTTGTCCATTCTCCCGTCCTTTCATTCGAATCAAAACTTTGCGCCATCCGAGATCCTCCACCACCATCCCTTGGAAAATCGGAACGTTGGCGCACCGTAGATCCACATGCGCCGCGCTATCGAGACGTTTTCCCAGGTTGATTACGCTTCCCTCGCGCCAACTGCGCACAGTCGCGAGCGGCACTATTATATCGGCAAATATTGCGCGCACTTCGAGTTCGGTTCCGAACAGCGCTCGCAAAAGCGCCGGACGCCTGGAAGATGCCGTGCGGGCTCGAGATTGGTCACTGCGCAAGTTCGCTCGCACGGGTATAAGCGCGGCCAGCGGCAAGACAAAAGCTGTTTGGCCTCGAATGGAACCCACCGAAGTTTGAATCAATGCCACTGCAAGTTGTTCGTCGCGCCCCAGCATGTACACGGCCAGTCGCCTACGGTCGGCCATATTCAACGGGACCACGCGAATCTCGCTGCCGAACAGTCGCGAGAAGGTTTCGGCAAAAGCGTCTTCGAGAGACCGACCAATCAGCGCGGAGAGAACTTTCGTTTCCACTGGAGTAAGCGGCGCTTGCTCAATAGCAGCGTTACTGGCAGGTTGCGCCTCGGCCGATTTTAAGTCTTCGCCCACAGCCACTGCGCTCAAGGCCCACGCGACCGGGCCCGACAAAACCAGCGCGCCTCTCAGTTGATTTTCGGATTCGATCGCCAACAGAAAGCTCGCTGTTCCCAGTTCGCTTTCTAATTGCCCAAATGTTTCGAAACGAAGGCTAGGAGCTGAAAAGACTATTGGAGTCGAACTTAGCGCAACTAAGTTCGAGCGCAGCCTCTCGAGCGCTTGCTCGATTAGAAGCCGAAGCTCGGCCGCTTCAGCCGGCTCGAGCCCGTGCATTTTCACTAGGGCTGTCAAACCTGTTTTTGTCATCAGCAGTAGCAAGGAAAAGCAAAATCGATGCCCCGACGATCCGGATAGCTCAAAAGTGAGCGGTAAATGGAGCAGCCAGAGCCGTAAAAATGCGCGATTTCAACCAACTTATGCCGCTTAGCTGCCAGCCTATTTTGACTCGAGCGGCCTACGAATACCGAAAGTGGCAGACGAGGGTCGTTTTCTCAGTTGTTACGGAAGCGCGACATGAATGGACAGCTCTGGGACAACTTTTTGTCTCATACGAAACTTCCTTTCCTTGCCTCGCCAAACACCTCTCGCGGCTAGCGCTCAGGCTAAGCTTACTGAGTGGAAGCACAAAGCTTCCAAAGAACGATCCACCGCACAGGAGGATTAGCAGATGGCACTCAGCCTTATCACCAATATGGGGGCGAACATCGCCGCCAATGCACTGGCCAACAACCAGACCGAGATGAATCAGACGGTCTCTCAGCTAGCGACAGGTCAGCGAATCGTCAACGCCGCGATCGACCCGGCGGGCTTGGCGATTTCTCTTGAGATGTCAGGCCTGTTGGGCTCGCTCAACCAAGACAGCACGAACGCAGCCAATGCGCAGGGGATGTTGCAAACTGCGGACGGCGCCCTGGCCAACATCGGAAACGCTCTGGTGACGATGCAACAGATCGCCAACGAGTCGGCCGACGGCACCGTCAACAACACGCAGCGCCAATCGTTGGACGCGCAGTTCCAACAGCTCTATACCGAGATCAACAACATCGCTCAAAGCACCGAGTTCAACGGTATCAGCCTGCTTCAAGGGCAACAGGTCACATTCCAGGTCGGACCCAGCAACAGCGCGCAAGATCAGCTCGTGGTCTCCTTGCCGAACGTCTCCGCGGGGGGTCTGCTGAGCTTCAATGTGCCTTCAACCGGGCTAAAGTTAAGCAGTGATAACTATTACGGAGTAACGTTCAACTACAATAATGAATCCGGAGCGAGTACTGGAGGAGTAAGTCCGGTCGTGTCCTACGGAACAGGCACGACATTGGACACCGGCACGGCTAATCTCGCTGCCAGCAGCGGCACGTCCGGCGTCATCGGGCCAAATAGCCCAAACTGGGTGATGCTCACCGTACAAAGTATCAGCAGCAGCGGTACGGCCGAGACGACCGGGTCTTTGAGCTCCGACACGATCACGTTTTCGATCACCACCGCCAACGGTCAGAACGAGGGCACCGTCACGCTCAGCTCCGGCGCCAACTGGATCAACAATTTGGGTGGCAGTGGCGCTGACTTTTCGATTTCGACCTCGAGCAGCGTCACCTTCGCAGTCGGCCAAGAAATTCTAATTTCGCTGGGGCCCAACTTGATGACGCAGGGGTCGTCGCAAACCCAGATCTCGTCTGTAAGCACGGCTCTCTCGACCCTGGCCGGCTACCGCGGCAGTATAGGCGCGTATGAGCAACAGCTTTCAACTATTTCCTCTAACCTCCAATCGGAAAGCCAGAACCTGACCGCCGCGCTTTCGAACATTCAGGATGCCAACGTGGCCACGACCTTCGCGCAGTTCACCAAGCAACTAGTGCTGGAGCAGTCGGGCGTGGCGGTGCTCAAAAACGCCGAGCAAATACCGCAACAGCTGGCCCAGTTGATCTAGTTCAGCCCGAGAGCTCGGGCGTTTAGGTGCGGCGCTGACGGCTTTACCGGCCGTCAGCGCCATCCCAGCAAAGGGTAATTTCTTAAGGTAATTGCTATGGGTGTATCGGCAATCTCGGTTCGAGACAAAGCGCAGACGGTGGGTTACTGCGCGAGCGTGGATGAAATCTTCGGACTTGCTCTGAATTGTATCGCCGCAGAGCGCCACGAAGAAGCCAAGCGCTATCTGCGACTGGTTCTCGAGCTCGATCCCTCTCACGTTGACGCACTCACCAATCTTGCTGCGTTGCACATCAACGACCGCGAGTACAACGAGGCCAAGCTCCTGTGCAGACGAGCGCTGGCTTGCGCTCCAGGCTCCGTAAATGCGCTGGTCAATTTAGCCTGTGCTTTGCTCAAGGAGGACCCTGAAGACGGCGCAGCAGAAGCCGCCGGTCTGCTCAGAACAGCTACCGGCCTGGATCCCACGTGCGCCAACGCCTGGCTCGGGCTTGCCGAAGCTTACATCGCCCTGTGCCATCATCGCGCGGCCCTTGATGCTGCGCGCAACTCGATAGTCCTCAGCCCAAAGGATCCGAGGATGTTCGCTGCGGCCGGGCGGGCCGCGCTCGGCAATGAGGCCGCCGGTCCGGACCATGCTGAAACGGCTGCTTACTACTTTACGTGCGCCCTCGCTCTTGCTCCCAAAAGCGCCGACTACTGGTTCGGACTCGCAAGCGCATTAGATAAGCAAGACAAGACGATGGCGTCGGCGGCAGCCTACCGTACGGCTCTGGCACTGAATCCTACGATGCACAACGTCAGAATGCGTCTTGCTGTGCTCTGCCCCGCTATCCCAGAATCAGTTTCCGACATAAAGTACTGGTCTGACCAGATCTCAATTGAATGCAAACAGCTTCTCGAAACGCGAACGCTTCGTTTTGACGATCCCTATCGCGAATGCAACTTCGTAAGCTCTCGCCACGCTTACTACGATATTGCGGAACGTCAAGTGAGCGAGACGATCGCTCAAATCCATCTTAACGCATGCCCTCGCCTCCAATGGGTTGCGCCACATTGTAAGAAACCTGGGAGTGCAAATCGACGCCTGCGAGTCGCGATCGCGACTGTCTTTTCCCGCAATCACATCGTCGCGCATCTCGCGATGGGGATCGTCAGGCATCTGGATCGGTCGCAGTTCGAGGTGATCGCCGTGATACCGCCGCGCTCTCCCGCCTCGCGAGCGCATCTGCGCAAAGACGTACTGGCTGGAGCGGACTATATCGTCGAGCTACCCAAGCAGCTAATTTCCGCCCAAGAAGCTTTGGCCGCGCTCAAGCCTGACGTCTTCTTTCCGTTGGACGTCATGATGGACCCGATGATTTACTTTTTGTCGTTTGCGCGACTTGCTCCAGTGCAGTTAACCACATGGGGACATCCACTGACGACCGGAATTCCCAACATGGACTACTTCCTTTCAGCGAACGAGTGGGAAGAGTCAGGCTCTGACGCTTTCTATTCCGAGCGGCTTATTAGAATGCGACATCTGCCGATGTATGTGTTACCACCAGAGGCGACGCCTGAACTGACGAGATCCGATCTGGGGCTGCCCGAAGACAAGCGACTGTATGTTTGCCCTCAAAGCTTGTTCAAACTCCATCCGGACTTCGACGCCGCCTTGGGGCGAATTCTCGAAAGAGATCCAAAAGGTGTGCTCGTGCTCGTCGAGGGCAACAGCGTTCATTGGCGCAGAAAGTTCTTGCTGCGCTTGTCTCAAAAATTTCGCCATGTACTCGATCGCGTAATCTTCCTGCCGCGTCAATCGGTAAGCCGCTTCGTCAACATCTACCGGCTTGCCGACGCCGTGCTCGACCCCTGGTACTGGTCGGGAGGCAACACCACGATCGAGGCGCTCGCCGTCGATCAGCCCGCGGTCACGCTCCCAGGAAGGTTCATGAGAGGCAAACTGTCGCTGGGCTTTTACCGTCGGATGGGATGCGACGAGCTTGTAGTCAATACCGGCGACGAATACGTCGAACTAAACTTGCGAATTGCGCGCGACGAAGATTTTCGCCGCGCGCTCAGGGCAAAAGTCGCCGAGCGACGTCAGGTGCTCTACGAACAAATAAAGCCGATAAGGGAGTTGGAACGATTTTTTGTGGCAGCCGTAGAAAACGCAAGATGCGGCAAGAAAATCGACGAGTGGAGCGGAGATTGTTAGATGCGTCGAGGCCGGCGAGCCAACACTAACGCCTGTCACCTTTAAGGAGGATTGTCTTGCAACCGAGCGACTTTGAAGCAGCAGCCGCGCTTGTTCGCGCTCGAATCAACGCTATCTTTGCCCATGGCAAGATTCGCGGGGAGCATCAGCTTCACGATATATTTCCGATTTCGCTCACGCCCGAGCGCTGCCGAGTGCTTTCACTGGTATGCGGCATGCGCCTATGCCAGGCGACGCTGGAGATTGGGATGGGATGGGGAATTTCTACGCTCGTAATCCTCGAGGCGATGCTACGGCAGGGAAGACCATTCGCCCCACATGTCGTTATCGATCCGTTCCAGCGCTCGTCGTTTGACAATGCAGCGATTAATGCGGTTCGAGAAATGGGACTTGCTGATTTCGTGACACTGTACGAGGAACCTTCCGAGTTGGTGCTCCCCCAACTTGTCCGCGCGGGAAGTCGTTTCGACTTTGTGTTTGTAGACGGCGATCATCGGTTCGACGCGACATTCGTTGACTTTGTGTATGCAGGGAAACTTTGCAATCCAGGAGCGATATTACTGTTCGACGATACCTGGCTCGAGAGCGTCAATTTGACGGTTCAATACGCGCTGACAAATCTTAATTATGCGGAGGTTTCGCTGGCTGGGGTAGTTCCTTTTTATCGAGGCCGTCCGATGCTTCGGGCGTTAGTGAAACCGGCAGAAGAACCGCCCCGAAATGGGTTATGGACGGAGGAGCTTATTCCATTTTGGACGAACGGTCTTGGCCTGGACATGTCAGACGCACAAGCTCCCGGAAAGTAATCTCAAATCGGCCGTTCAGCGGCTAGAAAAGAGCCAAGGAGGATCGAATGGCAGGGGCGCCGACACCAATCAGTCTTCCAAACTATGCGGGAATCAACTTCAACACGATTCTACAAGCGATCGTGGCTGCTGGGGAACAGCCGATCGCAAGTCTCGACCAGAAAATTCAAGGCGAGACCGCATCGATCAGCGCTCTGGGAACGATAAAAGGCGACCTCAGCGTGCTCAATACCAGCCTGCTTGCCCTTCAGTCGGACGGCGCAAACCTGCCATTGAACGCGACCACCAGTAGCGGAGCGCCTTTCAGCGTCCAGACCAGCGGCACGCCAATGGTCGGCACCTACTACGTAAACGTAACGCAGCTTGCTACCAACCAGGTGACGGTTTCGCAGGGTTACGCCAGCGACACCAGTACCGTCGGCACCGGAACAGTAACGCTTACCGTGGGCGGTACGCAGTACACGATTAACGTCACCAGCTCTAACGATACGCTTGACGGACTTGCACAAGCGATCAACGCCGCCAACACTGGCGTGACCGCGCAAGTTATCGACACTGGCGCGGCAACCAATCCATACGAGCTCGAACTGGTTGCAAACCAAACTGGAACCAACAGCGCGTTTTCCGTCTCGACCAGCTTAAGCGGCGGCACAGCTCCTACTTTTACTACTATCCAAAGCGCCCAGAACGCCGCCCTGACGGTGGACAGCCAGCAATTCTATTCGCAGAGCAATACGGTAACCAACGCGATCCCAGGTTTGAGCATCAACCTAAACGGAGTGGGAAGCGGCACTATAACGGTTTCTCAGGACGCACAGAAGCTGAGCTCGGACGTTCAATCGTTCGTTTCTGCCTACAATCAGCTTCTGTCGGACATTCGCAGCAACACCCAGGGTGAGCCGAACCAAGCATTGCCGCCGCTTTATGCCAACGGGGCGATCGAAGCCCTGGGGCTTGGGCTCCAGTTAGCCATCGGGAACGTTGAACTATCGAACCTCGGCGTCTCGGTAGATAACAACGTTGCTCAAGGCAACAACGGCCAACTGACATTTAGCCAGGCAACGCTTGATTCTGCGCTGGCGTCGAACCCATCCGGCGTCCAAAATTCATTAACGCAGCTATATAACGCACTAAACGGGATCGTGACCGACGCGCTGGCCTCGAACTCGGGCGTAATCGACTCGGAAATAAGTTCGTACAACGACCTCATCAACCAACAGAACCAACAAATTTCACAACTTCAGCAGCAGCTTCAACAAACTGAGAGTCAGTTCGAGACTTTAGCAGGCCAGGTACAATCCGAAATCGCCTACTACGCCAACATCGCGCAGCTGTTCTTCAGCGGGAGCTCGGGGACGTCCGGATCTTCTGGCTCGGGTTTATCGGGCGGCAGTCTTAATTCAATCGCATAAATCGCATAACACGTTGGAAAGGAGAAGTTGACCCAAGATATGAAAGCGCTAGCAGCATATCAACAGTCGAAAACGCTAACCTTCGACACCGTCAAGCTTTTTGAAGAACTATATATGAAGCTTGCCCAGCAATGCGAAGAAATGCTTTCGTGTCGTGCCAAAGGGGATTTTGAGCGGCTGGGAGCGATAGTCGACAGGGCACTACTGACGCTTGGCCTAATGGATCAGCAAATCGACCTTTCTAAAAACGTCGAAATCGGCGCCCGAATCCTCCACCTTCATCGGTTTCTTTTTCGCGCTTTAGTATCGGTAAAACTGGACCCGTCAGGACCCGCCTTGGATGGCCTCGGCAACGTATTCGTCGAAATGGCAGGTATATTTGCCGCGATGGCCAATCCGGGTCCCGAGAAACCTGGGCAAAAACAGGCCTAACCCCATCCAACCGCAGCAGTCGGCATCATGGGAAATTCGCCACAGTCCTTGACGAAGTCGCAGCGGGGCGGGCAGAGCGCTCGCGCGCCAGAAAATTTGCTCAAGGAGTGTGGGCTTACGTCTTACGACCTTGATCGGTTAATACTAACTGGGCTTGCGTATTTCGTAGCCAAAATCGCGACCGGCGAGCCAGCCAGTTGGGTCAGGCTAGATACTGACCGAAAAACTCCAACACGTCGCGCCAAAGTTCGAAGGCAGCCGCCTCGCGATAGGTCGGACGATAATCGGCGAAAAATGCGTGACCAGCGTTCTGGTAGATCTTGACCTTAAAGGTTTTACCTGCCTTTTCGAGGCGAGCCCGCAACTCTTCAGCTTCGGCAGGCGACGGATTTTGGTCCTCTGCGCCGAAGGCAGCGAAAAGAGGGCAGCGAAGATGTTCAACCATTTCGATAACCGGCGTGGGGCGCTGCGCAGTGGTACGTTGTCCTGGGGCTGCGTAGCTGATAAAGCCTCCCCAACAGTCGACTGCCGCATCAAGCTTGTCGCTTTTGCAGGCGAAAAGGAGCGTTTCGCGCCCACCAAAACAGAAGCCGATACATCCCACTTTGCCGGTTGCTCCTGGTTGAGTCCGCAAAAAACTCGCGGCAGCCTCCAGATCCCGCACCGCCTGCTCGTCCGGCAAATTGAAGGCTGCCGCGCGCCCCTTTTCCACATCGCTTAGGTCAACGTCGCCCAGCCGCGAAAAAAGGTTTGGAGCAAGAGCGATGTAACCGACATTGGCAAACCGGCGAGTGACGTCGCGGATGTGCTCGTTTACGCCGAAAATTTCATGCACCACAATAAGCCCGGGATAATTACCCGCAGCGCGTGGACGCGACAGGTAGCCTTTAATCTGGTCGCTTCCGCTTTGAAAAGTTACCTCCTGGGAAATGAGGGCTTGTAAGTCCTTTACCTCGCCCGCCAACGCCATCTTCCTTGCCCTTTCGACTTGTCAACACTCATTGTTTCTTTACGAGGCCGGCACTTGCTCTTTGCGGTCGAAACTTCGGCAAGCCATTCCGTGACCGGCCCTCCGGCGGCGAGGCTAGTTAGATAGCTCGTAAACGCCGCCGCAAAGCTAGCAAGCTATTTACTTGCCGAGCCTTTAACCAGCTCCTGCAACTCTCCCGACTCGTACAGCTCACGCACGATATCGCATCCGCCGACAAACTTCCCATCCACATACACCTGTGGGATCGTCGGCCAGTTGCTGAACTGTTTTATTGCCTCGCGCAGTTCAGGGTCGGCCAGAACGTCGACCGTGGTGAAAGGCACGCCCAGTTGCTCGAATACCTGAACCGTGGCGGCCGAAAAGCCGCACATGGGGAAATTACGAGTGCCTTTCATGAAGATGACGATACGATCGCTTGCGATCGCCGCCCTTATTCTTTCGAAAACCTCGCTCTCCACGGTTGAAGCTACCTCCGATCAGTCCGATTTTTGTATTGCGCGAAAGTAAGCGTCTTAAGCGTAAGCGCGTGGATACTCTCGCGCATTGCATCTCCCAGGGCTTGGTAAACTAATTGATGACGCTCAACGAGCGAGCGTCCCTCGAACTGGTCAGAGACCACCAAAGCTTCGAAGTGGTCGCCGCCTCCGGTAAGGTCTCGCACTTCGACGTACGACCCGGGAAACGCGGCCTCGATTCGCGCTCGCAGTTGACTCGCGTCCATATTCTTAATTGTTACTCAGCTCGAGACCTGCCGTCCATAGCGCGCAGGCAACAAGCGCAGCGGTAGTATGGAGGTCGAACAGGTTTCCTCTTCTTCTTAGTTTAGCGTTTGCGGGAACGACCGGCGCGCATCGCTTCGGCCGGAGTTAACACCAACCTTGGATTTTCGAGCTCAGTGCGAGCTTTATCCTCCAAAGCCGCAACCAACGCTTTTTCGACCCAGCGCCTGAAAAAGGCAACGCGGCGGACATCGGCATTTTGTCTAAGAAGCAAAGCAGCCGCGGCCGCCGATCGCGCGTACTCAGTTTGTCCAATTCGCGCCATGTAATAAGCGGCATCTTCAAGATACCGGCGTGCCCTACTTGCGCGCGGACCTTCTAACAAGTGCACAAGCGCCTTGTCGACGACCTGCTCAAAACGTTCGAGCTGCTGGGCTCGGCTCAGGATAAGGGGGCTGTGCTCTATCGCCTCTGATTCGGCCACAAAGGCGCTAACCTCGTCCCGAGTGGGAAGAAAAGCCTCCATCAGCGGATGGTCCAGCAGCGAGGGCGACGGCTGTAGTTCCTCCGACACGTTTAGTTCGGCATAGACTGGATGAACAATTTCCTCCGGAACCGGAGCAGCGAGGAGCTCAGCCCGACGCTCGAGAAAGTGTCCCACTTTAACGCGATCGGCTTCGGAAGTTTCGCGAAAGGCCTCGCACAAAATGAAATCCGTAAGCCTCCAGTCTGCTTCTACGAGACGAGTCTGTAAGCGAAGCTCGAGGTTTTGCCGCTCCTGGCGAATCTCGCGCCGGGACAGACGCTCTAAATACGCCATGAGCATGCCAGACCGGTACGAAACCAATGCTGAAAGCCTGCGGACACCTCCCTGAAGAATCGGCTTTATCAACCACACGATACGGACGCCCACAGGGTCGAAGCCTGATATCAGCCCTTCAAGTTTTCCAGCTTCTGGATTCGCCTCAGAGCGTTTTTCAAGACGGTCGGTTGACGAAGTTTCTTCGGCAGCGCCCGTTTGCTCGGCAGCCGCAGACAAGCCCGCCTCTGCCGGCATACGCTGGCGAAGCCGGAAAAGCGCTTGCTTCGCTCTGCGGCGCGTCTGGCCATGGGCGGCCGACGCGATGCGTTCGAGAACCGGCACCGCGGCAGGTACCGCAAGCTGCTCTAACGCATCGACAAGCGCTAAATCGGAGAGCTCCCCTCGACCGCGCATCTCTGTAAGACGCGCAACCGCAAGATGGGGCTCTTGCACTGGGTCTATTCCCTGCGCCTTGAGCTGAGATAGAATCTCCGTGTCTTCCTTGCTATGCACCACCAACCTTGCCTCGATTCACCGCAGCAAAGGTACGCCGCATCTGCCCTGCAAAGCTCGGGCGTGGAGCGCCTTACAAAACGCTTGCTCTAAAAACCTGCAGCGCGGATGTTTTTGCGATAGTACGTGCGAACAAACTAGCATCCGCACCTTCGCATCTTAAGCGCGCCAAACGTTATCTAGCAAGCACTGAAAGGTCAGCTAAAACGAGCTTTCGCCCTGTATCGCTGCTGACTCGTGACTTGCTGAAAATTTGCTCATTTGTAAACATTGCCTAATAATCTTTTGCAACGTTCTACCACTACCAAAGGGGGACAAAGCCATGATTGAGATAGGGGTTTTTCACAACGGGGCAAGCGACCTGAATGTTACGGTCACCGAGGACGGCGTGGCGATTAACGACGGCACGCTCGAGGAGGTCCACGAATCGGCTCAGCGGATAATTTTGAACCAGGTTCGTCACGGAGTTTTGGCCGAACGCTTGGGATTCAATTTCTACCTGATGACGGAGCATCACTTCCAACCCGAAGGAGCCGAACTCAGCCCGAATCCGCTACTGACCGAGGCGGCGATCGCCTCGCAAACGAAATCGATCCGGCTGGGGCAGATGGCCAATATTCTGCCGTGGTGGCATCCGGTGCGTATCGCCGAGCAGGCGGCGATGCTGGACGTGATAAGCGGCGGGCGCCTCGACTTCGGCATCGGACGTGGCTATCAGCCGCGAGAAGCCGAGGTGTTCGGATGGCCGTACGGATCGACTATTCAGGATCAAGAGCGAAACCGCTCATATTTCGAGGAAGCCTACGAGCTAATCCTCAAGTGCTGGACCGAGCCATCCTTTTCGTTTCACAAAGAGTTTTACTCGATCCCGCCGAGCTATACGCGATGGAACCACAAACAAACGATCGCCTATTTCAAGTCGCCGAAAGCGGGACGCAAGCTCGAAGACGTTTTGCGGCTAGGCGCACCTGACCTTTACTCAGTTGGTAGCCCTGTGCTAGCTGGCACGACCACGCTTAAGGAACTTTCGGTTTTTCCTCAGCCTCTACAGAAGCCGTACCCGCAAATATGGGAACCGATAACCAGCGAACGCTCCATCCGATGGGCGGCGCGTCACGGCGTCAACGCCTTTGCTATCGTCGAGCCGACCTCGCGCTTGAAGAAGAACATGGAAATTTACTACGAAGAGGCTGAGCGCAGCAATTGGCCAGACCGCCTCAACCGCGGCCGCTTCAAATTCGGCTGGGACGCGCAGAAGCGACGCGGTTTCGGCTCGTGCAGATACATCCATCTGGCGCTGCCGGGCAAGAACAAAGACCGCGAGCTTGAGCGGGTCAAAAAGGCGCTCGAGCTGCAATGGGACTACTACGGACCGTTCGGGTTTGCGGCCGTTTTGGCCGAGGCCGACGAGCCGATGTACGACCTGCGGATGAAAGTTACGGGCGACCTGCTACTTAAGAAAGAAGTGGCGATCTTTGGAACGCCGGCCGAAGTCTGCGAAGCGATAATGCGCGTTAAGGAGGGATGCGGGTACGAGGACTTCTTCTTTGGATGCTGGTTTGAGTTAGGTGGGTTTACCAACGAAGAGATCGAAGACCAGATGTACTACTTCGCCGAAGAAGTCATGCCGCTTCTGCGTCGCGCTTGCGGCGGTCAGGTGGAGAATCCCGTGGTAGGTCACGACTTCAACTCGATCGGGCCAAACGGTCGCACTTCAAAGACGAGATAGCCCTTCGCCAAGCGGATCGACCGAATGGGGAATCGCTCCCTGGACCCCGAAACTACTCGGGGTCCAGGAGATTCCCTCAAGCCCGTTCAAAGGCTAGTTAGGCGAGTCGATTGGCGACCACGTCCCAGTTGACGTTTTCAAAGTAGTCGTCGACGTACTTCTTGCGCTCGGTAAACGGGAGATACTTGCCATAAGCGTGTTCGAACACGTCTAGGATGAAGATCAGTTGAAGTCCAGCCAGGTGACCCTGATCGTGTTCGTTGACCCAGACGTTGATGACCTGGCCACTGACCTTGTCTAGATAGCTTGCGACCCAGCCGATCCCGGGTATGACCGCAGCGCTCTTTAGCTCTTTCACCCAGTCGTCAAAGCTCTTGAAAACCGGCGACAAAGCGGATGCGATCTTTTGCTTTGAGTCGTTCGAACCCGGCCCCTTGACGATCTGGTCAAAGTATACCTCGTGCAAACGCATGCCGTTGAATTCCCATCCAAGTCTCCGGCGCTCTTCCTGCCAAGCCTGACTGGTGGGGTCGAGCTCCTGCAACGTTTTCAACATGCTGTTGCAGCGTCGGACGTACCCGCGATACAGGTCGAGGTGCGCCTGAATTTGCTCGTCGGTTATACCTATCAACCCTTTGAGCTGAGAATAATCCTTAGGCGTAAACTCCTTGTATGCCATTGCCTTTCCTCCCTTAGCCGTTTGATTGCCGCAACGATCAACGCGCCTGCTCAGGCGACAGCGTGCCGTTTGTTCTATACTACTCGCTACAGCCAAATCGCGGCAACGCTAAGCTACCGACACAGCGAGGCGCAGCGCAAGTACTGGCCTCGATACGCCCTCGACGCGATACCCGGTAGTTAAATTTCTAGTGATTCTGTATCTAAGGCCGCAGCAACAAAGCGTACGCGGCTCGCCGATGAAGTTTAGGAGTCTTCTGGGCAATTTGCCCGAAAAGAGGCGAAATACGGCGAAGCGCCGGCTAATCACTGTGGACGAGTCGCGTACCTATAGCAGCGAGCACCACGCTGATTCCACACAAGGACGATAAGGACACAAGCCTACTCGGTTTTGGTAGAAGGGCTCGGCGAGGCGCTGGTTGGCTTTATTAAGACTGGCGAATTTTTGCTCCCTGGCGAGCCAGTATCTGGAAGGCCAGCCTCGATAGCAATAATTAGCATACCTTGCTCGTACCGGGACCCTCCAAGGAACAGAAGACCGTGATTTAAAAGCTTCACGTCAGTCGTCATGAGCGGCTTTTCGCCTTGAAACAACACTACCTGCATTCGAATAGTGTCGTCTCTGACGTCCTGGGGTTCGACGTGAAGCACCCGGCCTCCCGGAAGGTCAAACGCCGTGCCTTGTCCGCAAATCGCATGACCCTTGTGATAACTTACGAGGCGGTACGTGGAGTAACGAAAGAGGCGCTGAAGGCGCGAACCAATAGGCCGCAGACGTTCGTCAAGGCCAAGGTTGGTATCGGTGCCCAAAACACACTGAACTTTGACTTCGATCGGCCCGCCACAAGTCTGAGCAGCTATAAAAGCTGGAGTTACAATCGCAAGAAAAAACACGATGGCCGCGGTGCGTGCCGTTGCAGTGACCTCAATCATCGGTTTCGGCGTCCTCAGGCAACCATATGACGGTCGTATTAGCCTCGGGTTCGCTCCACACAGCGACATGCCGCAAACTCGTCTCAAGGCGCGAGATAACGACCTGTCCCCTGCTACCTATTTCGCCTGCCTGCGGTAGTTGAAAGGCTCGTGGCTGCTCGGCGATGTCTTCCCCACGAACAAAAGTTGAAGAACTTGCAAACCTTAAGTCAACGGCAGGTCTGGTCAGAACCATAAACGCCGCGACGCTGGCAAGCGCTGCGGCGAGCGAAGCCGAGGTCACTGCCACGGGCAGACGCCAGTCGAAACTTGCTATCCGGCGCCAGAGACGTAGCCGAAGCGGAACGTAAGTATGCTCGATGCGACTCATTACGCGCTCAACAAATCCCTCAAGGCACGGTTCACCAACAGCGGCACGCAACTCTTCGCCCAATCGACAAATTTCGCCCAGCGTCCTCTCGCATTGCGCGCAATGAGCCAGATGGCGAGCAACCAGCTCGACTTGTTCGGACTCGAGCTCGCCATCCCGAAAGGCTCCGAGCAATCTAACCACTTCAGCACAATCGGCCATTTTTCGTCGTTATACTCCTAACTCTTTTATTCGTGGCGAAAATCCTTCAGCAGCTCCCGAAGCCGCATCCGGGCATAATGCAGCCGACTCATAACCGTACCTCGAGGACACCCCAAAACCTCGCTAATCTCTTCGTAAGAAAGTCCCTCCACCTCCCTCAGGAGTATCACCGTGCGATGTTCAGGCGTCAATTCATCCAGAGCGGCCAAAAGCTTCTCCTTGAGCTCGTTGCCAAAGGTTCTAGAAAACGCTGTGTCGCCACTGCCAGGCAGACGCCTTAATTCGTTTTCGGCCTCATCACCCCTTAACATTAGGTGACGGTTCTCCCGCCTTCGCAAATCGACCGCCAAATTGGCCATGATTCGGTAAAGCCATGTCGAGAAGCTCGAGCGCAGCTCGAATTGGTGCAAATTTTGATAAGCTCTGACAAATGCCTCTTGAGCCAATTCGGTCGCGTCATCTGGATTGTGCGTGAGAGCCAAAGCTATCCCTACCAGACGACGCTGATAACGACGTACCAACGTCTCGAACGCATCCCGATCGCCACTTTTGGCACGCTTGATAAGCTCCAGCTCGTCCGCGGATCTACGCTCCTTACTTGGGTTAGACGACAACTTAAAAAGCCTGATTCATTCTATCGCCAAGTTTTCCAGATCCGCCCAGTTGAGCCCCGATTTGAGGTCGACACGTAGCGGTACCCGCAGCTCGGCTGCGCCCTCCATCGCTGTCTTGACCAATTCGGCTACTTGCATAATAGCCGGCTTGTTCGCCTCCACTTCCAGTAAAAGTTCGTCGTGAACCTGCAATAGAAGGCGAGCTTGAACGTCGCTTTGTCGCAGCAAACCGTCAAAGCGAACCATAGCCAGCTTGATAATCTCTGCCGCGCTGCCCTGAACAGGGGTATTGAGCGCAGCCCGTTCGGCTTGTGCGCGGCTTTCTGCCGCCTGAGAATTAAGCTCGGGCAGGTATCGGCGTCGCCCGAACATCGTGGTGACAAAACCGTTTTTCCGCGCCGCAGCTAGAGTCTGCTCAAAATACTCTTTTACGCCGCGCAAGCGCTCAAAGTAACGGTTGATGTAATCCGCGGCAACTTTGTGCTCTACACCTAGCTCGCGCGCCAGGCGTTGCGGCCCCATCCCGTATAGAAGCCCGAAATTTATGACTTTGGCCAAGCGCCGGGTCTCGGGACCCACATCTTCGGGTCGGATGCCTAAAATCTCGCTTGCAGTGCGAGCGTGAATGTCTTGGCCGCTACGAAAAGCGTCAATTAGCGTCGTATCGCCGGACAGATGCGCCAGGACCCTGAGCTCTATTTGGGAGTAGTCTGCTGACAGCAGCGCAAATCCGGGCGTTGCCACAAACGCGCGCCTTATCGAAAGTCCTTCGGGGCCGCGAGCCGGAATGTTCTGCAAATTCGGGCCGCTCGAACTGAGCCTGCCGGTAGCGGTCACGGCCTGATGAAAGGTGGTATGCAGACGGCCGGTTTTCGGGTCGATCAATTGCGGGAGCGAGTCGACATAACTTGACTTGAGTTTTGCCAAAACGCGGTAGCGAAGAACTCGTTCAGGTAGAGGATGGTACTCGGCAAGCTTCGCTAGCGCCTCTGAGTCGGTGCTAAGACCAGTCTTAGTTCTTTTGATTCCCTTAGTTGGAAGCTTGAGCTCCTCGAACAGGACCTGGCGCAACTGAGTGGGTGAGTTCAAGTTAAAACTGCGGCCAGCCAGACGCTGACATTCTGCCTCGATCTCCTGCATTTCGCTGGCAAACTTGTCGGCGATATCGCGCAGGACGTTGGTGTCCACCAAAACGCCTGTCTCCTCCATCTCGGCCAGAATGGAGGCAAGTGGTAACTCAACCGAATCAAAAAACGCTTTGACTCCGTCCTGCTCGAGCCGCTGTCCCAGCAAAGGCACCAGCGCCTCTACCATTTCAGGCTCGCTTCTCGCTCTGGGACGTTTGCCGTCGTCGCGAACATGCTCTTCGTAAAGGAGCTCAAGGGAGGGTTCCGGACGATCTGGGTTGATCAAAAAGCCCGCCAACATCGTATCAAAGCTGATTCCGCTGAGCTTAACTCCCAGGGTTTTGAGGCCGCGAATATGTGCTTTCGCGTCGTGACACGCTTTGGAAGGCTTTGGAGCTTCCAGCAACGGCGCAATTCGGTCGAGCGTGAGAGTTGTTACGATATACGCCGGATTATCCGCACCCTCGGCCTTGAGCTTGAGCGTCGGAGAACCGTTCCCGCGTTGGGAGAGATGGACAAAAAGTTGCGAACAGCCGGCTAGCCTCTCCCACGCACGGGCAAGCTCGGTCTCCGGCGTTGGCGTCTGGTCGTCTACCACCTTTGGCTCAGAATCGGGTAGCAACTCCCGCATCAGCGAATGAAATTCGAGCTCTTTGGCCAGCGAGCTAAGCGCCTTTCGGTCGATCTGGTCGAGGCCTTTGAACTCGAACTCTTTAAGTTCGACGTGCAAGGGCACTTCGGTGTCGATTCGCACGAGCTTTTGCGCGAGCTCGAGAGAGCTACGGTTTTCGGCGATCGCGCAAGCTAGCTTCCTTTCGGTCTCTGAGCCACTTTCCTTAAGTTCGTCGAGATGCTTCAGAAGGTTGTTCAAACTGCCGAACCGTTTTACCAGCGCGATAGCTCTTTTTTCGCCGATCCCGGGAACTCCCTTTATGTTGTCGATCGCGTCGCCCGTAAGCGCCATCACATCGATCAGTTGACGGGGCTCGAGCCCGAATCGTTCGTGAACGTCGCGCAGAGTCGTGCGTTTGTCGCGCATCGTATCCCAGAGGCTGACGCGAGGACCTACGAGCTGTGCGAAGTCTTTGTCGCCGGTAATAATCACTACCTCGAAGCCCTCACGCGCGGCGCGCAGAGCAAGCGTCCCCAGGACGTCGTCGGCCTCGTAGCCATCGACTACGAGAAGTTTTATGCCCAACGCTTCAACTAGGCGGTGAATCAGCGGAAGCTGTAACAGTAAGTCAGAGGAAACCGCTGGACGGTTTGCCTTGTAGTCGGCAAATAGATCGTCGCGAAATGTTTTCTTGGGAGAGTCGAAAACGATTCCCAGATGGGTTGGCTTTGCCTGCTTGATCAGCTTGAGCAGCATCCGGGCAAAGCCATAAACTGCGTTGGTTGGAACACCCGCAGAGGTGCTCAGAGGCGGCAAGGCGTGGAAGGCGCGAAAAACATAGCCCGAGCCGTCAACAAGGTAAAGCGTGGGCCGACTTTCGCCCATGCAATTAGGTTAACAAAGCAAAGACGGGGCGTTCCAGGGTCTGCGATACCATTTATAGACGCCGTCGAAACATCATAAGAACCCTGGAAGAAAACGCCACCGCTGGCTCGCCCATGAAAATCGAGCCGAGCTACGGAGACTTTCGCGCCCTTTCACGCCCCGTACACGCGCAAGAGGCAAGCCGCCCGAACGCCATAACGGCTCTACGGGCTCGCCTCTGCGCCAGACGACGCCCTTGACGAAGAGGACCGGTCACTCGACTTGCTGGAGCTGCCAGCGCTGGCCGAGCTCGACGAGAACTCTTTAACGCCGTGCTCCGAACTTTCGGACTTTGCTTCTTTGGACGATTCGGATTTGGCACCGTTACGCGCGTAGTCCGTTAGATACCATCCAGTTCCCTTCAACACAAAGGAAGTACGCGATATGAGACGCGTAACCGCACCGCCACATTGTGGGCAGTTAGCCAGCGGTTCTTCGGTGATTCGCTGACTATACTCAAATGTCCCGCACTTGTTGCAAGCGTACTCGTAAATCGGCATGGCAGTTCACCCGTCGCCCAATATAATCACTGGACTGACCGTCCTCAACCCGCAGTAATCGAAATTTACCGCTTTAGAAGATCTGACTTTGTGCCCTGTTGCAGGGTCTAAGCCCCACAACGGGCGCTCGAAAAGCCGTGCGGACAAACCGGCTGTGACGGCTAAAATAGTTCTCCTACGATCACGCGGGACAGCCGAAACATGAATGGGGCACGGAGAGCCACAGGCAGGTTTTAAAGCCTATTCGCTAAAACCGGGTCACTCCCGATATGGAGGCTTCGCAAACCGGCTCCGACGAACGTGTGCGTTGTTTACTGAGACGTCACGGTAGTCCAAGTGCAAGACCGTTCCACCATGCCCCAACCCGGGTCGAACCACTTCGCGACGCATGCCTGAAGCTTTCGCGACGGCGGGATTGCAGTATGCCGTTTTTGACCCAGCGCCTTCTGCCCATCAAGTTGCTGGAAGACCGCATCCTAATGGAGCATAAGCTGTTCTAAAAAGAACTACGCCTCGCGGCTTAAGCCCTCATCAATTCAGCCTCGTCGGCGGCTAGACTGGCGTACACTTCCTTTTCGATTTCACGGAAACGATTGAGAATCTCATTCGCCCTTTCTTCGTTACCTTGGGCGCGAGCGATTTCGCGCATCTTCCGTTCCACCCAAGACAAGTGCCAGTGCTCGTCTTCGGTAACCGCCTTTAATACTTCTTTTGTCTCAGGATCGGTCTTAGGCAGCGCCATGTGCGCGCTGTAGCGCTGCTGTGCCCGCTCCTCTACCACGATTGTCAAGGCCAAGAGATCTAAGACGCTCTTTGGAACACCTAAGCGAGCGCCGAGGCGCCGCTGATAGCCGTCGGTTACGGTAACTGGTGCGCCTCCAAGATCGACGATCCTTTTTGTCCAAAGGTAGGCGTGGCGGACTTCGTCGGCTAAATGGCGTGACAGCTTGAGCTGAGAGTCGGCATCCTTAAGATGGCCAAGAAGATTAAAGAGCAGACGGGCTCCATGAAGCTCAGCGTCGCGATAAAAGCTGAAAATCAGTATCTGCTTATCCTTTTCCGAAAGACCGCTACCATTCATCCTGTGTCTCCTACCGGATACGTGCAAATTTCCTTAAAATTCGGGATTTCAGCGCAAGGCGCAATTATGGGCAACCAAATCTTTAGGTTGTTGATAATAACGAATATCCGGCGTCAGACCAACAGGTTACGCGCCGGCTCTTTGCTCGTGTTCACGGGCACGGGCGAAGGTTTGTCTGACTGACCAGACCCCCTTGGGCCGGCCAAACCAGCTTGCTAGCATTCGAGTCACCCTATACCCTGACGTATTGGCGATTGAAGACGCTACAAGTTTAGATGGTTTTGACGCCCGAGGATATCATACAATCGTTAGGGTTCGAGTAAATCGGGTGTATGCAACGCGAGTCCGACGTATACTGGTTAGCCTTGCGCGCGGTCGATGGTGTTGGTCCTCGCACTGCGCGTCTTCTTCTGGAACACTACGGTTCTGCCGATGCCATCTTCGCTGCAAGCGAGGCCGAGCTCGTTCAGCTCGGTATCCCGCGTAAGACGGCGCTAAATATCTTGGGTTTTGACCGATTTGCGCCGCTCGAGCGGGAACTTTGCGAACTCGAGCGCATCGGCGCGCGGCTGGTCAGGTGGTCGGACGAAGACTACCCGCCAAACTTGCGCGAGATACCTGATCCGCCCCCGTTTTTTTACCTGCGCGGCAACGTGCAAAGTGTGTTGCGTGACTGCATAGCTGTAGTCGGAGCCCGGACTGCTAGTGATGCAGGTCTTAGGATGGCGCGCCGGCTCGGCAGGGAGCTTGCAGCCAAGGGGCTCACGGTGGTAAGTGGGTTGGCGCGCGGAATCGACGGCGAAGCCCATCAGGGCGCGCTCGAGGTGAGCGGTTCGACCGTGGCGGTGATGGCTTGCGGAATCGACGTCATCTATCCGCCGGAACATCGCAAGCTTGCTGAAGCGATCGTTAAGTCCGACGGAGCGTTGATCGCCGAATTGCCGCTTGGGACGCCACCCATCGCGGAGAACTTCCCCGTGCGCAACAGAATTTTGTCCGGGCTCAGTCTCGGTGGCGTAGTGGTCGAGGCTTCTGAACGTAGCGGCTCCTTGATAACCGCAAGGCTCGCGCTCGAGCAAAATAGGCAGGTGTTTGCCGTGCCGGGCAGCCCCCTGACCGGTAAAACACGTGGCAGCAATCGCCTTCTAAAAGAAGGGGCGCGCTTAGTCGAGTGCGTCGAAGACGTACTGGAAGATTTAGCTCCGCAACTAACCCATGTTCGCGCTACAGGCTTTGCAACCGACCGCGCAAGCGCCTCAAATACTAAGGACGTTCGTTTCCAAGACGCCGGGCCGCAGACGGACGAAGTCAAGGCCGTACTGGCGTCCCTCAAAGAGGATGATAAGCTTCACATCGACTCGATCATTGAACAATGCGGTTTGCAGCCGTCGACCGTGCTTAGAATTTTGCTCGAGCTCGAACTCAGAGGCATTGTCGCCCAACATCCTGGAAAGCTTTTCTCACTTGTCTCATCGTAGGTCGTGATCAAAGGCACAATCTTTGCTGGTGAAGCTCAAATATTGGAGGCCTAACGCTCGCTTGTGGCAAAAGACCTCATAATCGTAGAGTCCCCCACCAAAGCCAAGACGCTTAAGCGCTTTCTTGGGTCGAACTTTCAAGTGGCCGCTTCGGTGGGCCACGTTTTGGACCTTCCCAAAAATCGGCTCGGGGTAGACATCGAACATGACTTCAAGCCCGAGTATCACGTGATCCCTGGCAAAACGAAGGTTCTTGCGGAAATAAAAAAGGCTGCCTCTGGCAAGGAGCGCATATACCTAGCTACGGACCCGGACCGAGAGGGCGAAGCTATCGCCTTCCATATTGTCCAGAAGCTTAAGCTTCCTGAGGACAAGGTACGCCGTATCCTGCTTCACGAAATAACCGAATCGGCAGTTAAAGAAGCGGTAGCTCATCCAACCACGCTTAACGTGCATCTGTACGAGGCGCAGCAAGCGCGTCGCGTGCTCGACCGCCTGGTGGGTTACCAAATAAGCCCGCTGCTTTGGGAAAAGGTCAAGCGAGGTCTTAGCGCGGGCCGAGTTCAGTCGGTCGCGTTGCGTATCGTTGTCGAGCGTGAGCGCGAGCGCGAGGCGTTTCAGCCGCAAGAGTATTGGACGGTAGAGGCGGAGCTACAGGCAGACGAGCCGCCCGTGTTCAGAGCGCTGCTGTACAGCTATCGCGGGCAACGCATCGACAACAAAGAGAACAAGCTTACTCGCGAGCAGGCCGAGCAGATCGCCGCTGAATGTCGCAACGCCGTCTTTCGCGTCAAGAGCGTCGAGGCCAAGGAAGTACGCCGCAATCCGCCGCCTCCGTTCATAACCTCACGTCTTCAGCAGGAAGCCGCGCGCAAGCTGCGCCTTCCGCCGTCGCGCACGATGAAAATCGCGCAGCGCTTGTACGAGGGCGTCGAACTCGGCGATGAAGGCCCGGTGGGGCTGATTACTTACATGCGCACCGATTCGCCGAGAGTGTCCGAACAAGCACTTGCAAGCGTGCGCGAATTTATAGCCGAACGCTACGGAGCTGAGTACTTGCCTGAAAAGCCAAACGTTTACCGCGCGGCTAAATCAGCCCAGGAAGCGCATGAAGCGATTCGCCCCACTTCTGTTGCGCGCACCCCTGAGTCGGTGGCGCCCTATCTGGATCAGCACGAGCTTGCGCTCTACACGCTTATTTTTAACCGCTTTGTGGCAAGCCAGATGCGTCCGGCGGTGTACGATCGTACCACGGTTGAAATAGAGGCCGGCGACGCGGTTTTTCGTGCAACCGGGCAGGTGCTCAAGTTCGACGGTTTTATGCGGGTTTATAGCGAAGAGCAGGAGGACGCCGAAGAAGCTGCGAGCGCTGCCGAGAACGGCGCCGCCGAACGAACCCCGGACTCGAGCGCCTCGTCCGAAGCTGACGGCGATGGCAGCCTTGTCCAACAAACGGCTGCGCGTGACAAACAAGAGCGCCTGCCCGCGCTCGCTGAGGGACAAATCTTGATGCTATTGAGGCTTTTAACCGAGCAGCATTTCACCCAGCCTCCACCCAGGTTCACCCAAGCCACCCTAATCAAGGAGCTGGAGGAAAAAGGCATCGGGCGTCCCTCGACCTACGCCCAGATCATGGCAAGCATCCTCGACCGTTCCTACGTGGAGGAAGACGAACACAAGCGACTGCGGCCAACCACACTGGGGCGAATCGTCAACGATCTCCTCGTTAGCTCGTTTCCCGACATAATCGAAACTTCGTTTACTGCGTCGCTCGAAGAGGAACTGGACCAGATCGAGGAAGGGCGCGAACACTGGATCGAAACGCTGCGCCGTTTTTACGGCCCGTTTGCCCAGCGGTTGGGCCAGGCGGAAAAACAGATGCCCGACATCAAACGCGAGGGGCTAAAGACCAACATCAAGTGCGAGCTCGACGGCGGCACGATGGTCATCAAATTGGGCCGAAACGGCGAATTCTTGAGCTGCTCCAATTACCCGAAGTGTCGTAACACCAAGTCTTTTACGCGCGACGAACAGGGTCGAATCGTTGTGGTAGAAGAGCAAAAGGTTGAGCCCGCCTTGACCGACCAGCAATGCCCGAAGTGCGGTCGGCCGATGGTGTTGCGACGTTCCCGCTTCGGCGCGTTTCTGGGTTGCAGCCGCTACCCGGAGTGCGATGGAACGCGCCGGCTCGAACAAAACGCCCCCACGAGCAGCGTCGCGTGTCCGCAGTGTAATGAGGGGACAATCGTTGAGCGGCGCACCAGGCGAGGGAAAACCTTTTACGGATGCAGCCGTTATCCTGCGTGCGACTTTGCGGCCTGGGACAAGGTCGTTCGCCAAAGCTGTCCTCAGTGTGGAGCAACGTACCTGTTGGAGAAGCCCGAAAAGAACGGAGAGGTCACGCTGGTTTGTGGCCAAGCTGAATGCGGCTATAAGACGCAGGCTCCCGCGACCGGAGACAATGTTACTCACACTCTGCCAGACGTATGAAATTAGCCATCCGTAAGGCACCAAACCAATTGTCTAAGCTTCCAAAAACCCCGCAACCGACCGAGCCGCGTTTTAGTTTGACCCTTTAGCTTTAAGCCTTCGATGCGCTATGCTAGAAGTAGTTGCTCGGTACGCTTTGAACTCTGAGGTCCCACCTCATTTCACCCGTTGAAAGTCGATGAACGACCAGGTGGTGAACGTTATTGGCGCTGGCTTGGCAGGCAGCGAAGCGGCCTTTCAGTTGGCGCGCCGCGGCGTGAGGGTACGCCTTTACGAGATGCGCCCTCAAAAGATGACCGAAGCGCATCAAACGGGGTTATTCGCCGAGCTCGTTTGCTCGAACTCGTTGCGCAACGCGTCGCTGGAGACCGCCGTCGGCGTGCTCAAAGAAGAAATGCGTCGGCTCGGCTCGCTGATTATGGAAGCCGCGCTTGCAACGCAGGTGCCCGCAGGAGCCGCGCTTGCGGTTGACCGCGAACTTTTTGCAAAGTACGTAACCGAGCGACTGAGCAACCATCCGCTTATCGAAATCGTTCGCGAGGAGGTCACCAAACTCCCTTCGGGGATCACGATCCTTGCCTCCGGTCCTTTGACCAGCGCGTCGCTGGCCGCGGAATTGACTAGGCTTACCGGGGCGCGCGAGCTCTACTTCTACGACGCGATCGCACCCATCGTGGCTGCCGAGTCGATCGACACCACTGTGGCCTTTCGCGCTTCGCGTCACGGCAAGGGTGGCGACGACTACCTCAATTGCCCGCTCACCGAAGAGCAATACGACGCTTTTGTCGAAGCGCTGCTAAGCGCAGAAAAAGTGCCCTTTCACCCATTCGAGAAACCAGTTTACTTTGAAGGCTGCATGCCGATCGAAGAGATGGCGCGGCGAGGCCGACTCACGCTCGCTTTTGGACCGATGCGCCCGGTAGGCCTTATAGACCCGCGCACTGGACGTCGACCGTTTGCCGTGGTGCAACTGCGCCAGGACGACCGCGAGGGCCGAATGTACAACATGGTAGGCTTCCAGACCAAGATGACCTATGCCGCCCAGCGCAGGGTCTTCCGCATGATTCCAGGGCTCGAGAAGGCAGAGTTTGTGCGCCTCGGCTCGCTCCATCGTAACACCTTTATAAACTCGCCGCGCCTACTCGAACCTAGTTTGCGCTTGCGCGGACACGATAGTCTCTTCATCGCTGGCCAAATCATCGGCGTTGAGGGCTACGTCGAGTCGGCTGCCTCCGGTCTGCTCGCTGCCCTGAACGCGTGGAACTTGTTGCGCGGCGAGCCACTGATCGTGCCGCCCCGCCAAACCGCTCTCGGTTCGCTGATCGCATACATAACAGATCCGTCGCGCCGCGATTTCCAGCCGATCAACGCAAATTACGGCCTGATGCCTGACCTGCCAACAAAAGCGCGCGGTCGCCAGAAAAAAATTGAGATGGGGATGAGGGCGCTCGAAGCGATGCAGACTTGGATCGAGGCAAACGGACTTAACCCTTCCTGTGGTGGCGAACTCTTTATTTAGCGGCAAGTCCCTAACGGTCGCGATCGCGCAAGCGGCTGCGTTAAACGATCGAACAGTAAAAGCTTTTTAACACGCCAGCCAAAGCGTTGGCCTTATCCGCAGGCTTTAGCATTCGTGCGCACCAGGTTAGAGGGTACAACAGTTCGAAGCGTCCTAAATTTGAGCGCCAAAAAGGTGGAGCAAGGTAGGCGATGAAATTAGCAGCCCTCGACGTCGGAACGAACACCGTGCTGATGCTGGTTGCGGAATGTACAAACGGCTGCGAAGTGCGACCACTCAAAGACTTAAGCCGCATAACACGTCTCGGCCGAGGGGTAGAACAGAGCGGTTATCTCGATCCGGACTCCGCAAACTTTACGCTTGCTACTATAAAAGACTTCGTTTCACAGGCGCGCGAGCTCGGAGCGCAAAAATTCCTGACCGCCGCAACCAGCGCATTGCGGCAAGCGCGTGACGGGGCCGAATTTATCGCCAAGGTTCGTGCCGAAACTGGTGTGACCCTCGAAATTATTTCGGGCGAGACCGAGGCCTACCTTTCTTATCTCGCCTCGGTGCGAGGCTTTAAACTCGACCCTGAATACCACCTCCTAATCATCGATATTGGCGGCGGCTCGACCGAGCTTATTTTTGCGCGCCCGGGCCGTCCACTGGCCTTGACGAGCCTCGAGTTGGGCTCAGTAAGGCTCACGGAGAGAATCGTCAAGCACGACCCACCAACCGCCGCAGAAAACTTGGAACTAGAAAGAACCGTGGACGAAACGCTAGCCTCGCTAGGATGGGATTTCCATCCAGACCTTGCCATTGGCATCGCCGGTACCGTGACAACTTTGGCCTCGCTCGCTTTAGAGCTCGATCGTTACGACCACGCGGCAGTCCATGGCTTGAAGTTGAGCCGAGAGCGCGTTGTAGAGTTACTCGGACGACTACGAACCCTGAACCTGGAGCAGCGAAAAGCTCTGCCCGGGATGGTGGAGGGGCGGGCCGACGTTATTATTGCTGGCGTTACTATTCTTGAGCGCATCCTCTCCCACTTTGGAACGGAACACCTGCTCGTCAGCGATCAGGGAGTAAGGTGGGGGTTGATATGGCACGAGCTCGATCGCTTATCGCCCGCATGACCCAGCCTTGCTTGCTTTTACGCTGCTATTCTCGGTATGTTCGTTGCGCGCGCTTATCGAACATACTTACGAAGGCTGTCTGCTTAATCGGTTTCACCGAAGGAAAGTCAAGCCCGCTTTGCGAAGATTGCGACCGTAGCGACGCAAGCCGAAACCGAATGATTTGCTACCATTCGTGAGCGCACCCGAGCAACCCACGCCATCCCAGTACCGCAGACACTGGCTGTCAGCTGAGCAGCTGGGTTTGCTTCTCGCAATTGCTGCCGGCGCTTTTCTGCGATTCAACGGCCTGACCCATCGGGAACTTTCTGCCGACGAAGCCAACTCGTGGGCGGCCGCGGCAGTACCAACCGTGAGCAAGGTCGTCGAGCTTCAGGCGGTGCTGAATCCGGGCAAATTGCCCCTACACGACTTGCTCCTCCACTTTTGGATTACCGTTTTCGGCGATGGGGTTTTTTCGATGCGCTTCTTGTCCGCGCTGATGGGAACCATGGCGATTCCAGCGGTGTACTTTGCTGGGAAGTTGCTGTTCCAGGAACTCCACCCACTATTTACCGACAGTCGAGAAAGCCGCCTTTCGCCTGCCTGCTTGGGCACGCTTCTTTTCTCGGTAAACCTCGTAACGATTAAATACGCGCAAGAGGCAAGGATGTACTCTTTGGTACTCCTTGCGGCGCTGGCTCAGGTAATTATTTTTCTTCGAATGTATCTCGCGCCCAAAGGGGCGCTCTTCTGTTTGCTGGTTATTCTGACCGGGCTTTGCGCCGCTGCCAACTTCAGCGCTCTATTAGTATTCGCAGCCGAAGCAGCCTTTCTTGCCAGCGAGGTTTTAAGCGGTAGAACGAGAAGCTACGTCGGCAGCGCAAAACGCGTCGCGCTTCTGCTTGGAAGTCTGGGTCTTGGAACGCTCGTCTTTCTTGCCTTTAGCGTTGAAGCACTACAAACAAGTAGGCGTGCTATCGAGGGCGGAGTGCTCAGCTGGATCAAGCCTCCTAAGTTCTGGGAGCCAATAGCTCTTTTTAATAAAGCTACCGGCACCTTTGCCTTCCCAGTCATCGCACTGGCAGCAACTATCGGCGTGCTGAAAAATAAAAGGTGGCGGTCGGTGTCAGTGCGATTTTTGCTGTTTTGGATGTGGGCACCGGTTATCGCGCTGTTTTCAGCGTCGCTCGTAGCGATGCCCCTTCTTGTAGAACGGTATGTGCTCTCAAGTTTCGTGCCGTTCATTCTTTTGGCTGGTTTAGGCATCCACACGATCGTACGTCCTGGTCCGCGTGCTGGGTTTCTAGCTTTGGCTCTCACCTTGAGCATCGGCCACTGGTACTCGTACGGACTTAAACCTCACGATGCCCAATGGCGCGAAGCTTCGTACTTCGCCGAACGGCTTACTTCTTCGTTCCAAACAGTAGCGGTTGCGCCCGCCCATGCGGTAAACGTAGTGCGCTATTACACGGCGCCTGCTTTGCGTGCTTCGATTGTCCCGGCGCAGGACGAGAAACCGGCCGCGAGAATACTTATTCTCGGAGATCAAGGCGTATCGAACTCTGAACGAGCTCGTCTTGAGCGCTTGTATCCTTACGCGGCGCTCGTGCTGCGCGGCGTAGAGGTGCGCCTTCGCGATCAAGACTGATGGTTCGTGCAGGGATTTTTTATACTGGCGAGCACCAGCACCTCCAGGTGGTAGCTAGCGTCGCTAACAAAGCGTAACTAGTTGCCCGACAGGTCGACTTCCTGGAGCCTAGCTCGACCCAGCGGCGTGCCTTCAGCTGAGCGCTTGGACTGCTAGTCTAGCGTGCCTGAGGACGTTAAATGCTCCCTGGTAAAGGGTTTAGTGCGCCGCCACCGGCGTTTCGCTCCGATCCCCTCTTCGCATGAGAAACACAAACGGGATCAAGGCCGTGAAGATAAGCGCGAACACCCATATCGTGTCGATATATGCGAGGGTCGACGCCTGAGCCTGTACGTCACCATAAATCCGTGCGTAAGTTTGGCTGGCAGCGGTATGATAGCTCAAACCGCTGTGAAACAGTGCTGTGGCCTGAGCGTTCAATCGGTCGCGAAACGCTGAGTCGTATGGCGTTACGTGTGCGATTAGGCGGTCCTGGTGGAATTGCGAGCGGCGCGCCACGATCGTGGTCACCATCGAAATCCCCACGCTTCCCCCTATGTTGCGGCACAGGTTTATAAGACTCGAAATTTCGCGACTCTTCTCTCGTGGCATGCCGACGTAACACAGCGTGTTGATCGGAATAAAAAGGAAGGCCAAACCGGTCGTCTGGTAGCATCGGTAAAGCACCGCGGTCTTGAAATCGATACCGAGGTTAAGATTGGTCATCTTGTACATGGCGGCAGCGCTGACGACCAGCCCAAAAAGGATTAGCCGACGTGGGTCTGTGACAGCGACCAGCCGTCCGACCAAGGGCAAAAGAACGATTATCACAAGCGCCCCAGGCGAAAGCACCATCCCCGACAGCTTGGCCGTATACCCCATGAGCCCTTGCAAAAACAGGGGCAGCAAAACCGTCGTGCCGTACAGCACAACTCCCAGCATAAACATCATCGCGCTGCCGATCGCGAAGTTGCGGCTTTTGTAAATCCTCAGGTCCACCACCGGGCTTTGGCAACGCCACTCATAAAGAACGAAGGCGAGCAGCGAAACGGCCGTTATGACCGTGAGCGTCGTAATTAGATGCGACGAAAACCAGTCGTCTTCCTGACCCTTGTCGAGTACCACCTGAAGACATCCTAGCCCCAAAGAGATCAGGACAAGGCCCGGATAGTCGATTCTTAAATTGGCGCGGTTGGCTTTGATCTGCTCTTTGAGATAAGGCGGGTCTTCGATCATGCGATGCGACAGAAGAAGGGAAATGATGCCGATTGGAACGTTGATAAAAAATATCCATCGCCAGTTGAAATTGTCCGTAATCCAGCCCCCCAGCGTCGGACCTATTGCAGGAGCGAGAACCACCGCCATGCCGTAGACCGCGAACGCCATGCCGAATTGCTCAGGCGGAAAGGCATCGGCAAGAATCGATTGCTCGCTCGGCTGAAGGCCTCCTCCGCCGGCGCCCTGGAGGACGCGAAATACAATCAGCGCTGACAGGCTCGGGGCAAGACCGCACAAAAAAGAGCTTATCGTGAAGAGAGCCACGCAAGTCATGTAAAAGCGCTTGCGGCCCACCAGGCCCGATATCCAGCCGCTGATCGGCAGCACGATTCCGTTGGCCACGAGGTAAGAGGTAAGTACCCAGGTGGCCTCGTCGGAGGTGGCAGCAAGACCGCCGGCGATGTGGGGCAGGGCGACGTTGGCGATACTCGTGTCGAGCACCTCCATAAAGGTCGCCAACGTCACCGTCAGAGCGATCACCCATGGGTTGTGCGAGGGTCGCCAAAGCGATTGCCGCGGGGCGACTCCATGCTGCGATCTCTGCGACGCGACGCTTGCAGCGCTCATCTCAGCCAAACCGTGGGCTCGACCGACATCCCAGGGCGCAGCCGATGGTCAGCATCTTGCCCGGGATCGAAGCGAATTCTCACAGGCAATCGCTGCACGACTTTGACGTAGTTGCCTGTGGCGTTCTCTGGTGGCAGAAGACTGAACTTCTCCCCGCTCGCTCCGCCCAACCCCTCTACGTAGCCCTTGAAGTCGCGTCCCATCGCATCGACGTGAATCGTCACCGGCTGCCCTTCGCGCATTCGCCGCACCTGCGTCTCCTTAAAGTTGGCGGTTACCCAAATATCGTCGAGCTGCACGATTGCTAGCAGCTGCTGACCAGGATCGACATGCTCTCCCACTTCCACGGTTCGCTTCCCCACCACGCCGCCGACAGGCGCTACGATTTTGGTGTAGCTCAAATTGAGTAAAGCCTGATCGAGCGCCGCCTGAGCGCTTTTAACCGCCGCTTCCTTGGCAGCGATGTCCTTCTCGGCCGAGGCTAGCGAAGCGCGGTCCGACTCTACAGTGGCCGCGTCAACCTGCGCGATTCGTAATTGTTCCTCATACTGTTCGCGCGATACGACGTGCGCTTCAAATAGACGCTCGTACCTTGCAGCGTCTTTTTGCGCTTTGGCGTTGTCGGCGATCGAGGCTGCCAACTTGGCCTTGGCCGCCTCATAATTTGCCTTGGCCAGCCGCACCTGCGCCTCGGCTTGCGCAAGGTCGGCGCGAGCTTTCTCTACCGCCACCTCAAAGTCGCGTGGGTCTAGTTCGACCAAGAGCTGACCGGGTTTGACGTATTGCGTATCGTCGACTAACACGCGCATAACCGTGCCGCTGACTCGCGAGCTGATAGGATTCAAGTGGCCGTCGATCTGCGCGTCGTCGGTGGTTTCGTACGAGTCAAAATATTGCCAGAACTCATACCCCACCACGCTCAACAACGCAGCGAGCATCAAAGCAAACAGCCCCTTCAACACGCGCCTGCGACGCGAAACCTTCCCTCCAGGCGCTCTCGGCCCAGCGGGCTCGCCCTCGTCCTGTTTCGTTTCGAGCGGGTTCGGTTGGAAATCGACAGTCCCTGTTTTGGGCGTCTGCGCGTAAGCCTGCTGCGCGTGCTCCAGGCGCTTTAACTCCTCACGCAGGCGCGCGAGTTCCCGCGCCAAATGCTCGCGCTCCACAACTGACTGCTCGGTGTCGTTGCGCGCAGTAACTTCTTCCCCATCCATCTCGAAGTCCTTTACGTCCAAAGCCATCTCACTATCGCTTCCCACCTGGCGAACGCCACGATTTCGCAACAACGGCAGAAAGCTTCCTCCTCAAACCGGCGACTGTGCCGGCTTATCTGTATGGTCGACCTCGCTTCGACGCTGCGGCTTGGCGGTTCGATTGGGCTCAGCTGTTTTTTCGAACCCGGCGCAGGTCAGGCGCTCGCCGAGCCAGTGCAAGAACTTCATCTGACGGGTGGCGAACTCCTCGCTCATGGGAGAAATTCCACTTGCCAGCCGCGCCAGCTGCGGATAGGTGTAAGGGAACACGGTCACGGCCACGAGCGCCAAAAACAGTTGATCCACGTCAGGGCCCTGGGGTATCCGGCCTTCTTCCTGCGCACGGCGGAGTTTCTCCAACACCACCTTCACGCACTCCCGCCTAGCTTCCTCGGCCACAACCGGCCGAACGCCGCGCTCGAGCGCCTCCCATTCCCACAGCCGAATCCAGTTCACCTCCTGCCGCCACTTCTGCGCCCATCGGATCAATGCCGCAACGAGCTCGGTCGGCTCCGATTCGAAAAACCGCATGCTCTCGCCGATTTTGCGCCACAAAATCTCGCGGTACAAATTTTCTTTCGAGCCGAAGCAATAAAAGATCATCCGCTTGTTGACTCCGGCTCGCCGCGCGATCGCCGCCGTGCGCGCGCCAGCGAAACCTTTGGCGCAAAACTCGCTCAATGCCGCCCGAAGAATCTTCTCTTTGGTCCGTTCCAGATCTCTTACTGCGCCCATAATTAACCAAATGGTGATTTGCGCTAAGGCAGATATTAACCCGATGGTGAATTAATGTCAAGGCCGACTTCGCTTGAATCTTCGCCCAACTGCTTTCGCTGCGCGTTCGTTTCGCTTCGTTCGATCGAAGGCGCGCCCTTACCTTGCCAAGCGTAGCTTGGCCTCGATTTTTTCTCTCAAAAACGAACCGACTACCGACCAGGACTGGCTTGCAGCAAAATCGACGGTTTTCTCAAACCCGCCTACGGCGCGCTAGGAGGTTCGCGTCATGTCTGGCGCCGGTAGAAGCTCAAAATTTTCACGTCACCGAAGAGCTCGATCAAAATCGCGCAAATGAAATGAAAGGCGCATTGCAAGGAAGGTTTCTCTCGCCGGTTAGTTCAAAAGCCGGTTGGCCTTTTAGACGGTATATCCGCGACCGAATTAGCCGACCAATTTTTCTCGGCATCGGTCATCTGTATTATTGATGATTTCGAGAGTTTGGCCCCGATGAATACGCCTTCATACGCGGACGAGGCTGTCGCCCATCTTTGCAACTCCGATCCGGTTTTGAGACAAGTAATCCAACAGATCGGCCCGTTTCGCATGATGCTTAGGCGTGGACGATTTCAGGTGCTGGTTCGCGCGATCCTATTTCAACAGCTGGCTGGTCCCGCGGCTCATGCAATATACAAGAGGTTTGTCTCGTTCTTTCATCCCCGTGCGTTTCCGCGACCACAAGACGTGCTCGATACCCCTGACGAGCATTTGCGCTCTCTCGGACTTTCTCGTCAAAAAATTACGTATTTGAAAGACTTGGCTTCACATCTCGTCAGCGGACGTCTCGATTTGCGCCGGCTGTCGCGTCTCGACGACGAAGCGGTGATCAAAGAGCTGACACAAGTACGAGGTATCGGTCGTTGGACCGCTGAGATGTTTTTGATGTTCAACATGGGGCGCCCGGACGTCCTTCCGGTAGACGACCTCGGTTTTAGAAACGCTGTCGCCAGAGTCTATCGGATAGGGCGAATGCCCAAGCCTGCGGAACTCTTGACCTTGGGAGAGCGATGGCGGCCTTATCGAACGGTAGCGGTATGGTACCTGTGGCAGGTACTCAAGGAGCCTACATCTAAAGCAGGCGCTGGCTTGTCTTCTAAACGAAATTCAAAACCGCTTCGACAGCCGCTGGATTAAAGCCCAGCCGGCCGCCTGCAGATTGGCTGCGCTGCGTTTGCAAGTGTGTCACGATCAAAGCCATGAATTTCGCCGACCGCATCGCCGAGATCGAGCAAAGTAAGCAAAGCGTACTGACGCTGGGCGTCGATCCTCATCTGGAGATAGATGGAAAGCCTGGGTTACCCGAGGGTTACTCCTTGGCGCGATTCTGCTGCGAAGTGATGGAAGCGTGCGCTCAGGCTGTAGTGGCAGTGAAGCTTCAGCTAGCCTTTTTCGAGGCGCGAGGTGTGGAAGGGATGCGAGCGCTTGCGCAGGTTATCGCTTGGGCGCGCAGGCTTGGCCTTGTGACGATCGCTGACGCCAAACGCGCAGACATCGCTTCGACGTCAGCCGCTTATGCTGAGGCCTATCTGGGAGAGGGCGAGTTTGGATGCGACGCGATTACCGTAAACCCGTACATGGGCACCGACGCCCTTACGCCTTTCTTTAAGTGGGTCGAACGAGGCCGAGGTGTCTTCGTCATATTGAAGACGTCGAACGCTGGAGCGAGCGAGTTTCAAGATCTACCAGCGCCGGATCGCCCGCTCTGGGAAATAGTCGCACAGAAAGTGAACCAATGGGGAAGTCGCTTCGTTGGCCGCTCAGGTCTAAGCTCAGTGGGGGCCGTTGTCGGGGCCACTTACCCGGAGCACTCGAGACGCGCTCGCGCTCTGATGCCCCAGACGCTGATCCTGGCGCCTGGCTACGGCGCGCAGGGCGCGGATGCAAACGACGCGCTGGCGGGAGCGATGCGCCGCGACCTGCCGGGTATCATGGTCAACGCAAGCCGGTCAATTATGTACGCATATTTGCGCTCGCCCGGTCTAAGCGTTCCTGAAGCGTCAGCGCGGGCCGCACAAACGATAAGAACCGAATTGAACCGCCTTCTACATGCCAAGCAAGGCAACGTGCTATAAGAAAAAGGCTCTGATTCACCAAAACAGAAATGCTTGAAGCGGCGCGAAGCGAAAGGCGACACGATAGGGCGCATACCAGCTCCGGTTCTGGCTAGTGCAACCGGTTTTGGTTAGGCTTGTGTTGCAGCAGAATAGACCAGACCGACAACCCACCTCAATGGCGCTCGTAAGACCATTTCTGCGACAAGCAGGGAAAGGCTAGAATCGGCTTATGGGGGAGATCAGACAGGCAAAAAAGCTGGCCGCATTCTCGCTCAATGACGCATCAGGACAACTCTATCGATTCCCAAGCGGCCGCGTAACGTTGCTTTGCTTCGTCAAAGAGGATTGCCCGACATGCGGACTATCGTTGCCCTTGGTCGAGGCCGCCTTTCGGAGCTTCGGCAGGAGGGCTGACGTATACGCAATAGGACAAGAGCGGGACGGCAATCTCAAGTTGATGGAGCGCCATGGACTTACGGTGCCGATGCTCGACGACTCGGCGCTCGAAGTTTCCTACGAGTTCGCTATAGAGGTCGTTCCAACTGTTATTTTGGCCGACGCCGAGGGCCGCGAACTTTTGCGCTTTGAAGGGTTCGCACGCGAGGATTGGAAGGAACTTTTTGGAAGGCTGAGCGAGCTGACAGGGCAAGCTGCGCCCGACGTCGCTTTGGATTCTTTGCCGCAGGTACGCCCCGGATGTGGTTCAAGGTCGCTCGAGCCCGAAATTTTGCAAAGGCTCAAGGCGCAGAAAAGCGGCCTTAGGCTTCGCGCGCGAAGGATAGAACTTGGCACGACCGAAGATCCCTTCGAGTTCATGTTCGAACGTGGGTTGACCGACGGACTGCCCGTCGTACCACCTACGCCCGAACGAGTGTTGCGGATGCTCGAGGGAACTCGGCGAGACCCGCAAGAGGTCGTGGCTATCGTGCCGCCCAATATGGCACCTGCGACGGTGGAAAAAGTAGCGATTAACGCGGTAATGGCCGGATGCAAGCCGGAATATTTGCCGGTAGTTATAGCGGCGCTCGAGGCGGTTTGCACCGAGGAGTTCAATATTCACGGCGTGATGGCGACGACGTGGGGCGCAACACCAGTAATCGTGGTCAACGGGCCGATACGGCATAAGCTAGGCATGAATATGGGGCGCATGGCGCTAGGGTACGGAAACCGCGCCAATGCGACGATCGGCAGGGCGCTCAAACTGATAGTGCGCAACGTGGGCGGCGCGCGGCCGGGCGAAGTCGAGCAAACAGCCCTCGGTTCGCCAGGAAAGTTTACGTGCTGCTTTGCGGAGTGGGAGGAACGAAGCCCTTGGGAACCGCTTCACGTCGAACGAGGCTTCAAACCTGAGCAAAGCGTGGTCACGGTCTTTCCGCTCGAATCCGGCTCGCGACAGGTGATCGATCAGGTCTCGAGAAGCGCGCGTTCCTTGGCGGCGAGCATCGCACTTGGCCTGGAAGCGTGCGGTCATCCTAAAATCCATAACTACCCGCCAGAAGTGTTGATTGTCATTGCGCCCGAACACTGCGACGTGTTTGCGCGCGACGGTTGGAGCAAGAACCAGCTTCGTCAGCGCATCCAGGAAGTCACCGCGCGGCCTTTGAGAGAACTCTTACCGGATGAGGAATGCGCCGTTGGGACCTCGCCGCAAAGCCTCGGCATCAAAGAGCTTACCCAGGCTGAACTCGAGCGGCGCATTCCGAAATTCAGCAACCCAGCCAATATCAATATCGTCGTGGCTGGCGGCGAGGCCGGAAAATTTACGGCGATTTTCGCTGGCTGGTACGATCCGGTTGCCAGCCGAAGCGTCAGCCGGCTTATCGAGGAGGTTTGATATGGAGATACGGGACCCCACCGATGAACGCGCTCCGATAAAACGTACGCTTACTCCCCGTCCTTCCAAAATATCGGGCGGCATAGCGCTGCTCGACATAAGCAAGCCGCGAGGCGACGTTCTACTGAACCGGCTTGCCGAGTTGTTAAACGAGCGGCTGCCAAACGTCAAGCTCAACCGTTACCGGAAACCGACTTTCACCAAGCCCGCGCCGGAAGAGTTGCGTCGGCGTATCGCAGCAGAGAACGATTTTGTGATCGAAGCGCTGGCTGATTGAGGGTCGTGTACAACGTGCAGTGTGCACGATTCGATCTGGTTCGAAACCAACGGCAAACCAGCCGTATTCGTGGCGTCGTCCGTTTTTGAGGAAGCTGCTCGAAAACAAGCCGAGGCGCTGGGACTGCCCGAAGTCCGACGAGTTTTTGTGCCCCATCCTATTCAGGATGCGACCGACGAAGAGATGAAACTCAAGGCCGAAGCGGTAATCGACCAGGTCATCGCGGCTTTGACGAGCTAGAAGGCACCCTACACCGAGACGGGGCCCGCGGGCTTCGGCGCACGCTACTGAAGACTTCTGGTTGCGTTGGGACTCGGATAGCGCGGCGTTTGCTTCTGGGAGCTTTTCGCCAGGGTCGCGAAGTTCCGATCTTTTGCCGCTCAGCAGCGAAATCGCCGCCAAACCGATAGCGCGATCATTCGTCTTAAGTATCGGAAGTAGGCGACCAACAACCCTTCTCGAGCGCCGTCAACAAGGCCGGTAGCTCTCGCATCGAGCGCAAGACAAAGTCTGGCCGAGCCTCGGGATGGGTGCGCAGGTGGTCGTAGCCCGCAGCGCCGGTCGCCACGGCGATCGCCGTGGCGAAGCGGGCGGCGCGTGCGGCCCTTACGTCGCGTGGCTCGTCTCCCACGTAGGCGCATCGCGACGGCTCTACGCCAATCCGCTTGGACGCCAAAATAAGGTTTTCCGTCTTGTCCAGCGCCTTTAGAGTCGCGACGGGACTCGTAAGGATTACGTCAAAGAACTTGCCTAGGCTTAGGCTTTCGAGTTTTCTTGCAAGAGCTTGGGGGTCGCCAGGCCGACTTGTAACGACGCCGGTAAGGTAACCGTCGCGCTTAAGCTCCTCCAATGCCTCTATCACGCCAGGCAAAAGCTCCGGTTGGAGCTCTGTCTCCAGGCGCTGTACGAAATGGCCTAGAGCAAGATGGGCGTACCTGCGGCGGTCGCGCTCGGGTATACCCAAGGACAGACCGTGCTGGTCGAGCAGCTCATAGTAGCGCGCCTGTGTCAAGCGCTCGGCAATCCCCATCTGCTCGAAAGCGTAGCGCGCTGACTCGTAGAAAGGCCCGCGGATGTCCACCAGGGTGCCATCGAGGTCGAAAAGAACCGCTTCGATTTTCCATAAGGATCGCGTGTTCATGCCGTTTGCTGCGCGCGGGCGAAAGCAGCCTTGCCGCTCATCGGGATACCCCGTCGTTTAAACTCAGTCTGGTGAAAACAGAACTGTGAGACGCCGAAGCGTAGAGCATCCTGTACTCGCGCAGTCCGCCGATAACTTTCTTTACGTAGTCTCGGGTCTCTTTGTATTGGATGTTCTCCACCCATTCGTCGTCGTCGCCGTTAAACTTTTGCTCCCACTTTTCAACCGCCCTTTCACCGGCATTGTAGGCTGCCACGGCCTTGAGCAGATGACCGTCGAAGCGGTCAAGTAGCCTACGTAATTCGGCGGCACCAAGTTCTAGGCTTCGGTCAGGATTATAGAGATCGAGCTGACCGTCGCTTTGGGAAGTAAGCCTGCGAGCAGTCTTAGGCAGCAATTGCATCAGCCCGCGCGCGTCCGACCCCGAGCGAGCGTTGGGATTGAACAAGCTTTCCTGACGAGCGACTGCCAACAACAAATATGGGTCAAGGCCGGTGCGGCTGCTTATGCTTACCACGGTATGCCAGTATGCGCGAGGATAACGCAAGCGCTCGGCAACATAGGGACTCAGCTTGTCCGACTGTTCCATTTTGATCGCGAGCAACATCGCGTCGTAATAGTCATCAGCCCGATGCAAACTGGCCAGGACGAACTCTCCTAGCTCGGGATTCTGGAACACGAACCGGTCGAGCGCGAGCAACTCTGCGACAGCCAACGGCTTGATTCCCAGCTGGCTTAGCTCAAGCGCGCGCTCTAGATGGAAGGTCACGGAACCGTTAACGGCCGGTGGTTCAGTCACGCTCGGGTCGCGCGCGCTGGCAGCCGGCGAAACCGGTAAAGGAGCGAGCACTCTCTCGGCGGCCAAAGCGGGATAGTAGTTGCTCGAAAGGCTTTGCGAAAGGCGCGCAAACAAGCGCCTAGCTTCGCTCACCCGACCGGATTTCTCGAGTGCCCGCGCCTGCCAGTACAAGAACCGATCCTGTGCAGCCGCCGAGCGGGTTTCCTCACTGAGCCTTCCAAAGTCTCGGGCGGCAGCCTCATAGTCTCCAGCCAGATAAAGCATCCACGGGGCCCTGAAACGCGCCTGCGCCGCTGCCTCACTTTGCGGGAATCGTGCAACGACCTGCTCATAGATAAGGCGCGCCTGATCGAGGTCACCCTCTTCTTCGGTAATGCGTCCGACGCGCAAAAGCGCTCGAGACGCCAGTCGGTTGGCAGGAAATTCACGAACGACCTGTCTTAGCCAAAATTTCGCCTGCTCTGTTTGATCGGCTCGCCAATACCACAATCCGAGCTCGTACATCGCGTCGGCCGCGTAAGGTCCTTGGGGCGCAAGCAAGAGATAGCGGTCGAGCGCCCTTTTTTGCCGAAGGCGGTCGACATGAGCGGCGGCCCGCGCCTCAAGCCACGTCAAATGGGCACGTGTGGGAAGGTCAGGACGGAAGCTCAATGCCCGCTCGACCGCCTCGAGGGCTTGTTCTGCAAGC
Organism: Pseudomonadota bacterium; assembly: GCA_021324755.1. GTDB lineage: Bacteria > Desulfobacterota > Binatia > Binatales > Binataceae > JAJPIL01. The sequence goes on from JAJPIL010000009.1 coordinate 85,347, forward strand.
CCCTCTTTTAAAAGAAGCTCGGCTTCGAGCTCCCATTGACGCGCGTCGCGCAGACCAACGAGACCTGGGTAAAGCGTCCTAAGCGTGTTCTGCAACTCTCGCGCTTGCGCGTCGAACCTGTCGTGTGGGAAATCGCTACGGACGCGGTAGAGCTCCGAATTCGCGGCTTGGATTTCGTGCTGAGCGATCAGCGCCCTGGCGAGCAGAACGCGAGCCTCGGCTTGAATCTCGCGGTTGGTCGCTTGCGTCGCCAGTTCGCTAGCTTGTCTTTCGGCGTCAGCCAACTGCGATTGCTTGAGCGCAATTTTGGCAAGTTCAAGCCTTGCTCGGTCGGATAGCACGCTTTGCGGAAATTCCACGAGCAAACGTCGAAAGCTCGCCTCGGCCGCGCCCGGTTCTCCGAGCGCCGATTGCGCGCGGCCGAGGTAAAAAAGGACATAGTCGCCAAGCTGCGGATATCGGCCAACTAAAGAACCGAAAATGCGCTCTGCCGCCTTATGGTCGCCCGCGTTCTCAGCACGGTAGCCTTCAAGAAACGCTCCTCGCAAAGCGCTCAAGGCACTATCGGCCGAAGAGGCGCCATTCGGTCCTGATACGCTGGACGTGGCCGGTAAAGCTGCAGAGGGCAAAAACGCGTCGAAACATTGAATAACCAAAATGAAGGCGCCTGCCGCCGAAAAAACCCGCCAGCTCGCCTTTTTTTGCGGCCGTTTTAGCGCTTTGGAGCTCAGTTTTGCAAAAGGTCTCATCTATTCGTTCGATTTTCTCAAACTTGTGTGGGTATCCAAACGGCTAGACGGAATCAATAATAGCGTTAAAACCTTATGCCAGGTGCACTGTGCTCGATTTGTGCCGGTACGAGCTTCGCGTCGAACGAGAAATTTCACCTAGTATTCTCGAGCGCTTCGTTCTCCGACTGCTCGCAACAAGACACCTCGGTAGGTGTCGACCCTGACCCGGTAATCACGCCCGCGCCCTGGATCATGTGCATCTCGTCTCGGCCAAACTTGCTACGGACGGCCAGCCACTGGATGATAATCTTTGAAAGCATCTAAGCAAGCAAACGGGCGTTTGTTTGCGTCGATTAAACGCAAAAGGTTATGAGTCTAAACTTCGGTCAGCGCCGACTTTTACCGCAGTTTATTTTAGCCTCAGGCTCGCCGCGTCGAAGACATCTACTGGAGAGCGTGGGGCTTACGTTCGAGGCGGTCGAAAGCGGTGTGGATGAATCTCAGCGCGAGGACGAACAGCCGGAGCAGTACGCGCTACGCATGGCCTGTGAGAAGGCGCGGACGGTCTCGCTGCGCAATCCAACGGTGTTGGTACTGGGCGCGGACACGGTAGTTGACTTGGACGGAGAGGTATTGGGCAAGCCGACGAGCGCGGCCGAAGCTAAATCTACGCTTTTGCGCCTGTCGGGCAGAACCCACCGCGTGATTACGGCGATCGCGCTTGCCAAAGATGGCACCATTTTGGAGCACGAGACGGTCTGTTCGTGGGTAACCTTTCGTCGGCTCTCGCCGGAGGAGATCGACGCTTACATTTTGAGTCGCGAACCCTTTGACAAGGCTGGCGCCTACGGCGTTCAAGGGCTGGGCCGAAACTTCGTGGAAGAGATTAGTGGATCGTTCACGAACGTCATGGGGTTGCCGCTGGAAAACGTTTTGCCTGCCCTGAAGCGAAATCTCTTATAGCGTATAGCGTTTCTTGGATACGTTTAGCTGGCGCACGATTTTGTCAAGCGAAGGTACAAAGAGCGCAGCACGGTCGGGAGCGCGAGAGAGGGCCATTGAAGTCAACGTCGAACTCGGAGATCGCACAGCGGGTCGAACAGGTGCGCGAACGCATCTCGCTTGCTGCTCAACGCGCTGGTCGGAGTCCTGAAAGCGTGAAACTGCTCGCAGCAAGCAAAGGGCATCCGCCGTCGGCTTTGCGCGCGGCCTACCAAGCGGGTATCAGGATTTTTGGTGAAAACTATGTTCAGGAAGGTCTCGGCAAGCGGACGCAGCTGAACGATCTGACCGACGCACAGTGGCATCTTATCGGACATCTGCAGCGCAACAAGGCTCGCTTGGCACTCGATTGCTTCGACCTTATTCACAGTCTCGATTCCTATCAGCTAGCTGAGCGTCTGTGGCGACTTAGGCCAGAGCCCAAGCCCGAAGTATTGATCGAGGTCAATCTGGGGGCCGAACCGACCAAAAGCGGCGTGCTTTTGAGCGAAGTGGAAGGTTTGCTCGAAAAAGTTCGCGAGCTCGTCGTTGTGCGAGGCTTGATGACGATACCTCCGCCGGGAGCCACGCCAGAGCATTCGCGGCTTTACTTCGCCCAGTTGCGAGAGCTACGTGACAAGCTTACTCTTACAACCGGTCTTGCGTTAGAAGAGCTTTCGATGGGTATGTCGCGGGACTTCGAGGTCGCAATCGAAGAGGGCGCGACAATTGTCCGAATCGGAGAGGCAATCTTCGGAGCGCGTCCGCGATGAAAAAGCTTGGAGTAATCGGCGTCGGCAACATGGGCGAGGCTATCATTCGGGGCCTGCTCGAAAAAAAAGTGTTTCGCCCTGCAGATTTGATCGCCTCTCATCCGCGGGCCTCGCGCCGGCGCACCCTAGCGCGAACCCTTCGAATAAAGGTTGTGAGCGATAATCGCGAGGTCGTCGCCGAGGCGCCCGTGATCCTCGTTGCGGTCAAGCCGCAGACGCTCGATTCTGTCCTGGAGGAAATTGCGCTGGCGTTCAGCACGAATAATGCTGGGCTAGAGGGGTCGGCGACGGCCAAAAGACGAGCCGAAGGACTGTTGCGGCAGGGCTCCATCAAAAGTCGCCTTTTTATCTCGGTCGTGGCCGGCGTGCGGCTTGCGCACTTCGAGCAACGCTTGGGCGCTGGCGCAAGAGTAGTGCGTGTGATGCCGAATGCGCCAGCGCTCGTCGGCGGCGGAATGGCCGCAGTTGTGCGAGGGAGCAGGGCGACGAAAGCTGACGAATCGCTTGCCTTGCGGCTGTTCGGTGCCGTCGGCCAAACTGTGGCGATCCAGAACGAATCGCTTTTGGATGCGGTGACGGCCCTGTCGGGAAGCGGGCCAGCTTACGTGGCGCTTTTCCTGCGAGCATTGGCCGACGCAGCCGTCAAGCATGGAATCCCGCCCCAACTGGCTTATACGATGGCGCTTCAGACGGCAAGCGGAACTGTGAAGATGCTGGAAGAGTTAAGACTTACGCCGGAGAAGTTAATTCGCATGGTTGCGTCGCCTGGCGGCACGACCGAAGCTGCGCTGTCCAAATTTTCGGAGGCTAACTTTACGACAATAGTTGCCCAAGCATTCGAGGCTGCCGCGCAACGGTCGCGCGAGTTGGGCGCAACAAGGTAGGGCTTAGGTGCTGTGGTTATCTGGACTAATTTCGTATTAACCGTAACCCAAATGCTGCAGATGATCCTGCAGCTTTATTTGTGGGTCGTTATCATTGCGGTGGTGCTCAGCTGGATCGAGCCCAACCCGTACAACCCGATAGTACGAGCGATTTACGGGCTGACCGATCCGGTCTTCGATTGGGTTCGCCGACACATCCCGGTTATATTCGGAGGCATCGACTTCTCGCCGATGGTCGTATTTCTGGCGATCTACTTCGCGCAATCGTTTCTTATCCCCACAGTAAGGCACATAGCTATCTACGGCTTTAACTAGTTAGGCGTGAAGTCTTGGCTTCGATTGCGGTCGGTTTGGCCTCGCCTGCTTTCGCGTTGCGGCTATCGGAAGTGGAAGTCTTAGTAAACAGCGGCGCTTCGTGTGCGCAGTCAGAGGACCGAGGCCACGATGATGTACGCTGGCAGCCACGCAAGCTTGGGAGATCGTTGCGGTGACAGAAGTTTTGGTAGGACTTCTCATTTTGGCGCTGGTCGCGGGTTTCGTCGGCGCATTATCTGGTCTGGGCGGCGGAGTTTTTATTGTCCCAGCGCTGGTGATCATAGCTCACGTCCCAATGTACCAGGCCGTGGCTGCAAGTCTGATGTCGGTGGTCGCGACGAGCGCGGGCGCGAGCGTCGCTTTTGTGCGCGACGGATGGACCAACCTCAGGGTCGCGATGGTGCTGGAGTGCGCGACGGTAACCGGTGCGGTGGTGGGGGCGTTTGTGGCTGGCTACGTGCCGCCTTGGATTCTTGAACTGCTGTTCGCACTCACTATGCTTCAGTCCGCATACTTTTCGATGCGCAAACAAGACGAAAACGTTCTTGCCCAATGCGACGCTCTTGCGCGGCGACTGCGGCTTGGCGGTCAGTTTCCGTCGCCTGCAAGCGAAAAGCCGGTAAAGTACGGAGTGGAAAACGTTCCGGCTGGGGCGCTGCTGATGCTTCTGGCGGGGATCATGTCTGGATTGCTCGGGATCGGGGCTGGAGCGCTTAAGGTTTTGGCGATGGACTCGGTCATGCACCTGCCGCTTAAGGTCTCCAGCGCCACGAGCAACTTTATGATCGGCGTTACGGCCGGCGCCGGAGCGTTGGTATTTCTTTCGCGCGGAGACGTGCCAACGGTGATCGCGGCTCCCGTCGCGTTGGGCGTCACTGCTGGCGCTCTTGCTGGAAGCCGAGTGTTAGCGTGGGCCGACGTCAAATGGCTGCGAAAAGGGTTCGTTGTTCTACAGCTACTGATAGCGCTGGAAATGGCCTGGCGCGCTTTTGCTTCAGCTTAAACCGAAAAGATAGGACGTCTCAGGGATGGTGGGCGACGCTAAAAATCGCAGTGAAGAGGAGATTTTGCGGCTTTGGACCCCCATTTTACTGCGTACCATCCTGATTGCATCAACCGTGGTGTTGGTCGCCGGTCTACTACTCGCCATAGTTAGACCCTCGAACTATTACGTCGAAAACTTTCACAATATCCAGCGCGGCGTGACCCGACATTCGGTGCCCCTGAGCAAAACGTTCTACAGGGCGCTTCGAGGCGACCCCCAGGCTTTGATGACGCTCGGGCTGATGATCCTTACGCTCGTGCCTCTGGCACGGGTGCTATTCTGCTTCCTGCTGTTCGTCAAGGAAAAGGACTGGATCTACGTGATTTTTACCGCTTACGTTCTGCTAGGGCTTTTTATCGGCGTCGCTTTAGGAAAAATAGGATAAAGACTCTGGCGCGAGCCGCTTAAAAGTTCTCTTTCCCGAATACCTCGTCGTTGGCCTCTCTGCGCGCTAAACTCTTATTAACAGCCGCTCTGAGAGTTGCTGAGCTTGAGCTTTCCCGACGCTTGGCCCATTAATGGCGGCGAGCCAATTCAAGGCGGAGGCATTGGGGGATATGATTTTTCGGGAACTTAATCAGTCGAGCTGCAAAACTTATTTGGTTGCGTGCGAGAGCACGCGTTCCGCGGCACTGATCGATCCCATCAAAGAAGAAGTGGGACGCTATGCCGCCGTGCTCGCCTACCACGGCCTCAAACTTCAGTACTCGATAGATACGCACACGCATGCCGACCATCGCTCGGGCGTTCACGACCTCAAAGAGTTACTCGGGGGACACGTCGTGATGCACGAGCGAGCGCCGTCGCCGCGGGTAGATCTGCACGTCCACGACGGCGACCGCTTACTTCTGGGCGAGCTCGAGCTAAAGATTCTGTACACGCCAGGTCACACTCCTGACTCGATATCCGTGTTTTTGGGCGACCGAGTGTTGACCGGCGACACGCTGCTGATTGGCGGGACCGGTCGGACCGACTTCGCCGGCGGAGACCCAGGTGCTCAGTACGACAGCATCACGGAAAAGCTATTCTCTCTACCAGACGACACCGTTGTTTACCCTGCTCATGATTATCGAGGACGCACGTCGACTACGATCGGCACCGAAAAGCGCACGAATCCCAGAATCGCCGGCAAGAGCCGCGAACAATATATCGAGCTTATGAACAACTTGGGCCTTCCGTTGCCGGACAAAATTCAGGCCGTGCTCCAACCTAACCAGTGCGGGTTAGACGCAAACGTTATTCCGTTCCCCAGCCTGGAGCAGCTAAACCAGGTGCGCGAAATTAGCCCGATCGAACTTGCGCGGCGCCTCAACGAGCCGCATCCACCAGTCGTACTTGACGTGCGCGAAGAGCATGAGGTCTACCACGGAGAGCTGGGCCGAATCCCGGGATGCCACCACATACCTCTCAAGGAGCTGCCGACGCGCCGCCAGGAACTCGAGCAGTTTAAAGACAAGGTAATTGTCACTGTGTGCCGTGCAGGCGTACGCAGCGCGATCGCTGCCGCATTGCTCAAGAGCTACGGCTTCGAGGCGTACAACCTAAGCGGCGGAATGGTCGATTGGAAGGCCGCAGGATTCCCGGCGATAAGCTGATTTCGATGCACCCAAGCAAAGCGTGGGCATTTCGCTGACCGCAAAAATACCGAGCTAACTTTTACTTCAAGCTGTACCAGGGCTGCCAATCGTGCCAGCTTCGTCCGCGCCCACGCTGAATGAAGGCCACGAGGACTAGCTTAGCCTACGGCGTGGAGGTCCAAGCTGCCACACGCCCAGGCTAGTCTCCGGTCAATGGGAGCCGACGCGGCTCTGCGTGCCGTCGCGCATGATGGGCTGTACCCTTTCGCCCTCGCGAGCGCTTTGACCGACATTCATCGCAATAAGTTCATTGCCCGTCAACCCACGGGTAATTTCTACCACGCGGCCGTCGTCATAACCCAGTTGAACCTCGACGAGATGAAGCCGGTCGTTCGCCACGGTTGGCACGAAAACCTTCCCGTCGTTAAAAATGAGGATGTCGTCTGGCACCTGCGGAACTTTGGTCGGCACCGACACTTGAATCGTCATCTCGGCATACATCCCGGGCAGCAAAGCATGGTCAGGATTCTTCAGGTCAACCTCCACCAGCATCGTGCGCGTGGCACCCATCAAGGCAGCCGGATGGCGCGTAACCTTGCCTTTGTACTCCCGCCCCGGGTACTCAGCGACCGTCACTACCGCAGGGTCACCGTCTTTAATGAAGGTTGCGGAGCTCTGAGGCACATAGGCGTAGACGCGCACCGTGTCCAGCGTGGCAAGCGTGTACAGAGGGCTTGGGCTCGCGGCTGTAGCTGAGACCAGCGGGGCCGACGAGGCGGCAGCGCTCGATTGTGCCACCAATATGCCCGGGTCAACGTGACGCGCGGTAATCATTCCCGAGAAAGGTGCGCGTACCTCCTCGTACTTGGTGAGGTCCTGGAGTTGCTCGAGCGTAGCTTTGGCCTGTAGGAAATTTGCCGCGGCTTGGTCGGCATCCTGCTGCGATATTACTTGCTGCTTGAGCAGCGCCTGATAGCGATCATTGGTGATTTTCATGATCTTGTAATTGGCCAGCGCGTTGGCCATCTGCTTGTTCAATTCGGGCACCTCGATCACCGCAAGCAGCTGGCCGGCCTTTACCCAGTCGCCCTTATCGACGAGCATCTTTGCGACAAAACCGCTGATTTTGGCGTATATAGGCGATTCCAAATAGCCATGGATCTCAGCCGGCAACTTTACCGCCCGCACCCCTGCTTTGACCGCCACCGGTTTGACCAGTACTTTCGGACCCTTCTCGATCTCCTCTGAGCGAATCTGTTGCTGGGTACGCAACAATTGTTCTCGTGCGCGGACGATACTCACGGTTACGCCAACAACTACAACTGTCGCCACAACCCAGCCGATCACCATCCACCGACTGCTCTTAGGTTTAATTTCAAGTACCGGTTCGGTATTCATAACGATTTACGCGCTCGCTACCCGTACAGTTTTTAGTCACCCTCGGATTGTGCCGCGAAGGCCGCGATCTCGGCGTCGCGCTGATGCTTGCGCATCCGCTCCGTGCTAAACAGCGAATAAACGGTCGGGACGACGAACAATGTCATCAAGGTGGCCGCGATAAGGCCGCCTATGAGAGCGATTCCCAGTGGCGCGTTCTGCTCTCCAGCCTCGCCGAGCGCCAGCGCCGTGGGCAACATTCCAAGGAACATCGCCAGCGCGGTCATCAGAACGGGCCTAAGCCTTATTCTACCGGCCTCGATCGCAGCCCTGACCGCGTCGTAGCCCTGTTCTCGCAGGTCGTTGGCAAACGTGATCACCAAGTTGCCGTTCGCAACACCGACACCGACCGCCATCACGGCTCCCATCAAAGATTCGACATTAAGAGTCGTATGGGTAAGCACGAGCATCCAGAGCACGCCAGCAAGCGCGCCAGGCACTGCGACGATAATAATAAACGGGTCAACCCAACTCTGAAAGTTGGTAACCATCAGCAGGTAGACCAAGATGACCGCAAGGACAAGGCCCATCTCCAAGCCGGAGAAGGATTCCCGCATTGCCTGGCTCTGCCCTCTTATTGCAATACGCACGCCGCGCGGCAGTTTGCCCAGGCTTGCAATAGCCTTTTCGACGTCGTCGGTTACGCCGCCAAGGTCTCTACCTTCGACTTCGCAGTCAACGTCGATCACGCGCTGGACGCTGTAATGGTTGATAACCCACGGCTGGCGCTCGTGTCGGATCGATGCGACATTTGCCAGAAACTGCGTGGACTGACCCGTGCCGTCGGTGCGCGAAGGAGTCAACGGCGTGTTGCTCAGCGCCTGGAGCGAATCGAGTAGCTGAATCGGTGTCTCGACAGCGACGGTGTAGTTTACTGAGTTTTGCGGGTTGAGCCAAAAGTTGGGAGAAAACTGAGAGCTCGAGCTAAGCGAGGTCAGCAAACTTGTGGCAACGTCGTTCTCGGTAAGGCCGAGCTGTAGCGCCTTGGTCCGGTCAACGTAAACCCCCAGCGTCGGGTAATCCATCACTTGCGCGATTCGTACGTCCGACGTGCCCGGGATCGCTTCGATCTTCCGCTTTAGTTCGCGAGCGATTTTGTAGCCAACAGACAGGTCGTTGCTTTCAACCTGGACGTCGATCGGCGCTGGAAGCCCAAAGTTGAGAACCTGGTTCACGATATCCGCCGCTTGAAAGTACGAGATAACGTCAGGAAACTCGTCATGAAGCATGCGCCTGATTCGGCTGATATAGCCCGCCGTGGGATGGTGACCGGGACGCAGCGAAATCAGTACGTCTGCGTCCTGCGAACCGATACTGTCGGTCTGGTAAAAGGCAAGATTGTAAGAAATCGGGAGACCGATGTTGTCGACGATATTGCCCAGCTCGTTGGGAGGGATGAGCTGCTGAATTCTGCGCTCGATCGCATCGACCACGCGCTCGGTCTCCTCAATTCTCATGCCCGGGGTGGTTCGCAGATGGAGCTTCATCATGCCCGCGTCAGCCTTCGGGAAGAAGTCGACGCCGATAACTTTCAGCAACCCGGTCGAGGCGATAATCACGAGCGTCACGCACCCGAGCACCCAGGCGCGCGCTGCTATAATTCGCGCAAGCACGCGGGCGTAAGCGTCACGCATTCGGTTGAAATAATAGTCGCGAATCCGATTGAAGGTCGGCCAAAAGCCCCGCGCCCCTTCGCCTTCGTGCTCTTTACGAATCAGGTATCGAGCCATGGTGGTGACCAGCGTTCTTGAAAGCAGGTAGGAGGTAAGCATCGAGTACACCACCGACAAAGCCAGGGGCAAAAACAGGTATTTGGCGACGCCCTGGAGCAGCACGATCGGGAAAAAGACGATACAGATAGCTAGCGTGCCGACGAAAGCCGGGGCAGCAATCTGACGCGCGCCGTCCAAAATGGCAACCTCGAGAACCTTACCCATGGCGAAGTTGCGGTGGATATTCTCCACCTCGACCGTGGCGTCGTCGACTAACATTCCGATCGCCAAGGCCAGCCCACCAAGGCTCATCAGATTGATCGTCTGGCCGGTAAGATAGAGGCCCACGATCGCGGTCATGATGCACAAGGGAATCGATACAATCACGATCAACGTGCTGCGCCAGGATCCGATGAACAGGAGCACCATCAGGGCCACCAACAACGCTGCCAAGCCTGCCTCGACCACCACGCCCTTGAGCGCTCCGCGTACAAAGACCGACTGGTCGAAGTCGACCGACACCTTCAACCCTTTTGGCGCCGTCGCAAGAATCAAAGGTATCGCTGCACGCGCCTCATTTACCACGCGTAGAGTCGAAGCGGCAGCGTGCTTGAAAATCGACATGTAGGTGGCGCGCCGACGGTTGACGCGGACGATGTTGGTCTGCGGCGCGTGGCTATCGGTGACCGAGCCGATATCGCCCATGAACACAGTACTGGTTCCAACTACCTTCACGGGAAGGCGATTAAAATCCTCGACCGTGGGCGGGTTTCCGTTGAGAATGACGTTGTACTCGTAATTGCCGATGCGCGCGATACCACCCGGTAAAATCACGTTCGCCTGCTGCAGCGCGTTCACGACGTCCTGAGGAGAAAGGCCCTTGGCGTAAAGGAGAGAGGGATTGATGTTGACCATCACCTGGCGCTGAGTGCCGCCGAACGGAGCAGGCGAGGAGAGCCCTCGGATGCTGAACAAACGAACGCGCGCGAAGTTAAGCCCGTAGTCCCACAGCTCCTGCTCTGAAAGCGTGTCACTCCAGACCGTGAACTGCGCAACAGGCACGTTTGCGGCGTTATAATCGACTATCGTCGGTGGAAACGTGCCAGGAGGAGCGATGCGCAAAAGGGTCTCGGAGATCGCGCTTATCTGAGCGATGCCCTCGCCCACGCTCACGTCGGGGTGGAAATATATCCTAATCAGCCCGATTCCGCTTAGACACTCCGACTCCATATGCTCGATGCCGTTGACGGTGGTCGCGTAAGCGCGCTCGGCGATAAGCACGATACGGCGCTCCATGTCTAGTGCCGACAACCCTGGGTAGCTCCAAACAGTGATTACGACCGGGATATTGATGGCCGGAAAGATGTCGAAACTCATGCGCGTAAGCGCTACAATGCCCATCAATACCATTAAAATCGCCAGCACGGCGGTCGAAAGGGGTCGGCGTAACGCCAGACGAACTATCCACATAGGCTCAACGCACTTTTACGGGAGAGTTTCATGACCGGCGGTCACAAAATGCAAGCGTAGCCGAGACCGAACCGAAGCGCAATTGCGCGCGTACAAGCGTAGTCCGGCTAGTGATTTCTTTTCGTAGCATGCTACGATACTGGAACTTGCCCCGGGAATCGGAAAATGCCAAAAGTTACTGTTGCGGGGTCGTAGTTCAGCCCGGTTAGAACGCCGGCCTGTCACGTCGGAAGTCGTGGGTTCAAATCCCATCGGCCCCGCCATAAAATAATATGACGCGAAAGCGGCTGAAACGTCCGAATGTCAAAACGCCGCTTTAGTTTCCTAACGCCAAAAGCTCTAACGAGAAGGCATACACTTCAGGGTATCGTCGTTCGCAGGAAATAAAAGGTGAAGCTTACGGAACAAACAAAGAGTTTGTCTCGGCAAGAGGCGCTTGATAGTCGCAGATGGTTGCTGGTCGATGCTGCCGGATGCACACTTGGGCGCCTTGCCACGAGGGTTGCAGCTTTGTTGCGAGGTAAACATCGACCAGATTTTACTCCCAACCAAGACTGCGGCGATTTCGTGGTCGTAATCAACGCAGAGAAAGTGCAGCTTACGGGCGACAAGCTCAAAAGCAAAATTTACTACCGGCACACTGGTTATCCTGGCGGAATTCGCCAATTCACCGCCGAAGAAATACTTAAGTCAAAACCGGAACGGCTAATCGAGATGGCGGTTCGCGGGATGCTTCCTAAAAATCGGCTCGGGCGTCGCCTATATACGAAGCTTAAGGTTTACCCTGGCAGCGAACATCCGCATACAGCTCAAAACCCCATTCCAATCGACATAAGGGCCAGTGGCCTGGTTCCTTAACATCAACTTGATTGAACGGTTCAGCAGAGATGGCAGAGAGTGCGTCGGTCATTTGGGCAACTGGGAAACGCAAGACCGCCGTTGCGCGCGTCCGGCTAATCCCTGGCACTGGAACAATCCGCATAAACGACCGAAGCTTTGAGGATTACTTTCCGCGTGAGACCTCGCGGATGAAAATCCTCGAGCCTTTCGAGATAACCGAAACCGTTGGCCAATACGACGTTTTGGCCAATGTGCGAGGCGGGGGTATCTCCGCGCAGGCAAGCGCTGTTCAACTCGGAATATCCCGCGCGCTGGTGAAGGTTGCGGAAAGCCTGCGTCCCGCGTTGAGAAAGGCGGGTTTGCTCACTCGAGACCCGCGCGAAGTCGAACGAAAAAAATACGGCCGACACAAGGCGCGCAAGCGGCCTCAATACTCCAAGCGCTAATTCATCAGTAAAAGGCCGCGCAATGATCGCCGCTCACTTAAGCTCCAGACCCGAGGGTGCAATCTCCGACCGATCGCTCGCGTCTGCGTGCCCAACGACCGATAACTCCCGATCGTCACTTCCGGCTTTCGTCCGCGCAGCATAACCTTTTGCAAACGACCGCTTTATTAACGGTACTTACGAGAAGCAAATTTTTTTAAGGAAATGGCTAGGTCCGACAGAGTAAGAGTTGCCGTTTTAGGGGCCACGGGTTACTCCGGGATCGAGACGGTTCGACTTTTGGCGTGCCACCCACTGGTCGAACTCACCGTGCTTACCTCGGAACATTACGCTGGCCGAGAAGTAGCCGCCGTATACCGTCATCTGAAAGGTCTCGACCTTCCGTCGCTCGAAGAGTTGCGGCCCGGTGCGGTCAAGGGACGAGCTGACGTGGTAATTTCTTGCCTGCCCGAAACTGTTGGCGCAAGTCTGATCGCTGGTTTCATCAGCAGCGGCCTGCGAGTGATCGATCTTTCCGCAGACTTTCGTCTTAGGGATCCAGAGGTGTATCGACGTGTCTACAAGCACGAACATCCAGCCCCTGAATTGCTCAAAGAAGCCGTTTACGGACTTAGCGAGTTCCGTCGACGGGAGTTACCTGAAGCGCGACTTGTCGCGAATCCTGGATGCTACCCAACGGGAGTGCTGCTGGGCCTGGTTCCTTTGCTGCTTAAGGGTCTGATCGATCCCTCAAGTATTGTCGTGGACGCCAAATCGGGAACTACAGGTGCGCGGCGCGTGCCAAACGTCGAACAGCTGTTCGCAGAGGTCAACGAAAACTTCCGTCCCTACAAGGTCGGCAACCATCGGCATGTGCCCGAGATGGAGCAAGAAATCAGCGCAATCCTCGACCGCGAGGTAGCAGTGATGTTCGTTCCCCATCTGCTGCCGATAAATCGCGGAATTCTCACCTCGATATTCTTGCGTCCGCGGGCAGGCACGACTGCCGACGACATCCAGGCAGCCTTCGAGGCAGCCTATGCCAAATCGTCCTTTATTCGGCTTCTCAGCCAAGGCGAGATGCCGGAACTCAGAAATGTGCGCGCAACAAACTTCTGCGAAATTTCCTTCGTCCTACACGAGCGATCGCACACGCTTTGCGTTATTACGGCGATCGATAACTTAGGTAAAGGTGCAGCAGGACAGGCTGTGCAGAACCTGAATCTGATGATGGGGTGGGACGAAAATGCGGGCCTTTTAAACATCGCGCCCGTCCCATAGCCTTGAGCGCTACCATCCGACACAGAAGCTTTTACAAAGACCAGAATGGAACCTGAAAAATTTTCACCGTGAGACCAGGCTAGGCCAGCTCAGCAGGAGCGGCGCATAAATTCTAAGATGTCATAACCGGTAACTTCCCGGCTCTTCTCAGCCCATTCGCGCAGCTCGCGTTGCTCGACCATCCCAGCCTGCACGCCCTTGGCCAAGTCCATCAGCGCCATCTTTATCGTCGCTTCGTCGATCATCTCTCCCGTCTCCGGGTTCGTCATGGAGCCGCCGCCTTTTTCGTGGTAGAACCTGATCAGTCGGCGTGCCATCTCAACCTGCTCTCGCGTGGGTGTATAGCACTGATTAGCGATTTCCGCCTGTTGTGGATGGATCACCCACGTGCCATCCATGCCGAGATTCGCTGCGCCAATATTCTTTTCACGTAACATTCGTTCGATCTCTTTGATCTTCTCGGGTGGATCGTCCTTGCGCCAGAGCTTGAGGAAGACGTTGTCTATCGCATGAAGTGCCGCAGCCTTAGCGGCTACTACCACTGCCTGCTTCGCATAATGAAAATTTTGATTTTGGTTCTCTACGATTTCCCGGATACCTAGATTCGCCGCAAAGTCAGCGATGCCGAATATAAGGCCCGCCATCCGGTCGCAAGACGTCGCGATCTGGTAAGCGTTGATAAGTGCTTGCGGCGTTTCAATCAGAACTTCGAGCTGCAGCTTGTAGCGCCATCCCGCTTTTGGTTCGAGCTCGTCCAGCAGAGCGGCAACCTGCAAAACCTCCTGGGCGTTTCGAATTTTCGGAAGAATAAGACCGTGAAACTTGTTCGGCGCGCCCATCACGACCGCTTCGACGTCGCCCCGAAAAAACGGCGAGTGCAAATTATTAGGCCGAACCGTTACTACTTTCGAGCCGAAATCCAGCGTGTTGAAAGCTTCCACCGCTACCGCGCGGCTTTTCTCTCCTTTGTACTGATACGGGCAAGCATCCTCGAAATCGGCCATCACCAAGTCTACCGGCGAACGAATCGGGTCGGCGGCAACTTGATGGAATTTCAAGCTATGCGCAGGATACGTAAGCTCAGTGCGTGGAATCACAAAACGCTTGCCGTCGTCGAGTACGTACATCGGCCCAAACCCTCCCAGTACCTAACAGATTTGGCTACAAAGACTGCTGCCAGCCGTCAGAGAACAATCAAAGCCTTTTTAGCATATCTTTGCAAACTCCAAGAACACTCCGTAGCTGCGCAAGCGAGAACCATCCGTAGCAAGCCAACGTTGTGTTCTTGCTATCAAAACCGACTCCGCTCGCTTACGGGCAGGGCGTCGCTTAAGACGGTTGGTCAAATACTTACGACCGATCGTCTTCTTTGGCGCTGTCGAACCTGAAATCGGAGTAGATTGACCGAACCTTGAGCCCAAAGCTTACAGTTTCAGTTAGACTGGCTACATAGAGGATCGTTTGCTTTTTCGCTTTGCTACATCTTTAACCAGCCGTCACGCTCAGATCAGAAAATCGTGGTGTTGTTGAAGATTCAATTTTAGGGGATTGTTGGCCTTAAGAAATTCGAGCGCAAAACAGGATGGAAAAGCAAAAACTATCGGTGCAGAAACTCGAGAAAGAGCTTCGCCTGCGCGTCGAGGGCGAGGTTCGCTTCGACCGCGCCTCGCTTGCCGTGTATTCCACCGACGCCTCCAACTATCGCCTCGTTCCTTTAGGCGTAGTGATTCCGCGTCACGAGGGCGACGTTATCGCGGCGGTTGAACTTGCGCACGAAAATTCGGTTCCCGTTCTACCTCGAGGAGGCGGGACAAGCCTAGCCGGGCAGACCTGCAACAGTGCCTTGGTGATCGACTTTTCGAAATACTTAAACCGGGTGCTGCGCATCGATCCCGACCGTGGCTTGGTAGAAGTTGAGCCGGGCGTGATCCAAAGCGTGCTTAATAGAGCGCTTGCTCCCTACGGTCTTTTTTTCGCGCCGGACCCGACCACAAAGGACCGATGCAACATCGGCGGGATGGTGGGCAACAACTCCTGTGGCGCCCACTCGTTACGATACGGCAAAACGGTCGATAATGTGGCGGAACTCGACGTGCTGCTTTACGATGGGACCAGGCTGGCGGTTTCGTCAGAGAACGAATCTCGCTTACCAGAACTGCTCTCTGCTCCAGGGCGCGAGGGCGAAATCTACCGCCAGCTGGTTGCTTTGCGCGAGCGATGTACCGAGCACGTACGCAGCCGCTTTCCGAAGCTCCCCAGACGCGTTTCGGGCTACAATTTGGACGAGCTACTACCCGAGCGTGGCTTTAACGTTGCGGGGCTTCTTACTGGCTCGGAAGGGACGCTTGCGATAACGCTGCGCGCAACCCTCAAGCTTGCGCCTTTGCCTAAAAAGCGGGTTACGGTGGCGATAGGATGCAGCGACATCTTTGCTGCCGCAGACCAGGTACCTTGGCTTTTGGAATACCATCCCCAAGCGCTCGAGGCCTTC
The DNA here is from genome assembly GCA_021324755.1 of Pseudomonadota bacterium. Classification (GTDB taxonomy): domain Bacteria; phylum Desulfobacterota; class Binatia; order Binatales; family Binataceae; genus JAJPIL01. Next base: position 101,309 of record JAJPIL010000009.1, read on the forward strand.
GACGAGCGCATCATTCCGCTGGCGCGCGCACGCGGTCTCGCGACCGACGCGCTCGCGCTCTTGCCGCCAGGGCAAGGATGGCTGCTACTCGAGGTGGCCGCGGATGAGAGCGATAGCGCGCTGGAACAAGCTAAGGCTGTCGCCGAACGGGCAAAAAATCAGGCAGGAATCGTAGGAGCCCGCGTGCTTGCGAGCGAAAGCGACCAACAGGCAGCCTGGGCCTTGCGCGAATCAGGGCTCGGCTCAAGCGTAGCCATCGAAGGAATGCCGCGCACCTGGCCTGGAGCAGAGGACGCCGCGGTCCCTCCACATAAACTCGGTAGCTATCTGCGCCGTTTTGACGCGATTTTGCAAAATCACGGTCTTTCGGTTGCAGTCTATTACGGACATTTCGGCGACGGATGCGTCCATTGCCGGATAAGCTTCCCCTTCCAGGCGCCTGACGGACCCGAACGCTTTCGCAAAGCCATGCTCCATATCGCCGACCTGATAGTTGAGTTCGGCGGCTCTCTGTCGGGCGAACATGGCGACGGGCGGGCGCGCTCGGAGTTGTTGGTAAAAATGTTCGGAAGCGAAGTCTTAGAGGACTTTGCCACGCTCAAGCGAATATTCGATCCCGACAACGCCATGAATCCGGGCATCATAGTGGACCCCGACCGGCTCGATGAGCACTTGAGGCTTTCCCGATGGCGCAGGCCGCTTTCCCTCAATACCAAGCTTTCCTTCCAACGCGAGCAAGGACTCGATGGCGTGGCATTAGGATGCGTCGGAATCGGCAAATGCCGTAAGGTGGACTCGGGCGTGATGTGTCCCTCCTACATGGCGACGCGCGAGGAAATCCATTCGACGCGAGGGCGAGCGCGACTATTGTTCGAGGCGCTAAGCGGAGGGCTACTAGAAAGAGGGTTTGAGTCTTCGGAGCTTTACCACGCGCTTTCGCTATGTCTCTCTTGCAAGGGATGTAAGCGGGAGTGCCCGGCTGAAGTCGACATGTCGGCCTATAAGGCAGAATTTCTCTACCACTACCATAAGCACCATCGTCGTCAGTTAAACGAGCTTTTCGTGGGCTATGTTCACGAGCTTGCCTCTCTTGGAATGCGCGTGCCATGGCTTTTTAATTTCTTAACACAGCAAGAGCCTTTTTCGAGCCTTGGCAAGCGATTGCTCCATATCCATCCCGCGCGGCGTTTGCCAAGGCTTGCGGCCCGACCCTTGCGCGCCTGGCTTGCACGCCGTAAGCCGCTCGCCGAAGCTGCCCGAGAGGTAGTGCTGTTTGTAGACACGTTTACCAACTACTTCGAGCCCGAGGTCGGCCAAGCTGCAGTTACCGTACTTGAGCGCGCAGGATTTCGCGTAAAAGTCCCTGCGATCGACCTGTGCTGTGGAAGGCCGCTTTACGACGTAGGCATGCTCGAGCGGGTGCGCGACCGATTGGCCCGAATACTGGCGGTCTTAAGCCCATACGTGGAGCAAGGCTTCTACGTCGTAGGACTTGAGCCGAGCTGCCTTCTGACGTTCAGGGACGAGATGTTGCGTTTCTTCCCCGACGACCCACGAGCGCAATCGCTGTCGAAGCGCGCTCTTTTATTAGAGGAGTTTTTGCTTCGGGAAGCCACTGACGTGCTTGCAAACAGTTCACTGCAAGCCAAAGTCTTGCTCCATCGCCATTGCCATCAGGTCGCGCTATCGCCCTCAGCACCCGAGGTCGCTCTATTGAATAAAATCAAAGGTCTCGAGGTTACGCCGCTGGATTCGGGATGCTGCGGGATGGCGGGCGCGTTCGGATACGATCAAAGCCGCTACGACCTTTCAGTTAAGATCGGAGAGTCGCGCTTGGGCCGAGCAATTAAAGACGCAGCACCAGATACGATCGTGGTTACGAACGGCTTTTCGTGCCGCAGGCAAATCGAGGCCCTTTGCAACGGGCGTCGCTCATTGCACGTTGCGCAGCTGTTGGAACGGATAACCGACAGGGACGATTAAGTAGCCTGTTGGGAGACGAGTTCTGCAAGATGCCCGAACGAAAAGCGGCCGGCGTGAGGTATAAACGCGTTCGTGCCCTGCGACAACCAAGCATACCACCCTACCGCACAGCCGGTCTATTGACGAGCGCCGCTTGGAGGCTTAGGCATCTTGCCTTTGCGTTGGCCTGCTCACCTGCCAACGATAATCGACCCGACCGTCGAGCCGACTACGATCACCCAGATCGAGTCGACAAAAAGCGCAGAGTCAGTGTTTCGCCTCGATACGCTTGCCGTAAGTGACTTCGCCCTTGTCTATCCGCAAGCTGAAGCCACACTCAGGGTTAGTACACACCCAGGCTTTGAAAATTACAGCTGCCCCGTCGGTGCCGTAGTCTGAAAGCGGAATCAAAAGTCCGCTGTTACATTTTAGGCATTTAGGCAGTTCCAACTACCCGCTCCTCCTTGATCCTCGCACCCTGCCTGGCAGTGAACCTAAATCCAAAGTTAACTGAGCAAGCAAAGTTAATCAATGTGGCCACAACAAGCAAGATGGCAAGCCGCTAGGTGGTTGTGTAACCCAAAGCATGGTACGCTTGGATCGGCTACTGCCGACGGGTGGTCAGATGTTCCTCGTTCGAGAAGCGCGTCCCGACGACCTTGAACAATTGCTCGCCTTGGGAATTGCGCTCGATTCGATTAACCTGCCCACCGAGCGAGAAGCTATGGAACGCGCGGTCGAGTGCTCGATTCGCTCGTTTCGAGGGCAAGTGTCGGACCGATCACAAGCTACGTACGTTTTTTGCGCCGAAGACCTCGAGCGCAAGGTCCTCGCCGGTGCCTCGATGATAATCGGCAAGCACGGGACCCCCGACGCTCCTCACTATTACATGCAGATGGAAACCGAAGAGCGTTACTCGCGGACTCTTCGCAAGATGTTTCGCCACACCTACCTTCAGTTGCGGTGGTCGATGGACGGTCCGACAGAGGTAGGTGGGCTAATTGTCGCTCCCGCTTATCGAGGCCATCCCGAGCGCATCGGCAAGGCGCTTTCGTGGGTGCGCTTTCTCTACATCGGCAAACATCTTGAGCGCTTCGAGCCCCAGCTTATTGCCGAAATAATGCCGCCGATGACGCCCGAGGGCAGCAACCTTTTCTGGGATCACTACGGGCGGCGCGTCACAGGACTTTCTTTCAAAGAAGCCGACCGCCTGTCGACCCGCGACAAGGAATTTATACGCGCTCTTTTCCCCGAAGCACCGCTATACACGTTCCTTCTACCCGAGGATGTCCGCGCCTCTCTTGCCGCTGTCAACGAACGTGCTCGACCTGCGGTGGAATTGCTCAAGCGCGCAGGCTTTCGCTTCCTCAATCAGATCGACCCTTTCGATGGCGGCCCGTACTTCGGGGCGGTCACCCGTGAGATTGTGCCGGTAAAAAACCTTTTATCGCGCCGAGTCAAACCATTGGCCACGCCCAAAGAAACCGTGCAGCGCTATCTGGTCGCCTGCGAAGATGCCGAGCATGGCTTTCGAGCTGTAGCAACCTGCGCGGAGCTTACTCCTACCGACGTCGCAATCCCATCTGAGGCAATCGAGGCGCTAATGGCAACCGCCCACCAAACAGTCGATGTCGTACCGCTCCCCTGAAAGACAAACCGGTCTAAACAAGCCTAGATAACGCGTCTAAGCCCACTTAACACCGCACCTCGAGAGCACCCGAGACTCTATACGCATGCGGCCTACAGCAGAAGCAGGTTTTGGTAAAAACGAAACGCTTTTTCGAGCTCGTCGACAAAATTGTACTCGTTGGGCGCGTGAATAACGCCTGTCGAAGGACCAGGCCCGAAGACGACCGGCTTCATTCCAGCGCTGGCATACACGCCGGCTTCGGTGCAGCCCAATTTGACACCCGTGCGTAGCTCAAGACCGCTTCTAACCATCGCCTCGAACCCAAGCGCAACTGTCTCGCCCTGCTCCGGGGTGTAGAAACCAGGGTTTGCACGCAGCTTTTGCAGTTCAAGTCGAAGCTTGGGAAAACGCGCCTCAAGGCGCTCGACAATTCCTTCGAGCTCCCGAGTTATTATCTCAGCCGAAAAGTCTGGTGGCTGGCGAACTTCAAAGGTAAGGCTTACTTTTCCCGCTTGCCCTTCAATAATTCCAACATTGCTCGTTATCGAACCGTTTCGCGAAAAGCCTTCGATAGCGCTCTTTCTACCCGACGCATACTCTTTTAGAGCACCAAGGAATTCGGCCAACACCTTGATTATGCTCGGCGCGATGACCTCCGGCGCTATTTCAAGCTCATCGTCCTGTTCAACCAAGCAATCAGAGCTTTCAACTCCGAGCTGCTCGGAACTGTCGGCTAGAACTATGACCTCGCAGCGGGCGGGCACTTTGTTAACCGCGTCGCCACCGCTCAGCTTTGCCACTGATAGCTGAGGGCGTGCCTCGAGCGCGCGCAGCGCCATTTCGATAGCGTTGCGACCCAGGTCAGGCGTGCTCGAATGTGCCGACACCCCGAAAAACGCCGCGCGCCACGGTCTTAGAGTACGGCTAGCCGCTTGAGGCTCACCCGACACGGTTAGCCGAAAAACATTCATCCCCCGATGGCCCAAGATAAGCGTGAGCGAAGAAGGTTCGCCGACGAATGCCAATGCGCCGGCTGGCAATGCCCCGCTGTCAACGAGCTCCTTTGCGCCCCGCAGGCCGCTTTCTTCGCCGAACGTGCCTACCAAGTAGACCGTGCGTGAAGGCTTCGGGGTCAGCGCCAACGCGAGCGCCTTGGCGGCGAAGTCGAGCTTCGTGTCGGCCGCGCCAAGCCCGTAGATTTTCCCATCCCGCACGACGGGATTAAACGGGTCGCCGTCGCACGCCGTCCACAGAGCCGGGTCCCCAGGAGGCACGGTATCGAGATGTGTGTTCAACACGAGCGGCGCGCGCGAAGGCGAGTCTTTCGCCTCCACGACCGCAAGCAGATTAACCTGATCTTCCCCATAGCGAGCCGAAGGCAACACCCGCGCGCTAATTCCCGCGGAACCGAGAAGCTCGCGCGCGCAGAGTTCTACGATCCTTCGCGTGCCTGCGTCGGTAACACTTGGGCATGATATGAGCTTCTTCGCCCATTCGATCAGCGACGACGGTATGTCTGCTTGTCGCGAAACGTCCAAATCGGAACCTTACGCTGCCAGGCAGCGTTCAATTATTTCGAAGGCTTCGTCCAGTTCCTCGTCGCTAAGCACTCCTGCCGGCAAGAACATTCTGACCCACGCCGGCTCGTGCCCTCCGTAGTACATCATCAAACCTTCTTCGAAGCACCGGTCAAGAAACTTTCGTGTCACTGCGGTCGAACCATCGCCCACTCGAAACGCCACCATCGCTCCCACGCCGCGCCATTCGGTAAGCTTTTCTGGGTAGCGGCGGTTAAGCTCCTTAAGCCGAGCAAAACAAATCTTTTCGAGTTGCTTCTCGCGACCAGCCGGACCGAGAATCCCCTCGGTCGTCAGCTTCTCGATTATTCGTCTCCCCACGGCCATCGCCACAGTAGCACCGGCGAACGTACCCGAGATCAAACCTGGGTCGGGCTTCATCTCGGCACTGAACAGAACGGCGCTACCCTGGAGGATCTTTCCCACAGTGATCACGCTTACGTACTCGCTTACGTCGAGCATCTGGGTGGCAAATAGTTCGCCGACGCGTCCGAACGTTTGCACCTCGTCCACCCACACCGGAATGCCTGCTCGCCGACATTCCTCGAAAAGCGGAACAAAAAACTCGCGCGGCGCCACCGCAAAGCCCGCCTCGCCCTGCACTAACTCAACCACGAAAGCCGCCATACGGTCGGCTTCCTGCGCCAGAATGTAGCGCAAAGCTGCAAGTGATTTTTCCGTACTTTTCGGATCTCGGGGATCGTAAAATGGGATGTATCGTACGGGAAACGTGCTCGGCTGCCCCAACCGATAGTCGGGCCGGTCCGTTATCTCCGCCATGGCGCTGGTTCGTCCGTGAAAGCAGCCCCGAAACGCGATCACGCCTGGCCGGCCTTGGCGTTTTTGGCGCAAAAGCTTGAGCGCGTTCTCGTTGGCATCCGCGCCCGACACCGAAAGCCAACAGTGAGCCATCGTGCGCGGAGCGTGCGCCATCAACGTGCGCATCAAAGCGCCGTACTCGTCGTTGAAGATCAGATTGCCCTGCATAACTATGTCGGCAGCGGCGGCCCTCAGAGCGGTCTGGATAAGATCGAGATTACCGTGGCCGAAAATGTGCACCCCCACGCCCAGCGTAAAATCTAAAAGCCACCGCCCGTCGGCACTCAACGTCCGCGCGCCACGCCCCACCCCACATCCCAGATATCGGAAAAAAGGCGGTCGGCCTCGCAGGCGCGCGATCTCCTCCAGCTGGCTTTGGGCTAGACTCGGGTCGAGCGATAGGGTGAGACGCTGCTGGGCCTCGGCTACAGCCGATACTATAAGGCGCAGGCCCTGCTCGAACTTTTCGCCCAGGTCGATCATCCAGAAGGCCGCTTGTCGCGAGCGGAAGGTTGGCTAACTCACGCTCGGCCAACTCTCGGCGGCAACGCGCTCACTTTAGCGTGCGCGTGGCGAAGCCACGATCGTTGTAGATCAGCAGAATCCGTCGACCCCTCACAATCGTCTCGAGCACGCACTCACGTCCCCACAAAGAGTAGACGTAGCCGAGAGTTTTTTCGGCGTACTCGAGATGGAGGTCTCGGCCGTCGTGGTAATGGCGCAGGTACAGAGTCCGATTCTGGCCAAAGTCGGCGTCCTCGATCTTGATCACCGGAATCGTATTGGTGCCGACGTTCTTGATCAAGGTTTCTTTGACCTCCTCGAAACCTTCGTCGTCGGCTACCTTGCTTACCACGAACTCGTTGCCGCGCGGCTCGTACTTGAACAAGTCGAGCTCGCGCGCAAGTTCCGGCGTCAGATAACGCCGAATGAAGGACGTATCGCGCTCCACCTCCCGCACTTCGAAGAGCTTTTCCTCGCCCGTCTTATTGGGCGGACCGTAACGCTCGATCTCTTCGGGCGTCGGGTCGGTCCAGCGTCGGTAAATATCTTCCCAGATCTTGAGGCCGAGATGGTAAGGATTTATCTGTCCTGGAATCGGACGAACCACCTGATTGTGGCGCACGAGAAACTCGAGATGGAGCGCCTGGTCCAATTTGAGCCCTTCCAGAATCCGTTTGTGCCAATAGCTCGCCCACCCCTCGTTCATGATCTTGGTCTCGATCATCGGCAGGAAAAACTGGGCTTCCTCGTCCACGATGGTGAGCAAGTCTTTCTCCCATTCAGAAAGGTATGGGTTATAGTCGCGGATAAAAAGAAGGATGTCTTCTTCGGGCTCCAGCGGAAGCTTATTTACGTCGGGCGACTGGAAGTCCGCGGCGCGATGAATCTTGCGAAATGGATCTGGTTTGGGTTGCGCAGCCTCCAACGCAAGCTTCACTTGCTCTTCGCGGCTCAGCTTGCGGATCGCTAGATTTCGTCGGCGCTGGAACGCGAGCGCGTGCGCGGCGTCGAGGATCCGCTCGACGTTGTCGATTCCAATCGACGGATCCTCGATATATTTTCTGACCCTAAGCGCATGGGTCTTGAACAGCTCGATCGTCAACTCGGCGCGGGTCGACTTGAAGGTGAAATTGTTTTTGAAAAAGTCGTTATGGCCGTAGACGTGCGCTATCGTCAGTATCTGAAGCAAAAGCGTATTGTCCCGCATCAGGTAGGCGATTGCCGGGTTCGAGTTGATGACCATCTCGTACGGCAAACCCGTCACGCCGTAATCGTACATGGTCTTGAGCTTTTCGTACTGTTTGCCGTACGACCAGTGGGGGTAATGGGAAGGCATTCCCGAATACGCCATGTACCCCAGCATCTGGTAATGGTCGCACAGCTCGAACTCCTGGTCGTAACAATCGAGTCCGAACTGCTGCACGAGTTCGCGAATTCGGGCATCCCATTCGATTAGGTCTTTAATGTCGTAGTCAGCCATCTCGCATTAATCCTCGACCGAAGCCTGCTGGTTCGTCTTTTTAGTCAGGGACGACGAATGCAGGTGGCTCTATCCATTGTGATGCCACCTGTGGCAAGCCGTCAAACCTGCCGTTACTGAACGCTCTCGGCTGCGGCTTCCTTCGACAAAAACGCCTTGAACGAAGGCCAGATATCCTCTTTGCGCTCGATTAACACGGTATGGAAGTTGGGCGCGTTAAGACGACGGAACACGCTCAGCATCGAGGATTCATAATAGCGAGAACCCAGCGGTTTGATCTCGCCGTAGCCGAAAAGGTTGCACACCTCGGTAAGCTCCTTCGCGGCCTTGAGTGCCGCCGGGTTGTCCGAATCGAAGTTGTCACCGTCGGAGCAGTGAAAAGCGTAAATGTTCCAGATCGACGGATGGTAGCGCTCGTTGATAATTTCGAGCGCTTTTAGGTAGCCCGAGGAAATAAACGTGCCGCCCGACTCGCCCTTGTGGAAGAACTCCTCTTCGCTGACCTCTTTTGCCTCGGTGTGATGGGCGATAAAGACTATTTCGACGTTGCGATAGCGGGTGGTGATGAACTGATAGAGGAGGAAGAAAAAGCTTCGCGCCAGATACTTCTTCATCGTATCCATCGAGCCCGAAGTATCCATGATACAGATCACCACCGCGTTGGATTCGCGGCGAATTTTGGGCTCGAGATGGCGATAGCGCAGGTCCTCGGTGTGGAAGGGAAACCGCTTCTCGCTTGACTCGGACGCCTCCTCACCATCTGCTTCCTCTTCACCCTCGGAATTCACTGCCAGAGCGTGCCGACTTGCCAGCTTGCGCATGATCCGCTGTTTTGCCGTGCGCCGCTTATCGAGCCGCACCCGAATTCCCACCTTGCGATGGCCTTTCGGCTTGCTGGTACGCTCGCTCAGGACCTCGCGCAGCGCCTTGCGCTCCATGTCGGGCAACTCGAGGTCTTCGAACATAATGTCGATGAGCTCCTCGAGCGTGACGTCGGTCTCATAGTAATCGACACCTGGGCGGTCACCAGCCCGTTCTGCGCCCTGGCCGTCCGCTCCCGCCTTGCCTACGACCTGTCCGGGCTGCGTATCGCCTTGACCTTGGGCAACTCCGGGGTTGTTCTCGCCATAGATGAAGCGATACTCTTTAACTCCCCGTAGCGGAACCTTGATTATCTTGTCCTTGTTTTTGCCGATTATCGACTCTTCGGCGATAATGTCGGCAATATTGCTACGGATAGATTCTCTGACTTTTTGGCGATGCCGAAGCCGGTCGCCTGCCGAGCGGTCCGAGCGCTCAGCGTCAGACCCGCGGTACTCACGGAAAATGCTCTCAACCATCGTCGTTTCCAGCTCTCAGGCACTCCGCTTCGGCGCAAAGCGCCGACGGTGCACCCCTTAAGCTCAAGACAACCAACTAGTCCTTCCACAGGTTGTTGGCAGCGTACTTGAGCACGACGTCGACGCACGACTCACAGTAGCCACTTTCGAGCAGGTTCTTGACCATCGCGTTGTACTTCTCTGTCTGCTCCTGATCCCGAGTGCGGGCCTTGGTGATGATTCTGGAAATCTCGCGCACCGACGTCATGAGCTTCTTCTCTATCGCTTCCTTGAGCGGTTCATAGCTGCGGTAGCCAATCTTCTCGCCACGGCGCGAGGCCGCCCACAGGTAAGCGATAACCTCCTGGCGGAAGCCGTCTGCGGCAGAGCCGATAATCGCGATTTGTTCTTCGATCGACTTAAGGAAGCTTTCGTCCGGCGGAAGTTCCTCCTTGGTGTTGCGGTCGCGAACCTTGGTGCGGTTTACGTACGCCTCGGCGTGGTCGAGGTAGTTTTGGAACAGCGCCTCGGCCTGCTCTTGATAGGAGTAAACGAAGGCGCGCGTAATCTCTTTTTCCAAAATCTCCAGATACGCCTTGTGCAACGTGTCCTGCAGGAACTCCAAGTATTGCTTGCGCGTATCGTCGGGCAGGTCCGCTTCGCGAACCATCGCGATTAGCGCTTCGCGCACGTTGATAGGGTTGATGCAGTTGCCTTGCACGTTGTCGGAAAGCGCGTTATCCAGCGCTTTCATGATGAAGCGCGTCGAGATGCCGAACATGCCCTCGCGCTTGGCGTCCTGGCGCAGCTCGTTTACGTCGATCTTCTTGGTGCGCCCTTTCTCGACCACTTCTTCGCCGTTATAAAGCTTGAGCTTGGTCATCAGATCGCACTTCGAGGTCGGCTCAAGACGCGTCAAGATCGCGAACATCGAGGCGATCTCCAGCGTGTGGGGCGCAACGTGTGCGCGGAAGTTCGAGTTGCGGATGATCTTCTGGTATATCTTCACCTCCTCGGACAGGCGCAGGTTGTAGGGAACCTTGACCACCACGATACGGTCGAGAATCGCCTCGTTGGTGTGGTCGGCCTTAAACTTCTGCCACTCCGCCTCGTTCGAGTGGGCGATGATGCAGGTATCGACGTAGACCATCCCATGGCGCCCAGGCGCGGGAATTACCTTCTCCTGGGTCGCCGTAATCATGGCATGCAGGTACTCGGTTTCGTTCTTGAACACCTCGATAAACTCGACCATCCCGCGGTTGCCGACGTTGAGCGCGCCGTTCAATTCGAGCACCCGAGGGTCGCCCTCCGAGTACTGGTCGAGTTTGGAAATGTCAGCCGAACCTATCAGCACCGAGGTGTCTTGGTTGTTCGGATCGACCGGCGGCACCACGCCGATCCCGACCCGGTTGCGCTTGGAGAAACTGCGCGTCACCACCGGCACTTTCTCGTACTGGTTGTGGAATTCTTCGCGCAGCCGGTAGCGGCACACCGGACAGAGGTCGCCCTCGATCTGAACGCCGAGCATCTTTTCGAACTCTTTGCGCAGATGGCGCGGAATAAGATGCAGCGGCTCCTCATGCATCGGGCATCCCTCGATCGCATAGAACGGCTCGCTCTGCTCGAGCCCCCGCTGAATTCGCTCGACCAGCGAGCTTTTGCCCGAGCCTACAGGGCCCATCAGATAAAGCACCTGCCGACTCTCCTCGCCCTTGAGCGACGCCGAATGGAAGTAACGAACGATCTGGGCGATCGTGCGTTCGATGCCAAAGAACTCGTCGGCAAAAAAGTTGTAAACCCGAACCGGATCGTCTTTATAAAGCCGCTTGGTACGCGGGTCGTCAGTGTCCAGTATATTGCGCACGCCCGCGCTGATGATGACGTCGTAGATGCGCGCGTGCGCGAGTTTGGCGATCGTTGGATTCTCTTTGACCTTTTCCAGGTAGTCCAACAACGTTCCGCGCCACTGTTTTGACTCGCGCGCGGCCCGATCCTCTCGTATCATTTGCTCGAAAGAGTTCACCGCACTCATTCGTAGCTCCTCATTTCACTATGTCTGGATTAAGAGTAGACAAGGATGGCAAGCTGTAACGACAGCTTGTACTGTAGATTGGTTGGACTCTGCGCGTTACCTTCAACTACTAACTCAAGCGTAGTATAGCCCGGTGCGATACATCAAACAAGCACGCCGCAAGAGTTATTTGTGATCTTGCCTCATAACTCCCGGTTTCGGAGGCCTAAAGCCCAACCTGCCCGCAGCTATTCCGCTCACAGCGCTATTCTTGCGCCGCCCGCGGCACGACCTCGGCGAGCTCGATACGGTTTTCGGATGTTTTGACGATTCGCGCGGCCAAAAATTTGTCGTCGTGCGCGAATGTTATCCACCATGACTCTTCAGCCGCCTTGTCGAGTAAACGTGCCTTCTCCTCCATCGTGCGCAGCGGATCGAGGTCGTATGCCTGATTCCAGGCGGGTTTGATGTGAGAACGCGTGGGCACGATGTCCGCCAGGTGGGAAAAACAGCTGCCGTCGCTCCCCTTGACGACGATGACCTGATGGTCGCGCGTATGGCCCGCTGTGACCAAGGCGCTCACTCCAGAGACGAACTCGCCCGTACCGTCGAGCAATTCGATCGCCCCTTTTAGCGGCTCAAAACACTGCTCAACGTGCCTATAAGCGGCCCTAAGCCTCACATTTGGATGGTTGCGGGCGACGTCGTATTCGCCGCGCTGAATCAGGTAGCGAGCCTTGGGAAAGGCAGGCTTGAGCGATCCCGAACGGTCGCGTCGTACCACCCCGCCGCAGTGATCAAAATGAAGATGGCTAAGGAAAACATAGGTTACGTCGCCGGGTTCCATGCCGAGCTCGCGAAGCCCGTCACTGAGTTTCTCTTCCGCATGACAGTAAGCCTCGCTTTCGGCCTCCGACAGGCGGTTGCCTATACCCGTATCTATCAGGATCGCCTCCTTGCCCCTAACCACCAGCGGACACGTCAAACCCAGGCTCACTCGGTTGCGCTCGTCAGCCGGATGCTCGCGCTGCCAGAGCACGCGCGGCACGATGCCGAACATGCAACCGCCATCGTTGCGCCAAAGCCCGTCGCTCAGCAGGTAGATCGTAAACTCACCCACTCTTAAGTGCGGTACACCCATTATAAGCTCCACTTGTTACTGCGAAACTTAACTCCGCCAAAAAGGTAGCCTCGAGGCGTCAATTAACAATTAAACCCGCTCGAAAAGATTACGCCTTCTTCGTGCTCGGCAAAGCGACTCGTCACCTACCTACCGACACCCCCCCACAAGCCATATTCCCAAAGCCAGCGCACAAATGCCTGCCGCAGTACTGAGGGCAGTCAAAACCGTCACTCGTCTTGGGAGGCTCTGGAAAGCCTTACCCAGAACGTCATCATACGCCTGCGAACCGACATTTCTACGAGTCGCCGCGTACGAGTGCCATGCCACACCAACCATCAGCGCAAATAAGCCCGTCTTAGCACCTATCACTGTCCAGAACGCCGCCGGGAGACGAAAACTAGCCGCATACATCAGATTCGCTAATTGGAACACACCCGTGAGGAAGACCACAGCCGCGGCAACTAGATTTGCTCGCGCAGTTATCGGCAACACTCGCAGCCCGAAGGATCGAAACTCGGCGCTATCTGGAGTAATAATCGCTCCTGCCACGACGACGCAGAGGTTGACACCTATCCACACCGCTGCGGCGATGACGTGAAGCCAAACCATCGGCAGAGTCTTTGCTCACTTTCGAACCTTAACGAACGACCGGCTTCTTAGGCACGCGCCACAAAATAGCGCGCCTAGCTCGCTAATTGAGCGCAAAACGCAAAACCGCGCCTTCCACTAGATGCCAAATTTTTTCAACGCCGCCGCCGAGCTTCCCACCGTCAACCTGAACTTTGCGCACATAAGCCCGCTTTTGTCGGAGTGAGTTTTAACAAGCCGAGAGCAAGATACTAATTTCGCTCTAACTTAGGACGGATAGCCAAGGCGGGCTTAGGCGACTACCTTTGCCACGAGAAGGAGCGCTTTTTGAAATTCGTGCCGACCCGCTCTCAGCGAGAGTTGCATCTATTAGCTCCAAAATAACGCCCTCACGCAAAGCCCAGTCGCTGATCCGCACGGTGCGCTGCCCAAAGGCGTCCATTAAAGCTTCGGCGACTACCGCTCCAGCTACAATTACGCGCGCTCGGCGTTGGCTCAACCCGGACATTCGCTCGCGCTCGGCTACGGTCTGAGCGCACAAAAGCGCGCGTAGACGCGAAAGCTCTCGCCGCTCGAGCTCGCAACCGTGAATATCAGCGGGCGCTTTACCCGTGCGCCGCGCGTGAGCCATCGCCGCAAGCCGCCGAAACGTTCCCGATGTAGCGATCATAAGGTCTGACTTCACGCCAAAAGCCCTTAACTTCAAGGGTCGCAACCTCTTGTCGACGTAAGTTCGCAGCGCGCATATTTCGGTTGGCTCAGGAGGATCCGACTCGATAAATTCCTCGGTCATCCTCACTGCCCCGAGCTTAAGGCTACTTTGCCACTCGATTTGTCCGTCGTAGGCTTGGACCACTTCTACGCTGCCACCACCGATATCGGCGACAAGCACGCGTTTGCCCGCCAGATCGAAGGCACTCGATACGGCTCGAAAAATAAGCCTTGCCTCGTCGTGTCCCGAGATTACCGCGACATCTACGCCAAGCTCGGTTCGAGCCCTTTGGATAAACTCAGCTCCGTTTGCAGCTTCGCGAATCGCGCTAGTAGCAACTGACAAAACGTACTCTACACCTTCCCTGGCAGCCGAAGCGGCCATCGCTTTTAGGGTTCGCAAGCCGGCCGCCATGACTTGAGGCGACAGGCGCCCCTCGACGAGTGTCCCGTACCCTAGACCCACGGCCTCGCGGTAGCGGCCGACGATCCTGAATCCGCCTTTGCGGATTTTGGCTATGACCATGTGGATCGAATGGGACCCGACGTCTATCACAGCCACCTTGCTCGGTGGGCCTTGATGCGACCTCGACGTCGCGCCGTCCAGGGACATCCATGACATCGCGCGGACCATAATTTACTAACTATAGCAACTTGCGCGTATCCTTCGAGCGTGCGGCCTTGCTAACGCAAGCGCAAGCAAGGCGCAGGTTCGGACGTGGATCGCAAATTCTTTCTCGTTTGAAGCTCGCGCGCCCAAATGCGACAATCTTAAGCTGGCGCGATCGCCGCTCATCTTACGTTCGCGCCTTACAAGGGTCCGCCCACCAGGGGGTACTCCAATGCAACGATCGCAGGAAGCTTCGACGACCTTGCCACAGGTGGAGAGCGCCCTGACCACGCCTAAGACAGCCATCGCCAGCACATTGAACCAATTGATGCACAAGCGCCTGCGCAAGTTCGTCGCCCAGCTGCCCAAGGTGCTCAGCGAAGAACATGCCGAAGCTGTACATGACCTGCGGGTAGCTAGCAGGCGGCTCCAACAAGTTATCGCTGCCCTGTTCCCCAAGCAGCGCTCGCCCCAGGCGCAAGAGGCGGTTCGTACACTTAAGCGGGCGCGGCGCGCAGTAGCGAAATGGCGGGACTGCGACGTCCTGCTCGAACTGGTCGACCGCAAGCTCAAGCGCCTGCGCAACGATGAGGAGCGCCTGGCATGGCAGTTTGTGCGCGATTACTTGCGCGAAAAGCGACTTAAAGCTATCGCACGAGCAAGAGACCGACTTGCCAGCCGGCGGCTACTCATGTTGGCGCAAGCGGTCAAAGAGCTCGAGCACCAAGCGCTTGAGACGTCCCGGGACGGGGCTCAAGGCCGGTCGCTTCATCCCACAATGGTAGATGGTGTGCGACGCGCGTGGGACTCCTGGCGCGAGGCGCTAGCATTGGCAGCTAAAAACGCCGACCCTGAAAGTCTTCACGCTTTTCGCATCCAGACTAAACGCTTGCGCTATCGGCTCGAACTAGCGCTCGAAGCCGGCACAGCAAATGCCTCATCCGCCCTGGCATGGCTGCGACATCTCCAGGACAGCCTCGGTCGGCTGCATGACCGCGACGAACTTGCTCGCATTGCGTCCAAGGCGCTCGCTCAACCCGACTTTCTGCTGAACCATCCTCGCGCTGCGAGCCAAATTCTACGAAAACTCGCGCAACAAAAGGTGGCTCAACGAGTCGAAGCCCAAAGGCTTATCAGCGAAGCGACGAAATGGGCTTCGGCGAATCACTTGAGCGACCTACTAAGCGCAGAGGACCAGCGGCACAGTGGCACCGAGCTATCCGAGCAACCAGACAAAAGCGCGCAGTCATCTGCCCAGGAAGCTAACATCAAGCCACAGTCTTGACGTCGTTAGGCCGGAAAAACAGAGAAGAGAACAACAGGAGCGCCAAGCGCGTTACACCCCTTTTCGCCCCTGTGACAAGACTTCCAGTACTGCCGTTGGCGTGTCTAAGTTTATGCCCGAGTTTTTACGGAGAAGCCTACACGACCCCGCAAGTTAATTAGCCATGACCTACGACGAACACCACCGGCAACGGAGGACAACGCTCGAAGGCGAGCGCGCGCCAAAGATTCGGCCTTATTTCACTTTGCCAGCCGGCGCAGATGGCGCTGGGTCAACATCCAGCAAAGCTGGCCCGATCCAGGCTCGATACGTCGGGGAAGCTCGATCGCTACACAAGCGCCTTTTTTCAGCCTAAGGCGCAGCCTGTCGCTGGACCCAGTAAGCAGAAGCGAGACGAGCTCGCCCAGTTGTGGCTCGTGGCCGACCACCGCCACGCTTTCATTACGGGCGTGGGGCGCAAGCGCCGTCAGAGCTTGCGTTGCTGGCACGCCGGTAGCCAAAGCCTCTACGACCTGCGGCGAGACATCGTCGCCATAGGCTTCCGCGATTAGCTTTGCGGTTTCAACCGCACGTACCAGCGGACTTGTCAAAATCACGTCGAACTTAAGCCCCAGCGCCGCCATCCCCAGAGCAGCTTCTCGCATCTTTATCCGCCCGCGCGGGGTTAGCTTTCGAGCCTCGTCTGTCGCGCCGGAGCCAAGTTTTTCTGCCTGCGCGTGGCGCACTACATAGACCATCATGGACGCATCGACGCTTTATAAACGGCGCTCGAACACTCTACACCCCATTGCAACGCTCGTCCATCCAAGCGCCGCATATCATACGTTCATCGACATTCACCTTTCAACCGCCGCACATCCAACTCCCACGAGTTAGGCGCTGTGAGTCGAGCTCCAAACTCAGCGCTTTATGCCGCCATCTTGTAACGCCAGAACGGTCAGCATCCAGCTTTTATCTGCGCAGTCGCAAACGCTCTAATTATGGCGGCTACGGCGTACGATTTGGCAAGCTTCGGGCGCGATTTTTTCTTTAGGCTCCTTACGAGTCGGCGACGGTATACCTGAAGCTCGACTGTTTGGCTTCAGTCTTGCGGCGCGTTCTCGGGAGAATCGTCCTCGGGCTTATGACTTCCAGCCGCGCGCAAGTATTCCAGAATATGCGCCCGAAGATCGTTCTGGACCTCCTCGATCGAGCGGCGAGCGTCGATCGTGATGAAGCCGAATTCGCGTGCAAGCCGCCTGTATTCCTCTATGAGACGGCTTTGATAGCGCACGAAGGAGTCGAACAAGTCAGTGCCCAGCGCAAGATGCATCCCTGACTCCCAGTAATCCATCCCCTTGCCCTGCACGACGCGAGGAATCAGCGTCTCTACGTCGATGTCGAGATGAAGCACGAGGTCGGGCAAAAGCGCCATGCCAAAAAGCCCGCGCGTCCATTGCGGGTCGGCACCCATCACGGTATTGCGCGCAAACGCGGTGTACATGTAGCGGTCAGCGATCACGATAAAGCCCGCTTGCAGAGCCGGCAAAATTTCATGTTCGAGCCGATCGGCAAAGTCAGCGGCGTAAAGCAAACTAAACGTCGTGACGGTGAGCTGATGGCCGGCCTTGGCCTGATTGATGGTTTCGTGCAGCAGCGGAGAGCGAGTCCATCCAGTATTGCTTACCGCATAACCCTCCACTTCCAGCCAAGGCCGCAGCAGTTCGATCTGGGTGGAACGCCCTACCCCGTCGGTGCCCTCGATAACGATGAGATGCCCGCGTAAAGGTTTCTGCGGCAGATAGGGCATCCCATATCCGTACCAGGTTTTACCGCGTTTGCCAGACGATGCCATTGCCATTTTTTGCGCGGGCCTGGTCGTAATCTCGAAGCACCTCTCTCACCATGCGCCGCACCTGGCGCTGCTGGTCAAGGATCTCAGCCGTAGCGTCAATCGTACGCATTCCGAACTCTACCACTAGCTCGTCGTAAAGCTTAAGCACGCGCTCTTGAAACAAGGCGAAACTCTCCACCGGATCGGACGACAGGCCGAGATCCATCCCCGCCTCGTGATACTTGAGCTTGGCTCTCCCAGCCAGAAGCCTCTCCAGCGACACCTGAATCGGCACGCGGAAATAAATCGTCAGGTCCGGCCGCAACGCGAAGCTGTAAACTTCGCGTACCCATTCGGGATGCACACCGCGGGCAACGTCCCGAGCAAACGCAGTGTAAGCGTACCGGTCCGAGAGCACGATCATGCCAGCCTTGAGCGGGGGCAAAATGTTGTAAGTTAGACGGTCGGCAAAATCCACCGCATGCAGCAAGCTGAACGTTGTGGGGGTAAGAAGATTCTTCTTTTTTCCGCGACGAAGCGACTGACGCACCAGGCGCGAAGAGTTCCACTCCGTGAAACGTACCGGATAGCCTTGCGCGCGAAGCCAGCGTTCAAGAAGAACTAGCTGGGTCGATTTGCCTGACCCATCGATACCTTCAACCGCAATTAACCTGCCCGGGTAGGGATGGGGGCGATAAAGCAAACTTCTGCGCTTCTCTTGCGCGCTCTCCAACTGCTCACCCGACGAGTCGTGCACCGACGCTGACCGCGCTTGGTCCGGCAAAGAACCTGGCTCGCCCACCGTAGTTTGGTTTTCGCTGTCTCGGATTTCCGTCCCCATTGCCTGACGTTGGCCCCTCTCCTCCATTGTGCCGCAAGACAGAGCTCGCTTACTGTGGCTGGCATCACCGGCACACTGTGGAGGACCGGGCCCGCAGGAAGCGATATTGCAAACTAAATTCAATCATACATCGGAAGGCACGTCTAGGACACTCGCGTAAAATTGGCAGATTTAGCCTAATCGCCCTTTATTGAAGCCTTTCCTTTACCGCTGGACCGCCAGACCTCGGCTTAGCGCACGCCGATACTGCAGTACATTGTAGCTTTTGAGCCAAACCCAAATCGAACTAGCAACGGTAAGTTCACGGGACTGCTTACCCCACAATTAACCCAGGGACCTCTCACGCTCGCTTGAATATGCCCGTAGCTGCAGGCTTTTTACGTGGCTTCCTTACGCTTGGTGACCGAATGGCCCTGATTCCCTGGTTTCCGTCCCAACCGCCGTCGATGCGACCGATGACGAGGCAGACGTAAGATGCTTGAGACCTTCCTTCATATTCTTAACTTTGCGCCCCTGGACAGCAGGTCGACGGTCACCTCGCTCGCGCCAAAGAGCAATACCGCCCAGCAATCCACTGATGTTATCGATCACCTGAACGTTAGGCGGCAATGCAAACGATATATACTTCGTGTTGCCGCCGCCCAGATATAAGCGGTCGTAGTTAAACGTGCGACTAAGGTCGTCGATCGCTTCGCGAAGCAGTTTGTTCCATTTGCTCTTTCCTTTCTTTTTGAGGGCGCGCTTGCCGAGCTCCTCCTCGTACGTTTTTCCTTTGTGGAACGGATGGTGGCCGATCTCGAGGGGAACGGGTCGACCATCGTCGAAAAGCACTGACCCAACTCCGGTGCCGAGCGTGATCACGAGTTCAACGCCTCGGCCACTTACAGCAGCAAGTCCCTGCACCACGGCGTCATTGGCCACGCGCACAGGGCATCTAAATTTCTTCTCCAGCGCCCTGGCCAGATCGAATCCCTTCCACCCTTCGCCGAGATTCGGAGCAGTATATACAACGCCGTCCTTGACTACTCCAGGAAAGCCGACCGAAATGCGGTCGAACCCCGCTTGAGCTTTGGCGAGTTTTGCGATCGCGCGAACAACTTTCTTCGGCGTGGCGTTTTTCGGCGTTCGCACGCGCAAGCGCTCGCTTATCGGCTGCCCGCGTTCGTCAAGCAGCACAGCCTTGATTCCGCTTCCGCCAACGTCTACCGCAAGCGTGCGAAGCAGCGCAGAGACAGGTTCGGGAGCAACCATGGCGTTTTACCCCTCAAAGAAACCTACCGTTGCTAACTTGCTTCCACGCTACTCCGAAGTTTGCGCGTCTTGCAACGCCTCTCTCTCGAGTTGCAAAAGATGTTGGGCGACGTCGCGATGAGATGAACCTTGAATTACAGAGCCGAACGTACAAGCAAGGCCGCAGGTTAGACGAAACAGGAGTTATGACGTCGTTTGGGGCGGCGCGGCTTGTATCCCGCCGAATTCACCTTGACAGCCAAAGGTCAGGTGGCGACTTTGGCCAAAGCCAAGGCAAATTGCCCAGCGCTGTCTTCGAACCAGCCACACAAGCGCATGCTCGCCGCCTGAAACATTTCAAGCACCGAGCGACGGGTGAACTTATAGCAGTTCTCCGTCCAGATCCTATCGCCTGGGGCAAAATGCACTGTCAGCTCGATTGCGCGCACGCGCACCGTTTGCTCGCATCGCGACACCAGATGCATTTCAACGCGCGTGTACTCCGGGTTATAGAAAGCCAGGTGGTCGAAAGCCTCGGGCTCGAAGTTCGCCTTGAGCATTCGATTCACCGCAAGCAAGATGTTCCGATTGAAGGCTGCAGTGACATGGGCGGAATCATTGTAAGCTTTTTCAAGAATCCTAGAATCTTTAACTAAATCCAACCCGATGAGTAACTGGCCATCCGGACCAATCAAGTTTCGCAGCTCCAAAAGCAATCGGATACGGTTTTCAGCTTCAAGGTTCCCCAATGTGCTGCCAAAGAAGACCGCGAGGCGGCGACCCCGAGGCGGCGGCACTCGCACGAGCTCGCGTTCAAAATCTCCCACGATCGCATGAACTGTCAACCACGGATAGTCGTCGAGCAACTCAAGGGCGCTCTGCTCCAAGGCGCGTGCGCTGATGTCTATCGGAATGTAGCGAATTTCGCGCCCCGAAGGCTTGAACGCATCGAGAAGGTAACGTATTTTGGTCGTTCCCCCAGCGCCGAGCTCGACAATATCGACCGGCGCGACGTTTTTGATAAGCACAGGAGCAAGGGCATGTAAGATCGAACACTCGGCACGGGTAAGATAATATTCGGGTAAACGGGTGATCTGATCGAAGAGCTCGACGCCTGCGTCGTCGTAAAAGTATCTAGGCGGCAGAAATCTGGGGAAACTCGTAAGGCCTCGCAAGACATCCCGAGCCATCAGCGCGCGCAGCGAATCTTCGTCGAGATAAGTGTCGCACTGGTAGCGGGAGGCGAAATATAGGCTCTTACGCCGATCGCCGGGCGCGCGCTCCTTTTGAAGAGAAGATTTGCTCACTTCGCCCTTTCGCTATTTTGCCTTTAAGCATCCTGAGCGAGCCGAAGCCCCGAGAATTGCCAGCGCGCGTCGTGCGGGAAAAAGTTGCGGTAAGTCAAACGAACATGGGAGGGTGGCGTTGCCCACGAAGCGCCCCGCAATACCATCTGATTCACCATAAACTTGCCGTTGTACTCGCCAAGACCGTCGGGCCAAGGGCGAAATCCGGGATACGGAACGTAAGGGCTTCGCGTCCACTGCCACACGAGGCCGACCATCTGCTCGAGCGCGCCCGCCCCACGGGCAGTGCGTTCTGGCCGCGCAGCGTCGCATGTGCGAGCGTCGACCATCGCCTGATGCCATAGACGCGCGGCGACCTCCCACTCCTGTTCGGTCGGCAGACGAGCACCTGCCCATCGCGCGTAAGCGTCAGCTTCATAATAACTCAGATGGCAAACAAAGTCCTCGTCCCTGAGCGGGGCCATACCGTTCATGGTATAGACCCACCACTGCTCGCCGCGCCTCTCCCAGTAAAGAGGCGCTTGCCAACCAGCTTTCTGCACTAGATTCCATCCATCAGCAAGCCAAAAGCGCCAATCTTGGTAGCCACCAGCCTCGACAAATTCGCGAAACTCGCCGTTGGTGACCAAGCGCGAAGCGAGGCGAAACGGGCGTAAATATACCTGGTGAGCGGGGCATTCGTTATCGAACGCAAAGCTGTCCCCGGCGTGACCCACTGTGTATACGCCGCCGTCAAACTCGATCCATCGAAGCTCGGACGGCGAGATACTGCGGGGCTCGACCGCGCCGTAAGCTGGTCGGAGCGGGTTAGTCCACAAATTGTACTTGATGTCGGTAACGATTAGTTCCTGATGTTGTTGCTCGTGATGCATGCCAATCCATATCAGCGAGCCCACTTCGGCTAGCTCGTCCGGTCTAGCTCGCTCCAAGAGCTCTTGCATAGCCTTATCGACGCGAGCGCGGTACGAGTAAACCTGCGCCACCGTGGGGCGCGAGAGCAGTCCACGCGCTGGCCGATAATACTGCGGTCCGACGGCGTTGTAGTACGAATTGAAGATGAACTGATAAGCGTCGTCGACCGGCCGGTAGCCGTTCAGGTATCGTCTCAGTACGAACGTCTCAAAAAACCAGGAGACGTGACCGAGATGCCATTTCGTGGGGCTCACATCAGGCATCGCCTGCAGCATGTAGTCGTCGGGCTCGAGCGGCTCGCACAATCGCTCCGTGGCCCGGCGCACATCAAGATACGCTTCTAGCAACGAATCCCTGGAGGAGGGAACATCAGCAAAAAGCAATTTCGTATCCATCGTACGCATTCACCCCAAGCGCGGGCCTTCGCTTGCGTCAGCATCTGGGATGGGAAGCAACCGGTAATGAGAGCGCCCTACACTCCGCTCATTGAGATCAGCGTGCCTTAAAGCGCAGAGGCCGCGCAATAGGCAGAAGCATTGCGTGTCGGCGCTCGACAAGCGGTTCATGGCGGCAAAGGCTCGCTTCTAGCGCATTCAGTGTCGGTGCGACCTGTCAGCGACTGGAACTCGGCGAGAAATTAAGATCGGTCAACATCCCGGCAAGCATCCTCGGCAAGTTGCGAGAAAGAGACCGTTAAAAAAGAGGTATCGCTACGGACATGAAAGCCCCAAACGCACCGGGCGCGGTTTCCCAACATGAGGCGGTTTGTTAATTGGTTCGGAAGAGCTACGCCACAAAGGAAGTCCGAGAAATAATGAGGATTCCAATAGATCGCGTCCACGGCGGCAACAGAGCCCCGGGCGTCGTCGACTTCAGTATCAGCGTCAATCCTTTCGGCCCACCCGCAGAAGCGTTGCAAACCATTTGCGAGAGCGCTCACGAGGTGGCTTTCTATCCCTCGCCTTACAGCGAGGCGCTGGTTGGCGCGATTGCTAGACGCAACGGCCTTGATCCGAGCGAAATTCTGGTAGGCAACGGCTCGACGCAGCTTATCTATCTGCTCGCGCGCGTGCTAGCTCCAGAAGTAGCGTTCGTGGCAATTCCAACGTTTAGCGAGATCGCCAACGCGCTTTGGTGCGCGCGCTGCGCGGTCGAAGGCTTGATACTTGCTCGCGAGCGCAACTTCGAGCTCGCCGAGACAGACGTCGAGTTCGCTTTGAAGCGCGGGGCACAGGCAATTTTTATCGGCAGACCGAACAGTCCCACCGGCAGCCTGCTCAAGCTTGCCGCGGCCCGCAGGATCGCGGCGTTATGCGAGCGTTATCGCGCCTGGTGTGTTTTCGACGAGGCCTTTATCGACTTCGTTCACGAAAAGCAATCGTGTGTCACTTTATGCCGTGAATTCCCCAGGGTCATCGTTTTGCGCTCGCTGACCAAGATATTTACGCTTCCCGGTCTGCGTGTCGGCTACTGTGTCGGCGCTCGCGACGTTATAGGGCGAATGCGCGAGGCGCTGGAACCATGGTCGGTAAATGTGCTCGCCGAACTGGTAGCGCTCAAATGCCTTGAGATAGAAGGCGCTTTCGTCGCACAGACGCGCAATCTAATACATCGAGAGCGGCAGTTTCTCCAGCGTAGCCTTGGGCAGATCGGTGGGATAAGAGTTTATTCGTCGTGCGCCAACTTTCTCATGTTCGAGGTAGACTGCGAAGACCGGCGTGGAAACTTCGGGCGTTACATGCTCGAGCACGGCGTCGCGGTGCGCGATTTGCGGACTCTGCCAGGATGCGGTCCCGGAATGTACCGAATCGGAGTACGCTTGCGTCAAGACAACGAGCGTTTTCTTGCTGTCGTCCAGAGTTACTTCCATTCTCACCCGGTCAGCCTTTCGGTCTCCCAGACCGGGCCGGTGTCCAGGTCGGAACTTCGAGGCGATCTCTGATAGCAAAACAATCGTCGTCCCATCCGCTGCTGCAATAAATCGCCCAATAATCAGGCGCCCTGGCTCAAAATTCGATAGCGCCGCTACATCTTTTCGCGGGTTACGCTGAAAGGTCATAAAGCTTTCGAGACAACGCTCACCACTCAAGCTGGGTCCGCTCGGGATCGACCCGAAAGCATTCGTACTCCCGGGTCATCAATGGGCTCGATAAAATGAAATCGGCGGTAGCACGGTTGCACGCAATCGGGATGTTGTACATCACTGCCACCCGCAAAAGCGCCTTGACATCGACGTCATGGGGTTGCGGCGTCAGGGGATCCCAAAAGAAAATCACAAAATCGATTCGACCCTCGGCCACGGCTGCACCAACTTGCTGGTCGCCTCCCAGCGGGCCGCTCAGAAAGCGGGTCACTTGCAAACCCAGCTCGCGCGAGAGAAGCAGACCGGTCGTACCAGAGGCGAACAGTTCGTGCTGACTGAGCGTGTCGCGATTGTAGCGCGCCCAATCCAGCAAGTCCGCTTTGCGATTATCATGCGCTATAAGCGCGATCCGCTTTTTGGGAGCCATCTTAAATACTGCAACCTGCATCATGGTCGACCCACTTCTTTCACCCGCGAACATTCAAACCGGCATCTCTAAGCATTTCGACTGCACCATTCACCCACTATCTGTGCTAGCATTCGCCGTGCCAGGGCGGAGATGGCAAGTTATGCCTTCTCGCTACTAAAACGCGTAGTGTTCAACTCGGTTCAAAGTATGGGCGGAGCAGGAATATGCTCGCCACTTGCATGCTGATTTGCAAATTGAGAAAAGTTGAAATTTGGAGCAAAAGAAAAGAATCCAGGCAGCTCGGAGTCTGATTTCACCGAGCTCAGCTTAGGCGTGCTCAAATCGAGGTGCCGAGGGTGCGCTTGTATCTTGCTTGACCCAGCGGGCTACTTTTTCGTCTGGGGTTCGCCGCCGGCTGCTGGCAATTCAAACCCAGCCCATCGTTCCAGAAGGGTGATTACCGCGGTCAAATCAGCCTCCGCTCCAAGCGCGTCGCGCGCAAAGAGCATGTGCTCCTCGGTAGCTGTCAGCATTGGGGCGGGCACATCCATTGACCTGGCAAGACGGGCTGCTATCGTTAAGTCCTTGGCCATCAGTCCCACCGTAAAGCCGTAGTCGAAGCTACGGGGCAGCACCGCTTTAGGTATTTTCACTTCGACGGCGTGAGAGCGAGCCGTTCCAGTCTTCCACACCTCGACCATCGTTTCGGGGTCGAGCCCCGCGCGAGCTCCGATCAGGAGCGCTTCGCACGACGCCCACATCGCGACAGCCGAGAGATAGTTGTTCAGCGCCTTCATGGTGTCGCCCGCGCCAATGGGACCGACGTGTCTGATAGAAGAGCACATGTGGGCAAGCAATCCCTTGCACCGGGCGAACGTTTCCGAGTCGCCGCCGACCATCGCCGATAGCTCGCCGGTTTTGGCGCGCGGCACGCCCCCGCTCACGGGGCTATCGAGCATCGCGATCCCCATTTCCGCAAGCTCCCGTGCAAGCGACCGCGTAGCGCTCGGCGCAGAGCTCGACATGTCTATCAGTACCTCTCGTTTGAAGCCTCTTACTGCACCCCGATTCCCCAGCATCGCTTCGCGCACCTCCGCATCGGTCGGCAGCATCGTTATGACGATCGTTCCCTCGAGTTCGTCGGGAAAGCGGGAGACGGGCACGCCGAGTTCTTTAAACGGAGCCAAAGCGGCCTCGGAGATGTCTGCCACTGCTAGCCGAACGCCGGCCTGATGGAGTCGTCGGGCCATCGGATTACCCATCCGTCCTACGCCGATAAAAAGTACGCTCTCTTTTTCTTCGCGATTCATTGCTCGAATTCCCCTTCTGCCGAAATCCTTTATAAACCCGTGAATTACGTTGCGCCTGGGAGACGGTCGCAGCGCTTATGGGATTCACGGCCGAGTTTTTGCTTGACGGGAGATTCGTCGTTGTCTGCGAAGCAACGCCTTCTCAAGATATGTCACCGATCGCGAAGGGGCTGCAAGCAGCTCAGCCTGCGATGCGATTGCACGGCCGAGCGTTAAGAAAGCGCGAAGTTTTGGCGGGTGAGACGGCGAGCGATTAGAATATATCGTACTAGCCAAAAGATGGGTGGAATGAGACTTGGCATGCCAGGCAAAGACTCTAACGTCTCACCCGCGGTCGGACACAGCTTGGGTTAAGCGTTGAAGGGTCTAGCTTGCGCCTTATCTCCCCAGCTCGCAGCTAGACGCTTGAGCTTTTCATGAACGCCCCCCATTGGCACCTTATTCGGCGGCAAGTACTTTTTGGGAAACTTGGCGATAATTGTGTAGTTCGGGTCGACTACGTTTGCCACGTGAGTTTTGGAAACCTGGGAGACGAGCTGGTAGGCGTCCATCAGCGAGAGGCCGAAGTCGGTCGAGAGCCAGCGCACCATCTGCGTATAGGCTATACGGAAGCAATCTTCAAGCGGCCTGTAGCTCCCAGCGGTCATTATATACTCGTCGTTTTCCAGACGTGGCCAGTCGACATAAACATTCTTTATCACGTCGACCGTAAGCGTAGTGTACATCGCGCCCTCGACCGCAACGCCACAAACTTCGCCTTCGCTTTGTGAGTAGTGGCCATCGCCTATACTGAAAAGAGCGCCCTCGACGTTCACCCCGAGGTAGATCGTCGTTCCCGCTCTCGCTTCTGGGCTATCCATGTTGCCACCGAAGGCTTCAGGTACCAAAACGTTGCGCACCTCCATCGCTTTAGGTGCAACACCCACCGTGCCGTGAAAGGGCATCAGCGGTATTTCCACGCTCATGTCCGAATCGTTAGCCTGGTAGACCACCACTCCGCGGTCGGGCTTGACCTGGTACATCCAAACCACCTCCGGCAGCGCGGGATTCAGCAATTGGGTGTAGATCGTACCGGTCAGACTGCCGAACAGCGGAATCGTGCAGCTCGCGGCCCAGTCGCGGGCAGGCTTGAGGTCGATGAAGTGGATAGCCAAGGTATCGCCGACCGAGGCTCCTTCGACGTAAATCGGGCCGGTCTGAGGATTGACGAACGGGAACTTGAGCACCTTCGTGGGAAGGTCGTTTTTAGAGCGGATCCCGCCGGCGAAGGCGTCTTCGGTCCAAAGACGGACGAGCTGACCGGGTTTGACCGAAATAATCGGCTTGTAGCCGCCAAATGTCCACGCGAAATTGTCGGGCTTGGGCTTGAACGCTACCTCAGGCAAATCAGTCTGACTCGGGTTGGCAAGCGATTGAACGTCGACGGCCGCCTCGGCCTTAGTTACCAAGGACGAGAACTTTGGCAGCGCGAGCAACGTTGCAGCCGCGCCAGTCGTGGCCATCAGAAACCGGCGTCGAGCGAGATCCACCTTCTCGCCGGTCGCTTGAGCAAAGTCTCTTATCCTAGCCTCGACTTCTTCCTCGTTGTCTTTCGGGGAAAGTAACTTGCGCGCCTCTTCTTGGGGGCTTTCTTGGTCAGGATGTCGCCATGCGTGGCTGAAAGCGTGCCGATGCAAACTTTCGCCCCTGGCGCTATCGCTCTGCGTAGGTCTTTCATTCGATTCATCTAAATCCCGTTTCATCGTTCCCTCCTCCGATATGGTTTGCCGTAATTATATCGGGCGCCTCTGTCTCAACGTCAGGCGCTCCTCGAACACCGCTCTGCCAATTTGAGACTTTCAGGAACCTCATCGCGAATGTCCCCGTAGCTAACGCTTTAGACCTGCCGCTTGACTTTAGCTCGGGGTCCCCCGAGGCGAGCTGACCGAGAAGTTTCGGCATAGCCCGAGAGCTGCTAACCCCGAAAAGTCACTATCGTTTTGCGTAAGCGACGGTGCTCCGTCTGTCAGCGCTCGCTTCGACGTGGTCGAACCTAATAGCTGATGGGGAAGCTAAGCGACTGCAAACTCCCTGCCTGACGGTTCTGACGCACAGTTAGCCGGTCGAGCAAAACGTACTTTTCTGCTCAAGGCTTTAACGACCGAGTCCGCTGACCCCCCTTAAGCTCCACAGAGAGCGGTTTAAAGAAGCTTACGCCTTGCCGATGGAACGGGCAAGTTCCAAATTCGACAGTTCTGGTCTAGAACGACTGACCAAATTTAAGCGGGCGGTTTAAGTCTTTCTCTTTCATGGGGCAGCCTTTGTCGCTAAGTTGCAATGATTACGGATCAAGTTTTATCGTCAGCGACAATAACGACGAACGTTAAACCGTTTTGCTGCTGGGTATATAATACAGACGCAAAAACATGGCGTGTCTGGTTAATGCGCGTGGAGAAAGCTACGACTTCTGGCTGTCGCGTGCGGCTTATCGCTGTTCGCTGAACCAGAGCCTGGCACGCGGGATAGTCGTGGAAAGCCTGGTAAGGAGACGCTCATGGCTGATGACTACGTTCGGTACATAGAACGGACCAGGGAATACTATTTAGCTGAAGGCTACAATAACCCATATCAATGGGCTCATTTCGAGGATATTCCGTTCACCCCGCTCACGAAGTCTCTGCGCGAATGCCGGGTGGGACTCGTCACGACGAGCGACATAGCCGTGCGATCGGCGACGGGCGAACGAGAGCGAGTAGAGGCTCAAACTCAGGTCGGCGGCGTATACTCGATCCCCTTCGATACGCCGGCCGAGCGATTGTTTAGCCGTAACGAGTTTTACGACCGCTACGAGACGAACCTCAACGACGTGAATGCCTATTGCCCAGTAACCCGGCTTAGAGAGTTTGCGACCGAAGGAAGAATCGGGTCGCTGCCCCCGCGTTTTCACGGCGTTTACACGGCTTATAGCAATCGCCTGATTATGGAGCGAGACGCGCCCGAAGTGCTCAGGCGCTGTCGCGAGGACAAGGTGGATGCTGTGATTTTGACTCCCATATGACCTGTCTGCCACCAGACCGTGAGTCTGGTCGCGCGCCATCTCGAAGCCAACGGCATTCCGACCGTGATCTTCGGCGTCGCTCGCGATATTGTCGAATACGCGGGCGTACCGCGGTTTGTCTTCACGGATTTTCCGCTCGGTAATCCGTGTGGCAAACCTTTCGACGCAGCCATGCAAAGAGCGATTCTCGAAACCGGATTTGATCTGCTCGAGCACGCCACTGGTCCCGGAGTTACGGTTACGACGCCTTTTGTATGGAGCGAGGACGATTCGTGGAAAAAGAAGGTCTTTACTAAAGAGCGTCCCTTTATGGAGGGCGAAGTGCTCGAGCGCTGGGAAAAAGCTAAGGAAAGGTACCGCCGCCAAAAAAGGGAAGGAAACGTGTAGCAAAAGAACAGGAGTTTTGTCGACTTTTTAGCGGAGCGCTTCGATGTCAAACCCGTCAGACAAGATAAGTTGCTCGGGCGCAGAGGTCATCGTATACTCCTCACCGCTCTGCCCGGCATGCGAACAACTGAAAGCTTACCTTCGCAGACGAGGCATAAGCTTTAAGGTGCGAGACGTAATGGTTGACGAGGAAGCGGCGGCATTTCTGGAGGAACGCAATATTCGTTCAACGCCGGTGCTGTCGGTGAACGGCAAACTCGCCGTGGGACTAGACGTTGAGCAAATAGAAGAATTGCTGGCCGACGTGGAATCCTAGCGCTCAGCGGTTGGGCAAGTACCCGGATCCGATCGGAGCTAACCGAACAATATCACTGGCGGCTTAAGGCAAAAACGACGCTGTACGACACACCTCGCCTTGAGGCTAACCTCAGCGCACGCAACCAAAAAAGTGGGGGGACGTAATGACTTCAAAGAACGAGGCTGAAAAGGGGTTAAGCTTTACCCTTTCTGAAGAACAGGAGAAGGTGCGCGACCTTGCGCGACGCTTCGCACAAGAAGAGATAAGGCCCGTCGCTCTCAAGTTCGAGGATGACCGAGAAGGGACGCTTGCAGAGCAGGTCATCGACAAGGCGGCGCAGGCGGGAATTCTCGCACTCGCGGTTCCGCAAGAATTCGGAGGGGGAGGCGGATCGAACGTCGAGTGTTCGCTGGTGTTGGAAGAGCTGGCTTGGGGATGCGGCGGCATAGCGACCGCGATCGGCGCAAGCTGGTTCGGGCAGACGCCGATTCTGATGGCGGCAAGCCAGGAGCTCAGAAGACAGATCTTTCCGCCTTTGGCCGGGCGCGACAAGGGGCGCTTGGTCTGTATGGCGATGACCGAGCCCGCAGGCGGGACCGATATTGAAAATCCCCACATGCACTCGCGCACGGTGCGCACGATCGCGCGCGAAGACGGCGACTATTTCGTAATTCAGGGCAAAAAGATTTGGCCGAGCAATTCCACGAATGCCTGGCTTTACACTGTGGTAGCAACCGTTGATCCTGCTCAGGGGGATGCGGGTTCGTGCCTCTTTGCGGTGCCGGCGGACAGTCCCGGACTTTCGGTGGGCAAATCTATTCCCAAGATGGGGATGCACGCCGACCAAAACGCAGAGATCATTTTCAGCGACGTTCGCGTTCCGCGCCAAAACTTGCTAGGCAAGATCGGCGACGGCGCCCGCCTACTCCAGCGTACGCTCATCTACAACCGAGTCGGTGCAGCGGCTATCGCCGTAGGTATCGCGCGCGGCGCGTTCGAGACTGCGCTCGATTGGGCCAAACGGAGAATTACGATGGGGCGACCACTGATCGAACATCCGATAATCGCGGCGATGATCGGCGACATGGCGACCGGAATCGAGGCCGCGCGTCTGCTATATCTGCGCGCCGCATGGGTGAACGCGCAGCCAAAAGGAGCTCGCATGGATTGGTCGACGATGGCCAAAGTGTATGCAAGCGATATGGCCATGCGTGTGACGACTGACGCCGTGCAAATCATGGGCGCTTACGGCTACGCCAAGGAGTACGGCGTTGAAAAAGCGATGCGCGACGCGAAGATCGTGCAAATATTTATCGGCGCCAATGAGTTCGCGCGCCAACTTGTCGGCGAGCTCACCGCCGGCGGCAACCGATGACAGAGATTGGATAGTAGCGCACGATATGCGGCAAACGGTTTGCGCTTTGAAAAACGCGCTTGCCGACAGATGCGAAGTTCTTAGCCTCGCGGGAGACTTTTATATATGGCAGAAAAATGGGAGATTGAAGGCGAATATTTTGAGTCCTGTAATTGCGAGGTTCTATGCCCATGTCTTTTAAGCCGCGCTCAG
Source organism: Pseudomonadota bacterium (assembly GCA_021324755.1). Lineage (GTDB taxonomy): Bacteria > Desulfobacterota > Binatia > Binatales > Binataceae > JAJPIL01. Next base: position 132,122 of record JAJPIL010000009.1, read on the forward strand.
GCTCGGCCCACCGAAGGCCACTGCAACGTTGCCATGGCTTTTCACATAACCAGAGGGCGGTACGCGAACGTGAGCCTAGACGGGCTTAACGTCGTTGCAGCTTTTCACACTCCGGGTATCATGGCGCACGGAAACTGGACGGCCGCTCTGTACGTCGACGAGCGCGCCGATTCGGAGCAGCGCACGGCGCTCGAGCGAATCTTCTCGGGCGAGGCGGACGGACCTTTCGGCCGCCTGAGCGCCCTGGTCGCCACCCGATTGCCCACCAAAAGCGTTCCGATCGAGTTTACAAGCGAGGACCGCAAGCGCAAGATTACGATCCCCAAAATCGCAGAAATCACCGTAGAGGGGATCGTAGGGATAAAAGATTTGGTCGTATGGATTGACAACGTAGCCCATCCGTGCGCCACTCGCCTCGCCGCGGCCCGCGGTATCGAGAGTCGTCTCGTCGACGGCAGGCTCGTGTTCCACAATTCGGGCCGAAACGGGCATTTCGCGCCGATCAAGTGGTCCGGCCCATAAACAGATGTCGCCAAGCGCCCTGTCTCAACGCTTGAAACAATGATCGGCCCGGGAACGAGTTTTTTTGCCGCCGAGCAAAAAGACTCGCTGGCTGAGCGGCTTTACCAAGTAGTTCGGCTGCACAACGAATGTGCGCTACTGCCAGCAGCGAGAAAGCAAAACCGCGAAGAGATAATTTCGCGGTCTAGCGCTTGGCGTAAGTATTGACCAAGACCCGGCGCTACAGCGGCAAATACTGAGGATAACCGGGCACTTAAAAGCCAAACTCGCGCGGACTAGTCTAGGCTGCCGCCCCCTGCGCGTGCGAAAGCTCGCGCACGATCGCTCCGACAAAAGCCTTGGCGTCGCCGAACAACATCAGAGTCTTGTCGAGATAGTAGAGCTCGTTATCTACGCCCGCAAACCCTGGGCTTAAGCTTCGCTTTATCACCATCACGGTGCGCGCTTTGTCCACCTCGAGAATAGGCATGCCGTAAATGGGGCTCAAGCGGTTGGTGCGCGCGGCAGGATTAGTGACGTCGTTGGCACCGATGACCAGCGCGACGTCGGTCTGGGGAAATTCGGGATTAGCTTCGTCCATGTCGAGAAGCTTGTCGTACGGAATGTCGGCTTCGGCCAACAACACGTTCATATGTCCGGGCATCCGTCCGGCAACCGGATGGATGGCGAACCTCACATTTATTCCACGCCGAGTAAGAAGGTCGTAAAGCTCCCGTACGCGGTGCTGCGCCTGTGCCACCGCCATGCCATAACCCGGTACGATTATGACCGAGGAAGCGGATTCGAGAATTGCGGCTGCGTCCTCGGGGCTGGCGCTGCGTACGGTCCGGTCCTCGTGGGCGTCGGCGCTGGCCTGCACCTGACCGAATGCGCCAAAAAGCACGTTAGTGAATGACCGATTCATCGCCCGACACATAATGACGGACAGGATAAAGCCCGAGGAGCCGTCCAGCGCGCCTGCAACGATTAAAAGCTTGCTGTTCAGCACAAAGCCCATCGCCGCCGCCGCAAGGCCAGCGTACGAATTGAGCAAGGAGATCACGGTGGGCATGTCGGCACCGCCGATCGGGATAATCATCAAAACCCCGAAGACAAGCGGTATGACCACAATCAACGGGAAAAGGTAGCTCGCCTCCGGGTGAATGATGAGATAGATTCCGATTAAGATAGCGGCCCCAAGGATGGAAAGGTTGACAAAGTTCTGGCCTCGATAAGTAATCGGGCGCTGGGGCAAAACCTCCTGCAGTTTGCCAGCAGCCATCAAACTTCCGGTAAACGTAAGCGAGCCGAGTATTACCTCCATCACCAGGGCGAACATCATGAAATGGGCGATCTTGGGAACTTCTAAGTAATATTCGGCCGTGCCGACTAGGGTTGCGGCAAAGGCGCCGAAGGCGTGACTCAGGGCCGTACGTTGAGGCACGGCTGTCATCTGTACTAGGCCAAGCGGAATTCCGATCGCGCCGCCAATTACAAATGCGATAAATATCCAACGGTAGCTCACTATCTCGGGGTTTAGTAGCGTGGCGCCGATCGCGAGCGCCATCCCGATTTCGCCGGCCAGGACGCCGCGGCGAGCCGTACTCGGCGCGCTCAACCAGCGCAACGAAAGAATAAACAGCGCCACAGCAAGGATATAAGCAACTTGGATAAATTGCTCAATCATTGTTGTTTCCGCTCCCCGCGCCGAAACATGCGTAGCATCCGGTCGGTGATCAAAAATCCTCCGACCACGTTACTCATCGAGGCGATAACGGCGAGCGTTCCCAAGACGGTACCGAGTGTGCTTTGCTGGCGACCGGCGATTACGATCGCTCCGACGACGGCGATCGCGTCGAGTGCGTTGGTCAACGACATCAGCGGAGTGTGCAAAAGGGGCGAAACCCGGCGAATCACCTCGAACCCAACAAAACCGGCAAGCACAAAGACATAAAGGCTTGAAATCATGTCGGAACTCACGGCTTCCTCCTAATTGCGCGTCGAATCTGAATGCCGCTTTATGCGGTTGCTTGTGCAGGGGACGAGACCAACAACTCGAGCACACGCGGATGGACCACCTGGCCGTCGCGCGCGACCAAGGTCTCGCGCGTGATCTCATCTTCCATGTCGACTACGATTTGGCCGTCCTTGATCAGATGCTGCAGAAAGGCGGCGAGGTTGCGCGAGTACATGAGGCTTGCGTGAGTTGGGGTGCTGCTGGCCAAATTGAAATAGCCAATGATAGTTACGCCGTCTACAACCGCGACTTGATTTGGGACGGTCACTTCGCAGTTGCCTCCCCGTTCGGCAGCCAAGTCAACGATGACCGATCCGGGAGCCATTCGCGCGACCATCTCCCGCGTCACCAAAACCGGCGCCCTTTTGCCGGGTACAACAGCCGCGGCAATCACGACGTCGCTTTCAGCCACGACCTGCCCGAGAAGCTCGCGCTGACGTTGGTAGAAACTTTCGTCTTGGGCTCGCGCGTAACCGCGCTGGTCTTGAGCGTCTTTGGCTTCCAATCCAAGTTCGATAAAACGCCCACCGACGCTTTGCACCTGTTCTTTAGCGGCTGGCCTAATGTCATAGGCTGAAACGACGGCTCCCAGTCTGCGTGCGGTAGCGATCGCTTGCAGACCTGCGACCCCCGCGCCAATCACCAAAACCTTGGCGGGCGAAATGGTTCCAGCCGCAGTGACCATCATGGGGAAAAGCTTCGGCAAGGTATCTGCGGCTAGCAGGACCGCTTTGTACCCGCACACGGTTCCCATCGAAGATAGCGCATCCATCGGCTGAGCGCGCGTAATGCGCGGCATCATCTCTACAGCAAAAGCCGTCACGCCCGTCTCGGCCACCTCTTTGACCGTTCCCGGAGAACCCAGCGGACGCAAAAAGCCGATCAGGGTCTGCCCCCGGCGAAACAATTTCAAGTCATCCCGTCCGGTTCGGTCGTTAGCGCCATGGCAAAGAACCTGAAGTATAACATCCGCCTCGGCAAAAACCTCGGCTCGGCTAGCCGCTATACGGGCCCCCTTTTCCGTATAGGCCTCGTCGGGCCATCCCGCCGCCACACCCGCCCCCGTCTCGACCGTCACGCTGCATCCCAGCTTAGTCAGGCTAGGAATCACAGCGGGCGCCATCGCGACCCGGCGTTCACCTGGGAAACTTTCCTTAGGTACTCCGACGATCACGCGAATCTGCCAAAGTCAGCACGTTTAAGAGCAATTGTAAGTCACTTCCCCACGTGCCGCGCTCTTCGGTAACCCGGCGCCCGACGCCTTTTTCTTGACCAATCGACTACCGCCGTCAGATGACCGTGTATGATGGCCTCTTTAAGACTCGAGCCACGGTATTAAGAAACCTCAACTCTGAAGACGCAAATCGACGCATTTTATTTGACTCTAGCCGATACTTCGCAATCTCATTCTTCGCAGTCTCAGACGTCGAACACCCCGGATAGCCCGCACCACGCTCGAGCGCCCAATGCTCGCCGTCGCTGGGCGGGCTTAAAAAGCGTTAGCCTCTCGCTCCCGCCACCGGTTCGAGCAACCTTATTTCGCTCGTTTACTCTCCAAAGTTGCGTACTCCCAAAACTCAATCGTACGCAGGGCCAATTGTTAGGTTAATAGGGTCAGTGGAACTGGGCTTGTTCGTGACGCGGGCTTCGTAGCGCTGGATTTGCGAACGCTCGTTGTCATCAGAGGCCGACCTGGCGCGGTTGAGCAGCTTGCCACACGGGCAAAAAGCCAGACGCTATTTTCGGCCGAAGCTCCCCTGATTGAGCTTTAAATGATAAGGACAGCGGTTATTTCCTTCTTACTTCTTTAGCGCGAGACAAGATTCCCTTGCCCCTGCGCGGCTCAAGATTTGGCCCGAAATGTGCTTGTCCTTAGCTCAAGGCTGAGTCGCGCTAGAGAGAAGATGTTGCATAATTAAGTCGAATATATTAGTTTAGCGGTACTAATGGCATTTAGCTGGTGACACGAGTCACGAATACTCGGGGGCGACAGCGCTCAATATGGAAACAACACGACACGTCGCGGCGAATCAAAAAGATACAAATAGGGCAGCGGAGCGTCGCCAAGTGGTGCAGAGCGAAGTTTCTGGGCTTGAAGCAGATATCTTGCTGCCTAGCCAGTTCTATGCACTACGAGGCGGGCGATGCTTTAGCGGCGAGCAGCGCCTGATGCTCGCGATTTTAGCTGATGCGATCAATATTTTTCAGGGATGCCACTGCTCGGGGCAGGCCACTAAAAGCCGCCTTTTTCGTGAAGCGGAGGAGTGGATCTTTGGTTCTGACGACCGTTGGCCCTTTTCCTTTGTAAACGTCTGCGAGGCTCTAGGCATCGAACCACAAGCGTTGCGCAAACGCCTGCGTGCCTTGGAAGAAGAAATTCGCTCCGGGGTGCGCAGTGCAGAGTCCTTTCGTCTTAGGCTTAAGGAGTCGAACCGCGCTCAACACATGACCGTAAACCGCGAACGCACACATCGACGTCGTCAGTGTTCCTTTGCAAGCCAACACTGAGGAGAATCTGCTCTACAAAGTTCGGGCTACCTTAGGCAGAGAGGTTTCTTGCGTAAGTCTTAGCGTGTGAGCAGTCGGCGCAAGGGCTTGCTCCGAGTTCGTACCTAAAAGTTTCGTTGAAGAACTTTGGCAAGCTTGCTCAAATCTCATGCGCCAAGAAAGCTAGCACCACACAGGCGAAGTTTTTCTCTGGCTCCTGCTCTTTATAGGGTTACCGTCGGAGGTTCGACGGCCTATCCCAAGCGCCAGCTAAGCGTGATTATTGTGCCGCGGACCCGACGAGAGACCAAAACTCCTACTTAAATCGCTTAGAACCGATACTGAAGGGCAAGCCGACTTGATTGCATCGCTCAGTCGTCTCTCACTGGTAACTGCAAGCGTCTAACAAAACCAGCGCTTTCCTGTATGAGCCCGGATAAGGGTACCAGGCACGAGTCAGTTGACTCGCTGTCGAGCGGCTACCTATCCTAGCGGTATTGCGAGGAAACTGCTGCCATGAGGATGCTTGTGCCTCATCTGAGCATACGGAGGGAAATCGACCAAAATTTGGTGGCATTTTTTCGTCGCCACAACCAAAAGTACTTTAATCGCGCAATCTCACAACTTTGTAAGTTTTACAGGGTAAAACGACCCAAAATAGAATGGTATGCTTATATCGACTGGGGCAAGACAGCCGGAAAGACCTATGAGAACGGTGAAATTCATCTAGTCCATCCGCTTTACTGGAAGCGCGGGCGAATATACAACCGCGAGCGGATGTGGGTTCAAACTGTATATCACGAATTAGGCCATTATCTTTTGTGGAGCGACCCGGAGAAGAAGGCCGAGGCCTTTTGCCGTAGAATGGTTTATGGATTGCGCCAATCAGCTCGCCGCAAGGCCTCGACCGCGTCTCGCGCAAGCTCCGGGCAAAGGCGGCGGGCTGAAAAATCTAGCAGTCGGCGAATGCGCAACCGGTCTCGCAGAGTGAAGCGCGCTGCAGCATAATGCACAATACCGGTGAGCGAGAAAACACGCCCTGAATACGGCTGGTGGGTCGAGACCAGCGTAAGGAAACCCAAACGGAACGAGTCACAAAAGGCTAAGTCGGCTTTGCCCGTCGGCATGAAGTTCTATGCCGCAGCGGCCGACTATGATCAGGAGCTAGCCAAGGAGCATCTGACCGACAACAACCTAAGGCTGGCTCGGTCAGCCAATCCGCCGTTGGGAGGATGGGCTTACGTCCGATTGACCGAAGAAGAGTCGCCGCAAGAATTAATCGACCGGCTACGCCGTCAATTCCCGCTTCCAGCACAAGCCCGGGGCGTGATTGTCGACCACGGGCGAGTGGTACGCCTACTGATCTGCGGTCCTCAGTTCGAGGATTGGATGATCGATATACGGCTGGCCGAAGAGAACTCGGTGGACGTGTACGTGTGGGGTGTGTTGTACCGCGAGAAGGTGTTTCGACGACGCTCAAGTGCGCTTAAGCAAGCGCAAGCCTGGGCGCGAAATTTAATCGACTTCCCTCCTTCCCGTCACGAGCTTTTTCGTGGTTCGACGTTATAGGCCCGTTTGAACCGCCGGTGCCTGACAGCGGCAGACAATCGCAAGCGGCAAAAAAGCCAGTACTCGCAGATCGCCCTCTAGCCGCTGGGGCATCTTTTGCGCCACTTTGCCGACTTTGGCTCGAGACCATCGGCTTTATGCCTTTTTAAGCACGAGCTTCCTGAAGGTGCGCTGCTTTGGCCGTCTTACGCGTTTTAGCCACAGCTCGCCTTGCGCTTTTCGGACGCGACGGTTGCGTTTGGGCGGTTTCCTGCGTTGGAGCGCTCGGCTGGCGCTCTACCGACCCAGAGGCAGTCTTTCGCTCCTGTTCGGCTAACTGCTGAAGGCGCCGTTCCTTCCACATCCGCAGGCCCCGCCGCATATACTCAGGGTTAATGTCCAACATCTCGCAAACGTTATCGAAGGAGAAAACCCACCGTTTGTCTTCCAGATTGATCCACTCCTCGGCATCCCGAAACAGCTTTTGGCCTTTACTGCTAGTAGAGCCGAGATACTTCATGTAGCACTCGATCGCGTCTTCCAAGACGCTCAAGACGAGCCGCTTTTCGCCTTCCAGCAGATGCTTTCGCCGCATCGCATCGAAGTACTGGACCGGCAAAAGCGTATCCGGTTCGAACAAGCCTGGAAGGCGTTCATCCAAAGTCTCTTTTTCCTGCATCGTGTTCTTACCCCTGGAAGATTTGTGCACCCCCTTTTGCGTAACCACTTCCCTACAACCCTACCCTTAAGTTAGGACGAGTCAGTTAAGTAGTATATTCAATATAGGAATTGCAAGTTTAATCTTCGTCCTCGTTCTCTTCCCGGTATATGTCTAGCCAAGCCATCTGGATCGCCTCCAGCACGGCCTCGTTGGAAGCTGCCGGGTCATCGTCAAACTCATCTAGGTCAAGTACCCATTGCCGAAGATCAGTAAATCGCACCTCGAGCGGGTTTAAACCTGGATGGTTTTCAGCTAACAGCTCGGCGATTTCTTCTGCCTCATCCCATTTGAGTCCCATCTTTTTGGCACCTCCCCGATGAGCGCAAATCAGAATTAAAAATCAACCTAGTCGGATAAAATCAAATCCATCTTCAGCCTGCGGTAACCTACGTTCTGGCTATCAGGAAGAAATTTCGTCCACAGACTTATGTTCCAGCGCCTGTTTGATCGCCCGGTCCATAATTCGATGGGCGAAGGGAGTGGTGAGCTCGTTGAGCTCGTCCGTCAACCGCTTGATAGTCTCTCTGTCGGCACCCTCGTCAAGGGCAGCGCGCAGCTTCTGTGCTACCGCCTCTGCTTGGCTCCGCTCTTCGGGCTCGATCAAGTCCGGAAATTCGTTGAGCTGTTTAGCGAAGGCGTTTAGAATCTGCTCGGCCTCGGTGCGGGCCACGATACGTAAGCGCTCTTCGATATCTTGCTCGCCGTAATCAATCGCCTCCTCAAGCATTCGCTCGATTTCCTCTTCGGTCAGGCCGTAGCTTGGTTTGACTTCGACCGAATGCTCGAGTCCTGTGCGCTCATCTCTGGCGGTCACGTTGAGGATACCGTTGGCGTCGATCATGAAGGTTACTTCGATTCGTGGCACGCCAGCCGGCTGCGGCGGGATCGGGCCAAGTTTGAAACGCGCAAGGCTGCGGCAATCACGAGCGAGCTCGCGCTCTCCTTGCAACACGTGAATATCGACGAAAGTCTGATTATCGACGGCGGTCGTAAACCGCTCCTTTACACTGGTCGGTATGGTCGTATTGCGATGGATAAGACGTTCCATCACGCCACCCATCGCCTCGATCCCCAGTGACAAAGGCACAACATCAAGCAGCAGCACGTCGTCTCGCTTGCCCATCAGCACACCCGCCTGGACTGCCGCCCCCATCGCAACCACCAAATCCGGATCGAGCGAGCAAAGCGGTTTTCGTCCGAACAACTCTTCGACCGCTCGCTGAACCAGCGGAACTCGGGTGGCTCCTCCGACAAGCACTACCGCGTCAATCTCTCCTGGCGCGACGCCCGCGTCCTTGAGCGCCATCGAACATCGCTCGATTGTCCGGTCAACCAGCGGCTTTATCCTGCGCTCGAACTCCTCACGGCTCACTACTCGCTCGATTCGCGTGCCGTCGAGCTCGAGCTCAACTTTCGAAACCATCTCGGCACTGAGCCGCCGCTTGCAACTTTCGGCGGCAGCCCGAATCAACGGCCAAAACCGACGATCATGCGCTAGGCTTTCTGGCAGTCCCTCGGTGATAAACTCGGCAAGCGCCTGATCCATGTCGTCGCCGCCCAGATGTGTATCACCGTTCGTGGCCAGAACTTCAAAGATTCCCTCCTTGATGCTCAAAATAGAAATGTCGAAGGTTCCGCCGCCAAGGTCGTACACGGCGACCTTACCGCTTGCCATCTCGCCCAGACCGTAGGCCAGCGACGCCGCGGTCGGTTCGTTCAGCAACCGCACGACCTCGAGGCCCGCAAGCCGACCGGCATCCTTGGTTGCTTGGCGCTGAGCGTCGTTAAAGTATGCGGGAACAGTTATAACCACCCGCTCGACTTTCTCGCCGAGCGCGGCCTCAGCCCGGCTCTTAAGAGCGCGCAAAATGTCGGCTGAAATTTGAGGCGGAGTATAGACACGCTCACCGACCCGGAACTTAACCACGGGCCCACTTAATTCGGCAAAGGAATAGCGTCGGCGCTCTTCAGGGGCAAGTTCGTCTCCCCCCAGCCCCATGTAGCGCTTGACCGAGCGAATCACGACAACCTTATTTTCGTCGCTGCCGGCCGAGGCTTCACTTTGACTAAACTCCTGCTCAAGTTCCACCGCTCGCTGGCCGACAGCCAAGGTTCCGTTTGGCCCTAGCGCAACCACGGAAGGGAGAAGCAACGCACCGGTTTGAGGGTCTGGGATGATCCGGGGTTTCCCTTCTTCCATGACCGCGATAAGACTGTTGGTAGTGCCGAGATCGATTCCGAAAATTCGACTCATATGCGAAGCAAACCTTCTTTGGATTTAACCCAGCGCTTGAGCTTGGCCCGAAGGCTGGTAGGGAACGATATGTTCGGGCAAGGCCTTTTTCTGGCTTGCGCCCCCGGCGCTAGCCCCAAAGAAAGGCTAGCGCGGAACCGACGGTTCTATCTCGCGATCGATATCGCGCAACAACGTACGCAGATAGGCTATTCGAGACAAAAGCGCCTTGAGCTCAGCGAGAAGTTCTGCCTGACTGGCGCTCTTTTGGTCCCATTTCGCAAAGTTTGCCACAAGCTGTTCGCGCGCCTGGTCCATCTCGCGTTGGGCGGCCTCGCGGCTTTGAGCGATAGTTTCTAAAAGCGATTGCCGCGAAGATGGCTCCTCAGTATCGCGAAGCTCGGCCAGTTGCTCTTGTACCTCGAAAACGAGAGCCGCAAGCTCGGAAGGCACCTGTTTGTTGTCCTCGGCCAGCTTCGTACCGTGAAGTTCAAGCCAATAGAGGCCACGGCTTACCGGATCCCGCAAGGTGCGATAAGCGCGTGTAACAAGCGCGGTGCTTTTTAGACTGGCCTCGCGAACTTCTTGAGGACTATTGGCAAAGCGGTCAGGATGAATTCGCCGACTTATCTCGTGGTATATCCGCTCAAGCTCAGCTGGTTCAAGCGACAAACGACGCTCGAGACCGAGAGCGGCAAACAGGTCAAGGTCGACCGGCAAAGGACCCGTGCATTGCTCGCACACGATTTTTTCGCTTTGTTCGCAGCCGCATGAGGGGCAGCGTATCATAAAACAAAACGGTCAGGCCCCAGGACCTGCCGATCCCACTTAAGCCCTAAACGGAGAACGACTCGCCACAGCCGCAAGAGCGCTTAACGTTAGGGTTCACTAACCGAAAACCCGCCGACATAAGCTCTTCGGCGTAATCCAGAATCGAGCCGTTCAAGTAGAGAAAGCTCTTTTTGTCGACAATCAACCGAGCACCGTCGTGCTCAAAAACCCTGTCACGCTCTCCCGGTTGGTCGATCTCCATGCGGTACTGCAAGCCGGAGCATCCTCCACCGACGACCTTGACTCTAAGGCCGGAGCCTGGCGCTCTATCGGCGGTAAGCGCCTTTATCTTTTGAACAGCGCTCTCCGACAACGAAATCATACGCCGAACAGAAGCTGCGAAACGTTAAGCGGCCTCCTCCTTTTTCTCAGCTGGCTTGATTCCCTTTCGCTTCTGCCAGTCCGCTATAGCGGCCTTGATCGCGTCCTCGGCAAGCACCGAACAGTGTATTTTTACCGGTGGCAGATTCAGTTCTTGAACAATTACACTGTTCTTTATCGCCAAAGCCTCTTCAATTCGCTTGCCTTTGACTAGCTCGGTCACATAGCTCGAGCTTGCAATTGCGCTGCCACAGCCGAAGGTCTTGAACCGAGCATCCTCGATAACTCCGTCGTCGTTGATCTTCAGCTGCAGCTTCATCACGTCGCCACATTCGGGCGCGCCCACGATCCCCGTTCCAACGTTGGGCTCATCCTTGGGGAAGCTCCCCATATTACGAGGATTCTTGTAGTGGTCGATAACCTTGCTTGAATATGCCATACGTCTACCCCTGCCTAAATTCGGTGGTCAAAACAATAGAACAATGTTAGTCGCGTCGCCAGGCCACGCTCTTCAGGTCGATACCTTCTTTGGCCATTTCGTAAAGCGGCGACATATCGCGCAACCGATTGACCTCCTGAGCGACTCGCTCGACCACGTAATCGACCTCCTCTTCGGTGTTGAACCGACCAAGGCCGAAACGGATCGAGCTGTGCGCCAGCTCATCGTCGATGCCCAAAGCACGGATTACGTAGGATGGCTCGAGAGTGGCCGAGGTACAAGCTGAACCGGAGCTCACCGCCACTTCGCTGATTCCCATCAGCAACGACTCACCTTCGACGTAGGCGAAGCTCAAATTAAGGTTCCCCGGCAAACGCTCGGTCGGATGACCGTTCAAGTAGACCTCATCTAGCCGCTCAAAGATGCCCGCCTGCAAACGGTTGCGCAAATCGGTCAACCGCTGCATCTCTTCCGCCATCTCCTGGCCGGCGATCTCGCATGCCGCGCCAAATCCGACAATACCCGGAACATTAAGCGTTCCCGACCGCAGACCGCGCTCATGCCCACCGCCATCGATCAGCGGTGTCAGGCGCACGCGCGGCCCCTTCGACCGCACATAGAGAGCACCTACACCTTTCGGACCGTAAAGCTTGTGGGCCGAAAGCGACATCAAGTCGATCCCGCATTTTTCAACGTCGACGGGCACGTGTCCGACCGCCTGAGTAGCGTCACAATGGAAAATAACGCCTTTCTCCTTGGCTATTTTGCCAATCTCGGCGATCGGATGAATCGTCCCGATCTCGTTATTGGCGAACATAATAGAGATAAGCACGGTCTTATCCGTTATCGCCTTGCGCACGTCGTCGGGATCGACCATCCCGTACTTGTCTACAGGCAAATAAGTGACGACCGCTTTTCCAGCGCGCTCAAGCGCCTTGCAGCTATCCAAAACCGCCTTGTGCTCGGTAACGCAAGTGATGACGTGGTTGCCCTTTTCCTTGTAAAACTCGACCACGCCCTTTATCGCCATGTTATCGGACTCGGTTGCGCCGCTGGTGAAAATAATCTCCTTGGGCTTAGCGTTAATAAGCGCGGCGATCTGCGCCCGAGCCTTGTCGACCGCCTCTTCGGCTTCCCAGCCAAAACTATGGTTTCGGCTGGCAGCATTACCGAATTTGGTCGTCAAATACGGCATCATCGCCTCCAGCACCCTCGGATCGAGTGGTGTGGTGGCATGATTGTCCATGTAAATAGGTAGCTTTACCATCTTGTCCGTTACCTCTTGCTGGGCGTTTTGTAGCGGCCAGAATTAGTCGACCTATTTGGTATACTATTCTTACCTACCCGTCCTGTCAAGGATAACTTAAACCTCTTCAAATATGAGTTTGGGCCGTCTAGCCAGGCGGCAGGTCTTAACAAGAGCTCGTCCGCTTAATTAATCGCAGCACTCATTTGATTAAGGCTGCAAAACTACTTTCTCAAGACCTAGACCTCTCGCGCTTAAGGCATGACGGCCGCTTTGCGCAACTCAAACGGACGCAAGCTTATACTTAAATGACTACGCAACAGCAAACGAAAGCTTTTAACTCAGCCAGATCAAGCGCTTTTCGCGGGCATAGTGAGCTCATAGAGTTTTTTCTCTGCTCGCCACGACTTCAGTGCCGCTTCCCGCAGTCGTTCAAAGTCTCGGCTGACATGCTCGCCGATTCGGGCCAACACTTCCGACAACTCATCCCCCTCCCGCACGGCTGCCCATGCTCCGAGCAGTCGGCAGACGAACCCTAAACGCTCGAGGCCCTCTTTATGTTCGAGAACGATAGGCAACACCAACGCGTCGGATTCCTGGCGAGGCTTGTCACCGAGTTTTAGCGCATACAGTCCCCGTCCCGTCTTGAGCAATAGCTCTTGAGCAAGTACGTCGGCCATAACTAGCGTCGGGCGCAACTCTCCACTCTCTTAGGCAGCCCGTGACAGCGCTTGAGAGCGAATACGTTGCTCCCAAAAGAGCACCACCGGGCTCGCGATGAAAATCGACGAATAGGTTCCGGTAATAAAGCCTACGAGCAGGGTGAAGGCGGACGGGCGAAGAATCGGACCGCCCAGCACCAGCAGCACTATCAGCACGGCGATTGCGGTACCAGAGGTGAGGATCGTTCGGGAGAGAGTTTCATTGATCGCACGGTTCATGATCGAAGCCAAACTCTCGCGCCGACGTACCATCGCGTCCTCTCTGATGCGGTCGGACACGATAATCGTGTCATGGACTGAGTAACCTATAACCGTCAGCAAAGCGGCCAAAGTGGTGAGGTCGAACTGTAATTGAGTCACTACCAGCGCGCCTACCACCACCAACACGTCGTGAATCAACGCGATAACAGCACCAGCGCCGAAGCTCCAGCTGACTTTGCGAAACCGTATCGCGATAAACGTGCCCATGAACAAGGTAGCGACTATCACCGCCCCAAAAGCGTCGCGCCTGAGGTTTCGGCCCACTTTGGCCCCAACGCTTTCGACGCGCACGACTTGGCTTTTACCCGCGCCGAGCTTCCGATCGAGAACGCGCTGTACCTCTCTGCCTAAGCTCCCCATGTTCTCCACTTTGCCGAAGCGCACCAAATACTCACGTCCGCTGCGGCCGAAATCCTGAACGGTGACATCGCTCAGTCTCAACTGGTCCAGCGCGCTACGAATCGTATTTGGTGAAACCGGCGCGGCAAGTCGCACTTGAACCACGGAGCCACCGGCAAAGTCGACGCCGTAATTAAGCCCCACTACCATCAGCAACACCAAAGCCACCACATTGATAACTGTGGACAGCGCGACAAAAAACTTACGTTTTCCAACAAAATCAAGATTGATATCGGGTGGAATTAGCTGAAGCGACATAGATTATTTCCTGTTTCCTTGTCAGTATAACTTTTCCCCTCGCCAAAGCTAACTTCCTACTATCCATGTCCACTTGCGCGAAAGAGCATCAACGAGCGCACAAGCTAAACGCCTGCAGTAAGCCGTAGAATGGCTTACCCATGTGCAAAACTGTGCGGAAACCAGGAGTTTGTGCTCCACCAGCACCGAGCAAAGTATTTTTACTCGAGCTGATGTTAACCGAACTTTCAAGCTCCAGCAGACTTATACGTAAAATCGCGCCTGTAGACTACGAAGTTGCTGGTTACGCGCCCGCCGAGCTTTTCGGCCGTCTTACGAGAGGGCCAGTTATCATCCAGCACGAGCGTATAACCCGCATACTTCATCGCCCGCTTAGCCATCGCTAGAAATGACTCGGCGGCCATCGCAAGGTTGACCGTCCGTCCGCGCCAGCTTTCGATCACTCCGATGTTTATCAAGGCGCCCCTGCTGCCGCCGCCACGTTCTGCGGCGAGCTTGAATCCGGGCCGAATTCGCGCCAATGCCAAGCTCAAATCGGGCAGCGCGAAGACGACGCCGACCGCCTCGCCTTGCGCCACCGCCACAACCGACAAGTCGGCGACTTCCGTGGCCTCCAGTGGAGCAAGAGTGGGACGCACTTCCTCGTGCGCAACGGGATTCCATCCCCAGTGCTTGGCGAAGGCCGCATTGGTCACCGTCGTCCACGCCTCGATGGCCTTATTGAATCCGTACCGGCGCCAACTGAGCACCTCGAATCCGTAGCTCGGCGCAGCGCTGACAATCGCCCGATAGCGCTCGAGGATCGGCTCGGTCAGCGCGATCGTGTAGTCGACCATGCCTTTTTCCGTGTAGAAGCCCGCATTTTTGAAGTACGAATGGTAATAGTCCGGGGTGGAGCGTAGTAAAAACGAAGGGAACCCCTCGTAGTTGTCGATCGCGTACGGGTAGTCGAGAAAGGTCGCAAACCCGCTTCGGGCTGCTTGTGCGCCCCGCTCTTGCAGCCAGCGACACGCCTCGTCAAGCATCGCAACAACGCTTTCCGTTTCGTTCGGCAAGGCTTCGAAATGAATTAGATGACCCAGCCTTTCGTTCCAATGCCGCTGGTAGCGGTAGTTGATCACGGCGCTCACGCGGGCCACGACTTTACCGCCGTGTTTGACCCAAAATGGGCTGATCTCAAGACTAGACGAGATGGGCGCCCGACCTCTCAAAAGCTCGACTTCGCCCCGTATATCTGGCGGCCACCATGCAATCCGGGCAGAGTAGACTTGGTGGGGAAAAGCCGCAAATTGTTCTAGCTCGGCGGGCGTTCTCGGACGTTCGACCTGTATTTTATCCACACCCACCCTAAGTCTCCCAAAAAGCCCAAGCTTGCAATCGGCCCGGTCAGGCAGTGGAATAATGCGACAAGAAACGGCCCGCAAAAAGGTCCGAGAAGGGCGGGGTCGCCTGCGTCCTAAGCTTCCTCACACGTTAGCGCGTCAGCAAAGACCCGCCTCGCTCATCACTGAACGTACGCGCTCGGCACAAATTGGGGAGAGCGGCGTCAGTGGAAGCCGCACCTCAGCCGTGCACTTGCCGAGCAAGGAGGCGGCAAACTTAACCGGAATAGGATTCGTTTCCACGAACATCGCGCGCATCAAGGGAAGCAACCTATAGTGGAGCTCCCGCGCCCGTGCGAAATCGCCCGCCAATGCGCTATCGACCAGTTCGCGCATCGCGGCAGGTACGATGTTGGCGATCACCGAGACAACGCCTTTGGCGCCCAACGCTATGAGCGGCAACGTCAATGAATCGTCGCCCGACAGGATCACAAACCTGTCGCCACAAAGCCGCCGGATATCGGAGGCTTGCTCCATCGAACCGGAAGACTCTTTGACACCGACGATTTGTTTTATCTCGGCCAGGCGCGCCATCGTTTCGGGCAATATGTTGGACGCAGTTCGCCCCGGAATGTTGTACACAAGCAAAGGCAAATCGACCGCCTGCGCTACTGCTTTATAGTGTTGAAAGATCCCCTCCTGCGTCGGCTTGTTGTAGTAAGGCGAAATCAAGAGCGCTCCGTCCGCCCCGCACTGGCGCGCAAAAGCGGTCAAGCGAATAGCTTCGGCGGTCGAGTTCGACCCAGTGCCTGCGATCACCGGCACTCGACGGCGCACTTGCTCGACCGCTACCTTGATAAGACGTTCATGTTCACCGTGGGTCAAAGTAGCTGACTCTCCTGTGGAGCCGCAAGGCACAATTCCCTGGACTCCACTTTGGATCTGCCACTCGATGAGCTCGCGAAATGCCCGCTCATCGATTTCACCGTTCTTAAACGGCGTGATGACTGCAGAAAGCGTGCCGGTAAACATCGGGGCTTCCTCCCACTCTAGCCGTTGTGCTCTAAGTTACGCTCGCAAACAAGCTCGCTCACCAAGGCCTGGGTCACTGCTCGATTCTGCGCGACGCTTCGATCAGGAAACTCCCTCTCGGCTGTCGGCTTACCTGCTGCGAAAAAGACCCATCCAGAAGCTCCTTCGATCCGGTAGCCACTTGCTTTATGGTTTGTCGGCGGTACGAAAAAAGCCAATCCACGGCGCGAAAACCGCTTTGAAATTTCTCACCTATAACAAGCCAAAGCTCAGGGCTACGCAGCTACCAGCTCATTATCCATGACGTCGACCTCGCCGCGAAAGACCTCGATCGCCTCTCCGGTCATCAGCACATGATCTTTGAGTTCGCCGTCCTCACACCATTCGATTTCGAGCTTCCCGCCCGGCAACTCTACTGTTGCCCTGCGTTGCGCGCGACCAGCCAGCGCCGCCGCTACAAGCGCGGCGCACGCTCCCGTACCGCAGGCTAAAGTTTCGCCTGAGCCTCGCTCCCACACTCGCAGCTTTAGGCGGTCGGGTCCACACACTTTCACAAACTCCGTGTTCACGCCTCGTGGGAAGAACGGATGGCGCTCGAATTGGCGACCGATGCGCGCAAATTCGCTCTCCGAGAGCGCGAAAATCGCATCGTCGTCGACAAAGACCACGGCGTGCGGATTACCCATCGACACCGCAGTGACGCGGCTTGGAACTCCCTCGATTCCTAAGTCATAGTCCACGACCTGCCCGTCCGCTTTGGCCGGAATTTTTCGTGCTTCTAGGATGGGTTGTCCCATGTCGACCGTAACCGAGGTAATCGCGCCGTCGCCGGAAAAATTAAGCTTGACCGTTTTCACTCCGGCGTCGGTTTCGACCGAAATCGGGCTTTTGCGCGCGATCCCGCTTTGGTAGGCAAGCCGCGCAACGCACCGTATACCGTTGCCACACATCTCGGCACGGCTTCCGTCTGCGTTGTAGATCTCCATTCGCAAATCGGCGACTTTCGAAGGCAAAAGAAGAATAAGCCCATCGGCGCCAATTCCAAAGCGCCGATTTGAAAGGCGACGGGCAAGGCGCTCTGGGTCGGCAAGCCTAAAATCGAAGGCAGCGACGTATATGTAATCGTTGCCGCATCCGTGCATTTTGACAAATTTAAGCGTTGCCATCGGCTTCGTACCGCGGAAGGTGCCGAGCTACTCAGGGCTTAAATCCACAAGCCTTTCTCCGCGCATCAAGTCCTCGACCGTTTCCCGCTGCCGCACGACATACCAACGGTTTCCATCGACAATTACCTCGGCTGGCCGCGGACGGCTGTTGTAGTTCGAAGCCATCACGAAGCCATACGCCCCAGCGCCCATCACCGCCAGTAAATCACCGGCTTGCGGCAGAGGCAAAAGGCGGTCGCGGGCGAGAAAATCGCCGCTTTCGCATATCGGACCTACCACGTCAGCAACGACCAACGGGGCCGAGGCGCGCTGCTCAACTGGCCAAATCGCATGATAGGCATCGTACAGAGACGGCCGAATAAGGTCATTCATGGCGCTGTCCACCACGATAAAGCGCTTGACGTCGGTATCTTTGACGTACAGCACCCGAGTGAGCAGCACTCCCGCGTTGCCAACAATAACCCGTCCTGGCTCTGCAATGAGCGTAAGCTTCAACTCGCGCAATGGCTCCACAATAGCCCGAGCGTAGTCGGCCAGGTCAAAGAACTCGTCGTCATAGCGTATACCCACACCGCCGCCGAGGTCCAGGTACTTGAGTTCAAAGCCTCTGGCCCGCAGTTTCAAAACTATATCGATCAATTTTTCGCCAGCCTCGCGGAACGGGCGCGCTTCGGTAATCTGTGAGCCTATGTGGGTGCTCAGGCCAACGACTTCGAGGCTGTCCAATTTGCGCGCTTGCTCGTAGTAATCGAGAATCTGAACTAACGGGACGCCGAACTTGCTTGTCCGATGGCCAGTGGAGATGTGGGGATGGGTGCCAGGGTCGAGCGCAGGATTGACGCGCAGGCTTATCGGAGCGCGCGCACCCAGGCTTTGCGCTACCTCGGCGATGGCGTAAAGTTCGGGCAACGACTCGACGTTGAACATAAGAATTCCCGCCTTTAGAGCGGCAGCAATCTCCTCTTTGGTTTTGCCAACGCCGGAAAAAACGATTTTCTGCGCCTGAGCCCCAGCACGCAGGCAGCGCTCGAGCTCGCCCACCGATACGATGTCGAAACCGGAGCCCATCGCAGCAAAAAGCCTAAGCACGCTGAGGTTGGACAGCGCTTTAGTGGCAAAACAGATCAGATGGTCTACGCCCGCAAAAACCTGGTCAAACACCTTGAAATGGCGGCGCAAAGTCGCCGCGCTGTAGACGTAGGTCGGCACGCCCGTGTTGGCCGCGATTTGCTTAAGGGGCACCTCTTCCGCGTAAAGCTCGCCTTGCTTGTATTCGAAGTAATGCATTGTCGAACGTCGTTTCGTACGAAAATCGTGTTGGAATGTAAGATCCAGCTTTACCTTCTGTGGCTCGGCCGCGCTACATGGTGCGCTCACAAGCGAGCTCGCGAGCGGCGGATTGCCAAACTTTTCTCGTCTACGCAATCGATTACATCAGTAAGCACCATAGCTAGCTCAAACCAGCTAGCCCAGGCCGCTCGCTGCTTGACGGGTAATACGAGCTTGCGCAAGAAGCTCGCTTTAAGCGAATGCTGCTCATTTCGGCAACGCGGCTCCCGCGCTGGTAAACGGTTTAGCCGAGGGGACGGAAGTGACCGCTCGGGTTACGGTGACTTCGTTTGACGGAGCACTCTTATCGCCGTCGTCGGTCACCGAAACGATTACATAGCGGTAAGTATGTCCCACCAGCGTGTTGCGATCGAGATAAGAAAGGGTTCTCGGCTTTTGAATTCGCTCGCGGTCAGGCACAGGGGCTTCGACGTATGGGATTAGGGGGCCTTGGTCTTCCGCGCGAAGGATAATGAAGTGGTTGAGGTCGCGCATCTCTTTTCCGCTCACGTAATGATCGGGCCTACTGAAAGTAAGTCTGATTCCGTCGGGCTCCTGGGTTGCGCGCAAGTCGGTGATAGTGGCCGGAATCGCGTCCGGCAGCGGCACTGGGCGAGTCTTATTACCGCATCCGAGGATCGAAAATACCACTACGAACAAGAACAAAGACGCCAGGCGCGACCGGCAAACTACCCCGCCTCTGTTCAAGGCCACAGTTCCTTTCTGAGCTCGGCAAGTCTTCGGCGAACGGTCTGAGGCGCTGGGCCGCCGACTACTTTGCGTGCGCGTACCGAGCCCTGCGCTGACAGCAGCGCAAGCGCCTGCGGCCCAAACAGCGGAGAGTAGCGTCTTAAGTCGGCAAGGGTCATATGCTCGGGCTCTCTGGCCTGTGCAAGCGCATCACGTACCATCCGACCAACACACTCGTATGCCTCGCGAAACGGCACCCCGCGCCGCACCAGGTACTCGGCAAGATCGGTTGCAAGCGCCCATCCGCCCGCCGCCTTATGCATCGCGTCGGTCTTGAACACAAGTTGCGGCCAAAGCTTGGCGCTGAGAGCTAGCGACGGCTTTAGGGTGTCGAGCGTGTCGAAAACCCGCTCTTTGTCCTCCTGAAGGTCAGAGTTGTACGCAAGCGGAAGTCCTTTGAGCACAGTCAACATCGCCTGGAGATTCCCCATCACCCGGCCCGTCTTAGCGCGAATAAGTTCGAGCAAATCGGGGTTCTTTTTCTGCGGCATCATCGAGCTTCCGCTCGAGAACTCGTCGGGCAGACTGACGAAGCCGAACTCGGCGCTCGACCACATGATCAGTTCCTCGCTCATGCGCGACAGATGCACCATGCAGAGGGCAGCAGCAGCGAGGAAGTCGATCACGAAGTCGCGGTCAGATACGGCGTCGAGACTATTTTCGCTAACCGTTGGGAAACCCAATTCGCGCGCTACGGCCTGGCGCTGGATGGGCAAGGTAGTGGCAGCAAGGGCGCCCGAACCAAGCGGCATCACGCGCGCGCTCTCTCGCGCTGCGGCAAAGCGCCGCTGGTCGCGTCCGAACATCTCCACGTAGGCGAGCACGTGATGGGCAAGGGTAACCGGCTGGGCGCGTTGCAGATGGGTATAGCCAGGCATCACGGTTTCAACGTTCTTCTCGGCCACGCTAACTAAACTTCGCCGCAGCGCGCGCGTAAGCTCGATTACTTCCTCGAGCTCCTCGCTGAGATAAAGCCGCAGGTCCAAGACGACCTGGTCGTTGCGCGACCGCGCCGTGTGAAGCTTGCCCGCAACCGGCCCGATTAATTCCCGCAGCCGACGCTCAATCGCCATGTGAATATCCTCGTCGGCTACATCGAAGTGGAATTTCCCAGCTTCGATCTCTCGCTCGATAGCGCGAAGCCCGCGCTCGATTTTCCGCGCTTCCGCTTGGGAAATTATCCCTGCCTTGGCAAGCATCCTGACGTGCGCGGTCGAACCCTTTATATCTTGCCGATAAAGCCGCCTATCGAACGGTAAGGACGCGGTGAACGCTTCCACTTCTGGTAGGCGCGGGCGCTCGAAGCGGGCCCTCAAAAGATTGTGCTTCCTTGTATTGGAGCTAAAACGCCTTGCTTCCATTCCTACCACTTACAAGGTCAATAAAAATTCTCAAGCCAGCATGCGTCGCCCAAGGTTTTCGTCTCCCCATCCGACAATTAAAACTTTCGGCGTTGACCTTCCCCAAAATCCATGTGCACTTTCGATCTCGCTTGTCTTGCCGGCCTTGCTTGTCTTGCCGGTCACGTGCCACGGGCAAGCCAAAAGCTTGCGGTCACAGTCCCAATCCGTCGAGCTCATAGTCACCGAACGCGCCAATTCAAAACATCTTACGCTCCAGAGTCGGAACGTGCGACGCTCACCGCTACGGAAATGTCAAAGTGGCCCTACTTAAGAGTCGAGGCTACTCAACCGAAGTGTCAAGCTCGGACGTCGAGACCGTCTGTTAGCCGTTAGACAGCGCAGGCGAAGCACGCGACAAACACTTCAATGGATAGCAGCACTCTCGGCATAGACAGCCATTCGTTAGGGCCACACATTTTTTACGTAAGGCAAGCAAGTGTCTCAAGAGACAAGGCAGATTGCGAACTGGGTAGAGGTTTCGGTAACGGCGAAGCGGTTGAAATGAAAGTTCGCTATGGATGGTCGGGACTGCCTACACCGATCGCCGACTCTTCGGGCAAACCCAGCTCGGCTCGCCGCCATCCCTGGGCGAACGCTTCAGCCCGCTGCGCGCTGGTGCCGTGATCGTGCGGTATGCCGGTAAAATCGTCGCCCGTAAGCCGGTAGTAGTCGGTAAGATCGTCAATTCTGATGTTCAAACGGGAAAGCGTGTAGCCGGCAAACCGATCGGCTTCGAGCTCGCGCTTTACCGGATCGATCTGGAGTCTCTGGGGCGAAAAGTCATCGTGCGCGAGATGCCCCAGTTCGTGGGCCAAGATCGCGTACAACATAGGCTCGAGCAGGTCGTCCTCTTGTAGCCTGAACCAGTTCGAAAAAAGCGCACGCAATTGCGTCTCGCTATACAAGATGCAACCTCCAGCACGGGCATGAGGGCCAACCGGCCGCACCGACTCGTACACTTGCGCCGAAGCACCAGAAACTCGTTCCAATTCTTCGACTATGGCGCGAACCGAATCGCTGGCCGGTCGCGCTTTCTCGCCACAGGCAAGCAGTTCTGCGTCAGAGCCGGACTTGCTCCTGGCTGCGGGGCGAAGGGAGTTGTCCTCAGGCACGCGCTGGCTCTCTTCTTTCTCAACACTAGTCCCCACGTATTGCCAATCGCCTTGCGCGTGTAGAATCGGCAAAGCACCATACAAGGCTAATACAGTTGCGAAAATAATAATCGCGATTCTTTGGCTTCGCCGCCAAATCATTGATTATCCCGCTTAAAAGTCGCTCTGCTTCAGAATTCCAGCTCCGCAGCGCATCGGTCATGCAGGCCAGCGCTTCTTAAGCGTACCAGGGTACGCAAAACTTGTGCGCACAAAGCTTAGCGTAGGTGCCCTGCCGGAGCCTCATCTTGCTGAAAATGCGCACTAAGGCTGGTCATCTACCAGAGGTCGGTTGCGCAAGGAGCGCGCTGTGCGAATCGGCATCAGAGCGGAGGCGAACTTAATTGAGTTTTTTCGCCTTACGTTACTCGATTTGCGCCGCTACGCCTTTCCAAAACGCTGAGCGGGAAAAGTCGTGCTTTGCGGCCGCTCGAGGAAACACGCGCAGGCTTGCGGTGACTTTGACGGGGACATAAGCCTGCCACAGTGTCCCAGATACGGGCTGCCTAAATAAACGAAAAGCCTAAATTGTGAGCTCCTTTAGCTTAGGGCAAAGCTCTCGCTTACGCCTTACACGTCTTGTTTTCGAGCTGGAAGCTTTTTCGCGGACTTCGCTTTTCGAACGAATCACCCCGAATCGTCGAGCACACAAAACCGGGGTTACGACTCTCGGCCAAAAAGGCGCCACTCTGAAAGCCTTGCCTCAGGCTTGCCGGCTGGAAGACCGATAGATAAAAGCGCTTTTTAAAACCTCACTTCTCTGGCCTGCTTTCGCACCGACATCCTCGCACCACACAGCTGACGATGCCGTTTGGATGGGTGATATGAACATTAAGAAAATGCTGACACTTCGGACATCGCGCCTCGCTTTTTGCCTCCTTTGCTTGCGATGGTGAAGGGATAGGTCTTGGCCGAAGCGGTACGACTTTGCCCATCGTGCCTACCACCCAAAGTCACGTAGTACGCATCATGAGATTCCAGCTCTAATTGTCGAAGAACAATCCGCACCTGGACTTGGCAGAATTCACAGTAAGCTTCCAGGTAAAGTTTTCTACCTTCGGCTAGGGCTTGCTCGATAGCCTTGAAAGCGCGCGCAGCCTCAAGGCGTTCAGTCTGATAAATCCGTCGGCATCACTGTGTCGATAGCCGCCTGCCTCATCAAAACTTGCCAGGGCCGGATCGTACAGCGAGCGGCTTGATTTTCTGCCCACGATAGACACTGAACCCTTGTAAAGTTTAAGCCTCGCAACGCCTGTCACCCTGCGCTGCATGTGATCGATAAGCGCCTGCAATGCCTCACGTTCCGGGGCGAACCAAAAGCCGTAGTAGACCAGTTCGGCGTACCGTGTCATAAGCGAGTCTCGCAGATGGAGCTCTTCGCGATCCAAGGTGAGTTGCTCGACCGCGCGATGGGCATGCATCAGAAGCGTCACGCCCGGGCTCTCGTAAACGCCGCGCGACTTTATACCGACAAAGCGATTTTCCACCAGATCGACCCGGCCGACACCATGTGCACCAGCGATTTTATTGGCATAGGCGATAAGCTCGGCGGGCGTCATCCGCTTGCCGTTAATCGCCACCGGGTCGCCGGCTTCGTACTCGACCTCGACGTACTCAGGTTCGTCCGGCGCATCTTCGGGCGCAACCGTCATGCGAAACATAGCGGGGTCTGGCTCGCGCCACGGATCTTCGAGAATGCCTCCTTCGTAGCTGACATGAAGCAAATTCCGATCGGTCGAGTAAGGCTTTTCCGGACTGACCGGCACAGGTATTCCTCTTTCGTTAGCGTAAGCGATAAGGTCTTGGCGGCTTTGAAACCTCCAATCTGGATGGCGCCACGGAGCGACAACCTTAAGGTCCGGAGCAAGCCGAGCAAAAGCCAGCTCGAAGCGAACCTGGTCGTTTCCCTTGCCGGTAGCTCCGTGCCCAACTGCGTCGGCGCCTTCGCGCCGTGCCACCTCCACTTGACGTTTTGCTATGACCGGGCGGGCGATGGACGTCCCGAGCAAGTAGTAGCCTTCGTATACTGCGCCGCACCGAAGCATCGGAAAGACAAATTCGCGCGCAAACTCCTCGCGTAGGTCTTCGAGGCAGAATTTGCTGGCGCCGGTGCGCAAAGCTTTCTCCTCGAGCCCCGATAGTTCTTCGGCTTGTCCGATATCGGCGCAAAAAGCGATCACTTCGCACCCATAGTATTCCTTTATCCAGCGCAAAATGACCGAGGTATCCAGCCCTCCTGAATAGGCCAGCACCAATCTCCTAATTTTTTCTTTCATCTTCCATCCGCCTGAACCTTTAGCTCGAACCTAAATCGCGCCAGCACCGCAGCCACCTCTGCTGCTCTTGAACCATCCCTGGCAACTACACAGTTAGAGACCCGATTTTTACTGCGAACCAAACGCCCACTTGCCTCATTCCATATCCGAGTCGCGCACGAGGGATGCCGCGCTTATTCGTTCAAAATCTCTGGCCTCAACAGCCATAGGAGGAGCGCCTTTTGCGCATGCAGACGGTTTTCGGCCTGATCCAGCACGATCGAGTTCGGTCCGTCGATTACGTCGTCGGTGATTTCTTCGCCGCGATGGGCGGGCAAGCAATGCATCACCAGGACGGTAGCCTTGGCGTGCTTCAGAAGTTCGCGGTTGACCTGAAATGCGCGAAAATCGCGCCTTCGCTTTTCCGCTTCATCCTCTTGCCCCATCGACACCCACGCGTCGGTGTACACCACGTCGGCGTCGTTCACCGCAACGATCGGATCATTGACCAGCAAAGCTCTCGGGTTACGCTGCAGGCGCTCGCGAAATTCGCCCTTGGGCTCGTAGCCCTGAGGGCAAGCCATCCGAAGTTCAAAGCCGACCAGCTCCGACGCTTCGATCCAAGAGTTAGCTAGGTTGAAGCCGTCGCCTACGAAAGCTACCCTGAGCTTTTTTAAATTACCGAAGCGCTCATACAGGGTAAGCAGGTCAGCCAAAAGTTGGCACGGATGGAGCGTATCGGTCAGCCCGTTTATCACCGGTACGTCAGCTTCGCGCGCCATGTCAAGGCATGTGGAATGAGCGAAAGTCCGAATCATGATTGCGTCGACCCATCGCGACAGGTTGCGAGCAACATCCTTGACCGCTTCGCGTCGCCCCAACCCGACCTCTTGCGGGCCAAGATAAATCGCGTGTCCTCCGAGCTGCGCCATGCCGGTCTCAAAGGTGATCCGAGTGCGCAACGAAGGCTTCTCAAAGATCATCGCCAACGTCTTGCCGCGCAAGTAAGGATGGTCGAAGCCGTAGAGTAAGTCTCTTTTAAGGCGACTGGCCAGCTTCAAAAGCTTTTCGAGCTCGTCTAAAGTAAGTGAGCTAAGCTCGATGAAATCGCGCTTCATCACTAAAATACAGTCCCTACGACGGGTGCTGCGCCTTTTGCTTAGACCTCTGTGGCACCGGTCGGTTTAAACTTGTGTGGGGCTAGGCGCTCTTTAGCACTCGTCGAATAATTTCGAATCCCTCCTTAGCCTGGGCAATGGTGAGGTTTAGCGGCGGCAGAAGGCGTAGAACATTGCCAGCCGTAGCGTTCACGATAAGCCCTTGCTCAAGACACGCTTGCGCGAGCGGACGAGCTTCTCGATCGAGCACGACGCCAATCATCATTCCTCTACCGCGTACTTCCCGAATCTTGGTTTCGCCGGCCGCAAGCGCCTTGAGCTCGCCCATCAGGTAATTCCCCACCTGCGTGCAGTTCTCAAGAACGCTACCATCCTCCAACGCCTCGAGGACCGCGAGCGCCGCAGCACTGGCAACGGGATTGGCGCCAAAGGTGCTGCCGTGTGTGCCGTGCGTCATGCAGGCCGCAACCTCATCTCGCGCGATCGCGGCACCGATCGGCAGGCCTGCGCCGAGCGCCTTGGCAAGGGTTACGATGTCCGGCTTGACTTGCCAATGCTCGTAGGCGAAGAACTTACCGGTGCGGCCGACGCCGGTTTGAATCTCGTCAAGAATGAGCAGTAAGTTGCGCTGGTCGCACAGCTCGCGCAGGCCGCTCAGGTACCTTTCATCACGGGGCACGACGACCCCGCCTTCTCCCTGAATCGGCTCTATCATTATCGCCACAGTTTCGTCGCGCACAGCCGCGCGAGCCGCATCCAGGTCGTCGAACGGAACCATGCGAAAGCCGAGGGGCAGCGGCTCGAAGCCTACGTGATATCGCTGCTGTCCAGTGGCGGCCAGGGTCGCCAGCGTTCGACCATGAAATGAGTTGTGCGCCGTGATGATCTCGTAGCGGCCGCCGCGGCTGGCTCCCCATCGGCGGGCAACCTTAATCGCCGCTTCGTTGGCCTCTGCCCCAGAATTACATAAAAAGACCTTCCCACCACCAAATTTCAGCGAAAGCTTGCTTGCCAGGCGCGCGGAAACTTCCGTATGAAACACGTTGGAGACATGGGTCAGCTTGCCGACTTGTTCTTGCACCGCCCGCACCACACTCGGATAAGCATGGCCAAGGCTCGTCACTGCCAGACCGCAGAAAAAGTCGAGGTAGCGGCGGCCCTCGACGTCGAACAAGTACGCCCCTTCGCCGCGCTCGAAGGCAACCGGCATGCAGGCATAAACGTCCATCAGCGCGCTGTGAGCGAGCGCAACCACGTCAGCATTAGTCATTCGATACCCCTCGAAACGTCGACTTTGAGCCTCAACAAATCCGCCCGCTCAGCTTGCGCCCACACCGTTAGTCAAATTCGTGGGGCGCCCCCCGAAGTCGGCCTTGCGTTTAATTGAAGCTACGACTTCCGTGCCGACGCCGGAGCGAGTGAAGATCTCCAGCAGCGCCGCATGGCGCAGTCGCCCATCGATGATATGCGTCTTGGCAACTCCTTCACGCAAGGCCTCGATACAGCACTCGACCTTTGGGATCATGCCCTCGGATATGACGCCTTGAGCGATAAGCTTTTTGGCGCGCTCGACCGAAAGTGTCGAGATGAGCTTGCCGTTGCGGTCGCGGATTCCCTCGACATCCGTCATCAAGATTAACTTTTCCGCTCTGAGCGCAGCTGCCAGCTTTCCGGCGGCGGTGTCAGCGTTGATGTTGTACGTTACTCCGTTCATGTCGCAACCAACGGGAGCCACGACCGGAATAAAGTTGGCCCGGTGCAGGGTATTGAGAACGCTTGGATTGACGTCAACGATTTTTCCGACCAGGCCCAGGTCAACCGCGCTCGTCTTGCCGTTTTTTGCTTGCAATTGAACGCGCATCTTTCGCGCCAGGATCATCGCGCCGTCTTTGCCCGACAGTCCCACGGCCGCTCCGCCGTGACGTCCGATAAGCGCCACCAGGTCCTTGTTGATACGTTGCAGGACCATCTCGACCACTTCCATAGTTTTTTCGTCGGTGACGCGCAGTCCCCGCACGAAGCGCGCCTTAACGCCCATCTGTTCCATCAGCGCGGAGATCTGGGGCCCGCCCCCATGGACCACGACGACCTTGATTCCCACCAAGTTGAGCATCACGACGTCTTGCGCGAAGCTCTCCTTTAGGTCTTCGGCTTCCATCGCATGGCCGCCGTACTTGACCACAAAGGTCGAACCTTGAAAGCGCCGGATATACGGCAGCGCCTCCATCAAGACCTCCGCTCTTTCAACCAGTTTTTTTGCTTCCTGCTTCACCCCCTTCACCTCGAAAGAAGTGCTCAGGCGTAACGCTTAAGCCAAAAGCCTCGCCGATAGCGATCCCGGCGATCTAAATAAAACAGGCGCAAACGCAACACGTGTCTTATACGTCATCGCGCGCATAAGGTTAAGAGTGGGAGCATGAAACCGACTCCGCAGTCGGCAAACCGACGCAAGCGCAGAAGAGCTTTTCGCCCTAGGCGCAGGCGCAACCCTAAGCCGGTTGAGCCCCAAGAGCTTTTTGTGCGCGCTTTAGTCTCGCCGCTGGACAGTTTTTGCCGCGTCGATTAGAGATTGTGGCCCCTCTTACAGGATGTAGCGCGATAGGTCCTGATCCTGAACGATGTGGTCGAGCCGTTTGTGCACGTACGCGGCGTCGATCGTGATTCGCTGACCGCTCATCTCAGGCGCGTTGAACGAGATCTCATCCAGCAGGCGTTCGAGCACGGTATGCAGCCTGCGGGCTCCGATATTTTCCGTGCGCGCGTTGACCTCGGCGGCGATTTCCGCAAGCGCCACGATCGCGTCATCGGTAAAGCTCAAGTGAACGTTTTCGGTGGCCATCAAGGCGATGTACTGCTTGCTCAGCGCATTGTCGGGCTCGGTCAGGATTCGCACGAAGTCGTCGCGAGTCAGCGCTTTGAGTTCCACGCGAATGGGGAAGCGACCCTGAAATTCAGGAATCAAGTCCGAAGGCTTGGCGATATGGAACGCGCCCGAAGCGATAAACAAGACATGGTCGGTCCTGACCGGTCCGTACTTAGTGTTGACCGTTGTTCCCTCAACGATCGGCAAAAGGTCGCGCTGGACGCCTTCGCGCGAAACGTCGGGGCCACGGGTTGAGTCGCGCCCGGCGATCTTGTCGATCTCGTCGATGAAAACGATCGCGCTTTGCTCGACGCGCTGAACCGCCTCGCGAACGACCTGGTCCATGTCGACCAAGCGCGCCGCCTCCTCCTGGGTTAGCATGTCGAGCGCCTCGGGTACCTTGACACGACGGCGTTTGGAGCGCTTGGGCACGAACTGGCTAAAGAGCTCCTTCATGTTCAGCCCGAGCTCCTCCATCCCCTGGGGCGCGAAAACCTCGATCATCGGCATCGCCTGAGCGCTGATTTCAATCTCCACTTCGCGGTGGTCGAGCTGTCCGGTCCTGAGCATGCGGCGCAGCTTTTCTCGCGTCTCCCGGTAAGAAGCGTCGGCGCTTGCCGTATCGGCGCCGCCGGCCTCAGCACCGGGCCCATGATGACGCCGACTTCGGGGGGGAGGAGGATAAAGGATGTCGAGCAAGCGCTCCTCGGCCTGCTCGCGGGCTTTGACTGCAACCTCCGCCTGTGCCTCCTCGCGCACCATTTTGACCGCGACCTCGACGAGATCTCGGATTATCGACTCGACGTCGCGGCCCACGTATCCGACCTCGGTGTAACGCGAGGCCTCGACCTTAAGGAACGGCGCCTGAGCAAGCTTGGCCAGACGGCGCGATATCTCTGTCTTGCCCACTCCGGTAGGACCGATCATCAGGATGTTTTTCGGGGCAATTTCATCGCGAAGCTCCGGCGGTACTTGCTGGCGACGCCATCGGTTGCGCAACGCTATCGCTACCGCTCGCTTGGCCTCGGTTTGCCCGACGATGTAGCGGTCGAGTTCAGAGACGATCTCGCGCGGAGTCATTACGTGAGGAACTGAAGTCTTCATCGTCGTAAGGGCTTAAAGTTCTTCGATCGTAAACTGGGAATTGGTAAATACGCAAATTTCTGCGGCGATGGTCATGGCTGCTTCCACCACCTGGCGCGCGCTTAGCTGCGGGTTGAAGCGCAGAAGTGCGCGCGCCGCAGCCAGGGCGAAGTTGCCTCCTGAACCGATTCCTATAATACCATCATCAGGCTCGATCACGTCCCCGAGCCCGGAAAGCAGCAGCGTGCTCTCTCGGTCAGCCACCACCAGCATCGCCTCGAGCCGGCGCAACACCCGGTCGGTGCGCCAATCGCGCGCCAACTCCACGGCTGCGCGTCTTAGATTGCCGTTGTACTCCTGAAGCTTTCCTTCGAACTTGTCAAACAGCGTAAGCGCATCAGCCGTCGCTCCGGCAAAGCCCGCGAGCACGCTTTCGTTGTGAAGCCGCCGCACCTTGCGCGCTCCGCGCTTGAGCACTGTGTTGCCCAAGCTCACTTGACCGTCGCCCGCCATCACGATCGAGCCCTGATGGCGCACCGTCAAAATGGTTGTTCCGTGAATCACGTTTGCTGAGTTAGGAGCGAGGATGGGCACGGCGGTAAACCTCTTTAAGATGTTGGATACTTACTTGTGTATAGCGCTGAGTCGTAGCCAAACTGGCATGACCGAGCATCTCCTGGATTGAACGCAGGTCGGCGCCGTGGTTCAGCAAATGGGTTGCAAAGCAGTGGCGCAAGCCGTGCGGAGTTAAGCCCGTATCCAGTCCGAGCGACGCTATTCGGCGTGCCACAATTCGCTGCACGCTGCGCGGGCTGAGCCGACCGCCCCGCAAATTGGTAAACACAGGCCCGTCAGCTGGAGCCGGGCCTGTAGCATCGCGCCACGCTCTTAAGGCAGCCAGAGCAACCTCCCCGATCGGTACCAGTCGATCTTTACGGCCCTTGCCGCTACGAACCCTTACCATTCCGACTTCCTCATCGATGTCTTTCCAGTCAAGGCCAACCAGTTCACTGACGCGAAGCCCGCAGGCATAGAGCGTCTCCATCATCGCGCGGTCGCGCAGGCGCGCCTTGGAGTTCGTGCAGCTGTCTGCCTCGAGAAGCCTGCAGACCTCATCCTCGCGTATCACAGTTGGCAGCCGCGCTTGGCGCCGCACCGTGCGCAGCCGCGAAGCTGGGTCCGGGCCGCCAAAAAACTGTTTGCGGTAGCGGAAAAACGCCTTGATCGCGGCGAGACGCCGTTGCACGGTCGAGCGCTCGGCCCGGTTCTTAAGCAAGCTCGCAAGGTAGAGCCGGATATCGTCGGTCTGGACACTCTCTGGCGAAACCTTGCCGGTTGCGGGGTCGCGAGCAAGGTTTTGTTCTTCAAGAAACTTTGCAAAGCAAAGCAGGTCTGTGCGGTAGCTCTTTACCGTGTTCGCAGCCGCTCCAATTACGGCCGACAAATAATCGGTGAAAGCGTCGACCTGCTCGACCATCTAAAAGTCCAATTGTTGGCCGCTCTTAAACGCAATGCTATCAGCCGGCGCGCCAGGCGCAAAAGAGGGGTTAAACCAAAGCGTTATCCAAAGCCGAGCTACCAGACTGGCACATTGCACACGACAGTGTAGCTAATCGGAGTCAAACCTAAAGTGCCGCCACATCTACGCGTCTCAGCAGATCCCGATTTGTGCTCCGCGCTATGATTAGAAGTTGTCAAAGCTGGAACCTGTTTTTCCTAGTCGGAAACCTCTGCACTCGTGAACACGCACGCAGTAGCTGTGCAATAGGACGATCCGAAGAAAATTAATCGCTCGAGAGTTTAGAGGCTTGGCATCGATGAATTGTTGGTCGTGTGGACACTCACTTGGCGACATAGGCAAGATTGGATTTCGCGACGAATGCCCGCGTTGCGCAAGTCCGCTCCATTGCTGCCGCAACTGTAAATTTTACGATCCCGGGTATCATAACCAATGTCGCGAACCGATGGCGGAGCGGGTCGTTGATAAAGAGCGAGCCAACTTTTGTGAGTTTTTCGCTCCCGCACCTGACGGTCAACATAGAGCGAAAGTCGAAAAGGCTGATGTTCGAGAAAAACTCGAAAAGTTATTTAAGAAAAGAAGCCCGTGAGCGCACAAAAGTTAGCTCACGCGAGAAAATGTCCGAGGGGTGCAAATAGCCGACTAAATTTCACTTCAAGAGCGGACACTTGATTAGTCGCTTACGAAAAACTGCTCTCTTCCGTAGCTGAAAAGAGCCGGAGGACAGCGCAGCTGGCGCTCGGCGTGCTTGTAGTCGGTTTGTTAACCGCTCACCAATCGGAATTTCCAAAGTTTTGGTCGAGTTTAACGGTCGCGGATGTGGCAAGCTAGTTGCTAGGAAACGCGCGGCTTTAAACGACGAGACTGCTTCGACGCTGCACAAGACACAAACGCGACTGGACCTCAAAGAGAAATACAGCTAGCGAACTTGCTTGTTACATAATGCATCGAATGTGAGCTGCGGCTCGGAATAGCTTATCGACGATTGTTAGAGTTGTGTTTAAAAGTTCGTGCGAGCTCGAGACTGAAATTTTGTGAGCGAAAAATTGGGAGTAACCAGATGGAACGACCGTTGGCTGGCATAGTGCTTGCTGCAGGACAAGGTGTGCGCATGAAGTCGCACCGGGCCAAGGTGCTGCACGAAGTGGGCGGAGTTGCGCTCATACTTCGAGTATTGCGAGTGCTGAGAGCCCTCGACACGGAGCCGGTGGTTGTCGTCGTTGGCCATCAGGCCGACGAGGTCAAAGCTGCAGTCCAAAGGACCTGGAACGATTCGCGTCTGCGCTTCGCGATGCAAGAGCAGATGCTTGGCACCGGGCATGCGGCGCTTTGCGGGCTTAGAACGCTACCGTCCGGCTTCGACGGCGACGTGTTGATCGTTTATGGCGACATGCCCGTGCTGAGTACAGAAACGCTCAAGGAGTTTATCGCCGCCCACCGCGCGGCTAAGTCAAAATTGTCCCTCGTCGCGCTTAGGCTCGAGCCTGCCGCCTCCTACGGGCGCCTTGTGCGCCGCCATGACGGCTCGATCGCTAGGGTGGTCGAGGCTTCGGACGCCACCCCAGAAGAGCTCGCGATAGAGGAGGTAAATGCAGGGGTCTACGTCGCTGACGCAACGCTTCTTCGGCAACTGCTCGACCGAGTAAGGCCTAATAACGCGCGTGGTGAGTACTATCTGACGGACATCGTCGAGCTAGCCACGCAAGCTGGCGTGCGGGTGTTCGGCTGGCGAGCGCCCAGGCCAGAGGAGTTTTTGGGCGTAAATTCTCGCTACGAGCTGGCGCAAATCGAAGCTTTGGTACGCCAGTCGGTAAATCGCCGCTTGATGGATAGCGGCGTTACCTTGCTTGACCCTTCGACCACATACATCGGTGAAGAAGTGGAAATTGGGATCGATTCGGTGATAGGCCC
Organism: Pseudomonadota bacterium; assembly: GCA_021324755.1. GTDB lineage: Bacteria > Desulfobacterota > Binatia > Binatales > Binataceae > JAJPIL01. Next base: position 165,008 of record JAJPIL010000009.1, read on the forward strand.
AAACGTGCAAATCCTCGGACGTTCGCGAATTGGAGCGCGAGTGCGCATCGAAGGATGCGCTCTGATGCGCGAGGTAATTATCGGCAACGACTGTATCATCAAGCTAGGCGTACGAGCCGAGCAATGCACTATCGGACCCGGCAGCGAGATTGGACCGTTTGCCAATCTTCGCCCGGGCACACAACTTGAGGGGTCTAATCGAATCGGCAACTTTGTCGAAACCAAGCAAGCACGTATCGGCCGCGGCACCAAAGCAAGCCATCTAAGCTACCTCGGCGACGTAATTATCGGCGAGCAGACGAACATCGGGTGCGGCGTGATCACGGTAAACTTCGACGGCTACGAAAAGCATCTCACCCAGATTGGCAGCCGATGCATGGTGGGATGCGACAGCCAGCTTATTGCGCCAGTCAAGATCGGCGACGACGCCTACGTTGCCAGCGGCACAACCGTACGGCACGACGTTCCCGCCGGAGCGCTTGCATTTTGTGACCATCGGCAACAGGAAAAACCAGGCTGGACACTTAAATGGCGCGAGCGCCATCAAGCAGACGGTCGCCATCATGACTAGCCGCGACCTCTCGGCGGCTAGCTTCTGAGCGTCGTTAGAGGCGCGGACGGTCGAAGGTGCCAAGGATAAAGTACGCTCCAAATGCGGGCAAGACGGAGCACGTAAGCGAATAGCTGGAGTGGCATTCGATGTGTGGAATTGTCGGATACGTCGGGGCGCAAGAGGCTTCGGCGATTTTACTGGCCGCTTTGCGCCGCCTTGAATACCGCGGCTACGACTCTGCGGGAATCGCGACTTTGCCAGGACCAGGCGCTCGTCTGGAGGTCAGGCGAGCAGCGGGAAAGCTCGATAACCTTGAAAAGCTGCTGTGCGAGCGACCGGCGCCCGGCTGCATCGGCATCGGCCACACGCGATGGGCCACTCACGGCGCACCATCCGAGCGCAACGCCCATCCCCATCAGGCAGGCCCGGTTGCCCTGGTCCATAACGGCATCATCGAAAACTACGCCGAACTCGCAGCGAGCCTGCGCCAGCGCGGTCATCGACTGCTTTCCGAGACCGACACCGAGGTTATTTCGCATCTTCTGGAAGAACGAGTCAAAGCCGGATTAAGCCTCAGGGAGGCGGTTCGCTTGGTTGTGGCCGAGCTGCGCGGCTCATTTTCATTCGTGGCACTTTCCGAAAACGAGCCCGACACCTTGGTGGCGGCTAAAACAGCCACGCCGATCGTAATCGGACTGGGCGAAGGCGAAAACTTTATCGCATCGGATATTCCGGCGCTGCTCGACCACACCCGGCAAACGATCGTTCTGGAAGACGGCGAAATTGCCGAGGTCAAGCGCGATCAGGTGAGGGTCTTCACCTTTGACGGCGCGCTGGTCCATCGCCGCCCCCGTCGTATCGAATGGGATTCGGCGCACATCGGCAAGGGCCCGTACCGCCACTATCTACGAAAGGAAATTTCCGACCAGCCGCAAGCGTGGATGGATACGCTAAGGGGGCGCGCCACGCTAGGCTCAGGCGAGGTACGATTCGAGGAAGACCCGCTACCGCCCAAGGGAATAGACGCCGTGCAACGAATCGTTATAGTGAGCGCTGGCGCCTCCTACATCGCCTCGCTGGTGGGCAAGTTCATGATCGAAGAACTAAGCCGTATTCCAGTCGAGGTCGATTACTCAGCCGAATATCGTTACCGCTGCCCGGTGGTGGATGAAAATACGGTGCTCATCGCTGTGTCACAATCGGGCGAGACGGCCGATACGATGGCCGCGCTGGAGGAAGGCAAGGCGCAAGGCGCATGGACCATAGCCTTGACCAACACGCGCGACTCCTCCATAGCACGGCGAGCCGACGTCCGACTTTACACTCGATGCGGCCCTGAGATCAGCGTTACCACGACCAAGTGCTTCATCACCCAGATCGAATCGTTCTTCCTGCTTGCCATTTACCTGGCCCTGGCACGGGGTAAGCTTGCACCGTCGCGCGCGGCCGAACTGCTCGCCCCGGCGTTCGCGATTCCGGCGCGAATCGAGGCTATAATCAATAAGGAACGAGAAATTGAACGAATCGCGAAAAAATTCGCTTCCGCAACCGATTTCCTTTTCCTGGGACGCGGGATTAACTATCCGATAGCGCTTGAGGGAGCACTCAAGCTCAAGGAAATCTCTTACATCCACGCCGAAGGTTACTCGGCGGGCGAGATGAAGCACGGGCCTATCGCCCTGGTGGATGAAAAAATGCCCGTCGTCGTAATTATTCCGCGCGACAAGGTCTTCTCGAAAACGCTATCCAACCTCAAAGAGGTCGAGTCGCGCAACGGCCGCATAATCGCCGTCACCGACCAGGCTGACGAAGATCTCCGAGCGATCGCCGAAGAGGTTATCGAGACGCCGAAAACCTCTGAGATGCTTACGCCCGTGCTGATGACTATTCCGCTTCAGCTCCTGGCCTACCATATTGCGGTATATCGCGGAACGGACGTTGACCAGCCGAGAAACCTCGCAAAATCGGTAACCGTCGAGTAGGAAAAAGCCAGCTAAGACCTTAGCTTGGCAACTAACGTGCCCAGCTCGGCCGCTTTACCGGACGCCTGCTGGAAGAGCCGAAACTAATACCTAGCGGTAAAAAAGAATAACGCGCCGTTCTGCACGTAGCCGACTTGTAAAGTGGGCCGAAATCGCCGAACCTGGCGCAGAAACTCGAGGCCGCAGATCCACGCTTGGTAAGCGAGGCTTTTCAGAGGAGCCAGCGTGCTCTCGGGTTCTCTAAAGACGATCACTTCTGCCGTACTCTGCAGCCGAGTTCCCCAGACGGAAACGAAGCAGCGCAGACATATACGCCAGCCGGCGCAACCTCGCTTGAGGCCTGAGGTAGACTTTATGGGTGGCTAGCTTCGATCGGCGAAACTGTCGAGGTTGCCTTTGCGAGATACGGCACGCAGTTTGCGCAGCGCTTTAGCTTCGATTTGACGGATCCGCTCCCGCGTCACTGCGAACTTCTTGCCGACCTCTTCCAGGGTATAGTCGACCTTCTGACCGATTCCAAAACGCATCTTTAAGATTTGCTCTTCGCGCGGCGTCAAGGTTGCCAAAACCTTGCGCGTCTGCTCGCTAAGATTGCTCTGGATAGCGGATTCGACCGGCGAAGGCGCAAGCTCATCTTCGACAAAATCGCCAAGCGAGCTTTCCTCTTCATCGCCGATCGGCGTCTCCAAAGAAATAGGCTCTTTGACGATCTTGAGCACCTTCTGCACCTTGTCCAGAGGCATCTCCATCTGAGCAGCGATCTCCTCTGGCGTCGGTTCGCGCCCTAGGCGCTGCACCAGAAGGCGCGTGACCCTTAACAATTTATTTATGGTTTCCACCATATGGACCGGGATGCGGATCGTGCGCCCCTGGTCTGCGATCGCCCTGGACATCGATTGGCGAATCCACCACGTGGCATAGGTCGAGAACTTATATCCGCGCTGATACTCGAACTTCTCGACCGCGCGCATCAAGCCGATGTTGCCCTCCTGGATAAGGTCGAGGAAGCCGAGACCACGGTTGGTGTAACGCTTGGCCAAACTGACCACCAGACGCAAATTTGCCTCGGTGAGTTCCTTTTTCGCCTGTTTGCTCTTTTCTTGTCCAGCTTCAATCCGCTGGATGGAACGCTCCAGTTCGTCTGGGCCGGTCTTCACCCGTCGCTCGATATCCTTGAGCGTTCGTTGAGCCTCGCGAATGCGGGCCGCTATGTCAGCCAGGCTTTCGCGCGTACCGTTGACGTTGACCGATACTCGGCGGTCCTCAGCTTCAGCAGCCTCACGCAGCAATTGAGTCTTGCTGCGGTTTGTCGCTTCGGCGTAATGGCGGATCAGGTTTTGGGCAGCCCGATAATCGGCTAACAGCGACTTAAGCTCGGAAATAACTGCTTGGATGAACGAATTCGAGAGCTTGGCGCGCTCGAGCTCCTGGCGAAGCCTCTTTTTGAGCCTGGCGAGATTCTTTTCGAGCTGCGGGCGGGTACGGCGGCTCGGTTTGGCGCGCAGCTTCTCTTCGACCTCCTCGATCTGTGCCTGAAGCTTTTTGAGCTTCTCCGCAAGCGCAATTAAGCGCTCTCTTTGCTCGTCGTCGCTTTCAGAACTTCTTTCCTCGTCCCGCTCGGTGTCGTCTGCTTCTTCGAAGATACCCCTAACCTCTGCTTCGCCCTCCTTAGCCCGCTCGCCAAGCTCAATTATCCTCTGAACCGTAACGGGCGAGTTAAAAATCTCCTCCTTAACCTCGTTTTCGCCCGCCTCTATCCGCTTGGCGATCTCTACTTCCTGTTCGCGCGAGAGCAACTGAAAGTTGCCCATCTCCTTTAGGTAGAGGCGAACAGGGTCGGAAGACTCGCCAAACGAGTCGAGCTCGGAGAGCGCACCTTCTTGGTCTTCGCGAGGCTCCTCTTCGATGTCCAGCTCGGAAGTCTCCGGCGGGATCTCGTCGAGGACTTTAATATCCATGTCCTCGAGACTGTCCAACGCCGCCCGTAAGTCGCTCGGCGAGGTCATCTCCTCGGGCAGGAAGTCGTTCACCTGGTCAAACGTGAGATGCCCCTGCTCGCGACCAAGATCCACTAGTCCTTGCAGGTCCTTTGGTTCGTACTTGCGTTTCATTGCTTGGTCTGGCTTTCCACTAAGCCAAAAAGAAAAAATACACGCTCTTCGGTGCGCGATCGGCCAAAACTATACCGAAAAGCCCGACGCCACACCGAATCATTAACTTCCACTTAATTAATGACGACCGTGGGGACCAAATAGATCAGTCGGTAGCTAAAATTAGCCGAAACCTAAGATGTACCTTGTCCGGTACGTGAAAGTCAACAGCCAAAGTGTTCACCCGCGACCGCTAATCACCGGCTTTGGCACCGGCAGCCTTTTCGGAGCGTTGCTTGACTGATAAACTCAAATTTTACCCGTCCAGTTTCTGCCGTTTTATCGAAGATGGGACCTTCTGGCCAAGTTGCCCGCGCCGTGCCCGATCCCAAAACCCGAGGGGCCTTGTCTCAGCAAGATTCAAGCCGGCCATCAGCTCACTATGCCACCATTATTTATTATACTCACGCTTCGACCGTTGGCCAAGCGCTTGAAAGGCGCCTTGGTAAAGTCATCACTGCGCGCTTTTCCCCGCGGGTGACGTTCGAATCCCGCGCGAGGCGAAAAATTGATAGCGCGTTCTTCGTCATTTTTAGTGACTTTCTCCATAAACTGTATGACTTAGACCCCGTCTCTCGCCCGCAATTTCCGACAAATCGTGAGACCACAGGCATGCGTCGGCAGTGATATAGTCGGTAGGAAAAGTTCGGCTATCGACGCTTCAGTCACTCAATTTAATGCGAGGCTTGATAATTTTTCATGAGCAGTACGCACCAACTTTTCAGTGATTTTTACACTCGCAATCCCGCCCTTTTCGGCGATCTAAACGAGCGAGCAATAGTAGCGGTCGAGGTCGCTTCCGACCAGGAGGTGGAAATTTTCAGGAGACACGGCGATTCGGTGACGACCGAGCGCCGTCCCCTCTTGCTATTTGCTTTGTTGACCGACCCCGAGGTACTCGAAGGGTTCCAAGAACCCTACGAAATCGAAGAGTTGCAGGGCAGCTTCCCCCTGCGATTCTTGGTGAAGCTGCGCAGTCTACGGGCCCAGGACAAGCTCAAAAAGCATCTGAAAAAGAAGGTCTCTGCCGACCCGCACCAACGACCCGACACCCGCTACTTTATGCTCAATGATCCGGTCGAACAGTTTCTGACGTTGACCGGCATTAACTACTTTATCGGAATGCAGTTCAGCGACCTTCGGCGACTTCAGCTCGATATCGAAACCTACATTACCGCCGGCTTCGAGTTCCCCAACCCACAACGCGAAGGCGACCGAATCGTCGTAATCGCGATTCGCGACAGCACCGGCTTTGAGTGCGTCCTCTCAGGACGTGATATGGACGAGGGTTCGATGCTGCGTGAGATGGTGCGCATAATCAGGGAACGCGATCCCGACGTTATCGAGGGCCACAATTTGATGCGTTTCGACCTCGAGTACATCAACGCCCGGGCTCGTCTGCACGGCGTAAGCCTTGCTCTGGGACGAGGCGGGCAAGTAATCGAAGCGCGGCCTTCGCGACTCCAAATCGGCGAGCGCGCAATCTCATACACCCGCTATCACATCTACGGACGCAACATCATCGACACCTGGATGTTGAGCCAGCTCTACGACATTTCCAGCCGCGAACTGGAAGGCTTCGGTCTCAAGGAGCTCGCTCAACACTTCGGTCTTGCACCCCGAGAAAGAACCTACCTCGACCCCGCGCGCGTCAGCCACTACTTCGACCACGAACCCGAGCTACTACATCGCTACGCGCTGGACGATGTTCGCGAGACCGGCGCGCTGGCGGAGCTACTTTCGGGCAGCTACTTCGTTCAAGCCCAAATCTTTCCCTACTCGTACCAAAGCGTCGTCGTGCGAGGAAACGCGACCAAAGTCGACGCCCTGCTGTTGCGCGCATACCTCAAGGCTCGCCACTCGATCCCTTTGCCGCAGGAGCCAACACCCGTCACCGGCGGTTACACCGAAATTCGACGAGTCGGTGTAGCGCGAAACGTTCTTCATTGCGACGTCACGTCGCTTTATCCCTCATTGATGCTTCATTTCCGGCATGGCCCCAAAAACGACCGACTCGACATCTTTTTGACGCTCCTGCGCGACCTTACCGATCTGCGCGTCAAAGCTAAGCAGCTTGCGCGCGAGCTAACCGGCACCCAATATCACTTCGTGCAAGCGCTCCAGCAAACATTCAAAATCCTAATTAACTCCTTCTACGGCTACCTGGGCTTCACGCTCGGCCACTTCAACGATTTCGAGCAAGCCAACCTCGTAACTGCGCGAGGCCGCGAACTTGTAAGGCGCTTGGTCGACGAGCTAGAAAAACGCGGCGCCCAGGTAATCGAGGTCGACACTGACGGTATCTACTTTGTGGCGCCTTTTCCGCTTGATGACGTTCAGGCCGAAGCTCGACTGCTCGAACAACTGTCGAGCCTGATGCCCGGTGGTGTGCGGCTTGAAATCGACGGTCGTTACCCGTCGATGTTCAGCTATAAAATGAAGAACTACGTGCTGCTGGACGACAAAGGCGAGATCACCGTCCGAGGCTCGAGCCTTCGCTCGCGAGGAATCGAGCGCTTTCAGCGCCAGTTGATGGAAGAGCTATTCCGATGTTTCCTGGAAGGAAGGTACAACGAAATTGAGGCGATCTTCGAGTCTTATCGCTCAAAATTGATACGCTATGAGCTCGATATTCGCGAACTCGCCAAAACCGAAACTCTAACCGACTCGCCTCAAGTTTACCTCGATAAGGTCGGCGCCAAACGGCGCAACGTCTCAGCAGCCTATGAACTGGCTATAAAATCAGGCCGTCCGTACGGGCCCGGCGACCAAGTGTCGTACTACGTGGCGGGCAAGGGAGCTCGGGTCAAGGTCGCCAAGGCGGCGCGTTTGGTCTCGGACTACAACCCGGAGCAACCGGACGTAAACATCGAATACTATCTCGCTAAATTGGACGACCTGTACCAGCGGTTTAAGCCATATATCGACAATCCCGAACTGTCACCAGCGAGCTCAGTTGAGCAAACTGGAGCGGACCGTGAAGGCGACCTCTTTGTTTCGCAGGACGAGTAGTAGCGCTCCAGAGGCGATATGAGCTTGTGGGCGATGGGCCAGCCGTCAGGGCGTGCGTTCGAGCTCCACTCTTCCCCTGAACCGCTCGCCAAAGGGTCTTAGCCGCCGGGTTTATCGAAAACCTAGCAGATTGACGCAAGCTACTTGCCCAGGCGCTTGGCGAGCGCGGCGGTCAGTGCGGGAACGAGAGTTTGCCAGTCGCCGACAAGACGGAGCGCGGCGCGCTCGAAAATCGGCGCCTGCGGATCGTTATTGATCGCGACGATCGTTTGAGCACGCTTGATGCCGACCATATGGTTGGGGGCGCCGCGGATCCCCACCGCGAAGTAAAGCCGTGGAGCGATCGCCTTGCCGGTCAAGCCAACCTGCAGCTGGCGAGGCACCCATCCGGCGTCGGTTACGCGGCGCGTGGCGCACAGCGCCGCACCCATCACGCGAGCTAGCTCCTTGACCTTCTCCACTCCTTCGGGCCCGCCGACTCCCATGCCGATACCGACCACCACCTCAGCGCCATCCAGAGCCGCCACCGACTCGTCTAGCAACCGATGCGATCGTACCAGGCGCGAAAGCGGACTTTTGACTCGACGCGGCCACACCTCGATAAGCTCGGCTTGACGCGCGGGGTTCGGCTGCGGAAGCTCTAAGACCCCTGGTCTGACGGTTGCCATCTGCGGATACGTTTTCGACAGGATGCGCGCCACCAGATTACCGCCAAAAGCGGGCTTGAGCGCCACCATTCGTCCCTGCTCATCCAGTTCAAGTCCGATCGCGTCGCCCGTAAGTCCCAGCTCGAGGCGGGCAGCCATTCGTGGCGCCCAGTCTCGTCCGTGCTCGCTCGCAGGCACGAGCAATCCCCACGGCTTTCGTTCTTCCACCAGTTCAGCGAACGCTGCGGCTTTGGTGTCAGGCGAATAGGGCTCGAGCGTCTCGCCTTTCACGACCACAATCTGGTCTGCGCCGTAGCTCGCCAACGTGCGAGCTTGAGTGTCACTGATCTCGCCGCAAACAAAGGCCGCCACAGAACCGCCCGTTTTTGACGCAAGCTCATCTGCCGCCGCAACAAGCTCTAGGCTTGCGCGCGTAAGCTCCCCGCTGAGATTCGTCTCGCAGGCAACCCACACGTCGCGCCCCATCTGCGGCTTACGCAGAGCCGCCGATACGGCCCGTAATGTTTTTGTCTGCGGCGAGAACGCGCCGAGGCGATCGAGCGCCTCGATGGTTTGTTCAGCCGCGCGGCGTGGGTCGCTGGTGTCGATCGTCTGGCCGACGACCGGTTTGAGCTCGAGGGCAATAATGTCGGCAACCCAGGTAGGAGAACCGTCGAAACCGAATTTTCCCGGCCTTCCATCCAGATCTGCTGCTCGCAGAGTGCGAAGCGGCTTCTCTTTCGCTGCCGCCAGCGCCTGTGGTCCAGTTCGCAGCGGTTGCGCGACGCGCTCAGCGCACGTGAGCACGGCAGGCATCTCGCACTCGACCTCGTCGTATCCTTCGTCGCTTTCGCGCTCGGTTCTTACCAATTTCCCGACGACTTCGAGCTTGCGCACGTTAGTGACGTGCGCGATGCCGAGCATCTCGGCTATCTCGGGCCCCACCTGCCCGGTTTCCGCATCGAGCGAGTAGCGACCAAGGAGCACGAGGTCAAAACCTTGCGAGCCTAGATAACGCGAAAGCGCGCGCGCCGTGGCAAGCGTGTCCGAGCCAGCAAACGCCCGGTCCTCGAGATGTACGGCCTCGTCCGCGCCCATCGCCAAAGCCTCTTCCAGCGCGCGGCGTGCCTGCGGCGGCCCCATCGTCACCGCCACCACTTGTGCGCCGAACTCTGTTTTCAAGCGGACGGCCAAGGCGATCGCGCGCAGGTCGAAAGCGCTTATTACCGCTGGCCCATCACGCCTGATCGTCTTTGTAACAGGGTCGAAGTTTGCGTCCTCGACGAGCGGAATCTGCTTAATACATACGGCTATTTTTCTCGGCTTAGGCTCGTTCATCGCTCCTCCCAGATTAACCAACCGACGTTAAAGCCCGCAACCAAAAATCAACGGTGCCTCAAAACTCGGGCCCAGCGACAAACCTTTCAACAAGAAAAGCCGAAAATCTTACCCCCCTGGCTTTCAGGACTCGCCCGCCTTGAGCATTAAAGCTGGTCAGGTCGAAGACTTAAAAAACTTGTGGACACAAAGACGCGAGCCTATCTTTCGGCAAAAACGAGGTCAGAAAAGCCTCGTTGCAGCTCTGCAAAACTAAAAGAGAAGCTTATTGCGGGGGTATCGAGCCACCGCCTTGCTTACCCTTGCCAGCCTTGCGCTCCTCGACCTTGAAGGCGAGCAAATCGTGAAGGTAGCGCGTGCGGTCATTCAAAGCTTCGAGCAGTGCCTGCTTCTCCAACGGAGTAAAGTCGAGATAAAAGCAAAGAAAGTTTACGATCTGCTGGTCACTTAGATTGTAGTCTGTAAGCGTGGACCAGAGTTGCTCCAGTTCGCCTTCCATCAGGTAGGCTAAGAACTCGCGAATTTCCTCGTAGTCGAACGACTCGGCACTGTAGGTTCCAGTTCCCAGCGTACTCGGGCACCAATCGACTCGCGCCTGGCGATATGGGCGGTCGCGTATTTCGGCCTGCACACGAAATTCGGCAAATCCGGCGAGTAATATGTTGAACCGGCCATCCGGCAACGCTTCGAGCTTGGTAATTTTGCCAGCACATCCGAGCGAATAGATCTCAGGATACCCGTAGTAGTCTGCTTCCCACCCCGGTTTGAGCAAAACCATTCCGATTACCTTGTCACCTTTGTACGCATCGGCGACCATCGCGCGGTAGCGCGGCTCGAAAATATGAAGCGGCGTGGTGACCTCGGGAAACAAGACCAAATTCGGAAGCGGAAAAATAGGTATAACTGAGGGCAGAGAAATCATGCCAAAGAAGCTCTTTATGGGCGATTATTAAAACCTAATAAACCTTCTGTGCCTTGCATTGCTCAGCAAACTAATTCAGTTTATCGTCACAGACAGCACTCGTGCTAGATGCCATGCTTCACGATCACGAGTAATCACCCAGGTAGCGATCCAGTTTTTGCGGTTAAAGCCATTGTTTGCGGGTGAAGAATGACGCGGTTGCGCAAAGCCGGACGGTTATGGCGAAACTGGCAAGCGCAAGCGGCCGCGCTTGAGGTGCTGGTCAACGCCGATGATACACAACCAGTGTTTAAAGTCGAGCTAGAAAGATGGTTCGGCCGGTCGGCTCCGTTGGAGGTCGAGCTTGGCGCTGGAAAAGGCGAGTTTATCATCGAGCAGGCCCGCACCTTTCCTAATCGTAATTTCTTGGCAGTCGAGCTACCGCTTTCTATCGTCCGGCTTCTGTGCGCGCGGGTTGCCCGAAGCGGGCTTGGAAATCTCAAAGTACTGCGCGCGGACGCAAGAAGTCTGGTGGGCTTTCTGATGCCATCAGAGTCAGTTGATGTCTACCACATATATTATCCCGATCCTTGGCCCAAGGCGCGCCACGCAAAGCATCGCCTGTTTTCCCCAAACTTCGTTGCGGGGCTGGCGCGGACCCTTAAAGAGGGCGGTATACTTTGCGTTGCGAGCGACGTTGAGCAGTGGGCGTTGCAAATATTCGAAAGCCTGAGGCAGGGAGGGTTCGAACCGCAGATTCAGCCTGTGGTGGGCGCGACAAAAACCGGGTATGGCAAGAAATATTTGGCCGAGAAACGGACTATTTTTGCCTGTGCGTTCAAGCGCCCAACGTTAAAAGAACTGTCAAAACATACCCCTAGCGGAGCAAACGAAAGCGCCGCTATGTTACAAGCTATGGACAGGCTGCCCGATTAGAGAACCCCTCCCCTGGCCACTGGTTCATAATTTCGCAGACTTTCGTAAATAAAGATTAATTAGAGCTATTTTTAGCAGATTCGGTGCTACGAGCTTCTTATAAGTACGGCTTGCACGCCCTGATAGAGCAGTTATAACTTTGGTAAGTTCAAAGTGAATTGACTCGGTGCGGGTGCTGGGTAAGTGGCATATAACGTCTAGGCTTGCCCTGATTATGGGAGCGGCCCTTATTGTCCTAGCAGCGGCCGGCTGCGGGACGAAAAAGCGCGAAGTACTCGAAAGTCAGGAGTATTACGCCCAAGGGAACTACTTCTACGAGACTGGTGATTACGAGGACGCCAAGGAGGCGTACCAACATCTGATCGAGGAATATCCATTCAGCCCGTACACGGAAGAAGCGGAATTAAAGATAGCCTTGGCCAATTATCACCTGAAAAATTACATCGAGGCGAGCGCTGAATTGGAAGACTTCGAGCGGATGCATCCGACCAGCCCTCAGGCTGCGCTTGCGCAGTACTATCTTGCGATGTGCTATTTCAAACAGCTCGGCCGACCGGACCAGGACCAGGCTACCACCGTAAA
>JAJPIL010000020.1 GCA_021324755.1 Pseudomonadota bacterium
CGGATGCATCCGACCAGCCCTCAGGCTGCGCTTGCGCAGTACTATCTTGCGATGTGCTATTTCAAACAGCTCGGCCGACCGGACCAGGACCAGGCTACCACCGTAAATGCGCTCGTACAGTTTGAGACCCTCGAGCGTAGGTTTCCCGACAGCCCATTTTCTCAGCTGGCTCATGAACGAATCCAAATTTTGCGCGAGACTTTGGCGCGAAATATCAAAGTAATCAGCGACTACTATGCTTCGCGGGGCAACTTCCGCGCCACAGAGTCGCGCCTGGCCGAGCTGCTGCAGAAATTTCCCGACACACCGGTTGCCGCTGAAGCCCTGTACATGCTGGGCGAAACACTCGAAAAGGAGGGGAAAAAGTACTCTGCTGCGCAGGCTTTCGCTGCCTTTAAATGGCACTATCAGGGAAGCACCTACGCCAAAAAAGCGGCGCAAAAACTTGTTCGCCTAAAGCAACCGATCGATCTCGAAGAAGATCCTCTGCCGTTGGTGCTGGCTGAAGCGGGCTTCCCCGCCATCCCAGTGAGCAGCGAGCCTCGGCTTGCGGGCGCGAACAACCCGACGCTCCAGGTGGCTAATAGTAGCGATTCAAGGACTGGTGCTCCTCAAAACTCGACGGCGCCTGCGGCAGGAGCGGAACAAAGAAAGCAATCAGCCCCATCCGGTCCAGTGAAACTGCGCAACGTTCGCCTAGCTTCCTCTGATCCACCATTGTCGATAGTGCTCGATTTAACAGGCCCGGTCGACTTTGATAAGCGTTTTCGCGACGACGGTGATTCCTCTGAGCTTACGGTTGTCCTTCATAAAACCGAGCCGGATTCCCAACTTCAAAACCATATCGAGTTGCATCGCTCGATCTTCAAGGATTGCGACGTCCAGGTCGAAGGCGACACAACCGCTGTGACTGTGCGAACTACTAAGGTAGCGAACTACGCTGTGATTCCGTTGGAGGGGCCTTCGCGCCTGATGATCACCTACACGCCGGTAACCGAAGTCAAAGGCGAGGCCGGCACGGTGGCGAAGTCTGCCTTTGACCCGACCACCGACGAGCTACCTTAAGAGTAAGCGTACGCCCGCAATGAGACCTGGCAGTGCGCACGGGAGGCTGAAATCACGGTTGAACGGTCTGGCCTTGCATGTGCATTTCGTGCACAAGTAGCCGCGGCTTGCGTGACGGCTTCGGATCTCTTCGGCGATTTTGTTGGGCGGCGGAACTTTGGCGGCTAAGATCAAGTTCAAGAAGTTTTGAGCGTGATCGCGTTGCAAAGCAAACTGAGGCAAGCTCCTGAAGCTCGTTTTGGAGCGCGCGGCTTGCGTCGCGACCGCTCCTATGGGAAAAAGGCTTGAGGTGTCATAACGGAGAGGTGGCCGAGTGGTCGAAGGCACCAGATTGCTAATCTGGCGTACTGGGCAACCGGTACCGAGGGTTCGAATCCCTCCCTCTCCGCCAAAATCCTAGCGGAATTAGACACTTACCTAACTTTTCCCCGTACACAAGGGTATCGCCTGGAACGAAGCGAGAATCGGCGCCCACTGCGACACGCTCAAATCACCTTGCGGTCCTTCTCACAGGCGCATCATGCGGTAGCAATCCGTGCCTCAACTCACTCTATCGCCTTGCAGTGCTAAAGTCAGACAGCGTTCTTCCATCCATATCGCGACATCCATATCACGATACCTTTCCTCGAACGCTTCGTCGCACCTCACCCATTGGTTTGGCTTCCAATAGCTTTTGCTGCGCGCACACGACGTGCGCGCGATTTTTTGGAGGAGCCAGCCTAAAAGCGCTCTGCGACAACCGCAATCAAAGACCTACCAGGTGTCAAGGGTACGGTCTTAAACCTCGGAAAGCCCCATAGTTGACTTCGCCGGCGCCTCCCATGTTGAAGCCGACAGATCATGGCGGCTCCTGTGGAAGCGCGGCAATCGAACAGAGCAGCTAGTTGCCCCAGCGTGAGCCAGTCTTTTTGTTCTCGTCAGACACAATGTATCAAAGCTGATTCATATCGAAACCAATCCGAGTCGCGCGGAGGCTTGCAATTCGCGCGCTCTTCCATGGCACCCTTTTTGCTCAACGAGGTCCAACGATCAATAAAGCTGATTGCATTGCGCAAGTTGCTTATGAACGCAGGGCCAGACGCTCGCATCTCGAGGCGCCTCAGGGCGTTGTTCTTTGGAGCGCTTTTGCTCTCCTGTGCGATAACCGCTTGCAGCGAGCATCGCGGTTACCGCGAGGCCTTCTCTAAAACAAGCGGCATCGACGGCAACGACGCTACCTTAAGTAGCCCACCACGCGCGGTGTTCGAGGCCGCCAAGATCGTGCTGGTTCGACAGGGCTTCAATATCACCCACATCGACCCGGTCGAGGGCGTGATCAGCGCTGAGCGCGAAATGGCTGACAGTAGCGACAAGACGTTGTCGTATCGGGTGATGGTGAGCGCGACCGCCACCGAAATCGGGCCGCAGACAACGCGCCTTGTGTTGGCGGCGAACGAGCAGACGATCCGCCATCAAAAGTACCACACCTGGTGGCACCTGCTCTGGCTTATGCCACTTTTCCCCACCGGCACCCAGTACAACACCGTCGTGCGCCAGGAGCAAACGGTAACCGATCCGGCTTTCTATTCAGACTTTTTCAGCCAGGTGCGAAACGAACTCAAGCTCTTGTCAACGCAGGCAAAGGCTGGGATGCAGTCAAAGCAAAATTAGCGGCACAAGTATGCGAAGCGCTGACGATTCTTAACAAGAGTTATTCTTCTTGCGACGGTTGGCCCTTCCTTGTCCCTTCGCTCACATTGCGTACGGCACCTAAACAGGTTTCCCGAGCGGTCTAATCAGACACGGAGGTCACCCCATGCCATTTTGTACGAAATGTGGCATGCAAATAAACGGCTCCACTCATCTCTGTGAACCGAGCGATGGCCGCGAACGCGCCACCCAAGACAAGGATCCACCAGACTACGGACCTCGGAACTTGACAGCTACTTATCCAACCAGGGGAGACTCGCTGACTGCGAAAACCGCCAGCAACCCCGGTGTGCTGTTGCGCAGCTACGAGGCGCTGTACAACTGGCGCGCGTTGGCGATGCTGGCGGGCAGCTTCATGCTCGGCGGGCTGGCGATCAGCCGTGGTGCCGCGGCAGGCGATAGTTTGGGCAGCCCCGGGGCGATGCTGCTGATGATGATTCTGATCGTCATCGGGATGAATGCCAGCGGCCTGATGCTAACGGACCAGGCTTATGACCGGCCGGTGCGTGGGTTTGGGCCGGCACTTCTCGGCGGTATTCGCTCGGCACTGTACGTGATTGGGCAGCTCATCCTGCTTGGTCTGGGTTTCGCAATGGTGGTGCTGGCGGCGTTCCTCCTATCGCAGCTAGGGCGGTTTCCGGGCGTGGGCGGCTTGTTCGGCTTTTTGCTTGCCGGGCCGCTAGTGGTCGTGGTCGCACTGGCCTGTGCCGTGCTGTTGTTGGCTGGGCCGCTGATGATCGTCGCGGTGTGGCATGGCGAGGGCTTTATCGACGCCCTGTCGCGCGTAGTAGGCATCGTGATCAAGCGGCCGCTGGAGGTATTTATGTACTTCCTGCTACTCGTGCTTCTGGTGTCTCCGGCGGCGGCGTTCACCTTCGTCACGGTCTTTGTCGGCAGCATGCTCGTCGGCGGGTTCTTTGCCTCGGGAGCGTTTGGAAGCCTCGGTGGACTTGGAGGCCTCGGTGGACTTGAAAGCCTCGTTGCACTTGAAAGCCTCATTGGACTTGGAGACTTGGGTGGCGGTCTGGTCCCTGCCGCGTTGTCCATCGGTCTGGTGCGGTTTTTGGCGTTGTCTGTGGTCATCCTGATCTACGAGTTGGGCCTAATCTTCGTCTACCGGGCGGTGAGCGAGGTCTTGTCGTCAAGCCCTTCGAGGCCAAGCGCCCCACCGAAAATGACCCGGACTGTTGGCTCCGCGCCTCTAGCGGCAGTGACAAGCCTCATTGGTTTGGTCCTCATCGCCGGTGTATTGGTTGTCGCGGTCTTGCGCAACGAGAACTCTTTCGCGGTTTCTACTGATTTTGCGGCTACAGGACGGCTTGCACTCGGCTCCCACGCTGTACCGAAAAACGCGTCTTCGGCTCGCCTCGCGCAGGCGGCACAGACCCTTCCTTCCGTTTCCTCCATTCCACAGGTCGACTGCGCAGTGCCGGACGACCGTTATTGGGCGATCGAGCAAGTACAACTCCCTTGCGCTGCGTCTCGAACCATATCTTATAATCCGTCGCTTCTCTTTCTCTACCAGGCCCTGTCGGGAACTATAGATTACAATTTCGACGCCTCGGTCATCTCTTGCGACTACAGCTTGGCGCAGGACGAATTTAAGCGGCAGGACCTAATGTCCGAACTGAAACCTCGAATTGACTCTGAAGTGTCCGGAATGTCGAAAAGACGGTATTTTTCCTTCGTCGCCTTGGTGACCATAGATCAGTATGATTTTGCCCAGCGGGCGTTTCCCATCCACGGACTCAATCAGTTTTTCAACTTTTGGATTGCCCACCGTCCAGGTAAAAACTTCTTTCCGAATAAGAACGTTAGGGTCAGAGCTACCAATGCCGATAATTTCTCTAGCTACCGTGTGTCGGATGAGGCTACAGCCAGACAGCTGAATCGTAAGATCGTGCAAATGCCCCGCAAAGAGGCAAAACTCTACGTTTTCGCTCTATCTCTGGACGACCAGCCGGACACTATCGATGCTCAGATCGTAAAGGCCGTTTTTTACACCGCCGACCCTCTAGGACATAAATTGAGCGATTTGTGGACCATCAGCGCATGCCCGGCGAAGTAGCCACCCGTATGAAAAAGCTTTGACGCAATTTTCAGGATCGGCGAGAGCAGGGACTAGCGGCTGGTATCCATCCATACAGGACTTAACCCACGCGGCAACCACTGGAAGACAGACGAGAGTAAAATTGTCGGCGCGGTTTTATTGGCGGGCGCGATCCTCGCGCTTTCGCCGCGCGCGGACGCCCAATCTACCGACGATGTCACGACAAAAAACAGTGGGCAGGTTATCTGTCGCAGTCCGGTGCTTTTCGCTCACCTCGCTACGACACTTCCGGGTGGCTTGGCTCGATAAGCCCCAGTGGTCTGTGGTCTCGACTTCGGTATATGCGCCCAAATGACAAACCAGAGCTTGTTGTCGGCGGAGCAACGTCGCAAGCCTTCTTCGCACCGCAGCTGCCGCCGATGCGTCGAACTGGGGCACGGGCCTAATCTGCTGCAAGCCCGGGCTAAGCAGCTTGTACAGCAAGCCAGCAAACCAAGCGCACTTCGTCTTCCTCTATCAGCGGCAGGGGTCTTGGTGGCCTGAACGGTTCCAGCCCGAGCTCTTTTACTTTTTCCGCGATAGCAGCTGAGGCCTCAACACCTTTGCGATCGTCGAGGCATTCTCGGATCTGCCGTTCGATTCGAGCAGGCCAAGGCGCTTCGATACACTCGATCAGCTGATCGATTTCTTGTTGCGTGAGCCCCGGCGGAGGGTATTTCCGTATGTGGTCGGCAGCCGCTTTCATCGCGGGCCTGACTCGCGGTTGCAGGTTCGCCGGGTCGGTAGCAAACATCCACTCCTCAAAGATGTCGCGCCGCGCGCGCTGCCAGGCGGCGTACGCTCCCTCGCGAATATTGTCAGGAGCGTAGCGCGGGGTGTCTTCCTTGCAAGCGATAAGCTTAAGGCAGCCCAGTGTGTCTCTGATAATCTCGTCGCCCTCGGCCGGCACGAACCGCAAGAACACTCGGTTTCCCACCTTGGCGCAGAAGAAATGGCCGGACGCACGGCCATTGATAAAGCCCGATCCAGCACCCCATGGAAGGCCGGTGATCGCCTTCTCGCCGTAACGTTCGAGCCCTTTTCGAAGCTCCTGCCGGTACTCCTCGCCTGAATGGGCCGAAGGATCCTCGCCGGCGTTCTCGAGAATACTCGCGTCCTCTTTCTTGAGCTTTTCGATCTCTTCGCGGGTTTCGGCGAAGACCTGCTCCCCCGTGGCTGCACCTGGAATGACTTCGTGCTCAACCCCAATGCTCGCCGCCGCCTGCTTAAGCTTTCTCCTTATCCTCGACTCCAAGTCGAGCAGATCGTTCAGCCGCTTGTCCGGAAAGAAGCAGCGCACGTACACGTCGCGATGGGGGCTACCGATGCGGTCGATGCGTCCATGGCGCTGCACCAGGCGCATCGGGTTCCAGGGCAGATCGTAGTTGATAATATTGCGCGCCTGCTGAAGGTTCACACCTTCAGCCAAAACATCGGTCGTGACCAGAATATCGTAGAGGTCTTTATCCCGTCCGGGTGGTGCCTCGCTCGATTCTGGGGCGAAACCGAAGACCGCTTTTTCGCGCGTGACGCCATCCTGGGACTGGTCGCCGACTACAGAAACAATTCGGCCTCGATAAGCAGCGAGCCGACGATCGGTTTCGAGCACCTTCTTAAGATGCTCCACAATCCACTCAACGGTATCCGAGAAATACGAAAAGATTATTACCTTGCGTTTGTTGCAAACGTCCTGATCGTTGAGCCCCTCTCTGCGCGCCTGCTGCTCGATCTCAATTAAGGCTTCGATCAGGCGAGCAAGCTTTGGATCGTTTTCCGTCTTCACTTCCGCGGCTCGCTGAGCGAAGCCCCGCAAAAGGTCGCGATCGTGCTCAACGTCAGCCCGAAGCTTGTCGACGTCGTAGCCTTCTGCCTTTAGCGGGCGGGCGGTCTTAATTAAATCGTCGAAAGCTTCATCGTTATCCGTTTGTTCCCATTCCTCGATAAGTTCCGAAGTTAATATCACACCCCGGTTCAACCCTTCGAGAAAGGCATCGTGCGCGCTCGCCATCTTCTCGGCGGTCGTTGCGAAAGCACGGACGGAGGACTCGAACCGCTTCAATAACGCTGACCGCAGAAGCCCAATCAGGGCGGCCTCGCCCGGATCAGGAACGGCATCGCGACGGTACTGACTCGGCGCATACCGCGCCAAGGTCAGCAACGGTTCGCCTTGCTCCGGTGCAAGGGCGCGTTCGAAATCCTCGAAAAAGCCGGGCAGAACTTCGTCTAACGAATACTCGATCGCCTGGACGTGCGGCGTCGGAAACTGGATCGGTATCTCGCGCCCGCGCGAATCACGCACCCGATCGTTCGGATAGTAGCGGCGCACAAAATTCCGCGTACGGCGGACCGTGGTTGCGTCGAGCACGTCGAACAGGGCATCCGGCGAAAGATCGTCCGGGTTTTGCCTGACCGCGTCGGCGAACTTATCGCGCAGCGAGTTTATCCCCAGGTCCGACAGCGCGGCATCGTGCTTGAGGAAGTACGAGAGTAGGTAGTACAGGTCCCAGAGCGAGTTGTTAACTGGTGTCGCCGACAGCAGCACCAGCGTCTTCGGCGGATGGCCTGCGAGCAACTTGCGCAGCGCATGAGCTCGCTTGGTCTGTGGGTTGCGAAAGGCCTGAGCCTCGTCAACTATTACCAGGGCATAGTCGTTTGCCTTTTGCTTAAGGTTACTTCGGGTCCCGCCGAGCTGAATATCATCGGCAAGTTCTTCGTAGGACACGCACTCGATGTACAGGGAGTGTGTGTCCGCGAATCGCTCCCATGTCCCGTCGCGCAAAGCTGCTGGAGCAATCAGAAGTGCCCGCTGGCGTCGGCCCTCGATCGCGTCTTGGAGCAGCTTGCCAGCCAAAAAGGTCTTGCCCAGGCCCACGCCATCGGCAATGAGGACGCCGTTGTAGCGATCGCAGATGCGCCTGGCGCGAATAATCCCATCCGTTTGGAAGGTCGTGAGCTGGATCCGGCCGCTTTTGTCCGCTTCTTCTTTAAGTTCATCGCCGTAACGCTCCCACAGCACGCGCAGAAAAATCAGGTACGGGTCGTAAGCCTCGAACCGCGCAGCGTATAGCGCGGCCAAATCATAAGGAACCGCTTCTGACCATAGTCGATCGAACCATTCCCGGACCTTTCCAACCGGCGTTGGATCGTAGCGGCCGAGGTTTAATTCCAGGTTGCTGGTCAATCCAGCGGCGGTGAAGTTCGAGGAGCCCGAAATTACTCCTTCATCGCTTGCAAAGATAAAAGCCTTGCCGTGGAGAAAGGCTTTTTCGTAACGCCGTACCTCGACCTTTCCGCTTTTTAGAAACTCGAGCAGCTCGGCAAGGGTTCGATCGCCGTCCGGGTCGAAAGGAGTTAGGTCGCGGTCGCGTGCCAGCCCCTGCTCGTTCTTTTGCAGTTCTTCGCGAAGAAGCTTCGCCTCGAATTTCTCGCCTCGTGGGTCCTCGGGCATGCGCAGCGGAATCGCCGGCGGCGGCAACGGTTCGGCGCCGAGCAGCAGGTAGATTTTCTTCAACTTTTGCAGCCTATCGGCGAGCATTCCGAACGCTTGCGGATTGAAGTAGCCTGTTGCGATGGAAAGCTCGACCGGCTCTTTGTAGGTCTTCTCGAGCCAATCGAGGTGGCCGCGCAACGCATCGACTAGCCGCAGTTCGCGGTTGTCGACGAACTCAGGCTTTTCCGGAAGTTCTGCTGCCGAGGACTCGCCTACTTCGCCTTGCTTGCCACTGAACAGCGCCATCTCCGGTTCGATCAACGGAATCTGGTGCTCGCTATTTACCATCGCGCCCTCACCTCATCGCCGAGCGGGACCGGCGCAGGATGAGCTCGCGATCGCTCCTCTTAAGCCGCGGCCCGCATAAGGACAAGAACATCGGGGCAGAGGTCGGAGCCGTTCGGCGATACCACGTCTCCGCCCGCGACTCGCACATGAGCAAACAGCGCCGAATCTCGCCGAGTCTTTTCGTGCACTGGCCACGCAAGCAAACACGATTCATCGCCCTCGATTGTCGAGCCGCCTGTCAGCGTAAGCCTCAGCTCGAAGCCGTCCAGCGGTTCCGCTTCACGAATTCTCATTCTCAGAAGAGCCATCCGTATTGCCCTGCTCCTGCCCCCTCTGCTGCTGAGCCTTTTCGAGCCATGCCCTTCCCTCGCTGCTGATCTCCCAAAAGCCTTTTTTCTCCGGGGGCTTCATTAAACCGCGCTTCACCAGGCGATCGCGCGCCCATCGCGCGGTGTTTCTCCATCGCTCTTCGCCAGGGCGTACAAATTCATAGTCAATGGGTTTTAGAATCGGCTTCATTTTTCTTTCCACGAGTTGCAGAACTTTGTGGGCTTCACCGCGACCTCCGAGTTCGACCAACGCCTCAAGGATTGGCACATAATAGTCCTTCTCCGGCGTCCGCTCCCCGCGGCGCGCCTTTCTAGGCGACCGCTGCGTAGCCTTCCGGAGCCGTGGACGCCGACCCGATCGCAGCTTAGGCCATTTGCGCCTGAGCTCCTCCAGTTTGCGACGCAGGCGGTCCAGCGACTCCGCTTTGTCCGTTGCCCAGCGCGCTGTGCGGTAGTCGCGGTTCTGCGAAGCGTCATTGACAATGATATTTGCGAGCTCGATGCCCCTGTCGACTTCCTCGATCAAGAGCTCGAATCCCTTGTCGACTTGCTCGATCAAGAGTTCGAATTCCGCTTCTACGTCACGTTGATTGGCACTCACTATCTGGAACCTTTCCTGCGTCGGCAATGCACAATACTACCGACGGCTTCGCCAGAATTGGTAATGCTTCACGGTCTCCCTCAGGCGCTCAGCATAGTCCCAGCCTTCGTGAAAAGTCTCGAAGATGTGCACCAGGTGCGACTCGGAGAGGCCGTAGAGATGCGCGACGACGGCGTCGAGTTCGTGGATCATGTCCTGCTTTTCGTCGTCGCGAAGCGGCCCCCATTCGACGCCGACCGCTTCCGCCCATTTGCAAAACCGCTCGTCTGGACACGCGAGCCGGCCTGCGATCGCTACCGCTCGTTGCCATAGCGGATTATCCCGGCTTGGGCGAGGAATCGGTAGGGGATTGAACACGTGGTAGTTCACGTCCAGTTCGACGAAGCGGCGCGCGTACCAATCGAGCGGGATCGAACAGAGGACGCCGAGCAAAAATGCTTGATCTTTCTCATCACCGCGCGGCCAAAGAAGGTATGGTGCCTTGTTTGTGACGAACACCTTCGGCGGCAGCAGCGCGGCTATAACCGTGCGGCGGTTGGTTCGATTTGTCACATCGCGGAAAGCGATGCGCGCCGACCAGCAGGGCAGTGTCTTCGAGTCCTTTAACCATGACGGAGGGAAGCCGGCGAACGGCGAGCGGGCCTGTCTTGCGCTGCGCTGGCGCTTGTTCTGAAGAACGGGAATGACCTTGTCCGGATCCGCCCATCCGTAATACGAGCCGGTATCATTAGTCCAAATGTCGAACGATTCGCCTTTGAACACCGGCCAGAAGCCATTGGGCGGCTTTTCGCCGAGCTTCATCAGCTTCTTGTCATTAGTGGCGTCAAGCTCTCGGTAGGGTCGTGCTCGCCAGGAGTTCGGATCGTCTAAATCGAGCCTCGGCGCTTTGCGAAGCTGCGCGAAGACCTCGCCTGAGCGATCATCGGGTAGCAGCGGCAGCGCCGCGGTATCGGTCCATGAAAGGACCTCATCGACTGAAAACCGCAGCGGTTCCCGCTTCATCCCGTCGGCGTACCTGACGTAGTTCGCGAAGGGCCCGCGAAGTGGGACCTCACGCTTTCCATTCGAACCTCTCCGCAAACCCGCGAGAGCGATCGTGTAGCGATGCTCGGCATCATCGAAGACCCATCCCTCGCGATTTAGAAGAAAAGTAAGGTCGGCGACGGTTCCGTTAGCGAAAAGCTCTTGACGGAGCTTTTCGCTGCCGCGCGCGGCGAACGCCGAGCGCGGCAGCACCACGCCGATTCTTCCACCGCGCTCCGTGACCAGATTCCAAAATCGCCAAGCAAACGCCTTGTAAACATCAGGATCGCCGGTGCCCATGCCTGGGAACGGGCCGCTGGTGAGCACGCGGCGCCAAAGTTCGGCTTTTTCCCGCTCTTCCTTGTAGAGGCGAACCAGATCGGGGCGCTCGCGACGGTAGCGCTCCTTCGCCGACTCTTGCTGCCCTTGTGGCAGCGAATGGAAACCGGGATCGTAACGCGTCCAGAAGCGGTCTTCTTCGACTGTCGCCTCTTCCCACGGCGGATTGCCTAGGATTACGTCGAAGCCCGCGCGCTCGCGCAGAAAGACCTCCGGGAAGGCGATTGGGAAATGCAGCGGCGGGATCGCCTTTAGAATGCGCCGGCTTTCGGCGTGCATCTTCGAGCCCGGCAGCTTCGCCAGTGCCGCTTCAAATTTCTCCTCTTGGGCATTAGCTTGGACCCATTCGCGGAGTTGCGCGGCCACACTTTCGTCAAGCCGCGCCGCGGCCAAAACGTCAAACAAAGCCTCGGCCGGAGCTATTGCTTCGCGCGCCTCCCTGGCCGCGCTTCGCGCCACAGCGATCTGTTCGGCGTCGGCGTCGGACACGCGGGCGAGCTTGACCAGCGCGTCGCGCGACCTGCCGAGCAATTTCTCCGCCGAAAGCGCAAACAGCGGCAGCGAATGTTTGCGAAGCTCATCGGTCGCTTCCTCAATCGTCGCAATTCCAACCAGAGAATTCCCCTCGATAAGGTTGTGATCGAGAAACGAAAGCGGAAGGCCAGGAACAAAGGTGTGAATCCAGACGCTTAGCCGCGCAAGCTCAACCGCCATCCGGTTCAGATCGACGCCGTAGATGCATCGCCGGGCGATCTGGCGGCGCAGAAGCTGTGTGTCTTCGATTTCGACGCCGTCGGCCAGACCTACCTTTTCCAGCTGCTGTTTAGCCGCTTCGCGCAACCGTGTAAGCTCGGCCCCCACGTCAGGGAGTTGACGGCTAGCCAGGTAGTTAGCGAGCTTGCGTTCGATTCGGTCGATGGCCGCAACTAGGAAATGCCCGGAGCCCATCGCGATGTCGGCCACACGAAAATCGAAGAAGGCTTCGGCGGCAGCGCGATCGTCGAGGGCGTCGAGGCGCTTTAGATGATCATCGAGTGCGGGTTCGAGCGCATAGTCGAGCAAATGCTCGACAGCAAAACGCTTGGTGAAATATGAACCTGTCGATTTGCGTGCGCCGGACGGAGTATGCGGATAAAGCTCGCCTGCACGAACCGTGATTTCATCCTTGTTGCGCGCAAGGCGATATTCGCCCTTGGGCGTAACCGCCAGGTCAGCCGGCGCCACGGACAACTCGTTTTCCAGCAGACCCTCGTAGATGGTTCCGAACTCGCGAACGCTAAGGCTCCGAAAATCGACCGGGCCCCATCCCTCAGGCGTCTCATCGACCAGCAGGTAAAAGAGCACCGGGCCAAAGTCTTTGTTGCTAAGTTTGATCTGCGCAAGCTTATAGCCGAGCGGAGAGACCTCTTTGTCGCTCTGAAACAAGCCGCCGTTATACGCGGGAACGCCCCACTCGCTATGGCCTCGATTGATGGCATCAAAGAGTTTCTTGACCTCTACCCAATGCGAGTCGCCGGAATCGAAAGCGGAACCGCTCTGAATGCCCTCGATAGTCGGCGTCTTGCGAGCTTGTTCCACAAGCTCCATCGCCTTTTGCTTCAGCGAGCGTCTTCTGTACTGATCGTTGGTGCGGTACGGAAGAAGATCGCGGTCCTCGGCGTAGGCGACAAAGAGCAGGCGGAACAGTAGGATCAGCGCCATCTGATAGGTTTCGGCGAGCTCCTGCGCACTGGGCTTGGCCAATCCACGCGCGGCGAGCAACGCCTTGGCCAGCCGCGGAATTACGTCCTCATACACCCGTTTGCGCAGCCGATCGCCAAGGTCCGCCGCGAAGCGACGCGAGTCCTCGAGGATTTTCTCGACCGAGCCGCCCGGGCTCAGCGCGGGAGCGGAAAACAGCAACCAGAGATAACCGGCCTCATCAGTCCCGATGAGATCGAGGTCGAGTTCGACGTAGGTTTCGATACGAGAGCGTTGCCCAACGCCACGTCCAAGCTCGGTCAAGTAGAGGCGCAGCTGCGGGCCGTTGCAAACGATCACGTAGCGGAGCCGCTCGCGGTCGGCCACGTTGAGCGCCCAGGTGATTGGTGAATAGTCGGAGAAGCGAGGGCTGGGAGTTTCCGGTGATTCGTCGCGCTCGAGGAAGATCGCAAGCGCCGTGCGGGTGTCGGCCGCGCGCAGGATTGAGCCGCGGCCTGCAGTCAAAGGCTCCACGGAAAACCCCAGTGCGCGCAGCAGCGCTTCACCGCGTTCCCTGAGCAGCGGCCTGGCACGTGAATTCGCTTCCGGCCAATCCGGGCGCCGACGCACGTCGTGTTCCAGCTCGTAAGTTGCGAACAGCCCTTCGTTGCGCAGCCCTGCCAGCGATACCTGGAGGTTGGGAATCGCTGCATTCAGGCGGCGCAACGCGGCATGACGGTCGGGTTCCTCGAGTGCAGCGCGACAGATTCGCTCGACCCGGTAACGATCGAGGTCGGTATAAGCAGGGGGATGTTCACCCGTCGGTCCACAGATAGCGGCGCGATTGTCGTAAAGCGCCACCAAAAGAAGTGGTGTGGCTCGACCCTTAAGGCGCGTTTTCCACAACGCGCGCAGGTCCGATAGTGACGGCCGCTGGTCGGTGGCCAAAACCGCAACCTCGAGCGGCTGCGCGCCCTTGCCGAGAGCAAGACCGATCGGTCGGAATCCACGACCGTCGCCAATCTCAAGCGGCCGGAGCTCGATGTCGCTAAGAAACGTCATCTATCTCGTCCCTCCGAGCGCAACTGGTAACGGCCTTGCGGATAGCGGCGGCTGGAACATAAACTTTTTCGTCCGTTGCTTCGTGCCCAAATCATCGACGACACAAACCTTCGTGCCAAAGCTCTTTTCATCGACGACTACCGCGGACCCTACGAAGTAATCCGCTTCAGCTTGAACAGCGACGTCTGGTAACGCATGACGTGGCCACTCAAAACATTTGTCGTAGCGTGAGGCACCAGTAGCCGTCTGCCATCGAGTACGCGCCCAGTGCTCGACGGAAGCCAAAACTGCAGCCGGATGATTTTGAAGCGCGATTGAACGTTCCTAACCGGATGCCTCGTGAATTTCTCACCCTGAAGGTAAACCTCACGACCATTCCACGTTTTTACGAACTTTTGGTGAGGGCGACGACTGAGCGAAAGGAGGGTCGATGAATGGCCGCTTTAAATGCCGCCGAACGAGGATCAGGCTTGGCTTAGGAATTTTGCTCGCGAACCAGTCGCACCGAGCAGCAAAGACTTCAAACCGGACGATATTGCTTCCGTCGAGGCTGACCCTCTAAGCCCCCGCACTCGACGTTCGCTCCCCACCTTTAAAGATTCTGTTCGCGCCGCTACTGTTCTCTCCCATTGGCCCTTCGAGGCGCGCAAAAGGCCTTGTGTCGCAACCCTTCACCAAGCGCTAGGATGGCATCGGCGAGGACACGATAGCGCTCGAACGCAAGTCCCACGTCCTGCTTTCCGGCCAGCCACCGGTCGTTGTCGAAGCGATAGTAGGCGCGGGTGTCGATAATCTTGCAGCCGCGAAAGGCGTCGATGCTGACCCGAACTTCTCCTCTCGAGTTTCTCCGGAATTTTGCCACAAGCTCGCTCGAGCGGTCAACGGAAGTTGCCCCAGAGCTTAGCTTTCTGCGGCAGCTGCCCCCCCTAATTGCGAAGGGTATTCATAAGCGACAAGATGTCAGTTGCCCCCTTTAAGCGAGGACGTTTGGCCAGGAATGAGTTTTAGGCCCATTCTCAAGCTTGAGAAATGACGCCCTCACGATCCATTTCTAGCGGCAATTCACCACATCGGCACCCGACATCGCGATGCACTGTTATTCGTCGTTGGTTTTGCGCCAATCGAATCTGGCGAGGTACGCACGGCCGCGACTTACGGTTATCCCGATATGTGGAAATCAGTGTCTGACCGATCGAACCCTCTGCGCACGACACCGCCGCATGGAAACGGACGGGTTCCTGACGAAACTCCCTAGGCTTTAAAGTGGCCGTTCCAGACTCTCTACTATTCCGGTATGCTTTCCCCACTGCTTACGAGAAACCTGGGACCAGCGCGAGATCCTGGTCACAGTCGGCGTCTACCATCGAACGGAGTCGGGCTTCACTGCGGATCCTAAATCGCGGCGAAGGTGAAGCGCCTCGGCTTGCGCAACCACGGGTCAGGCCGGATACTGGGGCATTTGCTCGCCGGCAACCTCGTCCCAGATTTTTACCTTATGCGTGTCGCGCTCTATAAAAATGAGCGAGATTACCGCTCCTAGTACGCATAGCGCTATCGGGTAAAGAAGACCCGCGAAGCGATTGCCGGTCCAAACGACGAGCGAAGAGCTAATCAGCGGCAAAAGGCCACCCAGGACGCCGACGCCCAAATGGTAGGGAACGGAAAGGGAAGTGTATCGGATGCGAGCGGGGAATAATTCGACCATGAAAGCGGCGTGAGGCCCGTATGTCATAGCCACCAGAATCACTTGGTACAGCACCAAAATCGTGAGCGCCGCTGGATTTCCCGCGTTACGTTCCATCAATTTGTAAACTGGAATAAGGGTTAAGACGGCTAGCACGGAGCCGAATACGGTGAGATCGCGCCGCCCGATTCGGTCCGACCAACTGCCGAATACCAGAAAAAACGGGGTGGCGAGCAAAATTGCCACGACCATGATGCAATAGACCGTAACGTAGTTGATCTTCAGCACGGTTTGCATGAAAAGGAGCGAGTAGAAATGGGCGGTGTACCAGATGACTGTGAGAGGGGCAACCTGGCCGAACAGCGCCAGCAGGATAAGGCGCCGGTTTCGGCTGTCCTTGAAGCTCTCGGTTAGTGGCCGCGCCGAAGCTCTGCCGGACTCCTTGATGTTCTGGAAAATCGGCGATTCTTGCAGTCGCAACCGTATGTAGATCGATAACCCAACTAGTAACGCCGAAAGCAAAAATGGAAAACGCCATCCGTACGCGGCAAAGGCCGCTTCTCCCATACCTAGGCGGAAAGCGAGGATTACTATTAGCGCCATGACCAAACCCAGCGAGGCTGTCATCGGCAGCCAACTGGTGTAACGGCCACGCTGGCCGTCGGGGCTGTGTTCCGCAACATAAATCGCCGCGCCACCCCATTCGCCGCCAAGGGCGAGACCTTGGATAATACGGAGTACGACAAGAAGCACGGGAGCCAAAGCGCCGATCGCGTTATAAGTCGGCAGAACACCCATCAACGTGGTCGAAAGGCCCATCAAAAGAAGGGTCGTCAAAAACGTAAATTTGCGCCCTATGATGTCGCCGAGGCGCCCAAAAAGTATCGCGCCGAACGGCCGCGCAAGAAAACCTGTCCCAAAGACGGCGAGGCTCGCTAGAAACGCTGCGGTAGGATTGCCCTTGGGAAAGAACTGGGTAGAGAAGAACACCGCAAGGCTGCCGTACAGATAGAAGTCGTACCATTCGATCACAGTGCCGGCCGCGGATGCCGCTATCACGAACGAAAGGCTATAGTCTACCTGCGAACCAACGCCACGAACGGGTGTCGATACCGCCACAGCATAGTCCCCCTTGCTGAACTTGAGCGTAATCTATTTTAACTTCTCGACCAAAACAAGCGTCAGCAAGTCGAAAACGCAACGAAAATTCGACGGGTAAGTCCCGAAATTCCTCTTAGCCAGGCATCCGAACCGAGCAACTTAATTCCCGAACGCAATTGCTGGCTCGAGCGACAACTACGCAACGTCCATTTCGGTAACTTTCTGAAGGCCGCCAGTCTGGTCGGAAACTCGGTTATGGACCAGCTAAGAAACCCCTCGAACAGCCAAGGGCTACGGAAATCAATTGCGTGCTAAAACGAATGGGCTCGCAGCGAAAACGCTCACTCTGAAGGCTAGAAGGAATACATCACCGTCCAGAGCATGGTGTTCATGTAAGCAAGGTTCGGTTGATTAAAATGCGTAGGGAACGGGCGATCGGTCGACTGATCGTGGCGAAATTCCCACCTAAGCAGGACTTGCTCGGTAAGCTTGTAGTTAAACCCGAACGTTATCTCCCATAGCTGCTGAACAATACCCGTGCGGAAGCCGTCAGCGTCGTCAAAATACTCACCGCGAAGCCCCGCTTGGAGGCGGCTCGTTATGTTATAAGCGATCCATACGCCATTACCCCACCAATGCACCGAGTGGGGTATGTACACCGGCAGTATGGCCGGGAACTGTGGCAAAATCTCTGCAGGCCCTTGCTGGATCGCATAGTAAGCTTCCTCGGTGATGCTCAGGCTCGGGAACATCGGCGGCGTGTAAGTGACGAAGGTGTCGATCATCTCTCGTGGAGCGGTATTTTGTGGCTGGGTAGGACCGAATTCGTTGTTGATGGTCCAGGAAAGCCATTTCGTGGGCGTAATCACGACCCGGCTCTCCAGGTCTTGCAAGGCGTTGCGTGAGGCGATCGTATCCCACCCGCTGTTGACTCCGATTATCGCGCTCAATTTCTCGCTGAAAACATACGACGCGCGCACTCCGGTGACGGTGAACGGTTCGCCGAGATTGTAGAGCAATCCGATCGATTCGAAAAGATTAGTGGTCTGCCAGTCAGGCAATGATTCGTAGCCGATAAGCCCATACTGGCGTCCTGCGGTCACGACAATTCCGTTGCCAATCGGAATCGTATAGGTAAGGAACGCTTGAGTCGCGTCAAGCCATCCACAAGGGCTTTGCGGACAGACGCCAGCGCGACCCGGTGCGCGATAATAGGTGGTCAGCCCATACATGACCTGGGCCGTGTTGGCCGTGTTAAGGTCCAGGACGAAACCGGGCTGGTTGGCGGCAGTGTGGTCTAGGTGAAGTTCGCCTTGAATAAGCTCAAAGTTGTTCGCTCCAAAGTAGTCGAACGCGCGGTACAGATTGTCGCCGGTGTAGGGATAATCGAAGTTGTTTTCGTATCCCATGGCGATTAGACCGTGAACGTTAATACCAGTAGATGCCTGGATGTTCTTTTGTGCCGATTGGACTCCTTCAGTCATAAGGCGGTATAACTCGGCAATGCCCGCAAGCGCCGGGTCGAGCGCGCCCACGCCTGTGGCGGCGGTGCTTGAGGCGCTTGCACCTGGTGCGCTAGCTGACGGGGAGCTCGAAGCAGCGCCGCTAGACGTGGTCCCACTAGAGCCTTGAGCAGAAGCGTTCTGGTTACTCGCGCTCTGAGCTTCAGCTCGTACTGGAAGCGATACGAAAACAGATGGTAAAAGGAAAACTAATGATAGCGAAAGATAAACTTTAGCTAGTGACATTCTCATATTCATTCTCGCTCATCATACGAATGATCAATCACTTGCCTGTAGCCTGTACCCCGTTCGATTTCTTAAGCAACGTTTACCGTCAACAGACCGTCCGCCCCCGGAGTGAACCGCGGCACATAGGCACGAAGCATGCCAAGTTTCTTTGCTACCAAGCTGACGAAAAACTCTGGAGTTAGGGCCCACTTCGCTGCATCAGGCTACGCCGGACGCTAACCAACCTAGAGCGCAAAATGTGCGTGAAATGGGCAAATGCACGTGGGATAAGCAAGGCTGAGCGGATTTGCTTGCCAGTGCTGAGTTGCCCTGGGCCTCTACTTAAAACTTTGCAAACTTAAAGCTTTGCAAACTACAATGCCCCTCAGCACGGTCTGTAAGCGATCGCAGCGATCGCCAAGGTGGGCGTTTAAACTGGGTCATGCAACAAAAAGGCGGGTTAAACCATTACTCGGCAGAAGCCAAGAGCGACTGGCCCGACTCCTCAGGAAACCGTGTGGAAGGTTTCCCACAAGATCTGTTTGGATGCGGCCCTGTTTGATTTCTATCTGAGCTGCTCTTGTGCGCTATCGGACTTTCCTATTGGCGCACCGACCCGACCGCTAGCCAGGCAAAGGCTGGCGAGACAAATAAAAAATGAAGAACTCGGGTGTTTTATAGCCGGAGCTGGCGGCTTTTAAAGCCATACGCGGTGTTCGTTGGGCTGCGCGCAAACGTTGAGAAGGGTTGGTGGCCCGATTGATTTTGTCGAGCCTGATTAGACTCCGAAAAAGCGCTCTAAAAGCCGCGTCTTGGCGATTTCGGGGCCGTTTGCAAAAACACCCAGCGCAAAGTCAGGAACCCCCTGACGCTAACTAGCACCTTGCGCACACGCCGCAAAGTCAGGTTATCGCTGCGAAGATAACCTCCCTGTCGCCGCCATCGGTCAAGTGTGCGATCTGCGTTCTGATGGCTCGGACTGCTGGGGTTAGACCATCGCAGAAATCACCCGCATGCGCATAATACTCCTCTTGTAAAGAGCAAGCTTCCCTGGCCTCGCAAGCAGGCATCTTTGCCTATTTAACGCGCACGGTTGCCTACTTATAGGGCACGGACGGCTTACCGAAGTCCTTCACCTCGTGTTAATTGGCCGCGTTGCAAACTCTCTCGGTGTTGGCATCGCCGTTGCAGTGAGCGCTGGTAATGAGCCACCGGATCGTCAAGGACGTTTCTTCGTGCCGACGGTTTTAGTGGCGACTAATGGGGAGGAGTCTACGCGCTAATGGAAGAGCGGCCAAAAATGCAGCCAACACTGGGGTTGACCGGAGTAACTGTAAACGCGATGGCTTTAATCGCGCCAGGGGCTTTTCTGTGGATCACGTTTGTGCTCCAGGCTGGATACGCGTTTCCGTCTGGGCTTGACATGTGGCCGGGGTTACTTTTGGCCCTTGTGCTAGCCTACGCAACTGCCGTGTCGTACTCGGAGCTCGCCAAGCTTTATCCGGGAGCTGGCAGTTCTTATCTATTTGCTGAACAGGCGTTTTTGAACAACACGCAAGCTTACCGTTTTGCACGAATTGCCAAGTTTATCGTGGGCTGGGCCTCGCATCTGTACTACTGGGTCTATCCAGGCGTAATGGTCGCGACAATCGGCGTAATGCTCGGATATATCGTAGGCAATTTCTTCCCGTCGGTCATTAATGCGGCGATTCCAGGCCCGCTGTTTATGGCCCTAATGGCTATCCTTTCGGCCTACGCCATCTCGTACATCGCGTTTCGGGGAGTTACTGGCTCGACAATAACCAACGTCGTAATTAACGTGGTCCAAATTGCGGCGCTTCTGTTTTTTTCCGCGCTCGCTATCGCATACCGCTTAGGCCATCCCGAGGGCTCGACTGGTTTGACGCTCAACGACGCTGGCAACACGGTCAAGACAGTCGTTCATTATAGCCTTCAGGGTGACAATCCGTCCCATCCGAGCGCATGGTCGGTAGTTTTCCCGCACTCCTTTAGTTGGGCCATGCTTCAGGCCACCGTCGCAATTTTGTTGCTGGTAGGCTTTGAGTCGGCTACCGCGCTAGGCGAAGAAGCAAAAGACCCCAAGCGGGATGTGCCTCGGGGAGTGCTACTTTCGCTGACAATTCAAGGACTCGTTTGCTACATGTTCGAGTATTTCGCGGCCAACTACTTCCTCAACAGCGGCTATGGACTTGGCAGCGCTAAAAGCTCCGCGGCTCCCGTTGGTGACATGATGGTGATCGTTGGCGACGCCCTGCTGGGAAACCGGGGTCATGTTTTCATGCTGCTCGAGGCCCTGACCGTTTTTCTAGCGCTTGTCGGTACTACCTTAAGCTGTATCAACACAGGAGCGCGAGTAACGTACGCGATGGGCCGAGATGAGGAGTTGCCAACCCATTTTGGGCTCCTTCATGGACGGAATTTGACCCCTTATCGCGCGATCTGGACGCTCGCCACCATTAGCGCGGTCCTTGGCGCTTACGGAGCGATCTATTACTTCGGCGGCTCGGCTGCTCCACCAGACAGCGCGATCGCGCAATTACCGCACAACATCTGGTACTCCGTGGGTATCAAGTCGAACGCCCAACTTGCGAGCTTGCCAAACGGCCTTTTGCTGATAACTTTAGTATCTAACTTCGGCACGTTTGTGCTTTACGGACTTACTAACGTCATTTGTATAGTGGCGTATGCCGAACGACACGATTTCAGGGGCTTTCGGCACGGCGTGATCCCTGTTTTCGGCGCGCTGGCCAACCTCGCTTGTCTTGCTTTTTACGTGATCGGCCCGTTCGAGGGGCTCGGTAGCGTCAAGGAGCCTCTCCTAGCTCTAGTGATCGCGGTTATCTGGGGAGCGTACGGTTGGGCTTACTTCGCGGTTACGTCTCGAAAGCGAGGCAGGCAAACACTGCTAGAATCGTCGCGGCCGGCGTAAAGTTTATCCGGTATCGAAAATCACTTCGTGGTAATCGTCAATTCCGACCTGCGATTGAGGACGGCGATCAGACGTGCTCGAGGGGGCCCAACAGCCGGCGACGTCTTTAATAATCGTGCTCATCGCTTCTCTTCTTAGTGTGTCCGGGGTTTTTCAGTGCGCTTAGCCATCCGTAGCGCGCGCGTAAGTGCGAAGCCTTCGATTCCGAAGCGGGCCGTAACCAACGAGCTTTGCTACTTCTAGGTTCTTTTCAGGCCGGCCCGAGGCTGTCGAAAAAATCTTTTTCGCAGTAAAGCGCGATGTCGATATTGCCACCACCGTGGGCTCTAAAAATGCGAACTATGGACTGCCGCCGGAGGAGCTCTGACTGTTCGCTTCACCCTAGCGCGACTTTTTCGTAAGGGCGTGTTTTGGGCTGCCGAGACCGCACGCAGCTTATATGGGGAGCTTTTCGCCAGATGTCGTGTAGTTTAAAGGCCGCGCATCTGCGACAGCGAAACAGGAAGGGAGTTGCACACCAATCCGGATGACACAACCGAGCGAAGTTCTAGTCGATCGACGTGCGGGCAGAGAGCAAAAACGATCGGCGAGCCTGTTGCTCAATGTTCAAGGTCGCAAACGTCATTAGCGAACCCACAATATAGTACTTAGCAACTGTGGACGGTTTGACCGGTGAACACTTAATGAGCCGAAGCTTCAAGCTCAGCGCTCGAGGTGATAATTACGACGCCGCGGTCGTTACCGACGTCGGAACGGTGCGAGTCAACAACGAAGACGCGTGCGTTTTATGGGGCGACGGCAAAGGTGAAGTGCTGGTGGCGGTGGCTGACGGTATTGGTGGCTATGAGGGGGGCGAAATCGCCAGCAGACTCGCGGTAGAGATCACGCTCGAGAGCTATCGCGACGCACCAGCCTCGTGGGGACCAGCTAGGCGGCTGTTGAGAGCGGTTCAGCGCGCGAATATCGAAATTCGTAATCGCGCCCTGGTTGTGCCCGAACTAAGTCGCATGGGCACCACGCTTACAGCGGCTGTGATATCCAACGGTACGCTCTTTGCGGCGCACGTGGGTGACTGCAGGCTGTACATCGTTCGCCAAAGCAAACTTACCCAGCTAAGCCGCGACCACACCGTGGTTGCCGACTGGATTCGCGCGGGAATCGTACGACGAGAATTCGCTGCCAACCATCCTCAACGCTCCGTGCTCAGCCGAGCTATAGGTCAAGAGTTGATAGTAGCGATCGACAGGATCACGATGCCCCTCAAAAGCGACGACGTGGTGCTCATCTGCAGTGATGGCCTGTACAGTGTTATTAGCGAAGAGGAGTTAAAGGAGATTTCTGCCCGTTCCCCGGTCGAGGCGGCATGTGAAACGCTCATCGATGAAGCAAATCGGCGGGGAACCGCCGATAACTTGACCGTCGCGATAGTGCGATTTTTCGGCGATACGCCGCACCTTCCAGGTGGGCCATTTGAGCGCGTGCGAAGCTGGTTTTGCGCGCTGACAGGAATAGGCCGTCGATAGGTAGACGCCCTGCAAGCAACGCTTAATTGCGCTCGCCTTTTGGTAGTGATAGCTTAGGCACGGGCTTTTCGATGCGTGAACTGGCCGCTGGCGACCGATTGGACGACTTCCTACTGCTCGAATTGATTGCGCGAAGCGGGATGGCGACGATTTTCAAAGCCCGCAACGAACGCAGCGGCGAGCTCGTTGCCATCAAGTTGCCCTATCTTCAGTACGAAAGCGACGTAGCCTTCTACAGCCGCTTCGAGCGCGAGGAACAAATCGGCCTTAAGCTCGACCACCCTAACGTCGTTCGTGTCTTCAAGGTTGAAAACAAAAGCCGTCCTTACTTGGTGATCGAGTACGTCGAAGGCAGACCCTTACGCTCGTTGATGACGCGGGGGGTGCCAGTTCCGTTAGACCAGGCGTTGGCGATCGCAAAACAACTTTGTTGCGCAGTTTCGTATCTGCACCGGCTGGGTGTAGTGCATCGCGACCTCAAGCCCGAGAACATCATGGTCACGGCGGATGGACGTATCAAGATCATGGACTTCGGCATCGCCTTCGACTCTGCTTCGCGGCGGGTGACGTGGTCGGGTCTCTCCACAACAATGGGAACGCCTGACTACATGGCCCCGGAGCAGATAAGCGGCCGACGAGGCGACCCTCGCAGCGACATCTACGCTATCGGCACGATTCTGTATGAGATGTTGACAGGTCATTTACCCTATTGCGCGGAAAGCGTAGTCCAGCTGATGAAACTCAAAGTGAGCAGTGACCCCATTCCGCCGCGCCACTGGAGACCGGAGCTCGACCTCGCCTTGGAGGAAATCGTGCTGCGGGCTATAGAACGAAGACCCGCCGACCGCTACCAACGTGCCGAGGAGATGCTGGCCGACCTCGAGTCGCCCGAAAAAGTGAAAATAACCGGGCGCGCGGCGCGACTCAGACCCGCGCGCCTTATGACGTCGCGTACGAGGCGGCTTTTGCTGCAACTTATCGTTGTCCTTACCTTGGTTGCCGCTGGAGTGCTAGTAGTCTGGCTTGCAAGCAAATTCCCAGCACCCCAACCAGGCGCACCAGTTTTACGCGAGCGAATGCGATAGTAAAAGCTCCAGCATGGGCATCTAACGATAGCTACTTAGCTCAGCCCAACTTGCCGTTGCCTCGAGCGGCCTTTTTAGCGGCGATGTGCTAGAGTTGCTCGTTTACGCAGATGCGAAGCGTCGGCTGCAGGCCGGCTAAGCAGTTGCTGCAAAACCGCTTGTACCGATGCCAGCACGGTCACAAAATTTCCGTTCCGGTAACCCGCCGTTCGCTACGAAGGATCGTTTGACTCTTTGGGCACGCGGCGGCAACCGTTATGGCGTAGGCGGAAAGTTTAAAAAACGAAGAGCGCGCAAGTTAATGGGGAACTTAACGTGGGATGGCTTCAAGTAAGCGAGTTGCGGAACACGCGCACTGCGGGCCTTGCGTTCGATTCGAGGTTCCCGCTGCTGTGAGGCCGCCCCTCAAATGGGCAGGAGGCAAGCGCTGGCTCGTGCCCCATATAGCCCGGCTATGGTGGCCCGAGCGATGGCGGCGTCTCGTGGAGCCTCTATGTGGAGGGCTTGCGGTCGCGCTCAGCCTTAAGCCCGAGCGTGCCCTTTTGAACGACGCCAATCCCCATTTGGTCAATTTCTATCGGTGGCTCAAGCGAGGACTCAAGATCGATCTTGAAATGGCAAACGACCGGGAGCTTTTCTACCGCCACCGTGCGCGCTTCAATCAACTCATTCGCGAAGGCAAAGAGGACTCGGCGGAGGCGGCGGCGCTCTTCTACTACCTAAACCGCACGGGCTACAACGGACTTTGCCGCTTCAATCGCAAGGGCGAGTTCAACGTCCCCTTCGGGCGGTACAAGAAAATTACATATAAACGCGATTTCAGCGAGTACGTCGCCGTCTTCTCCCGCTGGGAGTTTACGTGCGGCGACTTCGAGTCAGTAAAGCTTCAAGCCGACGACTTCGTGTACGCCGACCCTCCATACGACGTCGAATTCACCCAGTACTCAAAGGACGGATTTTCGTGGGACGACCAGGTCAGGCTTGCGCGCGCACTTGCCTCCCATCCAGGGCCAGTGATTATCTCCAATCAGGCGACCGAACGCATAATCTGCCTTTACCGCGAACTTGGCTTTGAAATCGCTATTCTCGCGGCTCCCCGGCTGATAAGCTGCACCGGAGACCGCACCCCTGTGAAAGAAGTTTTAGCGACGCGAAACTGCGTATCTGTCTCGTGATGCCCGCTCTGGGAGCGTTGTCCCACAGACGATAATTCCTGCGCTCAAGCACGGCGGCTACCCTCGCTCTAGATGCGACAGTACGCGACGGGCCTGTCTTGTGCGCCGGCCATTCGCTCCTTGTCGGCTTAGCCTGACTGGGAATCCTGGGAGAAGGCGAGATTGTCTTCCTTATTGTAGCCGAGGGTCACCGTATTCCTTGAGTTTCTCGCGCGAGCTTCTCTCGCCGCAGGCAGAACTTCCGCGAGAAGCTACTGTGACAACGGTCTGCTGCCACTTCTCTCAGTGCTATCCTGCTCCCTCCCCTTCAGAGAGCGTTTGCTTGTAGGCACTCAAGCTAAAGCACTTGCCCCTGCCTTTCGCCCGCGTATTCTCTAACATCTCAGTGAATCAGGAGGGAGAAGGTCGGGATCGTCAAATTCAACGGAGATGAACACGCGCCATGCAGCCTCCGCCTGTTGCATCGCGAAGTAATAAGCTAAAATCGCTTCGGCAACCGCCTGCGCCATAAGGTCTCTCCCTGGAACGAAAACTCTGAACGTGCCTGGGGATGCTAACCAGGCGCCGCCGTTTTCCAACAACAGCACCCTGCCGTATCTCCATCCCTCGACCTTCCAAAGGAGCTGGGGATCCGCCTCATCGAGCAGTTCTTCAACTCTTATTCGCGCCCGAAGAGCCTCCATGTATGCGGCCTTATACGCTTCGCGGAAGGTCGAACGTTTTACCTGCAAGGCGGTTTTAAGCGGTTGCGATTTGGAATGGTCAATCGAGGTTCTCATCACCTCCTCCTTTCAGATAGTCCTGCCAGTTGACGCTAAGCCGCTTGGCAAGAACGCGCTCCACGAGTTCGGCCGTGGCGTGCTCCCATCGATAAGGCGCGCGCGGGTCGTCGCCCGGCTCGCCGTCGCCACCATAGTTCATATCCAAGGCATCAACTTCTTCCGTAGTGATTCCAGACAAGCGGCAAAGAAGCGCCTCGACCATCTCGTGTACTAACAATAGAAAGGGATACAAAGGATTTTGTCTTTGCTCTTCCCTGCTGATACGTATCTCGAGCGTGTCGCCTTGCCACCACCAGTCGCCCCGAGTCGCGTAGCGATGCTCACTAGCGGGAATTAGGCGCGAGCGGATTAGCAGCAAATCCGGAAGCTGATTGCCTGCTTTGATATGGCGACTCATCGCATGTTGCTTCTTAGCGAAAATTTCAGCTTGACAGCGGAGCATCAGCGCAAGCGTCACATCCACGGTTGTTCATCGCAACCCTGGCGTGACGACCGTATAGCCGCCGAACCCGTTGGGGTTAATGAAACTCAACGGACGGCCTGGAGTAACGACGGTATAGCCACCGAACCCGTTGGGATTGACGAACGTCAACGGACGACCTGGAGTAGTGACGGTATAACCGCCGAACCCGTTCGGATTGACGAAAGTCAACGGCTGGCCAGGAGTGATGATAGTGTAGCTGCCGAATGCGTTGGGATTGACAAAGCTCAATCCTTGAGCGTGAGCGAGCGCTGGCAGAACCGACGTGAAAAGTAGCGTCACTATCAACGTTACTAACTTGCGCTTCATCGCTGTGATACCTCCTCGTGTCAACTTACTGCCAGACTATTGCTTTTTCTTTTTTTCCGTCAATATGATTTTTAAAGATTCATATGATTATACGGTGCGCATCGAAAAAGGCGGTTCGATAACACAAAGGTCTTTTGATATGGCAATTAACATTTGACGCACACAACAACGCTGGACGAGAAAGCAAGATGATGAGCGTACAAGTCGACCCAAAAACACCAATCAGGCCAGGAGCGAACAAGCGTCCTGCTCCAATGGAGAAAGACAAGATCCTTCCGTGGCTGGTGCAGTTCGCCCAGCTCGACGTCGAGGCGCTCGCGAGCGGCAGGCCTGGCGACCTGCCCAATTTGCTCTACGACCTAAGCCGCTGGCTCGACCTAAGCCCGGATGAGCCACAGGCAAAGGAGGTGGCAGAGCTTGCGCACAACCTGGAACGTCTTCAGCAGTTGGTTGACAGGATAGCGGAGCTTCTGGGCGCGGTAGCGGACCGAAAGCGCTTTGAGACCCGATACCAAGGCGGCAAGGTCATCCTCGAGGCGGACAAGCTTCAAGCAGACGGCGGTCGGGCGCTAAGTTACTGGGACGCGAGACTGGAGGACGCGGTGATAAGAGTGGCGCTTGACGATATTTACGAAAACTCAAAGGAAGCGCTCAAGATAAGACGTTGCGCCGAGCAAAGCTGCGGCAAGCTTTTTTTTGCCGGTCGGCTAAACCAGATATACTGTAGCCATCGCTGCGCCAACAAAGTGGCAAGCAAAAAATATCGCGAAACCCACCGTGAGGAGCGAGCGGCGCAGGAGCGCGCCCGCTACAGGAGGCGCTTTCCGCCAAGCCTTAAAGTAAGGCGAAGAAATAAATCTTCCTAGCGGCGGCCCCGCCTCTCGCGAATCCTGTTTGTAATTATCAAAGCACAGTACGCTTTGCGCGAAGCCCTGCTCTACTCGCCACGCGCAAAGCGTCCGCGTATACGTACGCGTGCATGCAAATGCGCAAGCAATTCGCCCGCCGAAGCTCTTAGCCTTGTTAAGTTACCTCGCTGCAAGCTGCTTCAACGCTGCTACTCGGACGGCGAACCGGCCGGCCGGGTTATGGGTAATGGGCGTTGCACACCCGATGAGGTTGTTCGCCGACGGCGAGCGAATCCAAAATTCGAGGCCACACCTTGTTGCGGCGAACTGGTCGAAGTTATAAACTAGCGAGGCAGAGAGCGATTGGGGGCGCTTGCATTTACTGGCTTCTTGACGCCTGTTACCTGTTACTCCGACCACGCCACTTACACCGAATGCCTCATCGGCCGTCGGTGCCCGAGCAACTGCGCACTTAAGAAAGCGCGTTTATCGCCGGCTTGGAAGCGACATTGGCTCTGAGCCTGACCGATGATATCAAAGTTCGTCGCCCTACCGGCGAGCCTAGGAAGCGCGGACTTTGGGGGTTCGATGCTTTAAAAGGTTGTACGCGCCTAACCTTAAATGAAAAGCACGACATGGCAAGGATTGGAGTGAGCGTTATCGAAAGCCGAAATTCGTCGCTGGGAGGCGGCAGGCAAACTCCAAGGAACCTTCGTTGAGGATGA
Organism: Pseudomonadota bacterium; assembly: GCA_021324755.1. Taxonomy (GTDB): domain Bacteria; phylum Desulfobacterota; class Binatia; order Binatales; family Binataceae; genus JAJPIL01. Next base: position 28,049 of record JAJPIL010000020.1, read on the forward strand.
GGCCCCAGGTCCTGGGTGTTGAGTTGCGTGCGGCGTACCAAATGGGTCGTTTTAGGCCAAAAGCTTCGGGATTTTGAAGCAGTGAGTCGAGAAACGAATTGAGCAGCGCGTCATTACAGGTAAATACGCGCTATTTCAAGTAAGCAGTCGATTTTCGCAAAGGAGATGGTGCGATGAAGATTTCAATGTTTCATTTGATGCCTTATCGAGAGCTGCCGGCAGATTTCGAAAAGCGCTATCCCTCGGTATGGGTCGATCCGCCCTATTGGGAACTTGCTGATAGCGAAGCGGAATTCGCGGGGCCCGCTTAGAAATTCTCGACGAGTCCTCTCATCTGGTGCATCTCGAACAGACCGACAAAGTCCTAAACCTTATCAGGGAGTTTATCGGTCAATGACCTAGAATTTTCGGCGAAAACGAAATCAAGCGGCTGGCATCAAGATTCGCCTGGCCTGATAACCGAGTCTGGGTGAGGCAGCGGCTTTCGTTGCGTGGCTTGCGTGCAAAAAAGCTGCAAAGCGCGCCACAAGTTTGACGGGGGAGCTTCTTAAATTTCGGTCGGGACGTTCAACACAATCTTTAGTAGTTAACCCTCAATCGCCAACGGCTAGGCGGAGCTACGTGCCGCTCACCAGCGTCGTGCCTCCTCGAAGCCGCGGAGTAAATGGTGTGGGATCGTGCGGGATCGTGCTCGCCTACCGCGCCAGGAACCGCGCTGATCCAACCCTCGAGGGCATCCGGCTAGCTTAGGTTGGTCGCAGCGTATAGGTCCAACACTCACCCTCGAGAACGGTCACGCCGTTCTGGTTGGTGATCACGGCTTTTAGTTGACAGACAGGCTTATCCGGCTTAAGCGAGAGTATTTCGATTTCCGCCGTAAGCGTATCACCGATATACACCGGCGCGAGATAACGAAGCGACTGGCTCATAAAAACCGTCCCGGGGCCCGGCATATCCATCGCCACGAGCGCGTTGAGCATCCCAGCCGTTATCCCGCCCTGTGCAACCAGACGTCCGAAGCGCGTGCGCGCGGCAAAGTCAGGATCGAAATGGAGGGGATTGCGGTCGCCAGTGATTTGCGCATAAAGCTCGACGTGCTCGGTCGTCACCGTCTGAACGCGGCGCGCCTTTTGCCCCACACGAAGACCCAACGGACCGATTGGCGCTGTTTCGGCAGGCTCGGATCCCATACGATTCTTCCTCCCTTCGCGCTGAGTAATTCGCGACCGCCTTCGATTCGGTCGATCAATAGCGAACCTCCCAAGACACTGTGCCAGGCTCTTAACTATCACACGCCCTTCGCCAATTCTCCAATATGGGCTTAATCATTGTCCTGCTTCTTGAGTCGCCGAAAACCCTTACTCGCCGTATCGACACATTCACATGTTCACTGACGTCAGCATTGCGCTCTTGGGTCTAAAAGACAAGCCGAATCGAGTATCCGCCCAATGTACAAAGGCACGATTAAGCAGCGCTCTTGAACGGTTATCGCTAGTCGCAACGCGGCCATCGAAACGCTGTCGCTACTACTTTCTTTTTGTACTCCCCAGAACTTCGACGGTAAATGAAAATAGCGTTAAGCAGTGCCATCGCACTGTTTGCCGATCGGGCACGAAACGCCCAGCTTGGGCGTCGAAGCACGGACTTCGGCAAAGGTAAACCCTGGACGCAAGCATGTACCGGGGCTGATCTGGGACGCGCGTCAAGGGAGCGGCGCAGGCATCCAAAACCTTTTCCGATCCCTCAAATCCCAGCCAGCAAGCTATACGTTACCGGCACCCTCGAGCGCTAGTTCGAATCGTCAAGTAGCGACGGATCGTAGCCTCCACGGGCTAGCAATCGCTTCGCCGCTGCCAAGACCTTTGGGCTGTAGCTCCAAGGTGAAACTGTCACCTGCGGCGCTGAGCGGCTTTGTTCGATAAGACTATCGAGCTCCAGCCCCGCGATTTGCTGGCATTGATCGTAGAGTCCACCTGGAGCATCTTCGAGCGGATTATGAGCGTCGAGCACTGCGCGCACTGCCCGAAAGGTCGAAGGCAACGGAGGCAGCATCATCAACGCCGCGAGCGCGCCATGGTCCAGTTTAAGCCTTGCTGCAAGTGGATGTGGAACCCCGCCGCGAATTCGGCGGATAGCCGGCAAGAGGATCTTCTCCTCAATGCTGATATGCCTAAGTAACGTTTCACGGAAGCGCTGGTAGCTTTCGGCGGCCTTCACGCCCTGCTCCTTCGAAGCCTGAGCTAACAGCCGGTCAAGGCGTGCGTGCTCGTCGGCAAGTAATCGATAGAGGCGATCTCCCGGCCTGGCGCCTGAAGGTCCTTCGTCGTTCACGGCGTGCATCTTCCGAGACAAAGTCATAACGCCATGCCCTTACGCAACGAGTGCGAGGCGAACTTCCTCTCTTTTCCCTGAAAGTTAAAATCCTCCATAGCTACCCACGACCGCTGATGCGACGACCAGTAAGCTCGCCGCAAGCAGCGCCCAATGCAATTTCTCCATCCGAGCGATCGCCCCAGAGGGATTACTCGTAAGCTCGCGTTCCAGACGAGGCCCGACTATCAAAGGTTCGACAACGAACAGCATCAATCCAAATACCACCCAGAGCGCCACCATCGTATGCATCCACCAATACCGTACGCGGGCGAACCTGCCCCAGCCATTCAGAGCCTTGAGCATGTAAAGCCCCGTCAGGCCAACAATCAGCCAAGCGACTCTCGCCTGCGGGCGAAAGCGTTTTTCCACCTCCTGAAACAAAAGCAGTTTGCGCTCCGCCGACTCCATTTCCCGCATTGCCGGCAAAATCACCGTAGTAATTGCGGCAACACCGCCGATCCAAACAACCAGGCCGAGCACGTGGAGAGCCCGCGCCACGGCGAACCATCGAAGACTCATCTCCACAACCTTACGCGGGGTCTGTCTTTAACGCTTTTTCTAGAGCCACCACAGCACGCAGCCCCATGACAAGTGTGGCAAGAAGCCAGGTAGTTGCGCATTGTGGCGCGTCACGAAGGCGAAAAACCACGTACAACGCTTCGGCTGCGTGAACCACAACGACCAGCGCAAGAAGCGACCGAGCCGCACTTGCCAAAATTCCGAAAGGCCCGAGTGCGAGTATCACGATCGCCGCCCACAAGATGCCAAAGATTACCCAGTCACGCTGAACAACGCCGCTCCAGCTCAATCGCGGTACTTTTTTCTCGCCTCCCATAAGCTCTTCGGCCTTCTGAATTTACTCAAAGCCGTGGCCTGCCCGCCGTCAGAGAGGCCGTCTGGGATTGACGCGCCCCAATCGGCGTTTGAACCGATAAGGGGGCGACGGAAAGCAACCGGAAGTTTAACAAGTCCTGCAGCCCGAGCAACCGACGCAAGCCCGTCCACCGTTTTAGGCCCGTTTGCGCGGTTCATGCTTGTATTTCGCCGCAAGGCGAGCGCTCGTCAAAGACGGGTCGGCGCCCCACTTGCGCTTGTTCTCGGCTACCTGGTCGGGAGTAGGCTGCGGCATCGGTCGGTAGGTTGCGAGCTTGAACTCGTCGCGACGCTCTCGAATAGCATGGTTCAACGCTATGTCGTCAGCGAATATCTCAGGCACGGCTTCTTCCTGAAAGATCGCTCCCCAAGGACATTCCGGCTCGCATGCTCCGCAGTCGATACATTCCTCAGGGTCGATGTAAAGCTGATTGCGAAAATGGGAAGGCGAGCTGCCAGCGTACTCGTAGATACACTCCACAGGGCAGATTTTGACGCAGGCAGTATCGAGGCAGTCCGTGCAAAGGCGAGTTATAGTGTAAGCCATAAAAGTCAAACTATCGCGGTGGTGAGAAGTAAAGCGCTCTCTTCAAGGGCCTCGAGGCCGTGGACCACGTTTCGGTCAAGCGCAACAAGGTTTCCTTTTTGAAGCGTAACTTCGCACCCTCCGGCGCTCAACCGAACCGCACCCCAAAGAACCTGAAGCGCGATAGGCCCTTTTGTGTGATGCTCGGAGAGGCGAGCTCCGCTTTTCAATACCATCAAAAGCACATTCAACGCCTCGTCCTTGACAAGGCTTACCGCCAATCGGTTCTGCGTGGCCCATTCGGGCCTGGCCTTGAGTTTTGCAACTTCATCGGCCAGATCCGCCACGAGCATCCCGCCCACGCTGGGACGAAGCGCTTGTCTCTCCTGTTCTTTCATAATTTTGGTTCCCTCATGCGCTGGCAGATGCCGATGCTCGGCGCAACGGCAATCTGCGCGACTTTAAGTTTAGGCCCAAGTCTACGAATCGCTTAGATCGTCGACACTCTGTCAAAGGCACAAAGCCTCTCGACCGTCACGACCAATCAGCCGAAAGCCAGCGTTCGATCTTCTCCGCTGATGGTACGCCAAAGCCGTCGCCGCGCATCAGCGGTAACGTCAATCCGTTACTCCAGCTCGAACGGTAGTGGCTAGCTCTTCGCAGTGCCGGCCAGCTTTGCCACCTGAGCCTCGAGCTCCGCCAAGCGCTTGCGTAGCTCCTTCGTTTGGTTCCACTTCGTGGTTACGTCGCGCAGGATGGCGGCGGGACCCAGAAGCTTGCCGCCGTCGTCACGAATCATCACGATCGTGAACTCGATCGATATTCTCGTTCCATCTTTACGAAGAGCCGGAACCGCCAAGATATCGCGGTCGTATTGGGTGCGTCCGGTGCGCATCGCCTCATGGTACCCTTTCCAGTGACGCTCCCGGAGATTTTCCGGAATGATCGCATCCATGGGCTTGCCCACCATTTCGTCGGCGCGAAAGCCAAAAATTTTCTCCGCGCCTGCGTTCCACAGACGCACTATCCCTTCAATATCCGCGAAAATGATCGCGTCGCTCGCGTTATCCACGATCTGTCGGCAAAGCCATTCATGGCTGTGCGTTTCCATCGCCGCTTTCTCCCATAACTTTGCGCCAGCACCGCGCGCCCCACTTTTCTCCGTCAAAGGCATCCGAGTCTCGCATGGATGGCACGCGCGCTCGTCGCGTAAAGCCGCTCCATCACAGACTCACCCTCTCATTCTTGCAAAGCGCTCAAAGAATTATCGAGCTGCTAACTCACAAAATTAACATATACTAAGAATACAACTTAACTTTTCAACGTCAAGCAACCTAGCTCCTCGCACAAGCTGCCCTGTACTGAGGCAAAGACGGGTTAATTAAAGCCGTTTTTGTAAGCAAGCGGGCTGCTTTCGATAGTCAAGACCGTCGTCGGCCGGTCGCGCAGGTCGAGCGACGCCTTCCAGCCCCTCGTCCTAACCTGCCGCGTCTTGGAGGGAAGACGCGCAAATCCAAAACGAAAGGCTTTCTACGCAAAGCCTATCACGAGACAGGCACGTCGAGACGGTCAGGGCGCGCGCGTCTTTCAGCTTTGACGCACACACGCCTATTCTCACCATCGGGGAATTCCCGCCAGCCCACCGAAATCGCGATGCAGCACTTCTTCAACCTCATCCTTGACGAACTCCAGACGCGTCGCATAAGAGGCAGCTAGATCTACCAAGACATCGGACAGCTCCACCTGGTGCGCCTGTTCGTCGGGGCAAAGCGTTCGAGCTTCCGTTTCATCCTTCACGACCAGGCCGTTTTCGCATCGCCACACCCGTGCAGTCGGATTCCACGGTGCAACGAGCACATAGAGCCGGCCGAGCTGCAAAGCTTCCAGAACCGGCGACAGTCCCCATATTCCCTTCTCTCGGACCTGTTTTAAAAGGTCCAACTCTTGCTGCTTGCGCACCTCCTCGATGACCGGCTCGACCTTTTTTGCCACCTCGCTTGCGCTTGCCCCCGGACGCGGCAAAGAAGGGAGCCGACAGGCCACGCGCGATCGCAAAGAGCGCGGGAGGTACTGCTCGAACAAAGACGTATCTTCGTGCGGGCCCATCAAAATTAGACGATCGATATGCCAGCTCTCCACAGATTGCTGCAACAAATGCGCCATCTGCTTATAAAACCGCTGAACCGACGCCTCGAGGTGGCGCACGAAGCGATCCCCTGCGGCGCCACCGCGAAGCAAAGCGCCTTTCACGTAGCGCTGAGCAGGGCGATCGATAATGAGCCGTCCACTTTCTTTAGCCAGAGGTGCGAAAGCGTCGCCGATCTCCTGGATCTCGCCTAGGAACACTTCGAAAAAGCGCCACCGCTCCTGATCGATGAACACGACACCGAAACGTTCGTATTCGTCCAAAACGTAAAGCAGCGGAAAGACGTACGGTTCTCCCCATCGCGCTTGCACTCGCCCATTGCGAACGTCCGCCAACGGCAAATCGACCTGAAGTTCATACAACTGCAAAAGATCATGCGCGGCGAACATCGCATAGGTGCGCGCAGCCGGGCGCTCGACCTCGAGGTGAGAAATTACCCTGTCGGCAACGTCGCGCGGCACGCTCAATGCCCGAACGGTATTCTTTACGCGTACCAACCACGCTTTATTCCCGTTCTCTGGCCTTGCAGGATTTACATCCACGTAGAGCGACAGAATTGGCGCGACGTGGGGCGCGATGGTCTCGCGCACATAGCGGATTTCCTCTTTGCGCAGCATCGATCCTGCCTCCCTACAAACCCCTATACGAAATATAGCCATTGCGCCCCAACTTTACGATCAGTCCGCGACGGCGACGTAAAGACGCAACGGAAAACTCTGTCATCATGTTTGGTCTTATGCTCTTCGTGCCCGCTGAAAATTGTCTTTTACCAGGCGCGCTGATGAGAAAACGGTAGCCGCGGTTTCGACAATCGCTCGTGTATCAAAGACACACGCGCAAGAAAGTGGTATTTGTATTCGAAATGTCGAGTCAAAACCCAAAGCCGAGGGACGGAGGCCGCGCCCGGCTTACCAGTCGGCGCCGGTAACGGCGCGGATTGAGAACTCGACTCATAGCCGCGCATGTGAACGAAATTGGCCGCAATGACTTGGAGCGTGTATGCGCAGCGCTGACAGCGCGGCTTCTAACGGCACTGCTGGTCTGGGGAATGACTGCCTAAAACGCTCCGTGCTTTCACGATTGATAGTCTTTATAGCTCGCGAGGCGGACAGCTTTAGGAGCCAGAATGACTCCAAAGCGGATACAGAAGGAGCGCGACGGACCTGAAAAGATTGTAGGATAATCGGATTAGCGGGAGAAGACGCGCGATCCGCGCGGTGGACGGCTCAGGCACGGTCGCGGATAAGACTTCTGCACGAGCGAGCGGGCGCGTTACCGCCACTTTTATAACTTTTACGGGCAGTCCACAGGACGGTCAGTCAAGGAGCGGGCTCGGGCGGCACGAACGTTCGTCATTGAATTAGGAGGGTAAAAAGCATGCTTTTTGCGCCCTTTCTCATGATCTACCTGCTAATTGCGCTGGCTTTTTTGGCCATTCTTTTCTTGTTAATTCAAATCGAGCTGATTAGCTACGCCTTCCGCGTTTTAGGATTGCGACCGCGGGCAGCTCTTTTCGTTTTACTAGTAAGCTTGTTGGGTAGCTACGTGAACATCCCCCTGTACACGGTTGAATCAGGGCCACGACCGCTAGTCGCCACAATCAATTACTTCGGGATCGTTTATGCGATTCCGTTCGAGTACGCGGGCCCCAAAACTACTGTAGCGGTTAATATCGGCGGGGCACTGGTGCCATTGGCGGTTACGGCTTATGCTTTGACGCGCACTCCCGAGGCGATACTACCGTCGGTGCTAGGCACAGCGGTAGTCGCTTTTGTTACCCATCAGTTTGCCCGGCCGATTCGTGGCCTCGGAATTGCGCTACCGGTCTTCGTTCCGCCGATAACTGCTGCGCTAGCTGCGATTATCCTGGCTCCAAGGGCGCACAGGCGACACATCGTTCACGTCATCGCGTATACGAGTGGAGTTCTTGGTACATTGATCGGCGCCGATCTGACTAATCTTCACAAGGTGGCTAACCTCGGCGCTCCAGTGGTGTCCATTGGAGGCGCAGGCACCTTCGATGGCATCTTTCTCACTGGAGTGACTGCCGTGCTGCTGGCGGCTCTTTAGCGCCGCTTGGGAGACGTTTTATTCGACCGCTCGTCCAAGGCCACAGTAAAAGTCGTAGGTCGCCGAAAAAATTGAAGCGACGAGCGAAGCCTACGATGAGTACGTTTATAGTAAACGTTTTCGGTAAGGAAGCATAAGAGTAAGTAGACCACCCACAAATTAAAGTCGCTGGCTTTAGTTGTTTTGAATGAACTGTTTGACCATCCACCGGAACATCTGGCAAGTTTCCACGCGTCCTAGGCAGGACGGCACTCTTGCCCATCCGGGCAAGGTTACGACTTGCGTTAAAGTCGCCGTGCACTCTAAGAGCACAATGTTCGCGCCGCATGGTGCGCTTCGCGTACCTGCAATTTCTCCCGCGATTGAGGTCGCGGGTTTCTTTGTGAGTGAGGGATCTATGAAACCGAAAATTTTACCGCCGCCGCGTTTGGCTTTCGCACTACTCGCAACGACCTTGACGCTTGCGGCCTGCGGGATGTCGCAACGGCAACAGGAAGAAATCATTCGCGCACAAGAGGCTGCCGCGCGGGCACAAGAGGCCGCGGCACGCGCGCAAGCAGCAGCAGCTAAGGCGCTCGACGCCGCGCAGCAAGCTTCGCTCGCTGCGAGCCGAGCGGCAGCCACCGTAGACGACGCCACGCGAGCAATCAACAGGGCAGCCGACCGACTCGAGGCGATTCAACAAGGAAGGGCACACCCCTCTCGCGCAGTAGCCCCGGGCGGTGGGGACAAAGATCGACCTTGAAGTGAGCAGCCAATGTGTCGAAGTGGATAAGCTTTAAACAATAGGGTAGAAATCGCCGGAGTATACTATGAGCCTGTGCAGTTAAAATTTATTTTAAAGCGCGAGGCGTGGCGGAAAATCAAAACCAATCGGCCTGGCGTCGACCGCCTCTTTTTGGAGCTTTGGCGCTGCCGTGACCAAAACGACGAGTCTGTCTAGCAGAGTTTGTAGCGTACTCGGAATAGAGCTTGCCGAGCGTGGGGCCGTATTTTGGTCGTGTGGTTACTTTTTCTTTCTGCTAGCAGCCTACTACGTGCTTCGTCCGGTGCGCGACACGATGGGTTTGGTGGGCGGCGTGCGCCATCTGCCGTGGCTTTTCACCGCGGCTTTTTTCGCGCTGCTGGTGTTACAGCCAGTCTACAGCGCCGCCGTTGCCTATATACCGCCGCGCACTTTTATCCCTTTAGTCTACCGCTTTTTCACGGCGAACGTTTTAATTTTCTGGTTACTTTTGACGTTTCACGTCGCCACGGTTTACGTAGCTCGTGCCTTTTTTGTATGGGTCAGCGTGTTCAACCTGTTCGTGGTCTCCGTTTTCTGGTCCTTCATGGCTGACCTTTATACTAGCGAGCAAAGCAAGCGCCTGTTTGGCTTTATAAGCGCTGGCGGAACCGCCGGTAGTCTGTTGGGGCCGTCATTGGCAGTAACGCTTTCCAGGCCATTGGGCCCTGTAAATCTTCTTTTAATTTCGGCCTTGCTGTTGGAGCTGGCCTTGTTTTGCGCGGGCCGTCTGGAGAAAGCGTCACCATATGGCGGGCAGGCTCAGGCTGGAGCGGCGTCAGCGGAAGACGGTGCCGTCGGTGGGGGCGCTCTGGATGGGCTTAAACGTTTGACGCGCTCGCCGTATCTCGCGGGAATCGCGGCGTGGGTGAGTCTGCTGTCGTTTTGCGCCACCACGCTCTATCTCGAACAAGCCAACGTGGTGTCGGCGGCTTCGCGCAATCGAGCGGTTCAAACGCGCATATTCGCTTCGATCGATCTTGCCGTCGGCGTACTGACGCTGCTCACGCAGGCATCCGCGACGGGCCGTCTGGTGCAACGTCTGGGCGTAGGCTTTGGGGCATCCTTGTTGCCGCTGGCCTTCGGCGCAGGCTTTTTTGCGCTCTGGCTGACTCCGAGGTTGACTACAGTAGTTGCCTTCCAGGCCGTTCAGCGCACTATCCATTTCGCGATCTCGACACCCGCGCGTCAGGCGCTATTCACAGTGGCCCGTCGCGAAGACAAATACAAGGCGAAGAACGCTATCGACCTCGTAGTTTACCGAGGCTCTGACGCTCTCTGGGGCTGGCTGTTCGCGACGTTGCGACATCTACACTTCTCTCTTCAAACGATAGCGCTTGTCGCGGTTCCCGTCACGGCAATTTGGTATATTATTGCAATAGCGCTGGGGCGAGCGTTCGAGCAACGCGCGCGCAAGATGTTTGGCGGAACTTTCTTAGATTGACGATAGATATGAGCTGTGAAAAGAAGTTTTCGTGGAGCGATTTCGTCACCCGCCGCGACGCGCTCGCGATGAGTGGCCGGGTTGCAGGAGGGGCAGTTTTGCTGCTGCTACTGGATCGATTAGGTGGGATATCCAGGGCAATAGCTGAAACAGACCAGCTGATTGTGCGACGAGTCCCCCGTACCGGAGAACCTATTCCAGTGATTGGCTTGGGAACCGCTGGCGTGTTCGACGTGGATGGGGATGCGGCAAAGCGGGCTGAGCTTACGCAGGTTTTGCAGATACTGATCAATGGCGGCGGCAAAGTTGTGGACACCGCCTCGACATACGGCAGCTCGGAGCCAGTCCTGGGCGACCTGCTCGCCCAGACTGGCCTTCGTCCCAAAGCTTTCGTCGCGACAAAACTCGAGTCGTATGAACTTACAGAGCGAGGAATCCGTGGTTGTCTCGAGCGGCTGCACACAAAGCAGATCGATTTGATGCAGCTGCACAACGTGGCTAACCCGAGACAGAGCCTCGCTCCGTTTCGTGCCTGGAAAGATCAGGGGTTATGCCGCTATATCGGCATCACGTCGACCTATCACAACGACTACCCAGCGGTGGAAGCGGTGTTGCGCCGAGAGAAACCTGACTTTCTACAGATCGACTATGCGATCGACAACCGCGAGGCCGAGAAGCGAATCCTCCCGGCTTGCGCCGACCTTGGGGTGGCCGTTTTGACCGCATTGCCGCTGGGACACGGACGGCTGCTGCAAGCTGTACGCGGTAGACCATTGCCCGATTGGGCGCGAGAGTTCGACGCGTACTCTTGGCCCCAGTTCTTTCTCAAATGGGTACTGGGCAATCCCACGATAACTGCGGTCATCCCGGGCACGGGCAACCCAAAACACATGGCAGACAATTTGGGTGCCGGTCGCGGCAGGCTCCCGGATCAGAAAGAACGCGAGCGGATGGCGCAATTTGTCGCTTCGCTGAGCTGATCGCCTCCCAGACGCGCCAAGGTCGTCGCGCTGCCGCAACGGGCTTAAAAACGCGGCTTAATCGCCAAGCTCAATTCGCGCTCCGGCGCCTCCCAGCAGGGCTCTTCCTTGCGGCGCAAAAAGACGATCGCGGCGCACGCGCGTTGGCAAGCCATCTAGCGCCCGCACCACATCGGAGAACGCTTTTCGAGAAAAGCGCCGATTCCTTCCTGCGCGTCGGCGGCCATCGCGTTGAGCGACATTACCTCCTTGGTGTAGTCGTACGCCTTATGCTGGTCCAGGTCGATCTGCGCGTAAAACGCTTGCTTACCGATCGCCATGGTAAGCGGGCTCGCCTGAGCGATTTCGAGCGCCAGTTTGCGAGTTTCGGCAGCAAGCTCCGCCTCCGGCACGACGCGGTTTACCAGCCCCCATCTTTCGGCAGTGGCCGCGTCGATCATGCGACCCGTAAGCAGCATCTCCATGGCATGCTTGCGACCGATCGCCCGCGACAGCGCCACCATCGGAGTCGAACAGAAAAGCCCGATTCGCACTCCAGGCGTCGCAAAGCGAGCATTCTCGCTCGCCACCGCCAAATCGCACGTCGCTACCAGCTGGCAACCGGCGGCCGTGGCTACACCACCCACCTGCGCAATTACCGGCTGGGGAATGCTCTGGATAGTGGTCATGAGTTCGGTGCACAGGTCGAAAACGCTGCGATAAAACGAAAGGTCTTTGCCCCGAAGCTCGTTTAGGTCGTGACCCGCGCTGAAAGCGCTACCGCGTCCGGTAAGAATCACTGCCCGAGCCTCTCGCTTGGCGCTGATCTCGCGCAGCACGGCGATAAGCTCGCGCATCATCTCAGTCGACAACGGGTTTCGCTTCTCGGGACGATTCATCGTAAGCGTAACGATGCCATCCGCCTCTTCGACTAACAAATTTCCCGCAATCATGAGCTCTCCCTCCACCTAGCCAAAACCTTACGGCTATCAATTAGTATGGCATAGAAAAGCGACTGCGACGCCGTCTACACCCGTTTAGCTGAGCAGCCTTGCACCTTTAGCCTAGCAGGCCTGAGCACGAACATCCGAAGGGACACACGTCAGGAGAAAATGCGGACAGGTCATGCGAAACCCAGCGAACGGTAACGGATAGCGCCTTTGTAAACAAAAACTAAAACGTCTGCGGAGGGGGTGGGATTCGAACCCACGAGCGGCTTTCGCCGCTGCCGGTTTTCAAGACCGGTGCCTTCAACCACTCGGCCACCCCTCCTTCCAACCGGCCGCCGGGGCAAATGAATCTGTGCAGTAATCAAGACGGCCGCGAAACCTTTTGGCGATATCTTTGCGCAACACTACAATAGACTACAATAATAAGCATCGCGGCGAAGCATTCGAATATCAAAACTGCCGCAATCGCGGAGCGCGTGGCTTTAAAAATGGTCAGAGGAACATTCTCTTTTACAGGTGCCGATCGATGTTTTGACCATGGCGAAAGTTGGAGAACAGCGATAAGACGGCTCGTTTGCGCCGCCGCGCTCGTATTGTGTTTTGCGCCGACGCCATGCCTTGCGGCGACAATCGAAAGCAGCGGCTCGCTTACCCCACTGCCGAAGGACGTGCCGGTGATTGCGGTATCCACTGACCCGGTAATCCAGCGCGTGCTCGCGGAGGACTTCTCCGCCTCCGGGCGCGCAGCGACATCTTCGAGCAAGGCACCGGTCACCCTGACAGTTACCACCAGCGAGCAAGTTCTACGACCAGGCATCTCACTGCAAGAACTTGCACCTGGCGACCCCGAAGTTGGGCGCCTGCTCGCCAAGGTCGGCGTTGACGCACCCGCCCTTGGCACGGCCGACCTTGATGAGACAAGCGGCAGTTCAGAGCAACCGCCCCCGCCACCAACAACACCATATGACCCTCAACAACACGAGGCGATGCGCGTACAGCAGTCCTTTGCCACAATGATGGGACCGTATGGGATGCCGATGATGGGAATGCCTGGGATGGCTCCGTTTGGCGCCGGCGGCGTCCCCGGAACGCTTGGCGGCCCGGGTTCCTCGAGCTCAAATCCAATGGCTGGCTTGCTTGGCAGTTTCGCCAAACAGAACGAGCAGTTCGATCGCGTTTTAGTCGTCAAGGCGGAACTTGAAAACGGCGGGCGGATGACTCTAGTTGCGGTCGTTCCCGCCGGCGAAAGCATAAGTGCGGTAAAACAAAACTTGGCGGAGCGCATAGCTGGAGCGCTCCTGCAGTAACCGGTTCCGTGTCAAGGGAGGTCTACACTTGCGGCGCCTGGATTCATTCAAGCACCAACGCACTCGAGCGCAGATTGGCATCGAGGAGCAAATTTTTGCCTTAAAAAATCACCTCCCACGTCTTCCTGAGCAGCATTCCCCGAAGCCATAAGGCTAAGTGCTATGCGTTCTCCCCAGCCGAGAACACCTCGAGTGGATAGCCGCGAAATCAATCAGTTCTTGAGCAGTTTTCCCTCCCGTATAGCAACGATTCTGTATCCTAGCCCACTTCTGTTGTCCGTCTCTACAGCAACAACCGTTGGATAGCGCCTGATTCCCCAAGCTCTAGCAACGCGATGTTTGTCGTCGAGTAGAAGCCAAAACCCGTTCATCCGTCGACCATCCTGCATTTTTAGTTGCCACGATCGAGCCGCATACCATTTTTGCCACTTTTTGAGCGCGCCTTCGTACAATACTCGCAGGGGAGTCGAGTCCAGAACCTCGTTACCGTGGTACGTCTTGGCCAGATAAGCTCGCATCAAAATTTCGACGTCGGCCGGATTGTCAATAAAAGCCACAAGCTCCTTGCCCCCTTGTGGAACACTGAACATTCCCGGCTCAATCAGAGCGGGGAGGCCAACAAAGTAATACGCGGTAGGATATCCGTGAGTAGCTATGGGAAATTGTAGTGGTTTGGCCAAGCGGAATTTTTGAACAAACCCGACATAATTAAACTCCTCCCTAAGCTTCTCGTCTAAAGACTTGATCTCATCGCGCGCCCTCGCTTGGCCCTGAACCTGGCCGATGGTCTTGTCCGCAAGTGCGACGCCCCTTAGCACAGCAATGTCAGGCGTCGTCATGGCGCTTGGGCTAAGTTGGTCTTTGGAGGTCTCGGAAAAGAGCCTTATACCGTATCCGTGAACGGCCTGATAGTTTTCGTGCAAGCGATCCGGCGTTTGCGCAAAAGCAACACCCAGCACAAGCAAAACTACCGACCAAACGAGTGACCAAACCAATTGCCCGGGTCTTTCGCCTCCCCTGTTCATGTATTCCCTCGCCTTTGAAGCTTGAAGCAACTCCGAAACGACGGTCAACGAACAGTCTTTGGTTCTAAACGGACCGCTCCAAAAGGTGGCTAGGTCCGCCTTGCGCGTTGCGTTTAGGCAAATTCGTCCGCCTTTTAGGTCTTGACATTTAGGCGAATAAATAGCGAAATAGCCTCATGGCTATGCCAACTGCGTTAGAGCAATCCAACATAGTCACCGAAGATTCATCAATTCCTTCATCTGTATCCAGACGCTATAGCCTAATAACGGTTCGAACTTCAGCCCCTCTTAAGCGGGTCTACGAGCTTGAACAATTTTCCTCACCACAACGCCTGCCAGCGAATCTGGCCGTCGTAGACGCCCTGCTCGATGGGGGAGTAGTATACGGCCGCATAAACGAGATTATCGGTCCGCGAAGCTCGGGTAAAACTTCCCTGGCGGCATGCTTTGCCGCCTGCGCAACACGTCGGGGCGAGCTTGTTGCTTGGGTCGATTCTTCCGGCACGTTCGATCCTTCAAGCTTAGCTCGAGCAGGCGTCGACCTTACGAGGGTGTTATGGGTATTCCCTGGCGCCGCTGACCATCCCGCTTGCCGACAGCACGAGTCTGATAGCACGCTGTTGAAATTGTCGTGCAACTCCTCTTCGGGAGACCTCGACCAGCCGTCTTCGCCATCGCCTTCAGGCAGGCTACCTATCCATAGCTTGCGGTCATCGGTTCACCGCGCCAAACCGTGGCGCGCCGCAGAACTAATTCTCGAGGCCGGCGGCTTCGGCCTATTGGTGCTCGACCTCGATGGCGTAGCGCAGGACGCTTCAGCCAGCGCCGTGCTGAAGCTTGCCAGTAAAGCAAGGCAAAGTGGCACGGCCGTGTTGGTGCTAGCAAGACAAAGCACGTGCGGCGCATTCGCCGCTCTAACCGTCGCGCTCACGAGCTCGCCCCGCTTTAGCCGCTCAAGGGTCGAAGCGCCTAACCTCTTTGAGGGCCTTAAGGTTGAAGCCGAGATCGTGCGCAACAAGCTTGGACTCCCGTGTCGTCGGGCGTTATGGTACGCGATGGCTGCGCTGCAAAAAACTCGCGTTGGCCCTGCTTCGGCGTGCAACCCGCGCTCTTTGATATCGGCAAGCAACGGCCTCAAGGTAGCGATCTAAGCTGGAAAGCTCGCGATGAGCCGGATCGCTTGTATCTTTGTCCCGGATTTTCCTCTTGCTGCGCTCGCGCGCCTCGATCCCGGGCTGCAGGACGCGCCCTGCGCCGTCGTTGACAAACATTCTCCTTTGGCCCAGCTATGCGCGCTCTCGCGACGTGCCCGAACGCTGGGCGCGCGACATGGCATGACCGTGGCTCAGGCTCAAGCCCTGGTGCCAGGTCTTATTGTCTTGCAACGCTCGCCTGATGCCGAACGTTCCTGCGCGAGCGCTTTGCTCGAGGTTGCTTATTCTTTTTCGCCCGCCGTCGAAGACGACGCAGGCGGACGTGTATGGCTGGACGTGGGAGGGCTCGAGCGTCTACGCGGCCCGGAAGAAGAAACCGCGCGCGAGCTCATGCGCCGCGTCGAGCGTATCGGTCTGCGGGCTTGTGTGGGAATCGCCTCCGGCAAGAACGTCGCTTATCTGGCTGCTCGATGCGGCGGACTGCGCGTTATCGCGCCTGGAATGGAGCGGGAATTTCTCGATTGGCTGCCGATAGACATGCTCGAGCTGGAAGAAGAGCTGGAAGTAACCTTGCGCCGATGGGGAATACGGCGATTGGGCGAGCTCGCTAACCTCGATGTTCGCGCCATAGGCAGCCGGATCGGCGCTCGAGGAGTCGAGCTGGTCAAACTTGCGCGGGGAGAAGAGTCGTCGCCCTTGATTCCCAGACCGCAGGAGCGCGTGTTCGAAGATAAAGTCGAACTCGAATACCCCGTGGAAAGCCTCGAGCCGTTGAACTTTGTGATGCGCGCGATGGTCGAACGCGTCGTCGATCGGCTCGAACTCCACGGTCTGGTGGCAGGTGATATGACGCTCGAACTTGCCTTAAGCGACCGCCGCCGCGACGTTCGGCAGGTGGCGGTAGCCGCTTCCACCAACGATACGCGCTCGCTTCTTGCTCTGCTGATGCTTAGTCTTGAACGTAATCCGCCGCCGATGGCCGTCGAGGCGGTTCGAATCGCGATCGAACCGCGCTCGCCGCGCCCGCTCCAAAGCGACATGTTCGCGCCCTCGATACCGGCGCCGATGCAAATGGAAGTTATGCTCGCGCGGCTGGCCGCGCTGTGCGGACCCGAAGGCGTAGGGGCACTCGTGCCGGTTAATTCTCACCGACCAGAAGCGTTCGAGCGCCGCCAGTTTGCACCTTCACAAGCTGGACTTCCACCCCAGAGGCCGCGCTTGCACGCCGCCGCGCAACTAGTAGTCCGCGCTATCAGGCCCACCGAGGAAATAGAGGTGATGTGCGCGCGCGATATTCCCGAGTTCGTGCGCGGGCGCTCGGTATGTGGGCGCGTGATCTCGGTGGCCGGCCCCTGGCGGCGACACGGCGAATGGTGGCGTCGGTACTTTTCGTCAAAGCCAACGAAATCTCAACCGACCGCCAGCTCTGGCCTGGAAGCGCCCTCGACGGATCGCGACTCGACGCCGCTTGCGCGCGATTACTACGATTTGGCCCTCGACGACGGCGGCGTCTATCGCGTGTTCTACGACTTGCATTTGGCGCGCTGGTTCCTCGACGGCGTCTATGACTGAGCGACTAAAGCTCTCAATGGACGGCTTCGATCTGGAATGTTCTCCAGCTGCAAGGTCCCATCCGGAGTCTGAGAATTGAGCTCGCGACCGCCATATATCGAATTGCGCGCCCGCAGCGCCTTCAGTTTTCTCGAGGGCGCGTCCGTCCCCGAAGAAGTGGCAGAGCGTGCGGCTGAACTCGGCTACCCGGCAATAGCCCTGGGAGACCGCGACGGAGTCTACGGCGCTCCGCGCTTTCATCAGGCCGCGCAAAAAGCGGGGATCAAAGCGATCGTGGGAGCCGAGCTTACTCTCGACTCGACGCCATGGGAATCCAACGACGGCATCCCAGACCTTGATTCGCAAAACGTTTCCCCCACGGAACAGGCGCGGCTTTACGTCCTAGCGCCCGATCGCGAAGCATACAAGAACCTCTGCCGTATGCTTACCAATGCAAAGCTGCGAGCGTCAAAGGGCAAGGGCCGGATCACGCTCGACGATCTCGAGCGCTTCGGTCACGGATTGATCGCCCTTGCTGGAGGCCCATTAAGTCCGGTTACGCGGATGCTCGTGCGCGGCGAAGATCCCCGCCCCTTATGTCAGCGACTTAAATCTATCTTCGGCCCCGATAACTTCTTCATCGACCTTCAACGCCATTTCGATCCCGACCAGGAGCGGCTCAATCGCAAGCTGCTCGCGCTGGCGCAAAGCGTCCGCGTTCCGATCGTCGCTACCAACGACGTATGGTACGCCCGAGAAGACGAGCGGACCGTGCTCGACGTTCTAACCTGCATAAGGCTTAAATGCACCCTGGAAGAAGCAGGGCGTCGGCTCTGGATCAACAGCGAACGCTATCTAAAGCCGCCCGACGCGATGGCGAGCCTGTTTCGCGATCTGCCGGAGGCGCTCGCAAGAAGCGTAGAGATCGCCGAGCGATGCGAGTTTACTCTGAGCAACCTGGGCTACCGTTTTCCCGATTATCCACTGCCTTATGGGGAAACTGCGGATAGTTATCTTAGAGCCTTGACTTATGCTGGGGCGCGCAAGCGATGGGGGGCGAAGCTCGACACAAGGGTCCGTGCCAGACTCGAACACGAGTTATCGCTGATCGCCAAGCTCAACCTTGCCGGCTACTTTCTTATCGTCTGGGACATCGTCCAATTCTGTCGTGAAAACCAAATTCTCGTCCAAGGACGCGGTTCCGCCGCCAACAGCGCGGTATGCTACGCGCTGGGGATTACGGCTGTGGACGCGCTGAACATGGACTTGCTTTTCGAGCGCTTTCTGTCCGAGGAGCGCGGCGAATGGCCCGACATCGATCTGGATCTGCCCAGCGGCGAGCAGCGCGAAAAAGTCATCCAGTACGTCTATCGGCGCTACGGCGACCGCGGCGCCGCGATGACCGCCAACGTAATCACTTTTCAGACGCGAAGCGCCATGCGCGATACGGCCAAAGTTCTGGGTTTTCCGCCCGAGCAGGTCGAGCGACTAGCCAAGCTGGCCCAGGCTTACGCCTTCCGCGACCATCACGACGAACTCGCCTCTCTGCTAAAACGCGGAGGTATCGACCCAAGGACGCCGCGTGTCAAGCTCTTGCTCGAGCTAGTACGTCGCATGCAAGGTCTTCCACGCCATCTCGGACAGCACAGCGGCGGCATGGTGATCGCCGCGGGACCGCTGGATGAGATCGTGCCGCTCGAGCCGGCCACGATGCCTGGCCGGGTGGTGATTCAATGGGACAAGGAGGATTGCGCGGACCTGGGGATAATCAAGACCGATCTGCTCGGACTAGGGATGCTGGCGGTGCTGGAAAAAGCGATCGCGCTGATCGGTGAGCACGAAAATATCGCGATCGATCTGGCCCATCTTCCGCATGACGATCCCGAGGTCTACGCGATGCTCCGGCGGGCCGATACGATCGGAGTCTTCCAGGTCGAAAGCCGCGCCCAGATGGCGACGCTGGTCAGGATGAAGCCGCGCACCTTCTACGACTTGGTGGTGGAGGTGGCCATAATTCGTCCCGGCCCGATCGTAGGCGACATGGTGCATCCTTACCTCGAGCGCCGAGCCGGACGTGCGCCCGTCACATACGCCCATCCGGCGCTAGAACCCATTTTGCGCCGCACGCTCGGGGTTCCGTTGTTCCAGGAACAGCTATTGCGAATAGCGATGGCGGTGGCGGGCTTCACCGGAGGCGAAGCCGAAGAGCTTAGACGCGCGATGGGTTTTAGGCGCTCGCCTCAAAGAATGCAGGCGATCGAGAAGCGGCTTCGAGAAGGCATGGCGCGCAACGGTATCACCGGCCAAGTTGCCGACCAAATCGTCCGCTCGATCACCTCGTTCGCCCTCTACGGTTTTCCAGAGTCGCACGCTGCGAGCTTCGCCCTTATCGCTTACGCCTCTGCATACCTTAAATGCCACTATCCGACTGAGTTTTTCGCCGCGATGTTGAACTGTTACCCGCTCGGCTTCTATCATCCAGCCACCCTCGTCAAAGACGCCCAGCGTCACGGCGTCCAGGTACTACCTGTCGACGTAACTCGCTCAGACTGGGAATGTACAGTGGAGCATGGCCAATCGACCAACGACGAAGCACGTCGCGCGCAACCACGGTCACACGTTTCGACCGCGACACATACGAGACAATCTTCTGGGATTGCGCTGCGGCTCGGACTTAAGTACATCTCGGGCTTGCGCCGCGAAATAGGGCTGCGAATCGAGCAGGAACGGAAAAACAGACCTTTTGCCTCGATCGCCGACTTTGCCGCCCGGATCGGATTGAGTCGCCGCGAGCTCGACGTCCTCGCTTATGCCGGCGCACTGGCCGCCTTCGGATTTGCGCGGCGAGAGGCGCTGTGGCAGGCATCGGCGGTCGAACTCGACCCCGAAAGCTTGCTAAAGGGCATCGAACCCGAAACGCGCCCGCCCAACCTTCCTGCGATGTCGCCACTGGAAGAGACGCTCGCTGACTATGCAACGATGGGACTGACCACCGGCCCCCATCTGATGGCCCATCTGCGCGATCGCCTCAGCGCCCGCGGCGTTCTCAGCGCCGCCGAGCTCCATAAGGCAAAGCCCGGCTCGTTCGTCAAAACCGCGGGCGCAGTGATAGTTCGCCAGCGACCCGGCACCGCAAAAGGTTTCTTCTTTATTACGCTTGAAGACGAAACCGGCATTTCCAACGTGGTCGTCAGCCCTGACTTGTTCCAGAAGCACCGCGTTATACTGGTAAGCGCCCCGCTTCTCCTGGTACAAGGGGTATTGCAAAAGTACGAAGAAAGCGCGACGATTCGGGCCACCTATTTCGCCGAAATCAAAATTGGAGGGCCAATACCGCCCTCGCACGACTTTCATTGAGGCGAATCGCCGCGTAAAGTCCCATGCCGCTTTCGTGGTTCGCCGCCTAAAGCTAATATGAGGAGAGCGACTATTCACGCGCCTTTGCCTTAGAGTCTTGACCTAGAGCGCCGAGCTGGCTGAACTATCTGCGGGCGAGACAAAAGTCTTTCAGGAAACATGCAATGGCGTTTAAAGAATACGCGTCGTTTGACGGTCTTGGCCTTGGCGAGCTGGTGCGCAAACGCGAAGTCAGCGCCGTCGAGCTGCTCGAGGAGGCGATAGCTCGCGTCGAGAAACACAACGGCCTTCTCAATGCAGTGGTATATAAGGCTTACGAGCAAGCCCGCGACGCCGCCAAACGCCTTACGCCAGACGTCGGGCCCTTTACCGGCGTACCATTTCTGCTCAAGGACATCCTGGGCGACTGCGAAGGAATGCCCACACGGTACGGTTCGCGTTACGTGCCGCCTATACCGATGCCGATAGACGCCGAATTGGTAGCACGTTACAAGCGCGCTGGGCTGATTCCGTTCGGCAAGACCAACGTCCCCGAAGCTGGACTGACTCCCTTTACAGAGTCGCAGCTTTATGGACCGGCGCGTAATCCCTGGAACCCAGACTATACGCCCGGAGGCTCGAGCGGAGGCTCAGCCGCGGCGGTGGCCGCCGGTATCGTGCCCCTGGCGCATGGCAATGACGGCGGCGGCTCGATGCGGATTCCCGCCGCGTGCTGCGCTTTGGTAGGTCTCAAACCGACGCGTGGCCGAAACTCGCTCGCGCCGATGCTCGGCGACGCGTTGGGTGGCCTCGTGGCCGAACACGTGCTTACCCGCACGGTGCGCGACAGCGCGGCAGCGCTCGACTGCACAGAAGGATATGTCGCGGGCGACCCGTACGTTGCGCCAAAAAAGGCGCGGCCTTATCTGGAGGAAGTCACGACGCCACCACCGAGGCTTAGAATCGCGTTTTCGACCCAGCGCCCCACGGGCGGAAACGTTCATCCGGATTGCGTCGCGGCCACCCATGCGGCAGCCAAAATCTGCGCCGACCTGGGCCATCGGGTGGAAGAATTTTCGCTCAGTGTGGAATACAGCGAAGTCGCCGCGGCCTTCCTCACAGTGTTCGCCGCAGGTTGCGCCTTCACGATCGACAGCGTCGGGCGCCTTATCGGTATCCAGCCATCGCAGGAACTTTTTGAAAGCATGACCTGGAACCTTTACGAGCTCGGCCGGCAGATCTCCGCTTCCCAGTATCTAAGCGCCGTGGCAAGCCTGCAACGCGCCTCGCGCATGTTTGCCAGTATATTCGAGACTTACGACCTTTTGCTGACCCCAACAATCGGCACGCCACCGCTCAAAATCGGCGAGGTGAGCACGACGGACCCGGCTGCCAACTTGGCCGACGAGCGGATAACCAACTTCGTCCACATCACGCCGATATACAACATCACAGGCCAGCCTGCCATCTCCTTACCTCTTTATTGGAACGCTCAGAATCTCCCCATCGGCGTCACCTTCGGCGCGCGTTTCGGCCGCGAAGATACGCTGTTTCAGCTCGCAGGCGAGCTCGAGCGCGCGCAACCGTGGAGTACGCGCAAACCACCGGTGTGGGACTAAGAACATTCCTATCGCCGTACCAGCCAGGCGCGCGGCGATGGTCGCGTTTATCCGGACTACCAAGAATAAGCCGCGGCAAGTCCGAAGGATGAAAGCGCAGCGGCGCTGCTCCTAGTCGGAGTGTTTGGCGCCGAGATCGGGATTATCCGCCAACGGCTCGGCTCCTCGGCGTGCTTGCGATGCAGATAGAGCAGCAACTCTGCCGTGGCGTAACCGAGAAGCCCCCCGGCGACAACGTCCGAAAACCACTGCTGCGAGCTCCCCATCCGGGTGAATCCTTCGAGAAGGGGCAAGGTGTATACGGGTATTGCTACGTACCAGGCGTTACCGAAGTACTCGCTTATCCCGGTCGCCATCGCGGTCTCGATCACCATGTCGTTGGAGGTGAAGGAAGCTTTATTGAACGTCCCGCTCTCGTAGAAGAAAGCCGTGTGACTGTGCGTTTGCGAGGGACGCAACCGCCCGAAGATCGCCTTTATGCCGAGGTTGAAAAGCACGCCGATTCCAGCCGCTTCCGTGCCCGTCAACATGTACTGGCGCAGCGTATTGTCCTGATCGTAAAGGCCGTAAATGTAAAGAAGTCCCACGGCTGAAATCAGCGTCGTATAGCTGAAATTCTCCATAATGTCGTGTGCGCTGTGAGACATATGGCCCAGCCCGCTCTGCATCGATTTGTCAAGCCCGAAGGATACTGCCCAAAGAGCACCCGCCCCAGCCACGGCAAGATAAAACTTAGGCGAAAACAGTGGGCTGTCGGGTGACGTTACGTATAGTGGGGAAAGCAGTATGTCTTCGAAGTCCAGTTGAACGTTGTCGATCAGGTAAATCGAGTCGTCGATAAGTTCCTCACCAGCAATCCTAAGATGATCTAGAAGGGTTGGCGTAGTCGTCACTTGAGCAGCTGCTTCGTCAAAGGTCAACGCCAAAGCGAAACAGAGGACAATACCTATCATTCGCCATCTCTGTCTCATCGCGCTCGCTCCTCGCTGCGAACTACGTAAGCCTCCGGATTGGCTCTATTCCACTCCATTGACCGCGTGCCTCGCGGCTACGACAATTGTAGCCCCGAAGCGTAAGTCGATGCGCCAGCTGTTACCGTAAGTATCATGCGAGCCAGCGCGCATAATCAATCCACGTAAATTTGCGATGGCGCAGCCGGACTTAGCTAGGGAGAAAAACGTTTGGATGGGGATTAAGCTGGGCGCCTGTTGCTAAAGAGGCAACGTGGATCGAGGTCGCCAAATAGTGGAGGTCCAAAAAGGCGGCTGAAGCGCGCAAGCACAAAGACGCTAGTCGCGCTCAGCGCTCGGTTTCGCTCAAGAAGTAACTCGGCACAGTAGAGTGCAAAGCTATTGCCCTCCACAAATTGGAGGCCGCTTCTAACTTTCGCGCAGCTTAAAGCGCTGAATTTTTCCAGTCGCGGTTTTAGGCAGCTCCGTTCGAAACTCAACCCATCGCGGATACTTATATGGAGCAAGACGGGATTTAACGAACGCCTTGAGCTCAGCCTCAAGCTCAGCGCTCGCGCGGAAACCTTCCTTGAGCACCACAAATGCCTTGGGCTTAGTCAGGCCGTCTGCGTCCGATGCGCCGACTACCGCTGCTTCGAGCACAGCGGGATGGGCAGCGAGAGCCGATTCGACCTCGAACGGAGAGACCCAGATACCGCCTACCTTCAGCATATCGTCCGAACGCCCGGCATAATGGAAATATCCCTGTTCGTCGCGCCAGTACTTGTCGCCAGTGCGAATCCATCTGCCGTACATCGTCTGCGCCGATTGTTCGCGTTTGTTCCAGTAGTAAGGGCTGATCGACGGCCCTCGCACCCATAAGTCGCCGATTTCTTTATCTGCTACTTCTCGACCCGTGCCATCCAGGATGCGCACTTCGTAACCGGGAACTGGTTTGCCGCTGGTTCCATAGCGCACGTCGCCTGGGCGATTCGAAATGAAAATGTGCAAAATTTCGGTGGTGCCGATGCCGTCCAGGATGTCTACGCCGAAGCGTTCCTTCCACTTTAGACCGATCTCTTCCGGCAGCGCTTCTCCCGCTGATACGCACCACCTAAGCCGTTCGAAGGCGCCCGAGAAGTCAACGTCTGCAGCCGCCAGAATCGCGGCATAAAGGGTCGGCACGCCGTAAAAAATCGTGGGGCGATACTTACGCATCAGTTCGATCACTATCGCCGGCGTCGGACGAGCAGCGGTCAACACGGCCGTCGCTCCGACCTGGAGCGGAAACGTCATAGAATTTCCAAGCCCGTATGCGAAAAAAAGCTTGGGCGCCGAAAATACTAAATCGTCCTCTCTTATACCCAGGATGTTCTGCCCGTAAAGAACGGCGGTCTGAACTAGGTCGCCGTGCAGATGCACCGCTCCTTTTGGCGCGCCCGTGGATCCAGATGAGTACAACCAGAAGGCGACATCGTCCGGGCTTGTGTCGACTGGCTCGAGTTGGGCGCTCGCCTGTCGGCATAGAGTGTCGAAGGAATAGATCCGTTTCTCCGAAGCCGCCTCAGCCGACTCTCCGCATATCAGCACCGCGCTTAGCAGTTTTTGCTTGTCAATAATAGGTTTGAAGCGTTCATACAGTGGAGCTGACACCGCCAGAACGCGAGCTCTGCTGTCCTCCAGGAGCGCCTGATAGTCGTCCGTCGTCAGCATCGTATTCGCGGGCACCGCGACCGCTCCGATCTTGATCGCGCCCCAAAACAGCGAGGGAAAGTCGATCGTATCCAACAGGCACAGAAGTACTCGCTGCTCCATCTCGACCCCAAGCTGCCTCAACACGTTACCGGCACGGTTAACCCGAGCAGCCAACTCCTCATAAGTGTACTTGCCACGGTCATCGATAAACGCGACCTTCGCACCGCGCCCTTCGCCCAGGTGGCGGTCGACGAAGTGGGATGCCGCATTGTAGCGGCTGGGCAGAGTCATCCAAAGGCGCTTTATATTATCGGCGACCGGTGCGAGCAAAATATTCTGCGCCGCTAAGCTAGACTCTTGAACTGTCATCCCCCAAAATCCTGTCCCGCAAGCGCTGTGATGTTCTTATTTTACTAGGTGGCACAGGATTAGTCTTCGCGAGTTTTGCTTTTAC
This sequence comes from Pseudomonadota bacterium, assembly GCA_021324755.1. GTDB lineage: Bacteria > Desulfobacterota > Binatia > Binatales > Binataceae > JAJPIL01. The sequence goes on from JAJPIL010000020.1 coordinate 53,265, forward strand.
TTTACGTCAGCAAGCCACGGAGCATTGCCTGCGATAACCAAACCCCAACGGCACAAGGATATTTTTTATTTTTTGCGTTGGTGCCGCTGAAAACGGCAGATCACGTCGGATCGCGGTGTCTTGAAGAAGAAGGAGAACTCGAAGACATTGCGCCAGTTCCGAGTAGCCTTAGCAAGCCTTGTTATCCGGAGCTGTCAGCGCAAAGACGGCGACGCTCCTTACGATTGCGAACGTCCCATCCGTCGGTTTTGAGTGGAAGACTTTTTAGAACACGAATGGCTTTGCGCTATGAAACGCATCTAGATACGCCACAGAGCGACTGTCAGCCCAAAAACCGCAAGCCATGCGTTAATCTAGCATGTTGGATGGTCCGATTTTCTGCGCTTTGTTAGCTCTATCCAAGGGCGCTTCGCCTTCTGAGCAGCTCCTATACGTTCGTCCGTCACCGCTTAAGCGCCATTGCTTTAGGGCGTCAAACCCCGCTAACGAACCCCTGATCAGTACTTACGGTAAGGCAGAAACTTGCCGTTAAGCGTTACCTTGACCCGGTCGCCCTTCGGATCGGGCACTCGCTCGACGTCCATCTCAAAGTCAATTGCGCTCATTATCCCATCGCCGAATTCTTCTTCGATGAGTGCTTTGAGCGTGGTACCGAACACTTGAACGATCTCGTAGAAGCGATAAATCAGCGGGTCGGTGGGCGGCGTCTGTGGCAGCGCTCCGCGGTAAGGAATCTGGGTAAGCAGAAGTTCGTCTTCTTGCGAAAGCCCCAACGCTTCAGCGGCGCGCCTTGCCTCTTGCGCGCTAAGCGGCATCTGGCCGAGTAACGCTGCAGTGGCGTACGCTGGAGCGCGACCGATTTTCTTAGCCAAATCCTTCCAAGTGAGGCCTTTCGTGGCCTTTGCGACTAGTATTTTTTGTGTGAGTGCGCTACGGTCAATCATTGTTGCCTCCTTCCATAAAATCGCTTATAGGACCGAACGGCGAACTTAGCATCTGGCCACCGAGAAAGGTTCCGCAACGAACGAAAAGAGTCTATCAAAGCAACCGGTCTGGCCCCACTCTTGCGACGAAACCTTGCAATCACTCGTATAGCACGGACTGGCACAAAGCACGCAGTTTGTGGGCCAGCGGATCTGCGCCGCGCACGATAAAAGCTCGGTGGCGGAAAATGCGGATTTCCGCGGCAATTAGGGAATCACCCGCTCGCGACGAAGCTCGGCGATTTCATCAGCACTGAGGCCAAGCTCTCCGAGCACCTCATCGGTGTGTTCCCCCAAAAGCGGCGCCGGACGGTAGATCGACGCCGGCGTGCGGTCGAAGCGCGCGGCAGGTCGCGCTTGACGAATTCGTCCGGCGCAAGGATGTGAAAGGTTCATGACAAGTTCGTTTGCGCGCACCTGTGGGTCAAGCAGCATTTCTGCCCGACTTAGCACCGGGGCGCACGGAACCTCAGCAGCTTCGAGCACCGAAAGCCAATGGGCCGAGGGTTTCGTCTTAAGCACGCGCGAAAGCATCGCGCGCCGCTCGCCAGCGTTCTTGACGCGCAACTGAGGCGTCTTAAACCTCGGATCGTCGATCCATTCGGGATGTCCCACTGCGCGCGCTAACGCCCGCCATTCAACGTCGGTATTCGTGGCCACTGTTATCCAGCCGTCTTGGGTCTCGAAAACGAGGTCGGGAGCGTCTGGGTCTGGCTCTTCGCTCGACTCGGCAAACGTGAAGCGAGCCATTCCTTCAGGCCAAAGAAACGCCACCAGCGCATCGAGCATCGCAAGCCTTACATGCTGGCCATGGCCGGTTTTCGCCTGGTGGAACAGCGCCGCCGTCATCGCCTGCGCGGCGCTGAGAGCAGCGACTTTATCAGCCACGATCACGCGCACCATCTGCGGCCGGCGGCTTGCGCGGTCTGCCTGAATTTCGGCTAGCCCCGAGAGCGCCTGAATTATCGGATCGTAAGAGCGTTTTTTGACGTACGGACCGCTCTGGCCGAACCCGCTGATAGAGACGTAAACCAGGTCGGGGCGATACTTTCTAAGCTCGCTTTCGCCGAGCCCCATCTGCTCGATCTTTCCGGGGCGGAAGTTTTGGACGAACATGTTTGCCCCGGCAACCATCCGCTTGAGCAGCTCAGTTCCGCGGGAAGTTTTAAGGTCGATCGCGATGGAGCGCTTGTTGCGATTGACGCTGACAAAGATAGGGGAGAGCCCGTTCGGTCCTGCGCCCTGCGAGCGCGCCAAATCGCCCGTATGGGGCGGCTCGACTTTGATCACGTCGGCGCCCTGGTCCGCCAGGATCATCGTCGCCATCGGGCCGGCGACGGCGTGCGTCAAGTCGATAATACGGACGCCTTTAAGCGGGCCTTCCATCCAGGGCTTTGCCTCATGTATTGAACACAATCATGACGCTTGTTGCGCCGCGCCATATGTTGCAAAGGTAACACGACGACCGAGCCAACAGGTAGGCCGAAGCGGGGGCAGGAAATCCGACCCGGAGCTCGCTTAGCTGCCCTCTGCGACAATTCTTCCTCTGTGTCCGAGAGCAGCTAGCGAGCAAAGCACGGCTCTTAAACTTATGTCAGGGCAATCGAGACGTACTTGATGTCGAGAAATTCCTCGATTCCCCAGTGTCCACCTTCTCGTCCAATCCCGGAGAACTTAACGCCGCCGAAAGGCGCCTGAGGGGTCGATGGCACGCCGTCGTTGACGCCGATAATTCCGTACTCTAACTCCTCGGCTACGGTAAAGGCTCGCTTGAGGTCACGGGTCCAGAAGTAGGCGGCAAGGCCGTAGGAGGTAGCGTTGGCGAGTCGGATCACTTCGGCGTCACTCTCGCAGCTTACGATCGGCGCTACTGGTCCGAACGTCTCTTCGCGCATGATGCGAGATTGTGGATGGACGTCGAGAAGCACGGTCGGCTTAAAGTATAGACCGCCGCCGCTTTCGCCGCCGAACACCAACCGGGCACCGCGGGAGAGAGCGTCCCTGACGTGGGTCGTTACTTTTTCAAAAACGGCCTCGTCGACCAAGGGTCCTATCTGGGTGTCTTCTTCCAGCGGGTTGCCTACCTTCAGTTTGCGCACCGCCTCGGCATAAGCCTCGGCGAAGGCTTCTTTGACCTTGGGATAGACGTACAGGCGATTGGCGGCCACACAGACCTGGCCCCCATTGCGGAATTTAGCCGCCAGCGCTGCGGCCACGGCTTTCTCGACGTCAGCGTCGTCGAAGATAATGAACGGGGCATGACCGCCCAGCTCTAGCGACACGCGCTTGATCGTATCAGCGGCCTGCCGGTAGAGCAGACGGCCGACCTCGGTCGAACCGGTGAAGGTTATCTTGCGGATTCGTTCGTCGCGCATCATCACTTCAGTGACGGGCACCGGATCGAGAGCGGGCAAGACGGCCAGCGTTCCCGGCGGTCCACCAGCCTCGGCCCACAGCTGGGCTAGAAGCAGCGCAGTGAGCGGCGATTGCTCTGCTGGCTTAAGTATAAAGGTGCATCCGGCGGCCAGCGCGGGAGCCGCTTTGCGCGTCACCATCGCGGCAGGAAAATTCCACGGCGTCACCCCATAAACGGGACCGACCGGCTGGGGAATCGCCAGCAGGCGTTTGTGGGAGAATTGGCTAGGGATCGTTTCGCCGTAAAGCCGCTTCGCCTCCTCGGCGTACCATTCGACGAAGCCAGCCGCGTAGCGAACTTCGCCGCGCGCCTCGGCAATCGGCTTGCCCATCTCGAGCGTGATCGAACGCGCGATTTTTTCTGCGTCGCGAATTATAAGCTCGTACCATCGACGCAAAATCGCAGCACGGTCATAAGCAGTGGTTTTGCGCCATTTCTCGAAGGCAGCCACTGCGGCGTCAGCCGCGCTTTTCGCTTCTTCCGCTCCACAATCGGCGATCTCGGCCAGCACACGGCCATCTATCGGGCTTTTAACAGCAAAGGTGCGCGGTGCTTTGCGCCAATCACCGTCTACGAAAAAGCGCGTTTCAAATGCAACCTCTTCGATGTCCATAGCTTACACCCCTCTTAACCATTAACTTTACGCTGGCTAGCCGCGCGGCAAAAGTATCTGCCTTATAGCTTCACCACGGTCTAGGCGATCGAAACCTTCGTTTATCTGATCAAGCTTAACCGAGTTCGTGATAAGAGCGTCGACCGGCAGCATTCCCGCGCGGTAGAGCGCGATGAAGCGAGGAATGTCGCGCCAAGGTACGCAGCTCCCCATGTAGCTGCCGCGCAGGACACGCTCTTCGTCGACAAAGGTTACCGGAGGCAGGCTCACCCGATGGTCGGGATGGGGTAAACCGATCACGACCGTGGTGCCGGTTCGGCCAGTTGCGGCAAACGCTTGCTCCACAACCGAGGCCACGCCGGTGGCGTCAAGCGCGTAGTCGACTCCTCCGTGGGTCAGGTCTTTGATAATCGCGACGGGGTCGCTCTTGGCGGCATCCACGGTATGGGTAGCCCCTAGCTTGCGCGCCTGAGCAAGCTTGTCCTCCAGGATGTCTACGGCCACGATAGGATACGCGCCGACCAGCTTGGCCCCCATCACAGCCGACAACCCCACGCCGCCCAGACCGAAGACCGCAACCGACGCTCCCGCCTCGATCCGGGCGGTGTTGACCACGGCACCTACGCCCGTCGCCACGGCACATCCGAAAAGTGCTGCCTTGTCGAGCGGCACGTCGGAGTCGATCTTGATCAGCGAGTCCTGGGAACACACGGCAAACTCTGCAAAGCCAGAAACCCCCAGATGATGATTTACCGGAACCCCGTTGCGCTTGAGCCGACGCGCACCCGAAAGCAGCGTTCCCGCTCGATTAGCCGCCACGCCGACCCTGCACATCGCCGGCCTCCCGGTCACGCACTCGGGACATCGCCGACATGCCGGCACGTACGACAAAACGACGTGGTCGCCCGGCTTGAAGCCTACCACGCCCTCGCCTACCTCGCGCACCACTGCTGCAGCCTCGTGTCCAAGCACCATCGGCATCGGCCGTGGACGCGACCCGTTTATCACCGACAGGTCTGAATGGCACAATCCTGCCGCGGCGATCTCGAGCAACACTTCGCCTGGAGCCGGCCCTTCGAGATCGAGCTCTTCGACCACGATCGGCGCCGACTTCGCGTAAGGCCTCGGACGCCCCATTTCCAGAAGCAGTGCGGCTCTGGTTTTCATCGTAAGTCCTGTCCTCCCGACGGTGCCAAATTTTCGAGGCTCAAAATAGCTGGCGAAAAAGGAGCTACGTCCTTTTTAAGAACGCGCGCGCCTCGAGAGATACCCTTATATTCTCGTTGCGCAGACCAAATTTAGCAAGCTTGCGAAGTAAAGCCACGTTAAAGGGCGCGTCCGCGGCGCAACGCGCAACTCAAGATGTGGAATCGAACGCGCTTGCGCCAGGGTTTTCGAAGCGCCTCGGATAGCAGCGCCGCGCGCTTTGTCAAAACGGTTTGCGACCGAAGCTCTCAAGCCGCCCAAGGCTCCCTAATTTGCCGCGCAAAACATCTTTGAGAATTACTACGCGAGGCGTGGGTCAAACGCACTTTAAAAATAAACGGAACGCTTTCGACTTGGCCTTGCTACGCTATAGGCTGCGCGACCTGAGGTGCGATAAGACTGCGCATAGTGCGGGGAGCGGGCGACCGGGTTCGAACCGGCGACGTCCAGCTTGGGAAGCTGGCATTCTACCACTGAATTACGCCCGCTTAGTTCACAATCTAAGCCGTAAGTCGAAGCCTGTCAAATATGTAGCCGAGTTTACCCAAACCGAGCATAAAAGAGGTCCGAGCGAGCTACATTGACCAAAAACCCTGTCAAATCGGTTAAGCATCACACTCACCAAAAGTTAAAAGCACACCGAGTCGCACGATTCGCGACGGGTGTTTTGTCAGCCCACTGGCGGGTATAGCTCGTGCACGAGGTCGTGAATTTCTTCCAACCCGCGATAAAATTGCTCGACTTCATCATGTATTCGGCGAAGCGATTGTTCAGCCGATTTGACCACCAGCACAAGAGCGCGCAAATACTCGCGTTTGGCATCTCCTTTGGGCAAGGCAGCCTGTCGTTGTTCGAGTTCGACGATCGCATCTTCGAAGCGTACCTTGATTTCAGCGAAATTGCGGGCCCGGGCCAGATTAGCGATAACGGGCTCGGTCTCCAGCGCCTTTCCCAACTCTGCCAGTTCATGCTGACGCTCGCCCTCGCGGTCTCCACCGAGCACGTTCATCAGCGCAAGCCGCAACGCCGCAATCTCGTGACAAGCCATCGCTTACCTAAAATCCTCCTTCCTCTACGGACAATTTTTTCGTCGCATCGAGCCGTCAAACCACCAAACCCTGCACCAAGCAGAGAAGTTTCAACTCAACCCACAGGCACACCCATGTAACGTGCCACCGCTCGCAACTGACAAAGCGAGCCCTTGCAGTTCCTGGTGCCTTAAGGGGTCATTACTTGATCGATTAGACGGGCTACCGGCCGGTTACCGCAAAGATGCTGGTCGATAATTTCATCCAGGTCGCTCAATTTAACGCCGCGATACCACACGCCATCTGGGTATACGACGAGCAGCGGTCCGTCTCCGCATCGCCTAAGACAACTCGTCTTAGTGGTTTGAATCTCGCGATCAAGGCCACGGTCTTTAAGCTTTTGGCGCAACGCCGCCATCAACGCAGCGCTTCCTTGAACCACGCACTCGGTGTTGACGCACACTAGAATATGCTTTCGCACTGGGGCGTGCGCGTGCGCATGGGGAGCTGCGGCGACCAAGCCAGCGTGCCGAAGCGAGCGCGCAAGCGCGATCTCGCCGCCAACGTCATCCTCGAATCCGGCAAGCTTAACTTTGTATTTGCAGACATCGCACGACATTCGGGTAAGCCCTTCGAGCGCTTCGCTGACGCGCAAAAAAACGACATCCAAAAGGCGGGAATCGTCTCCAAGCGTTGGCGCGGCGATCACTTCTATCCAAGGAAACTCCTGGCGAAAGCTCGAGACGGTTGCTTCGATACGCTGGACCAGCACCCCCGCAAAAAACAGGTACGGAAGCACCACGATGCGCCTCAGACGCGCGCGGGCAAGGTTGCGCAGCGCTTCTTCCAGGGTCGGCCCCACTACACCGCAAAAAGCGCATTCCACCGCGCCAAAGCCTCGTCCTTCCCACAAGAGACGGGCGAGCTTGTAGACATCGCTGTTGGCGTCGGGATCGCTCGACCCACGTCCGAGCAGCACGACGCCGATTTCACGGTTTTTCCTGGGATTTCCATTGGACTGAGCCTGCTCTAGCCGGTCCGCCAAAATTTCGACCATCACCGGATGAATCCCCAAGGGAGCCGCCTCGACAAAGCGCACGCCCGGATAGCGTTTGCGCGCCATCTCGATATACAGCGGGATGTCCGATTTGACGTGACCAGCGGCGAGCAACAACCAGGGAGCCACCACCACTTGCCTTATACCGGAAGATGCCACTTGCTCGAGAGCCTGCGGCACGCTCGGCTCAGCGAGCTCGATAAAGGCTGGCTCAACCGGGCCGTGCCAGCGGCTACGAGCCTTTTCCACCACGCGCAAAAACTGGCGGTTGGCTTCGGCAAGGCGACTGCCGTGGCCGACTAAAACGATTGCCACGGTCTCATTCATCGCGCGGAAAGCAGAGCTACACCCTCTGCCTGAGCGTACTTTTCGGCCAGTGCGTCGAAAGCTCTGCGCCGGGCAGAATCGAAATCGTCTTTGGCCTTGTTAGTGCGCGGCAGGTAGACGGTCGCCACTGGAGCGCTGTTTTGATCGAGAAAGCGCACCGAACAGTTACCTTGCTCCGCGCTTGCAATTTCGGCGCGCTTGAGCGAGGCGCGCCGGATGTGGGCATGACTCGCAGTCCCTGCCATCTCCACAGTGACGTATTCGTCACCATCGCGAAATTGCGGTTTGCCACACAGCTCGGCGATCGCGCTCTCGTTGCGAATCACCACCCGCACTTCGTCCCATCCGCAAAGCTCCCGCAATAATTCGACGATCATATGACGCCAACCTCCGGAACAAGGGCCACGGCGAGCGTTACGCGGCCACATTTGACTTTCGGCACAAGGAGACTTTCGGTGCCAGCGCTCAGTATCGCGGCCGGCTCGGCTACTCCGAGCACGCCGGTGTACTTGAGCACGGTCTGCGAGGGATTGGGAATCAGATGCTCCACGCGGCCGATCTCGTGGCGCTCGAAAGCCTCGAGCCTGAGCTTTCTTCGGCGCGCGAACTCCAGCAGTCCCGGCTCGTCTTTCTTGAGCACGTAGGTCGCAAGGTTGCGAATGCTCAGTTGCGACAGCCCGCGCTCGCTGAAGACTTGAGCCAACGCCTGTTCGATTTCTTCCAGGGAAGTTCCGCGATCGCATCCGATCCCGACGACAAGCGACTTGGGCCGAATCAAAATCACCGGCATCGCGCCAAAACAATCTGCGGGAAACGCGCGATGGGAGACCACGACGCCGGCCTTGAAGCGGCCGTCGAGCTCTTCGAGCGACGAAACCTGAAAAACCTTCTTGGCGGCAAAGCGCGCAAGGTCTGGCAAGCGCACGTTAGGTTCGGCAAAGACGCCGACCGGTTCGCCATCCACGAGCATGCCGCTTACCGTCTTGAGCGCCTCCCAGTTCTCGATCTCGGCGCCCAGCTCTTTGGCCAGCATGTCGGGCGCAAGCGTTTCGTTGACGTCGGTTCCAGTAGTCACCACCGGCACCGCTCCAAGAATTTGCGCCAGCCGATTCGCAAGCTCATTCGCTCCACCCAGATGCCCGGAGCAGAGGCTTATCGCGAAGCGACCGGTGACGTCCACGACCACGATCGCTGGATCGGAGCGCTTGTCTGCGATCAACGGCGCGATTGTTCTGACGACGATGCCCGTGGCCATTACAAAGATAAAGCCGTCGTATTGGGTGAAAAGCTCGGCCACGAGGCTCGCAAGCCGGCCGTCGAAACGCCGCCAATGCGCGGGCGCGACCGCGTCGTACTTGTGCGAGACAAAGACATCGCACTGCTCGAGCGCTGATTCGACGCGCTTACAGATGTCGACGCCTTGACGAGTTAGAGTTATTGCCGCAAGCTTCATGTCTTTTCGCTACCCGCTTCGACCGCAAGGCGCAGTGAAAGGCCTGGCCTTTGACCCTCGAGCACTTCGTGGGTCACAAGGTCGTACTTGTTTTCGTACCCTCGCGGGGTAACGATAAGCCCCTCGAAGTTGTAGGTGCTCGAATTCCCGATTATGACCGTGGTCAGCATGCCGATTTCGTGCTCCGTAAGATGAGCCAGGTCGGTGACGACCACGTTTTGGAGCTTTCGGTACGCGCTTTTGACGATGCCCGTGGGCGTGGACGGGGCGCGGTACTTGAGGATTATCTCCTGCGTCCTCTTGAGCTGCCAGTCTCGACGCTTCGACTGAGGATTGTAGAGCGCGATTACGAAATCCCCCGCAGCCGCGGCCTCGACCCGTCGCTCGATCACGGGCCACGGCGTCAGAAGGTCCGAAAGGCTAATCGCGGCGAAGTCATGGGTCAAAGGGGCACCCAGAAGCGAAGCGCAAGCCGAAAGCGCGGTGATTCCCGGGATTACTTCGACGTCCGGGTTGTCGCCCGGTTTCCATCCCATTTCGCGCAAGCACTCGAAAGTCGGCCCCGCCATCCCGTAAATTCCGATGTCGCCGCTCGACACAAGCGCCACGGTCTTTCCCGAGCGTGCGATCTCGATAGCTTCGCTCGCTCGGTCGAGTTCTTCGGTCATCCCCTTGCGAATGACCTCTTTGCCTTCGAGCAAGTGGGCGATGAGCTTGATGTAAGTCGAATAACCGATCACCACATCGCTTTGCTTGATAGCCGCAAGAGCGCGTGGCGTAATGTGCTGATCATCGCCCGGGCCGAACCCCACAAGAAAGAGTCGTCCTCGCAAACCTTCGCTCATCTATTCCACCTCGTCAGTTTTTTGCCCGTCGGCACACTGGTCGCAAGCCGCAGGCCCATGCGCGTTTCGTCTGCGAAAACTATGGCTAAAGCTCGGGTCATAAAGGCGCGACCTTCGCTCGCCGGCGCGCTCTTTTATCGTCGGGTCGAGCGCGGGCCCCACCAGAATCATGGCTTGGGCGCGAATGCCGGCAAGCTTGCTTTTTGCGGCGATATCCTCGATCGTGCCTCGCACGATCTTCTGATTGGGTTGGCTTGCATAGGCAACCACGGCGACCGGAGTGTCTGGAGGATATCCCGCGCTGAGTTCTTCGACCACCTGCGCGATCAGCGCGCCGCTAAGAAAGATCGCCATCGTGGCGCGATGGCCGGCGAGGTCGCGCAACCGTTGTCCGTCGGGCATCGGTGTACGCCCCTCGGCACGCGTGAAAATGACCGTCTGGGCGATCTCGGGCACGGTCAGTTCATTCCCCAACGCGGCAGCGGCGGCGAAAGCCGAGCATACGCCGGGAACGATCTCGTAGGCGACTCCCGCACGCTCGAGTGCGACCATCTGCTCGTGGATCGCGCCGAATATGGACGGGTCGCCCGAGTGAACGCGCGCAACGAGCTTGCCCGCGCGCGCCCGCTCCACCATAAGGTCGACCAACTGTTCCAGATGGAGGCGGGCGCTGTCGTGAAGTTCGGCATCGCTGCGCGCCGCGCGGAAAAGTCCCTGGTCCAGCAGCGAGCCGGTGTAAATAATGACGTCGGCCTGGGAGATAATGCGCTGCGCCTTAAGCGTGAGCAACTCTGGGTCGCCCGGCCCGCCGCCTACGAAGTAAACTTTCCCGCCCGTCATCGGCCGTCCTAAACCGTACTCTCCCCATCCGATAGCACACCTCGCGCTCGACACGCTCGGCGCGGCCGCTCAGGTTCACCTTCTTCTGCCGCCGTTGGCTCGCACGCTCGAGCTCGAACTCCGTTGCTCGCAAGCCCCGCCAAATCATCCGCGACCTCCCCACCGTCGGACGCCGCATTAGGCTTCGCCGCGCTCGATACGTCCTGGTCGAGCGATCGCGCAAGGCTTTGCACCAGAGGCTCGGTCCTTTTGGAAACCACAAGTGTCGTGAGGTAATGCAAGCGCTTGCCTCGGTAGAGATCGAGCTTGCGCGTCACGATCTGATGGCGAGTGCCCACGCGGCTTGCCAAAAGCGCTTGCTCCTTGAGCCCGAGCTCCTCGAGCGTGTCTGCGACCTCGTCCAATACTGCTCCAACCTTCATCAGCACGACCGTATCGAAGCGCTGCAACAACTCCTTTAGCTCGTGCTTTTGATACGTTGCAGGAACGATCGCAATAGCCTCGTCCGCTTGGCCCAAAGCGACGCGGCCTGCGGCCGCGACCGCCGTAAGCGAGGTCACGCCGGGAATAATTTCCACTTCGATTTCGGGGAATTCCTCGGCCACGATTTCGTAGACGTGAAGAAACGTCGAGTACAGCATCGGATCGCCCTCGGTGATAAAGGCGACCGAGCGACCCGCCTTGAGGTGACCGGCAATCGTTCTGGCCGATTCCCTCCATACGGGCACAAGCCGCGCGAAGTCCTTGTCCATCGGGAAGAGCAATCCCTCGAGCTTCTGTCGGTTGAGGTCCAAAAGCGGCTTGACGATTCGCAGCGCGTAGCTCGACCCGCCAATTTTGCAAGAAGGATAGGCTATCACGTCTACCGTGCGCAGGACCCGTTGCGCCTTCAACGTCAGAAGCTCGAGATCGCCGGGGCCCACGCCCACGCCGTAAAGTATCGGCTGGCTTGATACCATGGTTACTGTTCTCCCTGGGGCAGATTCGTCTGCGGCTTGACCGCGCTGATAATAAAGACCGGGTTCAAGGCCTCGAACCTGATCAGGTCGAGAATCGGCTTGCTGCGCGCGATCTGGGCCAGCGTCACCTCGAAGGGCAGGCCCGTGGCCTTGAGCGTTTCCACGGCGGCGCTCAAGTTGTCGAGGGTTATCGCGTTTATCACCAAGCGACCGCCCGGACGAAGCCTGGCAAGCGAGGTTTGAATCACTTCGCCCATCTCGCCTCCGCTGCCGCCGATGAAGACGGCATCGGGGTCGGGCTCGAGCGTGGCAAGCGCCTGGGGGGCGCGACCGTGAATTACTTCCACCGTTCCCTCGAGATTGAACTTGGCCACGTTGCGCCGCGCGATCTCGACGTCTTCGGCATTTTTCTCGATCGCGAACACCTTGCCCGTGCGACCCACGAACATCGCGCTTTCGATCGCGACCGACGCGGTCGCAGCACCGATATCCCAGATCACGTCGCCTTCGGCGGGAGCGAGCTTGATCACGCTGAGCGCGCGGATTTCGGCCTTTGTGATGAGCCCTTTTTCGGGTTTGCGCTGAAAGAACGCCTCGTCGGGCAATCCCAAACTAAGCCGCTTCATTCTTCCTCCTTAGGCGTCAGGATCAACACGTTGAGCGGCGAAACGTCGCCGAGGCCCGCAAGCTCTTCGAGCGACAACTCCCGCACCCGCTCCTGGGGGCTGCCGAGCGATTCGCACAGGTAGGCCCGATAACGGTTGGCGCCGGCCTCGAGCAGAGCGTTGGCGATCGCGACCGGCGTGTTGAGCGGGTCGGTGAAGATCCCCACTTTGCGGTGTGCCGTAATCTGCTCGACCTTGAGCGGTCGACCGTGAAAGCTTACGAAAGCGGCGTCGTCCCACGGCTCTTTTATCCGTGCGAAAGCCTCTTGCATCGCGCTTGGCGCGGGCACGATTGTGACGCGCTGTTTGCCCAGTTTTTTGACCAGGTACTTGCCGATCCCGTAAAAATTGGGGTCGCCCGAGGCCAGAACGACCGCCGGTTCGTGCCAGTCGCTGAGCAGGTTTGCCAGTTCCGCTAGATTCGAGCGGATCACGAAGCGACGCGCCGGATGATGGGGAAAGAGCGCCAGATGGCGCTCGCCGCCACATAGAAGCTTTGCCTGGTCGATTAACTTAAGCGCCCGTTGCGAGAGGTCCTCGAGGGCACCGCTACCGATACCGACGATCGCCACGTTGGCCTCGCTGCGCGTCTGTTGGCGCGCGCCGGCGGACGGGTTCGAGGGTGCCGGATACTTCTGCGCCGCAAGCGCGAGCAGTGCGTGAATCGCCGCCACCGCAATTGTGCTGCCGCCTTTGCGCCCACGCGTAACGATCGCCGGAACGTCCAGGCGCAAGACCTCTTCCTTCGACTCTACCGCGTTGACGAAGCCGACCGGCACCGCCACCACCAGAGCGGGTCTTACGCCCTCCTCGCGCACCATCCGAGCAACCTCCAGCAGCGCCGTCGGCGCGTTTCCCACCGCGACTACGCCACCGTGGATAAGCGCGCGCGCCCGCCGCATCGCCACCACCGCTCGCGTAAGATTCAATCGTTTCGCCTCTTCGATAACGTCGGGCTCGGAAATAAAGCAGTGCGCGCGAATCCCAAAGCGTGCCAAGCGCTGGGGCGAAAGACCGGCACGGATCATCTCGACGTCGACCACAAGGTCGCGCCCCGCGGCCAGCGCTTCGATTCCGGCCTCGACGGCGCCGTTATGGAAAACCACCGTATCTTTGAACTCGAAATCGGCGGTGGCGTGGATAATCCGTCGCACGACCGCCCATTGCTGGGGCGAGAAATGGTGCTCGCCCGCCTCGCGGTCGATCGTGGCGAAGCTTTCCTCCTCGATTTCCCGGCCGAAACCGGTTATCTGCTCCATCGGACCGGAACTCATCTGCCAAGCTTGCCTTTCACTTCACTCAAAGCTTCTTGCGGGCACGCTTCGCGAACGGCAAGCCACGCCGAGCTTGCGTCTTTCGCGCTTGCGCGCCCGAGCATTTGCACCCAAGCGCCGAACTCAAAGCTGCGCATCTTTGACCCGTCCCTGGCGCAGCCGATCCAAAGCGCCGTCCGAACTATAAAGGCCGAGCAACTTGCCGTCGAAATCGGTAAGGATCACGCTTATGGCCAGATTTGCTCCCGCAAAGCGACGAATATGTTCGGCGGCGGTTGCGCAAACCACGTCCGGCAAACCGGTGACGCCGGCGCCCAAGGCGATCTCGAGGGCATGGCGCGCGGTATTGGCAGAGGCGATTTGACTGACGATTTCATCGCGTGCGCCAAGCCCGCGCGCCATCTCCGCAAGCAGTCCCAGGTTCACCTTCGAGCCCGCCGCATGGGTCATCCGCTTGCCGTCGGCAACTTTGGAAAGCTTGCCGATCATTCCGGCAAAGATCGCGTGCTTTACTCCTTTTCGCCCGGCCCAGTTGGCGGCGTGGTAGACGAAATCCCCCATTTCGATAAAGGCGATTTCCGGCAGCTCGGGCAAAAGCGCCATCGCAAACTTTTCCGACTGGCCGCCGGTGGTGAAAACCAGCTCGTATTGACCGGCGCTTAGCGCCACGTCGATCGCGCGGGCGATACTTGCCCGAAAGGCCGACGTGGAAAAAGGCATCACCAGGCCGTTCGAACCGAGGATACCGATCCCGCCGACCACCCCAAGACGCCCGAGCAGCGTCTTTTTCGCCAATTCGGCCCCGTTGGGTACCGAGATCGTAACGCGCGCGCCAAGCTCGGCGTGACCGCTTGCGGCCAGCGCGTCTCGAACCGACTCGGTAATCATTCGGCGAGGCACGCGCGTAATGTCGGGCGAACCGACCTCGAGACCCAGTCCCGGCCGCGTCACCACGCCTACGCCTTCACCGCCCAGAATCGTTATTTCTGGCGTTTCGACCACCTCAACCGTGGCAAAAATCTCCGCTCCATGCGTGACGTCAGGGTCGTCGCCCGCATCCTTGATAATCGAGCACGTGGCGCTGCGCGAGTCGAACTCGCAACGGGCGACCGAAAAGGTAACCGGCGTTCGATTGGGAAGAAGAATCGTCACCTGGGATTGGGGCTGCGCGCAAAGGAGAGCCGAGGCAGCGGCTTTGGCTGCCGCCGCCGCGCAACTTCCGGTGGAAAACCCCGTGCGGAGCTTCTTGGGACCGGAAGATCTGTCGCCGCCTTCCATAAATTCAATCCCTCGGCAAAGTGGCGCATCCGATCATTCGACTCGCCAAGGCCCTCCTAGACGTTGTCCGGGGCAATCCACCCTACCGTACCCGCTCCCCAAGTTGCACAGCTTAGTAACTGCAAAGACCTCTTGCGCCTTGCCTTCGAGTTTACCATCGTCGGACGTGCACCACGCCGCGCCTGGCTGACCGGCCAATCCTGCAGCGAGAAATTCGCTTTCCGGCGAGCTTTGCATCCCTAAAAGCAAAACGCGGCCGAGCCTTTGATAGCGTGCGCAAACCACGGCGAGGAAGCAAGCTCAGCCGCTGAACGAATGGAGTATGTAGTAGTACGGTGGATTTTGCGCTTGTTTACGGCTCCGCCGGCGCTCCTCCTTCCCGCGGAGATGCCACGGAACGCCATCCGGCAGGTCTCCTGGCTTTCGGATCATCCTACTTGCGGCAACCTTCCCGCCGACAATCCGTAACAAGTCCCGAATTGTCCGGCAGTGGCAGTAGACCGCGTTCGTCCCCGATCACAGTGGCGGGGGCCGCGTCGGACTTGCACCGACTTCCCTATTAAGGCTAAGCCGCCGTCTGGCTTCTTATCCAGTACACCCCCGCGTAAGCCTCTGTCAAGCCTAAAAAACGGCAAAACCAGAGTAAGCAACAAAACTGAGCAACAAAAATGTTCAGTCCTTAGGATGCGTACGGCGTTGGCTTGCGCCAAGCGCAGTGGTTGTCACGGCGTACGGAAGGGTTTCTGTTTAGGAGGCGGAAAGCTCGCGCTACCCAGGCGGGCGGATACGACTGTTCTGACGGTCGTTTTCGGGCCTTTGCTCCGTGCTAATGGAGCTCAACCCTTTAACCAGATTCAGAGTTACGTGAGGGGACTTTCTTACCCCCTTTTCGCGAAGCAGCAGTTTCCTGGGTTCTTCTGGCGATCCAGGCCTCGATCTCGGATCGCTCGAATCTCCAATCACCTCCGACCTTAAAGCCAGGAATTTCGTGCCGCTTGAGCATCCGGTATATCGTAGACCGGTTGCAGCGCAAAAGTTCCGCCACCTCACGCAGGCTCATTATTTCTTTTAGTCCGCTTTTTTCAGCCATGAGTTCGTTGTAGTAGCCTGCTTAGCAATTTCAAGCCAAATCCAACTTCTGCATCATTAGTTGGTTTATGCTCTGTTACTATAGTATAACACTATTAACACTATCCGTTACATCCCTACATGGCCCGTTTTGGTCGCACGGACTACTACTTTTGCCCTTGCTTAAAAACGTTGCCCGCAGTCAAAGCGCAGAGACTTAAGCGACCGATTGAGCGAAAAGCGGCTTGAAGTGGTCAATTACTGCGGGCACGCCTTGCTCGGTCGCCGCCGGACTAGGCCCCTACTTTTAACCTTTACCCGCAAATGCAATTACGTGGCTGCGCAAAGGTCAGTCCTATGACGAACCTTTGAGCGAGCACCTTCTATTTAAAAATTGTTGTCCGCTTTCGACCCGCCGCAACCAAAAATCGCTCTTGGCCCAAGAGTTTTTAGGCGATGCAAACGGGGCCTTTCGTTCAAGGCTAGTTCGACGTTTCTGGCTTCCGCCTTTCAACCAGCTCGCTTACAGGTTCGGGTACGGCAATTGAAAGATGCTGTCGCAACGAATGGAAGCCCGGTCCCGTTTCGTATTCTCGCCCGTCCGAGGACGCAGGTTCTGCGCCGGTCGGCGTACGTTCCAACCCCCATCGCTTGAGCGCCCTGTAAAGCGTCACCCAATGAACTCCAAGACGCTTAGCTGCGTGGCTCTTATTCCATCCACATTGCTCTAATGCAAGCAAAATTTGTTCCTTGCTCAGCCGCCTTGCGCGATGCGACGCTGGGGGCTGAGGTTCTGGGCGCGCTGGTGGTGTGTCAAAGACGAGGTCAGAGGGCTCGATTACCCCGTCGCGGGCGCTCAAGGCAGCTCGAAGAATGACGTTGCGCAACTCGCGGACGTTGCCCGGCCACGGATGGCGCTTGAGTACCTCCCAAGTTTGGGGTGATACCCTTATTTGGCCAAGCCCGGATTGCTGGAGCAGGTGCTCGACTAGAAGCGGAATATCGTCGAGTCGCTCGCGAAGCGGCGGTAGAGTTATCTGGAAGACGTTTAGTCGCTGATAGAGGTCGAACCTAAGCTTGTTTTGAGCCGTGGCCAAGGCGGGCTGTAAGTTGATAGCGGCGATGACACGCACGTCCACTTCTTTGGCCTGCTGGGCTCCAAGCGGCACGATCCGCTTGTCTTCTAAAAAGCGAAGCAGGGCTGCTTGAACGTTCAAGGGCAAGTCAGCCAGCTCGTCGAGAAACAACGTACCTCCGTGGGAAAGCTCGATTTTTCCAAGCTTGCCGCCACGTCGCGCCCCACTGAAAGCTCCTTCCTCGTAGCCGAACAGCTCCGAGGCGATAAGCTCTTGCGGAATCGCACTGCAATCGAGAGCGACGAACGGTCCTGAAGCCCGGGGGCTTAGACTGTGTATAGCGCTTGCCAAAAGCTCCTTGCCGGTGCCCGACTCGCCCACCAGCAGTACGGGCCAGTCGTAAGCCGCAACCTTCCTGGCCAGCTCCAGCACCTTCATGACCGGCCGGGAGCGCCCGACGAAATCATGGATTCCGTAAAGTGCCCGCCAGCAAGACTCGCCGCTTTTGCTCTTCTTCTGGCTCGTCGCCTGAGCGGCAACGATTACGAATCCCGCTTCGGACTCAGCGTCCGCCCCATTCAAGACAGGGTAAGCGGTACCCGAAAAGACCGCGTCGCCATCCCTGCCCTTGAGATGCAGAACTACCTCGCTTGGCGTGTGCTTGCCTTTGGGCGGAAATCCGCCTTCGAGTCTGAGCGCCTGCCAGGAGCCGATCGAAGCGCCGATAGTTCGACTCGCAACCGCCTCGCTAAGACGCTTAGTTGCGCTCGAGGAAAGCGCCAACACCTTACCCTGTGCGCTAAGCGCAACTATAACCCGGTCTGGAAAACGAGCCTGACAGCGAGCAAACTCCTCTAAAACCAGTGCTTCACCGAGCGCGTCGAGCCGGCTTAGTCGCTGCTGAACGAAACCGGCGGCCTCGCCCAGCAGTGACACGGCTTGCTTGGGCAGAGGCTTGCGAAAAGCCATCACGGCGAGCGCCCCGACTACCTCTTTTTTCCGTTCTGGATGGAAGACCGGAGCGGCAATAGCTGCCCAGCGATGGAGGTAGCGGGCGTAATGCTCGTAGAAGCGCACCTCAGTTGGCCGTCTGAGGCGAAAAGCGAGCCCCACGCAATTGGTTCCCGACCTCTCTTCGGCCAGATTGACCCCCGCCAACTCTCGCGCAAGCTCCCACACTGCCGACCGCTCTCCACAGTAGTGCGCCTCGACCACCCTTTGCTGTGCGTCCGCCAGTATCACCACGATTTCCTGGCCCGAAAACTGCCGCTCAAGCCGCAAAAGCTCGAGCACGCCCGCCTCGAGCAATGCCTGCCCACGCCCCTCGAGCTTAGAACTCCTGACCGCTTGCCCTGTCGAACTCGACGGTCTGCCGTACGGGTCCACGCCTGCGCGGTGTGACCTTATCCAAGACTCGACGATCTCCTCGCGCACCCCTGGCACCTGACTTGAGACTTCCCCGCCGCACGCCATCCGGCGCCACGCTCTCGCCACGCTTGCAAGCTCCCACAGCTCCATCGTCGCACGCTCCTTCACTTTTCGGCCAGCGCTGGCAATCAAAGCTAGGTAAGTGCCAACTCAGCACAAGATTCGAATTGGAAGACAACTGTAGCCAATATTGCGCATTATTGCAATGCAATAAACATCCGAATCAAAACAGTCGCAACTTGAAAAAATTTGCCCACTTTTGGGCGATTTTCGAATACCACATTTTGGTCCCAACTTTGCTTTACGAGTCTAAATTGGTTTGTACGTATCTATGACAGGTCGTACTTGTCTACGGCTTTCGGTGCTTTCTTTTGGCCGCAAAAGAAAAGCTCAAAGAAGCAGCGGAAGCCCATTCTCGTTGGAAAGGGAGGACCGAAATGGCGGAGCGAAGCAGTAAAAAGACTTCGCGACTCATTCTGCGCGCCACGCTCCTGGCGAGCTCGCTGACGATCGCGGGATGCGTGGGCGGAAGCACGGGCAGTATCAGTGGCGGCATCTCGGCGAAAGCTTCCGGCTCCAACGGCAGCGCGATGGTATCGCTGGGCAGTCTTTCGCTGCTCAACGGCAACACGGTTACGCTGACCAACTCCGCGATAAGCATGCCTGGCGGCAATGCTGCGAACGCGGCGGGTGGCGCGCTGAGCGTGGCTAGTGGAGCGGGCGCTATTGCCGGCGTGGGCGGTAACGTCGCAACCGGCGGCAGTATCGCCGGCACCGGCGGTAACGCAAGCCTGGCCAGCGGCACCGGCGCGATCGCCGGTGTGGGCGGTAGCGTTGCTACGGGCAACGGGATCGCCGGCGTGGGCACGCTCGGTAACGCCGTTACCGGCGGCGGTAGTATCAACAACGGCGTAATCGCCAGTGGCAACCACTCCTTTGGCGCGCTGGGCTCGATCGGCAACGTCGCCCAGGGCCATGGCAACACGGGGACGGTCGTTACGGCCGGCGCCAACTCGATCGCGGCCAACGGCTCGGTAACGAACGCGGCAAGCGGCTTTGGGTACGTAAATACCGGGTTTATCGCTTCTGGCGGCTCGGCCCTGGTCAACGGACCCAACAGCGGGCAGGTCGTCGGTGGCCACGGCACCGCCGGTAGCGGCTCGGGTGTCGTCGTCGGTTCGCACGGGGCGATGGTGGGCGGCTCGGGCACGGCCAACACCGGTAGCGGTACCAGCGTGGCGCTACTCGACAACGCGTTTGCGCTCAACGGCGCAGCCTCGGTGAGCGGCAACGCCTCTTACGCAAGCAACAACAGCGCCTCGAGCGCGGGCAACATCAGCTCAGGTGGCAAGGGCGCAAGCACGGCCAACGGCAACTCCGGCGCCGCGCTCTCCACAGGCTCGTCCTTCGCTGACGGCGGCTCGAGCGCCAACAGCGGCACGGTCGGCAACAGCTCGGTCGGCGCGAGCACGGCCAACGGCAACTCTGGCAACGCGCTCTCGAAGGGCTCGATTTACGCGGGCGGCCACGGCCAAGTCAACAACGGCAGCGGCACGCAGTGGGGCGCCTGGGACGGCAGCGCCGTCAACAACGGCACCAACGCCGGGGCAAGCGGTCTTACCAGCTCTGGCAACAGCGGCGGAAATAACGGAGCTTTGGCCGGCAACTCCGGGCTCAACAACAACGGCTTCGGCCCAGGCTCGGTCGGCGGTAACAACAGCGGAGGCACCAACGGGCTTTTGGCTGGCAACTCCGGGTTTAACTTCGCTGGTGCCCAAAACTCGGGCAACTCGGGCACGGGTTATATCGCCGGCGGTAGCAACGCCACCAACAGCACGAGCCAGTCGGCCAACAGCGGCACTGGCACGGGCTCGAACGGCAGCAACGCGGCCAGCGGCGGAAGCCACGTGATGTCGGC
>JAJPIL010000017.1 GCA_021324755.1 Pseudomonadota bacterium
GCAAAATCGTCGAAGCCGAGTATTACACACCCCATCTAGCCCACGCTTCTATGGAGCCGCCCGTCGCAGTGGCTGAATACAAGGACGGCAAGGTCGTCGCCTGGGTGTCGACCCAAAATCCCCAGGCTGTGCAGGAAGCTGTGGCTGGAGCGCTGGGAATTAAAAAAGAGGACGTTATCTGCCACGTTACTTTGCTCGGTGGTGCTTTCGGTCGAAAATCAAAGCCTGACTATGCGGTGGAGGCCGCGCTGCTTTCCAAAAAGGTCGGTAAACCAGTAAAGGTCGTGTGGAGCCGTGAGGACGATATCAAGTTCGATTACTACCACAGCGTGGCAGCTATGTACCTTAAAGCCGCACTTGGTGAGAACGGCAAACCGGTCGCGTGGTTACAGCGGTCGGCATTTCCCTCGCTGATGTCGACTTTTGCCACCAACGTCGAGTACGGCGCTCCGCTCGAGCTCGGAATGGGTTGGGTAGATATACCTTTCGATATTCCAAATCTGCGCTGCGAGAACGGACGAGCTACCGCTCACGTGCGTATCGGATGGCTTAGGTCAGTAGCGAACATATACCACGCTTTCGCCGTACAGTCGTTCGCTGACGAGCTGGCCCACGTCGCCGGGCGCGACCCTGTGGATTATCTGCTAGAGCTGATTGGTCCGCCTCGAATAATCGACCTAAAGAGCATCGGTTACTGGAACTACAACGGTTCGGCCGAGGAATACCCGATCGATACCAGCCGGCTGCGGCGGGTTACCGAGATGGCAGCAGAGCAAGCAGGATGGGGCAAGCGCAAGCTCGGTAAGGGAATGGGCATGGGCATCGCGGCCCATCGCAGCTTCCTCACCTACGTGGCGACGGTGGTCCAGGTGGAGGTTGACGATAAAGGCAGGGTAAGGATTCCACGCGTCGACACCGTGGTGGACGCCGGCTTGGTAGTCAATCCCGAAGCCGTGCGTGCCCAGTTCCAGGGCGCAGCCGTGTTTGCCACAAGCCTTGCGCGAACCGGCGAAATCACCGCCACCAACGGCGTCATCGACCAGTCGAATTTCCACGACTATCCGGTGGCGCGAATGGGCGACGCGCCCTACGAGACGCACGTAACGATAGTCGAGAGCAACGCGCCGCCGGCAGGCGCTGGCGAGCCGGGAGTACCTCCGTTTGTTCCTGCCTTCTTTAACGCGATCTACGCCGCGACGGGAAAACGGCTGCGCGAGCTTCCACTGTCGAAGCACAATCTCGCCGCGTAGAGCTCACGCTGCCCATCAGGCGACCGAGCATGCGCTGAAGCTCGATCTGGTTCGGCCACGGAGGCGACCCACATATGTGGGTCGCCTCCCCAGTTTTAAAGGCGGCTTACCTCGGTCTTGCCAAAAGTCGCCTCCGACTTAAGAAGGCTACAATTTGGGGCGCAACTTTTAAGGCTGTAGCCTCAGCTGGGCGCCCGATTCATTGTCGCGAAGCCCAGCAAGACCAACCGGAAAATACGTCTTCCGCTTGACCGTCTGGCGCGGACTTAAAACTCTTCGTGAAGCCAGGCGCTCGCATCCTCGGGTAGCCAGGATGTCGATAATTTTTGCTCGGCTCTCGCTATCAGGGTCTTTCCAGCTCGCATAGGTTTAGAATAAATTGATTATTGCCTTTGGGCGTCGCAGAAGTCTCGCTGGAGTTTTATCGGCGCGTTGTCGGCTTTCTAGGTTTCTCCTTGGCAGTTTTGGCCAGGGCGGGTTGAGATTTTCTCTAATCGAGCCATTGGCTCAGCTCTGGCGCCTGGCGGGCAGTTTACGGCTTCGTTACAAGCTTGATGCGTAGCGTAGCCTAACCATATCGCAAGACACCGAAACGTGAGGCTCTATGTCGCTGGAAAGCAAGACGGCTTTGCAAGGTTGTTCGATTGAGGAGACTATCCCATCGATGAAAAAGCTTACGGGTGCTCAGATAGTGATCGAAAGTTTGATGGCCGAGGGAGTAGATATTGTTTTCGGCTATCCAGGCGGGGCGATATTGCCGACGTACGACGCGCTTTTGGACTCCAAAATTAGGCACATTTTGGTACGCCACGAGCAAGGCGCGGTGCACATGGCCGAAGGGTACGCTCGCGTTACAGGAAAAGCGGGCGTGGTGTTGGTAACTTCGGGTCCAGGAGCCTTGAATACCGTCACCGGAATTGCCGACGCATACATGGATTCCACGCCGCTTGTGGTAATTACCGGACGGGTGTCTACGAGTCTTATTGGTAACGACGCTTTCCAGGAAGCGGATATCGTTGGGGTCACAAGGCCGTGCACCAAGCACAATTACTTGGTCAAAGACGTCAAGGACTTAGGGCGAATAATCAAAGAGGCGTTTTATATCGCTACCACTGGCAGACCTGGTCCGGTGCTCGTCGACCTTCCTAAGGACGTGCAGCAGGCGCAATGTCTCTTTAAATATCCCGACAAAGTTGAACTCCGAGGCTACAAGCCGGTGATTAAGGGGAATTTGCGCCAGATCGAGCGCGCGGTGGACGCGATAGAACGTTCGTCGAAGCCGTTGCTTTACGTTGGCGGAGGGGTGCAGTGGTCCAACGCCGCCCCTGAGCTGTTTGAGCTAGCGACTGGGTTGGGAATTCCCGTCACTGAAACATTGATGGGTTTAGGTTCGTTTCCGGCTTCCCATCCATTGCGCCTTGGTATGCTCGGGATGCACGGTTCGTACGGCACCAACACTGCGGTGTGCCATACCGATTGCCTGATAGCAATTGGCGCTCGCTTTGACGACCGGGTTACGGGCCGGATTTCCGACTTTGCGCCTAATGCGGAATGTATCATCCACATCGACATCGATCCGTCGTCGATCTCGAAGAACGTTAAGGTCGACATTCCGATCGTGGGCGACATCAAGAACGTTTTGTCCGACATGTTGCGAATCGTCAAAAGCCGCGAGTCTTTGGCCAAGCGCAAGCCAGTATGGGCAAAATGGCACGAGCAAATTCTCCAGTGGCATCGTGAAAAACCTCTCTACGAGCGGCGAGACGGCGTCTCGCATATCACGCCGGTTCAAGTGATCGAGGAACTTCACGCGGTGACCAAGGGCGATTGCATCATCGCCACCGACGTCGGCCAGCATCAGATGTGGGTAGCGCAGCTGTTTCCGTTCGAGCGCCCGCGCTCATTGCTGACTTCTGGTGGTCTCGGAACGATGGGCTATGGACTGCCGGCGGGTATCGGCGCCAAGCTGGCCGCACCTGACCGAACTGTAGTGGTTGTCTCCGGCGACGGATCGATTCAGATGAACATCCAGGAGCTGGCCACCGCGGTAGAGTACGGCGTCGATGTCAAGGTAATTATCATGAACAACTACTTTCTTGGCATGGTGCGGCAATGGCAAGAGAAGTTTTATAACGAGCGATACTCGTACTCGGCGATGGCGGTGCCGGACTTCGTGAAGCTTGCTGCCGCTTTTGGCGCTCACGGCTTCCGAATCGAACGACCAGGCGAATTGTCGGCGACGATGCGCGAGGCGTTCAAGACGCCGGGCCCGGTATTGATCGACATCGTTATCCCGAAAGAGGAGGAAGTTATGCCGATGATTCCGCCGGGCGGTGCGATGTCTGAAATGTTGTTCGCGTAGGAGAACGTTGCCCGCTCGCTCGAACTTTGTTGGATCAGAGCATGGTTGAACCTTCGTGGGAGCGACCAAAGCGAGTCAGCTGTGACGACTCGGGTCTGCAAGCGCGCATAAGGCTCTACGTAAAAGGTGCGGTCCTGTTCAACGAGGGCCGTTTTTTCGAAAGCCATGAGCTGTGGGAAGAGGCGTGGAAGGCCGCCGATGGATTGGAAAAACAATTCTACCATGCCCTGATTCAGACGGCAGCCGCGCTTCACCACGCTCAACGCGGAAATCACAAAGGTGCAACTAGCCTATGGGCCAAAGCGCGGGCCAAACTGGATAGGCTACCAAGCCTATACCAACACACCGACCTGGCGTCGCTACGCGCAGACGTAGAGCGCTTTTTTAGTGCGCTAGGTTCCCTCTCAACAGCGCCTCAAACCAAAATGCGCCCGATTCTGAAGGTAACTGGATTCGCGATCCAAGCGAGCGAAAGCTCAAGTTAGCATTGATAAGGCTTGGCAGGCACGACCGGGGGTTAAGCCTCAAGAGGTGACAGCAGCTGGGCGACGCTGTGCGAATTGGCAAAAGCAATCACAGCGGCCGTGGTTCCGCGTTCGCCAGTCGATAAAAGCTTTAGTTGGTCTTCGCTGCGATAAGCGACACTCGGTTAAATTGCATTAACAGATCCTCTGCTGGGCCAGTGGAGGGAGCTAAGCGTCAGCTAAAGACTTAGCGTGATAAGCGCTTGCGCGCGTAAATTCGGAAAGGTCCATCCGTAAAGACTATCGGCGGGTGAGCTCGCAGAGTTTGGAGGGCAAGGTTAAAAGGGTATGTCGTCGTCGTCAACCGCCTGGCCCAAATCTGCGGGCGGGGGCGGAACATCAGCGGTGTCTTCGATCTCGACCTCAGAGCGAGTGCCTAGAAACTGAATTCTCTGTGCGATTATCTCGGTGCGAAAGCGTTTGCCGCTGCCGTCTTTTGCCTCGTACTGGCGAGTTGTAATTCTGCCCTCGACGTAAACCTGACGGCCCTTCTTCAGATACTGGCCGCAGAGCTCTGCCTGCTTGCCGAAAACAACAATGTTGTGCCATTCGGTGCGCTCTTGGCGCTGGCCCGAGCGATCCGTATAAATTTCGGTCGTTGCAAGCGCAAAGCTTGCTACCGGTTGCCCCGACGGCAGATAACGCACCTCTGGGTCGCGTCCTAAATTACCAATCAGAATAGCTTTGTTTACCGACATAAAAGTTTGAGCGCTCGACCAGTAAAAAATTTAAACCCGCAGCGCGCAAATCAGGCACCGATATCGTTTGGCCTACTTGAGCTTCAAAGGCGAAAGAGCGCGACGCCCCTTTCCTGAGCCTGTTGGTACTCTACTTTACCAATTGACGTCTTGTTTGGCGAGGCTTCGCTTAGACTTTGCAATGGCTGTTTACGGCTCTACGAAGTTCAAGCATAATTTGCGCAGAGGAATGACATAACTACATCTTTATACAACATGACTCATACCCTCGACGACAGAGTCAAACTTTCGGTCCTCGGCGGCCTTGGCGAAATCGGACTCAACATGCTCGTGTTCGAATGCGCGGGCCAGGCCTTAGTGGTTGACGCCGGAATGATGTTTGCTGCCGAGCGCGCTTTGGGCATCGACGTAATAGTTCCTCGCTTGACTTATCTTGAGCGGGTGCGCCCCAAGCTCCTGGGCATAATCGTAACGCATGGCCACGAGGACCATATAGGAGCCGTGCCGTACCTGTTAAGACAATTTCCTGCGCCTGTATACGGCGATGAGCTTTCGCTAGGTTTCGTGCGCCGAAGGTTGCGCGAAAACGAGCTCGAGGCCGAACTTCGGCCGGTAAAACCTTACAGTCGTCTCGTCCTCGGACCATTTACGGTTGAGTTCATCCCGGTCACCCACTCGATACCGGGCTCTTTCGCTTTGGCGATTACAACGGCTGCAGGCCTGATTATTCACACAGGCGACTTTAAGATCGACGACTCGCCTGTAGACGGCAAGCCGTTCGATCGTGAGGCATTCAGGCGGCTCGGCGAGAGAGGCGTAACATTGTTACTGTCGGATTCGACCAACGCTGAGCAGGTAGGCCGGACTCCGTCGGAGAGCTCACTGCGAACTGTTTTAAGGGATTTGTTGTCGCGTGCAAAAGGCAGGGTCTTTCTCTCGATCTTTTCCTCCCATCTGCACCGGATTCGCCAGCTGGCCGAGCTTTCGCTCGAGCTCGGCCGCTTTGTTGTCCCTGTCGGCAGGCGGATGGTGGAAAGCGTGCGGCTCGGCCTGGAGTTCGGGCCTTTGCAGCCGGTCGCGCAGGCGTTTATGAGCCTTCAAGATACCGACTTTTTGCCAATCAACCGCGTGGCGTACCTTGTCTCGGGCAGCCAAGGTGAACCACTTTCGGCGTTAGTAAAGATCGCGGCGCAAGCTTATCCGGGTGTTCGCGTGAGCGAAGGTGACACGGTCATTCTGTCGTCGCGCTTTATTCCGGGCAATGAGCGGGCGATTCATGCCTTGGTCGACCAGCTATTTCGTCACGGTGCCGACGTATATTACGAAACGATCGCTCCGGTGCACGTCTCTGGTCATGCGAGCAGCGGCGAGCTGGCCGAGATGATCCAGCTTACGCGGCCGAAGTACTTTATTCCGGTACATGGCGAATATCGGCACCTCTCGCACCATCGGCGCCTAGCCATCCAGTGCGGCGTGCCGGAAAAGAATTGTCTATTGCTTCAGGACGGCGATAGCGTGGTGTTGAAGGCTGGAGAGATACGTCGAGCCGATGCGGTAGAATTTGGCCGGGTGATGGTAGCGGGCAGCGAGATGGTCGATGAAGAGCTGGTCAAGGAACGCCTAGCTTTGGCGCGTCGGGGTGCTGTAATCGTGAGTCTCGCTTTGTCGCGTGCTACTGGCAAGCTGGTTGCCCCTCCCGAGATTCATTGCTGTGGTCTGTTCGCTGGGGACGGCGCGAATCTTCAGGTGCGCCGAGCAGGTGAGGAATTGGCTGAGTGGCTTGAAAGGGCTGACAGGAGCGTTTTAGCTTCACCCGAGCGCCTCAAGGGTGAAGTAGAGCGGGCCCTGGGAGCCTACTTCCGCCACGAGTTCGGGTTAAGTCCGGTTGTAATGCCGTGCGTGGTCGAAATTTGACCGATTCCACCGGCAAATTTCCATCGAGCGAAGACGCTGATTGGAAAGATCTGCCTAAAGCAGCGCAGGAAGGACGCAGCGCCCGTATTGGGCGAGAGCTCGAGGTATTGAGCGTCATCGCAGTCAGCGCCTTTCTTTTTCTAAGCCTTGTATCTTTCGAGTTTGGAGACGGCGCTAATTTATGCGGGCCCGTGGGGCAGTCGCTCGCTTCGGCGCTTTACTCCATGTTCGGCCATTGCGCGATATTGTTAGCGGTGGGTTTGGTAGGTTTTGCCTGGGCTCGCTGGCGCAGACTTGTCGCCGGCTCGCTTGCGCGTTTGTCGCTAGGCTTTGGAGCACTAATAGTTGTGCTATCCACGCTGGGTGCGGCAGTTGGCGGAGCAGATTGGGGAGGAGCGTTCGGTACGTGGATGGCGCGGCTGCTGACTAGCTACGTAAGCATCGGGGGTACTACGCTTCTCCTTGCATTGGTAGCGCTATACTCGCTGGCCCTTTTGTTCGGTGTGGCGCCGGTAGCTTTTCTTTTTAGCGCTGTCAGAGCGATCAAGCGCTCGTGGTCTGGTTCCGGCGGCAGAGATAGCCAGTCTTGCGAATCTGCTTTGCCAGTCGGAGGCGAAGTAGAAATTTTGCTAGAGCCTGAGGCAGCGGTCGATCTCGCCGAGACGCCGGAATCGTCTCAGCCGGATCAGAATAAGAGTCAGAGTGGCACGACGCGTAGTCCCCAGCCTGTTTCGCCGGTCGTGCGTTCTTCCCGCTCGCGTCTAAAGCTACCCCCGCTAAGTCTTCTCGATAAACCACCTGTTGGGGAAAACAGCGTTGACAGGGATGCTTTGGAGCGAAGCGCCAGGGTGCTCGAACAGAAGCTCGCCGACTTCGGCGTAATGGGGCGCGTGGTCGAGGTCGAGCCTGGCCCGGTGATTTCAATGTACAAGTTCGAGCCGGCTTCGGGAATTAAGGTTAGCCAAGTCGTCAACCTTGCCGACGACTTGTCGCTGGCATTGAAGGCGCCGTCGATAAGAATTCAGGCTCCAGTGCCCGGTGAAGCCGTGGTCGGCATCGAAGTACCGAATCGTAAACGTGAAAAGATATATCTGCGCGAGATACTCGAAGCGCCCGAATTCGCGGCAGCCGGAAGCAATTTGACCATCGCACTGGGGAAGACAATAAATGGACAGCCGGCGGTAGCCGACTTGGCCAAAATGCCCCATCTGTTGATTGCCGGCGCTACGGGGGCGGGCAAGTCGGTGGCCCTGCACGCGATGATCGCTTCGATATTGTTCAACGCAACCGCCGAAGAGGTTCGATTTATCTTGATCGACCCGAAGATGCTAGAGCTGTCGGTCTACGAGGGAATTCCACATCTGCTCGTTCCCGTCGTAGTCGACCCGGACAAGGCGGCCGCAGCGCTGTTTTGGGCCACTCAGGAAATGGAGCGGCGATATCGCGTGATGCGCGAGCTCGGAGTACGGAATATCGATGGCTACAATGAAACTCTTCGCAACAACCTCCAAATGCCTTATTCGGACCAGTCCTCGCGCAACGGTGGCGGAGATCAGTCCAGCAACGGCGATCCGCCGATAGAGCATCGGCCGCTGCCCAAAATTGTGATCGTTATCGACGAGCTTGCGGACCTAATGCTCAGTGAAGGTAAAAGCGTGGAGCGCGACATTACGCGCTTGGCACAAAAAGCGCGCGCTGCGGGCATACATTTGATTCTAGCCACTCAACGGCCGTCGGTAGACATTATCACAGGGCTAATCAAGGCTAACATGCCCGCTAGGATCTCGTTTCAGGTCGCCTCTCGCGTCGATTCGCGCACGATCCTCGACACGATCGGCGCCGAGAGGCTGTTAGGCGATGGCGACATGCTATTCATGCCGCCCGGCAGTGGACGGCTTAAAAGGATGCACGGTCCGTTCGTCTCGGAGAGCGAGATTCGCAAGGTAACCGACTTCTTGCGCCGCCAAGGTGCCCCGGATTATCAGATGGATATCCTCGAAGCAAAACGTTTTGATTCCGCAAGCGCTGGCGCGTTGGAAGAGAAGGACGAGATGTATGACGAGGCAGTCAGAATAGTGACCGAGACGAATCAGGCGTCGATCTCGATGATTCAGAGACGGCTGCGAATCGGTTACAACAGAGCAGCCCGAATCGTAGAGCAGATGGAACGGGAAGGCATCGTTTCGCCCGGAGACGGCCTGCGTCCGCGCGAGGTACGAAAACTAAGGATTATCCGGTAAGATAACTTTGCGTTGGTGCGAGAGCTGGACCGTGCAGACTTGACCGAGTCAAGGCACTCGCGCGCGAAGCTGACTTTTCCTCTTTACGTTGTATAAGCTGATTTTGTCCAGGCTGGGTTATGTCAATATTCTGGTTGGCACCAAAGCCAAAGCTTCTGAAGAACGCCCACGCTGGGAGTTATCTTCAAGATTGGGCATCCTTCTGTGCAAGACCTGCCCCATCACATTTCTAGTCGTTCTTCTCGTTTGCGCATCAGTCTTGATTAGCACTCGAACCGGTTTCGCTCAAAGCGGATCGTGCGCAGGGTCCGAAAGTAGCGAAGTCGTGAGTGGCGTTCAGAAATATTATCGCTCCACTCGTTCCTTTGAGGCGAACTTCAAAGAAAGCGTTGCTGCGGTAGGATCGGCACCAAAGCAACGTACCGGCAAAGTATATTACGAAAAGCCGGGAAAGATGCGCTGGGAGTTCGATCCCCCGGAGCGCGAAACAATCATCGCGGACGGCAAAATGATCTACGATTACCAGCCCGACCTAAATCAGGTGATCGAAACACCGGTCGCGAAGGCTTTTTCTTCATCCTTACCGGTGGCTTTTCTGCTTGGCGTCGGCGACCTTGCGCGCGACTTCGTCGTATCCTTAGCGCCCCCGAAAGCGAGTGCACAGACGAGCTCGCTTGTGCTCGAACCCAAAGAGCAAGGCGAGCTGCGGCAAAACGTTCTGCTGACGGTCGATCGGGCGACGTGTGCGATTGACTCAATACGGTTCGAGGACGCCCTTGGCAACACAACCGAGTTCACGTTCGAGCAGGTCCGCACCAATATTGCATTGAGCGAAGATCTATTTGCCTTTGATGTCCCTGCTGGCGTCGATGTGATCGTTGCGCCATAGTGGATCTTAAAGCTCCAGGATGTCCTGAAACAAAAGTTTTTCGAAGAAATAACCATCAGGTAATTGCCCGCCCCCCTGAGGAGCCTCTATGCTAATGACTCCAAAGTTGGCAAAGACATGGAAAAGGTGCACCTTTTAAGCCTCGGTTGTCCGAAGAACCTTGTGGATAGCGAGCTTATGCTGGGGGCGCTTGTGCGCTCCGGTTTCGCGCTCTCGCTAGACCCAGAAGAGGCTGACGTTTTGATTGTGAACACCTGCGCTTTTATAGATGCGGCCAAGCGAGAATCGCTTGACGCGATCATGGAGGCCATCGCGCTCAAGCCTCAGGTGCCCGGCCGCAAACTGGTCGTAGCGGGCTGCTTAGCGCAGCGCTACGGGGCTGAGTTGAAAGCCGCTTTTCCCGAGGTGGACATATTGATAGGGACAGGGAACTTCTTAGAATTGCCCAGGCTTTTACGCCGAACGCCTGGTCTATTGGACGGCAACAAAGCTGAGAGCCTTTATCCCGGGGCCGCGCATCTGCTTCCTTCTCACGAGATGCCTCGGCTGTTAACCGGCAACCCGTGGAGTGCGTACGTAAAAGTTTCGGAAGGTTGCAACCACAAATGTTCATTCTGCATTATTCCGAAGATCCGAGGGGTGCATCAAAGCAGACCGCTTGACGACGTAGTGGCTGAGGTTAAGGCGCTTGTTCGAAGCGGTGTGCGGGAGGTTAACCTGGTAGCGCAGGATTTGACCGCCTATGGGAGGGATTTAGAGCCTCGAAGCTCGCTGTCCGCGCTACTTCGAGCGCTGGCGGAGATCGAGAATCTCAGATGGATTCGCCTGTTGTACTGTTATCCGAATTTCGTTACAGATGAGCTGCTTCGGACCATCGCTGAGTTGCCTCAGGTTGTGAAGTATATAGACATGCCGCTTCAGCACGCGGATGATCAGATATTGCGTGTGATGCGCCGCGAGCGCTCAGTAGCTGGCTTAAGAAAGTTGCTCGACCGCATTCGAAGCGCGATTCCTGACGTCGTGTTGCGGACATCCTTTATCGTTGGCTTCCCGGGAGAAGGCGAGGCGGAGTTTGCGCGACTTCTTGATTTTGTGCGCGAGCAGCGCTTTGACCGGGTGGGAGTGTTTGCTTATTCGCGAGAAGAGGGCACCGCAGCATTTGACTTGCCCGGCCAGGTGCCAGAACGAGTGAAACAGGCGCGCAGGAGGCGGTTGATGGAGGTTCAGGCGGAAATCTCGAGAGAAAAAAATCGCGAGTTGGTCGGGAAAGAGGTGGAGGTGTTGCTTGAAAGCGACGGTGACTGTCCGTCGTCGGGGTTGCGTGGGCGCCTCCCGGGGCAGGCACCCGAGATCGACGGAGGAGTTTTGTTGAGAGGTGTAGGTAGGGCAGGAACTTTCGTACGTGCCAAGATAGAGAAAGCGTTTACTTACGACTTGCACGCGAAAATTGTCAATGCTGTGACTTAAAGCGAAAGGCGGCGAAAAAATGCCCAAGAAAAACGGCGTTGTGGAGCGAAAAAAGTTTTTGGCTCTTATGCGCAAACGGCTAGAGGCGATGCGAGCCCAGCTTGCTAATGAGGTCGACCAAGAACTCAAAAGCAAGCGCGAAGAGAACAAGGACGAAGGGATGGACACCTACGACCTTGCCTCGGAAGAACGGGCGCAGGAGCTAAGTTCTATTCTTTCGGACCGTGAAGTAAGTAAGATTCGCGAGATCGAGGATGCGCTTGAGCGGCTGGACGAAGGAACGTACGGTATTTGCGCATCGTGCGGGATGGAGATCGCCGAAGCACGGCTCGAGGCGATGCCCTTTACGCGGCTATGCCGCGACTGTCAGCAGGATTACGAGCGCAAAGAGCGCGCCCAACGCCGTCTCGAGGACGATCGGTTCACTTATCGTCGACTCGAAACCCCTGAAAACGATGAAGAGAACACATGACTGAGCTGCTTTGCTTGCAATATTTCGTAGAAGACCTTTGAGACGAAGAGCGGGGGTACGACTGTGGTTGGTTGCTGTCGCACCCGTATCCGTAACAACACAGAAACAACAGGAAGGTCGGGCCGATGGCACCCGGCGAGCGGCGGATAAACGGCTGCCCGGGCGAGGCGTGCAGGTGTAAGGCAGTAAGCGGGGTCGGCTGCGGAATCTTGCCGAGTATAAGAGGATGACGCTTTTGTGCTCGGAGATTAACTAAGTTTCTAGGCGCTCGAGCAAGAAGAGTTTCGAAACGTCCTAATCGTGGAGCACGGGCGGTTTCATTCGCTGAAAGCGAGGTAGCTCAGCAAAAGACAGAGATGGACAACGGTAGCAGCCAAAAGGTTAGACTTAACAGCGTTAGAGCCGCGATAGCGGTGGCGAGTGCCAAGGGTGGCACCGGAAAAAGCGCGCTTACCGTCAACCTGGCGGCACAACTTGCTTTGCTGGGTCGAAAAGTCGGCATCATAGATGCGGACGCCGATAGCCCGTCAATTCTTGATTTTCTTGGCTTGTTTCCACGAACCGTGGTCGTATCAGACGACTCGATCGAACCGGTGATAGGGCCGTTGGGTCTTGAGATCGCCGAATGGAACCTGGCTGCGTTTAACTCGGAGTGTATAACAGCACCTTTTCCACTTGATGGCGACTTTGAATTAAACGGCGGTAGGGAACCGGAGTTAACGAGTTCGACTCTGTCCAAGCTCGACGATTTTGCTCGAGCCGTTCGCTTTCATAGTCGCGACGTCGTTTTTTTGGACCTGGCACCTGGGATAAGCGCCATGCGGCAAGCTGCGCAGAGTATCGAACTTGCGGGGGTAATTGCCGTTACTCACTGTTCACCGTCGGCTTTAAGAGCAACAGCAAATTTGCTCAAGGCGGCCAAGGAGATGGGGCTCCAGGTGGCGGGAATTATTGAAAACATGAACGTTTATTATTGTGACGGCTGCCGTTCAGTACGTGCCTTGTTGCCGCGCGGCGACGCTGCCGAGCTCAGCCGAAACTCGGGCGTGCCCTTGCTGGCGCGCCTGCCGTTTGACCCTCGGATGGCCGACACGGTTGAGAGAGGAGTTCTCTTCTGCAAGGAGTTTGCTGACTCGCCTCTGGCGAAACAGATTGCAGCCCTAGCTCAGAAGTTGCTCGAGGCTATCAACTTGCAACGACCAACCTCGTTTGCTTCAGGAGGAGGGGTGTTCGCTCCCTCCTAATCCTTCTGTTCTAGCCTCTTCAAGAACGCGCTTTGCCACCCATGGTGGGCGCTCTGGACCGGTCAGCCAAAAAGTACCCACTCCCTTAACCGAGCTCATCGGGAAAACGGTAAAGCCGAGCGTTGTATAGATAGGCGACGTGTCACGATTACTTGCGTGCGCCAAAACGAGGCAAGTCGCCACTCTGCCCTCCAAGTTGAGCTCCTGGTAATCCTCCATCCAAACCGTAGCCCTAATCGTATCTGGTATATTCGTGCGATCTTGCCCTCGTAGTTCTAAGGCACGAAGCTCGCCAGGAATCTTGGCTTGGTTCTTCCAGATTCGAACCGATTTATCTTGGGTGCTCTCGCCTTTTCCCTCAACTGCTTGCATCTCCAAGAATATTGGAGCGCTCGGGGTCGCAAGATAGACCCACGTCGTCAGGCTGCACGCCGATTGCGGAGCAATGGAGGCGCCATAATTTGGACTTCGCCCGATTCGGCCGAACGTATCTATTCTGAACGTTTGGCCGTTGAGTTGAACTTGGCCCTCGGTTCTCCCGAAACGACTCCCTTGTGCAAAAAGCCCGCCACCTATCATCTCGTTTGCCACGTGCGGCCAGCTTCCCGAATGCGGACGCAACCTTAAAGTGACGGAGGCGTTCACCAAATGGCCTAGTGCTAGCGCTCGCTCGAGATTCACGCATGCCAGCGCGTCGGGCACGAAAAGCACCGGTCCATCGAAACTTACGACGATTTGCTCACCACAAAGCTTAAAACCGATACCTCCGACGCTGATACTGGTCCGGGTCGCTGCTGCGTCATCTTCGGTCGAAAAAATCGCAACGCTACCCTCTCGCCTTACTAGGAGCATCGATGCGCGCCAGGTCTCGTCCTGAGTGCGCAAGCTTATTATGCCGCCTATCGAGGCTGTGGCGTCATAAAACTCAAGGCCGTATCTCGAACCTTTCTCTGGAAGGAGCGCCGTATCTCCGAGCGAGCGCCCGCCCGAAAAGGTGGGCAACTGATGGCAATTAGAAGCGTTCAAGTGGGGGAACTCGGCCTCGGCCAGACACCCAACCCAAGAACGACGGCTCGGCTCATGTAGTTTGCAGCGTCGCGCACAGGCGAGCCAGTTTCGCGCGACCTCTTTCATTCGTTCCATTGCCGAGGTGCGCATTCTGCCCGGCCATCTCAAGGGGATGGAGAGTTCGAGCTGTGCCGCGTCGATCAGTCCCGCTGTTGCAAGGTCGGCAAGCTTGCGCAAGGACGTGACAAGTGTTCCTCGATGGCGCGGCGTAAAAGCTTGCAGCAAATTGTTTCTGCTTGCGCCCGGGTATCGAAGTCCAAAACTACAGATGATACCGAGCTCCCTGAGTTCGTCGACCAGAGGGAAAAGGAAATTCTCTATGAACGCCACGCCAGCGGTCAAGGTCTCAGCACCGACAGGTGTCAAGCGGTTGGCCCTAATCCGAGCTCCGATCCCTATATCTGCTCGCGGCTGATCACATTCCAGCCATGGATCAGCAGCACGCTGGCCACTCCGTTTCGAACGATCGTTTCGTCGACAATCTCAGCTAGAACCGTCAAGAACGACGGCGCCTTGTCGCAAATCTCCGAGATACGGTTGTAGTCGAGTTCGTTACGATCAGTGACAGCGTTGATCAGCGCATTGGCATCGAGCAACCGCGCCAGCTCTCGCGTCATCTCGGCGGTATACAGGTCGTTGACCTTACGTCCGCTAATTCCTCCTACTGAATGTTCGCTACCGCGCCCACCGTGAGGTGCAATCAGGATCAACGGTGCATTGCCTCGGATTATCTCTATAGACCGATCGGCTCCCATCGAACGGTTCGCGTTTCCTCTGCTGCTTAAGCGGTTGCTTCTGTAGCAAATCGGCGCAAGCCGCTCCCAAGTTGCAACGCCAGGGAGGCGACGAAGTAGTAAATAACAAACCCGAGAGAAGAGTATACGAGAGCCGAATTCGGGTTAGGAAGCTCGAGCAAAATCACAAAGACAAGTATTCCCCAGATCGTGCTAAGGATGAGCGTCAACCTACGTAGCGGGCGCGTGCGGCTGGGATAAATGAACTTAAGCCTGGTAAACACCATCAGGGCGAGGGTGATTATGGCTATCGAGCTCAGGAACGCGCTTAGCTTAAGACAGAATAAGTACAGCGCAACGATGTTCCAATACGAGGGAAAGCCGAGAAAGTAATGGTCGTCAGTCTTGGCGTCTGAGCGACAAAAACCATAGGCGCTCGCAACCAAGATCAAGGCGACAAGCAAACATCCGGCAAGGCCAGGAGGTAAAATTCCGAAGCGGTTCATCGCAAACGCCGGGACGACGACATACGTAAGGTAGTCAACGATGTTATCGAGGAGCGCGCCGTTGAATTTTGGCAAAACACGCTCAACTTCGCAGATCCGTGCCAGGCTCCCGTCGGTGGAATCAACCCACGTCGCCAGCCACATCGCGAAAAAGGTAGCGCGCGGCCGGTGGTCGGATGCGTAAATCAAAGAAGCAACCCCGCACAAAGCTCCCAGCGACGTGTAGAAATGAACGCCCCAGGCTGCGGCTTTCCTCCAGAACATCGCGATCGTTGAGTCCTTACGATATTCGGCGCAAGCGTGCGGGTCGACTTAAAAGCCGATCGAGCTAGCCGCTTTGCCGGTCGTCGCTTGATGGAGAGACCCGGAAATACTGTTCGAGCACCGACAGAAACGGACCGCATGAGCGGCGTTCCTTTACGAAGCGCGCCGCCTCCTCGAGCGAAAGCCCGCGATACTGATGAATGAACGCAATCGCGACCGACGGCGAGCGGTTGATGCCTGCGTTACAATGGAGATAAACGCGCGCGCCAGCTTCCACCAGGCCGTTCAGCACCTCCAATGCTTCGCCGAGATGGGCAGCGAGGTCGTCGCTGCTTCCATCGGCGATCGGCGTCCGCACAAACTTGATCTCGTTTTCGCGGCAAGCCTGTTCGATCGCTTTGATGTCGAGTCCGTTCACGACAAGGTCGCGGTCGTCTTGGAGACTGTGAATAGCAGTTACGCGATGGACTTCTCTAAGCCAGGCTATGTCGCCCGGTGCTGGATACTCGCCGATGAGTAGTTCTGGTAGCAGCTCGGTCAGGGAAGGACGTCTGTCCCCCCGATCAAAGCGTTGAACCGAGTCGGGTCTTAAAGTCCAAAGGTCATCGATCATTTCGTCTGCTCCCCGGTCAAAGCTTTTCGCAGCTTTCCGCGCCAGTGAAAATCATATCAATTTTGAAAGCACGATCGCTTGGCGCTCTCATTAAAGGCACAATCGCTTCGCGCTCTCAAGTCCAAAGGTGGGCGCGGCCAGGCAGTCTGCGGTGCTTAGTTTTACTGTCCGCCTGCGCCCCCATAAGCCACCGAAGGTGATTATAGTGGCAAAAACGCCAGAAAGGGTGGGCAGCTCGTTTTGTACGTTGGCGTAAAAAGTGCTCTCAGGCAGGCTTTTCGTTGAATTCGAAAACACGTTCGCGGGTTTCTATTCTGGTGCTGGTCGCAACCCTGATGTCGGTTGGCAACCCTCGCTTTGGAGTTTATTGTTTGGTCGGAATGACACGAAGCCTCGCGCTCGGTTGAGATTTGCACTGGCGGGCTGGCCGCGAGAAGCTACGTCTTATACGACGT
Source organism: Pseudomonadota bacterium (assembly GCA_021324755.1). Taxonomy (GTDB): domain Bacteria; phylum Desulfobacterota; class Binatia; order Binatales; family Binataceae; genus JAJPIL01. The sequence goes on from JAJPIL010000017.1 coordinate 16,701, forward strand.
CGGCGTATCGCCGCGGACATATGCGCCCTAGTTGCTCGCCGGTTCGGAGGTCTCGAGCAGCACCGAAGAGCTTTCCTTTTCGTCGCGTGGCGACCCGGCGCGCCGATAGTTGACTTGCGCAAGCTCAATAATCCTTTGTCTCATAACTTCGGCCGCTCTGCGGTACGCGCCGTAGCCTTCGCCGTCTCTGGCGGCTCGTGCCAGAGCAGAGTTGGTGATCACCGGACCAATGCGCACCTCGACGGGGCTACGCCGAGGTATGAGCTGGCCTTTACCCAGCGCCTGATGGGTTCCCACAATACACACGGGCAAGACGTCGCATCCACTGCGCAGAGCCAGAAAGCCCGCGCCGCTTTTAAACTCTTGGATCGCACCCGTAAGCGAGCGCGTGCCCTCCGGGAACATCAAGACGTTTGCCCCTTGCCTAAGCTTCTCGAGCGCAGCTTGAAGCGATTCGAGCTGGACTTTTTCGCGGTCAAAAGGCAGGAGCTGGGTAAAATTTGCGGCAACGAATCGTCGCAAGCTGTCGCCAAAGAAATAGTCTTTGGCAGCTAGCACAACCAGGCGTTCGCCGATTTTTCCGAGGGCGAGTCTAACCAAGATAAAATCGAGATTGCTTGCGTGATTGGCGACCACGAGAAAATTGCGATTGGCTGGGATATTGCCCCGCCCCACAACGCGAGGAGCAAGCCATCGTTGCACCAAGGCTTCGAGCGATCCGCCAAGCATCGACTGACCCATCCGGCGAATGGCGCGCGGAAGCTTGAGCGTATACGGTTCGGCCAAGGCGGCGTAAGACGGCAGTGGCGGAGCGCTTAGCCGGCGAGCGATGAGCTCCTGGAGCTCTCCAGCGGTGGAAATCCCGCTCAATTGTTCCGGCGTCAGCGAAGTTCCGGCATGCTCCTCGATAATTTCTACCAGTTCAGCCAACGCCAGCGAGTCGAGACCGAGATCCTCGATCAAGCGCGAGCTGCTGCTGACTTGAACCTTGCCACCAGAGATTTGCTCGAGCGCGGTCGCAAGCCAGCCCTCGAGCTCGGAGGTGGGAGGCGCGGCCTCGTCGGCCTGCCCGTCAGCAACCATCGCCCGCAACTGCGCGACAACCTCCGAACGCCGAATTTTGCGAGTTCTCGTTCTCGGTAAATCGCGGTCGGTAAAGCGAATGATTTTAACCTGCTTGAAATGGGCCAAACCCGCGCTGACACGCTCGAAGTGCCGCCGAATCCTCTCTTCGATCGCTCGCCTTGCCTCGGCCTTTTCATATGCGGGCACGATTAGGGCTGCTGGCTGCTCGCCTGCGCCGATCTTAAGACCGACAATCGCAAGCTCCTTTATATCTGGCGAGCGGCCATATAGCTCTTCCAACTCGTCAATGTAGATGTTATTGCCGCCAGCGTCGACGATTACCTCCTTGCAACGCCCGACGATATAGAGCAAGCCTTCGCTGTCGAAACGGCCCAGATCTCCGGTGCGTAACCAGCCGTCGCGCAAAACCTCTTTGGTTGCCTCGGGATTGCGAAAATAACCGGCCATGACGTTTGGCCCGCGCGCAATGATCTCGCCAGTCTCGGAACCGTCGGCGGAATCGATCTTGATTTCGATTCCAGGAAGCGGCTTGCCCACCGAACCGATTTTTAAAGGCTCGTCTGGACGGGCAACACTGAGCACGGGCGCAGCCTCCGTAAGTCCGTATCCCTCGAGCAGGCGGATGCCGATGTCATTGAAAAACTCGGCAGTTTCTGCCGGCAAAGCTGCTCCCCCGCTTACCGCAAGTCGCAGTCGCCCTCCCAGCGCCTCGTGCAGCGGTCGAAACAGTACGCTTCCTGCTCCGAAGCCAAAATCTCGCTCTAAGGCGTGGTTGAAGTCGCGCAGGCGATTAAAGGCTGCCTTGAAAAGTGGGCCACGTTTTTCGACCTGTTCCAGAATGCGCCGGTGAATTGCCTGCCATAGTGCGGGCACACCGATCAAGGCGGTCGGCTTCACCGAGGCCAAAATTATGCCTAACGTGCTCGCGCTCGCGTTGCGCGGATAGACGATGTGAGCGCCGCTGGCCAACGGCAACAACATCCCGCAAGTGAACTCAAAACAGTGATGAAGAGGCAGCAGCGAAAGCACCGTGTCAGTGGTGTCGAGCTCAAAGATGCGCGAAAGCATCGACACCTGGGACGTAAAGTTGCCGTGCGTGAGCATTACTCCTTTAGGCGTCCCCGTGGTCCCAGAAGTGAATACGATCGACGCAAGCGTGTCTTTGCCGGGAGACGGGCCCGCTGCGGGTTTGGAGTGCAGAATAAACGGCTTGCGAAGGTCCTCGAAGTTAAGCTCCCAAACCCCACCACCGCAGATATTCTCGAGCTTGCCCCAGCGTTGACGCACGCTTGTCGAGCAGATGGCGGCGACGGGTTCGGCGATGCGACAGATGGAGCGAACCTCTTCGACTGAAAGGGCCGGATCGAGCGGCACGGCCACCGCCCCGGCAATAACGATGGCAAAAAAGGCGATTATCCACTCAGGACAGTTCTCGCCCGAAAGCAGTACCCTGTCGCCCGGCTTGACGCCGCGCGTCGCTAGCATCAAAGCTGCCCGGTGCGCCATGTCGCGCAGCTCACGGTAGCTGAGCGTCACTAGCTCGCCCCCTGGTTGGCGTAAGCTTAACGCAGGCTTCGAGCCGTAACGAAGCGCACTCTCTTCGACTAGCTCGACAAGGTTCTTGTAACGCAACGGCGCGCGTGGCCGATTGCGCGTGGCAAGATCGAGGCGTGGAAAAATATGCCGACGCAAACCAGGGATATGCACGTTAACCCAGTAATCGTGCCAGTCGATATTCTCCGGGTCGAAGCGGTGCGTAAGCGCATCGGCGGGATTTAGACGCCGATAGAGTTCGCGAATGTTACGGGTGTGAAAAATGTACGAAGATTGCTGGATATACGGGCGATAGATGTCGATCAGAGAGCGACCTAAAGCTATGCGGTCGCCTATCTCGTCGGCCCAACGCTCCAGTTGGCGCGTCACGGGAGCGTTTTTTCCCAAGATTAGTTCGGCCGCCTTGGCGATCTGTTTTGCGCCCTGAGGCAAGGCACGGACAGCGATCTCGAAAGTCTGTTGCGACACCGGGATTGGCTCGAAGTGCTGGGTTAAAAGCTTGCTCTTGGCGTCATCGCCTTCGCGCGCGATTCGCCGATTAGCAAGCGCCGTCAGTTCGATCAGCCGCTCCATCCGCAGCGGATTTCGGTCCGAGGAGCCGAGCTGATAGACCGGTTCGGCTCGCCCCAGGAGAAGAGCGGCCAAAATGGGAAACATGGCATGGGCTACAAGGTCTACCGGGATCACGTCTAGAATCAGGTCGCGTCGGGCAGGATAGAATCGGTAGCCCTCGCCCGAAAGGTACGTAAGCGGCGCACTTGTGTTTATTCCCTGGTTCCATCCGGGAAATGGATCCCGGATGGCGCTCTCGATCACCGCGGGGCGCACCACGGTTGCCTTAAGCGCGGGCCGCGCTGCTAGCACGAGCTGTTCGCCCAAGCTTTTGCTGTAACTGTACGTGTTGGGCCATCCCCAGCTCAGCGCCCGCTCGCGGCCCTGGCGTTTAAGCTCCTCCTCGGCCAGCTGTTTGCGAGAGCGAGCTGGTGCGTCGTCGCTTTCGTCGTCCCACTCGGATGTCGTCCCGTCGGTTTCTTCGAGCGCACTCGCCTCGATATGAGCCACAAGCGCGCAGGCTTCACGAATTTCCCGCTTGAGATTGAATCGCCGACCGTCGGGACTGGGGCACCAATCGACCGCGGCGTCGTCCTCGTAGCGATTCCCGTCGGCCGCTCCTGCAACGTAGCACGTAGACACATGCAGCAAGCTGGCGCGCGTTCGTTTGCAGAATTCGATCACGTGGTCCACGCCGAGCGTGTTGACGGCCAGCGCCTTGTTGAGAGGTGCGTCGAAATTGACAAGCCCGGCGCAATTGACGACGGCATCGACGTCGCCGCGACCCAGCCGGCTTCCCCCGCCGAGAAAAAGCCCGGGCTCGGTGATATCGCCTGGGACAACTGCAAGTTTAGCCTTGACGAAACTTTCAAAGCGCTCGCCTAAACGCTCGCGCAAAGGTGCCATCGCTGGCGAATCGATAATTTCGCGCTGAACGCGGCGGGCGCTCGACCGCTCGTCGCCTCGCACCAACAGGTACACGCGCTCGAATTCGGGATGGTCGCGCAAGAGCAGGTAGAGGAAGGTCTTGCCCAAAAAGCCGGTTGCCCCGGTCAGTAAGATTCGTTTGCCGCTGAAAACTTTTTCCAGCGGTGGAAAACCAGAGCGTTGCCGCGCCGTTGTCATTTTCTTGTAGTTACTCGACATCGGCAATTACCAGCGGCGGCAAGTGAAGGTATGTGATCGTGGCCGAACGCCCAAGCTCGCTCGTCGCCATCGCGATAGCCTCCTCGAGCGAGTCTGCAGCCTCCCATCCCAGGCGCTGCGCCACTTCGGGCTCCTCGCAGCCTGCGGCGATGACGCGACCCAGGTACTGCCGACCGGGTTCGCCCCAGTACCACATGTAAAACGGATGGACGCCATGATAGGCGTGACCGTAGCGATACATGTGGATGTAGGTAGGGTTTGCGGCGAATTCAGCTTCGAAGCGTTTCTCGAGCTCGCTCGAGTCGGTCGTCTCGGCAAGGCAGCGGTGAAAGAATTCGATATAGCTTGGATGATGTTCGGGATGAAATTCGTCACGCAGTGGATGGCATACGATAAGCGTGCCGCCCGGCTTTACGAGCGGCTTATTGCGGTACATGTTGAAAAGGTAGCCGAGACCGGTGCATTGCACCAAAATCGGGTTCATCACGGAGTTCACGTTGTACGGGCAAATGTACGGGATGCCGACTATCAATATGTCGGTTTGCCCTTTGACCGGTACGGCGTATTGCTGAAAAACGCGCTCGAGAGTCTTGCGATGCACGGCTTGGGTCTCGCCCGCCCATACGCCGGTCATTTCATAAGGGGCGGCGTAATGGTGCAAAAGCTCGCGGCGCGCCCGCGGCGAAAGCTTCGCCATCGTCCATTTGAATCCGCGCAAACGCAGGCGGTCCCACTCCGTAAAGCTGTCTTCGTTTTTATGGAAAAAGTCGAACAGCGCCCCATACATGCGGTTGTTGATCGAGGTCTCTATGGTAAAGATGTTGAGTTCGCGGTGGACGACACGACCCAGCCGATCTACGGTGCTATGCAGCGCTGAACGCGAAGGGTCCATGTACGAGTGGCATCCTTTGAGCGTGGCAGGATTGTGATGGTAGCGAAGGCTTTGGTAGGGAGCGAGGCCAACCGCTACGGACTTGTATCCCCCGTCCATCGGCACCAAAGTGATGTTGACGTAAATCAGAAGGTCCGACTCTGCCGCCCGCCTGGAAATCCATACTTCTTCGCCGAGCTCGGTTTTACCGAGCATAACAAGTTCGGCTCGGTTCTCAGCGTCGAAATTGTAAAGCCTGTCGGGCCACAACTGAGAGAAGACGCGCTCGCCGACCATGCGGCGAATTTCAGCGGCGGTCATGCGCCGATGAAGCGAGGTCGCCACGATTACGTGGACGTCGTCAACCCCATAGTCGGCCAGCATCTGCATCAGTTGGTTGAGAACCCGTTCGCGAATGTCCGGCCGCTGCATCGGCGGCAGCGGCAGGCTTATGTCGTCGACCGCGATGGTCACGCGCATGTTCGGATTCAGTTGCGCGAAAAGGGGTGGAGCGTTTTCTGGATGGAGAAGAGCGTAACGGATCGCCACGTCTGGGTCGGGTAGCGGGTCGAGCGGCGGCGGCGGGTAAACAACACGCGTGCCGGGCGGCAATTTTTCTTCGAGAAACTCTTCTCCGTAGGCGATAAGCCGCGGTTGGGAGCGCCGGTTAAGGGTTACCACAAGCTCGCTTCGCGCTCCTACCTCTCGCTTCAGTTCCGCGCGTTTTAGTTCTTTTAATCTTGCCTCGGGAGCTGCCATTGGTTTCGTCGCAGAATCGGTCTGCTACGCAATGTTCAGTTATGCTCTTCGACCCGTTTAGCCGATAAAAACAAACTTGCCTCGAAACCCGTAAACTTCATCCTCGCCCGAGCTACCCGCCGACCGTCTACGGCATGCGCACGGCACTCATATGCCGACCAAGTGGCGTGCAAACACCCTTAGGCTACTAGCTTGCTTGTCTAGGTCGAAATAGATGATTGGCCAAAACTGGCTGCGTGCGATAGATTCCAGCTTGCGGTCAGGGTTTACCGCTACTGGATGGCCTACGGCGAACAAAAATGGCAGATCGTGATACGAGTCGGCATATGCCCAGCAGTCAGCTAGATCAATGTTCCTGGCCCGGGCGTACTGTAAGCAAAATTCAGCTTTGTGACTGCCCGCCATAACCGGTTCGTGTAAATCCCCGGTAGCGACTCCGCGATGGTATTTAAGACGATTTGCAGCAAAATCCTCGATTCCTAGACGCGCGGCCAACGGTTCCACGATAAAATCTGGAGAACCGCTTACCAGAACCGGTTTAAGGCCCATAGCTCGATTACGCTCGATAAGCTCCCTAGCCTGAGGATAAAGCCGACAAGCCATCACATATTCGCAATACTCCTCGCCTATAAGCCTTAAGCGGTCGCGCGAGACGCCCTTGAAGGTTTCGAAGACAGCGCGGTTTAGCAAGGCGCGGTCGGTCTTCTCGGCGATATAAAGCCGCGGCAGGCGCCGCAAAAGCCGTGTTAGGTAGCTCACCCGATTGCTCCACTCACGCAGCTTGCTGAACACGAAGATGCCCGCGTCAACCAAATTGAGCGCAGCAAGCGTACCGTCTAGGTCGTAGAAAGCGACCCGCGCCTGCGAGCAAACTTTCACGCGCTTATCCTTATCCACTGGACTGACACGTCAGTCTAGTAACCGACACAATACGGGTCAATGCGGCTTCTCCAGTGTCCGGCCCGGCGCGGCCCGGAGAAGTTCCTCGGTTGCGACGCCGCGTAAACCAAAGTCCAAGATCTGTTCGGCGAGCTGGTTGACGTCGGGATGAGGTTCGGCAAGGGTTTGCGCGGCAACCTCTTTGACTCCGCCAAGAATGCAGATCGCCACCGTTCGCGTATCGCACGGACGCACTAGGTTCATTTTGATGCCGAGCTCGAGGGAGCGCTGAATTTGCTCGATTATGTGGGCGTAGAAGTTGCGTATTCGGCCGTCAAAGTCCCGGTCAAGGTCATAGGCGTGGTTGAGTAGAATATCGGTAAGCTCGCGTTCGGCCAGAACGAAGTCGAGCACCCTTACGATATTGTCGCGAAGCTGCTGCGCGGGCGAAGGTTCGTTCGGTCCGAGCCGTATTCGATGGATGCGCGCGCTGATTTCGCGCAAAGCCTCATTTAGCAGCTCCTCGAACAGCTCCTTTTTATTCTGGAAGTACAGGTAAAACGTCCCGCGAGCGATCCGCGCTTGGGCGACGATGTCAGAGATGTTGGTGCGATGGTACCCCTGGAGCGCAAACAAGCGTTTCGCGTGATAAAGTACCTGGGCTCGCCTCGCCTGCCGTTCCATATACCTCGCAAGTAACCTACTTTAACTCTATAGCCGTCTGCCAGAACTCTGTCACGGCGTGGGAAGGCTTGCAATTATCGCCAAGCGCGATCCTGCACAGAAAAACACTCAGAGCGAGCTTGCCCACGGTTTCGATGGCGAGCGCTTATTCGTTTCAATCGAAGCTCGCTGGATGGAAGACGGGCTGCACCCCGCAGATTACCCTGAAAATGCCCTTGCCCTGTAAAGCTTTTGAGCGCGAAAAACCGACCGCTCGGGTTCCGAGTCCACCACGTTAACGATGTGCGCTATGAGCGCAAAACGTGGCTTTCGGCGGCCGGTGTAACTCGGGGTGCAGATGGCGAACCTTATCGCACCCGGTAGACGTAGCCTTGTTGAGAGCCGAGATAGAGCTCCCCGCTAGGGCCCGAGGCGAGCGCGCTTATCGCGCCGTTTATTTGAAGCCATGTGCTCGAGTTCGTGGCTGGAGCGACCGACAATACCGAGCCGCCTAATTCGCTTACTGCCACGCCTTGTGCTGTCGCAGTAATCACGACGTTACCAATTGCGGGCTCTATAAGCGGGCTTTGCCAAAGCGTCATTCCAGATTGACTGAGTACGTAGAGCTGGTCCGCTACAAAAGCTACCGAGCCGTCAGGCGCGATTACCGGTCCCGCTTTGACCGGTGCCGGCGTTTGAACCTCCCATAGAAGTTGCCCCTGCGGGCTGAGCGCGTAGAGTACGCCGCTTTCCGATCCTGCATAGACATTGCCGTCTTGATCGACCGCGATCGCACCGGCAAAACCTCCCGCTGGCGAAAACGACCAGATTTGCTTGCCCTGGCCGCTTATTCCAGCCACCGGGCCGCCTATTGTTGCAACGTTGACGCCACCTGTGGGAGACGCAGCGATCGCGCTCGCCTGCAATCCCTGAATTGTCCAGTTAAGCGTACCGTCTGCGTTGAACGAATACAGAGCCGTGGTGGTAGCCGCGTAGACCGTTCCTTGATTTTCGCTTGCGAGTGTGACGATCTCTCCTTCTAGCTCAGCTTGCCAAAGCGTAAGCCCGCTCCTTTCGATTGCCTCTACCACGCTGGCTCCCGTTTCCGCATAGACCGTGCCATTAGCGCCTAAAGCCAGCGCCGGGCCTGCCACCGAGCGACTCCAAAGCAGGGCGCCCGAGCTATCGACCGCATAAAGCATGCGCTCGCCGCCGACGAAATAGACCGTGCTGGTCTCGGGAGGCGCTAAAATCGCCGTTCCAATTGGCGGTTGCGCTCGAAATACCCATTGTAGGCGTGGCGATTCCTGCAAAGCCGTTTCTACGCGGATTTGAGCGGCGGTCGTAGGCGAGGACGACGGCGATGCCGTCGGGCATCCGGAGGGCGGCGAGCCAGTGACGCTGACGCTGACCTGTTGACTTGTTACCCCACTGCTGACGCTTGCGGAAACGTTCGCGGTGCCCGGACACACGCCTTCGTACACTCCGGGCGACGGCGACGGCGTGGGCGCAGGTGCGAGCACCGAAGGGTTGGAGTTGCTCCAAAGAACTGTGGGCGCGTCAGTGTAGTCGGCTGTCGTGCCATCGGAGAGGGTCGCTACGAGCTCGAATTCGACCACACCGCCAACAGGTATCGAGGTTGCTACGAACGAGGGACACGGAGTGGGCGAAGCGGAAGTGGACGAACTCGGCGCAGGGCAAAGCGAAAGCGAGCTTACTTGAGGACCGGGTGGACCAGGGGTGGGCGAGGGAGGCGTGCAGCTAATAAGCGGCGCAAACTCAAACGGATTGATACTTTGGCCGCATTCGGTAAGCGTACCGAAAAGCCCGTTGCCACAGCTTTGCGCAAAGAAAGCCGAGAGCAAAAGAAGCTGCGGCACGACAAAAAGCCAAATACGCTTAAGCTTCATCGCTTGCGTGTGTCGTTGCGCGATAACTTAAAATACCGGTGTCGAGCGCCTAAGCCGAACACCAGCCGCCTAAGCAATCTCTATTTGCCCCTTTTACCGATGATACAGAGTCACTAACCGAAGACATTGAAGAACGTTCTCTTGACGATTTTGATTTTTCACCCGGTCTCTGAAGGAAAAGCCCAAAAACCTTACCGAGTTCGGCAACCGCTCCAATGTGTCTTGCTATTGGTCGCCGAAGCCTAACAAAAAATTCGCATGACTGCTATCGCCAGTGTCGGCCTTGAAACTTTTTAAACCCGATCTTTCTTCGGCTTGGCTCTGCGGCTTCGCAGCAGTTTACTGCACAGGTTTAGGCAGGATGGGCTTGTCTGCTTCGAGCCAGCGGATGCGGGTACCGCCCTAACAAAGCAGCTTGGTTGGCTCTGCTCATTCAGCCAGGTTGGGTTAAGTCACGAGTTGTACAGAGCCATCTTTGCCCAGCGTGTGAAATTTGCGCCACATCCAGGATAGACAAGGCGTTGTCTAAATGCTTTGCTTCGTTAGGAAGCGCCCGTAGCTCAACTGGACAGAGCATCGGACTTCGGATCCGAGGGTTGGGGGTTCAAGTCCCTCCGGGCGCGCTCCCTCCAAATCGGCGATTTTGCAAGAGTTTTGCGCTACCAACTGGCGAGCGGAACACGCGGCTCGGGCCTAAACTGATGTAGAGGCCTTTTGTCTTTTGGCCGTTCACTTTCGCTCCGTGCTTTCCAGAGCGCTAATCACGGACGCGCAAGCGTCGTCTAAAAAGCGCCGTACGAGTGGCCAGTTGCTCTGTTTTGGCTCGAAAAAGCAAGAGCGGGGTCGTGGGGATCCTTCGCTCACACTCTAGTCGAGCTTTGAGCCTTAAGGGCGGGACGGCTTGGCACAGGCGGGGCAAAGACCTCGGAAAATCACCTGGACTTCATTAATAACAAAGCCGTGTTGCTGGTCCTCGGGCAGGCTAACATCGCCGCTCGGGATAACGTCGCGAACCGTACCGCAGCTGTCGCAAACAAGATGCTGATGGCGTTCCGTTACGTTAGGATCGTAGCGCCGCGGCCCATCGTCGAGCGAAATCTCACAAATTTCGCCTAAAGCACGCAACTGGTTTAGTGTGTTGTAGACGGTGGCGCGGCTTAGTTCGGGCAGGCGCGCCACCGCGCGCTCGAATACTTCGTCAGCAGTAAGATGAACCCCGGCTTCCTCCAGCGCTTGCGCGATCACGCGCCGCTGCGCCGTCAAGCGCAAGCCGCGCCGCCGCAGCCGCGCTAGCAAAGAGCCCGGGCGCTCAAGGCTAGTTGAATCGGTGCTTTTCACCCCGCCCTCCGCATATTGAACCGGTCCTTTTGCGAAAAAATTTTAACAGAAACCCGTGTTGATTCGAAGCATTCTTTGTTTATAATAGGTCCAAATAATTTGCGGTTCCCTGCCACCGCAAGTTATTGAAAGCGCTTTGTGAGAAGCGCTGGGCAGGGAGGAGTCAACATTTCCGGCCGACTGCTGGCAGTCGGTATTCAGGTTGACTCCTCAAGGTTTATTTCAAATACACAACGGGAGTTTAGGTGTATGGACGCAAAAGGTGGCAAAGAAGGGGGTAAGTGTCCGGTTATCCACACGACGGTAGGAGCGAAAACGATTCGCGATTGGTGGCCTCACCGGTTGGACCTAAAAATCCTCCACCAAAATTCTCCGCAGTGCAATCCGTACGGAGAGAAATTCAACTACCGGGAGGAGTTCAAGAAGCTCGACCTCGCGGCGGTCAAAAAGGACCTGTACGAGTTGATGACTCAGTCTCAAGACTGGTGGCCGGCAGACTTCGGCCATTACGGGCCGCTTTTTATCCGGATGGCGTGGCATAGTGCGGGCACGTATCGAATCGGGGACGGCCGCGGCGGCGCTTCCACGGGCGCGCAGCGCTTTGCGCCGCTCAACAGTTGGCCGGACAACGCGAACCTTGACAAGGCGCGCCGACTACTCTGGCCGATCAAAAAGAAGTACGGCAGGAAGCTTTCGTGGGCTGACCTGATCATTCTGGCCGGCAACTGCGCGCTAGAGTCGATGGGCTTTAAGACCTTCGGCTTTAGCGGCGGGCGAGAGGACGTTTGGGAGCCGCCCGAGGACATTTACTGGGGAAGCGAGACTAACTGGCTCGAAGACAAGCGACACAGCGGAGACCGGGAGCTCGAACATCCACTGGCCGCTCTGCAGATGGGCCTGATTTACGTCAATCCTGAGGGGCCGAATGGCAAGCCAGATCCGCTTGCCGCTGCCAAGGACATCCGAGAGAGCTTTCGGCGCATGGCAATGAACGACTACGAGACCGTTGCGCTGATCGCTGGCGGCCATACCTTTGGCAAGACCCACGGCGCCGGCGACCCGAGGCTGGTCGGACCCGAACCCGAGGCGGCACCGATCGAGCAGCAGGGTCTGGGATGGAAGAGTAGTTTCGGCACGGGCAAAGGCAAGGACACGATCACTGGGGGACCCGAGGTAATCTGGACCCAGACGCCGACCAAGTGGAGCAACAACTTTTTGGAGAACTTGTTCAAGTACGAATGGGAATTGACCAAGAGCCCGGCAGGGGCGTACCAGTACGTAGCCAAAAACGCCGAGCCTACGATTCCTGACCCGTACGACCCGAACAAGCGTCACGTGCCGACGATGCTGGTAACCGACCTTGCTCTGCGCTACGACCCGATCTACGAGAAGATTGCACGCCACTTCTTGGAGCACCCCGACGAGTTTGCCGACGCATTTGCGCGCGCCTGGTTCAAGCTCACCCATCGCGACATGGGGCCTCGCTCGCGCTACCTCGGTCCGGAGGTGCCGCAGGAGGAGCTAATTTGGCAGGACCCGATTCCTGCGCGCGACCACGAGCTTATCGACGCTCAGGATATCGCCACGCTCAAGGGTAGAATTCTGCGCTCGGGGCTCTCGATCTCGCGCCTTGTTTACACGGCGTGGTCGGCGGCGTCCACCTTCCGCGGCTCGGACAAGCGTGGCGGCGCCAACGGGGCGCGCATCCGCCTTGCGCCTCAGAAGGATTGGGAGGTCAACGAACCCGTTGAGTTAGCCAAAGTGCTTGCAGTACTGGAGGGTATCCAGAAGGAGTTCAACGCCGCCCAATCCAACGGCAAGAGGGTTTCGCTTGCTGACCTTATCGTTCTCGGCGGTTGCGCTGCGATCGAGCAGGCAGCTCGCAAAGCCGGGTTCGACATCGAAGTTCCGTTCACGCCCGGTCGCATGGACGCATCGCAGGAGCAGACGGACGTCGAGTCGTTCGCCGTGCTCGAGCCACTTGCCGACGGGTTCCGCAATTACATGAAGAGCGGAATCATCGCGCGACCCGAGGAGCTTTTAGTCGATAAGGCTCAATTGCTGACACTGACGGCTCCCGAGATGACGGCTTTGGTCGGTGGCATGCGAGTGCTCAATGCGAACTTCAAGCAATCTCCGCACGGCGTCTTCACCAAGCGGCCAGAGACGCTTACCAACGATTTCTTCGTCAACCTGCTCGACATGAGTACCGAATGGAGGCCGAGCTCCGAAGCCGACGGGGTCTTCGAAGGGCGCGACCGGGCGACCGGGCAGCTCAAGTGGACCGCAACCCGCGTCGACCTTATCTTCGGCGCGAACGCGGAGCTGCGGGCGATCGCGGAGGCTTACGGAGCCGACGACGGGCAGGAGCTCTTCCTGCGCAACTTCATCCAGGCGTGGAACAAAGTCATGAACGCCGATCGCTTCGACCTGCTTCCGTAAGCTATACGGGCACGTCTTTGGCTTGGTAAGTTAATGTCACGGCGCAGCCGCGGCCAAAAGCCGCGGCTGCGCTTTTTAAAGTGCGACCTTTCTAGCCCGATTAGCCCGCCCCGGTGCTCCTATCGAGCACTCTCAACCGAATCCCCTTGTGAGCGCTTTTCAGTGCGACCCTCGGCCCTAGCTCCGGTCCTTCCCGTCCTGGGGGCTAGCTCGTCGCGCTGCGACAGCTCATCAGCGGTTTGTCGCGGTTTCACCGGCCGTTCATCGCTCGGACCTTCCCGCTTGCGAGCAAACCATAAGCTAATCTACTCCAGGCTGTGTTCGTCCCACGCTGAGCTGTCGCAAAGACTACGGCCTCGTCACGGAGACTTGCCCGGCAGCAAGGTGGACTCGCGCTTGCGCTGGGCAAAAACGGGCTTGACCCTTCCGCGTTTTTCACCGCTCGAAAGCAGCGCAGAGTTGATGCTGGGGCTCGGGTTATCTTGTGATGAAATCCACGAGGGGCTTCAGCATCGCAAAGGTAAGAAGTAAGACCGCAAACGGCTAAGCGCAAAACGACGGCACTCACAGGCTCTGCGCTTGGACGTCGAGCGCAAGCGTCTTGTCACGCAGGATCCTAGTCCGTCGGGTCTGAAACGCGGTCCTCGGCGCGCTGCTTCATTAGCGAATGTCGTGACCTGGCAATGCCTTAAGCCCAATCAGGTGTTTTTTGGCCTTTCAGTGCTTCCTTGGTCGCGCACAGTCGGACCTTTGCGTTTCGCCCTTCAGGCAAGGCCGAGCTCGCCAAGCGTAGGCTTAAGAAGCGTAACCAATCCGGTTTCGAGGTCGTAACGTGCGGCGACAATCAGCGTTGAATCAGGCTTGGGGGCAAGCTCTTCAAGGCGCTCTGCGGTCTTGAGCGCCGAGAGGTTTACGAGCTCGAGCACCGGGTCGAAACTCTCTAACTTTTGCGCATGAGCGGCCTTGTTTGTGCTCGCAAGACGCGACACAAGCGGAGCGTAGGCAGCCGCAATCGCGGGGAGATCGGCCGTAGCGCCTGGCGCGCTCTCGAGCGCCGCTCGAGCCGCGCCGCATCCGCTGTGCCCCATCGCGATCGCAAGCTTGATTTTCAACGCCGCAAAACCGAAACGCACGCTTTCCGCGCCTATCGCGTCGAGAAGCGCGCCAGCGGTCCGCACCACGAAAAGCTCACCCAAGCCCTGGTCGAAAACGTATTCGGGCGAAACGCGCGAGTCGGCGCACGTAACGATAAGCGCTACGGGCGTTTGCCCCTGCGCAAGGGCGCGGCGGCACTCAGGTGAGCGGTCGGCCTGCGCTGGTCTTCCTTGCGCAAAGCGGCGGTTGCCCTCGAGCAGCCGCGCAAGTATCTCCACGGCAGTCGTATTTGCTTTGTCGGCCATCGAACAGGAACGTCCCTTTCGCCAGTAGCGCTTCTGCCAGCCAAGCTTAGCTCGAGGCGAGCGCCGAATGCGAGCGATCTGGTGAAGTTAGCCGATGGAGCCTTTGGGATTCGGCGGGTAGCTTTATTTTGCGCGCTTGCTCTCCGTCTCTCGCGCCTTTTTCGTAGGCAAACAAGGCCTGCGTGTAAGCTCTCCCGTGTGAAGTGCCCGCTTAAAAGGAGAATCTTGTCCGGGGGACAGACCCTCTCGAAGGCGCTGGGCCAGGATTTGCCATTTTGAAAGGTATCCGCCTTGGGTGGAAAAGCCCGCCGCGGACACCTGATTTGTGGACTCGTAAGCGCTCGTCAGGCCAGCTGGCGCGAGGGCTTTCGGCTGATGGAGCGCGACTTCAATCCCCTCGTGCGGGGAATCAACC
>JAJPIL010000018.1 GCA_021324755.1 Pseudomonadota bacterium
CCAGTGGAAATTATCGAAGAGCGCACCGTCGGCCCGTCTCTAGGGCGTGACTCGATTCATCAGGGCGAGCTGTCATTTGTAGTGGGCGCGCTGGTCGTGCTGACTTTTATGGCTGTCTATTACAGCGGAGCCGGGGTTGTGGCTGACGTCGGGCTAATCCTGAACATTTTGCTGCTTCTATGTGTGATGGCCGCGATGGAGGCGACCTTGACGCTTCCCGGAATCGCGGGAATCGTGCTTACGCTTGGCATGTCGGTCGACGCCAACGTGCTGATCAACGAACGGATGCGTGAAGAGTTGCGAAATGGTCGCTCACCTCGCGAGGCCGTACGCCTCGGGTATCAGCATGCATGGTCCGCTATTCGAGATTCGAACATCTCGACCTTTGTTGCAGGGTTGATCCTTTTTCAGTTCGGTACCGGGCCGGTGAAAGGGTTTGCTGTAACTTTATGCTTTGGTGTGCTTACCGGCCTATTCTCTTGCGTAGTTGTGACAAGGGCTTGGTACGACTACCTTATTTCAACCCGTCGGCTGGTTACTTTGAGCGTTTAAGCCAGAGTCAGTAGTCGCATTTCGGCGCTTAAAGCTTGACCGTTGCCGACCGTTTCTTCACGCTTAAGATCCGTGCGATAGTGGTGCCGCAGGGAAGAACTAGGTAGGTTAAGCTTTGGAAAGCGAAGCCCGGTGCCGAAGTCATGTGAGCCGTTTCTAGCCTGTGAGTATGAGTCAGTCACTTGCAGGTTGGTCGCGGCTGTCTTGGCTCGGCGCAATCGTTCGAGACAGCTTCTGGGATATCGGGCGATCCTTCTCTGCGTCATTTCGCCGTTCGGGTGGCGGGCCGTGATGAGCGTGCCCTGGCTGCCTGGCCGTAGCGTTAAAAGTCTGTGTCGGAGGATATGGTGGTGGGGATAACGATGACAATTGAGAAGGACGAGGTCTTGCTGAATTCCAAAGAGGTGGCATCGTTGCTCGACTTGACGCCCGACGCCGTCAACGATTTGGCTCGCCGCAACGTGTTGCCGGCTTTCAAACGAGGTCGCCAGTGGCGTTTTAGGAAACGCGATGTTATCAGTTTCAAGCGCCAAAGTTGCACGCTTAACGCCGCTGCATAGCCAGCGCCATATGGTCGGCTCTTCTATTGGGTATTATTCAGAGCGTTTTGTGAGCCGCGTTTTGCGTCTAGCGCAGTAACTTTGGATATGGCTGTTTTCCACTTTTTTCCATGATTGAGTTTAGGGCACACGATGGCTGAGCCGCACGAAAGCCGTATTTATTCCGATTTTGCGCATCTGTACGACCATCTTTTCGGCCGGGTTTTCGTCGACCAAGAAGAAAAAGTGATCGAGTCGCTAAATCTACGCCCCGGCAACAAGGTGCTCGAAGTGGGTGTTGGCACCGGAATCGCTCTCGGTGCTTACCCGCCCTACGTTAAGGTTGTGGCCGTCGACAGTTCTCTGGAGATGCTTGAGCGGGCGCGGGCGAGGTCAAGAGAGAACGATTGGCGCCATATCGAGCTAGTCCAGGGCGACGCGATGCATCTCGAGCATCCGGACGAGAGCTTCGATGTGGTGTGCGCCTTCCACGTAATAAGCGTAGTCCCCGACCCGAGGCGGATGATGAGCGAGATGTGCCGCGTGTGTAAAACAGGCGGGCGCATCGTGTTGATTAACCATTTCCGTAGCGAAAACCCGGTCCTTGGATTTCTTACTGCCATTATAAATCCGATCACCAAACATCTAGGTTGGTACACCAGGATTCGCCTGCGTGACGTGCTCAAAGATTTTCCGATCCGTCTCGAGCGGCAAGAGAAAGCTTCCCGTTTCTCACTCGATACGATCGTGATTGCTCGCAAAGAGCGGCCCTTCGCGCCCTGCGATTGAGCAGCCAGAGAACACGCACGCGATGTCTTACGTTTCAACTTTCGTAGCGTTTTGTCTGGTGCTCATCGCTAGTGCCTTGAGCGCAAACCCGAGGACTGCTTTGGCGCAAGGTTATGGCTTAATCGAGGGTAGAGTCACACTCATTGGGCAGGCTCCTG
This sequence comes from Pseudomonadota bacterium, assembly GCA_021324755.1. Lineage (GTDB taxonomy): Bacteria > Desulfobacterota > Binatia > Binatales > Binataceae > JAJPIL01. Next base: position 2,039 of record JAJPIL010000018.1, read on the forward strand.
AGCCTAAGCAGGTTCAGGTAACGGTTGATGAGGCTACTTGTGGGAGATCGGTCAAGGACGAGACGCTCATCGTCGGTCCCCAAGGAGGAGTGGCCAACGCTATCGTCGACATACCGCAAATTCAGACCAATGTGCCGCTAAAGCCGGCAGCCGGCTTAAAGCTTAACCAACGCGGCTGTCTCTACCATCCTCATGTGATGGCGTTTCCCGTCGGCAGCACGCTCGAAATAATCAACTCCGACGGCATCCTTCACAGTTTTCACACTTACTCGAAGCTTAACCCACCGATGGATCTTGCTCAGCCTGGCTTTAAGAAGGTGTTGCGCGTCACTTTTACGAAGCCCGAGCTCATACAGGTATCTTGTGACCAGCACAACTGGATGACGGCATGGTTGTTCGTAGCCGCCAATCCCTTCTATGCGGTAACGGATGCCTCAGGGCGCTTTCGGATCGAACAAGTGCCGCCGGGGTCATACCAAGTCAGAGTTTGGCACGAAAGGCTTGGCGAACAGACTAAACCCGTTGTGGTGCAAGAAGGTCGTGTGACGAAGGTAGATTTTGCGATGACGTTGCCCCACCACGAATGATTGAGATATATCGCTTCGTTTAGGGGTCTTGGCCAAGAATTATCTTTTTGACAAAAAGTTACTTAATTCACTGACTAAAGCTTTATGCAAACCTTTGCTCACTAAGAACCTTCGTTACTGCTGTACCCTAGGCATGCGAAAAAGTTAGACAACCGGTTAAGGCTTACACCATGGCGACAATAAAGCGGCTCGCAACATTGGACGTCGCTGTCGAGGAGTTGCCTGCGGCGATCGAAACCTTCCGACAAAACTTCGGGCTCAAGCTTGCTGATAGAGCGGTTCAAGAAAATACGGCCGTGCTTACCGTGGGAGATAGCGAGATAAGGCTTGTTGCGCGCAAGGACGAAGCTGAAGCCGGCGCTCGCGCGATGGCCGGTCTGTGGCTGGAAGCGGACGATTTGGACGCGGTTGCGGGCCGTCTTAAGGATGCGGGGTTCGAGCTCAAGGAACTAAACGTCGAGAAGGATCGCAGAGTGCTTGCGGTTGACCCGGTCGGTATCGGGTCTCCCTGGCTTTTCATTTTCGAAAGCCGAGGGTAGTCCGGTCGTAAGTTGTTGCCCTTGATCAGGGCAACACGAAGTGAAAGTTGAAACGCTCGAGGCGCTCGGGTGTGTTCAAGCGCGTGCGCACATTTAGACGACGAGGCATGGCTGACAAGATCTAGCCCGAGCCGCCAAGCGCTGATTCAGGCTAAATTCAACCGCGCTTTTGTAGTTAGTGCTTCTTAGGCGTTCGATCCGTGGCGAGTAAGTAGGTCGTGGAAAGCCTCTGACACAGTGGCTTCCAGCTTGCGCGTGAGCGATTCGCGGTCTTCGGCGGTAAGACCGGCGGTCGCTATCGGTTGGCAAAGTTTAATCCTAATCGTTCCGTACGGGCGCACGATCTTCGCACGCGGTGGATAAAGCTCGCCGCTTCCGCACAACGCTGTTGGGACACAGGGTAGCTTGCCAAGAATAGCAAGCCAGGCGGCTCCCTCATTGAAGGGATGCACCTTGTTATCGGCATACCTGTGGCCTTCTGCAAAAAAGACTATCGGATAGCCTCGCTGGGCCATCCGAATTGCATGGCGTACTGCCGTGCCCCCGCGCTCACGGTCTACCATGATATGGCCGCTCCGCTCCATCGCGTAGCCGACCAGAGGGATCCTGCGCAGCTCTTTTTTCGCCACAAAGCGCAAATGGTAAGGCAAGGCCGCCAGTAGCGCAAAAATATCTAAGACGCTTTGATGGTTGGCAACTAGAACAAACGAATCCAATCCACGAAGGTGTTCTTGCCCCTCGAGTTCGACTCGAATTCCACAGGTTCGGAGGATCATGATGCTCCATAACTTGGCTATGTAACTCACTAGAACTTCCCCACCACAGGCAGCTGCGGCAGCCGCGAAGATTCCAAGAACTGCGGTATAAAGGATCGCGAGAGTTACGGCGGCGATACCCCATAACGCTAGAAAAAAAGATTTTGCGGCTTCAAAACTGAGCGCGCGTTTCGACGGCGTAGCCAGCGTCTCTTTGGCGTTCATCTGTAGGTCGAGATTCTCTCGCTATAATCCCCAGAAGCTGATGATGCTAGCTGCCAATTATGGCAGGTTGAGTTTTTAAGGAACCGATTTTTACTGCGGCAAACAAGTTTTGACACCCTATCTCAAGCCTCTCAGGCGAGTCTTTTGGTCACTCGTCTTAACAGCAGACCCATGGTTGACAACCGCACGTTTTTGCCGCTAAGTGCGCCTTTGCATTAAAAAGTACTTATCGACCGCTAGGCGGCTCAACTCAAGGGGTAAACGAAAGGTCTCTGTTAGCTGTGTTCGTCGCCCCCTCGAACGTCATCTTGTAAAATCTACCTTGGTGTTGTGCAAATTTTAATCGGCAACGGCCTCGTGGTTAGCAAGTATAAGGCTAAGTCGGTGGCTGGAGTTCAAAATTTTGTGCCGCGAGCAACCCGGTGCGTTCCACGTTGCTCGTAGTGCGTGACAGGACGGCGCAAACGGCTTTAGGGTCATCGGAACAGTTTAATTGATCGTCATCTGTTCATGTCGGTTTCGTGGTTTGAGTCGCGCTCTCTGGGGATTGGTCAGACCATAAATACGCGGTTTTGGCTGACGCTGAATTCGAAGATAGCCCAGCCACGTCAAAACAAACGAGGCAGACGCTGACCTTGGAGAACTCGAAGAGAAAAGGTCGGGACGTTGCTAACTCGTTGCTTGGACGAAGCTGTTCAAGCCTTGGCCTGGCGATCGTTTTATCCGCGGTCGGACTCTTGAGCGGACTTCTCCATTCGGCTAACAGTTTTGCCCAACGGGCTGAACTGTCGCCTGCGACTAGTTGCTCGGAGATTGTCGCGGCTATAAAGCGTCTTGCTGCAGCAGAACATGAGCAAGCACAAGCGCTTCAACTGATGGCTCGGGGAGGAAGTCCGGCGCTAGTCGAACAGAAGTTGCAGATTCTGCTCGAGCGAAAGCGAGCGTTACAGCAAACGCTGAAACGGATAAGCGCCGATCCGGTCGCGGAAGAGAAAACGGTAGACCAGTGCTTGTCTAATGGCTATCAGGCGCTGTATCAATCGGAGCGTTTGACTGCCAATATTGAGCGTATTCTAATGGGTAATCGGTTCCCCTCGAGCGGTTTTTCACCTCTATCCGACTTAGGCTCCCGCTCGTCAACCCACCCGTAAGCGCGCAAGTATCTCAGACCTGGCGGTAAGGCTTAGGAGCAGCCGCGGCAGGAACGAATCGGATACGCTGGAGGAAAAGTATCGCCAGCGCAAGCACCAGCAGTATTCCTTGACCACTGAGGCTTTCTACGGTTGGAAACAAGCCGAGTATTTTGACTGTTGGAACGTAGTTGACCCGAGTAGCGTGTACCAGTCCAGCCTCTTGAAGGCTAGCTATGCCCTGTCCGATAAATACTACGGCTAGTGTGCACAATAGAACCGAAGAAATTTTGAAAAACCGTCTTATGGGCAGACGAGACGCTGCTCGCTGCAAAATGACCGCCAACAAAACGAGCCCTGCCGAGGCCAAGATGATCCCTCCAGCTATCGCTCGCCTCTCATTACCTGGGTCGGCTCCGGCAACTAAAGCCTGGAAAAAGACGATAGTTTCCGCCCCTTCCCGCATCACAGCTGTAAATGAAGTCAATCCCAGAGCAAGCGCAGGCATATTCGCGCGACCTGCCCGTTCTACCTGCGCCGTCAAGTAAGCTTTCCAAGCTCCCGCCCGGCCCCGAAGATTCATCCATGAACTTACGTACAGTAGGGTCAGCGCGGCAACGAGCTGGAACACTCCTTCCAGACCGTCGCTTGCGTTATCCGTAAGCAACCCGCTCAACGCACATGCCAGGCCAAGACTCGCAACTAGCGCGGCGATGGCGCCCACATAAACCCCTTTCAAGGCCGTGCGGTTTTCCAACTGTTTCACTGCTGCCGCAAGCGCTACAACGACCAGAAGAGCTTCCAAGCCCTCGCGCAGCAAGATGCCGGCTGAGTAGAAAAAGTACGCAACTGTTACGGACGACACGCCAAAACCTTCCGCTTGCTAGCTAATTGAAATTGAAACTTATTCTTACTTTCACTAAGCGTGCCTTACGAATTGCGCTCTGTCAAGGAAAAAATGTGCTTTGGGTACGAACGTAGGGAAACTTGGTTTGGTCGCAGAGTTCAACCTTCTGCAACGACGCTTCGGAGCTCTCCTGCTGGGGCTAAGGTGCACCCGGGTCTATCCTCCACGCAAGCGCTACGTGAAGATGGGTGATAGATTGGGATGGGGAAACGTGGCTTTAGCCTCATTAGCAAGGAAAGCGAGTGTTGTTAAGGCTAGACCTGGTAGTTAATGCCACCGTGGAAGCTTAAGCGGTTTTACCGAGGCGGTTTGAACACAACGTTTTGTAACGCTTAAAGCCAAGCTCGCATTAATCTTGCAGATTGCGCCAAATGCGCTGTTGACTATCATCTATCGTAGCTGGATTCAGCCCTTGAGCAGCGCGGGTTCTAACCTCGCGCTAGGGCCGTCGCCATAAAAGGCCGACGGGATTTATAATTGCGGAAAAGAGAACGTTCGATGGCGGACGAAGGCAACCCCGAATTAACTACTATCGCGGTAATCGGTGCCGGACAGATGGGTGGTGGGATCGCTGAGGTCGCGGCAAAGGCCGGCCTATCAGTATTGTTGCACGATGCCGAGCAGCGAGCGTGTGATAAGGCTTTGGAGCGAATTAGGCTCAATCTCGAACGCGACGTCACTCGCGGACGACTCGAGGCGTCCGAAGCCCATCGCGTCTACCAGCGTATCAATGTGGCAGCTTCACTCGATGACCTAGTTAAGACCGACTTCATGATAGAAGCTGTGGTCGAGGATGAAAAAGTCAAGATTGAGCTTTTTCAAAAGCTCAATCGGCTTTGTCCGCCAACGACGATCTTCGCCTCAAATACTTCCTCTATTTCGATAACTCGAATGGGAGCCCGCAGCGGGCGACCGGATCGTTTTATTGGGATGCACTTCATGAACCCAGTTCCGGTGATGAGGCTGGTCGAGATCGTTCGCGGTCTGGGCACTTCCGAGCAAACTTACTCGGTCACGAAGGCGTTGGCCCATCGTATGGGCAAGATTACGATGGTTGCGCAAGATTATCCCGGATTCGTCGTCAACCGGATCCTTCTGCCAATGATCAACGAGGCTGCCTTCGCACTGTATGAAGGGGTAGCCAGCGCCGAGGACATCGATACCGCGATGCGGCTTGGAGCAAACCATCCGATGGGGCCGCTCGAGCTGGCGGACTTAATCGGCCTTGATACATGCCTTGCGGTTATGGAAGTGCTTTACGACGGGCTGGGGGATGACAAGTATCGTCCGTGTCCCTTGCTCAGGAAGTATGTTGACGCGGGCTACCTGGGCCGCAAGGTCGGACGGGGGTTTTACAGTTACGATCCCCAGGGTAACAGGATTACGCCGAAGTTCTGACGCCGAGGCTTTAATCGGGCGGCGACGGGAGCGGTTGGTAAAAGGCCTGCAACGCCAAAGAGAAGGGCCAGTAGGTCGACCGCCCTGAGAGCGGTCAGAGCGGAGCCGTCGGCCTGAGTCAATCAACGCCGGGTTTGACGCAGGCGCAAAGCCTGAAACGTCATACCGGCAAGAAAATCGGGCCAAAACGCGCGCTGGTACGTCTGGACCGTGCTGTCTACCAGGTTGTACGTTTGTCTTGATAGACGCGCGTATTACGTTGCCTGAAAGTTCGGAGGCAATGACATGGCAGTAAGGGCGTATATTTTGGTCGATACCTCGCCCGGCAAGGCGAAAGAGGTGGCGGAGCGCTTGCGGGAAGTACCTGGCGTGACCTCGGCCCACGCGGTGACCGGCCCGTACGACATTATCGCGGTGGCCGAAGCCCCCGATGTCTCTTCTCTGGGTGAGTTGGTTGTGCACAAAATTCAAAGTGTAATGGGGGTCACGAGAAGCCTTACGTCTATAATTACCTGTTGACCCCACCATCCGTCCTGGCTTGCCACCTGCAAATGTGTGGTTTGGCAGGACGCAAGGGGCGATCCTGAAACTGACGCGGCTGCGGTCGGTTGTGCTCCAGCGGGCCTCGACGACCCGTGCTGGTAGGGATAGGTGATTTTCGCTTCGGCTAGATGCGGCCGGGCAAAACTGTAGGGCTTTTAACGGATCGTCCTAGCTACTTTGTGGTACAAGGGACTTGAGAGCTCGCAGTGATTTTATTAACGCTGAAGGCATAAACGTTCAGCTCACATAAATTGCTGAGGCAAGGAGGATAGCTCGATGGCGGAGTTGCCAGTTCTTCAGCGTCTACGGAAGGAAGCCGAGGCTATCCGTCGTGAATTGACGATCGATTTGCCCCGCGAACTTGAGCGCGCCCGAGCGCACGGCGACCTGTCTGAGAATGCCGAGTACGCGATGGCAAAGCAAAGACAGGAGTTTTTGCGGGCGCGACTTTCGAACGTCGAGCTGCGTATCGCGGAGCTTTCACGAATCAATTTGGATTCCGTCCCCCGCGATTCCGTCGGACTGGGCAGCAAGGTCTATCTTGAGGACCTCGAGGACGGCAAGGTAGTCGAGTACGAAATCGTGGTGCCCGAAGAGGTGGACGCGGCGGCCAACCGAATATCGCTCTCCTCGCCCCTCGGCAAGGCCTTGCTCGGTAAGGGAGCAGGCGACGAAATAGAAGTGGTGACGCCAAGGGGCAAGAAAGAGTATATCGTGCGCAAACTGATTACTATCCACGAATTGATGGCTCGTGAAGCGGCCGCAGAAGCGAACAGCAGTTCGCAAGGTGACAAAAAAGAGAGTTCCTCTGAGTAGCGCCCCACAGTGATAATCCGGCGGGAGGCCGCAGAAAATAGGCAATTTGATTTTGAGATCTACGCCTGGGCCGAGCTTGAATTGAGCTTGATTTTGACCTCTGTGCGCACAAGCGTTTTTCGCGCCATAGGCCACCCGATCAAGCGAACATCGCTTCGATCTCTTGGCGGTAGTGTTCGTAGATAACCTTGCGCCGGACTTTGAGAGTCGGCGTAAGCTCGTTGCGCTCTTGCGAGAATGGCTCCGGTACCAGCGAGAAAGCGGCGACCGCCTCGTGGGCGGCAAGAGCCTTGTTTATCTCACGTAGCCTTCGCGCGTAAAAATTACGTACCTCACTGTGGCGAACGATTTCGGCCGGACTAGCTTGTGCAAGGCCGATCTCGTTAAGGTAAGGCTTTAAGCTTTCGAAGTTGGGCACTAATAGGGCGCCGAGATGCTTGCGTTCGTCTCCGATCACACAGGCTTGCGCGATGTAGGGGTCGCTCGTGAGTTTGTTTTCGACGTACACTGGCGAGACGTTTTTGCCCCCTGACAAAACGATGATCTCCTTTTTCCGTTCGCGGATCGTGATAAAACCATCCGCGTCGATCGTTGCCAAGTCGCCTGTATGAAGCCAGCCCTCTGAGTCGATGACTTCGCGCGTTTCTTCCTCTCGCTTGTAGTACCCTTTCATTACGCTGGGCGATTTGACCAACAGCTCGCCGTCCGGAGCAAGCTTGACTTGGACGTTTGGTAAGGGCCGTCCCACGGTGCCTGGACGTGTCTGGCCGTGCAAGTTTACCGACACCACTGGACCAGCCTCGGTCAAGCCGTAGCCTTCGACGATCGGCACCTCGGCGGCGGAAAGGAAGCGGAAGATGTCCATGGAGAGCGCGGCGCCGCCTGAGATGAGATAGCGTAGCCGGTCGCCGAAAAGTTCGCGAATTTTCGAAAAAACAAGCCGTCGGAACAGCGCCATCGCTATATTCAGGTGCACAGGTGCCTTTTTGCCGCAAAAACGAAATTGCGCAGCCCGACTGCCGACCGCCATAGCAAGCTCGAAAAGCTTGCGCCTGTAAGGTGGAGCGCTTTGCACCGCGCGCTCGACCCGCTCGCGTACCACTTCGAGCAAGCGCGGTACCGTAAGGAAGTGGGTCGGCCTTATCTCGCGCAGATTCTGCGCAAGCTGCGACAGACCTTCGGCATAGGCGATAGTCGCGCCCGCCACGATCGGTGTGTAGTAACCTGCGGTTCGCTCAAAGGCATGAGCAAGCGGCAAAAACGACAACAGCTCATCCTGGTCTGAAAGGCCAATAACGTTAGCACTGGCCTCGCAATTGGTCAGGATGTTGCCGTGCGAAAGCATCACGCCCTTGGGCGTGCCGGTCGTTCCTGACGTATAGATAATCGTCGCTAAATCGTCGCGGTTGCCCTCGAACTGTGGAGCTATGTCTTCGGTTTCGAACTGGTCCAGGCCGATAACCGACGGTTTCGCGTTTCCTCCATCGGTCAACCTTGCGTTATCTGGACCGATCGCAACGATATACTTAAGCGAGCTCAGACCCTCGCATATCGCGAGAATTCTTTTGACCTGCGCCTCTCCATACGCAGCTACTAGACAGGCCTGGGAATCTTCCAGGATATAGCGCGTTTCTTCGGCGCTGATCGTCGTATAGAGAGGCACCACGATCGCTCCGAGGCCCAAAACCGCCTGGTCGACGATGACCCAATGGGGACCGTTCGGAGCAACGATCGCCACTCGGTCGCCAGGTTTGACGCCCAGTCTGAGCAATCCGGCGCGTAGCTTGCCCGACGCTTGCGCTATTTGACGCCAGGAGTAATGACGCCACTGCCCACCCAGCTTTTCTTTTAGGAACGTGCGATCCCCGAATCTCTTGGCTTGTCGTTCGAATACAGCGCCTAACGTACTTTCGCTGATAACTACGCTCATCGCTACTTTTTATCCCCCTACAACCCCTGACAGACAAACTCTCACCGCGAACATTAAGCCATAACTGAGGTTTTCGCCAAGCGCTGCACGCTTCCGAACGGGTGCTTCCAACTAAGCGGTTTACTTGTTCGAACCTGTAAGAACCTTAAAGCATACTTGCGTGTACAGAAGAAAAACGTTTGGGCTAAGGTACCACAGCTGCCAGTTACCACCAGTCAGCCCGTCTCATCAAGTTGCTCGGATTTTTTGGTGAATTAATTTGGGTTGCCGCACGCCCGGTGACAGAGCTCGGGGCGATTGGTTTTCGATCCTGCCACGGCACTTTACGAACGCGTTTTGCGCGCGCCAAAAATTGCGTAATAATGAAGGCAGTTCTGACACTCTTTGATGAACAAGCTATATAAGGGTTTTAGGCTTTACGTACCAGCAGATGTGGTCCAATCGAGCGAATGAACCTAGTCGGACGGCAGATAGCCTAGAAGCGCTTCACCGCTTTGCACTGCTTACGGCCTGCGCCACTTTTGCGCTGATCTTCGTCGGCGGACTCGTGACATCGACCGGCTCTGCGCTCGCGGTACCTGATTGGCCGCTTTCCTTCGGCAGGTTTTTCCCGAAAATGGTCGGAGGCGTGCTGTACGAGCACGGCCATAGGATGGTCGCTGCACTGGTAACCCTTCTCACGCTCGGCCTTATGGTATGGACGCTGCGGGTCGAGAGCCGACGCTATGCTCGACTCATAGCAGTCGGGGCGTTCTGTCTAATCGTAATTCAAGCAGTATTAGGTGGTCTGACTGTCCTGCTCAAGTTGCCGCTGGCGATTGCAGTAGCTCACGCGGCCTGTGCACAGGCGTTTTTTTGCCTGGTGGTGGCTTTTTGTGTTGTTACCAGCCAATACTGGCAGAAAGCTCGAGCGATCGCTACCCAAGGCTCGCCTTTCTCTTTGCCCAAGCTGGCTCTTCTTACAACCATCTTCGTCTATGCGCAAATCTTGATTGGCGCCGTGATGCGGCATATGGGAGCCGGGCTTGCAATACCGGACTTCCCGCTTTCATTTGGCCACATTGTTCCACCGGTTTTTCCGACTCCAGTAGCTATCAATTTCGCTCACCGCGTGGGAGCGCTACTGGTTGCAACTCTGGTAACGCTTACAGTTGTGCGCGTCTTGCGTTTTCACCGCGATCAGCCTGAACTTTTTCGGATAAGCTTGTTGCTCGGTGGTTTGCTGGTCGTGCAGTTAGGTCTCGGTGCGACCACAGTTTGGAGCATGCGCGCCGTGATCCCGACCACTGCTCACGTTGCGGTCGGTGCGGCTTTGCTGGCGACAAGTCTCGTATTGACCATGCGCGCGTTTCGTTTGATGAGCCCGGTTCGCCTCCAAGGTGCCGTGCCTCTCCAGGCCCAGATGCAACGCGTGCAAGGGCGGGTGAGAGCATGAGTCAACCCGTTGCCGATGTCTCCTTGGGGCTAAGCCACCCGTTCAGCCGGATTGGCGATTACCTGGCTTTGACCAAACCGCGCATAGTGGCGATGGTCCTGGTCACGACTTCTGCGGGATTTTATCTTGCTCAAGGTTATCAGCGAGAGCCGTTTGTCGGGTTGAAGCTTATTGTGGGGACCGCTCTGGCGGCAGCCGGCACGCTCGCTTTGAACCAATTCATGGAGCGTCACACCGACGCCTTGATGGTGAGAACCCGCAACCGACCGCTGCCAGATGGTCGGATAGCTCCGGTCGAGGCGTTGCTTTTCGGCAGCGTACTGATGGCAGCCGGATGGCTCGAGCTCGCGGTTGCAGTGAATTGGAGGGCCGCTTTAGTAACCGTTGCGGTGAGCGTGATTTATCTTGCGATGTACACGCCGATGAAGTATCGCTCGCCGCTCTGCACGGTGGTAGGAGCGGTTTCGGGGGCTTTGCCTCCGGTTGCTGGATGGGCAGCCATGGGGAGCTTGAATGCACCGACGCCCTGGCTTTTATTCGGAATAATGTTTTTTTGGCAATTCCCGCATACTTTTGCGATTGCGCAGCTTTACAAAGATGACTTTGCTCGCGCGGGTATCCGTTTTTTGCCTGTTTGCGACGAGTTTGGCCATTCCACGGCTAGGCGCACGATAGAGACAACGATGGCGTTACTCGTTATAAGCACGTTGCCGTGGGTCCTTGGGGTAAGCGGAATGCTTTATCTGGTGGTGGCCGTTTGCTCGGGCGCGGCGATGCTTGTCTGCGCCTCGCGAATGGCGGCAGCGCCAGCCCATCCGAGTCGCGCTCGCCATCTGCTGTTTTCCTCTCTATTTTATTTGCCGCTTGTGTTGGTTGCGTTGGTCGCCGACAAATTGTGAGTTACCTTTTCGTGCTGCCCAGGGGCAGGTGGAGATTGGGCGTGGTCTGGCTGTTGCTACGCTCTAAGTTCGACTTTTTCTTCGTAATTGGCCGAGCGAAATTACTCGATAATTTTTAGCCGCCGTGTTTCACCTTAGCGACTTGCCTGCTCTGAACGCGACTTTAAATGGAAGCGCTGCATGTCTGCTGCTTTTGGGTTTGCTTTTCATTCGGCGCCGTCTCGTAGCAGCTCATCGCGCCTGTATGCTCGGTGCGGTTTTCTTGTCGACCGCCTTTTTCCTCTCTTACGGCGTATACCATTACCACGTTGGCGACGTTCCGTTTAAAGGTCACGGATGGATTCGTCCGGTCTACTTTGGGATTCTCCTAAGCCACGTCCTTCTTGCGGTGGTGATTGTTCCCCTCGTGCTGATCACGCTTAGGCGCGCTTTGGTCGGCAATTTCGCGGCCCATCGCAGAATCGCTCGATGGACGTATCCGCTTTGGATGTACGTGTCGGTGACCGGCGTGATCGTCTACTTTATGCTGTTCCGTTGGTGCGCTCCTTGAGCGTAAGACCACAGCCGCTCGAGCGTAGCTGCTCGAGCCGCCCCAGCTTACGCTAGCAAGCTCGCTAACTGCCGGACCGACAACGCGTCCAAGAACAGGAGGATGTGGGCAATGAGGGAGAAGTTACAATCAGATCTCAAGTCTTCGATGAAGGCGGGGGATACGATTCGAACGATGACGATTCGTGGCGTGCTTGCCGAGGTAACACGACTCGACAAGGAATTGCGCCGCTTGGCCAACGACGACGAGATTCTCGGTGTCATAAAGCGCGAGCGGTCCCGACGCGAGGAGTCGTTGTCATATGCCCGGCAGGCCAACCGCCCTGATTTGGTGGCGCAGTACGAAGCGGAAGCGGCAGTATTGGATGAGTACTTGCCTGCCAAGCTTGAGGCTAGCGAACTGGAAGCGGCAATCGCCGAAGAGATAAACAAAGGTGAGCGACAGCTGGGCGCGATCATGAAGGCGCTCAAACAGCGGTTCGGCCCTCGTCTAGACGGTAAAGTCGCTAGTGAGACGGCAAGACGGATGTTGCAGAGCAAATGAGAGCCACTGAGCCGGTGGGAAATCGCTTAGGTGGAATATCGCGAAACTCCGGTGGCTCGTCGCGCTAGCGGCTCAGCTCTTTGTGTTAGAAAGCATCGGTTTGCAATTCGGCCCAAGTTCCGGTTACCTCGCGAAGTTAGGTCGTTAAGGGAGCTCTTTGCCCATAACGGTTTAGGTTGGTCGTGCTGCTTGTCGGACCTACGGCGCTTTGAAAAGAGGCAGACTTGCCCCAGAGCGCGTGGTTTTGTTCCTGTCCTTAGGTACGGTTAGGAGAAGGCTTATGGAAGCATCTCGAGGCATCAGACGTTTGCGCGTGGCGATACAGCAGGCGGATTTGGACGATCTGCGTCAGAGATTGGCTCGGACCCGGCTTCCGGACGAAGTGGCGGGTTCGGGTTGGGAGTACGGCACGAATCTCTCCTACATGAAGGAGCTACTTGAGTATTGGCGGACTTATTACGACTGGCGCAAGCAGGAGCAGGAGCTCAACCGGTTCGATCACTACGAGGCGCTCGTCGACGGGCTAAAAATTCACTTCATCCATCAGCGCGGCCGAGGGCCGAACCCTAAACCGCTGCTTTTGCTTCACGGCTGGCCTGGTTCGGTGTACGAATTCATGGCACTGATTCCAATGCTGACGGAGCCAAACGCTTACGGAGGAGACGAGCGCGACGCGTTTACGGTGGTGGCTCCCTCCTTGCCTGGATACGGATTTTCGGAGCGTCCTCGAACGCCTGGAATGAACGTCCGACGAATCGCCGAACTCATGTTCAAGCTGATGACCGAGGTTTTGGGCTACAAGCGCTTTGCTATCCAGGGTGGGGACTGGGGTGCCTTTATCGGTTCTTGCATCGCGAAGCTCCATCCAGACGAAGTTTTGGGTCTGCACCTAAATATGGTTGGCGCGATTCCGGCTGAGGGACGGAACGTGAAACCGTTAAACGACGAAGAACAGGAATTCCTCAGGCAAGCCGAACAGTTCAGACGTTTTGAGGCTGGCTATCAGTGGATTCAAGGAACCAAGCCCCAGACGCTCGCTTACGCGCTCAATGACTCCCCGGTTGGACTCGCGGCGTGGATCGTCGAGAAATTTCGCGCATGGAGCGACTGCAGTGGAGACGTCGAGCGGTGCTTCAGCAAAGATCAATTGCTTACCAACATCTCGATCTACTGGTTTACCGAGACGATCAACTCGTCGATCCGGCTATACTATGAAGAGCGGCGTCGACCATGGCGACTTGAGGTCGGCGAGCGAATCGAAGTAGCGACCGGCTTTGCCGCGTTTCCCAAAGAGATTTTGCGACCACCGCGCAGCTGGGTCGAGCGGCTTTATAACCTCAAGCGCTGGAGTGTGATGAGTGCTGGGGGCCATTTCGCGGCAATGGAGCAACCGCGCGCGCTCGCTGGCGAAATTCAAGCGTTTTTTAGGGATATCGCCTAAACCATAGTTGAGATCCGGGCCAATAACTGCCCTGTTCCCGACTCGAGCTGGCACAGCGCATCGACGCGTCACAAGTTTACTTTTTCTGTGCAAAGCCTCAGTGCTCGCGTTATAACGGTCGTAATCTCCTCAAAATAAAGCGGGTGCGGGCGCGCGTGCAGCGCTTGCGAGGGATGTACAAGGATGGCGATTATAGACACAAACGAGAGAATTCTTGTCGTCGAGCGCCGGCTGTTTCGCGAGGATACGACCAGATTCTTTGTCGGCGTCGTGGAGGCTTGTGACGAACTCGTGGTGCGGGCCCGTGGCTACGTCTACTTTGTCGATCCCTACCAGGTCGGCGGCGTAGGGCGGCGGGTTGACCAGCGCGTGCGCCTCATTTCGCTTGCCTCGGGCGGCGTAATCTACGTGCTGCCGCCTGAGGTCGATGTGTCGAGTGTGCAGCTGAAATGTTCGCCCAAAAGCCTGGTTTTGACCGACAATAAAAGCCTTTCGATGGACTTGAGCGAATGGCTCTATAGGGGATAGAGAGTATTGCAAGAAGGTTTAAGATAAAACGATTGCACAAGGAGCGCGAGCTTGAAGACCGTATTTCTGCTTCGAGCTGGGGCGAGCGGAGCGGCCTTCATTGCGTTCTGGGTTGTATTCCGATGGCACCTGGGCGTAGCGGATGCTCAGACAAGCGGGTCTTTTAGCGCAAAGCCCGTTAGGGTTTTGGCGGTTGCTTTGGTCCCGCAAACGGTCTACGGCCATGCGCCTTTGGTGGTGGCCTTTACAGCCCGGGTCTCTGGAGCCGCCAGTGGCGAAAATTTGAGCTATCGCTGGGATTTTGGCGACGGCGACGGAACAGTAGGCCCGCCAGAGGTGGTAACGCATACTTACAGGCAACCCGGATCCTATGTTGCGACTGTAACGGTAACCTCGGACGATGGCGAGTCAGCCAGTGGGTCGGCCGGAATAATCGTCGTTCCGTAAGGTCAATTATTGCGAGAGGCGGGAAGAACGAATTCTGCTAGGGTAGCGCGCTGTCAATGTCTATGGAAACTTACGGTTTGGCGTGTGTACAGATACGATTGCGAAAGCTCGCCCTTCTGAGCGTTGGTTTCGGGGCGTTTGCGCTGTTTTCGAGCTGTAGCAACGAAGTGGCCTTGGAAAACCAACGACAGTTGCAGATGCAGAAGGCCGAACTTGAAGAAATGCATCGAGAGCTGGAGGCGTTACGCTCGCAGATCGCTGGCCAGAGTTCCGCTCCGCCGGCCAATTCTCAGAGTGGTCCAATGCCAGCGTCCGCTACAGGCGCCTGCGACGTGCAGATCGCGAACAAAGCCTTGGCACACGGAGCCGAGCGGATGAGTCGCGGCGACTATAAAAGCGCCGTGGATTACTACCGGGATGCGGTAGCGGCCTGCCCGGACCGGGCCGACGCGGAATTCAAACTCGGCCAAGCTTACGAGGCGATGGGCCAGAACGGTTTCGCGCGCGAACATTATCGGCGCGCCGAAATTTTAGCTACGCAAAGCGATCCTGGGCTGGCTCAGCAAGCGCGCCAAGCTCTTGCCCGTATAGCGGCTCAATGATCGCAGTGCTGGGTGCTGACAAGTTTGCGCAGAGATCTTAAGCTTGCAACAACTTTGTTATTTACGGGGGATTTCAAATCATGAGCTCGACCGTCAAGGACCCCTTCGCTGTCCAAGGCAAAGTAACGATTGTGACCGGCGGGGGCACTGGTATTGGTGCCTCGATCGCGCGGGAGTTTGCGTTGCGCGGAGCTCCCGTGCTTATCGCTAGTCGCAAGCTTGAACATCTTGAGCCGACGCGCGACGCAATACGGGCGGCTGGCGGACAATGCGAAATGTTCCAGTGCGATGTGCGCGACCCCGAGGCATGCGAGGCGATGGTGCGCGAGGCGGTTCAACGCTTTGGGCGCCTGGACGTGCTGATTAACAACCATGGAGCTGGAATTGCAGCACCCTCCCTAGAGCTTAGTCCAAATGGATGGCGTGCCGTGGTGGGGATAAACCTCGATGGTGTATTTTATTGTTGCAAGGCGGCAGCGCGACAATTCATGGCTCAGAAAAGTGGGGGGTGTATTATCAACATCTCGTCAATCGCGGGAATTTCGGGTTCAGCGACGATGTCCTCCTACGGCGCCGCCAAGGCTGGAGTCATCAACTTGACAAGGTCGCTGGCTGCGGAATGGGGTTCGGCTTCTATCAGAGTGAACTGTATCGCCCCCGGACCGATCGACACTGAGGGAGCAGCCCCCCGCGTATGGCCTAACGAAGAAGTTAAACGCGCGGTTGCACGCTCGAGGGCCTTGGGGCGCTTTGGCCGCGTCGAAGAGGTGGCTTACCCGTGCCTGTTCTTGGCTTCCGAAGCGGCCTCGTATATCACCGGCGCGACCTTGGTCGTCGATGGCGGCGATGGGCCGAGGTATGTATGAAAGCTCTGCGCTTTGAGCGAGTCTTCAGCTAAGTGAGCGGTTGTCTTCTTTCCGACGGCCTGAAAGGCGTGCGCGACTCATGGGGCATTGAACGCGTGTCACTAAGTGACCAGTTGTTTTCTTGTTGGCAGTCAACATGACCGACCGCCTAACAAAAAGAAGCTCTGTGCAGTTTCGTTCTGACTGATACGTCGCTCGATGGCGCGAGGGTAAACGTTAGAGGCGGGCCAATTAAGGCATGGCTAAAAGTCGCGAAGCGAACTAGTCTGCAAGATAAACGAATAAGGTCATATCGAAGCACGAACGTTCGGAGACTCCAATGGCTGACAAAAACGATATCGGCAAGACAGGTGAGCCGTTTGTGATGCCGATTGAATGGGGCAAAGTGCGGGAATTTGCGCGCGCAATAAAAGATCCGAACCCGTTGTATTTCGACCGGGAGCAGGCGCGCCAACAATTTGGCGAAGTGCCGATACCTGTGACGTTTTTGATGACGAGCGCGTTTTGGCAGGACGAGCGTTCGATGCCGGCGGTGAGCTTCGATCTAAGCCGCGTGCTTCATGGGGAACAGGAGTTTGAGTTTTTCAAACCGATTCGCGTCGGGGATGTTCTCACTGGTCGTACGCTGGTGGCGGACGTCTACGAGCGGCAAGGCGGACGAGGTGGAACGATGACGTTCACCGTACTTGAGACAACTTATACCAATCAGAACGGTGAAAAGGTCGCCGTCGCTCGTTCGGTGATCGTGGAGACCGGCACGAGAGGCTAAATCAAGCTATTCTGGGGGATCGATCAGGGTCTGCTGATTCGAGGTAAGCGACAACGATTGGCACGTCCGAGCCGGGAGCAACGTAAGATGAGCTGTAAGCTTAAGTTCGATCAGGTGAATGAAGGCGATGAGCTTCCTCCACTTACACTGACAAATGTTTCACGGATGGACTTTGTGCGCTATGCCGGGGCGTCAGGCGACTTTGTGCCTCTTCACTATGACCAAACGTTCGTCGAGTTCGCAGGTATCCCGACGGTCTTTGCCCAGGGGATGTTTACCGCGGGTGTGTTGTCGCGGTGCGTCACAGACTATGTCGGAGTCGGGCAGGTTCGGCGTTTCAAGGTAAGGTTTACAGCTCGCGTCTGGCCAGGCGACACAATAACCTGCCGTGGGCGGGTGACGAAAAAGTATCGCACCGAAGCCGGCGAGGGACGGATTGAAGGTGATCTTGAAGTGGTAAACCAAAAAGGAGAAGCGGTAATTAGGGGGTCTTTTGTGGCCGCGGTCGGCTAGTAGATGACGTTCGTCTGTGTCGGATAAGGTTTTAACGTAAAACGCTAGAGGATCGTTTTAAAGTTCGCGTACTGAGCCGTGATCGAGTTTGCGCAAAGCGCCGTACAATCACGCTAGGCGTCGGACCGAATGTAAAAAGAAGTTTGAATCGTGGGCGAGCCGTAGGGGGCGGTAATTCTTACGATAGATAGATTTCGGGCTTCACGAGTTGCGATGTCTGGTTGCGTAGACGATCACTTAGTGATACTAAAATTGGGTTTAATAAGACAGCAGGTTGGGTTACAGCCTAGCTGGCGATAGATAAGCGAAAGGGGGTTGTAGGCATGAAGGTTTCTGGTGCTGGACGGGTTGCGGTGGCGCTGCTTTCTTTGGCGATGGTCGGCTCGTCGAGTTTTTCCGCCTGGGCGCAAGGAACGCAGCAGAATGCTCTGAGCAAGGAGCAGGCTGAGGCAATCGCGGCAAAAACAAAGGCGCTAATCGACCGCGCGCAGAAGGATGGCAATCGGCCGAAGTACGCACAGCGCGCGCTTGCTCTTTACAAAGCCGGTGAAGATTTGATGAAGGACGGCGACTATGACGAAGCCGTCACTATTTTCGGCCAGGCGCGCCATCTGGCCAGAGAGGCATGGGTGCCGTTCTAAGGCTCATTAGTTCATTTCACCCTTTCGGCAGTTACGCCTTAAACGCTTTTGTCCACAACCTTTACGTAAGCGATTAGTTCGGTTTAAGGCGGTAGAGTTTCTCAGGGCGGCTGCCGTCAAAACTTTCGGCTTTTGATTCTTTGCGGGGCTACGTGTGTATGCCTAGCTGGTAAAGCCGTCAAGAGTTGGAAAGGGACCTTTGATAGGTTTTCGAAAGCCTCTGTTGACCGAACCCAGGTGAGGCTCCTCGGTTACAGCGGGAGCCTCACCTGGCCGAACCTCAATCACGAGCTGTGAGGTGTGTTGCTCACCGCGTTTGCGCTTTGGTGAATCCTTGCCCCCGGCGGAGCAAGTTAACGTTGAAGCAGGTCGTCGTCGGCGTCGTTGATGCGTTTTGAGCGCCCTGTGGTGACCCGCGCAGCTTGCGTTTTTAGAGAGCTTTTACCGGCTGGAACTCGTTGAGGCGAACAACGTAGCCTTCTCGATGTCAATTTAGGTCCCCTAGTTTGACCCTTCCTTGTGTAGGTTGGCGCACTGCCTTGAGGCGTGCTAGTTGAAAGTGCGCCGCGTTTAGATTAAGCTAGTTTTAGTTAATGGGCGTTGCGCCCATTTTTTGTTGCGACGAAAAATGTTCGAGCCGGTTTTGGAGCTTGACCCGCTGGCAAAAAAGATTGCCGACATGTTGGCGCCGCATATTGAGCGCGAAGGTTTTGAGCTGGTTTGGCTGGAATGTAAAAAGTCTGGCCGAGGAGGCTTTCTGAGAGTTTCGATCGACCGCCCCGGTGGAGGAATAACACTTAACGAGCTTGAGGATGTTAGCAGGGTCCTTGACAGTGTGCTTGATGTCTATGACCCGTTTGATTCGAGCTACGTCTTAGAGGTCTCATCGCCCGGGATTAACCGCCCTTTATCGCGCTTAGCTGACTTTGAGGTGTTTCGTGGAAGGCGGATCCGAGTGCAAACGCGAGTTCCGCATGAGGGGCGGCGCACTTTTCTAGGTATTCTGTCGGCGGTAAGCCCGCAGGGTATAGAGATCGAAGACGAAGCTGGCCATCGCCGACTGAGTTTTCTCTTCCGTGATATTAGAGCTGCCAATTACGAGCACGACTTCGGTGATCGGTCGAGCAGTCGCCCTATGTCCAATAGGTCTCGGAAATCGAAGCGTGTTTAACGTTGGCTAGTTCGGCGAGTACTTCTGCGATGGAGCACTCCCTGAAACTTGTGGAGGCGCAATGCAAGACCTCAACCGCGTGATTGACCAAGTATCAAGGGAGAAAGGGATCGAGAAGTCGATCGTCATCAAGGCGATCGAAGACATGATGTTGTCTGCAGCGAAGCGGACTTTCGGATCGGACCATCGTTTTGAAGCGCGCTTCAATCCCAGTCTGGGCGAAGTTGAGCTGTTCGAGATTAAAAGCGTCGTAGCAACGCCCACCAATCCAAACTCGGAAATTGACCTCGTAACTGCTAAGGAGCGTTACGACCCAGAGGCCGAATTGGGCGACGAGATTTTGATTAAGCTCGACACTGCCACGATGGGTCGAATTGCCGCGCAGGCAGCCAAGCAGAATCTGATTCAACACATCCGGGAAGCCGAGCGTAAGCAGATTTATGCGGAATTTAAAGACCGCAAAGGAGAAATCGTAACTGGTATCGTACAGCGCTTCGAGCGCAAAAATATTATCGTAAACCTCGGCCGAACAGAGGCTATTTTGCCGGAGAAAGAACAGATTCCGCATGAGCGTTATCGACAGGGCGATCGGATTCGGGCTTTAATTCTGGATGTTCAGCTGACCGATCGCGATCTGATCATAACGCTTTCACGTACCTCGGAAGATTTTCTGCGCAAACTGTTCGAGCTCGAAGTGCCTGAGATTTACGAGGGTATCGTCGAGATACGCCAATGCGCCCGGGAGCCGGGAGCGCGGGCTAAGGTCGCCGTGTATTCCAAGGATCCGGACGTGGATCCGGTGGGAGCATGTGTGGGGATGAAAGGAACCCGCGTGCAGGCGATCGTTCAGGAGCTGCGTGGCGAGAAAATCGACATTGTGCCCTGGACCGATGACCAAGCCGAGCTCGTATGCCGGGCGCTTGCGCCGGCAAAAGTCTCCAAGGTGATCCTCGATGAGGAGGAGCACTCGATGGAGGTTATTGTTCCCGACGACCAGCTGTCTTTGGCCATCGGCAAGCGTGGGCAGAACGTCCGTCTGGCCCATCGCCTGACAGGCTGGAAGCTCGAAGTGCGCGGCGATTCGGAAGCTGAAGAAGAAGCGCGCGCTGCGCGCGCAGCGCTAAACGCAATCCAGGGTATAGGGGAGATAAATGCGGAACTCCTCTACCAATTGGGCTTCCGTAGTGCTGAACAGCTAGCTGAAGCGGACGAAGAAAGCTTGATCGCCGAGGGCATCAGTAAAGAGCGCGCCCATCAGCTAATCGCTGCGGCAAAGGCGCATGTCGAGAAAGCGCGAGCGCTAAATGCAGATTCGAGTTCGGCTCAGACGACCACCGAAGGTCAGCAAGCGGAAGCTCAACAAGACGCTACGGCTACTTTGCGCCACAAAACAGAAGCCGGACAAGAGCAGTCTAGCTTGACCTCAAGTGAGCCAAACGTCAGCGCCGAGGTCAAACCATAAACCAATTCGAACCTGCATGGGATGTCGCGAGGCAGACCTGAAGTCGAACTTGGTGCGCCTGGCGGCCTCCAGCCAGGGTGTCGTACCAGATTTGAAGGGGCGTCTGGGCGGCCGCGGCGGCTACCTTCACCCGCGTCGGCAGTGCCTGAAGCGGTTCGTCGAGGCGAAGGTCAAAAGCTTTACCTCGTTGAGGCGAAGTTTGAGCCGGGCCGAGCGTTTGGCGCTGGTTGAGCAGTTGGAACGCTTAGTTAGCGTGTCAGAGCAATAGAGAAAACGTCACGATGGCTCGAAAACGGATCAAGACATTGGCGGCCGAATGGGGCGTTAGTGTCGAAGATATTTTGGCAAGCTGCAAGCGCTTAGATCTTTCGCATGCCCGCTCAGAAACGAGCTTGCTTGCAGTCGAAGAGGCAGAGCGGGTCAAAGCTGATTTGAGTGCTCGAAGCCAACGGATCGAGCAACTTCGAAAAGAGGAGGTATTCCAGACAAAAACCGGCTTAACTATCGAAAAACGCCTCGGAGCCAATGTAGTGCGCCGCCGCCATACGGAGCACCCAGCCCCTACGCCGCAAAGCGCTGACCAGTTTGGGGATAAGGCGCAAGCTGAACAGATACCAGCCGAGCAGACGCCGTCACCCGTTGCGGACGATTTAGCGGCGCTGGCGCAGCAACAAGAGGAACCTCTCGCGGTCGAGATTTTGCCACAGCCTGAGGACCTTGCGCAGGAGCTGCCACCTGGGATCACCGAACTGCCCCCGGGAATCTCTGCGCTATTTACTGAGGAAAGCGCCCCTGCGGGCGAGGCTCCGAGTGGTGAGGTGCCCGAGTCTGCATTAAGTGAGGCGAAGCAGCCGCAACCGCAGCAAACGCCGAGTGTGCAAACCCCGCTTCAAGCGCCGGCTGAGCAAGTGGCGCCCGTCCCTGAAACGGGAGAATCAGCGCTAACTTCCAAGGCCACTGAGCGACCGTCCGGCGTTGAACCGACTACCTCGCCGAAGCCTTCTCCAGGGGCGACCTCGAAGGCAGAAACGGCCGAACGGCCTCAACCGGCTGTCGCCGCACCAGGGGCTCGCCGGCCTGCCGATGCTAAGCCTGCCGCGCGACCGGGAACGGGTGAAAGACGACCTTCTGGCACGATAAGCGCGCTTAATCTCAGAACTTCGGCGCCGCGTCCGCTCGGTCCAAGCCTCGACGACCTTGCGCCGAAGGGCCCGAGAATTCTTGGGAAGATTGACCTTCATAAAACCGCGGCACCGCAAACCGCGGCACCGCCAGCAGCTGCGACCTCATCGGCTTCCCATACGAGCCCTGCGCCTGCAGCGCCCGCAGGTGTCGCTCCGACCAGCGCGCCAACTCCGTCTCCCGCCGACATCGAATTGCCGTCTCCTCCGCCTCCTGTTAAGCCAGGCGCGCGAGCTCTTAAGAAGAAGCGAGTCGTTAAGAAGGAAAGCCTGGAAGCTGCCTCGGAACGCGAGATGCGCCTTTTGCGCTTCCCGAAGAAAAAGCGGGCGCTACCGGGCAAAGAGCAAAAGAAGACCACGATTACCACGCCGAAGGCTTCGAAACGCTTGCTTCGTGTAGCGGAAGGAATTTCGGTCGGCGAGCTTGCCCATGCGATGGGGGTAAAGGCGGCAGAGGTTATCAAACAGCTTATGAGTCTTGGCGTGATGGCCACGGTAAACCAGTGGCTTGACGCCGACACTGCCGCGCTGGTCGCTGACGTATTCGGCTATCAAGTCGAAAAGGCAGCCCTGGACGCCGACTCGTTGATCAGCGAACAAGAAGAAGCGCCTTCGGAAAATGCCGTACCGCGTCCTCCCGTGGTAACTGTAATGGGGCACGTGGACCATGGCAAAACTTCGCTGCTTGACGCGATCCGCAAGACCAATGTGGCGGCCGAGGAAGCAGGAGGAATCACGCAACACATCGGTGCCTACACGGTTGAGCTAGACGGCCGGCTCATCACTTTCATCGATACCCCCGGACACGAGGCGTTCACTGGGATGCGCGCTCGCGGCGCGAAGGTGACCGACGTGGTTGTGCTGGTGGTGGCCGCCGATGAGGGCGTGATGCCCCAGACCGAAGAAGCGATCAACCACGCGCGGGCTGCTGATGTGCCGATCGTGGTCGCGATCAACAAAATTGATCGACCTGACGCAAATGTCGAGCGAGTCAAGCGCCAACTGACCGAACGCGGCTTGGTTCCCGAAGAGTACGGCGGCGATACCTTGGTTGTGCCCGTCTCAGCCCGCACGGGTGAAGGAATTAAAGAGCTGCTTGAGATGATCCTGCTGCAGGCGGAGCTGCTCGAATTGAAAGCAGATCCGACGCGGCGCGCCAAGGGTACGGTAATCGAGTCTAAGCTTGACCGGGGTAGAGGCCCGGTTGCAACTGTGTTGGTACAGGACGGCACGTTGCGCCAGGGCGACGCCTTTGTCTGCGGTACGTCGTACGGGCGAGTGCGCGCGATGCTCGACCATCGTGGACAAAGAGTGCAAGAGGCTGGCCCGTCGATTCCGGTTGAAGTCTTCGGCCTCTCCAGCGTGCCCGAACCCGGCGTTTCGTTCGTAGTAGTGGAAGAAGAGGCCAAGGCGCGCCAAATTGCTGAGTTGCGTCTGGCCAAGCAGCGCGAAGCCGAGCTTCAAAAGACGACGCGCCTTTCGCTCGAGGAGCTGAGTGACCGACTAAAGGCCGGCGAAATAAAGGAGCTTAAAGTAATCGTCAAGGGCGATACGCAAGGGTCGGTCGAAGCGTTGACTCAGGCACTTAAACGCTTGTCCACTGATGAAGTGAAGCTGGTCGTGATTCACTCCTCAGTTGGTGGCGTTACCGAAACCGACGTTACCCTGGCTGCTGCGTCGAAGGCGATTATTATTGGCTTCAACGTCCGCCCGGAGCCTAAAGCCGCAACTCTGGCCGAGAACGAAGGCGTCGATATACGGCTTTACAACATAATTTATCAGGCGATCGACGACGTGCGCCGGGCGATGGAAGGCTTGTTGACGCCGACCTTCAGAGAAAAGACCCTGGGTCGGGCCGAGGTGCGTCAGGTATTTAACGTGTCCGGGCTTAGGGTGGCTGGAGCGATGGTGCTCGATGGCAAGGTGGTCCGGGGCGCCAGGGCTCGAGTCGTTCGCGATGGAACGGTTGTGTGGGACGGAAAGATAGCCTCGCTGCGGCGCTTCAAAGACGACGTGCGCGAAGTTCAGGCAGGCTACGAGTGCGGTATAGGTTTGGAAAATTTCAACGATGTGAAGCCGGGCGATATCATAGAGGTCTACGAATTGGAGGCCGTAGCGCGACGGCTTGAATCGCTGGGGCGCGAACCGTCATCCGAGCTGAGGGTCCAATAGCAAGCAAGACAGCACCAACTTGAACTTGGCCCCATTTGACAAGCGTCGAAGGCCCAAGACTGGGGAGTTAACGTGCGTTTGCCGCACGGCGAGCTTGGTTTTTTAGGCGAGCGGGGACATGGTGGTCGGAATTTTGCGCTTAACCCTTATCTTGCCAGAAAATCATTCGCTCAAGGGCAAGCGGCAGGTGCTGCGGGCGATAAAAGACAGAGTGCGGAACAAGTTTAACGTTTCGATCATTGAGTCAGACCATCACGACTTCTGGCAGCGAGCCGAGCTTGGCATCTGTCAAATCGGAACCGACAGGGCTTTCGTTGATAGCGCGTTGCGCCAGGTCGTGAATTTTATCGGCTCAACCCGTTTGGCGCTGCTTAGCGACGAGCGGCTCGAGATCTTGAACTTCTAGCCTTAAGTCGCCATCCTCGCCATACTTTGCTGACAACCTCGAAGTTGCTGGCTTTCGAACAGGAGCCGGTGCTTCGTATCGGTTAGACAAATGTTTACTAGCGAAGAACACAAAAGGCGACCCGAACGGATCGCAGAACTGGTCTTGCGCGAAATCGCCAGTATGCTAGTGCGCGAGCTGAGGGACCCGCGTTTGCAGGGAGTTACCTTGACTCGTGCCCGCGTCAGTGCTGACTTGCGCCATTGCCGCGTGTTTTTTTCACACCTCGAAGGAGCATCCAAGGCTTCTGTGGCCTTGGCGGGGTTTCGATGTGCGCGCGGTTTTATTCGTCAAAGAGTGGGGCGGAGTCTCGGAATGCGGGTCACTCCTGATTTGAGTTTCGAGTTCGATCCGACTCTTGAGAATGCGGCACGAATCGACCTTCTTTTGCGTGAAGCCGCCTCCAAGCAATAGCTTTGGTACGGCGGAGCGATGAGTTGGACGGGCGCGTCGGCTTTGTTATTCTGCCCGTCGACTTGCCTTTAAGTCACTTCGGCTTTGTTTGCTTGGGCAATTGCGCGACAAAGCCGAGGATGCACGCACGGTTCTCTTACGACGTGTAACGATGGACGGTGTGCTACTTATCGATAAACCAGCCGGCCTGACCTCAGCCGAGGTGGTGCGTCGTCTTAAGAGTTACGTCAAGCCCCAGCGTGTTGGCCATCTCGGCACGCTCGATCCGTGCGCAACCGGCCTGCTGCCTATTCTTATCGGCGAGGCAACCAAACTTGCGCCGTATATGGACAGCGCCGAAAAGGAATATCACGGCCTTATCCAGCTAGGTGTAGAGACTGACACGCTCGATCGCGAGGGTCGGGTCGTAAAAACAGCGCCGCTGCCCGAACTCACCCAAAGCACAATCGAGGAAGTTGAGAGGAAGTTTACCGGGCAGTTGACGCAAACCGTACCAGTTTTCTCGGCGGTCAAACATAACGGTACACCTCTATACAAGCTCGCTCGCCGAGGGATTCCCGCCGAGCCGCCAAAGCGCACCGTGCACGTGTACTCGCTGCACCTGACGATCGCAGGCGATGATACTCTGGCGTTCGTGCTAGTGTGTTCCAAAGGCACGTACATCAGGGCGATAGCACGCGATATCGGGCAGGCGTTGGGCACCGTCGCCCACCTTGCGGAATTGCGCCGGGTTAGAAGCGGAGGGTTTTCAATCAGTCAGAGTATTTCTCTTGAGCAGGCTATCGAACAGCTTAAAAAGCGCGAATTTTCGTGCCTGGTCGGGCTTCGTCAAGCCATTCCTGATATGGCCGAGGTGAGCGTCGACGAGAGGATTGCGCGACGGGTAATCAACGGTCAGAATTCAGCGCTGTCAGAGGTGCCTGAGCTTGGCTCTGTCGGAGGCGATTTTCGGCTAGTCAAGCTTGTGCTCAGGGACCGTCTCCTAGCGATTGCTCGAGTCGGAGGCCAAGGTCCCAAGTTGGTCAGGGTCTTTCCGCGTGCGTGTGATGAGCTTTACTCGACCGGTGTGGTATGATAAACCGATGGTAAAACTAGAAGAAGGAAGTTTTTAGAGGAGAGGGAAGCCTCTTTAAGATCTGATGTCTCTTGCGGCCGACAAAAAGCGGGAGATTATCGAAGCCTACTGGCGTTCGCCCGGAGATACGGGTTCGCCTGAGGTGCAGATAGCGCTTCTTTCCGCGCGCATCGAGCACCTAGCGGGGCATTTCCAGCAACATCCCAAGGATCACCATTCGCGTCGCGGGATGCTCAAGCTGGTGGCCAAGCGTCGCCGACTGCTCGAGTATCTGCGCTCGCGCAATTTTGAACGGTATAAAGCGCTGATCGAAAGACTGGGTATCCGAAGATAGTCGTCCGGTTTTGTTTATCCGCTGCTGCCCTGACATTTGCGCTTTGCTTGGCGGAAACCAGAGGCCGCGGGTAGACTCCGGATTTCGCCTTATCCGACCTCAAGGCTCGCCTCCTTCTCGTTGGAGCGTTCTCGTTTATGTACAGAAAGCTTGAAATTGAATTTTGTGGTCGTCCGCTGTCCTTGGAGACCGGGCGTCTTGCCCGCCAGGCGCACGGCGCCGTTTTGGCTCAATACGGCGATACGGTCGTGCTTGCCACCGTCGTATCGGCTTATGAGAGCAAGGAAAGCACCGATTTTTTGCCGTTGACGGTCGACTATATCGAAAAAACCTTCGCCGCCGGGCGGATTCCCGGCGGATTCTTTAAGCGCGAAGGGCGACCCTCGGAAAAGGAGATCTTGACCTCGCGCCTTATTGACCGAGCAATACGGCCGCTCTTCCCCAAAGGCTACGACAGAGAAACCCAAGTAATTGTGACCGTACTGTCGGCTGACCGCGACAATGAGCCTGACGCTCTGTCGTTGATAGCGGCATCGACTGCTCTGGAAGTTTCGGATATCCCGCACCACGGTCCAGTTGCGGCTGTGCGCATGGGTTTGCTCGACGGCAAGCTCGTGCCGAATCCTCGCTTGGGCGAACTTGACCGGAGCGATCTTTCGCTGGTCGTGGCTGCGACGCCGGATGCGATTGTGATGCTCGAAGGCGGCGCTAACGTGATCGACGAGGAAACGATCCTTGAAGCGATCTTTCAGGCGCATGAAGCATTGGCGCCCGTGTTCGAGATTCAGCAGGAACTACGGCGTCTTGTCGGCAAGCCTAAACGCGAGTTCGTGCCCAAGGAGCTCGACCCGGCGGTCATCGAGGCCGTGCAGCGCAGCTGTCTGCCAGCGCTCGAGACGACGCTCAGCGCCACAGGCAAGAAAGAAAGAAGGCAAGCGCTACAGGAACTTGAAGAGCGCGTTGTCCAAGAGTTGAGCACCGACTTTCCGGGGCGCGAGGCTGAACTGCGCCAGGCCTACGAAAAGGTAGTGCGCGACTTCGTCCGGCGGATGGTTGTCGAACAAGACCGCCGCATCGACGACCGGAAAAGTACTGAGATTCGACCGATCAGTGCCGCTGTCGAGGTTTTGCCCCGTACTCACGGCTCGGCGCTGTTCACCCGCGGCGAGACTCAGGCATTAGTGACGGTAACCCTGGGAACCTCAGCCGACGAACAAAAGATCGACGCCCTTTTGGGCGAGCAATACAAGAAGTTCCTCTTGCACTACAATTTCCCGCCTTTTTCCACCGGCGAAATAAAACCACTGCGTGCGCCCTCGCGGCGCGAAATCGGCCACGGCGCCCTTGCCGAACGGGCGCTAAGCCCAGTTATCCCCAGCGAAGAGGAGTTTCCGTACACGATTCGGGTGGTCTCCGAAATCCTCGAGTCGAACGGAAGCTCGTCGATGGCCACGGTATGTGGCGGAAGCCTGGCACTGATGGATGCGGGGGTTCCGGTCAAGGCTGCGGTCGCCGGAATCGCCATGGGTTTAATCAAAGAGGGCGACAAGATAAAGGTTTTGACCGACATCCTGGGCGATGAAGACCATCTCGGCGACATGGACTTTAAGGTCGCGGGTACGGCCAAGGGCGTTACCGCAATTCAAATGGACAACAAGGTCGGCGGCATTACCCGCGAAGTGATGCGTCAGGCGCTCCATCAGGCGCGTGAGGCTCGGCTCTACGTGTTAAATGTGATGGACAAGGTGATCTCGGCGCCTCGTAAGGCAGTGTCGGCGTACGCGCCGCGGATCGCCACGATGCGCATCAAGGTGGACAAAATCCGCGAAGTTATCGGCCCAGGCGGCAAGGTTATCCGCTCCATAGTCGAGGACACGGGCTGCAAGATCGATATCGAGGATGATGGTACGGTGACCATAGCTTCGTCGGATGAGGCCTCGATGGAGCGGGCGATGAACGCGATCCGAGCGATCGTCGCCGAACCCGAGGTCGGCAAAATCTATCGCGGTAAAGTCCGGAAGATTGTAGATTTCGGCGCCTTCGTGGAAATCCTTCCTGGTGTTGACGGTCTGGTTCATATTTCCCAGCTCGCCAACCACCGGGTGCGGCGCGTAGAAGACGTATTGAAGGAAGGCGACGAAGTGATGGTTAAGGTGCTCGAGATCGACCGTAATGGCAAAATTCGCTTGTCGTTGCGTGAGGCGCAGCAGGCTAGCCAACCAGCCAGCGAGTGAAAACAGGTAAAAGGATGGTTCGGAGAAGCGTACTATTGAACGGAATGCGAGTTTTGACCGAGACGATTCCGCACGCGCTGTCGGCGTCGATCGGTATCTGGGTGGAGAACGGATCGCGTTACGAGAAACCGCAGGAAAACGGCGTTTCTCATTTTATCGAGCACCTTCTTTTCAAAGGCACTGCAAGACGCACCGCGGCTCAAATCGCCGAAGAAATCGACGCGGTGGGTGGTGTACTGAACGCTTTTACGGGCAAAGAGTATACGTGCTATTACGCCAGGGTACTCGGCGAGGATGTGCCGTTGGCGGTTGATATTTTAGCGGACATCTTCCTCAACTCGCTTTTTAATCCCGAGGATGTGGAACGCGAGCGCCAGGTCGTCTTGCAGGAAATTTCCCAGGCCGAAGACACCCCAGATGACCTCATCCACGACCTCTTCAATCTTAATTTTTGGCAGGGCCATTCATTGGCGCTGCCCATCTTCGGCAGTGTTGAGACGGTAAACAGGATCGATCGCGAGCTGATGCTCACCTTCATGGATGAGCACTATCGGGCGCAGCGGGTTTTTATAGCAGCGGCAGGCAAAATTGACCATGACCGACTCGTGGAGCAGTGCGAGAGGCTGTTCAGTGCGGTCAAGCGCGACGGTCACAAGGTGCCTGTTACGCCGCCGCAGAGCCGTCGGGTTATCGCCTACCATGAGCGTCCGCTTGAACAGGTTCACATCTGCATTGGCACGCCAGGAGTAAGCTACTCGCATCCGCTTCGCTACGCCGCCTATGTGATGAACACCGCTCTTGGCGGAGGGATGTCGTCACGGCTCTTTCAAGAAGTTAGAGAGAAACGCGGGCGCGTATATACGATTCATTCTTTTATGTCCTCGTATCTCGACTGCGGCTATTTCGCCGTCTACGCTGGTACCAGTGCCGAGTGGGCCCAGGAAGTTATCGAGGTTACCCTCGGAGAACTTGCGAGGGTCGCTCGCGAAGGGTTAGCTCCCGCGGAGCTGGCGCGGGCCAAAAGCCAGCTCAAGGGCAATTTGCTCCTAAGCCTTGAATCGACCGACAGCCGGATGAACCGTCTGGCTCATAACGAGATATACTTTGGCCGGCAAATCTCGATCGACGAAATTGCGCAGCGCATCGAAAAAGTCACCGCCGACGAAATCGTCGAACTTGCTTCATCGATCTTCAAGGCTGACCGTACGGGCATCGTGCTTTTAGGTGACCTCAAAGGCCGCTCTGTGGACGAATCCGCGCTAAGTCCGCTCTGTTAACGATTGAGGAGCGAGCAAGTCAAGGCAAGTGCCAACGCAAGGATCACATCCGTTGGCCTTCAAGCTCGTGCGGGGATTGCAGGGATCACGGAAGAGGTCGTCGCTTCTCTAGAGTTTAAACGTTTGCGAGCCTAAACGTGCGGCTTTGCTCGCCATACGTGTGCCTAAGGGGTCACCAGCGGAATGGTCAACAATGCGGCAAAGATGACGGTGCAGGTTATCCGATGGAAACCGTTGTCAAGTTAAGACGACTGCGCCCCGACAAAAGCCGTGTGCCCTTGCCAAGCTATGCGACTGCGGGCTCGTCAGGACTCGACCTGTATGCTGATATCGATTCGGAACTGACGCTTGCGCCGCTTGAGCGGCGAAAAGTCCCCACCGGGATCGCTCTTGAGCTTGCGCCTGGATTTGAAGGGCAGATACGGGCACGAAGCGGTCGCGCGCTTGCCGAAGGATTAACGGTAATCAACGGTCCCGGCACGATCGATGCCGATTATCGAGGCGAGGTAATGGTGCTGCTCGTAAATCTCGGTACCGAGCCCGTGACGATTCGACCCGGAGACCGAATAGCTCAACTGGTCATAGCGCCGGTTGCGCGCGCCAGGATCGTCGAGGTGCAAGAATTAGGCGCCAGCGGGCGCGGGGACGGCGGTTTCGGCCATACGGGCCGTTAAAGCAGGCGCCTTTGCGCGCGAATACCTCAGCGCTCTCATGTTTTACGCTTTTACTTGGTAACACCGCTCGCTCCGAGTAATGCTTATAGCGTCATTGGAGTGAGCAAATATCTTTGTGGAACGCACCAACCGAGATCGCATCATGCGCGAGCTTTTAGCGATTAGTCCCCTCGAGGGACGTTACTCGCAAAGTACCAGGACACTGGAAGCTTACTTCAGCGAGTTTGCCCTGATTCGCTATCGGCTGCTGGTCGAAATTGAATGGTACATCTCACTTTCTGCTATCGAGCCCCAGCCGTTGGTTCCGGCCTGGGTCAAGGAGAACGCCGACAAGCTCCGGGCGATCTATCGACATCTGACCGTTGAGGATGCGGCAGTTGTAAAGGAAATCGAGCGAACCACAAACCACGACGTCAAGGCTTTGGAGTACTTTCTCAAGCAGAAGGTCGCGGAGCTAAACCCGGAGCTTCCGACCGAGATGGTGCACTTCGCGTGTACCTCCGAAGACATAAACAACCTTGCTTACGCGCTTTTGCTGCGCGCTTTTGTGCACTCGGAGCTTGAACCTAAATTGAAGGCCTTGGTCGGGCATCTCGGCGAGATTGCGCGCCGGTATAAGTCGCTCGTGATGCTTTCGCGAACTCATGGGCAGCCCGCCTCACCCACCACTTTCGGCAAGGAGATCGCTGTCTTCGCTTATCGGCTCGAGCGCCAACTAAAGCAACTTGCGCGTCAGGAGTACCTAGGCAAACTCAACGGCGCTGTCGGCAACTTCAACGCCCATCACTTCGCCTGTCCAGAAGTGGACTGGATCGCGCACTCGCGCGCCTTTGTCGAGAGTTTGGGGCTTACTTGGAATCCTTTGACCACGCAAATCGAAAGTCACGACTTTCTGGCCGAACTATTCGACCTCTTTTCACGTATCTGCACGATTCTTATCGATTTGTCCCAGGACATGTGGGGCTACATCTCGCTCGGCTGCTTGCGCCAGCGCGTCGCCGAGCATGAAGTGGGCTCGTCAACGATGCCCCATAAAGTCAATCCGATAGATTTCGAGAACTGCGAGGGGAATCTGGGATTGGCGCGAGCTTTGTTCGACCACATGGCGCGCAAACTTCCGGTTTCGCGCTGGCAGCGCGACTTGAGCGACAGCACCGTGATGCGAAACTTGGGGGTTGCGTTTGGTTACCTGATGGTGGCGTTGAACGCACTCGAACGCGGGCTTAGTAAGGTCGAAGTCGACGAGCCTAAAATAAGCCGAGAAATCGAGCAAGAGCAGAGCTGGGAGGTGGTGGCTGAGGGAATTCAGACGCTAATGCGCCGCTACGGTGTGGCTCGTCCGTATGAGACGCTGAAAGAGCTTACGCGCGGGCGAGAGGTCTCGTCTGAAACGATTCGCAAATTTATTGACTCGATGCCGCTTGAACCCTCAGCCAAGGAGAAGCTTGAGCGCCTGTCGCCAAAAACATACGCCGGATTGGCGCAGAAACTGGTCGAGGAGTTTGCGCCTGCTCCGAGCGGAGTTCAAAATCGAGAGGAATCGTGAACGCGCGCTGGCGTGACCGGTAACTTATGGGGAAAACTGCTTGCTGGAAAAATCATCTTACGCGCGCCATTGGCCGCCAGAGCTTCGGCGCGATGTGCCTTTAATGGGGAGTTCGAATGTGACTGGCTGTCGCGGATGCAAGATTCGCGGCAAAAAGCAGCCCGTGCAACGTTCGAGTGACCCGCAATGAGCAGATGCGCAACGTCTTATTTTTGTCAGGCTTGTTTCGGACGGGCTTACTTTGGGCCCAGACTTTAACATAATCGGGAGGTTGGCATTAATGACGACAGGCGTCGCGGTGCAAAAACGCCACATGCTGTACGAGGGTAAGGCGAAACAAGTTTTCGCCACGGATAACCCTGAACTGGTCATTTTTTACTTCAAAGACGACGCAACCGCGTTTAACGCGAAAAAGCGCGGTTCGATCGAAGGCAAGGGCGTGATCAACAACCGCGTGTCGGAACTCTTCTTCACCTTGCTCGAGAAAGCTGGCGTGCGCACCCACTTCGTCAAACGGCTGAGCGAGCGTGAAATGCTCTGCCGAAAGCTGGAGATAATCCCGGTCGAGGCTGTGGTGCGCAATATCGTGGCCGGCTCGATGGCGAAGCGGTTGGGAAGGGCCGAAGGCGAGGTTCTACCCCGGCCGGTGGTAGAATGGTATTACAAGTCAGATCCGCTGGACGACCCGCTTATCAACGACGACCATGCGCAGGTTTTCGGTTGGGCTTCGGCCGAGGAGCTGGCGAAAATGCGGGCTCTTACGCTCAAGATAAACGACACGCTTAGAGCTTATCTGGATTCGCGCGGCATTACTCTGGTAGATGCTAAATTTGAGTTCGGCCGCTTCAACGGCGATATCCTCGTCGGCGATGAAATTTGTCCTGATACGTGCCGCTTCTGGGACAAAGCCACCGGCGAGAAGCTCGACAAAGATCGCTTTCGGCGCGACCTCGGTGGGGTTGAAGATGCGTATCAAGAGGTGCTTAAGCGGGTAGAGCAGTAATGTAGAAACATCACGCTCCACGAAATCACGCGCGAGCCGGAGTTTGAAATGGAACACCAGGGGAAGGTGATTTTTTGGCTTTCAGCTGCTGAACTTGTGTGAGGTTTGACTCTTGCGAGTAGAGGTGTTCGTGACGCCGAGAGAGGGAATTCTCGATCCGCAGGGACGGGCTGTCGAACATTCGCTCAAAAGTCTCGGGTTCGAGCTCGTGAGCGGTGTTCGAGTGGGAAAGTATATCGTGCTCGAGCTTGCTACGGAGTCGCCAGCACAGGCCCGTCAACTAGCTGAGCAAATGTGCGAACAGCTGTTGGCGAATACAGTAATCGAGGACTATAGAATCCGGGTCGAGGGCGAATAATGAAGTGGGGCGTGATAACTTTCCCGGGCTCGCTCGACGACGGTGACGCGCTTTATGCGTTGCGCGAGGTGATGGGGCAGGAGGCGATCGCCTTGTGGCACGCAGACGAACGGCTCTACGGCGTCGAGTGCGTTGTTTTGCCCGGAGGCTTTAGCTACGGAGACTATTTACGGTGTGGCGCGCTTGCCCGGTTTTCGCCCGTGATGAAGAGCGTGGCGCGTTTTGCCCGGGACGGAGGCCTCGTACTTGGCATTTGCAACGGCTTTCAAATTCTCTGCGAAGCAAGACTTTTGCCGGGCGCTTTGACGCGTAATCGCTCGCTGTCTTTTATCTGTGACCGCGTGGCGTTGCGCGTGGAGAACGCCTCGACCCCTCTTACCCGCTTGTTTTCGGTGGGCGACGTCATTCGCCTACCTATCAAACATGGCGCAGGTCTGTTCGTCGCCTCCGACGAAGAGCTGGCCTTAGTTGAAAAACGAGGGCAGGTGCTCTTGCGTTACGTAAACGCTGAGGGGCAGGCGACGGACGAAGCGAACCCGAACGGCTCGCTCAATAATATAGCTGCGATAGCCAACGAAACCTTCAACGTGTTCGGCCTGATGCCCCATCCAGAACACGCCGTCGAAGCCGACCTTGGCGGCGAAGACGGACTTAAGCTTTTCTATTCGCTTGTCGCCGAAGATCGATGAGCGACACAATCCCCATCGCGTTGCCGAGCGATCCGCCGGTCACTGTTGAACTGGCGCGCGCTCTCGGTCTCACCGAAAACGAGTATAGGGTTATCGAAGCGCGGCTTGGTCGCCGTCCCACGTACACCGAGCTGGGCGTTTTTTCCGTGATGTGGTCCGAGCATTGTTCGTACAAGTCCTCCAAGCTACATCTGCGACAACTTCCACATAGCGGGCGCGCGGTCGTGAGAGGGCCGGGCGAGAATGCAGGCGCGATCGAAATCGGCGACGGGTGGCTTGCGGTGTTCAAAATCGAGAGTCATAACCATCCGTCTTATGTCGAACCTTATCAAGGCGCCGCCACCGGCGTCGGTGGAATAATTCGCGACATTCTTGCGATGGGGGCCCGGCCGATAGCAACGCTTAACTCTCTTAAATTCGGGGATTTCGACTACCCGCGCATGACCTACTTGGTACGAGGCGTGGTCGGCGGAATCGGAGGCTATGGCAACTGTGTGGGCGTGCCCACGGTCGGAGGCGAAGCTAGCTTTAGCAAGGAGTATAATAAAAATATCCTGGTCAACGTTTTTTGCCTCGGACTAGCTCGCAAGGGCGAGCTTATGAGCGCAAGCGCTAAAAGCGTGGGCAGCGCTGTGATATACGCGGGCTCGGCGACAGGCCGCGACGGAATCCACGGAGCAAGCCTCCTTGCCTCGGCCGAATTCGATTCCGCTGAAAAAAGCAAGCGCCCGAGCGTGCAGGTGGGAGACCCTTTTATGGGGAAAATACTTATCGAAGCTTGCCTTGAGGCGTTTGCTACCGGCGCGGTCGAGGCATGCCAGGACATGGGGGCGGCAGGCCTGACCTCGTCTTCGAGCGAGTTGGCCGCGCGTGGGGGACTGGGGATCGAATTGGACCTGGACAAGGTGCCGCTTCGAGAGCCAGCGCTTACTCCGTACGAGATTTTGCTTTCGGAGTCGCAAGAGCGGATGTTGCTCCTGGTTTGTCCCGGGCGTGAAGGGGAGGTGCTTTCGGTTTTTCGCAAGTGGGATCTCCCTGCGTGTGTGGTCGGACGAATCGTTGCGGAAAATCGATGGCGCGCCTTCTACCGAGGTGCCCTGGTGGCCGATATTCCGGTCAATGCACTTACCGTTGACGCGCCGGTCTACAATAGGCCGGTCAAAGCTCGACCTGTTGCCCGCGACTATTCACATTCGAGTACGCTTTGTAAGTCGCGCGGCGAGCTAGAGCATGGGGAGGTACTGCGGGTGCTTATCGGCAGCCCGAATGTGGCCTCCAAGCGCTGGATATATCGACAGTTCGACTACCTCGTTCAGAGCAACACTCTGGTGGAGCCAGGTGGCGACGCCGCTGTCTTGCGCATCAAGGGCACTCAGCGCGCTCTTGCGATTGCGGTCGATTCGAACTTCCGCCTGTGCGCTCGCGACCCGTATATCGGCGCGGTTGCCGCCGTCTGCGAGGCTGCGCTTAACGTCGCGTGCGTTGGTGCAACTCCCGTAGGTATCACAGACTGTCTCAACTATGGGAGTCCAGAACGGCCGGAAGTGATGTGGGAGTTCGCGCGCAGCGTCGAGGGTATTCGCGACGCAGCTCTGGCTCTGGAAATTCCGGTGGTGAGCGGTAACGTAAGCTTTTACAATGAAACCGATGGTCAGCCGATTCCACCCACGCCGACTATTGCCGTCGTTGGCGTGTTGAACGAACGCGCGCACAGATTGTCCAGTTATTTTAAACGCGCCGACGATGCGGTTGCGCTGGTTAAAGGGGGTAAGCTTCGGCTTGCCGCAACCGCGTACGAGGCCTTGCTCGAACAAAAACGCTCGGGCGTTTCATTTGGATGGGTGCTGCCGCCGATCGAACCTGAGCTGGTCAAGGCAACGGTCGACGCCCTTAGCGAGGCGGCCGCGCTCGGAATCGTCAGTTCGGCTCACGACGTTTCCGAGGGCGGTATCGGAGTAGCGCTCGTCGAATGCTGCTTCAATCCGAACGGGGTCCTGGGCGTCGAAGTTTCGTTGGATGGATTGGACGAGCTCGGCGTCGGCGAGGCGCTGTTTGCAGAGGGGACTCCGCTCGTGATCGTGTCGTTGCCTGAAGCGAACCTTGAGCGTGCGGCTAAGGTGTTTACCGACAGGGGGCTCGAGTTTAAGACTTTGGGAAAGGTCAAGAACGAGCCCAAGTTAACGGTTAAAGATTTGATCGACGAAGATTGCAACGCGCTTTGGGAAGTATATCACAGGGCACTGCCAAGGAGGCTTGGCGAGCATGTTTGAAGACCCGTCTGAGGAGCTTTGCGTCGAGGAAAGCAATTTTGATGACTTCCACGAGGAGTGCGGCGTCTTCGGCGTCTATGGCCATCCGGAAGCAGCCAATCTTGTGTATTTGGGGCTTTGCGCCCTTCAGCATCGCGGTCAAGAATCTGCTGGGATCGTGTCCTCTAACGGCAAGACACTTTTTTCCCATCGTGGTATGGGTTTGGTGGCTGACGTTTTCGATGAGGACACGATAAGACGCCTCGAAGGTATCAGCGCCATCGGTCATAACCGTTATTCCACGACCGGCGCAACTTTATACAAGAACTGTCAGCCACTGATCGCCGAATACGAGGCGGGAGGTATTGCCCTCGCGCATAACGGCAACCTCGTGAACTTCGAGGAATTGCGCAGCGAGCTCGAGAAGTCAGGGGCGATTTTCCAGTCATCCTCTGACAGCGAAGTGATTTTGCATCTGATCGCCGCTTCTCGCGCTCCGTCGCTTGTCGAACGCGTCATCGAAGCGCTCGAGCAGGTTCGGGGTGCGTACTCCTTGCTGGTGCTTGGGGAGCGCGAACTTATCGCGGCGCGTGATCCCTTTGGTTTTCGTCCCCTGGTATTGGGCAAACTCAGGGATGCCACCATTTTCGCCTCCGAGACGTGCGCGTTAGATTTGGTGCGCGCGGATTACGTGCGTGAGGTAGCCCCTGGGGAAGTGATCGTGCTGACGCAGTCTGGGATGCGGTCCTTTATGCCTTTTGCGCCGCGCCCTCCCAAACGGTGCATTTTCGAGTACGTCTACTTCGCGCGTCCGGACAGCCTTTTGTTCGGGCGCAACGTATACGAAGTGCGCAAGCTTCATGGGCGGATACTTGCGCGCGAATGTCCGGCTGACGCAGATATCGTCGTGCCGGTGCCCGACTCTGGCGTACCGGCGGCGATAGGCTATGCTCAAGAGTCCGGCCTGCCATTCGAGATGGGGTTGATTCGCAGCCATTACGTAGGCCGAACGTTTATCGAGCCGCGCGAAGCAATCCGCCATTTTGGCGTCAGAGTGAAGTTCAATCCCGTGCCAGCGGTGTTGAACGGGCGGCGGATCGTGTTAGTCGAAGATTCGCTCGTGCGTGGCACTACTTTGCGCAAGGTGATTCCGATGTTGCGTCAGGCTGGCGCGCGAGAGGTCCATATGCGTATCGCCGCACCACCTACAGCCTATTCCTGTTTTTACGGCATCGACACGCCCACGCGGTCCGAGCTCTTAGCCTCCCATCACTCGATCGAAGAAATTCGTCGTTTTATTACCGCGGATTCGCTTGAGTATTTAAGTTGGGAGGGCCTTTACTCGTTTACCGACCAGCCCGGCGAGGGCTTTTGCGATGCCTGCTTTACTGGCCGCTACCCGGTCGAGGTGCCGCGCCGTCCACCTGAACGCCAGTTGTCGTTATTCGAAAACCATTCGCGCCGCTAAGCTGTATAGAGTTTAGCCGCAATGTCCGGGGAGCTTAGCGTTCAGCTCTGGGCGTAATACGCTTGCCGGATTTATCTAGGCCAATCTGCGGACGCTCTATTTTGTGCTTGGATGACCCTCGTTTCTGTCTTGAGTTCCCTTCGTTGTCCTGCAATATGCTGCGGTCGCCGTATCCTTCGCGATTGAAACAACCAGCGCACTAGTTGTAAGCTCCAACACATGGATCGCGCTCTCAAAAAAGTGGACATTCTGCGGCACGAACTTAAAGCGTTGCGTTATTTGTTGGATACCTTCCATGAAGGCGGCGTGCGGGCCGAAGAGCTGGTCGCGCGCGAGGATTTTCAAACCGATGAGAGCCGGCTTATCTACGATGCCATCGTGAATTCCAAAAGCCGCGCCGAGGCCGAGGCGCGAATCGCCGAGCTCGAACTCGAGGATGTTGACGTAAAATCTTTCCTTAGGCTGAGCGGGCAGCATTATTACGCCTACCCGGCGTTGGTGAGACAAAGGGCAGTTGCGATTCGACGGGGCGAACTCGAGGTGGAAGACAGTTGAGCGGGTCGTTGCTCGATGTCCAGGAGCTGCTGTTTCTTAGCGACCCGACCGGCGAACTGGTAGCGTTCCAGGAAACCGGGTCGTCTTGGACTAACGTTCTTGCATTTTCAAGCGAGGACAAAGCGGAGGCGTTTCGGCGCGCCAGCGGTCTTTCGAACTGCCAAATCGTGGCCCTCCAATTGGTCGACGCCGAGAGTTTGCGCAACCTTGTGCGCGAATTAAAGCGCAAGATGGTGCGCTCGTTATTCGTCGACCTCGATTTTCACACGGGAGAATGTTTGGACGTTTGGCTTGTGGGGGAAGGCCTGGGCGAAGCGAGAAAACGCCAGCTCGTTCAGGAAGTCTCGGCACGACGTCGGTGACTCGATCGTGACCGTAACGATCAGCGACATAGAGGCCGCACGTAGTCGATTTGCGGGGATAGTCCGGCCTACTGGTTTGGTCCTGAGCCAGACGCTGTCGCGGATGCTTGAGGCGCAGGTTTTCGTCAAGCCCGAAAATTTGCAGAAAACGGGCTCGTTTAAGATTCGTGGGGCTTACAACCGGATCGCCTCGCTCACCGCGTCGGAGGCAAAAAAGGGAGTTGTTTGTGCCTCGGCGGGCAACCACGGGCAGGCACTGGCTTATGCGGCGACGATGGCCGGTGTAAAGGCGACTATCGTGATGCCTGAAGGAGCACCTCTGGCCAAGGTCGCAGCGACACGCAGTTATGGTCAGGAAGTTTTGCTCAGCGGACCGGATTACCAGAGCGCTCTGCGCAAAGCAAAAGAGATACAGGCACAAACCGGTGCCGTGTTCGTAGACGCCTATGACGACCCTCATGTGATCGCAGGACAAGGTACGGTGGGCTTGGAAATCGCGGACGAGGTCGACGCCGACGCGGTGCTGGTGCCGGTCGGTGGCGGCGGGCTGCTCGCAGGAATCTGTGTCGCGCTTGCCGCCCGCTTGCCTAAGGCGAACGTCATCGCGGTCGAGGCCAAAGGCTCGCCCCAATTGAGCGCAAGCCTGAAAGAAGGCAGGGCGATCGCGCTAGACACCCCGGTCGACACGATCGCCGATGGACTAGCCACGGGTCGACTGGGGCAGTTGCCCTTCCAGCTGATCCAAAATCACGTTAGCGATGTAGTGACCGTCGATGACTTCGAGATCAGCGAGGCCGTTCTGTTGATCCTGGAACGGCTAAAGCTGCTTGCGGAGTGCGCGGGTGCTGCGGCTTTGGCTGGGGCGCTCAAGATTAAGTCCAAGCTTAAGGGCAAGCAGGTGGTGATCTGCGTTACCGGAGGCAATATCGACATCAATCTGCTCGATAGGATAATTGGCCACGGCCTCATTAAAATGGGGCGCCTGTTCCGCTTCGCCGTCGACTTGCGCGACCGTCCCGGCGAACTGGGTAAGCTCCTCAAGATGATCGGCGATATGGGAGTCAACGTGCGCGCGATCGCCCACGACCGAAACCGGCTTGACGTCGCGATAAGCGCGGCGGAGGTGGTGCTGGAGCTCGATACGCGCGGCCCTGAACATATAGCAGCGCTTCATTCCTGTCTGGTACGCCACGGCTACGCGATTCGCGTCGATTCTCATCAAGACGTTCCCTGGACGTCTTGAGAAGGCCTACGCTCGAAGAAAAGGAGCGGAGGTTAGAGTACTTGTCGCTCAGTTGCGGAAATTGGCCTGCGCCTTTCAAATTAACCGCGCTTACACGTCTCGTGCTCCGAGAGGCCAAAGTATAGCTGCTTTAGATCTGGTGAACAGCAGAAACCCTGGGAGAACTGACTATCTTTAGGTTGATTATTTGGAAAGCGCCGTGGCAGGTGTGATTGCGCGCTCGCGCCGTGGTGACCCAACGCGTCAACTCTCGGGCTGCGGTTGCGCATGCGCCGGTAATCGCACGAGTTCGCGAGTACAGGCCGAAACGCTCGTGCGTTTGGAACTTACAGCTAAAGGATGTCTTGCATATCTGGGCAAATCGCCACGGGTGTCTCATTAACGGCCGTTTGGCAGGCGGCTGAGTGCAGCATGATGGGACACCTTACAAAAGGTCGAGAATATCGACAATCTCGATGTCGTCAAAGCCGATCGACTCGCTATTTTAGGTTAAGCGCTTCAAGACTCGACTTCCTTGGTTTTGTAGTATTTTTAGCTGGCGGTATGTAAGTTTTTTGGATTGGCATTTAAGGCTAGCTAATTGGCACGCTAATTGAGATATCTTTGAGGAAACCGTCGAAGTAGCTTTTTTCGTACAGAGCCTGGATTGGTGGCGATAGATGCTTGGTGTGCGTTAACTGGTGGGGTCCAAACTATGCCGGAGCAAAAAGATTCTCAGGTAGCCTGCAGTCGAATCCTATTGGTAGAAGACGATCCAGAACACGTATTTATCGCGCTTGCGGTATTGCGCCAGGTGCTAGGCGACGACACCCAGATAGTCGTGGCCAAAACCGCTGAGGAAGCTTTGGCTATTATCGATAACTTCACCGATTTGGACCGACCCGACCTGGTGCTGGTAGATCTGTATCTTCCCAACGAGGGCGGCTTCAGAGTCCTCTCCGGACTGAAAGCCCACGGGCTTCCACCTGAAGTCCCGATTTTTGTCGTCACAAGCTCAATGTACGACAGGGACGTCGCCCTGAGCTACGAATTGGGAGCGTGTGCGGTCCTGTTCAAACCGCTTTCTCGCGCCCAACTTAAAGAGGAACTTAAACGTATGGGCGCGCTGCTTTAGTTGCAAGTCTGACGCTAGTCCTGTCGAGCGACTACGGCTCGAAACTCCGCCTATAGTACTTTTTTCGTGCCCGGCCTTTGACGCATGAGAATATTTGCCGCTTTTTTGGCCGTTCAGTAGACAGGCTTTCGAAAATCTTCCATGAGTAAAGTCGAGAGCCGCGCGAAACTTTAGGCCGTTTCTGCCATTCGCTCATACTGGCAAGCGAACGCTTCGTTTACTCGCCAGTTTTTACGCGTCTGTTGCCTTCCTACTTGTATAACCGCTCAACTTTTTACACAAAGCGTTTAATTACAGCAGGTGCGTTTGCTGCTGTGATGAAAAGGTGGTGAGGTAAAGTTATGCTCGGGGTTGCCCGGCATTCGAGTGCCGATTCATTGTATTAAGCTGAGTACACTTTTCACGGGTAAGATTGAAGACCTTCTCTGTACGGCTGAAGTTCGTGGCTGCGATTTATGATTGCCACTCTTGTCAAGTTCTCGCTGCGCGAGCGGATAATCGTCGTTTTTCTTGGGGCCGCCTTATTGGCGTGTGGACTTTATGCGTTCCACGAGCTGGACATCGAGGCGTATCCAGATCCGGTTCAGCCGATGGTGCAAGTGCTGACCCGGGCAGCCGGTCTTAGTGCCCAGGAAGTTGAAAAGATGGTGACGATACCGCTCGAGTTGGGGCTTGCAGGCACGCGTAATCTCGAACTTCTGGCGTCCAATAGCCTATTCGGGCTGTCCGACGTCAAGTGTTATTTTTCGTGGGACAGTGATTACTACTGGGACAGAGCGCAGGTCATCAATCGCCTAAGCATGATTAATCTTCCCCTAGACGTACGACCGGCTATTTCGCCGGAAAACCCGGTGGGAGAAATCTACCGTTACATAGTGCAAAGCGATGACCATGACCTGTTGCGCGAGCGAGAGGTTCAAGACTGGATTTTGGATAAGCAGCTACGCACGATTCCAGGCGTTATCGGGGTTGTCGGTTTTGGTGGGCTAACCAAACAGTATCAGGTCGAAGTCGACCCTCAGCGTCTGGACTATTACAGGATACCATTGCCCACGCTGCTTAACTCTTTACAAAACTCTAACATCAACGTCGGCGGGAACTACCTTACCGTTGGCGAGCAGGCCTTCGACGTGCGCGGTATAGGCTTTTTTCGTGGCCTCGATGACATCCGCAGCGTCGTTCTGTCCTCCACACAGGCCGTGCCCATAACCCTCGGTCAAGTTGCGTCCGTGCGGATTGGTTATGCCACGCGACTTGGTGTAGTTGGCTTTAACGACCAGAGCGACGTGGTCGAGGGGATCGTCGTGATGCGCAAGTACGGCAACACGATGCAAACCCTGCGCCAGGTCGAAGCCAAGATAGCGCAGCTCAACTCTTCGGGCAGACTTCCGGTAGGTTACCGCGTGCAGCCCTACTACGACCGGGCCCATCTTGTGAACATCACGGTTCGTACCGTCACCGAGAACCTTTCGTTGGGGATGGTTCTGGTGGTGGTCGTGCTGCTGTTTTTTCTAGCCGCGCCGGGGCCTTCGATTGTGGCCGCGGTCAACATTCCGCTTGCGTTGCTTGGGGCGATCACCTTGATGTGGCTAACAGACACGCCAGCCAACCTGATTTCGCTTGGCGCGATCGACTTCGGAATTATCATCGACTCCACCGTAATTGTCGTGGAGAACATCTGTCGCCATCTTCATTCGCCGCATGCCAACCAGCAAAACAAGCTCTCGCTCATCATGAGGGCCGGCGAAGAGGTCGGCGGTCCGATGCTCTTTTCGACGCTTATTTTTGTCATCGCTTTCATACCACTTTTTACGATGCGCGGCGTGGCAGGCGCGATCTTTTCGCCGATGTCTCACGTCTACGCGTACTCGTTGGCGTGCGGCGTGCTGCTTGCAGTTACGCTTTCGCCCGCGTTGAGTTCGTTTTTGGTTCATCCTGGAGCTGCGCGGTGGCGGAATCCGGCGTGGGAGGCGATGCAAAGGTTCTACCATCGCCTGTTCGTCGTGGTGCTGAAGTGGCCGTTGGTTTCGCTTGCGGCGATGGCACTTTTGATCGTGGCCGGGCTGATGCAATTTTCGCGCTTGGGAGGTGAGTTTTTGCCCCATCTGGAGGAAGGCAACATCCTGGTGCACGTTGCGCTTCCTTTGAGCATTTCGCTGGAGCAGGGGGCCAAGATGGTCGACCGGATGCGCCTTTTGCTGCGAAGTTTTCCTGAGGCGCAGACGGTTGTGTCTCAGTTCGGGCGGCCGGACGACGGTACCGACCCGGTAGGGTTCGAGACCGCAGACCTGTTAATCGACCTGCGGCCGCGGTCTCAATGGCCGCCCGGGCTTACGAAGGATGAGTTAATCGACCAGATGGATCGCAAACTCAAGCAAAACTTCCCAGGTCTTAGCTTCGATTACACCCAGTTCATCGAAGATCGCGTCGAGGATATCGTGTCAGGCATAAGAGGCGCCAACTCGATCAAAGTGTTCGGTCCCGACATCAAGACGGACGAGAAAATCGCCTTTCAAATTAAAAATACGATAGAGAAGGTAGACGGAATCGTCGACGTCGTCGTGAACCGCTCTCTGGGCAAGCCCCAGCTCGTCATCGAGCCCGACCGTGCGGCATGCGCGCGCTATGGGTTGAACGTTGGCGACGTCGAGGCCGTGATACGCGCGGCGGTGGGCGGGCAACCGGTCACGCAGGTGCTCGAGGGCGACCGAAGTTTTGACCTGATCGTGCGATGGTTGCCCGAGTACCGCAACAACTACCAAGCGATTCGCGAGATTCGCGTTCCCACCCCCAGCGGCGGTCTAGTGCCACTGGGACAGGTTGCGAAGATCAAAACAGTCGAGGGCGCGGCGCTGATATTTCGAGAGTCGATGCGCCGTTATATCCCAATCAGTTTTGCGGTGCGCGGGCGCGACTTGCAAAGCGCAGTGGAAGGCGCCAAAGCGGCTATCGCAAAAAATTTGAAACTTCCTCCCAATGTCTACCTCGAATGGGGCGGCGAGTATGGCGAGTGGCAAGCCGAGAAACGTCGCCTGGGGATTATCGTTCCAGTCTCGCTTTTGCTCATTATCGGTGTCCTTTACAGCGCGACTATGTCTCTGGTCGACACGTTTATAATCATCGCCCAGATTCCTGTTGCGTGCCTGGGAGGGGTCGTCGCCCTGATTTTGACCGGCTTTCCTTTCAGCGTTTCGGCTGCTGTCGGTTTCGTCTCTATCTTCGGTATCGCGGTCACCGATGGAATCCTCCTAAGTTTCTATATCAAGCAGTTGTGGGAGGAGGGCCACCCGTTTGTCGAGGCGATCATAATGGGCGCCGATCGACGCTTTCGAGCGGTGGTGATGACGGCGCTGGTGGATGCCCTCGGACTGTTGCCCGCCGCGCTATCGCAAAAGATAGGTGCGCAGCCGCAAAAACCGCTCGCGATAGTGGTCATCGGGGGCTCATTGGCGATAGCGGCCTTGACCCGACTTTTGCAACCCGTGCTTATCTATCTTTGCCACCGAGGCCGAAACGCCCGCCTATCTGGGGATACACAAGGTGTCCTGTAGAAGAGCCTGGGGCCGAATGCTTAAAGCCGTTTTTACGTTTGCACAGGAAATCCTACAGGGCTTGCGCGGTGTTTTAAGCCTTTAGTTCCTCGAGTTCGCCAGCCGATGAGAGTCGGAATTTTTTTCCGCCCCAGAAGACCTCGTTGCCGAGCAAGCTTACCGCCCAAACCGCGGTCATGACGAGGTCCTTGACCAGCGTCAACAGGAGGTCCAAAAAC
Organism: Pseudomonadota bacterium; assembly: GCA_021324755.1. GTDB lineage: Bacteria > Desulfobacterota > Binatia > Binatales > Binataceae > JAJPIL01. The sequence goes on from JAJPIL010000018.1 coordinate 46,898, forward strand.
TTTAACTCAAGTCGGAGCACTTTGACCGTTATCAAGGCTGCAAAAACGATTCGGACCGCCACCAGGGCACTGGCGAGCGCAAGCGACAGCGAGCTGAAGGCATCTGTGGCCATAAGGGTCAAGGCCCAGAAGGGGCCGTGGATGATGATAGTGGCGACACTGAGAGGACGTACCGTGCGGTAAGTTCGCGCCCAGCGCAGCTGATGGCGCCAGAAGTCGCGAAAACACGACTGCTCGGACCACACGGTTACGAGCGAGCTCGAGAGCCTGACTTCGTAGCCGTGCTCGACCCCAAGCTTGCCGATCAGAAAATCGTCGGCAAGCATGTTTTTTAACACGGCGAAGTTGTCGAGGACTTCGACCACTGCCCGCTTCATCGCGACCGTCGCGCCGAAAGCATGTCCCATCGCTTCGAAGGCGTGCGACAGAAGCGCCATCGGCACAAAGTCCGTGTTCACGAAAAGAGCGTCCAATCGGGAGGCTAGATTGGGCGCCGACCTGGCACGATAAAGACAAGTCACCACCCCCACGCGCTCATCGGAGATAAGTTCGTTGACGACTCGCCTGAGGTGGTCAGGCTCGACCGACACGTCGGCGTCGCTAAGCACCAGAAGCTCGCCGTCCCGCGCAAACTCGACCATCTTGAGCAGTTTGCCCACCTTGCGATTAGTCGCGCTTGGATCTTGACCCACCGATAGAATCACGGGCACCTTTACGTGTTCCTGCTCGAGTTTCCGCACAATCGGAACCGCAGGATCGCTTTCGCTGTCAACTCCAGCGACTAATTTGACGTTCGGATAATCGAGCGCAAGAAACGTCTTTAGGTTGTCGCACAGATGCGCCCCAGCTCCATGAAGTGGCTTGAGCAAAACTACGGTCGGTGGCGGATTAGGTATTGGTGGTGCCGGCCGGGATGCTTCGCGGGCAAACCGTAACGCGCAAAGTGCCGCGGCGACGTAGTAGGCAAGCGAGCACAATACCCCGACTAAGGCCAAGTAAAAGACAAAAACCATCGACGCTCGACCCCAGGTTTTGCGGGATAAGAGCCCAGATTTACCAGGTCAACAGGTGCCGTCCGCTTGAGTGCTACGTTACTGGCCGTGACGACGCGAATAGAAGACGGAAGACGCCTTCTTTTTTACCAAATGTCGTTGCGTCATTAAGACGCGGCTTGTGCAGTTTGCATGCGCCGTTGTCTCATGGTCGAGATGAACTGGCGCGCCTCCTTTAGCATGCGCTTACAATCGTCGGCCGAAGTCAGCATCTTGCGCACGGCCTTAAAGATGTAGCGCGGCCTGAAATAAAAGCTCCGATAGAAGCGCTCGACCGCTTTGTATATCTCGTCGGCGCTAAGGTGAGGATAATTTACCGTGCAACGCTGGTAGCCGTGCTCGTCAAGCAGCGGATCGAACGCTAGATAGCCGTGTTTTACCATGTAGTCGAAAAGTTCGGTGCCCGGATATGGGGAAGCTAAAGACACCTGGATCGTCTCGCAATCCAACTCCTTGGCGAATCTTATCGATTCCTCGATAGTCTCTTTGGTTTCGCCAGGAAGCCCCAAAATAAATGTGCCGTGGATCAAGATACCGAGTTTGTGACAATCTTCGGTGAAACGTCGCGCGCGGTCGAGGCGGACGCCTTTTTTGATATTCTTCAAGATTTCGGCGTTTCCGCTTTCGTAGCCCACCACGAACAATCGAAGCCCGCTGTCTTTTAGGATTTTGAGCGTTTCATAATCTACGTTGGCGCGGGAGTTGGTGGACCAGGTAAGTCCGAGCGGCTTTATCAGCCGCGCGATCTCGCGCGCACGCATCGGGTCAGCGGTAAAAGTGTCGTCGTCAAAGAATACTTCTTTTACAAGCGGAAACTTCGACTTGATTCCTTTAAGTTCTTCGTAGACATTTTGTGGGCTTCTTACCCGATACTTGTGCCCTTGCGTGACCTGCGGCCAGAGGCAGAACGTACAACGCGCCGGACAGCCGCGACCCGTGTAAAGCGAAACGTAGGGATACTGACAATACGGGCTGTTGTAGCGCAGATAGTCAAGGTCGCGGACGTAGACATCGGTCGCAAACGGCAAAGAGTCAAGCTCTTGGCTGGTAAGAGGCGGACGATCGGGATTATGCTTGATTTCCCCATTGCGCCGGTAGCTGATTCCGTTGATCTTGCTCCAGTCGACGCCGCGGGCCACTTCCACAGTGGAAAAGTCGAATTCCTTGCGCGCGACTAGATCGATCGCCTCGGATGCCTTGAGCGTCTCTTCGGGAAGCGCGGTGGGGTGGCCGCCTACGAACGCTATGATGATATCCGGCTTAGCCTGTTTAATCGCCTCAGCTGTTCGGACGTCTACCCAGAACGACGGCGTCGAAGTGTGGATCACGACGAAGTCATATTTTTTGGCTTCTTCAACCGTCTTAGCTAGATCGTAATTGTGTGGAGGTGCGTCAAGCAGCCTGGCGCCTTCGAGCATCCCCGCTGGGTAAGAGAGCCAGGTCGGATACCAGAAGGACCAGACTTCTCGCTTAGCCTGATACCGAGAACCTGCACCGCCGTCGAAATCGGGATAGGACGGTGGATTGAGAAACAGCGTCTTCATCACATCCATCGGGCCACTTCCTCACCTGTCCGGATGGTCAGTTCCGGTCAGAATATACAGGGCTTAAGCTTTGCGTGCAAGCTATCGCGCACTGCGGACACCTGGTCGTTGGTGCTTTTTCCAGACCCCAGAGGTCATATCTTAGGGCTATTCGCTAGAACGCGGCAACTTGTCGTGCGTGAGCGTTGAATGAGAGCAATCGGACTCGAGCAGTGCATCGCACGCTCGATTCATTGCTTAGCGCAAATAGGGCTGGGGCACGGACATTGTATCGTCCTTCTGCCTTCGACGACGGCGTCGGCTTGCTTTCTGGCGCGATCTCTAACGAAGCTCGCTATCGACTCGTGGCGGATTCCACCGATTGCGTCAAGCTATGGTCTTGGCGCGTAATTGCCAGCTTTCCTCGCATCTCGGCAATTACCCGATATGGCCCTAGCAATGGTTGCAGGCGTTCAATCTCCGGTTGGTCGATAACGAGCACGACAGCGTGATTTTCGTTCCATAACTTTACAAGGTCGGTGTCCGAGCTGAACAGGTACGAGCTTGCGTCTTTTGCCCGTTCAGCGCCAAAACGTAACTCGGTTGGGTGACCGACCAAGATCACGCGCCGTCGCGTGTAGAAGGGCAAATCCTGAACATACCGTCCATAGCAGACGATTTTCGCCTTTGGCGCCATCGCAGCTATTTTTTTACTGAGCGCTGCGAACGAACGCAGCGGGTGGAGTTCCGAGCGCACGAAAGTTGCGGCCAACAGCGCGGCAGCGACGCATAATACCGTGCTTGTTACGCCCCATTCAGGCAGTCCGCGCGCGAAAAGCGCCCTCATCACGAGGCCGCCACAAAACAAGATTAGTCCGACGGCGGCAAGACCAGGTGAGATCGCCCGCAAATAGACCCGGTGCAAGCTTGTTGCGCCCGTTGCGCTCGCTGCGACTATCACCATCGCTAGTCCGCCCACACCGCACAATAAAAGGCCCAAAAAGCTCATACGTTTTAGGTATGTGCTCGTGTCGTATTGAGCGCCCGCAAACCGCCCGGTCTGTTCTGCCGGCGCTTCAAACTTGGGCTCCCAACCGTGCGCATGACGGTACCTGTTCAAGGCGCAGATTAGTAGGTCAGCAAACACGATCGCCAAAGGTGGGACAGCAGGCAGTACGTAAGGGATAAGTTTTGCGCGCGCCAGAGAGAACAACGTGAACACCACCGCCGCCGCGATCAGGCAAAAGACGCGCGCGTCGCTCGACCTAAGAGGGGGTCTTGTCAGCAGTGGGACGACCGACCAGGGAGCCATCCCCAAGAAAAGCACCGGCACGTAGTAGTACAAAGGGCCGCTATGGCTGTAGGTGGAGTCAAAAAAGCGGCGCACATGCTCGTCGAAAAAGTAAAAACGAGCAAAGCCAGGCGCCCGCGACTCCATCAGCACAAACCACCATCCGGTAGCCAGCGCGACAGCTGGCAAGCCCCACCATGGGGCAAGCCTCCTCAAGCCCTCGCCCAATGAGCCGCGCCACCAGAGAAACGTTAGAGCCGTCGCCGCCGGCAACGCCAGCGCGGCTAATCCTTTGGTCAGAATTCCCAACGCGATCGCGCCGTAGAGAAGCCACAAATAGCCCGGACTTCCGTCGAGCGCCAAGAAAGTTGAGAAAAACGCGATGCTCACGAGGCTCGCAAACGCCATGTCCATCGTCAGCACTTGCGCCATCACGGCGTAAAGCGGACACGTAATCAGGATCGCGCAAGCAAGTAGTGCGTGCGCGCGATCGAACACGACGCGGCAAAAAACGTACACCGCAAGAACGCCTAGCAGGGCAAACAACGCTGACGGAAGGCGCGCAGCTAGTTCGTTTACTCCTAGCAAACGAAACGAAAGCGCGGTCATCCAGTAAACCAGGGGCGGCTTCTCCGGATAAATGACGTAGTTGAGATGGGGCACGAGCAGGTCTTGCCGGACGAGCATCTCTCTTGCGATTTCAGCGTAGCGCACCTCGTCGGGCCAAAGCCCTTGGCGCGCAAGCCTGAAAAAACACACTACGGTGGCCAGAAGCGCTAGCCCAACTTCAGGCCAAATCTTTGTAAGCCGCTCAAGCAGTAGCGAGCGGACTTTTGCCATCCGGTTTGATTGTGCTGTCTCGCTCATGTTGGGGTGCTTGTCGCGAGGTTTCGGTTTGCTTGCTCGCAAACGGTCTCGGCCGCGTTCAAGTGCTCTGGCTCGAACTTGTAAGCGGCGGATCGCACCAGTAGGCGACTAAAGCTTGTCAGTAACCTGCGGCGACCCCTCCTTTGCGGAAGTCGGCACCGGCGTAAAGGCGACCGTTGAGGATCTCAATTGCCGATACGTCTCCCAAAGCTCGGAAGCGCCTGACTTGATAGCCGTGCTGCTCGAAGAAAGCGGCTACCGACTGAGGAATCGCATCTTCGAGCACGACGTGGTTGGGGACTTCCTGGACATAGATTCTAGGGAGGGCAACGGCTTTTTCCGGCTCAAGACCGAAGTCTAGAATATCGAGTAACACTTGAAATATCGAGGTAATAATGGCCGGACCGCCGGAGGCTCCTATCACTAAAAACGGGCGTCCGCGCTCCATCACGATCGTAGGTGCCATGTTAGACAGCGGGCGCTTGCCAGGCTCGATTAGGTTTAGCGAATGGCCGCGAAGGCCGAAGATGTTGGTCAGACCCCGAGCTAGGGCGAAGTCGTCCATCTCGTTGTTAAGTATGATACCGAGACCTGGGGCTATTACTTTGGCGCCGAAACTCGTATTGATGGTTGTGGTAAGCGAGACGATGTTGCCTTGGGCGTCAACGACACATACTTGGGAAGTGCCGTGGTCCGTTGGCGCCGACACGTAAGGCAATGGCCAACCCTCGAGCACGTTGCGACGCAACTGGCCCAGATGAGATGGCGAGAACAAGAAATTCAGAGGCACGGGTGCGAAGTCTGGATCAGCGTACAAGCCGCGATCCGCAAACGCCTGGTTCATCACTCGCGCTATAAGCTCGAAGTAGGGCGCCGACCAGGGAGCGTAGCGCTTGAGCTCTAGCCCCTCCACGATGGCGAGCATTTCGAGTATCAAACCACCACCGGCCGACGGCGGAGGCATCGTAACTACCTCGTATTTTCCCTCGTATTGCCTAGCTAGCGGCTCGCGCCAGACGGGTCGGTACTGAGCAAGGTCTTGCAGTGTGAGCTTCCCTCCGAGTTGCTCGAGCTCTCTTACGAGCTCGCGGGCCACCGCTCCGCGGTAAAAAACGTCGGCAGGATTGTCTCCCAGCTGCTCCAGAGTGCGCGCAAGCTCGGGCTCAACGATTCGTTCATTGGCGCTTTTCGGATTGCCGTCAGGGCGAAAAAAGATTCGACGCAACGACGGGTCGGCAGCCAGTTCCGAACGGTGGCGGGAAATCTGCTCGGCCAGATGCTGGCCACAGGGAAAACCGTCTCGTGCCAGAGCGATCGCCGGTTGGGCAACTTCGCTGAACTTCATCCGCCCAAAGCGGCGCAGCGCTTCCGCAAGACCGGCTACTTCGCCTGGCACGGCCACGGCCAGCGCGCCGCGCCGCAACAGGTCCTCATCTGGTCGCCCGCCGCGAATGAACACCGCCTGGTTGACGTTCAGGGGCGCTCGTTCGCGGTAGTCCAGAGCGTAAACCTTGTTCGTTTGAGCCATGTAAATCAGCATGAAGCCGCCACCGCCAAGCCCACAAGAGACCGGATTGGTTACGCCAACCGCCAAAGCTGTCGCCACCGCGGCGTCGACGGCGTTGCCACCCCGTTCGAGTACCGAAACACCCGCCTGCGCAGCGTCTTTTTGCTCGGCCACCACCATCGCGCGCTGACCCTCTGACGCAAACGAGGCACGTGAAGGTAACGCGCAAATAAGTAGAAAAACGGCAAGTAAAAAAACCGCTGGAATCTTCCTATATCGCACGCCGTCCAGTGTGAAACGAACCGCCAGGTGTTGTCCAGTGTGGCACAAATGCTCGCTCGTGGCGCTTGGGCTTAAATCGAAGCGCTTAAAACTTGTCTACCTGCTTCGGCTATCCCGTTGCGCTAATCGTAAGACCGTCTCTCCAGCGAAACTCTTCGAAGGCGCAAAAGGTCGAAGGGCGCGACTTTAGCGCCGTAGGTTCGAACTCTCGACGCCCTATGCCACAAAGCATTACAATGCGACACGGAGGTTCGGTCCTACAGGTGGCGAGAAGTTGGCTGCCCGCACGCGAGAGCTTTGAGCAGTTGGTCGATGAGCTCTTCGATGAGCTTTTGATCAACCGATGGCGGATTGGTAGCCGCTCGGGCGCTTATCCGGAAGTGAGGCTACTCGATTTTCCGGAGCAGTACGAGGTGCAGATTGCTGCGAGCGATGTCGATCCTAACGACCTCGAGGTCGAGGCGACGAGTGAGCGCTTGAGGGTCATTGCCCACCTCGGTGCGCGCGCCGCACGCGAACACGTGGTTAGATTCGCCGAGCCGATCGATCCAGCCTCGGCCAGAGCCCGCTGGTTCAAAGGCCTGCTTACAGTCACGCTACCAAAGCAGGGCCGCTCGCGCAGGGCGTAAAAACGTGAACTTTTGATTCAGCACTTGGCGCTTGAGGTAAAAGTCCAACGCAAGTGATGGGAGGCGAAGTGGCGCGGCAAGAAGTTCCCAATCGCGAGCTCAAACCGGCTGAACCGCGGCCAGAGCTTGGCATAAGCGATCTAATTGTACCGATTCCGTTGCAAGAGGATGGAACCGAGCTGTCAGCTCCCTTGAATAGCGAGGACCAGCTTTTTGGCCAGCAGCGCGCGATCGATGCGATCAAGCTCGCAATCGGCATCGGAGCGCCGGGTTACAACCTCTACGTCTGTGGGCTTAGGACGCGCGCCGAGCGAGAGTTGGTGATGCGACTGTTGCACGAGCGCGCCGCCTCGATGGCCACGCCGGGCGACTGGGTATATGTGAATAATTTCCGTAACCCGCAGAATCCCACTGCTATTTATCTCAAGCCTGGGCAAGGCCGGGAGCTGCGCGACAATTTGAGCGAGCTCGTCAACTATCTTCGCGAGCAATTGCCGAAGGCCTTTCGCCGAGAGGATTTCGAGCACGAGCGCATAACTTTGCGGGAAAAATACAACCGGCGTATGCAGGAGATGCTCGGCCAGCTCGAGGCTAAGGCGCGGCAACGTGGATTCGTAATCACTGCTACGCCTGGCGGTCAGCTGCTTTTGCTGCCACTGTTCGAAGGCAAGCCACCCGAGTCGCCCGAAGAGCTAGCGCGCAAAATTGCCGAGCTCCCCGAAGAGGAGCGCGCCCGCTTGACCAGAGCGCAAGAAGAGCTGCAGCAAGAATTGGCGAGCCTGATGTATCGGCAGCAAGAAATGATGCGCGAACTGTTCCGAGATATCCGCAGTATCGAGCGGGCTCTTGCGGGTCGGCTTATTGCGCCAGCTATCGAACAGATAAAACAGCGCTTCGACAATTCCGCCGTCAGCTCCTTTATCGACCAGGTGGCCGAGCACATGCTGGCCAATCTCGACCGCTTCCGGGAACAGGCGATGGGGGCGGAAGGTCCTTCCGAGACGGGACGAATGGCCGGCTCGGACAAAGAGGATTCCATGTTCCTCGAGTACCAGGTCAACGTCGTCGTCGATAACTCGGGATTGTCCGGCGCGCCTGTGGTATATGAGCCCGCGCCCACCTATCGCAACTTGTTCGGCATGATCGAACGCTGGCTAGACCCTTTCGGACGGGTTGGGGCAAATTTTATGCGTATCGTGCCGGGGTCTTACATGCGCGCCCACGGCGGCTTTCTGGTCTTCGACCTCGAAGAGGCGATCGTCGAGCCCGGTGTATGGCATACGCTCAAGCGCAGCTTAAAGACCGGGTTGATAACTCCCGAGACCTTCGAACCCTTCCCGTTTTTCGGGCTCAGCGGTTTAAGGCCCGATCCGCTCGAGATTCGCACCAAAGTGATCCTGCTGGGAGGGCCGCAGATTTTTAGCCTCTTGAGCCTCTACGACCCTGACTTCAACCGGCTGTTCAAGGTCAAGGCCGAAATCCGACCGGTTAGTGACGCTAGTGTCGAGGCTGCGCGCCATTACCAGGCCCGGCTGAGCGCGCTGGTGGAGCAGGAGCGGCTCAAGCCTTTCGACCGAGAGGCGCTTGCGCGCATCGTCCGCTTCGGTACTCGCCTGGCGGGAGAAAAGGGTCGGTTGCTGTCGGTGATGGAGCCGATCGACGACTTGGCGCGCGAAGCAGTGTACTTTGCCGAGCAGGATGGCAGTAGTCAGGTAAGCGCGGCGCACGTCGAACGGGCGCTGAGCGAGCGCGTATTGAGGCTTAATTACCTCGAAGAGGAGATCCGACGCCTTATCGCCAATCGAACGCTGATCGTGGAGCTCGAAGGTGCGCGCGTGGGTCAGGTCAATGGGCTTGCGGTGCTCGACGTCGGCGGCTACGCCTTTGGACGGCCTTCGCGCGTAACCGCTACGGTGGCGCTCGGACAAGCGGGAGTGGTCAATATCGAGCGCGAAGTGCGTCTTTCCGGCTCGATCCATGACAAGGGGGTTATGATCCTGACCGGATTTTTGCGCTCCCGATTCGGCCAACAACACCCGGTATCGATGAGCGCGAGCATATGTTTTGAACAATCCTACTCATGGGTTGAGGGAGATAGCGCAAGCTCGACCGAGCTTTACGCCTTGCTTTCAGCTTTGAGCGGGGTCCCCATTCGCCAGGACCTCGCTGTGACGGGATCAGTCGATCAATACGGGAGGATTCAGGCCGTCGGTGGAATCAACGAGAAAATCGAAGGCATGTACCGAGTATGTAAAGCTGTTGGATTGACCGGCACGCAAGGAGTCATTATTCCCCAGGCAAACGTGCGAAACCTGGTCCTCGACCAGGAGGTTGTGCAGGCGGTCGAACAAGGGCGCTTCCACATCTATCCGGTGCAGCATGTGGACGAGGGAATGGAGCTTCTGACCGGCGTCAAGGCGGGTTCCGTCGATGAGCCAGGCACGATCAATTATCTGGTCGACCAGCGTCTGCGCGCGATGGCCGAGGCGCTGCGCGGCCAGGCTGGAGGCGAGACGAGGATCGTGCGCGAAAGCGAACCGCCCGCGGTCGCGCCCAAGCCTCCACCTCCTCCTGAGCCACCGAGCTGAAAGCATAGAGTAGGCGGACCAGAGCGAGATTTGAGCGAGCGATTCTGAATCGACAAAGCTACCTCGAAAGCGCGAGCGATGACGATAGACCTGCGGCTTGAGCCCAACGAGATGCCGCTCCTGATGGATCTCTACCATCTGACGATGGCGGCAAGTTTTTTCGAGGAGGGTTTGAATGACACCGCATGCTTCAGCATGTGGGTCAGACGGCTCCCTCCTTCGCGAGGTTTTTTGGTTTTGGCAGGGATTGAGCGTTTCCTCGAAGCGCTCGAAGAGTTCCGGTTCGACCAGGCGGCACTCGAATTCTTCGACTCGCTTAAGCTGTTTCGCAAAGAGTTTCTGGACTATCTGGCAACGCTGCGCTTCGACGGCGAAGTGCGGTCGATGCCGGAGGGAGCGATTTTCTTCGCCGAGGAGCCCGTGCTCGAGGTGCGCGGGCCGCTAATTGTCACGCAGCTTTTTGAAACGTTGGCGCTCAACCAGATAGGGATGGCCTCGCTTATCGCGAGCAAGGCCGCACGATGCTTTGTGGCTGCTCGCGGAAGACGTTTGATCGACTTTGGCTTGCGCCGAAGCCAGGGAGCGGACGCTGGCTTGATCGCGGCCCGCTCGAGCTATCTAGCTGGTTTCGACGGCACCGCGAGCGTGTTGGCAGGCAAGCGCTACAATATTCCGCTGTTCGGCACCATGGCCCACAGCTATATCATGGCGCATGAAAGCGAGCGCGAGGCATTTGCTAGTTTTGCGCGCAACTTCCCGCGTCTGACTACGCTGTTGGTAGACACTTACGATACGCTTCGCGGGGTGAAAAACGCTTGCATCGTTGCGCGCGAGCTTGCCCGCGAAGGTGTCCGAGTACAGGCGGTTCGGCTTGATAGTGGGGATCTTCTTGAACTGAGCGTTGCAGCCCGGCGAATTCTGGACCAGGAAGGGCTTAACAACGTGTCGATTTTTGCAAGCGGCAACCTTGACGAGTACAAAATCGACGGGCTGCTGCGAGCAGGCGCACCAATTGACGGTTTCGGCGTGGGCAGCGCGATGGTGACGAGCAGCGATTTGCCATGTCTGGATGCGGTTTACAAACTGGTCGAGTACGGCGGTAAACCGCGAGTCAAATGCTCGATCGATAAAGCAACCCTGCCCGGAAGCAAACAGGTGTTTCGGGCACTTAACCGTGACGGCAAATTTTGCGGCGACATTCTGGCCCTTCGGGAGGAAAGCGCACAGACAATTATGCAGGAATTTGCGCCGCCTCCGGAGCGGGTCGAGCCACTGCTGACGATACAGATGCAACAGGGGCGGCGAATTTTGCCGCGACCTTCACTGAATGACGCCCGCTCGCTGTTTCTGGCGAACCTCAAGGCTTTGGAGCCGCGCTACAAAGACCTCACGAATCCGGCTGTCTACCCGCTCAAGCGCAGCGCTGCGCTCAACGCGATGGTGATCGAACAGCGCCTGTGGGCGCAGAAGCAGCAAAGTTAAGCCATTACCAGCGAGCGCTTAAAGCTGCGACAAGAACTTCCTTATGCTACCACGCGCTCGGCCGAAGTGGCTCTGCGCCGCATCACGCTCGCAATCACCTCGGCGGCCTTAAGCAGACAGCGCTCGGTCGTCTCCCAGTCGATACAAGGATCGGTTACCGAGACCCCGTACTTAAGCTTGTCTCGCTCGCGCGACGGCTTTTGATTGCCCGCAAAAATGTTGCTCTCCAACATCACGCCCATTATCTCGGTGCTTCCGTCTCGGATCTGCTCGATCAGGGAGTTCAGCACCGCTGGCTGCCGAGTATAGTCTTTGTTGGTTTGAGCGTGCGAACAGTCGACCATCACGCGCGGAGTCAAGCCGGCACGGCGCAAAAGCTCGGCACATTGCATGATGCTGGCTCGGTCATAATTGGGTGCCTTGCTGCCGCCTCGCAACACCACGTGCGTGTCGGGGTTCCCACTTGTGCGCACCACGGCGGGCACGCCGTCTTGTGTGATGCCAAAAAAGGAATGGGGACGGCGAGCGGACTCGACCGCATTGACGGCGATCTGCAGGTTGCCGTCAGTGCTGTTCTTAAACCCGACCGCCATCGAAAGTCCACTAGCCATCTGGCGATGGACCTGCGATTCGCTGGTGCGCGCGCCTATCGCAGCCCAGGAAACGAGGTCAGCGATGTACTGCGGAGTGATGGGATCGAGCATCTCGCTGGCCACGGGGACGCCCAGGCGATTGATATCGAGGAGAAGCCGGCGCGCGGTGCGCAAACCAAGCTCGACGTTGCAGCTGTCGTCCATCAACGGGTCGTTGATTAGCCCCTTCCACCCCACGGTGGTGCGGGGCTTCTCGAAGTATACCCGCATCACTAGGTAAAGCTCGTCGCCGACCCGTCGCTGAAGCTTCGACAGACGTTCAGCGTAGTCAAGCGCGGCATTCGGATCGTGAATCGAGCAGGGACCAACTACGCACAGCAAGCGCAGATCGCGCCCGTGAACGATGTCTCTAATTGTGTCGCGCGCCTCGTAAACGAACTTTGCCAAGCCGTCGTCCACCGGCAATTCCTGCTTGAGTGCGCGCGGCGGAAAAAGCGGTTCGATCGCAACAACGTGAAGGTCGTGAATTTTGTATTCCATGACCGATTTAAGCTTTCTTTGACCGAGGAAATAACGGCAAACCGTATGATCGGTCAACAGAGAAATCCAGTGTTAGATATTTTCCGACTCTACAGTAGCAAGGTCAAAAGAGGCGGCAAAAATTTTTTAGGCTGGTCGCGACACGAAAAATTTGAGCAGGGAACAAAATCAGGCTTCTCGGGTGCTTGCATAGTTCGTTGTTTGTGCATATCTTACGTAACTGGATGGCTTGGGTCTCCCTTGAAACCCACGAAAGTTCAGGTCATGTAGTTAGTCTCGAAACCGGGCCGCGCGAAGTTAGGGAGACCAAAGATAGGGTAGTTGACAGCGTCGAGCGTGGCCGGTAAGTTTAAGAGTTACCCGCAAGGGTTCTGGTCTTTGAAAACTGAGCAATAACGCTGCCCTCGACGAGAGGGCGAGCGGAAAGACGCTCCAATAATTGAGGCTCCGTCGCCTTTGAAACCAGAAAAGTCGACCGTCTCCGGCAGTTTGCACAACGGCCGGTAGCGGGATCAAAAGCTTTTTTGGAGAGTTTGATCCTGGCTCAGAACGAACGCTGGCGGCGTGCCTGAGACATGCAAGTCGTGGGAGAAAGCCGGGGCAACCCGGTGAGTAAACCGGCGCACGGGTGAGTAACACGTGGGTAACCTGCCCTGAAGACCGGGATAACCCGTCGAAAGACGGGCTAATACCGGATAAGACCACGAAGGGTTCGCCCTTCGGGGTAAAAGGCGGCCTCTGTTCATACAAGCTGTCACTTCAGGAGGGGCCCGCGGCCTATCAGCTAGTTGGTGAGGTAATGGCTCACCAAGGCTAAGACGGGTAGCTGGTCTGAGAGGATGGTCAGCCACACTGGGACTGAGACACGGCCCAGAGTCCTACGGGACGCAGCAGTCAGGAATCTTGCGCAATGGGGGAAACCCTGACGCAGCGACGCCGCGTGGGTGATGAAGGCCTTCGGGTCGTAAAGCCCTGTCAGGAGGGAAGAAGGAGGAGCCGACGAATAATCGGCTTCTCTTGACGGTACCTCCAGAGGAAGCACCGGCTAACTCCGTGCCAGCAGCCGCGGTAAGACGGAGGGTGCAAGCGTTGTTCGGATTGACTGGGCGTAAAGGGCGCGTAGGCGGCCGGTCAAGTCTGGCGTGAAAGCCTGGGGCTCAGCCCCAGAAGGGCGCTGGAAACTGGCCGGCTAGAGCGCGAGAGAGGAGGGCGGAATTCCTGGTGTAGCGGTGAAATGCGTAGATATCAGGAGGAACACCGGTGGCGAAGGCGGCCCTCTGGCTCGTTGCTGACGCTGAGGCGCGAAAGCGTGGGGAGCAAACAGGATTAGATACCCTGGTAGTCCACGCCGTAAACGATGGGCACTAGGTGTTCGGGGTGTTGACCCCCTGAGTGCCGACGCTAACGCATTAAGTGCCCCGCCTGGGGAGTACGGTCGCAAGATTAAAACTCAAAGGAATTGACGGGGGCCCGCACAAGCGGTGGAGCATGCTGTTCAATTCGACGCAACGCGAAGAACCTTACCTGGGCTAGACAACGGCGGACAGCCC
>JAJPIL010000005.1 GCA_021324755.1 Pseudomonadota bacterium
AAGGTCAGCTTCGAGGTCGTCTCCCAGCAATATCCTCAGCTCGGCGCAACCGACTACACCACCTACATCTCTGCCCTCCTCGCCTCCCATCCAGACTACGTGTTCGCCGCGATCTTTGGGGGTGACTTGATCACCTTCACTAAGCAAGCTCAGGGGTTTAATTTTGAGAAACAGGTGCGTTTAATCGGCTTCTATGGCCGCTTGGCGATGAAGACTTTGGGTACCGCTCTTCCCGACGGAGCGATCGCCTGGAATCGAGCGCCATTTTGGGTCGATGGCAACGCAGAGTTCAACGAATTTCGCCGAGCTTACCACGAGAAATTCAACGATTGGCCCTCCGCGTGGGCGATAACCGGTTACAGCGCAATTCAGATTTGGGCTTACGGAGTGAAGAAAGCGGGCACGTTCGATCCCGACAAGGTGGCGCAAGCGCTGGCAGGGGCGACCGTACCGACCATTAGGGGTAATATTACCTTGAGAGCTTGCGACCATCAGGCGGAGGTGCCCGAGTACGTGGGGGTCGTGTCGAACCAGATCGATCCGCGATACGGCCAGCCGATTTGGGCCGAAACCGTGGCGATTCCGGCAAGCAAGACGATGCTTACATGCGAAGAGGCACGAAAACTCCAGTCGTCTCACCGGTAATTCGAGCTTCGGTCAGAAAAACCGCAAAAGGGGTAAGCAGTTGAGTCTAAACAGCGCGCTGATTGAACTTCTTAGCGCGATGACAACGGCCGGAGGCTTATTTATTATTGCTGCCGGTCTTACGCTGGTCTTCGGCGCGATGCGTATAGCCAATATCGCGCACGGCAGCTTTTACATGTACGGCGCCTTTTTGGTGAGCACATTGGTAAGCACCTTTGGGAGCACAGCCTTTTGGGTCTCCCTGGTGGCTGCCCCGCTGGCCGTAGCCGCGCTCGGCTTCGCGATGGAAGTGCTTGTGCTAAGGCGCGTCTACGATAAAGACCATCTGACCCAGCTTCTTGCCACATACGCGATGTTTCTTATCTTCGCCGACCTTGCTTTGAGGTTTTGGGGAGCGCAAAGTCGCGCGGTGGCGGCTCCGGCTATTTTGTCAGGGAGCATCCAGGTAGGAGGCGCCAGCTTTCCGGTCTACAATCTTTTCGTTGTCGTCGTCGCAGCGCTCGTTGGGCTTGGCTTGTGGGCGTTACTTCGGTTTACGCTGTTGGGTTGGCGAATTGTGGCTGCGGTGGAAGACCCAGAGATGTTGGCGGCCAAAGGTACCAACGTGCGCATGCTCTACACGGTAGTGTTCACCTTGGGCGCCTTTCTTGCCGGTCTGGGGGGTGCGGTCATCGCTCCGCTGCAATCGATCGACACCGGCCTTGACGCGAGCATCATCGTTGCCGCTTTTATCGTAGTGGTTATCGGAGGACTGGGTTCCGTAGCCGGAGCCGCGCTTGGAGCGTTGATCGTGGGGCTTTTTGAGGCGCTCGGTATTCTGTGGACACCCGCGTGGGCGCCGGCTTTTATTTACCTCGCGATGATCGTCGTACTGCAGGTTAGACCATCAGGCATTTTTGGCGTCGCGGAGACACCGTGGTAGAACCAAGCGCTAAGCAAACACATGCCAACGGGCAAGCCTTGCGCGAGGCCCCGCCCTCGCTTGAAAGTAGTTTGCGCTTCGTCGAAGTCAAACGTTACGGCAAATTAGCTCGCTATCTTTTCTGGACCCTCACGGTTAGCGGCGCGGCGTTGCTGACAGCATACCTTGTGCCTCCCGTTTGGCTACTCGAGCTTCAGTACGTTGCCGCATTGGCTTTATTCGCCGTGGCAACCAATCTCCTGGTTGGTTATGGCGGCATGGTCTCTTTCGGACAGGCAGCCTATTACGGTTTGGGAGCCTACACTATCGCGCTTGCGTGGCTTCACTTCAAGGCCCCATTTTGGCCTTGCTTCCTGCTGACGCCTTTGGTCGGAGCTGCGGCTGCATTTGCCGTAGGTTTTATCGCCCTTAGGACTCGCCACCTTTACTTCGCCTTGCTGACTCTAGCCTTTGCGCAGCTTTTTTACACTATCGCCGAGCAGCAGTACGATATTACCAATGGGGCCACCGGTATTTTCGGTATCGGCATCCCGGCAACCCTGATGGACCCGCAAAAGGGTTTCTTGTTTGTTTTTGCCGTGGCCGCGCTGGCTCTGCTCGCGCTCTGGAAGATAACCACTTCGCCGTTCGGGCTTACCTTGCGTGCGATTCGCGAAAACCGCGTCAGGGCGGAAACGCTGGGAGTCAACGTGTTTCGCCACGAACTTTTGGCCTTTGTAATAGCCGGTGCTTTCTCGGCGCTAGCGGGCGGCCTTTTCATTATTCACGACCAAGCGGCCTATCCTGAGCTGCTCGATTGGACCAAATCCGGCGAGCCTATCTTTATGTTAGTCTTGGGCGGGATGAACTCTTTCCTCGGCCCGGTGCTGGGGGCGTTCGTCTACCAGATTAGCCACGAACTCATCGTTCAGCACCTAAAAGATTGGCAATTGGTGCTCGGACTCGTCGTGCTGCTGATCGTCCTGTTCATGCCGGAGGGAATCGTGGGTCTGTTCAATCGCACTATGTGGCAGCGATGGCTGGGTAAACATGCGGCCAAGAGCCCAGCCGCTCAAAAGCAACCCCATGCTCCCGCTGCTTAAAACCGAACAGTTAACCAAAGTCTTCGGCGGCTTTTGCGCGGTCGACCGCGTGAGCTTGACCGTGAACGAAGGAACGATCCATTCGGTCATCGGACCAAATGGAGCGGGCAAATCGACGCTCTTTAAGATGCTCACGGGCATGCTCAAGCCGACCTCGGGGCGCATATGGTTTGCCGGACACGACATAACGGGCGAGCCTCCCCACGTTATTACTCACCGAGGACTAGCTCAATCGTTTCAAATCACTTCTATTTTTCCGCGGCTAACCGTCTTGGAGTCGGTGCAAACAGCGATAATTGCGCGCCTTGGCCGATGCTTTGACTTCTTTAGCCGCTTTCATCAATCCCGAGCAGTTCGCCAGCAAGCGCTGGAAATCATCGAGCAGGTGGGCCTTTCGGAGCTCGCAGACGCCGAGGCGCGTACGCTTTCCCACGGCGACCAAAGAGCACTTGAAGTGGCGCTCGCGCTTGCCACGGACCCTAAGCTGGTGTTGCTCGACGAGCCCACCGCGGGAATGTCGCCCTACGAAACGAGGCGGATGGTCAATTTGGTGCGCGAGCTAGCGCAAAAGCGAAATCTAACTGTGTTGTTTTGCGAGCACGACATGGACGTCGTGTTCGAGATCTCCGACTTCGTCACCGTCCTTCACCAAGGGCGAGTACTGGTTGAAGGAAAGCCGGACGAAGTACGGCGCAATGAAACCGTAGCCGAAGTCTACCTTGGCAGCGAAGTTCAGCAGTGATGCTCGAGGTAGAGGAAATTCACACCTACTACGGCGAAAGCCATGTTCTTCAAGGCATCTCGCTTTCGGTTAACGAAGGTGAGGTCGTTGCGTTGCTTGGACGCAACGGAGCAGGCAAGACCACCACGATGCGAAGCCTGATTGGCTTGACGCCGCCACGTCGTGGTCGAGTCAAGTTTTTCGACAAAGACATAACTAACCTTCAAACCTATCAAATTGCTCGCCTGGGAATCGCTTTCGTGCCGAGCGGGCGGCGTGTATTCAATTCGCTCAACGTCGAGCAAAACCTAAAGCTCGCCGCCGCCGCAGCTCACCCTCTCGCTGACCGGCGATGGACGATGGATTCGGTGTTCGAGCTGTTCCCGAAGCTCGCTGAACTCAGAACCAGGCGCGCCGGATTTCTCAGCGGAGGTGAGCAGCAGATGCTCAAACTGGGATGCGCCCTGTTAGCTAATCCGAAGCTGCTGTTGCTCGACGAACCGAGCGAAGGTCTTTCGCCGGCGATCGTAGGCCAACTCGGCGAATGGCTACGCAAACTTAAACACAAAGGCTTAAGTATCTTGCTGAGCGAGCAGAACGCTCTGTTCGCGCTTCGACTGGCCGAGCGTGGCTACGTTTTGGAAAAGGGGCGTGTCCAGTATCACGCACCCGCCGACGAATTACTTAATAGCGCCCAGGTAAGAGCTTACCTCGGCGTAAAGTTTGTAGAAGCGTCCTGAAAAGCCATCCTGACGGCCCGTTGTTCGGGTCTGAAATAGGTACGCAAACGCACGCGAACTGGTTTGCGCCCACAAACAATCAGGACGCCCGTCGAACTTGCAGTGTTACTTTTTACTGGAGCGTACTGGTTCTCGGGTGCTAGCGCCTGCTTTGAAACGGAACGGCAACGTCAACCCAAAGGCTGCAATCTCGTCGTTAAGCTTCACCACACAAGCCAGCCCCATCGCCTTCTTCAAGATTTGTCGGCAGGGCGGCGTGCATGCAGGATTCGTCTGCGCAAAATTATCACCTGCTCATCGCGCTGGTTTAGGCCCCTGGTTTCGACGTAGACGACGCCTCGGTCCGGCTTCGTCTTCGAAGGTATGACGTCGAGCACCGTAGTTTCGGCATAAAGCGTATCGCCCGCGAACGTCGGCGCCGTATGGCGCACCGACTCGTATTCAAGATTCGCAATACAATTCTCGCTCACATCCTTTACGCTCATCCCCACAACCGTCGCCAACACCAGAAGACCGTTTACAAGGCACCGCTGATGCTGGGTTTTGGCCGCATAGGCGACGTCGAAATGGAGCGGATTTGTGTTCATGGTCATGAGCGTAAACCAGATATTATCGAACTCGGTGATCGTTCGGCCGGGCCAATGCTTGAACACTTGACCAGGCCAAAAATCTTCGAGATATCGCATCATGGCTGTTCGAGCACCCCTTTCTGGCGCGACTCAGAACACGCTGCAAGCAAACCCCATTTTTGAGCAAGACCTATAGCGGTCAACTTAGGGCACCGGTGATGCCGACGGCTCAGCCTTAGGCGTCGACGGTGAGGCGGCTGGTTGGCCCAGATGCCCGAGCCAATATTGGGCAAGGGCTTGACGCTTTTCTCGGTAAGCCTCTTTAAGTTGCGGCGGAATTAGATCGAGCGACGCCTCGGTGTAGTTAAGTACGTGCGGTGCAAGCAGGGAGTCGCGCAGCGCCAGCGCTTTGGCCGGAAGCAGTGCCGTAGCGACCATAAGACCAAGCCCGGCTATCGCGGTCGCCACGGCAAGCCCGAATATTCCCCCGCCGAGGCGGTCAAGCCATCCCAAATGGACCGTCCGCACCAACCGCATTAAAAGCACGCCGCTAAGTTCGATTGCGACAAAAACAACCCCGAAGATGATCGCATAACCAAGCGCTGCCCGTACGATTGAGCTTTGCCCGGGTAGGACGCGTACCAGGAGCGCACTGGCCTGCGGATAGTAAAGAAGCGCAACGTAAATCGCTGCAAATAGCGAAAGCACACTTGTCACCATTCGCAGCACGCCCCGGGTGAGCCCATAAGCGGCACCCAAAACTCCAATCGTAATCAGGACAACGTCGAGCCAGTTCAAAGCCGTTATCTGCTGGGAGCTAGCGCCCCGAGCTAGCAAAAGCAGCTAGCGGCATCGGGCACCCGGACTGGTTATTAATCGCGCCCACTCGGCCATCAAGCCCCGCCGTCAGCGTCGCGCGCGCGCAACCGCCAGCTGCTATGCGTCGCCTGCCTCCCTTGCACGGCAAGCGCCGGACGGAATTTCAACCGATTGCTTCTGTGAGGGGCGGTTCGATAGGAATTAAATCGCAGTTGCGCGCCGACGTTTTTGCTCTTTGCGACGACGACGTTGCGCGTCAGAGCGCTTGCGCTTGCGCCGCACGCTGGGTTTTTCATAAAAGGCGCGCTTTTTCATCTCCTTGAATACTCCCTCTTTGGCAAGTTTGCGCTTCAGTACCCGCATCGCTTGATCGAGGGAGCCTTCGACCTTAATCTCCATAAACCTCCGTTTTCCTTTTGTAAGCCCAATCTTGGCACACTATCCTTTAATGAGGATTGCCAGTCAACGCCGCAAAAACCAACCACAGCTTTGCCTGAAATGGCCCGACAGGCGATAACTGGCGGGCAGGGATATTGATGCGCAAGTCAGGCTTAAGGTTAAAATCTGACCTAACCAACTTTAGCACGAGCAGGTAGCGCAAGCATCAGCCTGTGCGCCAAAATGGAAGTTCTCTGCAAAAAGGGCTAGGAAAGATGGACTTAGGCTTAGCTGGTAAAGTCGTGATGGTTAGCGGAGCGAGCCGCGGCTTAGGGCGCGCGATCGCCAAGGCGTTCGCGCAAGAGGGAGCTCGCCTGAGTATTTGTGCTCGCGGTGAGCAAGCGCTGAACGAAGCAGCCCGCGAGTTAGAACAGTTAGGGTGCGAGGTAATGGCCGAGGTCGTCGACGTAACCTCCTTGGCTCAGGCTAGCGCGTGGACGCAAAAGACCATTCAGCGATTCGGCACGATCGACGTGTTGGTCAATAACGCTGGCGGCGCCAAGCCTGGCGGGATTAACGAGCTCTCGCAAGCCGGATGGCACGAAGCTTTCGAGCTAAATTTCTTTTCCGCCGTTGCGCTTGCGCGGTTTTGCGCGGCAGAGATGGAAAAGCACCGCTCCGGAGTCATAATCAACATCAGCTCGATTTGGGGGCGCGAAGCAGGCGGCACGCTTTCGTATAACGCGTCCAAAGCGGCGCTTATTTCGTTCACGAAGATGCTCGCGCGGGAATTGGCGCCCAAAGGTATCCGGGTCAATTCGATCGCGCCCGGCTCGATTTTGTTCCCAGGCGGGAGCTGGGAGCGCCGTTTTAAGGCCAATCCCGAGTTCGAGCGCGACTTTATCTCCCATGAACTTCCTGCAGGCCGGCTCGGCACGCCCGAGGAGGTAGCTTATCCGACGGTGTTTTTGGCCTCGCCTAGAGCTAGCTGGATTAACGGCGCGTGTCTACCGGTCGATGGGGCACAGGGGCGCTCGCTTATTTAGGCACGAAGATCGATACAGAAAGACGGCTTCGGACCAGCCGGCCAATTAGCGGCGATCGCGAAGTAGAGGCCCGGCTAGTCCTACGCAGATGCCTGCTGCTGCACGGGGCGGCGCGAGGGCAGAACGCCTACCGGCACGCCGCTTAGCGAGTGCGAAGTGACTGCCTTGATCGTGACGACCTCGGTCTGGCCGACACCTAGTCCCTGTGCCTCGGGCAAAACCACCGTCTTGAATTGCGGCGTCTTTCCGGCCAGCATACCGCCGCCGCGGCGGGCTGGTCCCTCGATAAGGACCGGAAAATTGCGCCCAATCAGGCGTTGGTTAATCTCAAGAGAAATCCTTTCTTGCAATGCGATCGCTTCTTTTAATCTGCGCAGTTTTTCTTCTTCGTCGACCGTGTCGCCCATCTTAAAGGCTTTGGTATGCTCGCGACGAGAGTATTTGAAAATAAAAGCTGAATCGAAGCTCACCTCTCGCAAAAGATCGAGCGTCGCCCTGAAATCTTCTTCCTCTTCGCCGCAGAAGCCAACGATGATATCGGTCGATAAAGCCAGGTCGGGAATCGCCTTGCGAAGCCTTTCGACGAGCCGCAGATAGCGCTCGACGTCATAACCGCGCGCCATCGCGCGCAACACCCGGTCGGAGCCGGACTGCACTGGCAGATGGAGGTAGGGTTGCAACTTATCTACCGTCGCCATCGCCTCAATCAGGCTTTCGGTAACGAAGTTAGGATGGGGAGAAGTGAAGCGGATACGCTCGATTCCGTCCACCTGCGCAACCATTTTCAGCAGGGTTGCGAAGTCCACGTCGCCGTAGCGGTAAGCGTTAACCGTTTGACCGAGCAGAACGACCTCTTTGACGCCTCGCTCGGCAAGCACGCGTACCTCTTCCAGCACAGCATCCGGCGCAACACTGCGCTCGCGCCCACGAACGTAAGGCACGATACAAAACGTGCAAAACTGGTCACATCCGCGCATCACCGTTACGTAGGCTCGAACGCTACTGTCATGCTCGGGGACAATATCCCCGTAAAGCTCCGTCCGATTGAGACGCACGTCGACCGTCGGATTGTAGCGCGCCCGACTTATCAGCTCCGGCAACCGCCTATAGGCGTCCGGCCCAACCACCAGGTCGAGCTGGGGCGCTCGCTTAAGCAACGATTCTTTTTGCTTCTGCGCCATACATCCCAGCACCCCTAGCAGCAGGTCGGGACGTCTGTAGCGGAGCCGGGCAAGGTCAGCTACCCTGCCAATTATTCGTTCTTCGGCATGTTCGCGAATTGCGCACGTATTGAGCAAGATCACGTCAGCCGCCTCGGCTGATTCGGCCCGTTCAAAGCCGGCTTGGCGCAAAATCGCCGCTACCAGCTGCGAATCAGCTACATTCATCTGGCAGCCGTACGTCTCGATATATACGCGCAACGGCACGCCCTGCGAATTTGCTCTAAACGGTTCCATGCAAGTTAAATCTTAAGCGTCCGACCTCGGCCGCACAATCCAACGGCGCCGGACGTAGGCGGGATTTAACAGCCCAAAGCCGAGCGTCAGCTTAAAACGTGCCTAACTCGCTACTCAAAAGCACGTGCAAGGTAGGCGAGCAAGAGGAGAGCAAAATCAAAAACCTTGTTATCTCGGCGAAGCCGACACTCCTGTAAAACCGCTTTGACCGAAAAGACAGAGAAACTCTTTTGCGCAATAAAAGGATTGACGCACAACGTTTAGACGCTCAGTAAATGGGCCACGCTTTGCGGCGCATCCTTTTCGGTTTCCCCTTCAGCGACGAGTCGCCCGCGCTGGAGCACGTAGAAACGGTCTGCTATCGACCATGCGAAGTCGAGAAACTGTTCTACAAGCATGATAGCGATATTGAGGGTGCGGCCAATATGGCATAGCGCTTGCGCGATATCCTGTACGACCGACGGCTGAATTCCTTCGGTAGGTTCGTCGAGCAAAAGCAGCTTTGGTTCGGTCAAGAGCGCTCGGGCGATTGCGAGCTGCTGCTGCTCACCGCCGCTAAGGAAGCCACCTTTACGATGGCGCAACTGGTATATCGCAGGAAAAAGCTCGAACACAAATTGAATCATCCTCGGGTCAGGATTTCGTCCCCTGCCCCGGACGGCGGCGTAAGCGATAGTCAGGTTTTCCCAAACTGTGAGATGGGGAAATATGCCGCGACCTTGTGGCACGTAGCCGATACCCAGGCTGGCGCGGGAACTAGCCGGCAGCGAAGTAACGTCCTCACCACCGAGCAATACGCGCCCCGCCACTGGCTTGTGGAGTCCCATCACGGTCCTAAGCAAGGTCGTCTTGCCGGCGCCGTTTCGCCCGAGCAGGGCCACAAGTTCGCCCTCGGCGACGCGCAGGCTGACGTCACTCAGGACACACGCGGAGCCGTACGCAACGGTTAAGGTTTCAAGCTCCAATGCTGCGCGCTTGGTCATGGCTTGACTCACTTCGCCCCAGATACACCGACAAAACGCGGGGATCGCGACGGATTTCCTCCACGCTGCCTTCGCACAAAAGCTTTCCCATATGGAGCACGCTGACCGGCGCGTTGAGTTGCTCGATGAAGGCCATGTCGTGGTCGATCACCAAAAAAGCCCTTTCCCCGCTGAGCTCGCGGATTAACGCAGCGGTCTGAGCGGCCTCGTCATGGGTCATCCCGCACGCAGGCTCGTCGAGCAGCACGAGCTCTGCTTGCGCGGCTAGTACCATGCCAATCTCCAGCCATTGCTTTTCTCCGTGAGCCAGGCGCGATGCCAATTGGTGGCGTTTGCGTTCAAGCCCGATAAGCCTGAGCGTCTCTTCGACCCGCTGCTTTTCTTCGCTTTTCAGCGAACGACTCAGCGTTCGCCACCAGAACTGGCGGCCGGCGGCAGCGATCGCAAGGTTTTCCGCTACCGTCAAGCCTTCCAAAACGCCCGGGGTCTGGAATTTTCGCACGATTCCCCGGCGCACAATCTCGTGTTCAGGCAACCAAGTTACTTCCTCATCTTTAAAGAAAATTCGGCCCGAGTGCGGTCTGACGCGGCCGATTATAGCGTCGAGCAACGTAGACTTCCCGGCTCCGTTAGGACCAATCAGCACGCGCACTGTCCCTGGCATCATGCAAAAACTCAGCTCATCGACCGCTTTGAAGCCGTCGAACGACACGGTGAGCTTTTCGACTCGCAAAAGCGGCTTAAGCATTCTGCTCCACCTGCTCCTGTTTCATCGCTGAACCCGTCTGGCCCGCTTCGATTTCGCGGCGCGCAAGCCCTAGCCAGCGCACCAAGCCGTAACGACCGATCTTGAGGTAGTACCGAACAGTCTCTGGTTGCAAAAGCGGCTCGAGCAATCCACCTATGCCACGCGGCAAAATCGTTACCACCATAACGAACAGCGCGCCCATCACGAAAAGCCACAACTCCGGCGTTGCGCTGCTTATCCAATCCTTCCCCATGTTCACCGCCAAAGTGCCGATAACCGCACCCAGAAGACTTTCCCGGCCACCGACTGCCACCCATACCACCATCTCGATCGAGGGCACCACGCCGACCATCGCGGGCGAAATAACCCCGGCGTGAAGGGTGAAAAGCGCTCCCGCTACACCGGCGAATAAGCCAGCCAGCGCGAAGATCGCCGCCTTGCACGGCGCTGTGTCGTAGCCCAAAAAGCGAACCCGATTTTCCCCATCGCGGATCGCGCATAAAAGCTTTCCGAAATGCGTTCCAAGAAGCCAGTCCGAAAAGAAAAAGGCGCTGGCCAAAAAGGCAAGTGTTATCCAGTAAAGAACAAGTTGCACTTTCGGGTCTCCCAGGGCGAAACCGAAAAGCTCGTTAAAGTCAGTAAGTCCGTTGAACCCGCCGGTAAATTTCTGTTGGCTTATCAGAAGCGTCGAGAAGGCAAGCGCCAGAGCCTGGGTCAAAAGAGCGAAATAAACTCCACCCACGCGACGACGGAAAACCAGGTAGGCAAGACCGCCTGCAAACGCCGGAGGCACCAACACGACGGCTAGGAGCGCGACCGCCGAACTGCGAAACGGAGCCCACCACCAAGGCAGGCTGGTTAGCCCGCTCCATTCCATAAAATCAGGAATTTCGCCCGCTCCAAGGCGCTCGAGCTTCAAATGCATCGCAAGCGCGTATCCGCCGAGCCCGAAGAAAACCCCTTGGCCCAGACTCAAAATCCCGCCTCTACCCCAGGCGAGCACAAGCCCAAGCGACAGGATACTCAAAGCCAAAAAGCGCCCCAGCAGCGAAAGCTCATAGGAGGAAAGGTAAGCTGGCGCCAAAGCCAGAATCAGCAGCGCGGCTAGATAATACGGCAGGCGTTTTCCACCGTTCACGACTAAGCCTCCTCCAAGGCGCGAGTTCGCACCACCATAATTCCTCGGGGTCGAAGCTGGATGAACGCTATCACGAACGTAAGCAGCAGTACGTCCGCGAAGCTAACGCTGGTAAAAATTTGCACGCTGGCTGAAAACAGTCCCACCAAAACAGCAGCCAGTAGTGTGCCGAGCAGCCGTCCCAGACCGCCTAGGATCACCACCATAAAAGCGTACACGATATAGCTCTGGCCGACGGTCGGCGTCACCGGCGCTAT
Source organism: Pseudomonadota bacterium (assembly GCA_021324755.1). Classification (GTDB taxonomy): domain Bacteria; phylum Desulfobacterota; class Binatia; order Binatales; family Binataceae; genus JAJPIL01. Next base: position 11,506 of record JAJPIL010000005.1, read on the forward strand.
GAGCGCGAGCGCTGCGCCTGCCAAACCCGCGATCGCGGTTCCAAGCGAAAACATAACCAGGTCGACCAGCCGCGTGCGGACGCCCAGCGCTTCGGCCATATCACGGTCTTGATGGACCGCGCGAACGCATAGACCGAGTCTCGTGCGCGTAATGATGGCCCACATCACGACTAAAACCGCAACCGCGAGCCCTATGATGAACAACCGTACAAAAGGGAAGTTCAGTCCTCCGAGAGCGCCACCCTTAACCGTGATAGAGCCGGCAAGCCACTTCGGTGCCGTCACCTCAACGCCGATAGGGCCGAAAATGCTGCGCGCCGCCTGCTGCAAAGCAAGACTGACGCCCCACGTCGCAAGCAAGGTGTCCAACGGCCGCCCGTAAAGCCGCCTTATCAAAGTTACTTCGAGCAAAGCCCCAAAAACGCCAGCTCCGAAAAACGCTGCCACGAAAGCAAGCGCGAATGCCGCTCTGGCAGGCGCAAATCGCAAGGTCAAGAATGATAGATAACCGCCGAGCATCAGCATCTCGCCGTGCGACATGTTGATCACGCCCATCAGACCGAAACTGAGTGCGAGCCCCAGCGCGGCCAACAACAAAATCGAAGCGACGCTTATCCCATTGAAAAGCTGACCCAGCAGCAAAGCGTACTCGCTCATCGCACTCGCCTATCCAAGGAATCGAAGGACGTGCCAGTCAAACGCCCACGGATCTCGCCGCCCTGATTTTACGTCTCCTACTTGATGACGCATTTTTTGCCTGGAAAAGTAAGCGGATCGTACGGTTCGGGTGCTATCGGTTCGGGAGACTGCCAGAGAATCTTGAATTGACCGTCGGCTTGAAGTTCGCCGACATAAGCGGTCTGATAAAGGCTCTGGTTTGGGGCGAACTTGGTTTTGCCCATACAAATGTCTTTCCATTCCAAGGAAGTCGCCGCGTGACGAACTTTGTCGGGGTCAAAGCTTTTAGCCTTTTCGACGGCATACGCCCACATGTATACGTCGAGATAGCCATGAGCCATCGGGTCATCGACCGGGGAATCGGCGCCGTATTTGGCCTGATAGGCGGCGACGAACTTTTTGTTCGCTGGATCGTCCAGGCTCTGGAAGTAGTTCCACGCGGCATAGCTCCCTTGTACTAAGCTTGGCCCCATCGCCTTGGCTTCCTGCTCGGCGATGCTGAACGACATTATGGGCAGCTTCGAAGGTGGAAGGTCGGCTGCTGCTATCTGCTTAAAAAACGATACGTTGCTGTCGCCGTTGAGCGTATTGAAGACCGCTTGGGGAGCCGCGGCTTTGATTTTATTGATCACCGAGCTAAAGTCAGTGCCTCCAAGGGGCACGTACTCTTCGCCTACGACTTCACCTCCGCGATGCACGATATGTTTTTTCAGGATCAGGTTGGCCGTACGCGGAAAAACATAGTCAGAACCGAGCAAAAAGATGCGCTTGTAGCCCTGCTGAAAGGCCCAATCCAGAGCCGGCAAAATCTGCTGATTAGGCTGCGCGCCAGAATACATAATGTTGGGAGAACACTCGTTGCCCTCGAATTGCACTGGATACCAAAGCAGGCCGTGAAAGCGTTCGACCACGGGAAACATCGCTTTGCGGCTTGCCGAGGTCCAGCCGCCAAATATCGTCACTACTTTGTCTTGCTGCAAAAGCTTTTGTGCTTTTTGGGCGAAAATCGCTGGGTCGGAAGCACCGTCCTCGATAATCGGCTGAATCCGCATCCCCATAACGCCGCCAGCGCCGTTGATCTCGTCGATAGCAAGCAACGTGGCGTTCTTAACGGTAACCTCGCTTATCGCCATCGTGCCGGTCAGAGAATGAAGGACGCCCACTTTTACGAGCTTGTCGCCTTGCGCCAAAGCGAACTCAGCGCTGACCAAAAGTGCAAATACGATGAAGGTGAATTCAAACGTGTACCGAAGCCTACTAACGTTTACTCCTTTTCGCTCCATGGTTGGCCTTTCGACTGATCGAACAAGTTTCCAGCTGTTTTGTGGTCAGATAAGTCTCCCATTCGACATTCGTGACAAACTTCGGCGTACCATAGGCGCAATAACCATGCCGCCTCTGACGAAACTCAAAACAGTCAGTTTTCTTACCAAAACGGTCAGTTTTCTCGTGTAGCGGCGCGGATGGGAGAATCTGCGATGCTCGCTAAATCAGCAGGTGCTCAACCTGTGCGCACGGTCGCCCCGCAAGCGTATCGTCTACGGCTAGTTCGGCTAGCCTCTGATGGTTTGTCAGTTTGCAGGTAAAGCGTAACGGCGACGGCCACGTCGATACCGGTGCGCGGGGTTAAATCGCGCGTGAAGTTAAATTGCGCCCTTGCACGCGACCAAATAGCCCATGACCTTGCGCGGTTTCGTGCGCTTCAAAAGTTAACCGGCCCGAAGCCCGTCGGTTGGAAAGAAAGGCTCGGTAAAAACCTGGCTTTCGGCTTAATTTAGACTTAGGATGATTTGATAGCGCCTGATGGCGGACTTAGATTCAAGGACAGAGAACTAAAGAAGTTATCCGAACGAAACCGGAGGTGAGAAATGAAGGCAGAAGCGACGGTTAAGATTCTAAATCGCGCTCTAAGCCTAGAGTACGCTGGAATTATCCAATATTCGCAAAATGCGCAGCTCGTGCAGGGGTTGCACCGGGAGATCTACCACGATCTCTTCAAGAAGCTCAGCGAAGAGTGCCTGGACCATGCGGGTAAGGTCGGCCGATGGATTGTGCTACTCGATAGCATCCCGACTGTCGAACCCGCGGCGATAAAACAGACCACGGATCTGAATGAGATGCTGCGCAACGCGCTAGAGCTCGAGCGCGAGGCGTACGAGACCTACGCGGAGGCGTTAAAGACGGCTCAGGACAATCCGGCTCTTCGCCTCTTTTTGGAAGAGATGGTGTACGACGAATACCTGCAGGTCGACGAGTTCGAAAAGATCCTGGGCAAGAAGAATTTCCAAGCCTCGGCTAAGGAGGCCCGCACGCATAAGTCTTGATCGACCTATCCTAGTCGACTTTGCGCCGGGGCAGGACAGTAACTTTAGCATCGGCACCTGTCCCGGCTCGGCTGGAGAGTCGCTGATTTATCCGTTTTGCACGGCGCAACAGAGCGCATAGCAGCGTAATATCACTGACAATCGGCAACGTGCGCTGCACGTACCATCCTACTCCTTCCCCCCAGCGCACGATTCTCAGTTCCACCTCAAGGCGGCCTTCGCCAAGGTCACGCTGAACCACTTCGAGCTTCTCGTCGCTGGTACGACCGTCGAGAACCCCGATACATTGCTCGACTAGCAAGGCCGAATTTTGAGCTTGTTTTTTGTGATTCGTCGGCACCATTGGCGCTACTTCTGCCTCAAAACCCTAGCCAGTAAACACGCTCAATAAGCCCGTGCGATCGAAAACCACTGGCTAGCGATTGGAAACTGATAATCACTCTCATAATCAAACTAACAAAACTCCTGCGCCGGTCAAGAGAGAACGAACGTAAGGCGGCTACTTTTCGCTTGTTCGCACGCGCCCACGGATGGTGTTCGATCATTACGTTTGATTAAGCAATGGGCCGACACGCTTTGGGCAGAGGTTTTAGGTCAAACATATCGCCACACATCTCCGTGCCTCTCACCCGACAAGCGACCAAGGTCTCCTTGCCTCTTATGCAACGAAATTTACGAGTTGCGGCTTGAGCCTAAGTTCCTTGGCAGAGAGGCGGAGCTGGCAAATCTCTTCTTACTCGGGGACGTTATCGCCACAAAGCACCTGTGAACGCAAAGCTATAGAGTCAAAGCTTATCGCTGGCTGACCAATTGCTCGATCAGCCTGTTTACGTCGTGAGGCTTCTCCAGGTGCGCCATGTGGCCAGTCCCCGGGAAGACGTGAACATTGACGTTAGACGGTAGCCCGGAGGCGTGAGAGGATGGAATGATACTGTCATTTTCGCCCCAAAGCACTTGAACAGGAATCTTGAGCTCTCCCACTCGCTCCCGCAACGAGACAGCTTGCCGTCCGTCTCGGACGATTGATTGCGCGATCTTTTCAAGGGCGGAGCTAACGCCCTCAAGGCGCTTGTATCTGAGCACGTTGTTTATCATCTCGCCGCTTACGACATCGGGATTCGCAAACAACCGTCCAAGAAGAGCTTTGAGCTCCTTGCGCCGGTCGGCCTTGATAAAGCCTTGGATATAATCGCTGTTTATTTCAGGGCCAAGACCGACCGGCGAGATGAGCGTCAGCGATAGCGCTCGGTTGGGGTTCTGCGACGCTATCTCGAGGGCGATAGCACCTCCGAAAGAATGGCCGACCAAATGCGCACTTGCTATTTGAAGCGCGTCCATAAAGGCCAGCACTGTCTTAGCCATAAAATCAAGATCGCCATCGCCCACGTCTTTGCTTGACTCGCCGTGACCGGGCAAATCGAGGGCGTAAACGGTATGTTTTTGAGCCAAAATTGGCTGGTTGAACAGCCAGTTGTTCAGGTCTCCGCCAAAGCCATGAATAAGGAGCAGCTGCGCACCAGCCCCTTCGCCCATCTTGAGATACCGAATCCTTCTGCCAAAAGCTTCAACCCATTGAGACTTTGGCCCGGCGATCTGGGCCTCTTCACCGACGGGCATCTCGATACGAAATTCGCGGATAAAGCGCTCGATTTCGTCGTCCGGTACGGACGAATCAGCGATCACTCCGATCAGCGCACCAACTGGAAACGTATCGCCCGGCTTAGCTATCCGTTTGCGCAGAATTCCAGAGACGGGAGATTCAAAGACGTTGGTTATTTTTTCTGTTTCGATCTCGACGACACCTTGGCCAGCGACCACCTGAGCGCCTTCTTCGACGTTCCACGCCACGACCTTGCCCTCGGTCATCGCAAGGCCCCACTTGGGCATCGTCAGCGCATGTATTTCGTAGCTCATCACGCCCGCTCCATCACGGCGCGCACCGCAGCCTCAATCTTCTGAGGATTCGGGATAAAGGCGTCCTCTAGCACGGGTGAAAACGGCACAGGTGTGTGAGGTGCGGTCACCAACTTTATCGGCGCTTTGAGCGCATCGAAGGCGTGTTCGGCGACAAGTGCGGCGATGTCGGTGGCGACGCTGCAACGCGGCGTGGCTTCGTCAACGACCACCAAGCGGCCCGTTTCGCTGACCGACTCGAGAATCGTTTCGGAGTCAAGCGGCGAGGTGGTTCGCGGATCGATTACCGTGCAGCTTATGCCTTCTTTGGCCAGTTTGTCTGCAACCTCGTTGGAGAACTTAACCATGCGCCCGATTGCCACGATGGTCACATCATCGCCCTCGCGAGTGGTATTGGCCTCACCGAAGGGAATCGTGTATGACTCGTCGGGCACCTCTTCCTGGTCGTCGTACATGACCTTGTGCTCGCAGAATATCACCGGGTCGTCGTCGCGAATCGCCTGAATCAGCAGGCCCTTGGCCTCGTAAGGCGAGGACGGAATAGCAACTTTTAGCCCCGGGATGTGGGTAAACAGCGAGTAGAGCGACTGGCTATGTTGACTTGCGGCGCGGAAGCCAGCGCCGTACATCGTTCGAATCACCAGCGGCACTTTGGCTTTGCCTCCAAACATGTAACGCAGCTTGGCCGCCTGATTCAGAATCTGGTCGAAGCACACACCCATGAAATCGATAAACATTAACTCGGCAACCGGCCTGAGTCCGGTTGCCGCGGCGCCGACTGCCGCGCCGATAAAAGCGCTTTCGCTTATCGGCGTGTCAAGCACGCGCTCGCGCCCGAATTCCGGCATCAGGCCTTTGGTTACACCCAGCACACCACCCCAAGCATCCTGTTCCCCAGGCGCACCCATCCCGCCTGCAACATCCTCTCCCATCACGATTACCCGCGGGTCGCGGCGCATCTCCTGGCGCAAAGCTTCGTTCAACGCTTGTCTGAAAGACTTCTTCGGCATCGCAATGGCCCTCCCCACTCAGTACGACGCATAAACGTCAGTCATCAACTCTTCGGGCGACGGCATCGGCGCAGCTTTCGCTTCTGCCACCGCGGCATCGATCAGTGCTGCTACCTCTCGGTCGATTTCGTCAAGCTGCTCGGCCTTGAGCAAGCCAGACTCGACAACCCTTTTGCGAAACAGCATCAAGCAATCGCGCTCGCTCTTGATCTTCTCGACCTCGTTCGGGGCCCGGTAAGTCGTCGCGTCACCCTCGAAGTGTCCGTAGTACCGGTTGACCTTAAGGTGCAAGAAGCTCGGGCCTTCGCCCGCCCGGGTGCGGGAGATAGCTCTTCGCGCCGCTTCGTAAACGGCAAAAAAGTCATGGCCATCTACCCGTTCGCCCGGCACGCCCAAACCTCGCGCTCGCTCCAGCGGGTCGCCCCCGATCGACCAAGAGCTTGCGGTCGATTCGGCATAGCCATTGTCCTCCAGCACGAAAACGGCTGGAAGTTTCCAAACCGCCGCTAGATTCATCGACTCGAGCGTTGTGCCCTGGTTGAAACCGCCGTCGCCGACGAACGCCACAGCGACGCCGCCGGTCTTGAGCGTTTTTGCCGTAAGCGCGGCGCCACAGATAAGTGGCGGACCTCCACCCACGATCCCGTTGGCACCCATCATCCCCTTGGACATGTCGGCGATGTGCATCGATCCGCCCTTGCCAGCGCAAAGACCGCCTTTGCGCCCGTATATCTCTTTCATCATCGCCTTCACATCACATCCCTTGGCGATACAGTGGCCGTGTCCCCGATGGGTGCTCGCGATATAGTCCACTTCGGTCAAATTCATGCACACGCCGACCGCACATGCCTCCTCGCCGGCGTAGAGGTGAACGAATCCTGGTATTTCGCCGCTGGCGAATTCGCGATGAACGCGGTCTTCGAACTCCCGGATCGTGCGCATCTGATGATACGCTGCCAATAACTGCTCGCGATTGAGTTCCATTTTCAACCCCCTTTATTGGACCCCTAAAACCGACTAGGTTTAGGACACCCCATTAGGCCGGGCGAGCTCTAAGCCAGTGTTCACTGGAGTCCCTCCCCGAGCACCGCCCGACCAACTCGACGCTACGACCTATTCTTAACTCGCGCTTTGACAAGGAAAGTCTAATACGTAACGTCAGCAATGGGAACTCGGTGCATTGCGATATCGAAATCGCGTAATGCCTTCGTTCGTCTGTTCAACTGATTCACGTTTATCTGCCGTTGTGTACGTTGTCACTATTGCTTCTCCCAAACCACCTTGACCACAGTCCCACACTTTGCTTATGCCCGCACCATCCGTAGCGATCGCCGAGCTCGCCGGGAGTAAAAGTGTTCATCTCCGAGAGGGGTAGCTCCTGAATTTTGATTGGGCCGGGCGTATAACCAGCCTTGATCACCATTCGGCGAATTTCACTCTCGCTAACTTTGCGCCCGGGCGCGAAGTCCAACGTAAAACGGGCATGTGGTATATCGAAGCGGAAACATCTAAGCCCTTTTAGCCGCGAGGCTCGCAGGTAAATATTGTAACTCCCACGAGGCGAGCAAACCCCGTCGGCTACTCCGATTACCCGGACAAAGGTCTGAAGTTGACGTTGGCTAGGCGAATTACTCGCGGGCGGGTTGCTGGTGCTCGAATTTTGCGACGGGTTCGACTCCGAAGGCGACAAAGTCGATGCAAGGCCGACCTCAACACCGAGCACAACCGATAAAAGTAACGCCAGCGTCACGAGAAGAGGAGAAAAATAGAATTGGCCCACGTTTTTTCTTTGACCGGTGCTAATCGTCATCTGCAAAGGCAACCCGAGACAGAAAGTTTAAATTAGCCGCCCAGCAATGAAGGTAACCCAAAGTAGCGCTCGAAATAAAGCTGGACCCTCAGATGCACTGGAATTTGCCCCACTCCGTTAAGGGACTGCACGACCGGGATTTGCACCACTCCGCCAAAAGTACCCTGGGGCGTCGCATAATAGGTGCCGAAATCGATAAACCAGGTAAAACCACCAGTGTTAAGATTGGGGGCGCCAGCTATGCGGCTAATCCCGTCCCAAATCAAGTTGGTCTCCATCACCAAAAGCAGATAGTCGCTCACGCCCGCCGGCAGACGCCAGGGCCAGACGCGGTACTGAAACGACAGGTCAGTGCGCGCTTCATTGCCCAAGCGGAAGCCGGACGAGGCCGCAGTGTTGTAGCGATAGGTGGCGTCCCAGTCGAGTTCGTAGTCGGCGGTCTGGTAACCCGCCGCCGCTCCCCAATACGGGTCGACCGAACCAGAGCCGGTTTGCATCGACAACGGTAACCGACCGTAGGCGTCGGCGATGTTGTAACGGCCGGTTGGCAGGTAAGCCCCTGCAAGCGGTGTGAAACGAAGCGTGGCACCACCGTTAGGCTCGACCGGATCGGGCGGCCAATCGATGTGTATCAACGTATAACGAGCAAAAAACAACGAGTCCCCAAAGCCGCTCGAGTTTCGGGTAACACGATGCGTGGCTTCAGGCTGTACGAGATAATTGTCGACGAGCCCCACCGTTGCAAACAGCGCCAGCGAGCCAGTGGGACCGTAAGCGAAGGTCTGGGGAAAAAGCAGATAGTAGGAATTTTCGGAATCGGTCGAACCGAACTTTCCTTCCTGGTAAGACCGCACGACCAACTGATCCTGCGCGACGGGCAATGCGGTGATAAACGTAATCGGCGCAGAAATCGCTGTACCACCGACTGCCAGTAGCACTCCAATTATGCCAGCGCAGCGCAAAAAGATCCGACTCACGATTATGCGCTAGGCTTTATGGTTAGCCGGCTTAAAAGCCGTCCCCATAGATAGCCCTGAACCGACGCCAAAGCCTGTGGCGGAAAATACTAGCCTGATGACGCCCCTTAAAGCTAAGAGCACGACGAGAAAAAACGCTGACGATCGGCAGGCGCGGTCAAGAAACTTCGCCTCGCCGCCCCAACAAAATTAGCAAGCCCAAAGTCGCCAGCACCGACTTGCTCAAGGCGAGGTGCGACCTGGCGTTTGATTCCGGCAGGCATTCTTACATGCTTACATCACAGTTGGCTTCTTCACCAGTTAGCGCCCAGCGCCTGGCAAACTTCGGGGAAAAAGATTCTTTGGTTCTAGAGCCTCGCTCATCATAGCTTGAGGATAGGCAAGATGTTCAGCTTTCTGACGGGAAATGGTAGTTAATTGTTGACGCTAAGCGGGGAGAATAAGTTGCGCGCGTTGTTAAAGACGTTGTGGTTGTGGCTGCCTCTTGTCGCGCTTTTGGTATTGTTTTCTTGCTCCGAGCAAACCGCGCCGTACAAGAGGAGTTACATCGAGCTGGACCGGGGAAATTACCGCGAAGTCAGCCTGATGGCGAGCCTGCCATGGTGTGACGAAGCCTGTCAGCTGCGAGCACGAGCGGCGAAAGGCCTTCTGATGCTCGACTCAAATGCTGATCCCCAGGCGACCTACCAGGATTTGCGCGAGGTAGTGCGCAGCCCGCTCTTCAAGAACTACATCCCGCCGAGCCAACAGCAAAAGTTAATTGACGCCTACTGCCTCGTCAGTTACCGAAACTTCAAAGCATCATTAGGGCGTGGCAACCCGGCCGACACGAAATTGGTCGAGACCGTGGAGAGCGATTGCGCCAAAGCCAGCGTGAGTGTGCGCGATCAAGTAAATCAGGCCATGGCCCGCGACTATGGCCAAGTTATTCCGGGATTGATCGAGCATGGCCAACTCGAACAAGCACGAAAAGCGACGAGCACCTATGTGATGTTGCCGAACGCAGACCGAGCGAAATCGGCTGAGTGGGAAGAAAAGATCGCGGTTGCCTCTCAGGCGGCTACAAGCTCGCATAACCAAGTCTGGTTGCTGGTGCGTCGCGGCGAAGACCACTCAGCGCCCCTCGTCGGCGAGCCTACACCGATCGTTATGGGTGTGTTCAAAGAGCGCGCGAACTGTGAGCAAGAAAAAAGTCTGCGCGAAAGCCGCGAGGGAGCAGGCGACTCCGCGCTTGCGCCCGATGCGTCACAGCTTGCCACCAAAGCCACCTGCCTATCCAGTTCGGATAACGTTTGGGGTGGCCAAAAACCGGAAACGATGTGGCTTTTGCTGATGGGCGAACGATGGGATACACAATCGATGCGTATAAGCTGTAAGCCTCGGACCGAACTCGCGCGCACGCCGTCTTGGGGTATTTATCGTAGCGCAGGCTCCTGCGAGCGGGCGCGGCGCGAGCTTTTTGGCGACATTCCATGCGCCATATGCTTGCCCGCTACTGACGTTGACGTAGTGCGTTAATACCTAGTAGCCGCCCCCAAACCACCGGCAAAGCTGGTCGTTAAACGCCTAGCCCTTTCCAGGGTTGCGCTGGCAAAGTCAACAAAGACCCGCACTCTATGAAGAGCTGGTTTCAGGCGTCTTCCTTTCTTGGCATGCATGCAAAGGTCGGCTGACCAGGTCAGGGCCGAAGAACCAAGCCGGGGCCGAAGAACAATATCTCAATTGGCAGCGCTCGCGAGAGCTCAGCGACGAACCGTCGCGCGGTGTTGGCGACCAAACCCCTTAACGATGCATCTTGCTCGTGTCGTATACCTTGCCGAACAACACCCAACGCGTGCCGTCGAATCTTGCCAACTGAAGCTGCTTCATCGGGTAAAAGTCGGTGGGACTCGTATTGATGACTACTCCTGGCAACAGCAATGGAAGATGCAGGTTATGTAGGTTCGCGGCCTGCCTCATTACGTTTTCACGCGTGAGATTGTCGTCGCATTGCCTGAGCACCTGAGCCACGGTCTGCGCGCAGGCGTATCCCCAGACGTTAAATTGGTCCGCAGGATTTGCCTTGGGCTCATACTTACGCAGGTCAGCCACGTATTCCTGAAAGCCAGGGTCATTTTGATATTTGGGATCGGACGGGTCGATCGCCCATTCGACGGTAATCAGTCCTTTCGAGGCTTCAATTCCGGCAGGTTTGAGTACCACGTCAACTGAGTTCGACACGCTGTTTAGAAAGTGTACGGGATGCCAGCCGATCTCGTACGCTTTCTTGATCGCCTGAGAGGCGAACTTCGGAGTCGTGATATCAACAAAGACGTTTGCCCCGCTGTTCTTGAGATTGATTATCTGCGAGTCGATTGTCGGGTCGCTGGTTTCGTAACTTTGAATACTAACTATTTTCTTTTGCCCCGCTTCTCCTAACCCGTCTTTGAACCCCACCAGGTAGTCTTTGCCGTAGTCGTCGTTCTGGTACAAGATTCCGATCTTAGCGTCCGGGATATTCTCGAGCACGTATTGCGCATAGACGCGGCCTTCGGCCTGATAGGTCGGAAACCATCCCATCGTCCACGGATGTCCCTTGGGGTCGCCCCATTTCGTCGCGCCCGTCATCACGAAGAGCTGCGGAACCTTCATCGCGTTCATATACTTCCAGATGGCGGTATTGGTCGGCGTCCCGATCGAGCAAACCATCGCCAGCACGTGGTCTTGCTCGACCAGTCTGCGCGTCACATCCATCATCCGCGGCGGGCTGTAAGCCGAATCGTAGCTGATGAAGTTAATCTTGCGTCCGTTGATCCCGCCTTGATCATTGAGCTTTTTGAAATACGCCGAAGCGCCGGTGCCCACCGCCCCATATGCCGAGGCTGGTCCACTGTAAGGCTCGGCGTTGCCTATTTTGATCTCCGTAGCGCTAACCCCCTGATCTTCTCCAGCGGCATTCGCCTCAACCCAGCAAACGGCTAACAAGACGAACGCAAGCGAAACTAAAAGCGCGACCTTTCGGCTCATAGAATCCACCTTTTACGAGATGTCCCCTTAAAGACGGCAACCCCCTCGAACCCAAGCCAAATTTTATGGGTACATTGTCACACGCAGGAAAGCAAGAGATACCCGGGCGATAGTTTACGAGAATTAAGGCAATTTACTACATTGTTACGAAGTAACAGACAGTTTAGCGTGAGTTCACACGCACAACTTACCTACGAGCGCCCCCCAAAATGTCAAAACGGCCAGAATCTATCGAACCCGGCATCCGACCAGGTGCAGCGAGCTAAAAATCTCGTCACCGCTTTAAAGGGGCGAAAGCTTTTTGCCCTGTTCCTTAGCCACGAGCGACCAGCGTCCGTCTTCCCACACTACCCAGTGAGCGGCGGTATCGGTGAACTGTCCGTTGACATCCATTTCGGTGCGCAGAATTCTCAGCTCTTCTTCCGTAGGTGGGTCAAGCGTTTCCACTTTGCCGTCGGGCGGAAACTTAGGTTCAAAAGTCATCTCGGCTAGCACCTGCTCAAGCGTAACGAAAGGCGCGATCGCACGTAGCCGCAAATGATGGGTTTGCTCCTCAAAATCGAAAACCGCCCAATTCGTAACCAGCGCCCAAGGTCCGGTATTCGCTGGCAATCCGGCGCGCTCGCGTGCTCCGGGCGATCCGTCCAGATACCCGGGCGAGGAGATGAAGTCGACGCGCGGAACGAACTTGCGTCTTTGATGGTCCATCATCAGCACCACCCGCCGACACATCGCGGCGATCGTGTCGGCTCCGCCCGGACCGTTGAATCGGCGACCCTCCACCCCATACGTGCCTATCCACGTGGAGTTAAGATTCCCGTAGGGGTCAAGTTGCAAGGTATTGAGCACTCCATAATCCAGATAGCCCACGGCGCACTGGTCACCGATTCCGTTCATCGTGCTCCACATCAGCGCGCGATAGGACGGACGCGCCGCGGCAAGCGTCATCACCGGGTCGAAAGGCAACATCGGCTCGGGCCCAACCACGCCATCCTCGGCGACGTACACCACGTCAGGGGCGTACAACTTCTTAGCAATCAGCACCGAGTACATCGGTCCGCCGCCGCCCGCAACCCAGTAAGTCTTGCCGTTCTCGACCAGCCGCGCGGCTATACAGACCTGGAACTCTCGCTCCGCAAATGTCGTAGCTTTGGGGGCCTCCTTCCACGGTCCGTCTTTGATCATGACCGATAACCCTCCGTAGCAACCATGGTAGCGCGCCGCTGCATCTCTTTGAGTTTGTTCAACCCGACGCGCTCGACCAGCATCTGCTCTTCCGAGGCAACGCTATAAACCCATTTATCAAGATACTCTTTGACTTTGTCGTTATAAATCGCGCCCAGAACTTCGGCTACGTGCTCGGTATCCGAGGCGTACATCCCCGGACATTCGCCCGGATAGGCTCCGAACGGTTGATGTACCACCGCGTCTACGAGATAGTAAGGAATTTTCGTCAATCCTGGCTTGTGGCGAATCTCTTCGGTGTTGATTATCTCTTCGGCCGAAATTATTACCTTGCGCGACGCGAGAGCCGACTCGACGTCGGTAATCGTCGTGCCGAAAATCCGGGCGTTGCCGTACTGGTCGGCCTGATGAACGTGAATCAACGCCACGTCAGGATATAGCGCAGGCACAATAACCGTTGGCTTGCCGGTATACGGGTCTTCGATAATTTTGGCTCCGGAATATTTGAAGCCGTCCGTGCCGCCCAGCGACCGCACCGAGATAAAGCTAAGCCCCATGGCACCGGCTCGCAACCGCGCCGCCATCACGAGGTTGCTGTATTCGTACACTTTTAGTCGCTTTTCAACGACGGCGCGGGTCACTCCAGGGCCGCCGACGAAAAACCCCATGTCAGCCCGATCACAGCATCCCGCCTCCACCAGAAGCGCCACAATTACCCAGGTAAACTTACCCCCAGCCCATAACCTGGTTTTTCGCTGGCGAATAATTTCGCGAATCAGCGCCGAAGGGCCGCGCTGAAAGTAGTTCGTTTCCCAGACGATATAATCGCCGTCAGCGACAAACCGAGCGACCGCTTCCTGCGCGGTCATGAGCTTGGGCCTCATCGCGCGGTCCTTGCGCGCAGTCCACTCCCTGAAAACATCCGGGTCGGGCAGCGAATACTCGCCCTGACCCTCCTCTAATATGCGCAATGTCTTCTCGGCCACGGTCGGAACCCTTTCCAGATTGTCCGCCACCAAATGGTGCTTTGCCTTAGTCTCCTGATTGACTGGAGGTGCGCTTGCAGACCAAAACTATTCAAGAATGGTTGCCGAAAGCCTCAGATCTAAATTGGAGAAGGCAAAGAACTGTTCCTTCCTTATCCCCCAAGATTCAGCTGTTCTCAGTCAAACGTAAACCGTTCTCCGGCGGGGTGTCTAGTCCTTCAGCTGGCTTACGGCGCACGCGGCAATATTCTGTAAGCATTCCCCGAGCTTTTAAGGTTCGTAGCCTCAAAAACGGTGCTCAAAACCTATCCCATAGTCGAACACGAAATCGGCTCAATCTCGTAGATCACCCGTACCTCGCCCGGCTGGCGGAACGGATATTTGTCCTTGCCAAGATACTTCTTGGCCAGAGCATCGATATGCTCATCGGCTCCCTGCTCCCGAATGTTGGACACGCGGCCCCGAATTTGGATGTATCGGTAAGGATTGTCCGGGTCTGAGATCGCCAGTGCCACCCGAGAGTTCTTGCTCATGTTACGGTCCTTGACTCGGCCCCGAGCGGTATTCACCAATACCTTGCCGTCCTTGTAATCGATCCAAACCGGCGTAACCTGGGGCGACCCGTCCGGCATCACAGTCGCCAAATGGGCAAATGATTTCTTGGAAGTTAGGAGATCAATAAATTGCTCTGGAATCTTTTTCGCCATAACACAAGCTCCTACGTGTTTTCTCCTTTCTTCAGAGCGGCTGACACAACGTCCAGCCCACTCACAAGGCTATCAGGCAACTCTTTTTGTAGAAAAGGCTAGCAATTTTCGCCACGGCAACAAGTGGTTACCATACGCCGCGTACGGTCGCCTAAGGACAGGTGCGGATAAGCAAAGTAGCTTGCGACAAAGAATGGCTACCAAACTGACGAAGCTCGTGCTCGCTTGACGTGCGTCGAATAAATTAAATTGGCAAAAGCCTGCTCATACGACATGCCCCTGGTAAAAACTTTGTTGACTCGCTATTTAAATTGCGCACGCGAAGCTGATATGGAAGCGGTAACACTCTGCGGGAGCAAGAAACTTTAAAGGAAAACTCGCATGAGGTAGAATTTTGTGACCGTCTTTGCTGAAATTTACCGCAACGGCTCAAGCTTCGAGTAAGAGAGAAAAGGGCGACGTGGTCAGCGGGCTTCAATGACCAGGAAGTAGAACTGACGCACTGAAAAGGCAAGCACGCAAACTGTGGCGAACCGACCTTGCCTAGGCGTGAGAATCTCTGAATGCCACTTTATAGGTTCACCAGGCCCGACTGATTCTCAAAGGAAGCTCAGGAACGGGAAGTTTCCCTTCATAGCTCGATTCTTATTGAGGAGTATTAACGGCCATGGCGCTGTTCGGGAAAGAGTCGGACAAGAATTCACGGCAACAGTTCTCCGACAGGGTCGAAACGGAGGCGGCGTCCTCGGGACGACCGACGGGAGTGGAAAGCGAAAACCGACCAGTCACGCTCAGAACCGCAGCCATTAGTGGCGGACCAAACATGGAAGGACGAGCGTTCCTCGACAAGGGTTGCAGAGTCAACGGAAAGATTTCCTTCGAAGGGCCGGCGCGAATCGACGGTTATGTCGAAGGTGAAATCTCCGGCAACGACCTTATTATCGTCGGCGAAACCGCAGTGTTGAACGCCCAACTGAAGGCTGAATCAATAATTATCGCTGGCAAAGTCTCGGGCGACATATTCGCCGGACAACGCCTCGAGATCAGACCGTCTGCCCGGGTCGTTGGCAATCTGACTACACCGGTGCTCGTAATCCAGGAAGGTGCTCTGTTCAAAGGGCATTGTTCGATGCAGGTTGAAGGCGTGAAGGAAGAGCGCAAGGTGGCGGTGCTGCCCAAAGACGAGCGTACGGCCGTAAGTCAGCCGAAACCGGCGTAAGTTGCTGGCGATTAATTGTCTTAAAGGAACTGGAAACAAATTAGCTCAATATAGTTAGCAAACACTGCTTCGCGCAGTTTTGCTTCAAGACTCGTTACGAGATCTCAGGCTATGCTCAGTATTCCGCCAAACTGGGGCGTATTTGCGACCCTGATTGTTTCGTTCTTGATTTTCTGGTTCATTTTTAGGCGTCTTTTATTTGACCCTTTTCTTCGTCTTTTGGCTCAGCGTGATGAGCGCCTGCGCGAGCTTAGAGAGAATGCAGAGCGGACCTTACGCGAGGCTCGCGAACTGGAGGAACGCTGCTTGCGCGAGTTAAGCGAAGCCCGGCGAAACGCGCTCGTCGAACGGGAGCAAGCCCGGCGGCAAGCCGACGAAGAAGCGGCAGAGATGGTGAGAAAAGCGCGCGAGGAAGTGCGCGAAATGGTCGAAAAAGTCCAGCGCGAGATTGATACCAAGCTCAAAGAGGCTTACCTTCAGGTGGAACAGCTAAGCCGTAGCTTGGCGCTCGATATAGCTGAACGTGCTCTTGGACGCCCGCTAAAGGGTGCCGACTTAAGTTCCAATCCACTTAATCTACAATAGTGGCACACATGCTAAAGATCGTTACGCTTGCGGTGGCCGAACTTTCATTACTCTTGTCGGCGACATCCGGCTTTGCCGCGGAACAGGGAGGGAAGTCAGAAGGTTCCGAGTCGAGCTTGATTTTCTACGCGATAAACTTTGCGCTTTTTCTGTTCATCGTAGTCAAGTACGCCGGGCCCAGCGTTCGAGGTTATTTTCGAAGCCGTGCTCAGTCAGTTCGCTCCACGTTCGAAAGCGCTGAGCAAGCATTAGCTAAGGCGCAACAGCAAGCTGCGTCAGTAAATAGCCTTTTTGCCCGGCTCGAGTCTGAAAAAAGACGGATCATCGCTCAGATTCGCGCTGAAAGCGAGCGGCAAGTCGCCGAAATTCGAGAGCGGGCTCGCAAACTGGCAAACCAGATTCGCCACGAGGGCGAGCTCAGCGTCAAAGCTCTAGCGGCGGAAGCCGAACACAAGCTTAAGCTTTTCCTCGTTCACAGCGCCACTGAAATGGCGCGCCAGCTTTTGCAGGAACATTTGACGCCGGCCGACCAGCACCGGTTGGTGGAGAGTTTTATCCAACAAGTGCAAGCGGAGAATGCGCGCTGATGGCTGGACAGGTGGCGAAACGCTATGCCCGCGCGATGCTTGAAGTGGCGGCTGAGTCGGGTCAGCTGGAGCAATGGGGCGAAGAACTTAAAGTGCTCGCTGACACCGTCGAAGCTTTAGCCTTGGGCTCGAGGCTTACCTCTTCTGACCTTGATGAACCGGCTCGTGTTCGGGCAATGGATCTTGTCGCCGAGCGCCTTAACTTGAGTTTTCCAGTGCGTTCGTTCGCCTTGGTGGTAGCACGACGCAACCGAATCGCTGCTTTGCCCGCTATCGCCGAGGCTTATCAAGCACTTCTCGACGAGCGATTGGGACAAGCGCGCGCTCGACTTACTTTTGCTCGCGAACCGAGCAACGAAGAGGTTGAAAAAGTGCGCGACGTGCTGGAAAAATCTAGCGGCAAGAAAATCATTCCGACCGTGCAGACCAATCCCGAACTGCTTGCCGGTGTGGTCGTGGAACTTGAGGGTAGAACTTACGACTCGAGCCTTGCTACCATCCTTAAAGAAATCGAACGACGCCTAAGCGCTTAAATTCAACGAACACGCGAACGGAGTCATGGCTGACATCAGACCATCGGAAATCAGCGAAATACTTAAAAAGGAAATCAAGGGTTTCGAGGCCGGTCTCGAAGTACGTGAGACAGGTCGAGTGCTGTCGTGCGGCGACGGTATCGCCCGTATTTACGGATTGCAAAACGCGGCTGCGGGCGAGTTACTCGAGTTCGCCAACGGCGTGATGGGCTTGGTGCTGAATCTGGAAGAAGACAACGTCGGAGCAGCAATCTTCGGTGAACCCTGGTCGATCAAAGAAGGCGACGAAGTCCGTCGCACCGGGCGAATCGCTGAGGTGCCGGTGGGCGATGCACTACTGGGCCGCGTCGTAAATGCGCTCGGTCAGCCGCTCGACGGCCAAGGCCCCATCCACACCAGCCAGCGCAGGCGCGTCGAACTGAAGGCGCCAGGGATTATCTACAGGCAACCAGTCAAAGAACCTCTGCAGACCGGGATCAAGGCGATAGACTCGATGATCCCGATCGGACGGGGTCAGCGCGAACTGATAATCGGGGACCGAGAGACGGGAAAAACAGCGCTTGCGATCGATACGATTATCAACCAGCGCGGCCAAGACGTCTACTGCATCTACGTCGCGATCGGACAAAAGCAGTCCACCGTTGCCCAAATCGTCGAGGTGCTCAAGCGATACGGCGCGATGGAGTACACCACGGTCGTCTCTGCCACCGCTTCGCAGTCCGCGCCGCTTCAGTTTTTAGCGCCTTACGCTGGGTGCGCGATGGGCGAGTACTATCGCGACAACGGCAAGCACGCGCTTGTGGTTTATGACGACCTGACAAAGCATGCGCAGGCTTACCGGCAGCTGTCACTTCTGCTGCGTCGCCCCCCAGGCCGCGAAGCTTATCCGGGAGACGTCTTTTACTTACATTCGCGTCTTTTGGAACGCGCCGCCAAACTGAGCGACGAAAAAGGAGGAGGGTCGCTCACCGCTTTGCCGATTATCGAAACCCAGGCGGGCGATATTTCGGCCTATATTCCAACCAACGTAATCTCGATCACGGACGGACAAATCTATTTGGAGACCGACCTGTTTTATGCGGGCGTGCGACCGGCGGTCAACGCAGGCCTGTCGGTTTCGCGCGTTGGCTTCTCGGCCACGATCAAGGCGATGAAACAGGTCGGAGGAACGCTCAAGCTCGAGCTGGCGCAGTATCGCGAGATGGCAGCTTTTGCGCAGTTCGGTTCGGATCTCGACGCCGCCTCCCAGCGCCTTCTTCATCGAGGCGTGCGTTTAACCGAGATGCTCAAGCAGGACCAATATGCGCCGCTGCCTGTAGAAAAGGAGGTGCTAATAATCTACGCAGGCACGCAAGGCTTCCTCGATCAACTGGAAGTTGAGCAGATCCGAGCCTACGAGCGTGAGCTATTTGCTTATTTCGAGGCCAAGCATGCCGACCTGCTCGAGGAAATAAGGGTCAAGAAAGAGCTTAGCGACGATCTGCGCGCTAGACTCAACAAGGCGCTGGAAGCGATGACCCAGGAGTTCATTGCCCGCCACAAGACCGAGCCTGTGGCGCGAGCGGCGTAAACGTGGCGGTTGAGCGGAAGCTACCATGCCGAGCTTAAAGGCTATTCGCAGACGTATCGCTTCCGTAGCCTCGACGCAGAAGACAACGCGCGCGATGAAGCTCGTGTCTTCCGCCAAGCTTCACCGCGCTCAAGAGGCGATGGGCCGTGCGGCTCCCTATATCACAGCGATGGACGAGTTGGCGCGCACGCTTCCCAAGGCGCTTCTCGAGTCTTTCGAGATAGGCGCTGGGTCGCAGCCACGAGCCCTGATTGTGGTCGTTGCCTCTGACAGGGGCCTTTGCGGGGCGTACAACTCGAACTTGATGAATACAGTCGATCAACTTCGCACAGAGCTACGCGCCAAGGGCCTAGAAGCGGTCTTTTACGCGATCGGCCGACGAGCCGTCGACCATCTGAATCGAACGCGAGCCACTATCGTCCAGCAGCGCGTCAACCTAAGACCGCGGCTTGCCACGATCGAACTTGCGCGCGACGTCGCCTCTTACGTATTTGCCGCCTATCGGCGTGGCGAAATCAGCGAAGGTGGTATCGCCTACAGCGTTTTCCGTTCTGTATTCATCCAGCGGCCGACTTACCGTAGGCTTTTGCCAGTGGAGCGGCCGCCTTCGGACACCGCCAAAAGCGCGGTTTCCGAGACCAAGGATGAGCGGTCAGTCCCTGACCGATATTTTCTGATGGAGCCGGGACTTGCACTGCTCGCGCCGCTGGTCGTAAAAAGCTATCTTGAAGCAGAAATCTTCGACGCGTTGCTCAATGCCGAAACCGGCGAACATGCGGCCAGAATGACTGCAATGGATTCGGCGACCAACAACGCGGGCGAAATGATTGAACGGCTTACGCTGCTGATGAACCGGGTGCGTCAAGACAGTATCACCCGAGAGCTGATGGATATTGTCGGCGGGGCCGAAGCTTTGCGCGAGTCGCGCAGCTAGAGCGCATTCGACTGAGCTTCGATCGCGCGCCGACCGATTAATTCCGGAGAAGCCGTCCGGACAAGGTTTCCAAAGCCCAACCGGACCGTCTGGATGAGCCCGGTGCGGGCTTGACCTTGTCGGCATCGAATAAGTTCAAAGCTTCTGCAAAACTAGCGTTTTGACCGCTTCGGTGTAACGGGGAGGAGACAAGTGGCAACTGAACGCTCGCTCAACGTAAACGGGCAAGCTCAGGGGAAAATCGTCCAAGTGCTTGGCAACGTGGTGGACGTCGAGTTTACCGACGGAGCCCTACCGCCGATTCTCAATGCGCTGCGGGTGAGCAACCCGTCGATCAGCGACAAACCGTGGAATCTCGTGCTCGAAGTGGCGCAACACCTGGGAGAGCGCACGGTTCGATGCATTGCGATGGATACGACGGATGGACTGGTGCGCGGAATGCCCGTAATCGACACCGGCGGCCCGATCAAAGTCCCAGTCGGACCCGCCACTTTGGGCCGCCTGATGAATGTGACGGGCGAGTCGATCGACGAAGCCGGCCCTATCGAAAGCGACATCTGGATGCCGATTCATCGCGAACCACCTTCTTTCGCTGAACAGGGAACCGAAGTCGAGATCTTCGAAACTGGTATCAAGGTTATCGACCTCATCTGCCCCTACGTGCGAGGAGGTAAGATTGGGCTTTTCGGCGGCGCAGGGGTCGGCAAAACCGTGATGATCATGGAGTTGATCCACAACGTCGCAAAAAAGCACGGTGGAGTTTCGGTTTTTGCCGGCGTTGGCGAGCGTTCGCGCGAGGGCAACGACCTTTATCTCGAGCTCAAAGAGTCGGGCGTGCTGTCACGCACCGCCTTGGTCTATGGTCAGATGAACGAGCCGCCGGGCGCCCGCGCGCGCGTGGCCCTTTCAGGGGTGACGCTAGCGGAGTACTTCCGCGACGAAGAAGGCAAGGACGTGCTGCTGTTCATCGATAATATCTTCCGCTTCGTTCAGGCGAACTCGGAAGTTTCGGCCCTGCTGGGCAGGATGCCGAGCGCGGTCGGCTACCAGCCCACACTCGGCACCGACGTGGGCGAACTGCAGGAGCGCATCACCAGCACCAAGAAAGGAGCGATCACTTCGGTACAGGCGATTTACGTTCCCGCTGACGACCTGACCGACCCGGCACCAGCCACGACCTTCGCGCATCTTGACGCAAAGACAGTTCTGGAACGAAGGCTGTTCGAGAAAGGAATTTATCCGGCCGTCGACCCACTCGCTTCGACCTCGCGGATTCTCGATCCTCGTATCGTGGGCGAGGAGCATTACCGCGTCGCGCGCCAGGTGCAGGCCGTCTTACAGCGATACAAAGACCTGCAAGACATAATCGCGATTCTCGGGATGGACGAGCTCTCGCCCGAGGACAAGCTTATCGTGGCGCGAGCCAGACGAATCGAGCGCTTCTTCTCGCAAGCCTTCCATGTGGCAGAAGTGTTTACTAGTATCCCGGGCGCCTACGTTCCTCGAGCCGAAACTGTGCGGGGCTTTGCGGAAATTCTCGATGGAAAAGTAGACGATCTGCCCGAGCAAGCCTTCTATCTGGTCGGCACGATTGACGACGCTCGCGCTAAAGCGGAGCGCTTAGCGAAGGCTGCCGCCTGACGACGGGTCACGCTGGTTCGACCGTGGAGTTCCTCTGCCGCTTAATCGCGCCCGAAGGCGTAATCTTCGAAGGGCCCGTCGAGCAGGTTACTGCGACAAACCAGGAAGGCGAGTTTGGCGTGCTGGCCCAGCATGTCGACTTTATTACGTCGCTCGTGCCGTGCGCGCTCACGCTCAAGCTTCCGGATGGCGAGTTGCGCTGTTACGCGATAAGGGAAGGCCTGGCGGAAGTAAAAGATGGCCGCATGACGGTGCTCGTTCCAGAGGCCATATCGCCGGAAGAAATCGACGAAGAGCAAGTTCGCCGCGAGCTTGACGAATTACGTCGGCGACTTGCGAGTCTTGAATTCGCAACCGACCCCTACATAGCCACAGCCAACGCTATAGCAACTGCGGAAGCGAAGCTCCGCACAGCCCAGCTATCGAAACGCTAGCAACTTAGCGGCTGACTTAGGCTTGCAACGTAGGCGCAAAGGCGCGGCAAATTCTTTCACGAAAGCGAGAAAGGTCAAGCGCCAAAGCCGCTAGCGTCGCGCGCAAGACTTCCATCCCATTGCCCGGCAAAAGCGGACTAGTCATG
>JAJPIL010000014.1 GCA_021324755.1 Pseudomonadota bacterium
AGCGCGCCAGGTCCGGTTGCACCTTCGGGTCCGAAAGCGTCCCCGAGGCGCGCAGCGGAACGCGCACCAGATCGTCCGCACCCTTCAGCGCCCCTAATAACGTGCCCTTCGCCACCAGATCCCGACTCAACTGCGGCGATAGCGCAATTACGCCGCGGAAGTCGAGCTGCTGATCGAGATTTAACCAACCTTCACCGGAAAGCGTGTAGTCCTGAGCTACCACTTTGATGTCTTGCGAGTAAGCAACTGGGCCTTTGATCACGAACGTGGCACTAGCAGTCTGCAAACGCATATCGGGGCTTAGCGCCACAGGATGACGGTCAACCAATACAGGGGTGATTAGGTCGCCAAGTCCGGGCAGACGGGACAGCTTGGCAAAAACCTTGGTCGTTGGATTAGCTCCAACGATTACGGCATTGTTGACTAGCAACCTTCCGGTACCATCCAATGACTGCACAAGCGCAGGGGCACTGCTGTAGCGACCAGTTAATTTAATTTCGCCATTTAAGCGCCCCTGTTTTACCGCTGAGTTCCTACCCTGGAGCTGCGACGCAATCTGCCCGATGTCGAGATTGTCTGCCCGAAGAAAGAGATTGAACGGCGAGGTGCCGGACAAGGTAATCGACCCATTGCCGTGGAGCTCTCCGTCGCCCACGCCCACCTGGAAGGCGTCTACACGAGCGACCTCTGGTATCCATCGTACCGACGCAGAAAGCTGCTCACATGGAATCTTGGCAAAAAAGCAGGAGTTAGCGCGCAGTTGCGCGTCGAGAGAAGATCGCGCCGATACGCCGTCTCGGCGGAGTATTCCCTCTACCGACAGACCGTCGAGCGCGTATTGCTCGTAAGCAGCCTTGCGCGGAATAAGGTCGGCAAGTGTCACGTGTTGGCTTGCTAGTTTAAACGTGGCTTGCGACAAATTGAGCGATTCGCTTGTAGCTTGCCCGATGAAGCGGGCATTGCCGAGGCTGAACGCCAACGAGCGTAGCGTCGCCTTGTCTCCGTAAAAGGCGAGCTGGGCCTCGACGTTAGTGAAGCGGTTTAGCGGCGAGTCAGGTAGGACGAAGCCAGCTTCGGAAAGTTTGACCAGCCCGTTGATTTTTGCTCTGCCGTCACTCGCTTCGACCTGCCCTTTCGCCTCTACCCATCCGGAAGGCTTGTAGCGAGCAACTGGCGCAGACAGCTTGGCTAACTGGCCAAGCTGCAGGCGGTCGATCTGGACATTACCGCTCACAGCCGCGGGAGCAAACCTGAAATCAGTCACACCTGCGCTCAGTCCCGCAACCGCAAGCGTGCCTTTGCTTATCACTGTGCCATTCGACCCACGGTTTCCCTCAACTTCCAGGTAGGATTTTATCGCCGTCGCCTTCTCAAAAAGCCCCGGGTACGACAACTTAACGGCGCTTAAGTCAGCCCGGGTCCTGAAGCTTATCGCCTCGGGCATACCACTTGCGTGCACTTCGACCGTCGCTGGCCCGGTTAACACGAACTGCCGCGCAAAAGCCCAAGCCACGGGCATCAAAGCGACCAACTTCTCAGCTTCAAGAGGGGCAAGCCTCGCTGCAATCGTAAAAGGTAGCGACGTTATATCGACACGACCATCACGCATCAAAGGTCCGACCTGTCCCCGAACATGTAGATTCCTCTCCTCCCCCAGGATCGCCCCGCTAAGTTCCACTTCGCTGGGTAGCGCCAGACTTACCGGACTTAGCCGAATATTGAGATGGGTCAGGGAAAGGTCGAGGCCGAGCATGCCGTCGGAGTAATAAAGCTCGCTGTCTTTAAAGCTCACGCTACTAACCATAAAGGCGGTCGGCGAAAGAGGCGCAGTTGTTGGGACTTCGGACATCTGACCAACTTTTACGAAGCCGGTGCGCAAGCGTAAAAAGCTGCTTTGCGGCCGATTCGTAGATTGGTCCGCGCCGATCGTGCTGACGTTCAAAACGCCCTGGGCGTTGCGAATGAGACGAATCGTTGCGTGGTCGAAACTAAGATCGCTGATTTCAACGCGCCCGAACAGTAACTGGAGTAAACGGATTTTCGCGTGAGCCGTAGTGGCGTGAAAAAACGGCGTGCGCGCAAAAGCAGGATCGTCCGCGATAGATAGTTCGGAAACTTTGATTGAAAAACCTAGACCAAGCGAGCCCGTAATCTTGCCGACGCTGACCGGTCGGCCGAGCGCTTGCGTGGCAAGGTTGGTTAAATAGCTCTGCCTTGAAGCAATAATTCGATTAAGGTTCAGCAAGGCAACAGCTAGCACAAGCGCTACGAGTGCAAGCGCGCTAACAGCCGCAAACGTAACAAGGCGCCCTATTTTCCACATGAGATTCATTTCCACTCAGGCTATTTCCAACGTAAGACCGATAGTGAGGCAAATTTCGCCGACCGACCCAGTAAGGAGTAGCTGCTTAGAGAAGAGCGCTCGCCGCTTTCGAGATCCACGATCTTATCGTTTCTCGTCAGCGTGAGTGCAAACAGCCTTTGCGTAACTCTAGCTCCGAGCTCCAATTCGCCGTAAAATCGCTTTTCAAGCCAGTCCCGATAAAATTGCACATGCAGGCTCTCTGAGTTAGTCGGCGCAAAGTCCGGCTAGGTTGACGCATTTGACGGTGTCGAGCGTATCTGGTTGCTTTCGACACCATACAAAAGCAATTCACTTTTGGAGAGAGTCGCTAGGATGGCGAAACGGCAGGTAGGCCAAGGCGAGCTTGCGGCAATCGGCGATTACTCACTGCGCAACCAGAAGGTCTTCAACTCGCCATTTCGCGAGCTTAAAAAGCTCGTAAATCAATTGCAAAGCATCAGCCGAAAGCCTAAGTCGGCACCTCTGCATCAAGCCGCGTCGCCAACGCCGGCGTCAAACGGTTCCAATAGTGCTCACAGTGAGGCGGAGGAAGAGCTTTTTCGACGCGCCATGGAGGGCGTGCGGCCGCTCGAAGGGCGAGAACGAGCACGTCGCCCTATGCCAGCACCTGGGCGGGTGCAAATCGTCGATGAGGACGCGGAAGTTATCGCTGAACTTTGCGGCCTGGTTTCTGGCAACAAGCCGTTCGACGTGATGGAAACGGAGGAGTACGTCGAAGGCCGTCGCGTGGATCTGGATGTTCGCATACTGCAAAAGCTAAAGCGCGGCGAGTTTGCTGTCCAGGCGCATGTCGACTTGCACGGGATGACGCGCGAGGAGGCAAAAGAAGCATTGTCAGAATTTATCAAGGGCGCCGTCCGTGCAGGCCATCAGTCGGTCCTAGTTGTATGCGGGCGCGGCTTGAGGTCACCCGGAGGCCAACCGGTACTCAAACGCGCTGTCACGTATTGGCTTTCCCACGGGTCGCTATCAGCTCACGTGTTAGCCTTTGTGACCGCGCGTCCCACCGACGGGGGAACCGGCGCGATGTATGTCCTGCTGCGTAGGCAACGGCGTCGAGCTCGCTTTAAAGTGGTCAGCCCCTTGATCTGAACAATAGTCGAGCAGAGTGCGCAAGCGATGCATGTGCTCGAAAAAGCCTTGTAAATAAATCCCCTTTGCAGCAAAGGCTTCGTGTCGGGGCGACTTCACGACTACATTCTTCCCATCAAGAGGAATGCGATCACCAAAGCGTACAGGGTCAACGACTCAATAAAGGCAAGACCGATAATCATCGGTGTGAACAGCGTACCCGCGCTGTTGGGGTTGCGCCCGATCGAATCCATCGCCGAAGCCACAAGCCGCCCTTGGCCGAGACCGCCACCCAAAGCAGCCAGTCCAACGCCAATATTTGCTGCCAGAGCTATCAAGCCGGCCCTCAACGAAGCATCCGAAGCGGCCTGCGCCATTGCACCTGCGGGCGCGGTCAACACTAGTCCCAATGCCAAGCTCGCTGGGACCCAAATCCACCTTACAGCACGTCTAATCATCCGCGTTTCGTCCTCCTCCATACACCGCTGCTCAAAGCTTGCTACCACTGACACAAAGGCGACCACGCATTTCAGCTCGTCGCTACGTTAAGCGACCACACCCACGAGTCTTCGGCTAAAGCGCGGCAAGCCTCAATGATGCTCGCTGCGCGCCATCTTTACATAACCCATCGATAAGACGGTAAAGACCGTGGCCTGAATAACGCACACGAGCGAGCCGAGCGCGTAGAAGGCCAGTGGAATCACAAGTTTGGTCAATTTTGTAAAAATACTCAAGACTTGATGGTCGGCAAACATGTTGGCATGAAGTCGTACGCCGAGCGAGAACGGTCGGAAAAGGTTATCCGCCACCTCGATCGGCAGCATCAAAGGTGACATCACAAGAAGCGGGCCTAAAAAACTTCGCAAGTAATGGACACCGCGGGCTTTGAAGCCGTGATAGATGTAATAAACTAGTGTGACCGTTCCCAAGGCAAACGTCAGGTCGGAGTACGCCGTAGGTGGTTCAAAGCCCGGAATGAGCCCGACAAAATTACACGCCAAGATGAGAAGAAAGAGACTGCCAAAATAGGGGACGAAGCCTTTGTAGTCATGGCTCTCGAGTACCTCGGCGGTCAACTTGTCCAGAGCCTCGACAGCTACTTCGGCGATCGAGCGAGCAGAAAGCGTCTCGTCGGGCAAAAGCGGGTTCTCGGCAGCAAGAAGCGCACGACGAGCGATGAGAGCAAACACGATTAAAACGGCCATTACCGTCCACGTCCCGACAAGCACAGGAGGCAACCCTCCGCTCCACTCTTCGAAAACATTCATCGCTGTGTCTCTCCCTCTACCTTCGCCTAGGCATTCAGGCCCTCTGTCGAGCGTGCGCTGTGGATGAACAGCCTGGCTGTAGCAACTATCGCTGCCAAAAACGGGCTCGAAATGCCGATTGCGAAACCGAGCGGTTCAAGCTTAAGGCGCCACACTACGAGATAGGCTAGAGCGACCAATGCGAATAGCTTCAACGGTGCAACGGCAACCCAAAGTGACGGGCTTGCGCGTCTAGTTGCAGCCTTAATTAAAGCGTGAACAAAAGCACTGAGCGCAAGCAGGTTCAAGGCGGCTAACAGACCGCCGGCAAGACAGGCTAGCGCAAGTTGCTTCGAGCTGAAAAGCAGAAGCGCGCACAGCAACGCCAGTACGCAAAAGTTGGCGCGCTGAACAGAAGCTATAGGTGGAATCTGGGAACCGAACCTACTCAATCTCGTCCGTTTCGCAAACTCGTCGTCAGTAGAATCAAACGGTAAAAGCTAACGGCCACGCCGGCAAGCAGCAGCGCCATCGTCAGGTACGGGGACGTTTTCAAGTAATCGTCAAGATAATACCCGACTACCGCGCCCACGATAGGTGGCGACGTCAGCTCCGCGCCCAACGATGCATAACGCACCATTTTAGTTACGTTAAGCGCCATTGCAACACCGGCTTTATCGAGCTTGCTAGGTTGACAGTGCCACAACTCGCGCCGCCGCGTCTACCGTGCGCTCGATGTCCTCCTCGCTGTGAGCAAGCGATACGAACATCGCTTCGAACTGGGAAGCGGGCAGAAAAACTCCCGCTTCCAACATACCCGCGAAAAACCGCGCAAAAAGCGAGGTGTCAGCTTCCCGCGCTTGCTCACTGGTGCTCACCCGCTCACATCCGAAAAACACCGTAAGCAGCGAGCCAGCCCGATTCACGCATGCCTTGACCCGTGCCCGGTCGAGCGCTTTTTTGATACCTCCTTCGAGCGCCGAGCTAAGTTTGTCCAGCCGCTCGTAGACGCCCGGTTCGCGCAGCAAAGCAAGCGTCTCCAAACCCGCCCTTACAGACAGCGGGTTTCCTGCAAGCGTCCCAGCTTGATAAACCGGGCCACAAGGAGCCAGAAGCTCCATTAAGTCACGTCTTCCCGCTACTGCCCCTATCGGCATACCGCCGCCTATAACTTTGCCGAGCAGTATTAGGTCGGGTGCCAGACCTAGAGTCTCTGAGAACGCACCGTAGCACAGGCGAAAACCAGTGATTACTTCGTCGCAGATAAGCAGGCAGCCAAAGCGACGCGCCAAGTCCTGGAGGCCGCTTAAAAACTCTGGCTCGGGCCTGACGACCCCCATGTTAGCAGCAACCGGCTCGACTATTATCGCCGCTACTTCGCCGCGATTTGCCTCAAGGCATTGTTCGAGCGCGTCAAGCTTATTGTAGGGCACACTAAGGGTCAAGGAAGCGATTTCAGGCGGCACGCCAGCACTGTCAGGTACGCCAAAGGTAAGTGCGCCCGATCCTGCCCGCACCAAAAGCCCGTCGCTATGCCCGTGATAGCATCCCTCAAATTTCACGATTTTGGGCCGGGAAGTGGCAGCTCGAGCGATCCGGATAGCGGTCATGGCAGCTTCGGTGCCGGAGTTCACTAGCCGGACTTCTTCGGCGCTCGAAACTGCACGCGTGATTTCTTCGGCCAGCGCAAGCTCGAGCTCGGTTGCAGCGCCGTAGCTAAATCCCTCGGTCGCTTGCTCTGCTACGGCCTTGACCACGCGCGGGTGAGCGTGGCCAACGATTGCCGGCCCGAACGCGCCGACATAATCGATAAAGCGATTACCGTCGGCGTCGAAAACGTATGCACCCTGGGCACGCTCGATGAAAAGTGGCTTCAACCCTACCGCGCGCCAGGCTCGAACGGGTGAATTGACTCCTCCTGGAATCCTGCGCACAGCGCGCTCAAAAAGGAGCGCTGAACGCTCGCGTGAAATCCCCATCTTTTGCCTTCTTCCTTAAAGCTTCTCGTCTCTTGCCATCCTGCTGTCTAAGCCAACAAATCTAACCAAAGCAAAACAGGTATCAACTAGACGCCATTTTGGCTCCCCATCGTCTTGCGCTCTTGTCTTCTTGCCAAAGACCGACTTCGAATTCGCCTCTTTAAAACCGTCGTGGCACTAAAAAATTTGCACGGAAAATCAGGGGGTTAGGAAGATTTTTCAGCCACGAGCTTGTCCGTAGTCGCAAAAGCGTCTAACAATTTTCACCGCATCCGCCCTCGTCGCAGCGATGACCGGTTAATTAGCGGGGCGATGTATTCCGCCATGGAGGATAGGCAGGCAGTTCGATATGGCGGCGAATCACTGGTCATCGCGACGACTATCCAGCTTGAAAACAAGTTAATAGACACAACTAGCATACCGCCTATCCTCGGTCAGGATCGGCAAAAAATCTTGTTATCCACAGGTGTTGATAAAGCTGTGTGTAACCAGTCAGTAAGTGACCTGCGTCGACAGGGCGCTAGGCTTACGTGGTCGCAACTCAGGAGGACGGAATGAACGGCTTGTGGGAAAGAGTTTCCGACCGCTTGCGAGAGACACTCGGTCCAGTGTGCTACGAGACCTGGATCGAGCCACTTAAGCTGGTTGGAATCGAAGGTAAGAAAGTTACTCTTGCCGCCCCTAACCGCTTCTTTCGTGACTGGGTTGAGCAACGCTACGTCGACGTGGTGCGTGCCTCGGTGGCCAAAGAAGCTGGCCAAGACGTAGAGGTTGCGCTCGTCCTGCCCCCGCCTAAGCAGCAAAGCGGGGCAAAAAACTCAGCCCAGCCCGAGCTTTACGAAAACCTCGAGCTTACGCGCCAGCGCAACTCGTCGCCTGCTCGGGCCGAGCGCGGCGCAAATTTAAACCCGCGGTATACGTTCGCCGAATTCGTCGTCGGATCGAGCAATCAATTCGCTCACGCTGCCGCCTGGGCAGTTGCCAATCAACCGGGCGAGAAATACAACCCGCTGTTTATCTACGGCGGAGTCGGGCTTGGCAAAACGCATCTCGTGAGCGCCATTGGGCACCATCTACTGTCAAACCGCGAGCGAAAGCACAAGGTTATTTATCTTTCTGCCGAGCTTTTCATGAACGAGCTGATAAGCTCGCTCAAGCGCGACCGAATGGCCGAATTCAAGGAGCGCTTTCGCAAGGTCGACGCACTTATTATCGACGACGTGCAGTTCTTGGCAGGCCGAGAGCGCACCCAGGAGGAGTTTTTCCATACCTTCAACTCGCTGCACGCCGAACGGCATCAGATCGTGCTTACCTCCGACAAAGTACCGCGCGAGATACCCGACCTCGAGGAACGCTTGCGCAACCGCTTTGAATCCGGCCTTATCGCCGACATCGCGCCGCCTGATCTCGAGACGCGCGTGGCGATCCTGCATAAAAAAGCTGCTCACGAAAATATCACGCTTTCTCCCGACGTGGCGCTCTACATAGCCCAAAACGTTACGTCCAACGTGCGCGAGCTTGAAGGCTCGCTCACTCGACTAGTAGCGATGGCGTCGCTGCGCGATTGTCCAATAACGCTGGAATTCGCCCGCCAGGCCCTGCGAGACCTTATCGCGCAGGCGCCCGCCAAGCCTGACATGGAAGCGATCGAACGCGCTACGGCCGAAGTCATGCGCGTGCGACTTGCCGACCTGCGCTCCAAAAAGCGCACTCAGCAGATCGCCTTCTGCCGGCAGGTAGCGATGTACTTATGCCGCAAACTAACTGACGCTTCGTTTCCCACGATCGGGGAGTACTTTGGGCGCGACCATTCCACCGTGATTCACGCCTATAACCTGATCTCGAAGCGTGTCGCGGACGATCCAGCCTTTCGGCAGACGATCGAACGAATCGAGCGTCAGCTACGGCTACATCATTGAGACCTTGTGAGCAAAGGTGTGAACAACTGATGAATAACGCCTGGTGTTGCCGACAGGAATACAGAAGCAATGGGCAAGGCTCGCTTTAAGTGTGAACATCTGGCTGGGCCTACACACGGCTTTTGCACAGCGGATTTCCGCGATGGAATCTCGACTTTTAGCTTGTGTCCACATTTCAACAGGTCCTACTACCACTGCGAACCTAAATTTTTAAGAGTAAAAGCCAAGCAATAACAGAAGGCGAACAATGGAAGTCACAGTAGACCGAACGTCTCTCAAAAGCGCGCTGGCCCTGGTTCAAGGAGTGGTCGAACGACGTACCACGATGCCTATCTTGAGTAACGTGCTCATCCAGGCCGAGGGCGACAGGCTTCGATTGGCAGCGACCGACCTAGAAATTGGTATTCGCACCGAGCTTGTGGCCGAAGTTAACCACGAAGGACTTGTAACGGCTTCAGCACGCAAGCTGTGGGAGATAGTTCAGGAAGCTGGCGCAGACGAGATAATACTTAGCGCATCGAATAACGAGCATGTCGAGGTGCGCTGCGGGCGGGCTCTCTTCAAGATGACGAGCCTTGACCCGAAGAGTTTTCCAGCGATGCCGACCGCTGGAGTCGATTCGCAGGCCTCGGACAAGGAGCGAAGCCACCTAATGCTAAAAGCTTCGGTTCTTGCGCAAATGATCGACCGAGTGCTTTTCGCGGCCAGCCAGGACGAGAGTCGGTACACGCTAAATGGGGTGCATATCGAATCGCCTGATTCGGGAAAGCTGCGGATGGTGGCCACGGATGGGCACAGGCTTGCGCTGATCGAGCGGGAGGTGTCGGGCATGCGGCTTACGCGTGGCGCGATCCTGCCGCGAAAAGGCGTTGCGGAAATAGAACGATTGCTCAAACTCAAGGAGCAGGACGGGGAGGTCGAGCTAATCGTTGAACCGCGCCTGGCGTGGATCAAGGCTGGCAACACCCAAGTTTCGATGAGGTTGGTCGAAGGAGAGTTTCCTGACTACCAAGCTGTTATCCCCAAGAGTTCTCGCTACGAAGTTGTGGTAAGCCGAGATCTGTTGGAAGCGGCGATCAAACGCGCAGCGATTTTCTCCAACGAGCGCTTCCACGGGGTCAAGCTCGAGCTCAGCGGCCAGACGCTTACGGTATCTTCGATCACACCCGGCCTTGGCGAGGCCAAGGACGTTATCGACGTCGAGTTCTCAGGCAACGACTTCACGGTTGGGTTCAATGCGAGCTACCTTCTGCAGGTGCTTGCTGCCTTGCCGCAAGGATGCTCGATAACAATTGGACTTACCGACGAGGTCAGCCCGGGCGTAATCACGACACCAACTGATTCTAGCTACACGTATGTGGTGATGCCGATGCGGCTTTAAGGCGGCGCTTGCCTTTGGCTTTCAGTAAATCAGCTCAAGCCGTTTATGGGGATTTCGCTTGCGCGCTTGCCTTTTGCTGATCGCTCATAGAGCGGGTTACATCTCCAGTTCGCTCGAGTAGCAGATACTTCACTTGGGTGCGCTCGGCTGGCTCCCACGGAAAAGTCGGTTCGATGGACACGGTGGAAGTGGGAAAAGGAAGTGAGGCCGCATCTTTCGAGCGCGTGATAATCCATCTTAGGCGACCGTTGCTCGCGTAATTTTTCAGTTCCTCTGGATTTTCGAAGTCAGGTATCGGCTTTTTGGACCCAAGGTAGAAATCGAGTCCAGGTGCCCAGATCTTGTACATTACAAGCGTACCGTCGGGTATACCGCCAGTGTGGGCAACCACCGTGCGGGCAAATGTGCGCTCGGGACGGTAGCGCTCGGCTGCAGGCATCGCAAGCATGAAGATATAGACACAAACTAGCGTTGCGCCGACAAAAGTCGACACCAGCGTGGCGCGAAAAGTTTTTTTAACCGACGCATAAACGAACGCAATCGAAGCCGCAAGCCACAGCGCGGCAAAAGCTGCTCGATGGGGAAGTGGGGGAAGATTCGCAAAGCGCCCAGGCAGGACAGAGGGCGGCAAAAGCGCGAGCACGCCCAAAAGCGTCACAAACGTGAGCGCGAGATGGCCTAACCCGACGAGCCGGCGCGCCCAGGCCTGGCGCGGTGCGTCGGCAGCGGTAAGCGCGCGCGCAACGATAAGCGCGCAGGCGGGCAAAATCGGCAGTATGTAGTAGCTGCGACGGGAGCCAGAGGCGGTGAAGAAGGCAAAAATAGTCCAAAAAAAGGCGAGGACAAACCGGTCGCCCAGAACCTCCCTGTCGCTTCGACCCTGGAAGGTCTGGCTGTGGAAATATGTCAGCGCGCCAGGAAGGAACACCGACCACGGTGCCATGAGCGCGAAAATAACTGGAACGTAGAGCCAAATCGGCCCGCGATGGTCAAAAGGATGGACGAAGCGTAGGACGTTTTCCCGATAAACCATGTAGAGCCCCAAGTTCGAGCCGGTCTTGAGGTAGGAAAGCGCGAAAGGAGCGAGGTAAATCACCGCGGCTACCGCGACCGCAAGCGGCGTGTAACGATTGAAAAACCACCGGTTGCGCTCGGCGATAAGCCTTGGAAGCGACTTAACCCCCCGATTTCGGATATCGCTCACAAAGGCCTTCCGTCCATCGGCAAAGGTGCTGTATACGCTTGCTACTAGAAGCGGCAACACAAAGCCCAACAGTCCCTTTGTAAGCGATGTAAGCGCCATCACCGACCAAAACGCTATCAGCCAGCTCAGCGCAGGATTCGGCCAGTTCTTGACGAACAGCGCCAGCGCGGCTAACTCGCCGGTGACGGTCTCCATGTCGGCCGAAGCGTGTCGGGAGAAAAATATAAAGCTATAGCTCGTGGTGAGAACTAGTCCTGACCAAAGCGCGGTCTCCGCGGAATAAAAATGCCTGCCCAAAACGAGAAGAATGGCCACCGCCATCAAGCCAGCGCAAGCCGAAGGCAAGCGGGTGGCTAGCTCGTCGACGCGCCGATTGAGTCCGCTTGCCGCCACAACAAACCAGTAAGAGAGCAGCGGTTTGTCATAGTAAACGCGGCCGTTGATCGTTGGCCAGAAGTAATCGCCGCTCACCACCATCTCGCGCGCCACTTCCGCCCATCTTCCTTCGGACGCCCACAGCGAGCGTGCTCCTAGGCGGGCAAAGAACATAAACGCCGCGAACAGCAGCACGCAACAAGCGCAGAGCTTGAAGTTCGTCTCGACAAAGCGTCCTTTCGAGTCTCCACCAGCCCTATCCGCAAGCATCGGCGTGGGTTTTGCTCCTTGCCTTTGAAAAGCTAATTGTTCAGGCCACTATTTTAAACGAATCTCATTTCGCAGGCGGCCTTGAGCGCAAAGGATCGCGTTGTGCGCTTGACGCCGATATGTCGGCAAAACAGTTGCCGACGTCTATCGTCAGGAGCTGCCTGTGAACATGAGGCCCTAGAATCGTCTCTCGGTATTAGGCGCGTCGGCCGAGACGGGCGGTCACTTAGGTTTAATACTTTTTGTCGGCAGTTTTTTGTGGGCAAGCGGGATAGTAATCCGAGTGCTCTGCGTGCTATCGTGAAAGTAGCGACACCCGCAAAGAGCCCTGCCGATAACGTTTTTGCCAGTACCTGGTCGAAGCATTCTCTGCGGATAAGACGTTGCTTGCAAAGGATTGCGGACGCTTGAGGAGGAAATAACTTGAGCCATAGTAACACGCCACACGGCGCTTCGGGCAGAAAGCCGAACCGTCTAATCACGGAGCAGAGCCCCTATCTTCGCCAGCATGCCTACAACCCTGTGGATTGGTATCCCTGGGGCGAAGAGGCGCTCGCGCGTGCCAGGGCCGAGGACAAGCCGATACTGCTTTCGATCGGGTACTCGTCCTGTCATTGGTGTCACGTGATGGAGCGCGAATCGTTCGAGGACGAGGAAACTGCGCGCATAATCAACGAGTTTTTCGTCCCGATTAAGGTGGATCGTGAGGAGCGGCCTGACCTTGACCAGATTTACATGGACGCGGTGCAGCTCCTTTCGGGTCGGGGCGGATGGCCACTGACGATGTTTTTGACGCCCGAGGGAGAGCCGTTTTATGGCGGTACGTATTTTCCCCGCGAGGACCGTTTCGGGTTGCCCGGCTTTAAGCGTGTTCTGATGGCGGTCGCCCAAGCGTATCGGCAACGACGCGAGGAGGTCGCCCAAAGTGTCGAGCGAATCGGTCAGGCACTTGCCACCCTATCCCATTTCAAGCCTAGCGGCGGGCAGCTATCCACCCAGGACATCGACGCGGCTGCGCAGTCCTTGGCCAAGTACTACGACGAAGTAAACGGCGGTATCGGCCAGGCGCCAAAATTCCCGAACACGTTTATTTTTTCCTTGTTTCTACGCGTTTGGCGCAGGACAAAGGAACCGCTGTTTGCGCAGATGATGCGCCATACGCTCACGAAAATGGCCAAGGGCGGAATCTACGACCAGATCGGCGGTGGCTTTCACCGTTATGCCGTCGATTCAGCTTGGCTTGTACCGCACTTCGAAAAGATGCTCTACGACAACGCCCTGCTTGCGCGGCTGTACCTCGACGCAGCTCGTGCCCTAGGCGAACAGGAGTTCGCCAACGTCGCGCGCGACATCTTCGCCTATGTGCTGCGCGAGATGACCTCGCCTGAGGGTGGTTTCTATTCCAGTCAGGATGCTGATAGCGAGGGCGAAGAAGGCAAGTTTTTCCTATGGACACGTCAGGAAGTTCGGCAAATTGTGGGCGAGGAGCTGGCGCCCCTTGCTGAGCGCTTTTTCGACGTTACTGAGGAAGGAAACTTTGAAGGCCGCAATATTCTTCATCGCACGATCGACCCTCCTGAAGCTGCGCGCTTGTTCGGACTGGACGAGACGACCGTCGTCAAAGCGATAGAGGAAATCAAAAGACGGCTGTTCATCGCTCGGGAACAGAGAGTAAAGCCCGAGCGGGACGAGAAGATTCTGGCGGCCTGGAACGGACTGATGATTAGCGCCTTCAGCGAAGGTTACCTGGCATTGGGCGAGCCGCGCTACTTGCAGGCAGCTCAACGCGCTTTTGACTTCGTAATGAGTAAGATGTGGACCGAGGGACGTCTTAAGCGCTCGTATAAAGACGGTGTAGCGCGCTTCAACGCCTACCTGGAAGACTACGCCTGTATGGCAAGCGCCGCTCTTGACCTGTATGAGGCGACCCTTGACTCGGCCTATCTAAGCGCGGCTGAGAGGCTTGCGCAGGTCGTCCTCGACCACTTCGCCGATGCCGAGAATGGTGGCTTTTTCTTCACCGCCGACGACCATGAGCCATTGATAACGCGTTCCAAGCCGGTTTTCGATGGCTCCACGCCTTCGGGAAATAGCGAGATGGCGATGGCCCTGTTGCGCCTTCACGCCTATACCGGCCAGGAGCGCTACCTCAAAGAGGCAGAGAGCGTGCTCGCTTTAGTTTCGTCCGCGATGCGCGAGCAACCGATTGCCTTCGGGCGTTTGCTGGAAGCCGCTGACCTGTACGCCGAAGGTCCCGACGAAATCGTGCTGGTGGGAAGCGCAAGCCCTGATGAGCTAAAGAAGTGGCTACGATACATCGGCCAGCATTATCTACCCAACCGGGCCTTGTTCGCGGTCGACGACACTTCGTCTGGGAGCGGCTTTGTGCCTGAGGCAGCGGTCGGCAAAACTAAAGTCGATGGTCGTCTGACCGTCTATCTCTGTCGCAAACGGACCTGTTCTGCGCCGCAAACGACGCTCGAGGGCCTAGGCGCGCTGCTCGCGCAAACCTAGAGAGCCCCGAGGCGAAGATCGCCTAATAGGCCGCTCTGTCGGACCAAAAACCGAGCAGCCCGCAATATAGACGCCGCGCGGGACCTTGCTATTTGGCCGCCGCACTATAGGGCTAATCGGTTACTGCGCCCTGGCTTGCGGAGGAGACAAGCTTGGCGTATTTGGCCAGTACGCCGGAGGTGTAGCGTGGCTCGGGTGGACGCCATCGTCGCCGCCGTTCAGCCAACTCGGCCTCCGATACGTTTAGCTCGAGTCGCCGCTGGACGCCGTCAATCGTAATCGAATCGCCGTCCTCGACCAGCGCAATCGTGCCGCCTACCTGCGCTTCAGGCGCCACATGGCCCACGACCATTCCGTGCGTCCCGCCGGAGAAACGGCCATCAGTGATCAAGCCCACCGAATCCCCAAGGCCCGCGCCGATCAGCGCCGAGGTCGGCGACAGCATCTCGCGCATTCCAGGGCCGCCCTTTGGCCCTTCGTACCGGATGACGACTATGTCGCCCGGTTTGATCCGCCCGTTGATAATCGCGTGCAGGCACGACTCCTCGTCGTTGAACACGCGCGCCGGGCCGGTCATCACCAACTTTTTTACGCCTGACAGCTTGGCGACCGCACCTTCTTCGGCAAGATTGCCGCGCATTATTGCGAGATGGCCTTTCGGGTATACCGGATTGTTGAACGGGCGAATTACGTCCTGCCCTGCCGGCGGCTCGTCCGGAACGTCAGCCAGAACTTGCCCGATAGTTTTGCCGGTTATCGTAAGCTCGTCGCCGTGGAGCAGGCCGCGGTTGAGCAACATCTTCATCACTTGGGGCACGCCGCCAGCGCGATGAAAGTGCACCGTCAGGTAGCGTCCGGCCGGTTTCAGATCGCACAATACCGGAACGCGCTCTCTGATCCGTTCGAAGTCGTCGAGCGAAAGCTCCACCTTGGCTGCATGCGCCATTGCCAACAGATGGAGAACCGCGTTGGTCGACCCGCCGAGCGCCATCACCACGGCTATAGCGTTCTCGAACGCGCGACGCGTCATGATTCGTCTGGGGGTCAAATTTTTCTTAATCGCTTCGAGCACGACTTCGGCCGAGCGCGCCGCACTTAGTGCTTTTTCCTCGTCCTCGGCCGCCATCGTCGAAGAATAAGGCAGGCTCATTCCGAGCGCCTCGATCGCGGAGGACATCGTGTTCGCGGTATACATTCCCCCGCAAGAGCCGGGGCCAGGGCAGGCGTGGCGCTCTATCTCCAGTAGCTCCTTGTCGCTGATACGGCCCGCGGCGCGCTCGCCTACCGCCTCAAAGGCGCTTACGATGTTCAGTTCCTTGCCGTCGTAGTAGCCCGGCTTGATCGTGCCGCCGTAGACGAAGATCGACGGAATGTCGAGCCGCGCGATCGCGATCATCGCCCCTGGCATGTTTTTGTCGCAACCCCCGATCGCCACCAGGCCGTCTACGGCCTGCGCGTTGCATACGGTCTCGATCGCATCGGCGATTACCTCGCGCGAGACAAGCGAATACTTCATGCCCTCGGTGCCCATCGAGATCCCGTCGCTTACGGTTATGGTGCCGAACTCCTGGGGCATGCCACCGCCGTTCCGCACGGCGGCACTGGCTCGTTCTGCCAGCTCGCGAAGGCCAATATTGCAAGGCGTTATATTGCTGTAGCCGTTGGCGATCCCGATAAGGGGCTTGTCAAAGTCGTCGTCCTTAAATCCTACCGCCCTAAGCATGGCGCGGTTCGGGGTTCGTTCCAGACCCTGCGTGATTAGTTTGCTTCGCCAATTATATGGTGGCATCGCTAAGACCTGACCTCCCCACACAAGGCTCTACGCTTCGGGCCTAGCGGGATTTCTCTCTTTGGCCCTCTACAGAATGTGTTTTTTTAAAACTACCGGAACCGGGCTTCGAAAGAAAAGCGGTGCTCCCCGGTTCTGCGGCTTAGGTCTTCGAATGAGCCGTTCCCGATTGCAAGCGAGCGCTTGTGCAGTTCGTCCCACCTCGAGCATCAACTCCCCCTTGATTGATTGGCCGGTCAGTCTGTGACCAGCTCGAATCAAACGCACCCGTTTGACAGCGGCGCTTGAGCCAGCTGATGCTCCGGCGCAACTCCTTTTTCTGCCAACAGTTGCCGCAGTTTGAGCAGCAAGGGGAAAACTTCCTGATTGAGGTCTGCGCCCTGCTGGTCGTAAGCGCGCTGTTCAGCTTCGACGATAGCCTTGTCCTGGCGGAACACTCTTTCAGTGAAGTAGCGCATTATGGGCCAGGCGAGGTAAATCAATCCCGGAATCGGCGGCTTGCGAACCATCAAAAGTCCGAAGCTTCGGTTAACGCGTTGTTCGCGGTCTGTAGGCACGTAGACGGCCCAAAGTTTGACCGCGGTCGTTTCCACCTGGGCGGGATATACGGTGAGCACCTGGTAAGGATACTGCGTGCGCACGACCATCAGCTCGAAGTCCCGCTCGCTGCGCGCTTTCGTTGCTTGTCTGGCACCGAGTACCAAAAAGCGCGAACCTACGTGAGGCTGTTCGCGGTCATGGCGAAACTTGTAGCGAGCTTCGATA
Organism: Pseudomonadota bacterium; assembly: GCA_021324755.1. Lineage (GTDB taxonomy): Bacteria > Desulfobacterota > Binatia > Binatales > Binataceae > JAJPIL01. The sequence goes on from JAJPIL010000014.1 coordinate 16,880, forward strand.
TAGCCTTCGCCTTGTTCGAAGCTCAGCATCACCGGCTGAACGTTGCCCATCAGGCGACGATGGAGGAATTGATGGTTCATGTCCATCAAGTTCTCGTGCAAAAAGGTGTAATGGCACCTGACGGTACGCGAAAAGTACATCGTGAAGTACTCGGGCGACGACCACTCGGGGATATCCGGCAGCGAAACTTTCTCGGCCTTCTTCGGATCGCCGGGGAAGACGAAAATCAAGCCGTACGCCTCTTTACAGGGGTAGCTGCGCACGGTGCGGCGCGGTGGCAGTGAACCCTTGGGGAGATAAGGCACGCGCGTGATTTTTCCCGTGGTGTCGTAGCACCAACCGTGGTAGGCGCAGCGCAAGCTCTCGCCCTCGATAACCCCCATGTGCAGGGGCACCTGGCGATGCGCGCATCGGTCTTCGAGCGCGAACAGCACGCCACTACTTGTGCGGCCCAGCACGATCGGTTCCCCGCCGAAGCAAGCGCCGATCGTTTTGCCTGGCTTGAGATCCTTGGAGCGCGCCAGAGGGTACCAGTAATCGGGATTAATCGCGACCCGTCGTAGGTCTATTGTCGATCCGCTCCGATCATTCATCGCCGACATATTTGCCTCTTAACCGAAAGGACTGGCCAAGGCGGGCGAAGTTTAAAGCCAAGTTTCTTCGCCCTTGGGCGCTTTGTGCCCTCGCATTGTCGGCGCCCGCGTATATACCCTGCCGAGGCGCCGCTCTTTTCTGCGTGCGCTTCAATTTGCCGCGCCTATTTCGAAGCGGCGGCAAAATTCACGATACGCAAGTACGGTGGCATCCTCAGGCAGGTAATTGGGCGTGATATCGGTGGTCAGGTTCTCCCAGACCGGCCGATCTTGCTCGAGCCCCATGCTTTCGAACTGAAGCAAAAGTTCGGCTACCTGGCGATCTGGTGGCGAGCCATCGGGCGGTCGCGGCATCGCGATCGAAAGCCGTACCAGCGAAGTGCCGTCGGGTTGTGGTACGGCACCCGCTATGACGTAGTGTGGTTTGTCGCCCCCGGCGCCGATCGCCGTGATAGTGAGGTTGGGGCTAAAAGCGCGCGCCAAAAGCGGAACGTCGATATACGTGTTGTCGTCGTCACTGCTGCCGCCTTGCCACGCCGACGGTCCGACGCGCAGCGTCGCGTCCACGGTGAACACGCCATCCTCCACCACAGGCGGCTTGGCAAATACCTGCTTTACGTCGTGTATGGGTTTAAAGTGGGCTGCGTCGAAAGCGTTTTCGATAACCAGCTCGGGCGCAACGCGAATCGATTTCTGCCACCCGGGTATTATCTCATGGCTGCGGACAAGCTCTTCGAGAAAACGCGGCAAAGCCCCTACGTCATTTGTGCCTAAAAGCGCGAACACCAAGCCGCCGACGGTGAGCGACGGGTACTTTCGCACGCAGAACGGATGCGATCCGCGCTCGCCCAGGCCGATACGGTAGCCGTGATAGCCGCAGATCACTGCATTTCCCACAAGCTTTCCGTTGACGCTGAGGTCGGCTCCGCGATGGGGACAGACGGCGTCGTAGACCGCGATTCCAGACTCGCTGCGCACGCAAAGAATTCTTTTTTTCCCCACGCGAATAGTCGTTAGTTCGCGCTCGAGCTCGCGCTCGAAAGCGATCTTGTACCAGCCTCCGTATCGCATATTTCTCGACTAATCCGCCTCCCATCGTTTATGTAAGCGAAATACAGATCGAAAGCGCGATCTTCAGTTATCTGGAAAGTTTTTATCCTCCAAACTCTAGACGCTGATCAACTCTTCTTATTTCAGCAAAGCATAGTCGGGCGACGCTCACAAACGCCCGTCTGAATCACGTGCCGATCTCTGCGCCGACTGTCGAGCGTGCTCACGAGACCAAATCGACTTGTGCGAGCGCAAAAGAATATTCGCTTGCTAGCACCACCGTAACCGGTAGCGCAGCGATTAGCGCGTTGGAAAGTCTTGAGCTTGTTTTGCGTTAAGCGGTGCGTTTATTGAAGCTTGAGGTTGGCGATGCGCTCTTCGGCATAGGCGAGGGCTTGAGCGCGGTCCTTGAGCTTTCCCTCGAGTTGGAGGTCTTCCACCTCTCTCAACAGTTTGCCAACGTCCGGTCCGGGTTCGAGCCCCAAAGCGATAAGGTCGTGACCGGTAAGCAGGCGCGGCGGCTTAGCTTTCTGGGTTCGACACGCTTCCATCGCCTGGCGACAAAGATGGTAATAGCCGAGGTAAGAGTTGGAGGCTAAAGCGTCGAGCAAACACAGCTCGAGCAACTCGGAAAATCCTTCCTCCATTACCATCCGTTTAAGTGTTGCTTCTCGCATTCGAGGCGCCATACAGGGGCGCAAGTGGTATCGCACGAGGTATGCGACCCTGTCTTCCACGGCCTTGGGGCGGCGCAGGCGACGAAGAATAGCGCGCGCCATCTCGGCTCCCACTTCTGAATGGCCGTAAAACGTTATCTTGCCTCCGTTGATGGCTCGGCATCGAGGCTTGGCAATGTCGTGGAGCATCGTGCCGAAGGCCAGCGTCTCGCTGCACCCTTGACCGAGCATCGAAAGTGCGAGCAGCGTATGACGATAGACGTCGCCTTCTGGATGGAAGTTTGCGGGCTGCTCACAGCCCTCTAGCTCCAGCATCTCGGGCATCACTTCGCGCATCAGCTTGGTTTGTCGCAAAAGATCCACGCCACGCGCGGCTCCCCCTTCGGTGAGTATTCTTACAAACTCTTCGCCGATACGCTCGGCTGAAACGCTTTTGATGAGCGGCGCGTTTCGCTGAATGGCAACCAGCGTTTGCTCCTCGATCTCGAAGTTGAGGCGCGCCGCAAAGCGCACAGCGCGCAACATCCGCAGCCGATCCTCCTCGAAGCGCTGATTCGCATCACCTATCGCGCGGATTTTTCCAGCGCGCAGATCCTCCATTCCGCCGACTAGGTCGATAACGCGGTCGGCGTTTGGATCGTAGTACATGCCGTTGATAGTGAAGTCGCGCCTTTTGGCGTCTTCCTCCAGGGTACCGAAGCGCACGGATGACGGATGGCGCCCATCTAGGTAGGGCTCGTCGGCGCGAAAAGTGGCCACCTCGAAACGATCGCCTTCCAGAACAACGACGATCACGCCGAAGTGGGCGCCTACCGCCACGGTATGCTCGAAAAGCTTCTGGACCGTCTGTGGGCGAGCGTCAGTTGCGATGTCGTAGTCCTTTGCCGGCACGCCTAAAACATGATCGCGAACGCATCCGCCTGCAAGGTAAGCCTTAAAACCATGCTCGGCGAGCCGTCGAACTATCGCCAGCGCCTTTTCTTCCTTGACACCAATTGGCTTCATCGCACGTTTTCTGCGTCGTGATTGGCAGGCAGAGCAAACGAATATTTCTCGCGCGCACGCCTTGCACGGGTTGATACGATGGCGTCCACTTTTATGCTCGTGCCTGTGTCGCTTTTCGGTCGATCTTCCGTCACGTCACACTGGCGCCGGTGCTTGCTTGCGAGGCTGGCCGTAGCTTCGCCTGTAAGCTTCTACAAGCGCAACGAATATTGAAATCACAACCGGACCCACAAAAAGGCCCAGAACCCCAAATTCCTTAAGTCCACCTAAAATACCGAAAAAAAGCGCCAGTACGGTAAGGCCCGACTCGTAACCGATGAAGACCGGCTTGGCCACATGCTCGACTGGAATTACAAAAGCGACACTCCAGATCGCCAGAGCCGCGGCGTGCCAGACTCCGGAGGCGTAAAAAAGGTAGATCGTAAGTGGCACCCACACTAGGGCCGTTCCACCCACTGGGAGCAGGCCACAGGCGGCCGCTGCTAGCGAAAAAGAAGCCCAAAACGGCACGTCGAGGTAGTAAAAGGCGATTCCGAGCAGGGCACCTTGCAACAGCGCCGTCAGCATCACGCCTCGGACCACGGCCGCCAGCGTGCGGGTCAGAGCGTCGAATACGGCGCGTTTGTCCTGCTCGTATAGCGGCGTAATCTCGAAAAGCGTTCGGTAGTACTGGCTGCCATCCCGCAAGACGAAAAAGAACGTAGTCAGCATAATAGCGAAGTCTAACGTCAACGAGGCGACGTTGCGCGCAACGCTTGAGAGATTATGCACGACCCAGCTGCTTATGCGCCGCGCGCCCTGCACGGCGAGCGACGAAAGCTCCTGCTTTAGGTCAAGGCCGTGGCGAGCAAGAAAGCTGTCTACGCTTGCAGTCGGCCCCCACGCGAAGAAGTGATCGAGAAGGGTGCTTGCGCCGGGATGGCCGATGAGACCGGTGGCTTGCGCGTAAAGGGTTTGAGCCTCGCGCACGAGCAAAGTCGCCAGCCAAAACGACGGCCCGATTACCAAAAATGCCACTAGCAAAACAATCAGAAGGGCAGCCAGCGAACGGTACCGGATCACAAGTTGCACCCATTCGGCCAGCGGGTGAAAGATGAAGCCCAAGATGAGCGCCCAAGCGATCGGCGCCAAAAATGGTTTCAAAATTAGGTAGAGTTCGTAGCTTACCGCCACGAACGCAGCAAGGAAAAATAGACGTACGAGCCGTTCGTATTCCATGGCTGAAAACCGATTCTAACAGCACCAGACGAAAGCCGCTGCAACAGAAGCCGGACGTCGAGCATCAGCTCTTAAGAAACCCCCGTTGCATCGGCTGCTCTTTTTTGTTAGCGAAAAATTTGTTTGTATCCTTCGCAACAAAACAGGCACGTAGCTCAGCGGGAGAGCACTTCCTTGACGCGGAAGGGGTCGGCGGTTCAATCCCGCCCGTGCCTACCACTGTCTTATCAGTCATTAGCCTTACTCGAGGGCGCAGCCAAGCGAAGCGTAACCATAAAAAGACCGGGAGTCGTTTGCGAGACTCCATCCGCTTAAAACCATGTCGCAAGCGCAATCTCAGCTTTCCCCTCAGGCGGGTTCAGAAATTACGGTAACTGTCTCGGCTTGCACGCGAAAAGTTCCCAAAGGCACAAGGGTCGCAGACCTCTTCGACCCTGAGCAGCGGAGTCGGTTGGTAGCCGCTCGGGTGAACGGAAAGCTGGTCGATCTCAGCTATCCGCTAGAGCAGGACGCCGTGGTCGAGCCTGTCAGCGTGGATAGCCCGGACGGGCTTGCGATTCTACGTCATTCCGCCGCTCATCTGATGGCGCAGGCAGTTCAAAGCCTTTATCCGGGCACGCAGGTAACGATCGGCCCTGCTACGGAGGATGGTTTCTATTACGATTTCGCTCCGCCTCGACCGTTTACAGCCGAGGATTTGCCCAAGATCGAGCAGCGGATGCGTGAGCTGGCCGCGGCCGACCTCAAAGTGGAGCGGCTCGAGATGTCGCGGGAGGAAGCGATCGAGCTGTTTGAGCGGATGGGCGAGCATTACAAGGTCGAAATTCTCCGGGATCTTGACGAGCCGCGGGTGTCGGTCTACAAGCAAGGTGATTGGATGGATTTGTGTCGCGGGCCGCACGTGCCTTCCACCGGTTACCTTAAGGCCTTCGCGCTGCTCAACGTTGCGGGAGCGTACTGGCGCGGTGACGAACGCAACGCCATGCTCTCGCGCATCTATGGCACGGCCTTTCCCGACCAAGCGGCTCTCAAAGAGCATCTTGCGCTACTCGAGCTTGCCCGCTCGCGCGACCATCGCAAGCTCGGTCGCGAGCTCGAACTGGTTCTTTTCGACCCACGGGCTCCTGGCTCGCCGTTTTTTCTGCCCAAAGGAACGATTCTGTTCAACGAGCTTGTCGCCTACGTGCGGCGCCTCTACCGGCGCTACGGCTTTAAGGAGGTGATTACGCCGCAGCTTTTTCGCAACGAGTTGTGGCGAACCTCCGGTCACTGGGATCTTTTCCGCGACGCGATGTTTCTTACCACGGACGGCGAAAACAAAACCGGCGAGCTAGACTACGCGCTCAAGCCGATGAACTGTCCGGCACACGCCTTGATTTATGCCTCGCAGAAACGCTCGTACCGAGAGCTGCCCCTCAGGCTTGCGGATTTCGGTCGCCTGCATCGGGCGGAACGCTCGGGCGTGCTCCACGGGCTTACGCGGGTGCGCGCGATGACCCAAGACGACGCCCATATTTTCTGCACCATGGAGCAGGTGGCCGAGGAAGTAGACGCGAACCTGAAGATGGTGCGCGAGGTGTACCAAACCCTGGGCTTTGAAAGGCTCGAGCTTAAGCTTGCCACGATGCCGCAGGAACATCTGGGCAGCGAGGAGACATGGCGCCAGACCGAGCGGATGCTGGCCGAGGCGATGGAGCGCAACGGGCTTGAGTTCGAAGTAAATCCGGGCGAGGGAGCGTTCTACGGCCCCAAGATCGAGATTTACGTGCCGGACGCGCTCAAGCGGAAATGGCAACTGGCGACGATTCAGCTCGACTTCAACATGCCCGAGCGCTTCGGCCTCGAGTACGTTACCAGCCAGGGCAGTGTGCAGCGCCCGGTGATGATTCATCGCGCCGTTTTGGGCACGCTCGAGCGTTTTATCGGCGTGCTAATCGAACATACGGGCGGGGCGTTCCCGTTCTGGCTTGCGCCCGAACAAGTGCGCGTATTGTCGATTAACGAACGCGTCGAAGCCTACGCGCTCGATCTCAGCGCTCGGCTTGAGCGGCTGGGTTTTCGTGCAAGCGCCGACGTGCGCAGCGAAAAGCTTGGCTTTAAGGTACGCCAGGCAGAGCTCGCCAAGGTGCCCTACATCGTGGTGGTTGGCGAGCGAGAGGCCAGTACTGGTACCGTCTCCCTGCGCAAACTCAAGGGCGAGAAAGCACAAAGCATGAGTGTCGACCAGCTCGTCGACATCCTGAAATCGGAACCGCTTCCTGGCTAAGCTCTGAGGATGGTTTCGCTGACAAGCTTCAGGACGCAAGTCGAATAACCCCGGCTAAGTCCGGTAGAAGGAGGTGTTACATAGTTAGGTTTAATCGTACGCCGCCAAGTCCCGAGCCGACCGTGCGGGTCAACGAGGCGATAAAGGCCCCTCAGGTGCGGGTCATCGATGCCGATGGCAAGCAGGTAGGGATAATGAGCACAGCCGAGGCTTTACGCCTTGCGCAAAACGTCGGCCTTGACTTGGTCGAGGTTGCCCCGAATGCTCAACCGCCGGTCTGTCGAATAATGAACTTCGACAAGTACCGGTACATGCAGAAAAAGAAAAGCCACAACGCAAAAAAGGCCTCCGCTGCCTCAACCGTAAAAGAGATCAAGTTGGGGGCTCGCACAGATAAACACGACATCGAATTTAAAGTTCGGCATATACGGCGCTTTGTAAGCGAAGGTCAGCGTGTTAAACTTTCAGTTTCCCTAAAAGGACGCGAAAACGTGCATCCGGAGCTCGGTCAGGCGATGCTCGACCAAGTGGTCAAGATGGTCGAAGATGTGGCCCAGGTAGAAGGTGGAGCGCGGCGGGAGGGGAGAAGCCTTTCGGTCATGCTGCTGCCGCGCTAGGCTCAAGGGGTGAACGTATTACGGTCATGGCAAAGCTTAAGACGAATCGTAGCGCGGCTAAGCGGTTTAAGGTTACTAAGACCGGCAAGGTCAAACACAAAAGAGCCAATCTGCGCCATTTGTTGGCCTCGAAGGCGCGTAGTCGAAAGCGCCGTTTGCGCAAGAGCGGCCTGCTAAGCCCTCAAGACGCAAAGAAGATGAGGGCGCTGCTGCCGTACGCCTGAGCTTTTGCTTGCGCAGCAAACTGCATTGTCAAAGAAACTGCTTCGCTGTGGGTGAAACCTGAAGTCATCCAAAGCAGAGCGTGCCTGATTGCCGCGACGATCGCAGTTCGACTTACGTTGCGGCGTCTGGTCGGCACGGAGCAAAGCTAGAAGCTGCTCGGCCCGGAACAGCGTCCTTCGACGCTTGGGTGGTGTTTTTTCTTTAGCCTGCGTGTATATCTAGTAAACTATACGCATCTCGATCATTCAGACGAAGAGAGATTTTTCCGATGCCTAGGGTTAAGGGCGGTCCGAAAACTCGCAGAAGACATAAGCGGCTACTTAAGCTTGCGTCGGGTTTTGTCGGCGGTCGCAAACTTTATCGGCAGGCGCGTAGCACCTTAGAGAAAGGTCTAACGTACGCCTACCGTGACCGTAAGCAGAAAAAGCGTAATTTTCGAGCGTTGTGGATCCTTCGGATCAACGCGATGGCGCGCCATCACGGTCTTACGTACAGTCGTTTTATGCATGGGCTGAGGCGAGCGGGCGTCGAAGTTGACCGAAAGCAGCTCGCCTTGCTTGCGATGGAGCGGTCGCCTCTGTTCGAAGAGTTGGCGAATACAGCCAAGCAGGCGCTTGCCGCCGGCTAATCGACTAGGCGCCGTAGTTTGCCCCAACCAGACAGCTAGCGGTTATCCCCTTTAATTGAAAGCTTTCGTCTTCGTCGATGTCGACGTCGACAATCAGGGAACGCCTTGAAGAGATTCGTCGCCAGGCGCTCGAGGCTCTCAGTCAAAGCTTAGAGCCTGCGCAGGTCGAAAGCGTGCGCGTGCGCGTGTTGGGGCGTAACGGAGAGCTTACGGAGCTCATCCGCTCGCTGCGAAGCCTGCCCGAACATGAGCGACCCGTCGTTGGCCAGTTAGCCAACCAGCTCAAGCGCGAGCTTGAGGAGCGTATTGAGGCGCTTGCCAGGGAACTTCGACGTCGACGTATCGAGCAATCGCTTGCGCAGCCTGCGCTAGATGTGACGCTTCCGGGCATGGAATTCGGTCGCGGTCGGATCCATCCTCTGACCCAGATAACGGGGCAGATTCTCGAGATATGGACCGCGATGGGTTTTGAGGTAGCGCTGACGCCAGATATTGAGGACGATTTCCATAACTTCGGCGCACTTAATTTCCCACCGGACCATCCAGCCCGCGAAATGCAAGACACGTTCTTTCTCGAAGGGGGTCGGCTGCTTCGCACTCATACATCGAACGGTCAGATTCGCGTGATGGAGCGTCGAAGACCGCCGCTGGCGGTCGTGTGCCCGGGCACCTGCTATCGGCGCGACGAGTTAAGCGTGCGTTACTCGCCGATGTTTAGTCAGCTCGAAGGCTTTATGGTCGATGATTTCGGCAAGGTGACGATGGCGCATCTTAAAGGCACGCTGACGGAATTTTTGCGCGCGTTTTTCGGGCCCGAGGCCGACGTGCGCTTTCGCGCAAGCTTCTTTCCGTTCACCGAACCCAGCGCTGAAACCGACGTTCGCTGTATTTTCTGCAAAGGCGCCGGCTGTCGAGTGTGTAAGCAAAGCGGCTGGATCGAAATTCTCGGCTGCGGGATGATACATCCCAACGTGTTACGCGCGGTGGGTTACGATCCGCAAAAGCATGCTGGTTTCGCCTTCGGTATGGGGCTTGAGCGGCTAGCCCTGATAAGGCTTGGCGTGGAGGACATGCGGCTTTTCTTCGAAAACGACTTGCGCTTCCTGGCTCAGTTTTAAGTTCGTCCCTAACAAGCGTTGGTAAATATTTCGCGCGATGAGATTACCGGTAAGCTGGCTTCGCGAGTTCATTCCCGTTGTGCCCGCGCCAGAGCAGATAGCCGAGCGGCTAAGTCTTGCGGGGCTTGAGGTCGAAACGATAGACCGTATCAGGCCAGCCTTCAGTGGAGTCGTCGTTGCCAAGGTTTTGCGCGTCGAGCGCCATCCAAACGCCGACAGGCTGACCGTTTGCGAAGTTGACGCGGGGCCCAGGGGACAGTTCCGCGTGGTTTGCGGCGCCCCTAATGTCAGACCTGGCATGATGTCAGCGCTTGCGCTCGTGGGAGCCCGCCTTGCGCCGCCAAAGAGTGCTAATCGCACCGACGATGAACTGGGCGCGCCGGTTGGGGCGGCGGTGATTCGCGGCGTCGAGTCCCAGGGAATGCTTTGCTCGGAGCGCGAGCTTGGCCTTTCGGATGACCACAGTGGGATTATCACGCTCGATGACACAGCATCGCCCGGTGATGACCTGGCTACCATATTGTTCCTCGATGACCACGTTCTTGACGTCGCCGTTACGCCTAACCGTGGCGATTGCCTCTCAATTTTAGGTCTAGCGCGCGAAGTGGCAGCTCTGTTCGGATTGCGGCTTAAGCGACCTCGTTTAAGGGCGCGCCTGCCACATCGCAGCCGGGGTGAAGTCGCAGATAGGGTGCAGGACGATGCCCCAATAAGCGTGGAAATTAGCGCTCCCGACTTATGCCCTCGTTACGCGGCCCTTGCCATGGACGGAGTGACGATCGGCAGGTCCGCGCTTTGGCTTCGTCGGCGTTTGATGCTTTGCGGGATGCGACCCATAAACAACGTCGTCGACGTGACAAACTACGTGATGTTGGAGATGGGACAACCGCTGCACGCATTCGACCTCGACCGTTTGCGCGATGCCCGTATAGTCGTGCGCCGGGCGGGCCAAGACCGCGAACTTGAGACTTTGGATCACGTCCGGCGCATGCTCGACCCCGACGACTTGGTGATTGCCGACGGTCGCGGCCCCGTGGCGTTGGCGGGTGTGATGGGCGGTCTTGAAAGCGAAGTCAGCGACTCAACCAAACGTATACTTTTGGAAAGCGCGTTTTTCGAGCCGCGAACCATTGCTCGTACCTCGCGCCGATTCGGACTGGTCAGCGAAGCCAGTTACAGGTTCGAGCGTGGGGTCGATCCCAAAGGACAGGTGGATGCCTTGGTGCGCGCGTCGGTCTTGATGCGCGAGCTGGCTGGCGGGCGAGAGATGGGCAAGCTTATCGACGTTGACGTTCGGCGTTTCGTCGAGCCCGAAATAGAGGTGAGTCTCGAGCGCGTCGAGGGCTTATTGGGGGTCAAGCTTTCGGCGGCCGAAGTCGCAAGACGGCTTAAAGGGTTGGGCATCAACGTTAAGCACAAAAAAGGAGGCCGAATAATCGCGTCTATACCGTCGTTTCGCCTCGATTTGCGCGAGGAGGCCGATCTTGTCGAAGAAATCGCTCGCCTCAACGGATTTAGCGACGTTCCTGCGGTGCGATGTCGTCCACTGCGAGAAATCACAGTGGAAGATCGGCGCCGCCAGGTAACGGATACGCTGCGCGCATGCCTTGTCGGTTGCGGTTTGTTCGAAGTTGCCACCCTCGCCTTTGCCTCGGCGGAGCAAAATCGTAGCTTTGCGGGATTGGCGGGCAGCGACGCCATTCGGATTATCAATCCGCTTTCGACCGAATTTGGCGAACTGCGTCGAAGCCTTATTCCTGGCCTTGTCGCAACCTTGCGCTTTAATCTCAATCGCGAAGCGCAAGCATGTCACGTGTTCGAGATAGGCAAGGTTTTTTACCTCGAGGCGGGTGAGCTAAAAGAGGCGCAGCGACTAGGAATTCTAAGCTATGGCGAGCTTGCGCTCGGCAAGCTCGGAGAACGCCGCCCGCAGGCAGACTTTTTCACGGCCAAAGGGATGGTCGAGACCTGTTTAACTTCCTTAGGACTGGCTAATAAGGTCGATTTCGTGCGAGATCCCGCGCATTGCGTGTCCTGGTTACATCCCGGGCGTCAAGCTCGGTTATCGCTCGAAGCCGACCGACTCTTGGGCTATATCGGCGAGCTCCATCCGGAACTGGCCTCTGAGCTCGACCTTGACGACCGGCCCGTCGTCGTATGCGAACTTGACCTAGAACAGCTAATCGCTTATGGTTCGCTACGCAGAAACGTGGTGCCGCCACCGAGGTTCCCTTCAGTGCGGCGAGATTTGGCCCTGGTAGTAGACCGGGACGTCCCGGTCGGGCAGGTGCAGAAAGTTGTGGCTCAGGCAGGCGAAGGCCTAATGCTTGAGAGTGTCGAGCTTTTTGATGTATACGAAGGTGCCTCGTTGCCCGCAGGCAAGAAAAGCGTGGCGCTCAGCTGTCGTTACCGAGCCAAGGATCGCACGCTGACCGACGCCGAAGTAAACCAAATCCATGCGCAGCTGGCGGCGCAGGCAGTGAGGCAACTCGGAGCAACTTTGCGCTAAGGTCTGGGGGCTACCAGTCTTATTGAATCGACAGCTTCGAGGTCGTGGGGTAAATATCACAAAGGCTACCCTGGTGAACTCCATTAACCAGCGCGTAGGGCTTGCCAAGACGCAGGCGCAGGACTTGGTTGAGGTTGTGTTCGAGATTATTAGCGAGCGGCTGTGCGAAGGCGAGCGAGTCAAGGTCTCCGGGTTCGGTGCTTTCGTAGTTAGCCAAAAGCGTGCGCGACGGGGCCGTAATCCGCAAACAGGTGCGCCGCTCGTGGTCCAACCTCGCCGCGTGCTTTCTTTTAAACCCAGTCAACTTCTAAAAGAGCTGGTGAATAGCGGCAAAAGTTGGTAGCAACGCGTTATACGTCCGGCTCAAAAGGACGGCGGCGACCGAGACGGGCGTCGAGCAGCCCCGGTGAAGGTACGCTCAAGGGCCTAAAGATCGGCCAAGCGGCTAAGATAATCGGCGTGCCAGCCTACGTGTTGCGCTTCTGGGAAACCCAATTTCCGCTCCTGCGTCCGGCTCATACGCCTTCGCGCCATCGAGTCTACCAACCAAAAGACCTTGAAGTTCTCAAGCTGATTAAACGCCTGCTTTACCAGGAAGGGTTTACGATCGCGGGCGCGAGAAAGCGGCTTAAGGAACTCGGATGGCCTCGCGAAGAAGTTGGTCTGAAGGAAAACTCGAGCGAACCCGTCGCCGGTGAGCAAAGCGAGCTCCTGGCGAGGCTCAACTCGCTTAAAGAGGGTCTCCTTGACCTTAAACGCGAGCTCTTGTCCATCCATCAGATGCTCGAGCACTAATTTTTTCGCCGGAGCATCGGGCGGTAATTTCGGATCTACATGAACACCGTTTTAACGGGAGGTTTTAAGCGAGCGAAGGCCCGAAGCTAGCGCTCCAGACTGGTTCAATGTGGTATCGTGCATACATCGGTGTTATCATGAGATTAGGGTCATTTTAATTCGCTATTCTTGCGCGCTTTTGGGCTAAGAAGCGCTCGGTGAGCCTGGGCATGGGTGCCAGACAGGAGATCGACAAAGAGCACAAGAACGAGACCGCGCAGCTTACGCCCATGTGCGGGGACGGTCCCGTACTGCATCAACCAACCGACGCTGAGATTGTAGCAAGCCCAGAGGACCAAGAGGCCATCCGAGCAAAGCTCAAGACGATTCGTTCAATCCTCGAACCGTTGTTTCGCGGCGTTTATGGAAGCGAGCCGTCCGCACGACGCATCCGACGGCGCCTTGCACAGATTATAGACCGCGGTTTTGACGAGATTGTCGATCGATGGGCCAATGCGGTACGGCAGATCGAATGTGCTGAAAACGGCTCAGGCCTGGTCAAAGAAGTCGGCGACATCGAGCTTAGCCTGCGCAACGCGCTAGCCCGCTTCGTCGCCTACCTACGTGATTCAAGGGACATTCGCACCTACATATACTTGCGCTATCACTGCCAGGAAGGGATCCTTGCACGCGCAAGTCCGTGTGGTTTTGACGCCATTCATATCGCGCTCAAACAGATTCTGCTCGATCATATCAGGGCGCAGGTCAAAGGCGGGTCGGTGCGCCGTTTGGTTGATGCTACGGTTGCGGCCATCGACGAGCGCCGTCTGATGGTTTCGCAGTTCTACATCGAGTCGCGAGAGAAAGCTCTGCGGGCCTCGGAGGAGAAATATCGCAACGCCATCGACAAGGCCCCGGATGCGATTATCGACGTCGACCCCGACAGCGGAATCGTGTTGGGCTTGAACTCGGCAGCTCAGCGACTACATCGCTTGATCAGCGACGAGGACGTTCTGGGCAAGCCACTGTGGACGTTCGTGTCTCCGTCGGTTGCATCGGGCGTAAAACGCCATCTCGAGGCGGTCAAGACGCGCGGTTCCGACCAAATCTACGACCTTCCGATAGCAGGTCATTACTTCGACGTTAACTCGGCCCTGATTCAGTATGGAGACCGCCGGTTCATCCAGATGACGCTTCGGGATGTGACCCAGCGGCGCGAGATGCTGGATGAGCTGTTAAAGGTCGAGCGCCTGGCTGCCGCGGGCACGTTTGCCGCGGGAGTGGCGCACGAGGTAAATAACCCGTTGGCGTCGATTTTTTCGCTCGTTCAGTCGTTGCTTACGGGTGAGAACGACCCCAACCGACGGATGACGCTTCACACGATTTTGTCTCAGATTACGCGAATCTCTGGCACGCTTAAGGATCTTGTCAATTTCGCGCGACCGTCGGCCTCGCTTCAGCGAAAACCGATCGACTTGAATGCGATCGTTAATGAGAGCCTAAGGCTCATTGCCTACAGCAAGCGTTTCAACGGCGTGCGCTTGGAGACGGATTTAGCGCCCGACCTAAAACCCGTTTTCGCCGATGATCGCGAAATTCAGCAGGTTTTACTCAATCTCTTGTTCAATGCGGCTGACGCTGGACTGAACGACGGCGGAGTTATCCGAATCGTCACCCGTAACGAGACCAACTGCGACGGGGGTGAACGAGTCGCGCGGGTAGTGCTAAAGGTAATCGACAACGGCATCGGTATTCCGCGCCAGCACCTTTCGCGCATTTTCGATCCTTTCTTTACCACCAAACCAGCTGGCGCGGGCACTGGCCTTGGCCTGTCGCTTTGCCAGCGGATTCTTCTGTCTCATCGCGGCACGATTCACGTCGACAGTGAAGTTGGCAAAGGAACCACCGTGACGGTCACGTTGCCCGCTTACGAGGCGGGTGCTGGGGAGCAACCGTTGGGTGTGTCTCAATGAGTGAAGAACAAACGTGGTCTTCGTCTTCCTCGTCGACCGCAGGCGCGCGGCTTCTCGTGGTCGAAGACGAGGAGCTGATGAGGATGATCCTCGGCCAGATTTTGCGCTCCGAGGGCTACGAGGTGTTCGAGGCGCATGACGCACAGGTAGCACGACAGATTTTCGAGCGCGAGCAGATCGACCTTGCCATTATCGACGTGAACCTGGGCGGCGGGGCAAGCGGCCTTGAGCTGCTCGGATGGCTGCGTGAGATGGATCCCGAAGTGATGGGGATCATTTTGACCGCCTACGCTAGCGTCGAGTCGGCGGTGGATGCCCTTCACAAAGGTGCCTACGATTATATCACCAAGCCGTTTGCTAACGACCATCTCAAGGCGGTCGTGCGCAACGCGCTGGCGCAAAAGTCGCTGTTTCGGGAAAACCGCTTTTTGCGCCGCGAGCTGCGCGAAAAGTACCGCTTCGAGAACATCATCGGCAACAGTGACGCGATTCAGCAGCTTTTCCGCGTCATGGAGAAGGTGGCGCGCTCGGACTCGAGCGTGCTCATCGTGGGTGAATCGGGAACCGGCAAGGAGCTCATCGCGCGAGCGATCCACTTTAGCTCCGAGCGCAGCAATAATCGCTTTTTGCCAATCAATTGCGGTGCCCTGCCCGAAACGCTCTTGGAAAGCGAGCTTTTCGGCTACAAGCGCGGCGCTTTCACTGGAGCGACGCAAGACAAAGTGGGTCTGCTCAAGGCGGCCGACAAGGGTACGCTGTTTCTCGACGAGATCGGCGAAATGCCGCTCGCGCTTCAGGTCAAGCTCCTGCGTGCTTTACAGGAGCGCGAATGCTATCCGGTAGGCGCCAACGATCCCGTCAGCTTCGACGTGCGCATCATCTCCGCTACTAATCGCGACCTTGAAAAGGAGGTCAAAGCGGGGCGCTTTCGAGAGGAGCTGCTTTACCGAATCAACGTGATCACCATCCACGTTCCGCCGCTGCGCGAACGCCGCGAAGACATCCCGCTTCTGGCAAATCACTTCTTGCGCAAGTTCGAAAAACAAGTCGGACGTTCGGGGATGCGCTTCTCCAAGGGCGCGATGCGGCTTTTGATGAACTATCACTGGCCGGGCAATGTCCGCGAGCTAGAGAACGCCGTAGAACGCGCCGTGATTCTGGCCGAAACTGACGTGATACATAGCCACGACCTGCCGGAGAAGCTTCAAAGCTCGTCGGTCGTCGTTACCGACGATTCCGGTGGCGTCGAGCCTACCCTGGAAGAGGTGGAGCGCGAACACATCAAACGCGTTCTGCGCAAGGTGGAAGGCGACAAGGCCAAGGCCGCGCGCGTGCTAGGAATCCATCTGTCGACCCTTTATCGGAAGCTTCAGCGTTTGAAAATCGAGGAGGGCGGCGAAAGCGAATCGGCTTTGCAGGCCTAATCGCTGCGCGTCGCTCCATCTTCAAGAAAGCTCGCGCATGCCACTTGCGCGGCGCAGAAAAGCCGTTTCAACCAAGCCCGCAATAATCTGTTGGATTAGATTGTAGAGAATTATCGGCAGGACGACCGCTGGATGGTCGGCCATGGTCAAGGACGAGAGGACCAGGCTCGAGCCATTATTGTTCATCCCCATCGCAAACATAAGCGCACACCGGTCACCCGCGCTGGCCTTGAGCAATCCACCCAGTCCCCATCCTACCCAGAATGCGAGACCGCACAGCGTAGCCACGATTAGAAGTATCACCGCAAGAAAGTCCCAATCCGGCGCCGCTAGGACCTCAGGAATCGCCACCGTCGCATTCGAGTAGTTCAGCAGCAGAAGGTCCAGAAGGTTCAGCGCCTTGAGCGCTTTGCGGTAAGGCTCGATGCGCTCGGCACCCAAAATAGCCTGTAATCCAAGCCCAAAAGCTGCTGGAGCGAGCACCGCCACGGCTAAAAACAAGCCTGCGTTGTTGTCTGCAACCTCCGACAAGTCCTCGGCGTAGTCGTCCGTCGTGACCAGGCTTACTGCGCGCAAGCTCGCAGGTGTGACCACCGGGCTTATCAGCGTGCTGATTACCACCAGCCCAAGGCTCAACGAAAGGTTGCCGTCAACCTTTTGCGACCAGGCTGCCGAAGAAGCTGCAATCGGGGTCGAAGCTACAAAAGCAAGCCCCACAAGGATCTCCTGCGCCTCCTTCGGGTTGTGCCAAAAGACCATTAAAGCTGCCATCACGAAGGTAAAAATCAAAGGCAGTAAAGTATTGGCCAGTGTGCCGGCAAGTAGTGTCTTTGGACGACGTACCAACTTGCCAAGCTCTCCATAGTCAACACTTAGACCTACGACGAAAAGCAAAAGCGAAAGCATCAGCGCCGGCAGCCTAAAGTTCATCGCAATAGCACTGAGCCCGAACCTCGAAGGAAAAAGGCTCATACGGCGTAGCGCCAACCCAGGACCTGGCCACAAGCCAGCGGTAAGATATGCGCCAATCAAGAGGTAAAAGAATTTTTGATCGATAAACGCAACAGCACTGTCGACTAGATTTTTTAGATTTTTCATAAGGCTCGAGCTGCTAGTAAATTAGCGTTTTATGGGCGCAGACTGAGCTTGCAAAGCCCAACCGAAAGGTAAGCGCGGGCCGCTCGAAGCGATTTTTGCGTCCTTGAAGCTTGCCAATTGCGGTTCATAGGAAGTCGGGCTAAGCTTTAATTTTGCCGTTGTAAAGCCTGACGCGGAGAGTTGTTATGGACCTTTTTGCCCCGTCTCATCTTTTGCTATTGCTGCTAATCGTACTGGTTATCTTCGGCCCAAGTAAGCTCGGCGACATCGGAGGCGCTCTGGGTCGAGCGATCAGAGATTTCAAGCGCGCAACTAGCGAGCCAGACCCCGAACCCAAAAGGGCCGCTGAAAGCTCGGCGGTCGAGCAGAAGACCGAAAAGGCTAGCTAGCGTTTTGAGCGCTGCGATCTCGTTCGTCAGAAGGGATGGCTCCGCCTCCAACGGAGGTGGCAAAGAAGCCTGTTTCCCAGTGTTGTCGACCGTAGAGACTGGGCCACGTCAATTTAGGCAGTAGCTAGGCTCGCGGCAGTGCGGTCCGTACTCGTTTTGTCTTGCCTCCATCCACGTTTAGTTTCAATCGTTAGCTTTTAGGCTTTATCCTTAGGCCCGGCTCAGAAGGCTTTTGACTTTTCTGGCACGGCTGCTGGCTCAAAGTCCTGCTTTTGGAAGGGCGCAGGGTGTCTGTTCGTTTTTCTGGAGTGCACAAAGACTTATCGACAAGCTTTCAGAGCCGGTTTGCTAAGGACGCGAACGTGTTTGCTCTCCGCCACTAAACGGGCGATCACACAGCTGACGTTATGACGTGGAGCCTGCCGTTTCGCACCAGAGGTTTCGTTCGACTTTTACGTGAGGCGAGAATCTTTCCGAGGCTTACGACGCCGTCGAGTGCCATGTGGTGGAACGGAATTGTAGCTGCCGCGTAGCATATTAGCGAAAAGGCATAATAGTTGCGGGTTGCGCTAGGTGAACCGATGAAAAGTTCCGACGCCATTCCAGGTCGGGCAGATGTCCCGTTTGCAAACCAGCCAAGCACTGCGACCACAGCCGCCGAAGCGGCAACCTTCCCTTGGCAACCGACGGGGAGCAAATGGGTAGTCGCCCTAACTGTGATGCTGCCAGCGGCGTTGCCGCTGCTGAACGGGACGATCGTTAATGTGTCGCTGCCTTACATGCAGCGAAGCTTTGATGCCGACGTCGATCACATCAGCTGGGTGCTGACGAGTTACCTTCTATCTAGCGGGGTGGTTATCCCGCTGACTGGATGGCTTGCGGCGCGGATCGGCCGCCGACGATATTTTCTGATCTCGGTGGCGGCTTTCATGATCACCTCAGCGTTGTGTGGCGCGGCCAAGACGTTGCGCGCCATGATCGTGTTTCGCTTCCTGCAGGGCGCGGCGGGCGCGGCGATGGTTCCGACGTCGCAGGCGATCTTGATGGAAGTGTTCCCGCCCGCGGAGCATGCGCTCGCGATGGCTGTATGGGGAATCGGTTTGATGGTCGCTCCGGTTTTGGGCCCCACTTTGGGAGGTTGGATAACCGAGCATTTGAACTGGAGATGGAATTTTTACATCAACCTTCCGGCGGGCGCGCTCGCTTTTTTGATGGTTCGCGAATTTATCGAGGATCCGCCCTATCTGAGCAAGGGCCGCGCTGCGTCAGGTAGGATCGATTATGTCGGTATCTTGTGTTTGACGCTAGGCTTGGGTTTGCTTCAGGTGGTTCTTGACCGCGGCCAGCGTTCGGGATGGTTTGCGGCTTTGTGGGTCAAAGCGTTCACGGCCAGCTCGCTTGCGTTTTTGCTCTTTCTTATAGTTCACGAATTGCGGGTGGAAGACCCCGTAGTCGACTTGCGTGTTTTTTGCAACCGGTCTTTTTCGCTCGCGGTTTCGCTGGTGACGATCGCGGTATTTGTTGTTTTCGGCGTAAATCTGATGAACCCGCTTTTTCTCCAGCTGCTTTTGGGTTACGGTCCGGCTCGGGCAGGCTACGTAGTGGCGGTGCGAGGGCTGGGAGTTATGATGTCGATGATGCTGGTGGGGCAGCTTTCACGGATGGGTTACCGAACGACGCGGTTGGTAGGATTGGGCTTCGCCATCATGGCCGGCGCAAACTGGCAGATGGCGCGCTGGGAGTTGCATACGTCGCTTCGCGCGCTGATGGGGCCGATATTTCTCTCCGGCGTCGGAGCTGGGATGGTGTTTCCGAATCTGTCGGCTGTGGCGCTTTCCGCAGTTCCGCGCGAGCGGATAGGCTTTGCGGCCAGTTTGTTCAACATGATGAGAAATCTCGGCTCGGCTTTCGGCATATCGGCAGCGACTAATTTGCTGATGAGCCGCAAGGCCGCCGAATACAGAACCTTGCTCGCCCATGCACGAGTGCCTAGCGATGTCTCTGCGCGCACGGCTTTGTTACTCCAGATACGGCAGTGCGCTGATTTGCGCGCCTTCCATACAGTCTACGTTACGTTCGCGATAATTCCGTTGCTGCTGATCGTTCCCCTCTTCTGGCTAAAGAGCGATAGCTATAGCGAAGCGAATAGGGAGGAGTGAAGTCCGCACCTAAGCGTAAAAATTAGCCGAATTTGGCGAATGACCGATAGCGTGTCAAAGGCGAGAAAAGGAGCGTTGGGTCGTACAGGGCGGTGCTACAAGACAAGCGCCTTAGGCAAGCTGCGCTTTCGCTCGAAACTTGACTCCAAAGAGAGCTAACCAGTAGGTAATGAAAAGTAAGGCGACATAGAAAGGGGGACACGGGCGATGCCCATCGAAAGGTTGGACCACTATACCATCCGAACAAGCAAGCTCGACGAGACCAGACGCTTTTACGTGGACGTCATAGGTTTAGAGGTGGGCGAGCGCCCACCATTTAACTTTCCGGGCTTGTGGCTTTATAAGGGTGACCGGGCAGTGGTTCACGTTATCGCTGTCGACGAAGGCGATCCGAAGGCTTTGGGCGAGTACCTTGGTCGCCGTCCGGAGGGGCAAGCAGGAACGGGAACGATCGACCATGTGGCGTTCGCGGCCACGGGACTCGCAGAAATGCGTGAGCGGCTCAAGCGCTATAACGTTGCTTACCGCGAGCGCACCGTGCCTAATCTTATGATTCACCAGCTGTTCGTCGAAGACCCAAACGGCGTGACGCTGGAACTCAACTATCCCGCCTCCGAATCGTCTGAGCGGTCGTAAGCAGAAAGCCTTATCCGGCGTGCGGCGCGAACGCGTTACTGCAAGGTTTCGGTGTTAACGATGACCGCGGCCAACGAAAGCCGACGCGCGATCGTTATCGGAGGATCGCTAGCCGGACTTTTTTGCGCCAACCTTCTGTGGCGCGCCGGCTGGGACGTTCACGTCTACGAGCGCGTGGCTCAGGAGCTTGCCAGCCGCGGAGCGGGAATCGTCACCCATCCCGAGCTTTTGCAAGCGCTCGAACGCGCGGGCGTCAAAGTCGACAGCTCTCTTGGGGTCGAAGTTTTCGAGCGAGTCACTTTCAGCACTGACGGAGAGATCCTGGGACGGTTGCCGTTGCGCCAGCTAATGACTGGATGGAGCCGCCTCTACCAGCTGCTTCGCAAGGCTTTCCCTAGCGAGCGTTACCACCCAGGTCGGGCCTTGGTCGCGATCGAACAAGAAGCATCGCGTGTAACAGCCCGAATGGCCGACGGCGGAACCGTGACCGGCGATCTTTTGATCGGCGCGGACGGAATTCGCTCCACCGTGCGCTCTATTTTCCTTCCCGGGGTGAAACCTACATACGTGGGATACGCAGCGTGGCGTGGTCTGGCCGAAGAGAGCGCGTTTTCGCCATCGGTGCGCGACCAGCTTTTTGAACGATTTTCTTTTTGTCTGCTGCCAGAGGAACAGATCCTAGGTTATCCGATCGCCGGCACCGGCGACAGGGTCGAGCCTGGCCATCGATGGTTCAATTTTGTCTGGTATCGACCAGCGGACGAAAACGGTGAGTTGCGCCGGCTTTTGACCGATGACGCGGGGAAGTTTTACCCCGATGGAATCGCGCCCAATTTGGTGAGCGGGCAGGTGGTAAACCAGATGCGCGCCGACGCGCGGCGGCTGCTGGCGCCTCAGTTCGCCGAAGCGGTGCAGCTTGCCCCGCGACCGTTTATTCAACCGATATTCGACCTCGAGTCTCCCCAGATCGTTTTCGGCCGCGTCGTCCTCGTGGGTGACGCGGCTTTTATAGCTAGACCCCATACCGCGATGAGCGTGACCAAGGCAGCGCAGGACGCGATCGAACTCGTAGAGGCGTTGGCCGGTGCAAACTCGTTGACAGAGGCGCTCAAATTGTTCAACGAGAAACGCACGCGCTACGGCAGGGCTATCGTTGCCCACGGGCGCCGCTTGGGAGGTTATGTGGGAGAGCAGTTTAGAAAGAGGGCTGAAAATTACGGCTTCTCTGGCCTTCGCCGAACGCCCGAATCGGTGATGCGAGAGATCGCCGTGCCGCCCTCATTCGCCACGCTCTAAAGCGCAGAATCTGCTCGCAAGGTTTGAGTCCACACAATTCAAGCACGCTTTTCCGAATAACGAGTTGGCGTCAAGTCACCGATAAAACCAACCGCGAGATTGAAATTGGCGGCCCGTGCCAGAGAATAATCTCCCGCGATCACCGCGCTGCTAAATGCGCGATTAAAAGCAAAAGCCCCGCATCACAGGGAAGCTGCTAAAGGCGCCCGACTGTGGACCTGTGCTCCGTTGGTTTGGAATCGCTGGCAAAGCGCGCGTAGCTAAGGTTTGCCAAAGGTAACGATGCGCGTGGGTTGAACCCTGTATAAGACTCGAACCTCGCCCTTCGGGTCGCGAAATGGATACGGGCGCCTTTTTAAATACTTTTCGGATAGAGTGTCGATATTCTCGGTGGCAAGATGGCCCCGAGCTTTGTCGTCTTCCTCAATAAACTCGACCACTTGCCCGTAGATCGTCATCCAATGATAGGCATTCTTCGGGTTGAGCAGCATTAGCGAAAGCTTGGGCTGTTTCCTGAGGTTACGGTCCTTGACCCGTCCCCGCACCGAGTTAAGGTTGATAAACGTTTCGTCGTGATTTACCCAGACCGGGGTCAATTGCGGAAGGCCGCTAGGCGTGATGGTGGCCATTGTCGCCGTAATCGGCTCAGTCAAAAGCATCAGGTACTCCGGCGCAAGCTCGGTAATACGCTGTGCCACTTTCCTTTCTCCGATGGTGAAAGCTCCAGCGTTACCCGGCATAATTAGCGAACAAATCTCAAAGGTTGCCATTATTACTACCCCCCATTATTTCGCTTCAAACAATCGAACACTGCTACAGGATAACAGTATGGTGCAAGGATCTGGAAGCTCGATCTAGCTCGTTTCCATACTGCGCATAGGCTTTCGGCGGCGACGAGGCTAATCGGAGCTGGATCGGGCCAGTGTGATGCTTCCAGATCCGTTGCTTTCAGGCGTTAAAGGTTCGTCGGTGTTATTGTTGCGTCGTGGTTTGAGCCTGTTTACGTGCTTGCTCGAACGCGCTTTCCAGCTGTCGGTGCGCGCTTATGATTTTCGTCAGCAGGTCGGAGGCGGCTGAGCGCTGAGCCGGCGTAAGCAACGCTATCACTTGCTGTGCAACTTTTATTCGCTCTCGGAAGAGGTCCTGATGAGCCCGCTCCACCTCTTGCGCTGGCCCCTGGATATCCCCACCTGACAAAAGCGCTTGAGCAAGCGCGATCCGGGCAATCCTCAACGAGCGACGTTGAGCTTCGAGCACGGGACGTTCCTTTTCAAAAATTTCCTTCACCTGTGCCTTTTGATTCGGCTGAAGCAACGGCCACACCGCCATCATTCCAGGCACGTCAGCACGCCCGTGACGCCAGTGCGCGTAAGCAAATGGCAGGCTAACGCAGAGCGTACTTATTGTTACAAGCGTTGCTACGAGGTATCGAGCTTTCATAGTTCAACCTCCAAAACGTTTCTAACGATTTAGACGAGCCGGGCAATTCCTGGTTGACATTCAGCTCCAAGTCGCTTGCCGTGCGTTATCATCCCCATTGTGCCCTGGAAACCTTCTCGGAGGCTCGATGTGTAAGAGGCGTTGAGTCGGTTTGGCTTTGGGCTTTTGTCCGAGGGCAAGCGGATCGAAACAATTGGGGCGTCTTGTATCGCTTCGCTCGGTTTAGCCGATAGCGCTAGCGCAGCTTTTCCGCATTCAATTTAAGCCTTGCTGGGACGCCTAAGGCTCTGCGTAGCTCAGTTATCGGCTTTGAAACGACAAGGTTAATTGGGACAGTTTTCACCTTTTCTTAGATATTGCGCTGAGATATGGTTTATCTGCTGACCGCGAAGAAATTGGCGCAACGGTGTAACGGGTGCCAAAAGCTTCGGTTACGTTCGCAGTTCGAGGAATTGCGCTTCATGGCGACTACGAGAACGCAAAGAGAAGTGAGAGAGCCGATGGCACAGCCACGTGCTGACAGCCGATGGGGCAGCAGTAGCTTGCCATCTGGGGATGACGCCGAGATGGTTCCGTACCTGGTGCTGCTTCGGCGGCGCTGGTGGCGAGTAGCGTTGGCTGCGACAGCGGCAGCATTTGGCACGGGTGTGTTGACCGCGTTTGTGTTCACCAAGTGGTATAAGGCCGAGGCGCTGATAAGGCCGGTGGCACAATCAGCCATTCAGGCCCGGCTGGCTGGCATGGTGGGGGGATTTGGTGGAGGACTAGGAGATGTGTCAGGATTTCTCGGCTTCGGGGAATCGAATGATGCCGAAGAGTATATCGCGATTCTCAAAAGTTTCGATTTCAGTGTCGCTCTTGTTCGTCGCCATCACCTCGAAGCATCGCTGCTTAAATACGAGCAGGGTTCGGGCCCAAAGGGGTTTTTAAGCTTAGTCGGCATCCGCTCTCCAAGCGATCGTCAATGGCAAATCTATCGTATCCTTGAGCAACGGTTTGACGCCTTTTATTCAATCAGGACCGGCAACATTACGCTTTCGTACATTGACGATGACCGTCAGCGTGCTCAGCAAATTCTTCGGTTTTATGTCGACGACCTGCGGGATCTGCTTCGTAAGCGCACGATCGAAGACACATCCGCGGCGATCAAGTCCATGATTGCGGAAGCGGATGCGACCCCTGACACGCTGTTACAGGCGCGGCTTTACGAGCTTATCGCGCGCCAGATGCAGCAGCGCAAACTCGCCGAGGTCGAGGCGGACTTTGCCTTTCGCGTGATAGACCCGCCAGCCGCCTCCGACAAGCCTTACAGCCCCCGCGTGCTGTTCGACAGCGCTTTGGCTGGTTTGCTGGCGGCCGTTTTCTATGCCCTGGTAATTTGGCTAAGGCATGTTCCTCAGGTCCGAGCGCATGGCATGTCCCAGCTACCGAGGGCGTTTGCTCCGGCCGATCCAGTGCCGTTGACGGACGAAGCGCGTTAGCCGAGAGCGGCTAGTTTCATGGCTTGTGGACCGGGCGGGAGGGGCACGAGTCGGTGGTTTGATGAGCCTTTTTTATTTCTGTGATCTGCCCGGCGATGCCGTCTTCGCGGACAGGAAACGATGGGTAAGCGCGCCAGAATATCGATCGCGATGGCTGTGTACAATGGGGAGCGATTTATCCAAGAGCAGCTCGAAAGCTATCTTGCGCAGACGCGCCTTCCCGACGAGTTGGTTATTAGCGATAACGGCTCTAAGGACGCGACAATCGCGATCGTGCGCGACTTTGCCGCTCGGGCTTCTTTTGCCGTTAGGCTGCATGTCAACGAAACCGACGTCGGCATATGTAAGAACTTTGAACGAGCTATCAGTTTGTGCACAGGCGATATTATCTGTCTTAGTGATTCCGATGACGTATGGCTTCCCCGCAAGCTGGAACTGATGGAAGAAGTCTTTCTTCTGGAACCCAAGGTCGCACTGGTTCAGTTTAACTCGAGCTTGGTCGACGACGCTTTGCGCCCTCTAGGCTGGACATTTTATGACTTTTGGCGTCAGCGGTTGGTTCGAAAAGCGCCGCGCGTTGGCTCAGTTCCTAAATACCGTGTTTTTCGAGCTGGGCGCGAAGTATGGCGAGCTTTCATAAGCCATGAGCTGCCGGCCTTGGGGCACGGGATGGGGTTTCGTAGGGCCGAGGTTCGTCGCGCCCTGCCCTTTCCGGAGCATCACATTCGTTGCTTCGACGCTTTGCTCCTGTTGGCTATTGGGTCAGCTGCTGACGTAGCTTGGCTTGATGAGCCCCAACAGTTGCATAGGATTCATACAACCCAGGCTACCGTAAGTCGTATTCATTACGGATTAGCGCAGCGGGTAAAAAACGCGCTCGTGGGCAGGGAGCTGGGGCAATTCGAAGCGCGCATTCAAGAGTTGACTGCAGCGCTTGAGTGGGTCAAGCAAAAAACTTGCCTTGAAGGTTTTTGTGACGAGGTCGCGCTAGCCCTAATCGAGAGCTATCGAAGTTTTTTGTTGTTTCGGGCCGAGCTCGTCCATCGAAGGCGACTGGCGCGAATATTGCCTGTGCTGCGCGAACTCGGTCGGGGGCGCTATCATGCTTTTGCTAAGGGCGTTTTAGCTGCGGCCAGAGATCTCGCCGTGCCACAGGCGGTTTAGCTGTTGCTAGTGTTGCTTCACAACCGAGCTCAACTTTCGCGTCCGGTTCCGCTTAATTCCAAGGCGTATTATTTTCTTTGAAAAGGGAAAGCCAACGCTCAGCTTTGGGCATGCTTCCTTTAGAAGAGATTCCGTCAACTCCGCTATGGAGGGGTTTTTACGCGCACAACCGCTTGCTGCGCCTTTATCTTCTAGCATCGCATATCATAACTCGAGACCTGCTTTTTGCCAGTAAGAACAGGTCGAGTACTTTGTCGCTGGGGGGCCTTGCACCCAGGCGGATATTGGTCTGCAACGGTGCCCATTTAGGGGACGTAGTTATTGCTAGCTCTGCACTTCCCGTGCTGCGCTCGAGGTTTCCCACCGCGGAGATCGGGTTTCTTTGCGGTAGCTGGGCGCAGGAGCTCGTAAAAGCGCATCCCTTGGTTAACTACGTCCATGTAGCCGATCACTGGGTGCTTAACCGATCCAAACTCTCCCTTACCAGGCGTATCGCCCGCACGGTGCGCACAAGCTTACAAAGCATCAGCGAAATCCGTCGCCTCAAGTACGACCTTTCCATTGATTTTTACATTTTCTACCCAAACCTTGCGGAAATTCCGTGGGCAGCGGGTGTTCCGGTGCGGATCGGATACGGAAGCGGCGGTTTCGGAGCGTTTTTCACTCATTGTTTTGAGTTGCCTTTTCGGCTGAACGCGCACATGCTCGACTACCACGGTTATCTGCTTGCGAATCTGGGGTGTGCAGATGAAGAGGTCAAAAAGATGCGTCCTTCGCTCGACTACTTAGTAAGGCCTTTGTCCCAGGTTAAGGCCGCCATGAACGATGGCGAATCCCTCGAGCCAGGAGCATATATCGTCCTCCATATTGGAGCTGGTGACCCGCACAAGGAATGGCCTGTGACAAACTGGCGGACGGTTGCGGCTGAGCTTTGTGGCCAGTATAAGCTCGTATTCACCGGCCGGGGCAGGCGCGAAAGCGAGCTTATTGCGCAAGTGATCGACGGTTTGCCAAATTCAATTAACCTGTGCAATCGTCTTGACCTGAGTTCCTTCGCAAGCGTGGTGAGCAAGGCTCGGCTTGTGATCGGCCTCGACTCGGTAGCGGTCCATATAGCGAGCGCATTGGGCGTGCCTTCGGTTGCGTTGTGGAGCGGGATATATCCTTCTTTATTTAAGCCGCGTTTTGGACGTTGTGACGTGATAATTGGCTCGGTGCCGTGCGTTCCTTGCCTTCGTGGATGTGGTGAGCGGGAGTGCATCAGGTCGGTTTCCGCTCAAACCGTGCTGGCTAGGGTCAACAGAGCGCTGGAAGCGACTTCTCCTGATGGTCTCGCAAAAGCGTGATCTACCTCGGGTCGGCTCAGTCGGATACGTTCGCGTGCCGACACAAGGGCAAAACGATGCGTTCTAGACGTTTTTCGCGGCGGCGAAAAACCATGGTCTTGAATCCTTCCAGGTTTCAAGGAAAGCGCACGCAATTTCCCAATCGATTGGCCGCGACAATCCACCTTTGCGAGCGTTTCTCAAGTGTGACCGGCCTGCAAACCGCCGGCGGTAGGTTGAATTGCGTGCTCGTTCGTGCGGGCGGAGGATATTCTTGCGGCAGACGCTTCGGGCAGCGTGCGTTATGGGGCATAAGAGTTGAGGTTTCCACGACGCGCCTTGGGTAGTAGGCTACATTTCGAGTAACGAGCTGTTGAAGGTTCGAGAGTTACCAACCACCTCTATGGAATCGCAGACGCTTCAATTGGGGCGGACCATTGAGTATCTGCTGCCAAGCAGAATTAGGCGATCGCCATGCCTACTTTAGTTTTTGTTGCCCTGTTTTTTATTTGTTATTTGCTGACCTTTAATCGTTTCTTGGATCACGCTTATTCCTACTTTGCGCTTACCGCAACTGCTTGCCTCCTCGCCGTGACGCTTGCGCGATTTGTCCTTCAGGGTTTTAAGCGTTTGCTTCCATTGTGGGTGATTTTCGCGGTTTTCATCTGCTGCTACTACCTTAAGTTTTACGCCATAGTGATTTGGCCAGACCTGATGATATACGTTCCCATGCCGATGGCTTATAACCCGGCAGCAGCAGCGCCCGCCAATCTAATGAGGGTCTATGAGTTGACCACTTTAGGTTTTTGCGGCTTTTTCGTGGCAGCAGTTGCCGTTCACTATTTCGATCGCGCGATTATCGACTCGGCTCGCGTTGCGCCGTCGCGTGAAGCCGCTTGTGCTGCCGTTTTTCTCGGCGTGGCTTTGTCAGTGCTGACAAACATTGTGATGCTTCGATACGGCATGACGATGGGATCGCCGGTTCGCACGACTCTTCCATTTCATCTTAGGGGTGTCGTGCTCTTGTCGCGTAAGACATTGATACCGATGCTTATGCTGTTGGGCGTTCAGTATGCCTTTCAAAGCCGCGACAGACTTCTAGGCGCCATCGGGGGATTGTTGGCCATTCTTTATGGCGTTAGCAACGTCGTATTTCTGGGAAGCAAAGCGGGTATCGCGCATATCCTACTTCAAATCGCTTTTCTGCCTTTTTTGCTGGGTTACCGCATTCGACCGGTAAGAGCGGCTTTGGTTGGCGCGTTGGCCGTCTTGAGCGTGGCAG
The DNA here is from genome assembly GCA_021324755.1 of Pseudomonadota bacterium. Lineage (GTDB taxonomy): Bacteria > Desulfobacterota > Binatia > Binatales > Binataceae > JAJPIL01. The sequence goes on from JAJPIL010000014.1 coordinate 45,227, forward strand.
CTGCTTACCCGCTGGCGGGAGCCTTTAGGGAGGCACACGCAGTGGGACTGGGGCTCAGCGATAGCCTGAAACTGGCGAATTCCGTGGGGATCGACTCGGAGTCATTGGCCAGGATGTTGGTCATGCGCTTAACTGGCGTGGATGCCTTTACTGTCGTGGTTGATGCCGAGCCGAAACCTGTGGGAATGAAATTTTGGGGCATCGCGCAGAGCTACCCAAATGGTTTCGGCGGCTACGTGAACGAGGAAGTGCTGGGGGTACCATCAGATCTTTCAGAAAGCGGAATTTGGGCGGTTGCACCGTCGTTGTTGGGTACACTTTATGTGCTCGACGGCAGGACGGGGGTTTTCGTGGGAACTGCTCTTTTCACCCTTCTCGTTTCGTTTTTGTGGTTGTGGCTGCGGGACAAGAGCTTGCTGTCTGGTCCCGTGGTGCAAACGGTATTTTTGGAGGTTGTGGTGCTCGGAACGGCGACCGATGGGGCTTTGGGCCTCGAGCTTCGCAGTGAACTGCCGTTCTTCTTAATTTCGGTGGCCTTACTCGAGGTGGTAGCGCGAGTGGGCTTTGCTCAAAAGTTGTGGAAAGCGAGTGAGGTTTAGGTCAATGTTGTCCACAGCTGCGAATGACATTGCACCAAACAGCCGAGCCCGCTTGCACCCTAGCCCAATAGTGCTCGCACGTCGACTACGAGATGCCGGTAACTTTACCACCAGGGAAGTTCGCCTAATGCGGGCTAGCATTCTCAGGTTAGAGCCTCCCTTGAAAGATGCGAATCGGTATTGACGCTAGGTTTCTTTCCCGACCGGTTACTGGGATCGGCCGGTATGTGCTTGAACTGAGTAAGGCGCTCGAAGAGCTTTTGCCCTCCGCGTCTTTGTTTGCTTATTTGCCTTCAGCGCCTTTACCTGGAGTCTTGTCTCGGCGATGGACGATCAGAGTCGAGTCTTTGCCCGCGCCACAATGGTCGATGTTCCTGTGGGCTGCGTTGCGCGTCGGCGCGCTGTGTAGGGCGGATCGTTTAGACGCGTACTGGGCGGTACAGGCTCCCTTTATTCCAAATTTGGGGAGAGGCGTCAATGTGGTAGCGACGGTATACGACCTTCACTATAAGGTTTTGCCGCATACGATGCGCCCGTGGGTTCGGGCGCTTTTTCGACTTTTCGAGGGACGCTATAGGTACGCCACCACTCTGGTCGCGATCTCCCATGGGACCGCCGCGCGTTTGGAGCGGACACTGAAATGGCAAGTCGCGGCAGTGATTCCGCCCGCCGTGGCTGAGAACTTCGTGCCTCCGCCTCCCGAGGAAGTTGCCCGGCGGCTGGCTGCCCATGGGGTTCGCCGGCCGTATCTAATTACGGTGGCGGGCTGGGATCCGCGTAAGAACCTCGATTTGCTGGTTCGTGTTTTTGCCGAGCTTAAGCGCTGGGGATTGCTTGGCGACTTTTCATTGGTAATTGTCGGCGAAAAGCGCAGCGGCGCAAGCGTCGATCGAGACGTGCAGCGTATCCTCAGAGAAGATGAAGGTAGGACGATTCGGCTGCTTGGATACGTCTCCGACGAAGATCTGCCGGCGCTGTACGCGGGTGCGCACGCGCTGATTTTTCCTTCGCTTTACGAGGGCTTTGGAATTCCGGTGGCGGAGGCTCTTGCTTGCGGGACCAGAGTTGTAGCCAGCGATTTGCCGGAGTTGCGCGAAGCTGGAGGGGAGTACCCGATTTACGTGGAGCCAACTTTTGAAGGAATTCGCAGAGGGATCCTTGCCGTGGTGGAAGACAAGCGCAGGCCGGTAAGCGTGCGGGCTGGCTGGACTTGGCGTGACGGGGCAAGAATCATGGCGGATTTGCTCAAGGGCGAGTTTTCCACATTAGGCGTTCGCGGCGCGCACTGAACGCGCTGCCGTTTGGGTAACAACCCATGGTTGTGGACGCGTTCAGACCGAATCAGCGTGTCGCTTCCAACGACGCTATTTCACTTTGTGGAAGGGAGACGAGCGTTTGAGCCTGCGCTTGTTGCAAGTCAACAAAGCGTACTTTCCCCATATTGGCGGAGTGGAGCATGTGGTTGCGCAACTGGCCGAAGGGCTTAGCGCGCGTGGTCGGTTCGAAGTGCGGGTGTTGGCTTGCGCCGAGCGTGGCACCGGTTCAAGCGAGGTAATCAACGGAGTCCTGGTCGAAAAGGCTGCGACGCTTGCCTGGGTGATGAGCATGCCCGTCTCGACAGACTTCATGCGCCGCTTTCGCCGAAATGCAGGAGATTGCGACCTGATACTGCTGCACCATCCCTTTCCTCTCGGTTTTCTGGCAGCGCAGTTGAGCCAAAACAAGAAGCCTATTTCGGTTTGGTACCATGCCGACGTCGTGCGTCAACGCATGGCTGGTCGCCTACTTACCCCATTGTGGCACGCCGTGCTCGGTAGGGCGAAACGAATCTTCGTTTCAGACCGTCAACTCGCCGAACGATCTAAGGTTCTAAGCCGGTACCGCTCCAAGTGCGTGGCAGTGCCCTTTGGAATCGATCTGAGGCGCTTCGAAGATACGCCGGAGGTCAGGTCAGCGGCCAGTGAAATACGGCGGCGTTACGGAACGCCGCTTGTACTGTCGGTAGGGCGCTTTGTCTATTACAAAGGCTTCGAGTACCTGATCGAGGCGATGAGGTACGTCGATGCCAAGCTGTTGCTCGTAGGTAGCGGACCACTCGAGGCACGGCTACGTGCGCTTGCCGCGGCGCACGGCGTCGACGATAAAGTCCATATTATTGACTCTGTTCGCTGGCTAACTCCCTACTACCATGCCTGTGACATCTTCGTGCTGCCTTCAGTGGAGCGTGCGGAGTCGTTCGGTCTGGTGCAGTTGGAGGCGATGGCATGTGGGAAGCCGGTGATCAATACGTGGCTGCCCACGGCCGTTCCCACTGTAAGTCTGAACAATGTAACTGGCCTAACTGTGGCGCCCCGCAGTAGTGTCGGGCTTGCCGAAGCTATCAATCGGTTGCTTGGAGACGAGGCCCTACGAGCCAGGCTCGGAGCCAATGCCCTGCAGCGCGCAGCCGAGCATTATAGCCTCGAACGGTTCATAGCGGCAGTTGAACGCGAGCTTAGCGCAGCTTGCTCGTCGTCGTAAAAGCTAAGCTTCCTTAAAGTCTTAAGCCCTACTTTTTCCGCTGCTTTGTTGAGTCTCACCGCTTACGTACAAAACGTTGTTTGATTATCCCTTTTTATCGTCAATTATCGTCCAAGATAATTTTTAATTATCATTGACAAGCATAGTTTATCAGGGTACGATGTCGCCATCGCCAGTGGAGGACGCGCAGAGGCGAGTGAAAACGGTGGAGGTCGACCAACTGGTTTTCGGACCTGGCTCTGCTCGGACACGTTTTGAGGCGAGCGTGGTACGGAACCCGTTAGTTGGCTCTTGGACAACTTGCGGTCTTGGGGACTGCGGAAAGATGGTGTCGAGCTGCAGCTCCATTGGAGCTCGTGGTCTTTCGGCATGTCTTTGCTGCGGCGGCTCGACCGTCGCCTTGCGCTGTAGGACGAGCTGACGATGGCGATCTTTGCCCCCTGGGAACTGTCTCGGCGCTTCATCGCGGTAATTGGCGCCGATTTTGCGCTTGCTTGGGTGGGAGCAACAGCTGGGGAGTTGGCAATGCGGCAGATGCGCCTGGCTGAGGTTCCCAGACACGGTATTGCTTTGACCGCTGCTGTGCTGGCTGCTCTGTGGCTTATCGCTCTGTATTTCCACGATTTTTACACTCCCCATCGCGCCCGTCAGCCCGCAAGACTTGTGGTCGACTTGATAAGCGCTGCTGCGTTGACGTCGCTGATGGTTGTGGCTTTGGCGTTTATGGTGCCGGCCCTCAACCTGGGTCGCCGTTTTTACGGGATGGCTTTACTGGCCGACACGGTTCTTTTGATAGCCTGGCGTCTGGCGTTGGGTTCGTTATTAGCACGATGGTTCGTGAGCAAAGTCCTCGTGATCGGCGATGGCGAACGCGCCAAACTGATCAGTCAAGAATTAGAGCGCCACGGACATTTGGGCTACCAGCTGGTCGACTTCGTCGCGCTTGAGTCCTTGAAGATGCCAAAGCTGGCCGCAGGGGTCGGTTCGAGTGCAATCAGCGCGCCTAGACCGGTGAGCATTGCAGGAACTGAAGCTATTGGTTCGGAAGTACGCACGGTAGTTCTCGCCGATCCCAACGCAAGTCCGATCCCAACCAGACAGCTTTTGATGTGGCGCATTTGCGGTGTAGACGTGGTTGATTTCGAGTCGTTCTATGAACGGCTTACGGGTCGGTTACCTCTAAGTCAACTTCGCGAATCATGGCTTATCGTCGCTCCAGGATTTTTGCGTTCGACTCCGCGCGAGTGCTTGAAGCGAGTAGTGGACGTGATAGCGGCAAGTTTACTGGCAATTCTGACTTTACCCGTGGCAGCTCTTATTGCGGTGGCTATCAAGCTCGACTCGCCGGGTCCCGTTATCTATCGGCAGAAGCGAGTCGGGCAAAATGGTAGGGTCTTTGACATTTACAAATTTCGCTCGATGTACCATAACGCGGAGGCGCTTAGCGGACCGGTTTGGGCAAAGGCCCAAGACCCGCGAATTACCCGCGTGGGTCGCGTGATTCGCAAGCTTCGCCTTGACGAGCTTCCGCAGTTAGTCAATGTACTCAAGGGCGACCTCAGCATCGTCGGACCACGTCCGGAGAGGCCCGAACTGGTGCCGCGTCTTGCTCAGGAGATTCCTTTCTACGAATATCGCCACGTCGTCAAACCAGGCCTCACTGGTTGGGCACAGGTGTGCTATCCGTACGGCTCGACGATCAAAGACGCGGAAGAGAAGCTTTCTTACGATTTATACTATGTCAAAAATCGTTCGCTGATTTTTGACCTGCAAATTATTGTGCAAACGATCAAGGTGGTGCTCTTCGGACGTGGCGCCAGGTAGGCACAGCGGGGCTCGGTAGTGACCGTCAGGCGATGGTTAATCCGCGGTCACCACTGTGCACACGCATTCGCCGAAACCGACGCGTCTGCCTTCGACGTCGCCGTAACCGACAAGCGTAATCTGGTCGCCGTCTTCCAGAAATGCGCGCGTCTCTCCCGAGGGCAGCAACACCGGTGATCTTCCTGCCTGACTAAGCTCGAGCATACAGCCCAGCGAGTCGGGCGTGGGGCCCGACACTGTGCCAGAGGCAAAAAGGTCGCCCACGCGCATGCGCGCACCGTTGATTGTGGCGTGAGCCAACATTTGGGCGACACTCCAGTAAAGGTAGCGAAAGTTGGTCTTTGTCAGGCGCGTCGGGGCGTCCATTTCGACAGTTTTGAGCCAAGCTTCCAGATGTAGGTCGAAAGCCCAGTCTTCGGCCAAGCGCAAATATGGTAACGGTTCTGGCTCTTGCTTGACACCCGGCACGCGCAACGGTTCGAGAGCAGCCAATGGGACTACCCATGGCGAAATGACGGTGGCGAAAGACTTGCCCAAAAACGGCCCCAGAGGCTGGTACTCCCACTGTTGGATGTCGCGGGCGCTCAGATCGTTGAGCAAAACGGCGCCAAAGATGTAATCGCGCGCATGGTCGACGGGGATCGGTACACCTTCCTCGCTAGCCTGGCCGACAACGAACGCTACCTCGAGCTCAAAGTCGAGGCGCTGCGTCGGGCCAAAGATCGGCGGTTTGGTCGGGTCGGGGCGATACTGCCCCTTCGGACGGCGCACTTTATGGGGCGAGACGAAAATCGTGCCGCTCCTTCCATGATAGCCAAGCGGCATGTAGACAAAATTGGGCGGCAACGCAGCGTCGGCACGGAACAACCGGCCGACGTTGCTTGCGTGCTCGCGCGAGGTGTAAAAATCGATGTAATCCGCGACTTCGACAGGCATCTCAAGGGTAACCTCGCGCATCCTTATTAGCGCTCGGTCGCGAAGCGGCTGACGTTGGGACAACTCCGAGTTATCGGCGTCTAGCAACTCGAGTAATCTTTGTCGAATCTGGCCCCAGGCGGCTCTTCCTAACGACATAAAGTCGTTCAGGCAATGCCTCGCAAATACGTTTTCGCCCGCTACCGCAGTGCCGGCAAACATCCCTGCCTCGTGCAGCTCGGCAAGGTCAAGGACATAGTCGCCGATCGCCACTCCGACACGTTTTTTCCCGTTTCGGTTAAAAACGCCGTACGGAAGGTTGTAGATCGAGAAGTCGGAGGTAGGCTCGATATCGAGCCATGCTCGATAGCTTGTGTCAGTGCGCTCGGCATTCATCGTTGCCGTAATTTCAACCTTCAAGCATTGTCGCGGAAGGCCGGCATGACTTCGCGCGCAAACCGTTCCATCGACCGCATCACCGCCTTGTGCTCCATTCCTCCATAATCGGCGAGACTCAAGAACAGATCGAAGCCTGCCTGCTGATAAAGACGGACTACCTCGATTACCCGTTCCGGTTTGCCAGCAGCAATGAGCTTGATCTGCTCCAAAACTTCGAATGGCCGCGACGTGGCATAAAGTCGCGTGCGCACGTAGCGCTCCATCGCCGGCTTCGCGTACCGCTCGACCTCGGCGGCCTTGTCGCTTACGTAGGTATGGAGAGCGCAAACCACCAGGGCCTTCGACGGGTCGTTATGGCCGGCGCGCGCGTAGGCTTCGCGGTACTCCTTGACCATCTCCGCCAGTGGTTCGATTCCTGTCGCTCGTGCGTAAGGTATGGTCATCACGGGGTAACCACGCGCCCCGACGTATTTTGCCGCGTCATTGCGAAGCACGGCGATAAAAATCGGTGGATGGGGCTTCTGCAGCGGCGCGATCTGAAGCTTCACTCCACTGATTTTGTTGAAGCGCCCCTCGTAAGAAAACCGCTCTCCCGACCATGCCAGTTTGATAATTTCGAGCGCCTCGTCGAAGCGTGCATACTTTTCGTCGAACTTGATGTTGAAGCCCTCGAATTCGTGTTTGAGGTAACCCGAGCCGACGCCAAATTCTAGGCGGCCGCCGGAAAGTATGTCGACCATAGCGTACTGTTCGGCCACCTCCAGCGGATTGTGAAACGGCAACACACTGACCGCGACTCCCAATCGAATGCGGCGCGTGCGGACAGCAGCGGCTCCCATCCAAACCGGCGGCGCGGGTATCGCGCCGTACTCGTGGAAATGGTGCTCGGCGACCCAGAACGATTCGTAGCCTAGCTCCTCAGCAAGTTCGACCCTTTCGAGCAACTCGTTATAGAACTGGGCAACAGTTCGCGGCAGTTCGCCTGGGTAATGGTCGACAACCGAAAACACGCCAAAACGCATAGGGACCTTTCACCTTTCGGTTGCGCGCAGTTGGCGCACCCAGCTTGTAGCGTAGTCCGCCACCTCGATAGCCAGTGCGTCTTTGGTTACTCGAAGCGGGTTCTTCGTCTCGACCAGGATAGCAACTTCCCGCGTTTCGGTTTTGTCGCGTACCGACTGGCGGGCGGTCGGTTGGGGTCCGTGATGAATTCCCTGAGGATGGAGGGTAATCGAGCCGGGCTCCACGCCTCCGCGGCTAAAAAATTCGCCCGAATGGTAAAAAATAAGCTCGTCCCAGTCGACATTGCGATGGTAAAAAGGAACCTTCTCGCATCCGCGGTCGCTTTCTAGCGGCCGAGGCGCGAAGGTACAGATGGCGCAGCTATCGGAAAAGAAAGTGGCGTGGACAGTGGGCGGCAAATGATAGCGTGCGCTAACAATGGGGCGCAGGTCGCGCACGTTAAAACGAAGCGGTGCAAGGTCCCCCTGCCACCCCACGACATCGAGCGGATGGTAGGGGTAAAAGAAACTGGTCAACTCGCCCCGCCTGAGTACCCGCACTTCCCATTCTCCCTGCTCTTCTGTGTGAGGGTTAGGCTGGGGTGTCTCGACCATCAACGGGTCGATAAAGGCGTGCTTGCCCAAAAGCCCGCGCTCGGGCCAATTAAGCTCGGCGAGGCTCCGAATGATCAGGAAAAAGTTGTCCTCCTGCGAAGGCAGTACCTGATACGTGGTTCCTTTGGGAAGGTAAATGTAGTCGCCTGGCTCGTAGGCAAGCGTTCCGTAGTCGGTATCGAAAACGCCCTGGCCGCGATGGACGAAATGAAGTTCGTCGCCGTCGGCGTTGCGGAAAAGGTACGGCATCGGTGCACGCCGCCTGGAGATCAGAATCGCCGCATCTTCGTTTTCCGCCACCGTCATGGGGCCTGCGTTCGGGTCGCGCAGGTCGGGCGGTTCGGCGCGCGCGCCGGCGAACATCCGCGGGCGCAAAGGCCCTTCCACGCGCACCCATCCAGTCGGCATATGGAGATGGTAGAGCTGCGAGCTCTTCCCGAAAAAACCCTTGCGGCCGTGCTCTTCTTCGTATGTACCTTCAGGAATGTTCACATGGGCCTGGCGTGTTGCGCGGCCTTTGATTGTTGGAAACATCGCTTCTGTCCCCCACAGCAAAAAGATCTCGCCAAAGCGCTTGAGTTAAATCTTAGAACCCAGCGTCAGCGATTCACAAGCGCTGTTTTTATTTAATCGCCGAAAGTGGGCTTTTCTTGACAGAAATACGCACGAAAGATTAGCGTCATGTCTTGAAACTTGTTCTTTACTCGGGAAGTTTGCGGGAGGTGCAGAGCCGATGAAGCTTCGCGTGTTAGATTTGGGAACGGTGGTCGCCGACCAAGGCTGGTCACTGATGGGGGCAGGCGCGGCAACGCAAAGCAATCCTAGACCCGAGCCGGTTCGTCGCTCATTAAAGTTGATCGCCACCCTTATCGAGCATCCGAAGGCGGGAGTGCTTCTTTACGAGTGCGGGGCGGCACCGAAGTATCAAGAGCTGTGGCCAGCGCCCGTACAGGACGCCTTTACGATCTCCGGCTATTCGGACGAGCATCGACTGGACAAGCTGCTCAATAAAGCGGGCTACGAAATCAAGGATGTAAAAGGCATAATCATGGGCCATCTGCACATCGACCACGCAGGCGGGCTTGAGTTCTTCCGCGGCCACAACGTGCCGATCTACGTCCACGAGCAGGAACTCAAGTACGCTTTCTACGCCGTTGCCACAAAGGAAGACTTCGGCGCCTACCTGCCCCATTACCTTGACCCGTCGTTCAACTGGAAAGCTCTGCACGGCGACAGAATCGAGCTTTTCGACGGCCTGACCTTACATCACACGCCCGGCCACACGCCGGGGCTTATGACGCTCGAAGTCAAGCTTAAGAATAGCGAGCCTTTTCTTCTTACGTCCGACCAGTTCCATCTCAAAGAGAACTACTTCGAAGAAAGACCCTTGGGATGGCTAATTCGCGACATGTCAGCCTGGTGGGTGAGTTTGCGCAAAATTCAACAGATCGCAAACAAGACCAATGCCAACCTGGTATTCGGACACGACCCGGACATTCTGGCTAAGTACAGCAAAGAGAAGTATTACGACTAGGGTTGAAGTCGGTGCTTTTTAGCTGTGATGGCTCGGGCAGAGCTTCGGTGGGCGCGGCAAGCGGTCTAAAGAGCGGGCGATAACTCTTTTTATTGCGTCAAAAGTTTGGCCGCTAGGCTTGCGCCTGCCTGAGTTTTTGTGCCGGGTCGCTTACTGCTTCGGCGCCAGCAGGCTTCGACGCAAAAGGAGCTACCGCTGCCACTTCTGGTTATCAACCCTTTTGACCGAACAACTCGAACTGGCGCTGGACCTCTTCGAGCTGTGCCTGACCAAGCAGCGCGGGCGTTCCAATTAGTCGCGCTTTTATATAAACCTCGGCTAAGTATTCAAGCACCCGTGCGCGGGCATAGGCTTCTTCCAAGCTTTTACCGACCGTCACCGCCCCGTGATTTGCCATCAACGCGGCGCTTCCTCCATCGCCAAGTGCTTTCGCAACGTTGGCGGCCAACTCTTGCGTGCCGAATGTGGCGTAGTCGGCAACTGGAACCGTCGAACCACCAAGTAGCTGGATGAGGTAATGAATTGGCGGTATGGGCTGCCTGGCGACAGACAAAGCAGTAGCGCACAGGGAATGCGTGTGCACGATGGCGCGGATCCACGGAAGTTGCTTGTACAGCGACAGGTGCATCGGCGTCTCGCTCGATGGTCTGCGCGAGCCCTCGAGCACTCGGCCGTCCAAACTAAGCACTATCAAGTCGCGAGGCGTCATTGCCTCGTATTCGATTCCGCTCGGAGTAATCAAAACCGCTTCGGCCTTTCGTGCGCGCGTCGGCAGACGCATGCTCAAGTTGCCCAAGCTGCCGAACGCCAGACGGTCCTGAATCATCCTTCGCCCAGTTTCTATCAGCTGCTTGCGTTCCTTAAGCCACTTCACTTCTTGCACCTTTACGCTGATGCTGAATTTCATCATATCACCAGGTAGCAGCGGCAGGCTTAATTCTGAATCGCTGACCTCGTCCTATCGCCTGCGCCTGGCGCCGTTGGCGTGCCGCGGTCGTTACATCCTGCTTGCCTTCGCCATTGCGTGTAGGGCGCATCGAGTAGTCGGCGCTTGAAAGCGATTTTGTTACGTTGTTTAAAGTCAGCTCGCAAGGTTAAGCTTAAATTGAGGTATTTTTGGACCGAACGCTCTCAAGCCATGAAGGTAGTTATCCGCAATCCTAGGCGCGCGGAAGTCGAGCTTAAGGGGCCTATGACCGTGGGCGAGATTCTTGCCGCGCTTAGATTAAGCCCGGAAAGCCATCTCGTAATTCGTAACGACGAGGTCCTCACCCGCGATATCCGGGTTGAGGACAACGAACAGGTCGAGATTCTTTCCGCAATTTCCGGGGGTAGCGCGTAGAGGATGAGATGCCTTAAGTGCAAGGAAAACGCGGTCATCGAACTTCGGCAGCATAACGCCAGTTACTGTCGCACGCACTTCCTTTCGTACTTTACAAATAGGGTGCGCCAAAATATCGAGCACAGGCGAATGTTTGCCCCTGATGACCGAATTTTGGTTGCTGTCTCAGGCGGCAAAGACTCGCTGGCCCTATGGGATGTACTGCTCGGGCTGGGCTTCAACGCGTCTGGCCTTCATCTGCATCTAGGAATTGGCGAGTACTCGAATCTGTCGCTTGAAAAGACGCGACACTTTGCTTCTTCTCGCGGCGCAGAACTTATCGAGGTAAATCTCGCCAAGGAATATGGGATGGGCGTTACGGAGCTATCGTCCAAAACCGGACGCGTACCCTGTTCCGCGTGCGGTCAGAGCAAACGATACTTGTTTAACAAGGTGGCGCTAGACCGAGGGTTTTCGGTTTTGGCTACCGGGCACAACCTCGATGACGAAGCGGCAACTCTGCTCGGCAACGTCCTGAGCTGGCAGACGCAAGCGCTTGCGCGCCAATCGCCCGTGCTGCCGCGCACGCGTCCAACTTTGGTGAAAAAGGTAAAACCTCTCTACACCCTGACCGAGCGCGAAACGGCGCTGTACTGTCTGCTCAAGCGCATCGACTACGTCGAAGACGAGTGTCCCAACGCATTGGGCGCGAAATCGCTATTGTTTAAGGAAGTTTTGAACCGACTCGAAGAAAACATGCCGGGGGTTAAGCAAAGCTTCGTCAAGTTGTTCCTAAAGCGCATCCAGCCGCTGCTAAAGAGTGAACAAGACGTCGATGTCCGAGATTGCGCCGTCTGCGGACAACCGACCACGCGCGAGATTTGCGCATTTTGTAGCCTCTGGCAGAAGGCGCTCAGCGGTGGCGTGGCATACAACGCGTCGAGCGGCGCTCAAATCGAGGACAGGCGCATCGATTGAGCCTCCCAAGCGGGATAGTGATGTACGGAATTAGCGCGCTGCGCCATTCTCGCCCCGTCTGGCGCTGGGAAAGTTAATTTTTTTGCGCCAATCTCTGGTGGCCGCTCAGACACTCGGCGGCTGTTCGGCGCTAGTTGCCAATGAGTTCTATTACTCCGCGCAGCAACTCAGTCTCGAAATGTCTTTGGTAAACGAGAGCGCGACGATCTTCAACGCCTCTGCCATCGTTGGATAGATGTGCAGCATTCCGACGAAGTCATCGATGGTCGCGCCAAGCCGTATCGCCATCGCGGCCTCGTGAATGACCTCGGCTGCGTCCATCCCGACGAGCGAAACGCCCAGTACGCGGCGGCTCTCCCGGTCGGCGACCATCTTGACAAGACCCTTTGGATTGCGCACCGCCTGCGCTCTCGGCACCGCCTCCATCCTGACAAGGCGACAGGCGCATCGATAACCTCGCTCGATCGCCTGCTTCTCGCTAAGTCCGACAACGGCTACTTGGGGGTCGGTGAAGATGGCGCGCGGGATCACCCGATGGTCAACTTTGCGCCGCGCGTCGGTCAGCGCGTTGAGCGCCGCGATACCACCGTCCTGGGCCCCCACCGGCGTGGCCATTTGGCTATCTACGTTCGAGCCAATTACGTCGCCAGCGGCCCAAATGTGTGGTGCTGTAGTCTTGAGCTCTTCGTCGACGATAACTGCGCCGCGCTGATCTGTGCGGACGCCCGCTTTTTCCAGGCCAAGGTTCTCTGTGTTTGGGACCCTACCGGCCGCTACGAGCAGATGGGAAGAGCGCACAATCGTGCGGTTTGAGCCTTGCACTTCGACCGCAACTCCCGAGCCCTCGCGGCTGACCGATAAAACCTTACTTGAGGTCAAAATGGTGATACCTTCCTCGCGCAAAATTTCTGCAAGCGTCTGGCCGACCTGCGGTTCGTAGGTTGGCAGAATCTGCTCGCTTGGCTCCAGGATCGTGACTTGCGTGCCTAGACGGTTAAAGAACTGTCCGAGCTCCAGGGCAATATAGCCGCCCCCGATTATGCTCAGCGACTCGGGCTGATCCTTGAGCTCCATGTCCTCATTACTGGTCAACAAGTCGCTAGTCAGAAAGGGCACCGAATCAAGCCCCTTGATCGCGGGAATAAACGGTCTTGAGCCAGTGGCGATTAAAAAACGATCCGCCTTTAAACGAACGTCTCCCACCTGAACCGTATACGGGTCTACAAAGCGCGCCGTGCCCTCGAAGACTCGGATTTGTTCGCCCAGGATGCTTTCGTATTTTTTCTGGCGATAGTACGCGATGACCTCGTCCTTTTGATCGATGAGCTCATGGAAACTGAACTCTAAGCGAGCCGGCTTAATTCCGGGGTAACGCGGATGGGCGCTCTGGTGGATGAAGCTTGCGGCGGCGATCAGGTTTTTGGAGGGTAGGCAGCCCCGGTTTACGCACGTGCCTCCGAGTGTGCGGTTCTCCGTCATAGCTGCGGTCTTGCCAAGTTCAGCAGCTCGGATAGCCGCGGCAAAAGCAGTGGAGCCCGAACCTAGGATCACCAAGTCAAAATTTTCCGTTAGCATAACTTCCTCCAATTGAGCGCCGTAGCGCTTATCGGCCAGCCGGTTATTAATTACCAAGGGCGTAAAGCAGCTTCGTACGATCTTTCGGCGCTGCTGACGAAATCGGCACTGGTGGAAATCGTACGTTCTTCACGCTTCGCCTCTTATGTTGGTTGCCGATTAAGGCTTCGCTATCGGACCGCATCCTGCCCTGCGCCCGTGGGAAAAGGTCTTACATAACGATAAATCGTTGCTCCGGCCAAAGCTCCGAGCGTGACGTAAATTTTTTTCGCGGCTCCATGCAGCCGAAGAAACGTGGCCTGGAAACAGTTCTCTGCTATCGCTTAGTCGCCACGTCCGCGCAGCAGGTAGTTAAAGAGCCTTGTGCAATAAGCCTAAATAACTGCTCGAAAGCGGCCTTATCGCCCGCGGCGTGTGCGAGTATCAGGCTCTTGGCATCGCGCTCGCTACTTCGACGCATATATGCCCACTATCTTAAAACGGCTCTGTTCGAATAAAGTTACTTTCAAGTGCGCGTGTCACGCTCGGTTTATTGTGCGGTTTTAAGTGATAGATTGAAATTTCGAGCGTCGAGAGTACGAGGGGATCCCTAAATACCAGGTGAGGGTAATGTGGCATGAAGTCGGAAAAACTAGGATGGTTGTCGGCCGTCTTGGCGTCGGTGTGCTGCTTGGTGCCGGTGGCTGCTGCGTTGATTGGTTTGGGAAGCGCTGGTCTCGGTTCGACGCTCGGGAGTCTTAGTCCTTACTTTTATCTCGGCGGACTTACGGTGCTGGCGTGCGCCTGGTTTTACTTTGCGCGCGAAAGGCGCAAGGCTTGCGCCCTGAATACGGATGTCGGATGTCAACGCAGAGCGGTAGTCGCTCTCTCGGTTGCGAGCGTGATCGTAGCTTTCTTCGCAGGCTCGGGACTGGCGCCGATAGTTTTAAAGTTGCTCTTGCCTCCCGCTAAATTGGCTAGAACCTCGCAGGCTCGAGCGTCGCAGCGCGTTGCCGACAACCCTGGGGCATATTTGCGCAAGGTTCTTGCGGTCAAAGGGATGGATTGTGCCGCTTGTGTGCCCGTGATCAAGGGCAATTTAGATAAGGTCGAGGGCGTGCGCTCTATCGAAGTCAGCCTGCGCGACCAGACGGTCACGGTCGAGTACAACCCTGCTAAAGCGTCGGCAGAGCGACTGCTCGAGGCGATCAAGGCGGCCGGGTACGAAGCCCGTGTGGTGAATTGACCCGGGGCGCAAAGGCTCAAAGCTTTCGTGAACTTCTAGCAGGAATAGCTTTGTTGTTAGACGCCGTAGATGACTTGTCCGGTGCGTTTGCCCTGGCGGACATAAGCATCTAGCGTATCGCGATAGCTAGTATCGCTCACCGGGGATTTTTAGACACCACACGCCTCGATTGGGGACGGATGCTGGGGGCAAAAAGAAATCGTGTGCTCGCTGTCGCTAAGCGTCATGACAGCTGAGATTGAGCAGGTTGTCGCCCCGTCGGCGTATAGCTTGTATCTAGAGTCGTGGGGGACCGGTGATGCCTAGGCGCTCCAGCTCCTCGAATTCTTGGTCGGACAGCCCAAGTAAAGTGCACAGGACATAACGGTTATCCTGGCCGACTAACGGTCCTACCCGAGTGATTGGTGCACGTTGCCCGTCGAACGTGGCTGGAAGCGAGGCGTAAGGATGGCGTCCAGCATAAGGATGATCGACACTTTGGAAAAAGCCCGTAGCTTTGAACTGGGGATCGGAAAGCAATTCCGAAGGAGTTCGCACAGGAGCGCAAGGTATACCCTTTTCTTGCAGCTTTTGAACTAAGGCTTCCTTATCCTGGCTGGCGGTCCACTCCGCTACCCGCTCATTGAGCCATTCGAGATTGCGAGTCCGCTCGAGCGCCGAGCCGAGCTCACGTTGTTTCACCCATTGTGGAAAGTTCATCGCTTCGACCAAGCTGCGCCATTGCTCGTCGGTCCGAATGCTCAGCGCAATCCATTGGTCGCGCCCTGCAGTGGGAAAAGTTCCATAGGGGGCGGCGCTTAAACCTGCCGGCGAGTCGAACGACCGCACCCTTCCGCACAGCATGTATTCCATCAAAGCGTCGGCGATAAATGGGATCGTTGCCTCTAGCTGCGCGACCTCGATATGGCATCCCACGCCAGAGCGCCGCGCTCGCCGGATCGCAGCCAATGTTACCAACGCCGCGGTGATACCCGTGTAAGGGTCCGACGATCCCACGCAGTTCATCAGCGGTCCCTCGCCACGATAGCCGATCAAGCTGTTCATTCCCGACAGCGCTTCGCCGATCGCCGCAAACGAAAGATAGTCTCGCCACGGCCCGGAGTCGCCGAAGCCGGAAATTGAGGTAAGCACGATTTCTGGCTTGACCTTACGAAGGGTTTCGTAATCGAAGCCGAGCTGGTAGAGGACTCGCGGCGTGAAATTGGTGACTACCGCGTCGCTTATTTTGACGAGCTGATGGAACACGGCCCGGCCGCGCTCGTGAGCAAGGTTGAGGGTGAGCCCAAGCTTGTTGCGGTTTGGCGCGTTGAACAAGGGCGAGCACTCGTATTCTGGCTCCATCTTGCGCACACCCGAAGGCACGCCGTAACTGCGAAAGGGATCGAGACGTTGCGGCGCTTCCACCTTGATTACTTCCGCGCCCAAGTCGGCAAAAATCATCGAGGCAAGCGGTCCTGCCCAAAAGATAGTAAGGTCCAAGATCCTGTAGCCTTGTAGCGGACGGGTAGGGTTGTTCATATGACGCCGATGTCGACCAAAGCTCGATAGTCGCTTTCGCTGTAACCGAGTTCGTCACAAATTAGGGCGCGACTGTGCTCGCCCAAAAGCGGCGCTCTTCGCGGCACTCCAGGTCGCTGACGATCCACGATCCATGGTACGCCAGGCACCATAAACTCACCCAGTTCAGGATGGTGCAACGTGGCGAAATAATCTCGCGCCTTCAGCTGCTCGAGCGAGAAGACTTCGTCAATAGTTGCGATTTTTGCCATCGGCACGCGCGCTGCCTGGGCGCGATGGAATATCTCGTCTTTGGCATTGGTTTTGAACCATCGCGCCAATGCTTCGACGAGTTCTTCCCGATTCGCCTCTCGGTCAGCCCTGGTAGCGAATCGTGGGTCGTCTATACCCGCGAGCGCGAGCAAGGTCTCAATCTGCGGGTCGGTGGCGGCTGCACAAGTAACGTAACCGTCGCAGGCCTCGAAAATGCGGTAGGTGGGAAACCCGAAGAAAGTGCGGCCCATACGCTTAATTTCAAAGCCGGTGTAAGAGTAGTAGGTTTCGTTGAAGCGGGTAGTGAACGCTAGCGCCTCTTCATGGCGTACCTCGACCTCGCAACCCGTGCCTTCGACCTCGGCCCGCATTGCGGCGGCCAAACCCAGGCTGCCAGCGATCACTCCGGCGACGAACGCCGTAGCCGTTTCGCTGTTGGGCGCAAGCGGGGCACGCTCAGCTTCGCCCAGTTGCGCCATCCAGCCACCCAGCGCCGCGCATAGCAATTGGTCAGTCGAGGAGCTTGCGCACGAATCGCGCAGTTTCGGAGCACATACGACCAGGCGCACCAAACGGGGAAAAGTCTCGCGCCACCTTTCGTCTATACGTTTGCTAAGCACTTGGCCGTCATCAATAACCAGCGCGGCGCTAGCGAGTAATTTAAGCGCGATCGCTCGTCCGTCGGCGTGGCTTAGATCGAGCGTGACACTCTGCTTGCCGCAAGCGGCGTATTGAAAAAGCACGCTTCGCTCCGGCCCAGGACGGTCCGATACGAACGGAGGACGCCAGCGCAAGGCACATCCGGTCTTGGTCGGTTCGACTAAAATTACCTCGGCGCCCAGATCTGCTAAAAACTTGCCGCAGATCGCCTGCGCCGGCTCGCTCGCAAGCTCGATTACTCTCAAACCAGAAAGCATCGCGAACCGTTGACGCTAATGTCTCTACTATTCCAAA
Source organism: Pseudomonadota bacterium (assembly GCA_021324755.1). Classification (GTDB taxonomy): domain Bacteria; phylum Desulfobacterota; class Binatia; order Binatales; family Binataceae; genus JAJPIL01. Next base: position 62,457 of record JAJPIL010000014.1, read on the forward strand.
ACCCGAAGCGTTTTGCGGATTCTCGCTCCCCCCACAGGCGAGTAATGAGGCGATCGCCGTCTCTGTTTAGTACGCTTGCGCTTGCCTGTCAAGCGGCCTCACGCTAACACGCCACCGGACCAGGCTGCAAAACCACTCCGTAACCCTTTGAGTCAATGCGCGAATCCGGCGAGTATCGGTGAAACCTTATCTTGCTTCAGCTGTTGACCGTCTGGTCATGCAGCCCGTAAGCCATTTCCTCTCATATCGCGGGCACGGCCGTCGCACGACGTAGCTTCTCGAGAAACCAAGCTGTCATACCGAAACCCGCCGACAAGCTCCCGTTTTCGCTCCTGATAACTTTCTTGATGATTCTCACGTTCACATCACGCTTTCGAGGGCTTCGGCGTATGCCACCGGTTCGACTTTACCGTCTTGGCTTAGCGGCCTGCTTCCGGGTTTGCGCGTAAACGGGTCGACCAAGCCGAGCTCCTTTCCTATCTCGCGAACCGCGGGCAGCACTTCGCGCCCGATCAGGCGCAGACACGTCATTCGGTCTTTGGCCGACAGAGGACCGTCTATCCAGAACGAGAAAATGCCAGGACGAAGAATTTCGAGCACCTTTCGGATGCGAGGGATCACATAGTCCGGAGTCCCCGCGATTATCTGGAGCTCTTGGCGAGCCTGTGGGTATCCGGCGTAAATTTCTTGTTTGATCCGTTCAATTTCTTCGTCAGTTTCTTGGCCGGTGCTGCGATGGAGCGGCTTGCCGGGGAGGTTAGTTGCAGCGTTGAGGCGAGCCAGCCGGCGCGTGGCCTCCTTCGAGTTGTATCCCGGCGGAAACATCCATTCTGGGCGAGCAAAATGAGCAAAGCCACCGCCGAACATGAACCGTTTGCCTAACTCTTCGGCGCGTTGTTGGTTCTCTCCCACGTAAACTGGCTGCATGTAGCCAAAGTTTTCCGGTCCCGCCTGATACCCTTCGCGCGCGGCCACCTGAGCATACAGCTCCCAGAGCTCTACCGTCGGCTTAAGCCGTGTCGCCAGCGCGATATATGGGTATCGGCGCTTAGCGCACCATACTACCGTGTCCGGGCTGACCAAACCGGGAATCCAGAACGGCGGATGGGGCTTTTGCAGGGGCAATACCCACGGGTTGACAAACCGGAAATGGAAGTGCTTCCCTTCGTAACGAAACGGCCCCGGTGTTGTCCACGCTTTGATGATAAAATCGATTCCTTCTTCGAACAGTTCGCGGTTATAAGCCGGGTTCGCGTTGTTAGCAAGTTGCTCGCTACCGGCGCCTCTTACCCATCCGGGGACCAACCGACCTTTCGAGATTAGGTCGATCATCGCCAGCTCTTCGGCGAGGCGCAGCGGATTGGCAACCGTCGGTACGGGGTTTCCGAGAAGCACGATTTTGACGCGTTTGGTCGTCTTGGCGAGAATCGCAGCCTCGACGTCCATCACTGCGCCGAGACAAAAAGGCGTGCCATGATGCTCGTTCAGCATTACGCCGTCAAATCCCAACTCTTCGGAGTAAATCTTCTCGTCCAGGTATTGGTTCAAAAGCGCGCTTCCGTGGTGCGGGTCGAAAAACGAGTTGGGCATGCCGAAGAAGCTGCGCCTGCGGATTATCTCGTTTTCCAGGCGTCTGTGCTTCTCAGGCTCGACTTCCGGGTCATAATGATATGCTCGCTCGGTAAACCACATTATGTGCATAGTCGTTCCCCCAAGCCGCTGGGACTGTCGTCAGCTAACTTAAAAAACTTCGTACTTCGCGTAGAAACTCGTCCGTTTTTTCGATTTCCGGTCGGTGGCCACACCCTTCCAGTGTAACCAGGCGGCTTTGTTTGATCGCCGCGGCATAAAGCTCGCCGGCGTTCAACGGCACGACATTGTCTTGCCGTCCCCAGATAAGGAGCGTGGGCAGATCGGTTACAGCCTTGAGCAGGTGCGGCAAGCTAGGGTTATAGGCGTACGGTTGCCAGGCAAGCCTGGCCGTCTGCGCTCGCGCATCCTCGAACGCCTCAAACTGCTCCGGCGTTGGGGCGCCGCCGTACAGCTCTTTAAACTCGGGCGTAGTTTGCGGATTCAACACGGTAGCGGCCAAGTATGCGCGAGCTGTCACCTTGAACATGTCCATTATCTCGCCCACCGCCGGTCTTATTCCCATCGGCGCCACCAGTATCAGCCGCGGAAAAAGCTTCGGGTCGTTCGCCACCATCTCGGCGCCAACCCATCCACCGAACGAGAAACCGATCGCGCCTGCGTTTGCCGCTAAATTCTCGCGAACGTACCAGCCATAGAAGCAAGCTAGGTCGCGAACATTAGTCATCCATTCTCGTTGTGGCGAGCGGCCGAAGCCTGGATGCATCGGAATTACGAGCCGATATTCCTTGCCGAGTTCCCGATGCCATCGCAAAATTCCGGGATGACCCAACTCTTCATGCAGCACGAGAAGGGGCCTGCCCTCACCCACCTCGACTACGAATAGATCTTCTTCGGCAAAGCGAACTTTGCGCTCCTTCCAGCTGACGTTGTCTCCCGCCATGAGACTATTTAGCTATCCGCTATTTCGCGACTCGTCAACACATCAAGCCCTTAAAGTGTAAACAACCCGAGCCGTTGCACCGCAGTAAGGAGTGCATCGGTGATAAGTAGTTCGCGCCACAAGGCCAGGCATAACAAGCCCCAGCACATATGTTACACCGCTTTCTAAAACGCCTGAAACGGTTGCGCCACGAACTTCGGAGGCAAATGCGTAGCCAAAAATGGACCGTACATCACAACGACAAGCAGCAGCGACAGAGCCGTCCAGTAAGCCAGACGGTCCAGCGAGGGTTGCCATCCTTCCCTCAACGGCTCCTCGATCGTTTCAGCAAACGGGATATCCGCAACTGTTTGCTTCTCGCCAAATAGTACCGTCATCGCCATTACTACAAAAAACAGGGCCCCGCCGATAAACATCAATGCCCCGCCGATTCCGGTTAAAATCCCAGCAAGTCTCCACCCGGCCGGCTCGGCATACGGGATCAACGAGATTGCAGTACGCCGCGGCATCCCGGCAAGCCCGCCAGAGATCAAACCGCGCGCAAAGATAAGCACACCCACAAAGTAAAAGTACGCCTGCGCGATCGCTAGCTTTCGCCCCCACAGCCGTTTTCCCTCTAAAAACGGCACGAGCCAATAGCATATTCCCATTATCGACAGGGCTACGGCCGAGCCCACGGTAAGATGGAAATGGCCCGGAACGAAACTCGTGTTGTGGATCTCGAGGTTCATGTTATAGCTTGCGTTCATCAGCCCCGTGATCCCGCCAGGAAGAAAAGTAAGCATCGCCAATATCTGCGCGGTCACCGAGGGATCGCTCCACGGAAGCTTGAAGAACCAGCCCAGCAACCCACGGCCGCCAGCTCGGCGACCGCCGATCTCGAGAGCATACATTACGGAAAAAGCCGTTAACAGACTGGGCATGAAGAGTGCAAAAGTCAGTACCGCGGTGACAAACTTGATGCCGTGCGAAAGCTCCGGATCGACGTATTGATGGTGCATCCCGACGGGAAGAATGCAGAGAAAAAGCAAGAAAGCGATCCGAGCGATCGCGTCACTGAAAAGCGCGCCTCCAACCTGGCGCGGAATCATCGTGTACCACGAGATGTAAACAGGCAGCAACCAGTAGTACACAATCGGGTGGCCGGTGTACCAAAAAAGCGTGCGGCTCAGCATAGGAGCCGCGCCTGGAAGCAGGCCGAGCGACCAGGGCAACAATAGGAAAACGTCTTCTGTGCCGACTCCAAGCGAAGAGATGTCCCAGAAGATATAGGTAACGACCGCCATGAAAGCCATCAGGGGCACGCGTTCGCCCGGATGCTCCTTGCGCCACCGATGCAAACTGACGAAAAGATTGACCGAGGTTATCCAGGTGCTTATGACTACCAGTGCTAGCCCCAGGTAAAAGGTCCAGTGCGCCTGAAGAGGCGCGTAAAACGTGTACAGCACGCTCGACTTACCCGAGAAGATCGAGCCCGCCGTAAGCACCGTTCCCACCGCGAGCGACCAAAACGCCGCATGCAACAGTGCCGTGCTGAGTGGACGATTTAGCGCCCGGGATAGCGCGAGCGAAACGAAGCCGTTTGCGAAGGCGAAGGTAAAGATAATTGCGTTGAACACACCGTGCGCGGTCAGACCCTGGTAGTAGGTGCGCATGCCGGGATAGTACTTGAAAATGTCGATGTGGGCGTAGTTTAGCGCCTGCGCCAGGCCATTGGTCACGCCGAAGGCAAGCGCCACCAGACCGACATAAATCGTGTACGCTATAAGGCGCCGATGAGTGTTAGGAAGTTCGAATTTGCCATTAGGTTCAAAAACAACAGCCGCGCTCATTTGACAACCACCTTCCCTGCCATCGTATGGTGCAACAGGCCGCAGTATTCGTGGCAGATAAGCAAGTACGTGCCGGGCTTGTCGAAGCGGTAAGTTATGACGGAAATTTGACCAGGAATAACCATCGTGTTGACCCTAGTGCCTGGGATGAAAAACCCGTGTGTCACGTCGGCCGACGTAACCCGAAACGTCACCTCTGCGCCGGCGGGCAGATCGAATTCCGAAGGTAAGAAACTCCACGCTGAGGCTATCACTACCGCCTCATACTTGTTCTTGGCGATTTGTCTCAATCCAGGCGTGTTGAACGGTGGCGTTTCAAGAACCGCCGAAGCAAGGTTTTGGCCTGGTTTAACGGGGATAACCTCCCGGTGCGACGGTAAATTGATTCCAAGCCCAATGGCAGCGTAACCAACCGCAATTAAGAGCAGAACCAGTACGGCTGCGGAGATTGCCGCGAAGATTTTTTCGTAGACAGCCACTTTTACCTCCGAAGCAGCTCAAGGTACATCACGCCCCACATTCCTATCAGTATCGCCAAGTAAACGGTCATCACGAACAGCGTTCCCACAGGCGGCGGTATGTGGTCACTGGCGTCTATGTACTTTTGATCCTCCGGAACTCTCCTATCGACAGAATCCATCGCTTTGCCCTCTTTTCTCTGCTATCGTGTATCGCGGTTGTACTCGGCCCTTGCAGGCGCCACCAGACGATCCCGCGCATACCTTTGTCACCCGCGATTTTTCAATGGGTGACTTCCATGGTTTTCTCGATACTATGCCCGAACCAGCTCGCAACAACCAAAAAAGCAAAAGCCAGTATCGAAGACGTCAAGACCGATCCCAACCCAACATGTCCAGCCAGTAATTTGTCGACCACGTACCAGATGTAAAAAGCAAGTGGCGAGGCAATCACCAAAAAAAGCGCCATTGAGCCTGCGATCTTCATCCTCATAAATTTGACGCGAAATCCGCTCCCACTCGCGTTGCCACGAAGAATTTGTCCCTGATTAGTCGGAAAAGGCGTGAAATTCGGAGGACACGTGCCAGACAAAAGCGGCGACTATCTTTCAGCACTAGCGTCATGCGGTTTAGCGCTTTGCTCGAAAGCGATAGCGGGCGAAAGTTGAAATGGGGTGACGCTACCATTCCTGCTTTACAGCAAGTCGCATAAACTAAACTAGCTTAGGTCGAGTATAGTATGCAACATGCATTGAAGCTTTGAAGTGATCTGCGTGATGGAAATTATGATCGGGAGTTCAGTCTGTTATTCGAAGCAGTATTAACTTTCTTGCTCGCTTGGCAGGCTGACGATCCGGATGGCGTTGCGGAATTCGTCTTCTCCACCGGAAGCTTGGCAGCGGCCCATTCAGGAAAACCTTCAGCCAGGCGGCGTGCCTGCTTGCCGGCCTTGCGAAGAATATCGATCGCGCGGTCGGCCAGAAGACAATAAGGCCCACGGCAGTATGCCACAATTTCCTTGCGTTCGGGTAGCTCCCGCACGCGAGTCTCAAGTTCGTCCAGTGGTATCGAAAGAGCACCCGGTATGTGTCCGGCGAGGTACTCCTTTAGAGGGCGCACGTCTATTACTACGACCTCGCGTCGCTTCAACTTGTCGAGGAGTTCCGCCGCGCTGAGGGGTTGTATTTCGTGTAGCTCAGCGAGAAAAGTTCGCAAGATGCGACCCAATTCGCCAAGACGTTTCTCGCCCAGAGTGCGAATGGCTTTGAGCAACCCCAAGACTTCGGAATCGGAAAGCCTATAATACACGTACAGGCCACGCTTAGTCGCTTCAACCAGTCCCACATTGCGAAGCACTTGAAGATGCTGTGATACGTTCGCTATCGAAAGCCGTGATTCCTCGGCAAGCTCCTCGACCGAGCGCTCGGTCTGCGCTAAAAGCTCGAGTAGCTTGAGCCGTTGCTTGTTGCCGACGGCTTTGCCGATCCTGGCTAGCTGTTCAAAAATCAGGTCCTGAATCGATTCAAAGATGTGCTGTTTATCTCGCGCCGGGCCATGTGGCGATCCAGATTCGGCGGTTGAATGTAAAGACTTCATTTTCGGACCCGATTAGTCGTGATTAGTAAAGACAGTGTCTTTGTGGCGATAAACTAGGTAGTAAATTACTGGGACAACAAGTAATGTAAAGCCGGTAGACGCGAATATCCCGAAGATAAATGACCAGGCGAGACCGGAAAAAATTGGGTCGAGCGTGATCACTACCGACCCCAGTACCGCGGCGCTAGCCGTCAATACGATCGGGCGCAGGCGTACTTCGCCGGATTGAAGGATCGCTTCTTTCAAAGGAAGCCCGCGCGCGAGGCCGTGATGGATAAAATCGATCAAAATGATCGAATTGCGAACGACGATACCGGCTAACGCGATCATCCCGATCATCGCCGTGGCGGTGAAAAAAGTCGGGTCAGGATAGCCTCCTACCGGACGGTTGGTAAGCAGGTTGAGGATGAAAAATCCGGGCATAATTCCAATCAATGTAAGCGGAATCGCCGCCATTATGATCAGCGGCATCACCATCGACTCGGTTTGACCGACAAGCAAAACGTAGATTAAGAAGAGCGCGGCGCCAAAGGCGATACCAAGGTCGCGAAAAACCTGAACCGTAATGTGCCACTCGCCTTCTCCGGTCCAGCTTATCGTGAAACCAGGGGGAATTATTTTGCTCGCGCGATTCTGCAACCAGAGCACTTCGTTAACCGGGCTGATGCCTGCCGTCCCAGCCATCACCATCGCAACGCGCCTTAGATCTTTGTGGTAGATCGGTTGCTCTTCGGTCCGGTAGCGTATTGTGCCCAACTCACTTATTGGAACCAGAGTTCCTGTCAGACTGCGCACCTTAAGCGCCGTCAGGCTCTGCACGGACGAACGAGCGGCGCGCGGGAGCCGAAGGTCGATCAAAAGCGGATTTCGCTCCGAATCGATGTGCACTGAGCCGGGGTATTCGCCGGCGAGCGCAATAGCCAAGGTGCGCGCGACCTCCTCCGTGGAGATACCGTTGAGGGCAGCCTTTTGGCGGTCGAGTTCGAAGTCGAACCGGGGTTGAGGATCGACGCTAAAATCGGCGGGCGATACTAGGCCGCCGGTGCGGGCAAAAAGTTCTTTGACCCGACGGCTTACTTTAATCAACTCGCCATATTCGGTGGCGGGCGGCGGGTAAATTTCCGCCACTACGGAAGCGAGAACCGGAGGCCCAGGCGGCGTTTCAACTAATTTGGCCAGTTTAACGTGGTCGCGTTTAGCGATCGCGGCTATCAGCGGCTGTAAGCGCAGCGCAATCTCGTGCGATCCTTCAAGCCGTTTGTTCTTCGGGGCAAGGTTGATACGAATGTCGGCCTGCCAGGGAAACGAACGCATGTAGTAGTGGCGCACCATCCCGTTGAAATCGAACGGCGAAGCCGTGCCAACGTAAGCCTCAAAATCGGTAACCTCGTTGACACGGGAAAGCAGTTCTTCAAAATCGCGTACCACCGCGTTGGTGACCTCCAGGGGCGTCCCTTCGGGCATATCGATCACCAAATCGAGCTCGTTTTTATTGTCGAACGGAAGCATCTTTACTGGCACAAGGCCGGTGGCGACGAGGGCGACCGAAAGGACGAGGGCCGCCACAATAGCTAACAGGAAAAGCCGCGCTCGCCAGACGTTATCCAGAAGCGGTTTTAACAGCCGTCTGTACCAAGCTCGCACCCAGGCCGCCTCCTGCACCTCGCCCGTCGCCGGCGCTTCGTAGTACTCGCGACTTAGCAAATGGTAGGCTGCCCAAGGCGTGATCGTAAACGCCACCACCAACGACATCAGCATCGCCATCGGTACGTTGAAAGGCATCGGCCGCATGTACGGGCCCATCATCCCGGTCACGAAAAGCATGGGGATGAAGGCCACGATCACGGTGAAAGTGGCAAGGATCGTGGGCGGTCGCACTTCGTCTACCGCGATGAGCGTTGCTTCGCGCGGTGGCGCTTCTTTTAGCATGAAGTGGCGATGGATGTTCTCGACGTCGACGATCGGGTCGTCGACGAGCAGGCCAAGCGACAAGATCAGCGCAAACAGGGTAACGCGATTTATCGTGTAGCCGACCAGCAGATTGCCCAGCAGCGTGATAGAAAGCGTAACCGGCACTGCGATCGCGACGATGAATGCTTCGCGCAGCCCGAGCGAAAAGGCGAGCAACACCACGATGATCACGACCGCAATAAGTAGTTCGCGGACTAGTTCGTTGACCTTTTCGTTGGCCGTCTCCCCGTAGTTGCGCGTGACCAGCACCCCCACGTTAGACGGAATTGCAAGCTCGCGCAGCGCTTCGACCTTTTGGAGCAGACCCTCGGCTACCTTGACGGCGTTGGTCCCATGACGTTTTGCGAATGCGATCGTGACGGCCGGGTAGATCGTGCCTCGCCGTGGCACCGTGCGCAGCGGAAGCTGGCCCGGTTCGGTGAGAAGCAAATTGGCCGCCGGGCCGAAGCCAATATTAGTGTAAGTCGTCGGTTCGGAGGGGCCGTCGATAATGTCGGCGACTTGATTCAGATAAACCGGTTGCCCGTTATGCACTCCCACGACCAGCTCTCGCACCTCGCTCGAGCTGCGTAAAAACGGGCCGCTGTCGAAGACGAATTCCCGGTTTTCCCGAGAAAAACTGCCAGCTCGAAGGTTAACGTCGGCGCCCCTGAGCGCGCGCTCGACTTCGAGGATGGTAAGGTCGTGGCCGGCAAGACGAGCGGGATCGAGAAGCACCCGCAGCTGACGAGGACGGCCTCCCACGACAAAAGACTGACCCGTATCTTCAACTGACTGCATCCGGTGAACGATTTCGTCGGCGATCCGCCTCAGTCCCGCATCGTCCACGCTCGCGCTGTAAAGAGTGACAGTAACGATCGGCACGTCGTCGATGCTGACCGGCTTGACGATCCATCCCGTTACCCCGGGCGGAACCGCGTCGCGATTAGATTCCAGCTTGTTGTAAATTTCAACCAACGCTTTGGTGCGGTCGTATCCCACGGCGAAGCGCACGGTCACCATCGCCATCCCAGGCCGAGAGATCGAGTAGACGTGTCTTACGCCGTCCATCTCCCACAGGCGTTTTTCCAGGTTGATCGTGACAAGGTTTTCGACTTCGGTTGCGCTCGCGCCAGGCATCTGCACGATAATGTCGGCCATGGGCACCGAGATTTGCGGGTCCTCTTCGCGCGGCGTGACAGCGAGCGCTATGACGCCTGCGGCGAGCGAGGCAAGCAACAAGAGCATCGACAAGTTGGAGCCAAGAAACAGGTCGACGATTTGAGCCGTGATACCTAGTTTATGAGCGCCATTAACGGTTTTCATGGCGAGATTCGGCCCTGGAATAAGAAACGATCACACGCTCACCCGCACTTAGCCCGGCCAGCACTTCGACGCGGTCGCCAAAAGAACGCCCGGTTGCGATTTGTCTGGTCAGGATCTTCCCTTGCTCAAAGACCCCGACCGTGGGTATCTGTCCGACGTAACGGACGGCACTGGCCGGAATGGTGATGATTGTTTCCTGGCCGAGGCGCAACCTTGCCCGAGCGAACATGCCGGGTCTCAGACCTCGGTTAGACGGAAGCGAAGCGCGAACGACAAAGCTTCGGCTTGTCGGGTCGGCGGCTGGCACGATTTCGTTGATGCGCGTTGTGATGGTTTCGAACTGAGGGCCGAAGTCCACCTCGATAGGCATCCCCAGGTTGACCTGTTGTGCTAATCGTTCTGGAACCTCCAGCGAGACCCGCAGCGCTCGCTCGTCGTAAAGCCGAACCAAAGGTTTGCCGGGAAGCGCCATATCGCCAGGCTCAACCAATCGTTCCTCCACGATGCCATCGACGGGAGCTTTGACTGTGCTGTAGCTCAAAGCAGCCTTCGCCGCCTCTACTGCCGCTTGGGCGCGGGCCCGATTGCCCGTGGCGGAACGATAAGCGGCCTGGGCAGCGTCGAACTCTTGGCGCGTGACCGAACCATGCTTAATCAGTGCCGCAAAGCGCTCGTAGTCGGCCTGGGCGCGGACAAACTCGGCCTCGGCCGCCTTGAGTTCGGCTTGCGCTTGGCTCAGCTGAGCCCTCAGGTCGGCTGAGTCGAGCTCGACGAGAACTTGACCCGAGTGCACATGCTGGCCTGCGCGCACTTTTACGTTCAGCACTCGCGCAGCGACCCTGCTTGCAGCATCGACCGGCGTTACCGACTCAACCGTACCAACGACGGTGTAGGTTATCGGCACGAGAACCGAGGAGACCTCAACCGTTGGCACCTGTGCGCTACGCGCCGGTTCGTCGCTGACAAGACCGGGAGCGATCTTGTCGCGGCGGGCGTAAATCATTAACCCGCCCGCGCCAAGGAGAACTGCCGCTATCACGGTCATTGCCCAGCGACTGAAAGAAGATTTTTTGTATCCGCTAACCGAGGTCATCGCTCTCCAATCTCGGCTGGATGGCGCCCGACGGCCAGATCCAAAGATGCGCGGTCGATGAGCACGGCCACCTTCGCTTCGACCAGCTGCATGTCGGCCTGCTGGCGTGTGGCCTGGGCATCCAACACCGCGACGTTTGTCACCAGTCCCGAGCGATAGCGATCTTCGAGGATACGCAACGCATCGCTTGCATACCTGCTGTTGCGCTGGGCTACCAAAACGTTCTGCTCGGCAGCCACAAGCGTTCGATACGCGGTTTCGACCTCTAAGGCTATCGCTCGCCTGACATCCTCCGCCAAAGCTTCTGCCCGTCTGAGCTGAGCGCGAGCAGCCGCTACGCGGTTTTGTGTGGCAAAGCCGTTGAACAAATTCATTCGCGCATATGCGAAAAACGCAAAATTGTTGCCCCCGCGGACAAGTTTCTCCGAATCATCCTCAACCGTCGTAGCGAAGTTGATCGTCGGTCGGTAGTCCGCAAGCGCAATCTTGACCGCCTGCTGAGCGCGCCCCACATTCGCCGCCGCCACCTTGAGCTCAGGTCTGTTGCTTTCCGCCTCGCGCGTCAGACTCTCAAGGGAGTACTTCTCGGCCGGCATCCTGGCAAAACTTGGTGGAAGCGTGGCCACGGGCGCGATGAAATCATCTTCGTCGCCAAGCGTGTGTGCTAGCGCCGACCACGATATGCGAAGGCGGCTTTGCGCAGTAGTCATCTGCTGTTCGAGCGAGCCGGCGAGCACTTCGGTCCGGAGCTCGTCGGCCTGCACGACCATTCCGTGCGCGTACAGGTCACGTGTCACGTCCAGATGCGATCGCGCCGCGTCCAAAGCTCGCTTAACCACTTCAAGCTGGTTTTCGGCCAGCACCGCGGCATAGTAGGCTTGAACCGCCGCGTAAGTGACCTGGTCGCGCGCTCGAATTTCGCGCCAGCGCGCCGCTTCCGCGCCAAAGCGAGCCGCTTTAAGCCCCGCAAGAAGACGACCTCCGGCATAAACCGGCAATGACAGCTGAAGTTGGCTTTGGAAGTTGGATAAAGGAGCGGGATAGTTCAGCGACGGGATCGCGAAATTTCGCTCACTAAAGCTCTGCTGCAAAAGAATGTCTGAAAAGACGAGAACAGGGTTGTCGGTTTCCGAGAACGTCTCAAACGCGTCCACTCGCGGCATCATGGCGGCCTTGGCGACGCCGACCTCGGCCTCTGCAGCCTCTTTTTCAAAGCTCACCGCCTGGAGGGTTCGGTTGCGTGCCAAAGCTATTTGGATAGCCTCGGCTAGCGTGATGCGCCGCGGGCTCGGTTCGACGGCCCGAAGGTCGTGGCTGACCAGAATAAGCGATACAATCGCGAGTCCCGCGACCCACACTTTCGAACGAACCACAACTTACCTCCCAGCGCGAGCGTTAGGTTATCGGCTCTTTCCAGACGTGCACGCCTTAGGTCAGCACCTCCGCGTGCAGATGGATATTTGAGCGCAACGAGTTCGTTATCAGACACGTTTTTTCCGCTTTCTCGAGCAGCCGCTGTGCCTTCTCGCGGTCCTGCCCCGGCGCATTCAATCGAACACGTAGCGTAAATTCGGTGAAGCGAAGCGTACCTTCTACTCGGTCCAAAACTCCTTCGACTACGCAGGTTAAGTCCTCCCAGACGAGGCCCGATGCTCGCGCGATGGCGCGAAAAGTGAGAATAAAGCAGTCGCCCACGGCCGCGGTTAGCAGCGTCTCGGGCGACCATAAATTTCCCGGGCCGTCGAACTCCGCCGGCGCCGCGGACAGAAGCGGCGCAAGTTGGCTGCTCGAAAGATTGACCGGTCCTTGAGCTCCTCCTTGAGCGGTAACTACGTAGCGATGGGGAAGCGCTTTCATCGAACTACTCCTTCACCTCGGCGTAACGTTGCCCGCAAGGCACGATGTTCGGCTTTCTATTTTGGGCCAGTTAACGAGCCTCCGAGGGCTGACCTTGCGTTGGTGCACGCTCGGCGGCCGAACAAGTTTCGCATCCAACCCCAAGCTTCTTGAGCATCATCTCGGCTGGGCAGAAGTTGGTAAGCGCCGACTGGAAAAGATTTAGGCCCACGAAAAGCGTAAACAAAAGCCAATAACGGCTGTGAAAATAGGCCAGAGCCAGGCTTACGATGATGAACGTCCCCGCGATTAGACGAATCCAACGTTCGAGTGACATTGCCGTCACCTCCTAATCAACTATTCTAGCAAATACTTAAATACTTCACAGCAAATTGTCAAGGGGATCGAAAAAACAATTCGTGAGCTTTTTGGGGTCAAAGCAGCTGGTCGGAAAAGCGTTGCCAGCTGGTACGGACTACGTTTGTCGAGGCTAGGTGCGGCTCGAACGCTTACGCCACCGCAACGATAGTCGTCAAAAAGGACGTTTTTGGAGACGCTCAGTGAGCGTCACACGAGCGCATTGAGTGGGTGTTAGGTAAGAATGAAGTTGGAAGGATGTAGCGCAGACCGTAGGCTGAAGTGAAAAATTATAAGGCTCCAGTGGCGATCCGGCGCTCGGCAGCAGCTATCTCGTCGCTCACTCGGGCTTCTTCCCAACTGAGTTCTTTAGCCATCAGCGCTGCTACGCCCTTTACCGCGCTTAGAGCTGCTTCGCGGTCGATGAAAGCTAGTCTAAGGCGCCTTGCCAGAAAATCGACAACTGTACAAGCCATCTCCTCCCGCACCGCCCATACAACCTCGGCCTCGATGTAAGGGAAACCCGGAACCAACTTGCGGTTCAAACCGTTTGCAGCAAGCTCTGCCACGCGACGCGCCAGTCCCCCATAGGACCTGCTCAGATGCTGTGCGGTGCTGAGCTCGAGGCCGAACTCGCGCGCTAGCTCCTCGGCAAGCGCAAAAATCTCTCGCTCGGCTCCCACTAAATGCACCAGCCCTCCGGCTGCGGCACTGAGTGGCGCCTTCAATCCGTGGTAGCGAATGCAGTAGTCGACCGCCTCTTGAGCCATCTCCCGGTAGGTGGTCCATTTGCCGCCCGCGACTGTGGTGAGGCCGGATGCGCTGGTTTCGATCGCGTGCTCCCGAACGAGTGCGGCGGTGCTGCTCGCGCTTCCATCGCCTCGCAGCAACGGTCTTAGTCCGCACCATGCGGCTCGTACGTCTTTCAGCGCCGGTTTCTCGGCAAGATAGCGCCTTGCCTGCGCGATCAGAAAATCGATCTCTTCGGCTGTGGGCACTGGTGAGTCGGTAGCCTCGGCTCGAATGTCGGTCGTTCCCACCAGCGTCCTGCCCATCCAAGGCAGGATAAAGGCCACCCGTTTGTCGTCGGTCCGAGGCACCAAAATTCCCCAATCCGACGGGCAAAATTTGCGCTCCAGCACGATGTGGGTGCCGGCGCTCAACATTAACATCGGAGCAACACCAGGGTCGTCGAGCCGCCGCATCTCATCAGCGTAGGGTCCTGTTGCGTTCACCACGACCTGTGCGCGAACCTCGAACGATTTACCCGTAAGACGGTCTTTTATCGCAACGCCCGAGATTCGCTGATGGTCCTTGAGCAGGGCGACTACCTCAGCGTAGTTGGCTACGCAGGCTCCGTGCGCGGCGGCGGTCAGGGCCAACGCGACGTTCCAGCGGGCGTCGTCGAACTGTCCTTCGTAGTAAAGGATCGCCCCCCTCAGCCCATTTCTTTGTAGCGTCGGACAATGGACAAGCGCCTGTGAAGCCGTAAGATAGCGGCTTGGCTTGAGGTTGAATCGCCCTGCTAAACCATCGTACAGCTTCATTCCCAGGAAATAGTAGGGGATTTCCCAGGAATGATAGAGTGGAATTAGAAGCGGGAGAGGATGCGCAAGGTGAGGCGCCAGGTCGAGAAGAAGCCCGCGCTCGCGCAAAGCCGACTTGACCAGCTTGAGCTGCGAGCGATCGAGCTTCTTGACCGCTTGTTCTAGATACCGGACCCCTCCATGAAAAATCTTGGTCGAGCGGCTCGAGGTGCCGGAAGCGAAGTCGCTTCGCTCCACCAGCGCGACTTTAAGCCCACGAACGGCAGCCTCGAGGGCAATTCCAGCTCCGGTCGAGCCGCCGCCTACGACTAACAGATCGAACTTTTCCTTGGCAAGCCGCTCCAGAACTTCCTGGCGATCCATGAAATCGTCTCGCTTGCCGTTGCACGTCGTTTTCAGCTCGCTTGCGCCTGCCTGCTAATCGTCAGTTGCGCCGCCTCGGCGCGTTCTCGCAAGGTGTCAGCGATGAACCATTTGTAAATATACACCGCCAAGGGCGCTCCGATGATCGGTCCCACAATCGGCACCCAAAAGTACCCATGAGGTCCGGGAAACGCGTTGCTACCCCATCCCATCAGCCATGCGAACAAGCGCGGGCCGAAATCCCTGGCAGGATTGATCGCGTAACCGCAGTTGACCCCATACGACATTCCGATCGCGGCAACGGCCATCCCCACCATAAACGGACCTAGATTCGATTGGACTCCAAGATTGAGCCCGTCGCCAATAGCCAGCACGAAAAGCATGAGGAAAAAAGTTCCAAGGATTTGGTCGATCAAGCCAAGCCCCATGTTCGACCCAAGATAAGGAGCTGGCAAGGTAGCGAATATGCTGAAGGTTGTTGCCCCGTCGGCCGAAGCGCGGGAGACAACGTGATGGACCGCGTTCCACGCGTCGATTGCGGGAAAGTAGTCCAGATAGACCAACGCAGCTCCAGCAAAGCATCCCGCTATCTGCGCCACCCAATACGGCAGCACCTTGTTCCATGGAAAGTCTCCCTTTATCGCCAGCGCCAGGCTAACCGCGGGATTGATATGCGCTCCGGTGACGCCGCCAGCGACGTAAACCGCCATGGCAACCGCCAAGGCCCATCCCCAGGTGATAAGCAACCCGTCCCCAGCGCCTTGAAAAATTGCGGGTGTGCGTCCCGACTCCGTCAATCCGGCGACGGCCACGGCGACCACACCGTCGCCGAAGGCGATTAAAACGGCGCTTCCTAAAAACTCGGAGAGCATCTCGGCGAAAATACTGCTCGAGCGCCACCCTCGCTTAACGCCTAATCGTACCTCAGCTCGCGAAGCCATTGGTTTTCCCCCTTGCCTAAAGTTTTATTCCCCAAACAAGCTTTGCTCGTCGCTGACTTTCGTTTCGCCAACGAATTGTCTGTCCTTGCGCTACATTCCCCATCTCAGTGCGGCGGTGTCGACCGGCGCATCCCATAAGCGCTTCATTTCAGGATCGAGCAGAGAAACAGTCACCGAACAGCCGGCCATTTCGAGCGAAGTAACGAAGTTCCCCACCAAGGAGCGCACCACCTTGAGTCCTCTGGCCTCTAAAAGCCGACGCGTGCTGTGATACATTAGGTAGGGTTCCATTAGGGGCGTGCCGCCGAAGCCGTTTATCAGAAGAAGCGCCTCGCCTTTAGCGGCGTGTCCAAAGTCGTTCAAGATCGCGCCGACCATTTCAGCGGCGATCTCATCAGCGGACATCAACTTGACTCTGCGGCGCCCTGGTTCGCCGTGAATTCCGACGCCGAGTTCCATTTCGTCATCGCCGATCTGGAAGGTCGGTTTGCCCGCGGCCGGAACCGTGCAGCTGGTAAGCGCGATGCCCATCGAGCGAGTACGGCTGTTGACGTGCTCGCCGAGGTGTTGCAAAGCTCGGAGGTCCTGACCTTCTTCTGCGGCCGCGCCAACGATCTTTTCGACTACCATCGTCCCCGCAACTCCACGTCGTCCGGTTGAGTAGGTGGAGGTTTCCACCGCGACGTCGTCGTTAGTCAGCACGGTGGCGACCTCGACGCTAAGCATCTCTTTGGCCATGTCGAAGTTCATCACGTCGCCTTCGTAGTTTTTGACGATAAAAAGAACGCCTGCGCCGGTATGAACCGCTTCGGCCGCGGCGACCATTTGATCCGGAGTCGGTGAAGTGAAAACCTGCCCGGGGCACGCGGCATCCAGCATCCCATGCCCGACGAAGCCTATATGCAACGGCTCGTGACCCGATCCCCCGCCCGAGATGAGAGCTACTTTGCCTCGCTTTAGTTCTTTTCTTCGCACGAAGCGCAGTTGCTCGTCTCCCACCACGATCCGCTCGTGCGCCTGGCAGAACCCGCTGAGGCTTTCCGTCAGCACGGTTTCGACGCTATTGATCAGCTTCTTCATTGCGCTGTTCCTCCCCTGGTTTATTCCTCGCAATACTCATTCGGATTACAGTGCCGAGCTTTTCCACGAATTCGCGAACGCACTCGTCGATGCGCGCGTTGAGCTGAGGGTCGCCAAGATCGGGAACGTTAACGCTGAGCTTGCGGAACCTAACGCGCGGTTTCAACAGCGTCAGGCGGCGGGGATGGGCGTTACGGTAAGCGCGCAGGAATTCCTCTTTTTCCGAGCGTGAAAAATGAGTTATCGCAAAGATCGTTTCCAGGTGTTGCACGGGAATTGGCGTGGGGTAGATGGGATTGCTTATTTGACTGATGAAGCTTCGATTTTTGCCGAGCGCATCGGCCAGCCTTTGGCGCGTGCCCGATGGTCGGCGTTCAAGCACGGACTGGAGGATACGCTTGTAAACTGCTACCCATTCCAGCTGCTGTGGAGTCTGTCGCAGCTTTGCTCTCATTTTTTCCTGCCGTAAGAGGCGATGCTCTGTTTTACGCGGCCGATCGCGTCGGGCGCTACCGAAAACTCGCGCAAGCCGCAGTCGAGCAGCAGCGGCACGTAGCTCGGTTCGCTGCCCAAGTCGCCGCACAAGCTCACCGGCTTGTTCAGCGAATTAGCGGCGGAGACGACGCGCGCGATCACGTTTAGTGCGGCCGGTGAAGGAACTAAGAGATGGTTTAGCTCAGGTTCGTCGCGGCTTGCGGCCGCAAGATACTGAAGTAAGTCGTTGCTACCGATCGAGAAAAAGTCGGCATCAAAGGCCTCGATCGACAAAGCAGCAAGCGGCACCTCGACCATCATTCCCAGCGGCGGCATCTCCGTATCCTCGCCATCCACCTTGACTTCGGAGATAGCCTCTTCCCAGTACTTGCGGCATTGCCGCATCTCTTCCGGGAGGGTTACCATCGGGACCATCACCCTGAGTTTCCCCATGTGACGCACCCTTGCGAGCGCGCGCAGCTGCGTGCGCAGAACGGTCGGATGGCGCAGCAGGAGGCGCACGCCTCGCACGCCAAGGAAGGAGGTCGAACTCTCTGCGCTTGCATGGCCAAGAGACTTGTCGCCGCCTACGTCAAAGAGCCTTATCGTGACCGGTTTTTCTCGGCTCCAGCACAGAATCTCGCCGTAGGCTTTAGCTTGTTCCTCCTCGCTCGGGACACGCCCAAGAGCGCCGAACAGAAGCTCGGTACGAACCAGTCCGACGCCGTCGATGGAGCGGCGATCGATCCAGTGAAGCTCGGTTTGATGGCTAAGATTGACCATCACGCGAACGGGTTCGCCATCGCGCGTGACCGCCGGCTTTAACAGAAGCGGCTTAGCTTGCTCGGCTTCGCGCCGATCGTGTCCGCGCTTTTCCTCGTAATAAGCTTGGGTGGAGGGATCGGGATCCAGAATCAAAAGGCCTTCATAACCGTCGAGAACGGCTGATGCGGCTTCACCGATGGCGTCCACTTCGATGCCGGCCACCACAGGCACACCTCGCGCGCGGGCCAAAAGAGTGAGGTGGCTAGTAGGCGAGGCATGCTGAACCACCAGCCCACCTTCACCCCAGGAATGGGAGATGAACTGGGCCGGGAGCATCTGCTTGCATACTACGATTCCTTCCAGGGGAGGCTTTGGGAGCTCGCACCCAAAAAGCTTGCACAACACCCGGTCTCTTATGTCCTTCAAGTCATCGGCGCGGTCTCTGAAGTAGGGGTCCTCTGAGGCCTGGTAGTCGGCGATCTCCCGATTGATTCCCTGTTGCCACGCGGTCTCGGCCGGCTGCCCTCGCTGTATACTTTCGAAAATGGGTTGGGTTAGTGTTTCATCCTCGAGAAAGGCGACCTGGAATTCCAAAATCGATCGGGCTTGTTCATCCTCACACCGCTCGATCAATGACGCGAGCTCGGCGATCGCTTGCGCTATTGCGCGCTCAAGCGCAGCCTTCTCGGCGCTTGGGCTTTCAATGGCACGGGCGCCTTTCAACTGCTGCGTGTCGAGACGCACGATCGGTCCGAACGCGATGCCTCGGACCAAAGAGATGCCTTTTAGTACGGTGGCCGCGGGCGACAATTTAGCCATCGCTTGAAGCTTGCCCTTCGATTAGACCGAGAACGGCGCGTACGGCGTCATGCGCGTCGGGCCCTTCGGCGCGCACATAAAGCGTCGCATCTTTCGGAACCTTGAGCCGCATCAACTTAACGATGCTCTTGGCGTCGGTCCAAGGTCCGGCTTGGTCGAAGCTGACCTCGATTTTCGACTGAAAGCGTTTGGCTAGCTTAACCAGCGCAAGCGAAGGTCGCGCATGCAATCCACTGACGCTTTGAACAACCGCTTTTCCTTCAGCTTTTGGGGTATGATCCTGTAATTCGTCCAAGTATCTAGCTCCGGCACAGTTCCTCTGCCGCCTGCCTCACCTGCTCGAGCGACGAGCCTGCGGAGGCTTCGGCGGCCGCCACGACCGCCCCCTCTACCAATGGGGCGTTGCAAATCACCACTTTGCTTCTACGCATTTCGGGCAACATCTCAACAGCCATCTCGCTGTTCGTTTCCGCGCCACCCAAATCGACTAAGATCGCCACGCCTCGTTCGGACCATGCTTCTTCGATCGCCCGTAAGATGGCTTCGACATTTGTCCCCAAGCCGCCGCCGGGGTCGCCACCGCACCAGGCGACCTTCACCTCTTCGCCCACCATCTGTCGCACCATATCGGCGGTTCCCCGCGCGACGTCGGGAGAGTGCGACACAACGACGATACCCACGTTAGCCATCAGCGATGGTTCTCCAGCGTCTCAACGACAGCAAGGACCATCAGGCTCGAGGAACGGGCACCTGGATCCATATGTCCGACGCTGCGCTCGCCTAAAAACGACGCTCGTCCGCGTACCGCCTTCATGGGGATCGTGGCATGAGCGGAACTTTCGGCGACGGTTTTGAGCTTGGAAAGCAAGTCATCGTTGCTCTCTTGAAGGGTGCGGGCCACTGGCACCAGTACATCGAGCATGGTCTTTTGCCCTACGTCTGACTTCCCGCGAACTTTCACAGCCTCTACCCCGGCGGTGAAGGCCTGCGCCAAATCGGAAAGCGAAAACTTAGGCGGCAAATGTTTGCCCATCGTCATAAACAAGGTGCCGTATAACGGGCCGGAGGCGCCGCCAACTTTCATCACGAGGGCCGTCCCGACCGCTTTTAGTATTTCGCCCGGGTCTTTCTCGGCCAGGGTGTTCAGCTGCGCTAACACTGCTTCAAATCCTCGCTTCAAGTTGACGCCGTGGTCCCCGTCGCCGATAGCCTGGTCCAGCGCGGTAAGCTCATCAGCGTGGCTTATTACTGCCTCGGCGACCTGCCGTATCAACGCAGCTTTGAGATCAGCGGTAAGCTCCATAAGCTATGCTTCCCCATTTTTCAACCGGCCACGTAGTGCCGGCAGGCAAGCACCTTCATTTCGAACCAAACGCGTAGTTATTTAAGTTTGCGCTTGCGTGCTGCACGTAAATCGATTGTCGCCCTGGGGCACGCGATTCATGACTTAAGCGCACGACTACTATTCGAGCCAGCCTTTGGCTCGGTCGAGCGCTCTCTGCCATCCACGGTAGAGACGATCGCTTTCAGCGCGATCCATCTGGGGCCTGAAAACCTGGTCGAGGCGCCACAAGCGGCTGATGTCGGTTTCGCTCTTGACACCTGCTCCGATTGCGGCCAAAAGCGCAGCGCCCAGGGCGGTAGTTTCGGTAACTTTAGGTCGCACGACTGGTACACCCAGAAGATCGGCCTGGAATTGCATCATAAGGTTGTTGACCGCAGCTCCCCCGTCGACGCGAAGCTCCTTGAGCTTTATGCCTGACACACGCTCCATCGCTTCGATCACGTCGCGACTCTGGTAGGCCATCGCTTCCAGCGCGGCGCGGGCCAAATGGGCCTTGGTGGTGCCCCGCGTGATACCAACGATCGTGCCGCGCGCGTAGGGGTCCCAATGGGGAGCCCCAAGCCCCACCAGCGCAGGAACGAAGTAGACTCCGTCAGTGGTCGTGACCGATTTTGCTAGATCCTCGACCTCGGCCGAAGTTTTGATAAGGTTGAGCCCGTCACGCAACCACTGAACCGCAGCTCCGGCGATAAAGATCGATCCTTCCAGGGCGTATTGCGCCGGATTGGAGCCGATTTGCCAAGCTACGGTGGCGATTACCTCTTTGGCATCCACCGGTTTGGGACCGGTGTTCATCACGAGAAACGCTCCGGTGCCATAGGTGTTCTTGGCCATCCCGGGCTGGAGGCAAACTTGGCCGAATAGCGCCGCCTGTTGGTCGCCAGCCACGCCGCGAATCGGGATCGCCGCACCGAAAAGACCGCGATCGGTGGTCCCGAAATCGGCCGCCGAGGCCTTGACTTCGGGAAGAAGGCTGCGCGGGACGGTAAGAATTTCAAGAAGTTCGTCGTCCCAGGCAAGCTTATGGATGTTAAAAAGCAGCGTTCTCGAGGCGTTGCTTACGTCGGTTGCGTGAACCGCTCCGCCTGTGAGCTTATAGATGAGCCATGAGTCGATCGTACCACAAGCGAGCTCGCCTTTTTCGGCCAGAGGACGAAGCGACGGTTCGTTGTCCAGCATCCACTTGATTTTCGTTCCCGAAAAGTACGGGTCGAGTACAAGTCCGGTACGTTTGCGAAAAGTTTCCGCAAGACCGCGCTGTTTGAGCCCCTCGCAGATATCGACGGTGCGGCGGTCCTGCCACACGATCGCATGTCCGACCGGTTTACCGTTCTTTTTGTTCCAAATTACCGTGGTTTCCCGCTGGTTGGTCACTCCGATTGCGACTATCTTTTCGGGCGAGACGCCGGCGCGAGCTAGACATTGCTTGACCGTGGCCAGCTGCGACTCCCAGATCTCCTCGGCGTTGTGTTCGACCCATCCAGGCTTCGGATAATGTTGGGTAAACTCTTGCTGCGCAGTTGCTACCGGATTCCCCTCAAGGTCAAAAAGTATCGTTCTGCTAGATGTTGTCCCCTGATCCAACGAAAGAATATATTCGCCCATTTGAGTCCCCCGCGCGGTCTTCGTTCTTCTTGCAAATACCAGTTAGTTCGGTCCGGCTGGTATGTTTGACGTCCTAATTCTAATCAAGAAGCTCCGCGTTCGCGTTCGCCCCCTCCAGGTGTAGCAAGCTAGAAACCCCCGACAAGCCCTCGGCGAAGTTAAGTTTAGTGAATTGTTTATTAAACTTAAACCGCTAAACAAATGTTCTGTCAAGAGGACAACAGGTTTTTTGCGAAAAGCGCTTTGTAGCGCAGAGAAGTGTAACAGAACAGGCACTTTGGATTACGTTCCGGAGAGAAGTCGCAAAGATTTTACCCGGTGAAAACGAGAAGCATTCGTTTGAATGGGGATTGAGGGGTGGGAGCCGATACGTTTTGCGTTTGCGGCGAAGTCGGCTCGAACAGGTAGCGTTCAGAAATAGCTTAGGCTCGGCTGGATGGCGTGCGAGCTGCTTGGTGGGGATAGGGAGGAAAGTTTCCGAGCCAGGCTGTGGGTCGCGTTGCGTTTTATGCTGAAAGTGCGAAGCGCTCGGGCAATGATTACGTATAGCCGCTGGAGTGGAGTTAAATGTTTTGGAGCGAGGAGCGCAAAACGTAAAAAGCGCCACATCATGTGGCGAGGGGTTTGCCACTATCGTTCAACGGCCAATTTGTAAACGATTCGCCGTGCGTTGGCCAGCTCGAGCGTGAATTGCCCAGGGCTCTTAGAAACGTTCGTACACGCTAATTCAGAAGAGGTCGAAGCTAGTTGCAAGCGTAAAGCTCTCAGTTACCCCTGTCGCCAGGTAACGACCCGCACTTGCGCTCGCAGCTTTTGGCCGGCTCCCTCCGCCGATTGCTTGGGCGCTTTTCGGGCGTGCCCCAAGCGCTTGTGCGCGGAGGGTTAGCTGCATTGGTTGATCCGTCCTATTCGTCTAGGGGCTTGGCGTAGCGGTTACGGCCCGTTCGATTCGGGCGAACGCGAACAGTTGGCAAAAGTGAGGCCTCGAAACTGGTGTCGGCGATCCGGCGACTGGGAAAGCGTAGACGTAATTGGTTACTCGGTTGCTGGGAAAATTTGGTGAGCCGAGCGGGAATCGGGCCCGCACTCTGATTAAGTTGCCCCTAAACTTCCGCGTTAGGTCCGAAGCCTTGAACCTGTTCCAATGCTAGACAGCGAAGCGAGCTTTTGAGCGAGGTTATCCAAATTTAACCGCTTTCAGTTTCGACCGCGCCTTTATGAGACGCGTTCTAGTGCAAAATTCCTCTTACGAGTGCATAGATCGTCCAACTAGCAGATTTGTCCTAGCCCCGATGCAAATCTAGTTCAAAAACTCCGCAGAAATTTGGGCGCGCGCACAGCATGCCCCTTCGGTGCGCCATAATTCTTGCCTATTGTCATGAATTATGGCACTCATAAAACGTCATAAAACCCTAATGGGCAAAGTTCTAGATGAGTAGAGTCGTTCTGGACAGGATCTCTTGTCGCGCCGAAGTAGCGCCAACGGAGAAAGCTACCGTCGACAGCCGACCGCTGCTTCGAAAAGTGTCTTTATCGTACCGAATTCGAGCGCTGGTTGCCCGCACTCGGTGTGTGAAGTGTTATGCGTTGCCTCGAAAGTGGACCAGGGCGCAAAGTCTCATTCTTCGGTTTGTGTTCCGGATGTTAATTTTGAGCCTCTTGGTAACAGCGCGCCTGGTACCGGCCGATGCGCAGAGTCGGGGCGGGGCATTCGTTATAAGCGGTCAGGTGAAAGACTCGCTCGGCCGGGCGATAGCAGGTGCAGAGATATCACTCGAGGAGCGAAGCGGGCACGTTCTTGGCCGCGCCGTTAGCGACAATGATGGGAAGTTCGAACTTACCGCACCTTGGCCCGGCTCCTATCTCGTCGTGGCTCGGAAGGAAAGATTCGCCGTAGCAAGCAAACCGCTCTCGATTCCTGCCGGAGCGAGCAAAACTTTACCCTTAGAGTTGGTGATGGCTTCGCTTGAGCCGCTCACGGTAGCGGTTTCGGCCGAGCGCCTCGATCGGGCGCCCAACGGCCTTTCGGCTTCCGGCAACAACGCTTATACACTTACTGAGAAGAATATTGACCAGCTGCCCGAGGGCGTGAATAGCCCGATGGACACGGTGCTGCTTCAGATGCCTGGCGTGGTGCGCGACTTCAACGGACAGGTTCACGTCCGCAGCGAGGACGCAAATCTCCAATGGCGCATCAACGGGATTATGCTTCCGCTTGACAGCTTCACCGGGTTTGGCCAAGTTCTCTCACCATACTTTATCCGAACGATCACCTTGGTGGACGGCGCACTTCCGGCCCAATACGGTTATCGCAACGCTGGCGTGCTCGACATCCAGACCAAAGACGGCTGCGAGGATCCCGGGGGTCGTTTCGAACTCTTCGGCGGCCAGCGCGAGACGGCTCAGCCAAGTTTCCAGTACGGTGGCTGCGCTGGCAACCTCAGCTTTTTCACCACGGGTTATTTCAAGCACAGCGATTTAGGCTTGAGCTCCGCCACACCGGGCCCCACTCCGATTCACGACGGCGTCAATGAAGGCCAATGGTTCGGTTATTCCTCTTATTTTTTGAATCCCACCTTGCGGCTAAGCTTAATCAGCGGCGTGTCGGTTTCGAACAACCAGTTCCCTAACTACCCAGGGCAAGTTCCTCAATACTCGCTTGCGGGCGTCAACCCTGCGGATTACCCATCAACGATGTTGAATGATAATCTCTACCAGCGGTATTACTTCGCGATTCTGGCGCTTCAAGGCACAAGCGGAACTAACCTAGACTATCAGCTTGCTTATACTGCCAAGTATAACACGATCAGGTTCAGCCCCGATCCGATCGGTAACCTTATCTATTCGGGCGTTGCTTCGAGCCTGTTTCACAGCGAATTAGCGAACACCTTGCAGGGCGACCTAACCTATCGGCTCAACCAATTCCACACCTTAGGAGCAGGCGTCTACATAGGCAACTACGACGTGACTCTGGATGACACGTCGAGAGTCTTTCCTGCAAACGCGCAGCACCAGCAGACAAGCGACGTACCGATCTCGATCGTCGACAACGTTGCTGGCTTGGAGTGGCTGTTTGGCATCTACCTACAAGATCACTGGGTCCTTTCGGAAAAAGTGGCCCTTGACCTCGGGGTGCGGTGGGACGCGATGACCGGTTTTATAGGGTCGGCGAACGAACCAACTCCGCACGCCAACCTAACCTATGCGTGGAGCAAGGATACGACTTTGCATGTCGGAGTTGCTCGTTTCTTTGAGACCCCGTCGTTTGTCACAATCTCGCCCCAAAGCTTCAACTTGTTCCGAAACACTACCGGTGGGTTCGGACCTGGGGTGCCGACAGCCTATCCAGAGGACGATTGGTATTTCGACGCCGGTTTTGTACACGAGGTCCTGCCGGGGTTGACCGTAAGCCAAGACAACTACTTCGAACTCCAGCACGATCGATTGTCAATTGGTCAATTTCCATTTGTTCCGATTTATGCGCCCTTCAACTGGGACCAGGGACGAGTCTGGGGATCTGAATTCTCGATTAGCTATCGGTTCAATAAGCAGTTTTCGTCAGGTGCTAATTTTGCCTATTCAGTCGCACAGGGTAAGGACATCGTAACCAGCCAATACAACTTCACGCCAGCCTTATTGGACTACGCTGAGAATCACTGGGTCATTCAAACACATGACCAGATTTTCACGGGTTCGACGTGGGCGGCGTACACTATAGGCCCATATTTCTTCAGCCTCGACGGGCTCTACGGCAGCGGCTTCCATACCGGATTTGCGAACCTGGAAGGAATGCCTTACAACTGGGAGATAGACCTTGCCGCGGGTCGAAGTTTCGAAGTTCCCAGGATCGGCAAGCTTCAAACCCGACTCGTCATTATTAACATCTTCGATCGCACTAATTTCCTCCGCGCGGCCCATGGGCTTGGGGTTTTGTTACCCGCGTACCTGCCTCGGCGCGCGATCTATTTGGACGTTGCGGCGCCGCTACCAGCGGTTTAGCAGGTCTTACCGCCTGTCATCCCGTATCGGGCACACGGTAGAAAGATACCGCTGTGATGCTTGCTGGGCACCAAAGACACGACATGCACGTCTTGGGACGATCGCACGGAAACCCGTTCATCTTTGCTCCTTGAGTAAGGTCGGATTTCAGCACGCCCAATCCTGGAGCGGTGAGATGTCTAGACCGCCCGTCATGAAGATTCCGTACGCGAGCAGTTCTTAAGCGGCCGCCCTGCGGTCGACAGATTTGCCGACCCGTGCAGCCTCGAAGCCTCGAGGCCGCGCTCGTCGCGCTCGAAATCGCATGTCATGCGAGCGGGTGGCAATTTCGTGCTGATTGGCAGAAGCGGTTTTCCGCTCTGGTGCAATCAGAAGGTCTGGTTTCCGTTCCGCACGTCTATATGTATGACTCGTCAACCTCAGGGTTCTCTGCTTGCGCGGGCGCCACTTCGGTTTTGCAGGCGAGCTGTTGCGTCGATCTAGCGCGTCCACCTAAGCCATTTCCGAAGCAGCCAGGCGACGAGCGGTGTAAGACGCGTGCGATTATAGGCATCCCCAATCTTTCGAATTGCCTCAGCCTGGGTCGGATACGGATGGATGGTTTTTGAGATGACGGAAAGCCCAAGTCTGCCAACGATTGCAAGCGTTAGTTCCGAGATAATCTCGCCGGCGTGCCTCGCGACCACTGTTGCGCCGACGATCTGGTCACCGCCTTGCCGGACGTGGATTTTGACGAAGCCTTCTGTTTCCCCGTCAAGCACAGCTCTGTCGACGTCGTGGAGCGGCTGGACGAAAGTGTCGGTCTTAAGGCCACGGCTGTGCGCCTCGTGTTCGTACAGACCTACATGAGCGACCTCCGGGTCCGTGTACGTGCACCAGGGAAGAGTGAGCGCGCTGACGCGCTCGCGCCCGCAGAACAGTGCGTTACGAATCACTATCCGGGCCATCGCGTCTGCCATATGGGTGAACTTGTATGAAGAGCAGACGTCGCCTGCTGCGAAAACCCTTGGGTTGCTGGTGCGAAGGTAGTCGTCCACTTTCACGCCCGCGCGGCCATCGTACTCGACGCCCGCTGCTTCGAGGTTCAGTCCGTCTACGGAGGGCGCACGGCCCGCGGCGACTAGAATCTCATCGCAGGCGATTTCGCGCCTTTTTTCGTCGACGTTCAACTTGACGAGCTTTTCGCTTCCGACGCTCGCGACGCTTGAGATTTTGCAACTTTCGACGATCTCCACACCGTCGCGAACCAAAGCCTGCTTGACGACTTCGGCGGCCTCGCGATCCTCGCGCGGCAAGATGCTCGACTCCGCTTCGAGCAGCGCGACGGTGGAACCAAAACGACTGAATGCCTGCGCCAACTCGCAGCCCAACGGCCCCGCGCCGATCACGACAAGACGCTTTGGAAGCTGGGTCAAGGAGAAGACCGTCTCATTGGTAAGAAATCCGGTTTCCCTAAGCCCAGGAATGGGCGGAGCTGTTGGTCGGCTTCCCGTGGCAATTACGGCTCGGCTAAAGCGCAGAGTTTTGCCTTCCACGCAGATCGAATCAGGGCCAGAAAATCGGCCTTCGCCGAAAAAGACGTCGACGCCGAGGTCGCGGTACCGCTGGGCAGCGTCCTTGGTGCTGAGTTCCGCCCTTAGGCGGCGCATCCGTTCCATCACAATCGCAAACTCTGGCTTAGCTTCGTCGGGAACGCTCGCGCCGAATTCGCCGGCGCGACGGAGCTCGCCAGACGCCCGCGCTGCCCTGATCAGAGCCTTTGACGGCACGCAACCGACGTTGAGACAATCGCCCCCCATCAGGGCGCTTTCAACCAGCGCCACTTTAGCGCCGAGCGAAGCTGCCGCGGCGGCGCAGATTAGCCCGGCCGTACCGGCACCAATTACCACCAGGTTGTAGCGCGCAAAAGGTTCTGGGTTTCGCCATTCCCGAGGGTGAACATTGCAAATCAATTTTTTGTCATACTGGTCCAACGGTTTCGTAAGCAAAGATATCGCAAAGTTTTTCATCGTGTGCGGCTTTTCGAAGTTACGCTTTGTAGGCTATCGGCAACGTAACTAGCTCGTCACAAAGTTTGTCGCGTACGACGGCAGAATAGCAGCGGTTCGAAAAACACTTCCAGGTTAACTCTTAGCAGAGAGCGCGCGGTCTGTTCCTTACCCTTTATGTCATTTCTTTCGTGGTCTACCTATATCCCGTTTTGGGAGCGAAGCTTACCCGCTAAACCGCTTTGTGTTCAGGATTTGTTCCAGGGTGTTGGCTTGCCGACCTTGCTACGTCAAGTCGCACACGGCTACGCGTGCTTGTCGCGTTCGTGCGCTACGTAACAAAATTCGGGGACAAGAAGACGATAAAATTGGCGACCTTCTACCTCCGCAGTATCGAAAGATGTTTTAATTTTTGGAGCTAAAAAAGGAGGTTTAGAGGTTCATATGAAAAGCGGAGCGGCCAAAGGGGCGATTCTGGCGACGGCGGTCGCGATGATGTTCGCGGCCAACCCTGCGCTTGCTCACGAAGCTGGTTCGTCGTCTTCGCAGGCGGCTAAGGTCAAGTGTCTAGGGGCCAACGATTGCAAGGGCAAAAGCGCATGCAAGACGGCGACCAGCCCTGGACCGGGACAGAATTCTTGCGCTGGAAAAGGCCTGATTATGACCTCCAGCGAAAAGGAGTGCAAGGACAAGGGCGGCAAACCCATGACTATGTGAACAAGCGCGAAGCTTCTGGGCGTGGCCGTGGTCGCCTCTCTGTAGGCAGCTCGCCACGCCCGGGGCTTGGAGCTCGGTATGAAGCACAAAGAGTTCCCATTTCTGGGTTTCGGCGTAGGGCTGCGCAGTCCTCATTACAGCTACGTGCTCGAGTACCAGCCGGCAATCGACTGGTTCGAGGTGATCTCTGAGAATTTCATGGTTGCGGGAGGCCGGCCGCTAGAAGTCCTCGAAAAAGTTCGCGAGCGCTATCCGCTTGTGCTTCATGGCGTTTCGATGTCGCTCGGTTCAACGGATGCGCTCAACCGGAAGTATCTCGGCGAACTGGCTAGGCTTGCACGACGCTTCGAGCCCGCATGGGTTTCCGACCATTTGTGCTGGACGGGCGTCAGCGGGCACAATCTCCACGATCTGTTACCCCTGCCGTATACCGAGGAGACGCTGCGTTACGTCGCGAATCGCATCCGTCAGGCGCAAGAGATTCTAGGGCGGCGCATTCTTATCGAGAACGTTTCAAGCTACATGGAATTTACCATCTCGACGCTCAGCGAATGGGAGTTTCTGGTAGGCGTCGCCGAGGAGGCGGACTGCGGAATCTTGCTCGACATCAACAACATTTACGTGAATGCCTTCAACCATCGCTTCGATCCAAAGCGATATATCGATGCGATACCGCGGGAGCGGGTGGTCCAGATTCATCTCGCCGGCCACAGCAACCATGGTGCGTACCTGCTCGACACTCACGATCATCCGATTTGCGAGGATGTATGGGCGCTGTACGAGCATGCCGTGCGCCGTTTTGGGGAGGTTTCGACTCTTATCGAATGGGACGACAACATCCCGGAGTTCGACGAGCTTGCGGCGACCGCCGAAGAGGCGCGCCGACGCTGCAAAGCCGTGCTGGAGGAGACGAGCGTGCGCCATGAAGCCCGATCTGAAAAGGCTTCAGATACTGCTTTATAGAGCGATCACCGAGGGACCGGACGGCGGGCTCGGGCAAGACTTCTTGCTTCGGATGATTCGCGGCGACGAGCGTTTGTCCGCCAGCGAGCGCATCGCGATCTACGCCAACGCCTATTTTTACCGCTTGCTTGACTGCCTACGCGATGATTTCCCAGCCACCGCAGCGGTGGTGGGTGCTTCGGCGTTCGAGGAGCTCGCGCGCGCCTACCTCAGGCGCTATCGGCCCACCGAGCCGTCGATCTTCCACGTGGGGCGCTATTTTGCGAATTTTCTTGCCGAACATCCACTGCTTGCGCGCTGGCCTTTTTTATCCGAACTCGCCAGGCTCGAAAGGACGCTTATCGAGGTTTTTCATGGCCCGGATGCGCAGCCCTTAAGCGCCGATGAGCTTCAGGAGGTTCCCCCGGAACGATGGCCGCTCATTCGTATGAAGCTCCATCCGGCGCTTCGGATGCTCGATTGTCAGTGGCGGGTCAATGACCTCCGTCGTGCGGTCGAGAGCGGCGGGCAGTGCCACGAACCGATGCCGGGCCCGATCGGGCTGCTGGTATGGCGACGGGGCTTCGAGGTTTATTACCGGCAGCTTCAAGCGCCAGAGCGCGCTGCGCTTGAAACCGCCTCCAAAGGCGCAAGCTTCCAAAGCGTGTGCGAAGCATTCGCGTCATGTTTCGACGACGGCGAGCCTGCAGCGGCAATTAGCCGGATGCTCGCGCGATGGCTGGAAGACGAAATCCTAGTGCGAGTAGAACCGCTGTTAGCTGACTAAGCACTTCCAGGACGAATCAGCGCAGCGTTTGGCGCTGAGGGCGATACCGATTCTTCGGTGTCGGCGACTTGCTGGATCGTGATCGCTCAAAAAGCTCGTAGCGGCTGCCGGACTTATGCCTTCGTAGAGGACACTGGCGTTACGCTTCCTGATCGTGTCCCATAGGAGGGATGTCAGCAAAAGCCGCGACTACGTGGAGCTAATATTTTCTCTGGCTCCTGCCTTGTGTTCGCAAACAGGTAAGCTGCGGCGCGAGGCTGCGAGAAGCGAACTTTCACGAGTGGGAGACCGCCTAGCGCGTCAGCATCGGCGCGCCGCGCCGCGGTTCGTCCGTCAACCGTGCGGTACTACGAGGCGCATGGAATTTTGCCCGCTCCTTCCAGGCTACCCAACGGCTATCGAGTTTACGGTGAGCACCACGTGGAGCTATTGAGGTTCGTGCGACGCGCGCAAAGCTTCGGGCTAACTCTGAAGGAGATCGAGCAACTGGTGATGCTAGCCTTGCATGGCAAGCGTGCGTGCGGACGGGTGCGCGAGCTAGCCCGCGAACATCTCAAAGCTATCGACCGCCGTATCGAACAGCTGGAGCTTTTGCGGACCCAGCTGCGAAGGATGCTACGCCGGCGAGCCGGCCGAGATAGCGGCGCGGTTTGTCCTCTCATCGAAACCGTGGACGACAAGCCGCTGCCAGGTTTTGTTGCGAATCTAAAAAGACGGCATCGTAAAGAGCGCTCCTGTGACGAGCCACTGCAGGGCTCGCGTCCGCGAGTTTCATAGCCGCTATGTGGTGGCCGCGACCAGACTTGCGAGAATTCTGCTCCACACACTGAGCGTTGTACACTAATAGGTTTTGGTTTCTGTATCCCGCCCACTGTGTGACAAGCTGCCTAAGCCAATCGCAACGGTAATTGGGACGGCGGTCAGGCGCGGTCCGGCTATAGGCGAGCCGTCGAACTGCGCCTCGATTTTTAAGGTGCCGTTCGATGTCGTGCGCAAAGTTGACCGACCTCACGCCTGGTAGGCGTAGTTTAGAGCTGGTGCTGGGTCGGGCTCGAAATCAGTGTGGGGCCGCCGCTGCTGGCATCGGGTCCTCGGCCCAATGATAAACGTCAGAATGAGGGAAGAGCGAACGTTTGTGGCGCGTAATTGGCATGCCGCGAGAACTTATGGCGATTCTCAAGCAGTATCGGGTGCATCAACTCGAATGGCGACCTGCGCGCAGGGTCGACCTGGAAAGGCGGTGACTTTGTCTTTACAACCAGCGTCGGAACGTCGATCGGCCCGCGAAATCGGCATCGTGAAGTCAAGGCTGTGTTGCCCGACCGGGGCTGCGAAGTAGGATTCGGTTTCGCGACCTAAGGCATGCCGTCGCCAGCTACATGCTCGCACAAGGCGTTCCCTTGCGCGTCGTCATGGAAACGTTAGGGTGCTGCAGCGTTAGTTTCACGGCTGACGCATAAAGGCACGTGATGCCGTCCTTGGTTCGAGACATCACGGCTAAGGTAGCCGAGACTCTGTTCGACCGCGCCCAGTGATACAACGAAGAAAAGCCGAAAAACAGGCGTTTTTGAAAGCTCGTGGCTCCCAAAACGCCCACTCGACGGTTGTTGCGAGGCGGGAGCGTGCAGAAAAAGCTAGCATTTGCAAGGAGTTTTTGGGATGAGCCGTGCGGGAGTCGAACCCGCGACCCTCCGATAAAACTCGTAATAGTTAGCTAGCTATCTGTTCGCCGGTGTCTTTTTTGGGTAATAGAGTCGGATTCTTGGCTGTTTCCGCGCCCGCCAAGTGCGTCCTTGGCTGCCAGCGTCCTGTGTACTGTCTGTCAGACTTTCGGGATCTTGAAGGAGACCTCGCGAACAGTCAATCGGATTGGCTGCCACGTGGCCGTCAAGATCTCAGTCGTATCTATGGGGAATAACTCAACGATAGCAAGTAAACTAGAGCGGGAAGTGGAGCGCAGGCTTTTTCGAGACGCTAACCCGCTTTGTGCCGAAGGCGACGATCTACAGCTCGAGTAATTCGGAGGGGGCAAGCTTTGTGAGTAATGCGGGTTTGAGAACTCACCCGCGGCACGTTTTTTGCGCGCAGCATGGCGCTCTCGACGGTGGGCCACGGGTTGCGCCGAGTGCGACCGATGTCCGGCCGTGGCGTGAAACCGCGGGCGGGGACACTCAGCTTGGTGCGCAAGCCGAGGGGAGTATTGACGGCGAGCGGCGTCATCTGGGGTTGTTGTTTTGCGATTCGGTTAACTCGGAGGAGATTACGGCGCATCTTGGCACTGGGGACTGGGGCGAGATTGCGATAGACTACCCCCGCTCCGGCTGAAGCGGTGGCGTGTTTTGGGAGTTTTGTGTCGCTTAAAGGACCTAGCGAGAGATAAAAACCTGTGCGCTCGTCCTCGATGCAAACGCCCGCGCTGCCGACACGCGGCGGAAGATCCTTGCCGGCCCGGACTAACAACCGAGGTCTGGGATCGCTGCAGATAGGCGGTTACCGATCGGCGCCACGGTCACGTAATGCCACGCCTGGGTCGGCGTAAAGAACTAGCTAGCCGGGTCGCGTGCTCCTGCCCTCCTTGAAGAACGGAGTCAATGCAGCGAAGGACAACACTCACCACGATCAGTAAAAACCCAAAACCAAGACAGGATTCGACTACCCACCAAAAAAGCTGGAGACATGACTTTAGTGTCCAAAGCTCGTGCTTCGCTAAGTTGCACGGCGCAACAAGGTTAGCGGAAAGCGCATTGCAGTCAATACGATCGATCTCTTTCCGCGCTGCCGCCTCGATGTTGTACTTCGCTTGGTATGCCTGAATGTCTTTGTCGTACAGAAACGGGCCAACTTGTGCTAGCCCAATCATGGCTGCAGCAAGTAGGACCCCTCCGGCTTTGAGGAGTCGTGAATAGCACTCTTCGCTTACAATCCATGCAGCTATGCGATTGAGACACTTGCTCATATTATTGAGACACTACATTAACGTCGCTCTGCGAAAATATTGAGTTACCGCAACCGGGCATCACAGGCAATAGTTTTGCCGCTGGAGGCCCGTGCCGCCGCGCCAAGGCCTGCGGCACCGCGATAACGTTTAATCCCATTCAACGTGGAAGGTCCGTTCGGATTCCTGTCATATTTCTAACCCCTTTTGAAAATGAACACTTGTAAAGGCATTTCACGCACTAAACTAAGGATTCGACAACAACTATTGTTGCGGAGGCTGTTACGGTGTCTCTCCTTTTTCTCCTGGGGCTTTCCCCCATACTTTCCAGCATCCCGTCGACAGGGGTTATGATGATCAGCACAGCCATGCAAATCGAGCAGCAGGCAACGGATCTGTACCAAACTTCGCCCTAGAGTTCCAATTTATAAAAAGCAGGAGAAAGCCATGCCGTCAGGTGTCAAACAAGACCTCGAGAAGCGGCTCCAAGATATCATTAAGCAGCTGGTCGATAGCCACAAGGCGATTACCCAGGTTCAAGCGTGCGAGGCTGCTGCTAGTCGTGCTGGTGGCGAACTACGCGAACCTAGCAAAGTTGTCAATGCGCTGGTACACAATCCCGGCCGAGGCAAGGCCAAAGAGGTAGATGCAATAAATCGTGCTGCATTCGTCCTCTTGTCTTCCCACTTACAAGGGTTCGTAGACCCTCTTCACAATGAAACGGCCATAGTTGCTCTTACCGGCAAGGTCGAGAAGCCTGAAGATACGATCAAGTTGATCAAACCGCGAAATTTCAATCTGCACGTGGACGTCATCGAGAAGATGTTTGCCTCCCTAGGGATGTATGACCTAATGAAGGACATTCACGGTAGATAATGTTTCAATGGGACCGTCCGCCAACGTCTTAAGGACTACCTCCACGAGAGGGACAAGATCGTTCACGGGACTCGGGTTAATATTTCTCCCAGGCCAAGGTCGAGCGGAAGAAGTACGCTGAAACTCTCGCGCGGACAAATTGGACGAAAAAGTGGCGCATAAAGTGCAGGCAGTTACGGGCACCAAGCCGTGGTGAAACGTGAGTTACGTTGAAAATCAAAATTCAGAGCGCTCGGCAAGCGCCTTCGCCGCCCGCCCGCTCGCGGTAGCGTCGAGCGCCCGGCCGTGATTGAGCCATGCCTGGAAGTTATTGGGCGAGGTCCCGACCACCACTGCCGGCTTGAAGCTTTCCGCTTTCATACCTGCGATCGCGGCGGCGGAAACATCATCGATGAGGCTCGGGCCGTGGATGCCCGCCGGCCGGATGGAGATGTAAGCCGTCTGGCGTTTTCGCGGGGGAGCCACTTGATCGCTTGCTCGATCAAAACCATCTCGCCGGCATCGCGCTTGACGCCGAGGTCGAAGCGCTCGCAGCCCATCACGCGCAGCTGGTTTGGCCCGAATAGCTCGCGGGCGTTAAGATGACCGCGCTCATCCAGCGGCACCACCAGCGCCTGAATATGCGGCGTCGACTCGCCCAGATGCAGGCTTGCGGGAGCAGGGTTCCTGCCGTAGGGCTCCTTTAGCCACTTGAGGTTGAGCTCCACCCAGTCGTCGAGCCTCTTCTTCTCCCAGGTGCCGGCGGCGCTATAGTTATCTGAGCGGAAGTACTCGGGAGACGCGTTGAGCAGGAAGTCAACCGCCACGGTAGCGTCCTCGTGCCGCTTCTCAGGCACAAGCGCCATCACGTCTACCTCGGGTCAAGCCCAACTAGCTCGCCTCTCGTGCGAGATCACCGATGGGTGTCTCACGGGTGCGGGCAAGATGGGCGGCGACCGCCGCAAGACCGTGCGGCCCGGTCATCTTGACCTTGCTTACCCGTAAAATCGCGTACGGCATCTAATATGCCGTCCTCAAGCCTGTCAAAGGCTCGCTCTTGCTTGAAGCTTCCTTTCCGTAGCAGCGAAGCGAGGCGACGTATGCCGGATAGACGTGTTACTACCTACTACACGTCGCCCGTGTGGGGTGATGGTGCGCAGCTCAAGGGAACCCCCAGACTCCGCCCTACCTGCTACCTAAAGGAAAAGCATGCCGCCGCTGCGCTTAGGCTGCCTGCGGTTTGGCCCGGTTGGAGGGATTCGGTTGGGCTGCCGCGGCGGTTTCGGCCTCGTCGCCGGAGCCGCGATGCACCTTCCGCGCGTGTGGCCCCTTGAGCGCCTTGAAGGTCTGCTGCGCAAGCCAACGTGCCATCACCTCCTCGGGTGCCCAGCGCCTGCCAAGCTCGCGCAAGCTTGGCAGCCTCCTTGAAGGCGTCGTAGACGTTGACCCGCACTTTGAGCTTAAGCGTCATCATCACCATCCTAGCTGCTTAATTAGCCGCTAGAAGTTCGCTGCTCATATGTTCAATTTCCGTATGTTCAATTTCCTCCTTACTTTGATTACTCGTCCTGGGATAGGCAGGAATTTCTTCGGGCTGCTTGAGACCCTATGGATTGTATGGAAAGGCGCGGGCCGACACTGAACTGATGCGAAGTCCACCTCCGGCACCGAGGTGTTTCGTTTCTGCGCGGGACGGGTCTATGGACGGTCGGACTCAAGCGCGGCGGAATCGTTTGTAGGGTATGCCGCGGGACCTAAGCTGGGGGCTGGCTCTGAGCCACCCCGGAGTGGCACGCCCTTTCCCGTAGTGACACGGTCTTTCGCGGACGCCCCTGCTTGCGCGCCGGAGGCAGTGCTCTTCGGACCGTACCTACCGCTCATAGGCGCGGCGCAGGGCGCTGGCGTTGCCACCTTGCGGCCGGCACGCGCAGCGAAGACCTAGGGCCGCTCAACTCGCCTCATGTCGTAACCTTCCAAGCGTTTGCGCCAAGGCACGCCAAAGACATTTAGCGTTGGCCGGCTAGAGACGGCCAGCAGTAAGCGAGCTAGCGGTGCATCGGTAAGGTTGGGTGCTTACGGCTCCAGCAGAGATGGCTTAGCAGCAGGTCTTTCGAAACCGTGCGAGACCTCCACATGGCTAATGTAAAACCTGTCTCTCGTTGATTGTCGGGAATACCTTGGGTGTACGCGAGTTTTGCGCGCCGGTACGCTACTCAAAAGGCCACGCGCCGCGCAACATGGCTGCGTGTGGAGCGGACCAAGCGGTAAGACAGAATGCTTAGAAGCAGGTAGTATTCCATACTGCTCCCGTTTGAAGCGTTGTACAGGTAACAGTAGGCCTCGCGAGATGCGGGTTGAGCGGCAGCGGCCCGGGCGCGCTCACGCGGGCACCGGCATAAGGCGGGGCGATTCCTGCTGGCTGCCTGGATAGAGCCGCCATAGTGCGGTAAGTAAAATAGGCGACGCCCACCTCAGCTGCTGCTACCAAGGCGATACCTATAACCGAAACCGCTGCGTTCAAGTAAGGGTGATCCTGCGACATCGAGCCCGAAGGCAAGGCGCTACTCGCTTGGATACGCGAGGGTGCTGCAAGACACCCACTTTGTTGGGCTTGACTAACGACCGAAGCTAGATCGGGGCCAGCAATTCCCCTCCCGCAAGCGAAGGCAATAAACACCCTCGACTGCGTCGAGGTATCGGTCACCCATAAAAGGCTCGATTCTAATACCGGATGACCATCGAGCGTTTCAACCTCGTAAAGGTGGCCGATGGGACTACATTGGTTCCAGGCTGGATTGAGAATGAAGGTTGCCCGGCGACAAGTGGCGAAATCCGGGCACTGTGGGGTTTGATAGGAAGGTTTTCCCCAGATCACATCCCCGGTTTCGTAGTGCAATACGATGAAGTCTGGCTGAGCCCTAGGCGGAAACCCTGGGTAGGCGTTTATGTGACCCCAGGGCAGGTAGAGAGTATCGTGCTCGCCTCTACACCCCCGCGCGGCCCAGTGTTCGATGGTAGGTTGGAACGGTACCGAACTGATTACCGGCGAAACTGGTTGGACGTTTCCACACGCCGTTAGAATTGTAAGGCAAAGCCCAAAAACCGACGCCACCCCCTTGGCGCTCATTGTGCCCCCCGTAGCCCGCGCTGCTCACTTGCCCAGAATCGCTTTTATACTAGCGTACTCTGTCCTACATATTCAATAAAAGCGATTGAAAATTCAAGACTTCTCGCTCAAATCGATGGTCAGTTTATGGAACTGCTACTGTGTGGGTATAGTCAGGCTCCTCATTATGGGCAGACAGAGCAGCGGTTAGCACGCACAGGTTGCATAGACGGGGGTCGCAAATCGAGCTTGGATTGTAACGCTCACAACGCACCAGTGGCTCCGTGCGGGCAAGAACTCACGAGCACGCGAGCAAGACAAAAAAGGTGACAGGCGTTGGGGGAAAGCCGAGTGCGCCTCGGCATCCCACCGCTTTAGCGCCTTCGCGTGCGCCTCGATATCGAAGCCGTCAAAGCTAGGGTGGAGCGGTTCAATCCTAGCAAGCGTGGCGATACGGCCCTCGACCTCGACCCACGCACGTGCATTCACGGAAGGCCACAATCTCAATGCGGGCCAGTAGCTAATGCGCCTGCCATGCGACCCAAGCCCGTGATGCCTTGGGAATCATGGTTTGGATCGGCCGCAGCCGGATGCCAGCGTAGTCGAATCGATGGAACTCTACCCTTTCGTCTATCAGCTCCGGCGAAAAGAACCAAACAGCCTCAAACCCTTGTATTACCTACCCCGAATTGTGTAGATGCGCAAACGCGAGAGGTCGAAACGGAAATTCCGGCTAAAACGCCGAGGTGAGTACACCGAACGGACCGCAGACAAGGCGGTTAGACTGGCGAAGAATTGGAGGGATTAAAAATGCAACCAGAAAATTGGAAGGCTATTGAGGACGCCCATGCAATTTCCCTGGACCCTTCGGATAAAGCGCTACTGGATGAGGTCCAGAAGAGCCTTGGTTTAAAGGACGGAGAGTTCCTACACTTCCTGATTCTGATTGGGAAGGTTGCGCCAGCTGCCGTAAGACTAAAACAGGTGCGGCTTCCCAAGCCGTAGTGCCCAGGTACAGGATATGGGTTGTGACGTGAACGAAAATTGGCAGGAGAGAATCGTAATCGATCCCGCGATCCATTACGGCTAACCATGCATTAGCGACACGCACGTGTCCGTCGACATAGTCGTCGGCAGTGGAGATGATTCTTGGCCAACCACCTAAGACCGCCTCAATCAACTTCGAAGCCTCCGGCTCAATGGTGTGGGCGATCGTAAGCTTGACCGCAGCCCCGACAGGATCGAGTTCCGTCGTGCGGAACGGGTCGCCTTCCGCCTTGGGCTCGGGCTTGTCCTGGTGCCGCCAACGGATAATTAGGCGACGCAGCGACGCCGGGGCCTTCGGATGCATAAGTACGGCTAGCCAAGGACGGAAGGAGCATTCGCCATGTTGCGCCGGCGCATGGTTGCTTGGCTAGTCTTCGAAGACCTCTGCGATACCGGAACCCGCAGCGCTTTTTTCCGCTTTGTGTCGCCTGACTCCTCTGTCAATCCGGCTTGCCTCCCACAGTCTGAGAAACCGCAGCCAAACGCTCTAAAGTTCTTCCGGCGAGCATTTTGCGGTTGCATTTGAAAGTCGTCGCATCGCTGCTCTTTTGCCTCCGCCTGCTTCCGCGTAAGCAGCTGAGCGGTTTGGTTCGTAAAATCCCAACCTTTCTTTCCCGCCTTGGCCTCTTCGCCTCGGTCTAAGAGGCGAGGGAGCAAAGAGAACCGGATGCACAGCGAAGCGGAGGTACCGATGAGCGGTGGGCAGCAATTCAAGGCCGCCGTGACAAGCGCGAGCGGCGTTGACCAGGGATGGCGTGGCGGTCTTGAGGGGAGCCTCGCAACCGGCGGCATGCGGCGGGGCACGTCCAACGTTGAGCATGAGCCGAGCCGGTGTCACTAAAAACACGAATATTTAGCGTAGCGCAAGTTGAAATTGGCCGAAGTACGTTGAAGATCGAGGGTTGTATACTTGATAAGCGGAAAATGTTGATATACACTATTCGAGTTTTAATTAATTCAAAGGAGTGACAAACAAGATGATTCTTTCGTTCCCAGCGATGCGCGGCCGCATGGGCAAGCGGGACTATTTCGTGGCCATGGTGAAGCTCAGCTTGGTGCCTAAGCTGTTCAAATTTCGCGACTGGGCGGAGTTGCCGCCGGAGCAGCGGGCACAGCGCGTGATCCAGAAGAGCCGCATCCCGGAAATCACCCAGTACATTCTCGACAACGAGGATGGCTATCTTTTCTCATCGCTCACCGCGTCGTTCGATTGCGAGCCGAAGTTCACGCCAGCAAATGGACGCGACGACATTGGCATTCTAGAGATTCCGTTCGATGCCGATTTGGTCATCAACGATGGCCAGCACCGTCGAGCCGCGATCGATGAGGCGTTGAAAGAGAACCCCAAGCTTGGCGATGAGACCATCTCGGTGGTGCTATTTCCTTTCGAGGATCTTAGCCGGATGCAGCAGATGTTCTCTGACCTCAACCGCACGGCGCGTACCACCTCGAAGTCGCTCAACATCTTGTACAACCAGCGCGACCTGATGAGTCAGATCACGCTGACTATCATCGAGCGCGTCGAGGCCTTCAAAGGATTGGTCGACAAGGACCGAGTATCGCTTGCGCTGCGCTCGCCCAAACTTTTCACACTGGCCGCGATTTACGATGCTACCCATGCGCTCCTCGGTTCGGTGGTGAATGCCGTCTATGACGAGAAACTTGCACTGGCCCTGGAGTTCTGGGAAGAGGTGGCTAAAAACATGCCGGAATGGCAGAAAGTCAAAAGCGGTGATTTAAAGCCTATGGAGTTTCGTCAGGAATTTATCCATTCGCATGCCGTGGTACTATGCGCTCTTGGTTCGATGGGCCAGACGCTAATTTCGACCTATCCGGATGACTGGAAATCGCGCCTGCGCGGGCTTCGCCAGATCGACTGGCGCAGAACAAACAAGGAATGGCAGGGTATCGCCATGTCAGGCTCGGACGTAGTAAATCGGCGCCAGAACCGAATGGATACGGCATCATTCCTCAAGCTCAAGATGGGCCTTAAACTCACTCCAGCGGAAGAGCGGTCACTCAAGGGGGCCACCGACGTACCCTCGATCATGAACAATCTTCGTAAGTTCGTCGGCTAAGTCCCTGTGGCAGAGAACTAATCTAATCTTGGGGGGCAACTTCGGTGGATGACTCAAGCCAGCTTGTCGCGCAGTTTGAGAAGAATTCCAAAGAAGAAGTCCGAGTCAGTATCGACGATTTCCGCGGACGCAAGATCATCAACATCCGCGTCTACTACCGCTCCGACAGGGGCGAGTGGTTGCCCGGCAAGCAGGGGCTAGCACTTGCCGTGGATCGATACCGCGATCTTGCTGATGCTATCCTGAGACTTGGCGAAGCGCTGCAAGCGCAAAGCTTGCTTCCTTCCAAAGGATCGCGAGATGCCTTCGGAGACGCAGACAATCAAAAGTGACCCGATGGGGGAGACAGATGCCGCGATATTGGATTGTTTGACCTAACATCGTCACGCACGCCATCGCGAGCCTACGACGCGCCCAAAGGTTGCTCGAGCAGTTCCGAAACGCCCACCAGCCGCACCCCCTCGACGACACGGTAGCGGCCGTGATCGACCAAGCCCTAGCCGCCCTCGCCCCCCTTGAAGACGCCCTAGCTGCCAACAAGTCTGCACTTAAGGCATCCCCGCATCCGACCAGGTCGTAAGGCATCCCCAACCTCAACTGAGCGCCTAAGATACCCCAAGCCGAAACTAAGGGGCGGGTTTTACTCTAGGCATGCGACGCTCGGGTCCTCACCCCCCAATAGGCCGTCAAGGGATCCCTATGGAACCTAAAAGCTCATTTGTAACTCGACCCCCAAGAACGCTTCGCCGCCCCTTAAGCCTACCGAGGCGTCCCAACCTCTCCCCGAAGGCGGACTTCAGGGGCGCGGCCGTCTACATAACGTCTACATGCCCTTCCAGCGCTCAAGACATCTAACGACACGACCGGCGAAAAAGGCTTGATTTTGCGGGACTTTTGGGGATGAGCCGTGCGGGAGTCGAACCCGCGACCCTCTGATTAAAAGTCAGATGCTCTACCGCTGAGCTAACGGCTCACTTTCAAAACGAACCCGACAACAGACGTTTATATTTGCAGAAGCAAAGCCCGCTGAAAAGTGTTCTCCCGCTCTAGACGACCAACCGTCCGACAATGAGTTCGGTTCCGCCGGCTATTGCATCTGGTTGCGGTTCGCCAGCTCTTTTAACGCGTCCCATTCCTTTGCACCAAAAAGCTCGAAAAGTTCGCGCAGAGTCAGCTGATGCGTCGAGCTGGGAAGACAGGACTGTTTAAGTAAATTCTCGAGCACATTTCTGCATGCTTCAATTGTTGCAGTGAGAAGAATCGTCGGCAAAATCGCAATTCTATAACCGTACGCCTCGGCCTGTGCCAGCGACACCTCGGGGCTCTTGCCTCCCTGCACGATATTAAGCAAGCACGGACCACGTACGAGTCGAGGTATCGCCTCAATTTGAGCTAACGTTTGTGGTGCCTCGACAAATGCGACGTCGGCTCCCTGCTCGAGCGCGGCGTTAGCTCGTTCGATCGCTTCGTCGAACCCGGTCACGGCGATCGCGTCGGTGCGAGCGATAATGACGAAATCGGGGTCGCGTCGTTCGTAGGCTGCCGCACGGATTTTCGCGAGAAATTCTTCTTTAGGAATTATGCTCTTGCGATCAAGATGCCCGCATTTTTTGGGAAACACCTGGTCCTCGATGTGCAATCCCGCCACGCCCTGCCGTTCATACTCTCGCACGGTGCGCGCTACGTTAAGCTCGTTCCCGTACCCGGTGTCAGCGTCAGCGATTACAGGTACACGAACGCTCGAGCTAATCGCCCCTGCGTTGGCAACCATCTCGCTCATCGTCAAAAGTCCATAATCGGGCATCCCAAGACGACTTGCCGCAGTGCCTGCCCCGGTCATATACACGGCAGGAAAGCCCGCAAGTTCGATCAGTTTTGCGGTTATACAATCGTATGCCCCGGGAGCGACGATAAGTCCGCCCCGAATCAACATCTCGCGAAGTACGCTAGCCGGGCCCAAAACGTCGGCTCCTCAATTTTTTGATAGCAGTGCTCCGGATGACGCTATTCTGCAGGTCAGCCCACTCGCAGAGCAAAAGTATAGTTAACCCAAAGCCTGCCTCTGCCAGTAGAATGCCCCAATTCTTGAAATGTGGGAAGCAACCGAACGTTGTGTTACTTTACCGCACTCTGTGGGCTACGTTGAAAGCTTGTCCTAACCTTCCCGACGCCATTTTTTTAACCCTTCCGGTCTAGACGCGGACTCTCTGCACTATAGTCAAAATGTATTGTCATTTTGTTATTGTCGGCTTAAGGGCGGTATTTCTTAGTTGTCGTGAAGGCGCTGCCGTCAGTAGTCCAGCCGTAAGCTTTCCTTTGAACTTTTATCGCCGCGAAACTGTTATTTGCTAGGCGTGCGAGGTTTAGACGATCGATCGACTCTTTCGTTGCTGTCGGCGTTAGGAAAAAAGGTTTGGCAAGTAGTAGATGAGCTTCGGTTAATAGTATGAAGGGGCAAGCGTTCGAGTATCTGAGTCTAAAAGTTCGCTTCAATTTGCTGATCACGGCGATTCTTCTTTTGGGAGTGGTATTAGGCGGGTTACTGATTGTCGAGAATAACCGTCGCGCCGTCCGCAATGAGCTTAGGTCCTCGACGCGGCTTACGCTCGGCTTGCTTGAAGCGACGACCGATAATTTGCGCTTTAGTGCTGCGGAGGGTCCGGAGTTCCGTCGTCGTCTAACTCGTTATCTTTCTGCGCTGGAGCGGATACGGCATGTAAGGCTTCAAGTTTTGGATTCAGCTGGACATCCTTTGGTCGCAAGTGCGACGCCCGCGGCTGTTTCGTCGTCTGGCGCCCGTGCGCCGGGATGGTTCGTGCGGTGGATAGCTCCGCCACCAGCGGAGTTCCGCCGGCCCATACTGGTCGACGGTGTGCCCTATGGTTTTGTGGTGGTGAGCACGAATCCTGCTGATGAGATGGCGGAAGAGTGGCTCAACGTTCGCGACCTATTTATGGTGGTGGCGAGCCTGTTCGTCGCGACTTGGGTGCTGGTGGTATGGGCAGTCGGGCAAGCCTTAAAACCTGTGGATACGTTGCTCAGCGGCTTTGACCGTCTGGAGCGCGGTGATTTTCGCGCGCGATTGCCCTTGTTCAAAACACCGG
Organism: Pseudomonadota bacterium; assembly: GCA_021324755.1. Classification (GTDB taxonomy): domain Bacteria; phylum Desulfobacterota; class Binatia; order Binatales; family Binataceae; genus JAJPIL01. The sequence continues at coordinate 105,935 of JAJPIL010000014.1, forward strand.
AGCTCGCCTTGATAGGACGCAAATTCAACCGGCTTGCCCAGACCCTCGAGGATACTGCCAATGAAAACCGCCGGCTGACGCAGCGTTTGATAAACCTTCAAGACGACGAACGGCGTAGAATCGCTCGCGAGCTGCACGACGACCTCGGTCAATACCTGTTTGCGCTCAAAACGGATGCCTTTGCTGCAGCGAGGCTGGCAGAAAAGGCCGGGCTTACGGAGGTTGTGGAGATAGCCAATTCGATCAGCTCGCTGACAGGCCAGATGGAAGGAATTGTGCGAAAAATGATCGAGCGGCTACGCCCGCTGGCGCTTGACGAGCTCGGTTTGGAGGATGCTCTGCGGGGTTTGGTCGCATCTTGGCGCAGTCGTAATCCCGATAGCGATTGTGTCCTGGATATCAAAAGTCCGCTCGTCGGGCTCAGCCGCGAGGTCGACACGGCCGTCTACTACGTCGTTCAAGAGTCATTGACGAACATCGCCAAGCATGCCAAGGCTTCCAAAGTAGAGATCACGCTGCGCGTCGAGTCTCAGCAATTAAAGGCTCAAAATGCCCAGGAAAGTGACTCAAGTTCGAAAAAGGACGCTACAGCCCGACCGTTTGCGAGAGTATTGTTGGTAGAAATTCGAGACAACGGTATCGGCAGCGGTCCTGAGAGGCATCATGGGATGGGAATAGTGGGAATGCGAGAGCGGGTCGAAATCCTCGGAGGAGAGCTTAACGTCCGCTTTACCCCAGGAGAAGGGTCATCTGTAAGAGCGACTATCCCCTTGACGACATTGGCCGTGATCGATGGCGCGCGTGAATACTAAGCCGAAAGTTCTGCTCATCGACGACCATCCGATCGTGCGGGCGGGTTGTCGCAGGTTTTTGGAACAAGGTGTTCCGGCGGAGGTGATTGAGGCGGGCAGCGGAGAAGAGGGTTGGCGTAGCTTCCTCGAAAACAGTCCTGATCTGTTAGTGTTGGACCTCACGCTGCCCGGGATCGGAGGGCTTGAGCTTATCCAAAAAGTGCGCGCCTACGATCCGCGCGCACAAATCTTGGTTTTTAGCATGCACGCTGATCCGATTTTCGCAGCGCGCGCGCTCGAGGCCGGAGCGAGAGGTTACGTCGTGAAGAGCAGTTCGCCGCAAGAGCTTCTGGACGCTGTGTTGCAGGTGCTGCGCGGCGGTAACTATCTGTCCCATGAAGTAGCGCAGGAGATCGCTCTGCTGAATCTCACCTCAGGCGGAGATCCATTAAAGGAGCTTTCGGCGCGGGAGCTCGAGATACTGCGTTTGATCGGTGAGGGGCGAACTCTGACGGAAATCGCTGCGATTCTGTGCGTTAGCTACAAGACCGTCGCTAACTCTGTCAGCCAGATCAAGACAAAGCTTCGCGCCCGTCACACCAGCGAATTGGTACGCCTCGCTCTGCATCATGGCTTGGCTGGAAGTTCAAAATAAACAAGCGCTATCGCTTGCTTGCGGCTCTTCGTACCAGAGTGGCAATGCAAGGTTAATTTGGAGGCTGGGCGAGCGTTCTCTGTTTCGCGGAAGTGGGGCTCTCTTCGTAACCTTGCATCGCACGCGATACTTTTTGAACTCTCGTGTGCTGGTTCGTTTATTTGCGCCTGTGGCCCAACGGGTCTAATCAAATCAAAGTAACCCGGCGGATTTAACTAACCGCGGGACCGTGCACGCCTTGGGCCGACGGTCGACTCAGAAGCACTGCAGTTGTCGCTAATATCGTTTGGTTTTTGTCATTGCTTGTCAGTCAATAATTGCGTCTTACTACGCAAGTTCCCGCCCTTTTTGTGCTTAAATTCGTGATGTCTAAATTATTCCAGCCGATGGCTTATCGGTTGATAGCATTCACGCTGGTTAAATCGTTTACACTGACACATATCGGCTTTGGCGAAGAAGTTTGTGAGAACAGGTTGTAGGCGTCGATTAAGCTCGCTAGATTAGGTCACTAAAGTTTTTTACTGGTGCTTACACGACAGGAACGGTTAGTCGAGTCTCGGACGCCGGGCACGCTGCGCCGGACGTCGCTTCGCTTTGTAGGGCTTGTTGCGCGCCTTTCGGGTGCGTTTGAGCGGTTAAGTCCTCGCGCCAGAAACTTTCTTGCCTATGGCTTGGCGTTAGCGATCGTTTTCGTCGTCGCATATGGCATCTCGCTTGGTCAGGTGCTCGGTGCACTTAGGCGCGCGAACCTTTATCTGTTTCTACCGGCTCGCATCTTGTCATTTTTGTGTTTTTTCTTCGGCGAAACTCTGCTGTACTCAAGGCTCTTCAGTTATTTCAATGCGCCGATAAGTTATAGCGAGATGCTGCCGGCCAACGCGGCCCAGTACTTTTTGCAAGTTGTAAACGCGGCGGTTGCCGGAGGAGCCTTGGTCGCCTTTATTCACCGGCGCAAGAAAGTCCCGTGGCTGGCCGCTGGATGCACGATGATTTTTCAGACCTTGATCGACTTTCAGTTGATGGCCTGGATGGCGCTGTTCGGGACGGTTCTCGTGCCCAGCTTTCCCTACAAGGTGGCGTGGTACTACCCGGCGATGGTGATTGTGGTCTTATGGGCTTTTGCCGGGTTTTGGAGGTTGGGGCCTACGCGATGGCGGTTGCTCAGATGGTTTTATGAGCGACCGTCGTGGGACTCGTTTCGCAAGGCTCGCTTGCGCCACTACTTAACTCTCGGGGCGATTCGTGCGCCGATATTCTTGGTGCAGGGAGTATCGTTTTATCTTCAGATGGTAGCGTTTAACATTCATGTGCCACTGGCTCAGGTGCTGGCTGCCACTCCCTCGATCATGATTTTAACCGCTCTGCCCATTGTGCCCGTGGGGCTCGGAGCTGACCAGGCAGTGATGGTGCACGGGTTTCGCGGTTACGGTTCGAAGGCCGATTTGCTTGCGATGTCGCTGGCAAGCAACGCGATGGGGATCGTCTTTCGACTATTGCTTGGCTTGACGTCGGCTGGCACCTTTGCCAAGGAATTGGCCGAACAAGCCAATAAAGGGCCATACACTGGCGAGGTCGAGCTTGATCGCGGCGACGCGAATTGGCTGTACGCAACTGAGGTCAACCGCAAGGAGGAATAAACGTCTTTACACCTGAGGCTTTTTGGGCGAGCACCCAACTGCGGATGCCAATACGGTAAAGGCGGCGGTCGAAGTTCGAGCTGACACCGGCTGGGCGATGTCCTTTGCTCTTGGCTATCGGCGGTGGTGGGTGTCGGGCGGCCTTATTCCGTATGCGCTCGACAGCATCGAAGTTTAATTAATACGGTCAATTGTTCGACGCGCCCAATTTCCGAAGTGCTGCACGCGTGGGCATCCGCAAGCGACTTTACTGGGGTTCGGCTGTGGTGGAGATTTGGCCAAATTTCTTCATTGTCGGTGCTGCAAAGGCTGGTACGACGTCCCTCTACGCTTACTTAAAGCAGCATCCCGAAATTTTTATGCCCAGGGTCAAGGAGCCCCATTACTTTGCCCAAATCAGACCTTCCCCTGAGATGCGCCATCTGTACGAGATCGTCAATGACCGCAAAAAATATCTGAGCTTGTTCGCTAAGGCCCGAGGTTACGCTGCGATCGGAGATGCGAGCCCGTCATATCTATGGGAGCCGCAAGCACCCCGGCGCATTCGAGAAGTCGTGCCGCAAGCAAAGATAATTATCTTGCTGCGCGATCCTGTCGAACGGGCGCACTCTCACTACCTGGCGGATATCCGCGAGGGGGTACATAACCTCGGTTTTTACGAGGCTTTGTGTTACGACATGGCGCGTGAGGTCAAAGGATGGGGAATCTCGTGGTTGTATATTGAACTTGGGCAGTATGCTGCCCAGGTGCGACGTTATCTCGATATTTTCGGTCCCGAGCAGACAAGAGTGTTCCTGTTCGAAGATTTAAAGCGCGATAGCAACCGGGTTTTGTTGGAGATAGCGCGATTTTTGGGCGTCGATACCGACGCTGTAGCTCGAATCGACACGTCGGAAGCTCATAATGCTTACGCGATGTCGCGCGGTCGATGGGCGCAACGGCTGGCGGGAGCAAAGCTGTCGCGATTCTTGGGCCGGACGGTTGTCCCGCGACCTATTGGCCAGTTTATTTTTGACCGAATCTTGCTAAAACCTGGGCCAAAACCTGATATTGACCCTCGAGCCAAGAAATTGCTTTGCGAGATATTTGAGCCTGAAGTAAACGAACTAGAGCATCTGTTGGGGCGACCGCTTCCCGAGCTTCGCCGCTCCTGGGGTAACGAATACCTGTCGGGAAAAATCTCGGTTTTGTGAATGCGAGCTTTGAACTTTTAAAGCTGCCAATCGTCGCGCTATTTTGTCGGCATTTCGGTGGGTTTGCGAACAAACCGCTCCGACGATTTTATAGATCCTCTTCTCCTGAAGCGCCAAGACCCTCGTCGTGTTCCGATTCCTCGCCGCCTCGTTCGAGCTCTTCGATCGCCTCGTCGAATTCGGGTCCCTGCACGTCTTCACCCATTTCCTGTCCGATCTTGCGCATCATTCGGGCGATGCTGCGAGGGTCGTTTTCGTCGAGGTCGGCGTAGCGCGCAGGGTCGGCGAGCGCTTCGAGTCGGGCTTCTTCGCTCTTTGGGGTGGCGAACCGCGACATAAGGCGCCGAAGCTGGCTACTGCCACAGTGGCGGCACGAGGCGTTTATCGGTTCGCTTATCCGCATCGTCAGCACGCTCATCCGCCTCCCACAATTCTCACATTCGAACTCGTATATCGGCATCTTTAACCCCGTACCGAAAGAAATTTTGGTACTCACCAAGCTTGCGGCTTAAAAAATTATGCCAAAACAGCTCAAGAAGGTAGCCCCGACACAGGCCCACAAAATATTTCCTCATAGGAGGGCGCTACGTCTTACTGGCCTAACTTTAAGGTAGCCTTTGGCTCAGAAACAGTTCTGGCCAAACTATTTTTGCTTATCCGTCCCCTTTTAAAGCGTTGGTACGCTAGCAGAAACGATGCGGTTGCGCTTTGCATACGTGGCGTTCGGCGTTAAAGCTTTGCGACGCGGCTCGGGCGATATCGCCTTACCCAGCGGTTGCACCGATACTGAACCGCTTGTATTCGACGAGATGGCGTTTGACGCGGCTTGCTCAAAGGCTGATTTCATTGTCACATTTTTTAACATTTTGGCTTTCACGCTTTGCTGAGTCGAAAACTGGAAATCTTCGGGCAAAAGCCTTTGAACCATACGATGCGAAGGTTCGTAAAGTTAGGCGGCGTCTTGGGAGATTTCCGTTTGCGCCAAGGTCAACCTGAGACATTAGCGCTTGCCAAGAATTACTCTTTTGCTTAAAGTGACGCGACCTTGGTTACGCCGATGATACACGAGTTAAGGGCGGTATGGCACGACACCCGAATGATTGTACTGTGCGCGATTTCAGGCGCGCTTTATGCAGCCGTGCTGATACCCTTCAAGGTCGTTCCCTTGATTCCGGGTGTGACGGAGCTGCGCCCCGCCAACGCTATCCCGATCGTGTGCTCGTTTTTGTTCGGCCCTGCTGCGGGATGGGGGTCAGCGATAGGTAATCTGATCGGGGATTTTTTTGGAGGAGTGGGCCCTGGCGACGTTTTTGGCTTCGCCGCCAACTTAGTATACGGTTACCTGCCCTATAAAATCTGGGCGCTTATCGGTTGCGGACAGAGTCCTGTCGACCGATCGCCGCTGGGTGTGGCTAAATACGTAATGACATGCTTTTGCGCGTCGATTCTGTGCGCGGATATTGTCGGATGGGGCGACAGTTTGCTTGGACTACGTCCCTTTGCTGTTCTGGGGAACCTAATCGTTTTCAACAACATGCTAGCGTCTTGCTTGCTTGCACCGTTTTTGCTTGCCGCGATCTACCCGCGGGTACGCGCTGGCCATCTGCTTTATAGCGATTTGATGGTTCTACCCAGTTCGCCGTGTTCGTTCGCCAGACGGTTGGCTGGCCTGGTCATGCTTGTGTTCGGCGGTCTATCTGCCTGGGTTTTGGGCAATCTTGTCTCTGCTGGTTTTTGGGTGCCCGGCTTTTTGCCGAGCTGGGCCTCCACACCGCCTTACGGGGCCGCAGTGGGTATCGTCGTTACGCCTTTTTTAGTAATAGGGCTGGTTGGCGCAAGTTGGCTTTGACAGCTTCACGTTCTCTTCATCTGGGTGGGCCGCCCGAAATCGAAGTTAAAGAAGTAAGCTTCACCTATCGCGGCAGTACGGAACCCGCGTTGCACGGTATCTCGTTCGTTCAGCGTCGAGGTGAAATCGTAGGCGTCGTAGGGCCTTCCGGGGCGGGCAAGTCCACTTTGGTTAAGTGTCTGAACCGTCTGGTGCCATCGTTTGACAATGGAACCTTCGCGGGCGTGGTCAAAATCGCAGGCCAGACGCTAGCCGAACAGCGGGTGTGCGACGTCGCGCCGCTGGTTGGGATGGTATTTCAGGATTTCGAGTCGCAACTTTTTTCCACTAATGTGGCGCACGAGGTCGCCTTTGCCATGGAGCAGTGTGGCTACTCGAGGGAAGAAATGGTACAGCGCGTGGGGGCGGCTCTGCGCGCAGTTGGATTGGAAGGGTTCGAAAGCCGCGATCCCGCCACACTGTCGGGTGGAGAAAAACAAAGACTAGCCGTAGCAGCTGTGATGGCTTTGCGGCCGCGCGTGATCGTGCTGGACGAGCCGACAACCGATCTCGATCCACAGGGACGTGCTGAAGTGTTCGCGCTGATCGAGCAGATGCGGCTGCAGGGAGCTACCTTGGTGCTCGTCGAGCACGATCTCGAGGCGCTGCGCGTATGCGATCGGCTGCTGGTGGTGCGCGACGGAAGAATCGTGGCCGATCTGCCGCCGTCCGAGTTGATGGCGCGCGTTGAACTGCTCGAAAGCTGTCGACTGCGCCCTCCAGACTTGAGCCTTCTGTGCGAGCGCCTCGGTATAACTCCACACACGCAAACCTTGGAGGAAGCCGAAAGAGCGATACGTGCGCGATTCCGAATTTGCGCAACAGCTTGCGAAAGCCGGCTCGATTACGATGCTTCTGCTTCGTCCTGCTTGCCGGTTACACGGGTCGGCCAAGAAGCGAACAAAGGTAGGCAAGAGGCCCTAATCGAAGTTCGCAAGCTTACCTACGCCTACCCGGAAGGACGGCTTGCTCTCGAGGATATCGACTTCGCTGTAGGAAGTGGGGAGTTTGTTGCGATTGTGGGGCGCAACGGATCGGGCAAGAGCACGCTCGCCAAGCATCTGGTGGGCATCCTGCGCCCCACCCGAGGGCAGGTCCTGCTTGGAGGACGTGACCTGTCGCGCTTGACCGTAGCGGAAATTTCGCGCCATGTAGGTTTCGTTTTCCAAAATCCAGACCATCAGATTTTCGCCGCTACGGTCGAAGAAGAGGTCGCCTTCGGACCGCGCAACTTCGGCTTAAAGCCGGATGAGGTCGCCGAGCGCACCCAACGCGTGCTCGCCGCCGTGGGCCTGGAAAAACTACGCTTTCAAGACCCGTTTTTACTGAGCAAAGGAGAGCGTCAGCGCGTAGCGGTTGCGGCTGCGCTTGCGCTAAATCCTCGAGTGCTCATCCTGGACGAGCCCACCACTGGCCTAGACTTCTTCGAGCAGCGCCGCATGATGGAGCTCCTGACTGAGCTTAATCGCGGCGGCGTAGCGATCGTGATAATTACTCATACGCCTTGGCTGGTGGCGTGTTATGCGCGGCGGGTTGTGATGATGGAACGTGGGCGGAAAGTTTTCGATGGGCCAGTGCGACAGTTTTTTGCGTCCTCGGAATTGCTGGAGAACTCCGCTTTTCGGCTTCCCGAAGTGACCGCATTGAGCCGTCGACTGGGTCTGGTGGCGTTGACAGTCGACGAGCTTGTAAGCGTGCTCGAGGCCAGGAGCTGATGCCTATTTACTTGTATCTCGACCGAGGAACGCTTTTCCATCGCTTTCATCCGACGGTCAAGGTGTTCGGGTTATTTGCAGTGTTTTGGACGGTCTTCTGGCTGGACCATCCGGTGGCGCTTGCACCGGTTGGCGCGCTCTTGTTAGGGGTTGCGCATGCCTCGCGCTCGTGGGCTAATTTCCGCCGTTTGAGCTGGCTGCTTCTTTTAATCGTTTTTTTTACCTCGCTCGTCTGGATACTTTTTTTCCGGGTCGGTGCTCCATTGGCTAAAGTTGGGCCGCTGTGGGTGAGTCGCGCCTCTTTGGAGTTCGGTCTCGGCCGCGGGCTTAAACTTGCTGAACTTATTGCGACGACCATAATCTTTCTCTCCACTACGAAGGTTGAGGAATTTTCTTATGGTTTGAGGGCGCTAGGCGTGCCGTATCGGGTTGGTTTCGCCATCACCCTGGCCTTTCGTTTGGCGCCGCTTTTTATCGATAGCGCGCTCGAAGTAGTCGCAGCGCAAAGCTTAAGGGGCCACGAATTTCGTCGTGGTGGACCGCTTAGCCGACTGCGGCGTTACGCGCCGGTGATGATTCCGGTGTTTATGGGCGCATTGCGCAAGGCCAATAACATGGCGATGGCGCTGGAGGCGCGAGGCTTCGGTCATAGCCCTCGCCCCACCAGTTTTGCCGAGTACCGCTTTACCCGTTCAGACTTGTTTGCCCTTATTGCCTTGTCTGTTCTCGCTAGCGCAAGTTTTCTTGCTTATTATCTAGGCTGGGCTGGAATTAAAATCCGCTAGCGACGCTACAATCGGCACCCAAGCAGAGCGCGGACGATTTTGGCGCGAGCTTAGACAAAGAGGCAGACTTGCTCGAAAAGACTGCTTTTCGTTAGTTTGCACAAACAACGGCTTGGGCTTCGGTTTCGGTTGACAGGACGTAAGCGTGTTAAGCCCGAGGAGTCGGCCGCAAGTTGCGATTATGTTTTGGCTTCCGTAGACTGATTGTTGGTTGGAGAGCAGCCGCGAATGCTTGGGGGTAAGGCTTATGCTATTTGTGATCATCGGTCACGATAGTCCCAGGGGGAAAGAACTTAGACCGAAGGTACGCCCTGCGCATCTGGAACATTTGCGTCCTTTGGCCGAGAGAGGAAAGATCGTACTCGGCGGGCGCTTCACTGACGGCAGTGGCAGTTTGATCGTTCTCGAAGCCGATTCTGAGGAGGAAGCAACCCGGATCGCGCATTCAGATCCATATTTGAAAGAAGGGGTCTTCGAGCGGGTCGAGATTAAGCCCTTTGAAAAAGTTCTGCCGAATTAAGCGAATAACACGGGTGATTTCTGGAGGAGACTGTGCCAGGGCCGCTTACCGGACTTAAGGTAATTGAGATTGGCGAAATGGTTTCGGCCCCGTACGCGGCCAAGCTGATGGCTGATGTCGGGGCTGAAGTGATCAAGGTTGAGCAGCCAGAAGTCGGAGACCCTGCACGGCGCCGCGGGCCGTTTCCTAGGAACGAGCCCCACCCGGAGAAAAGCGGGCTTTTTCTTTATCTGAACGCCAACAAGCTGGGGATAACGCTCAATCTCGCCTCGCCGCGGGGAATGTCACTGCTCGAGCGACTAGTCGCCGACGCCGACGTGCTTATTCACAATTTCCCTCCATTCGAGATGGATCGGCTAGGGCTCGACTTCGAGCGCCTAAGACGCGTAAATAACCGCCTCGTAATGACTTCGATAACTCCTTTCGGCATGGATGGACCTAATCGAAACTATCGAGCGACGAATTTGGTGCTGTGGTCTGCAGGCGGTGCATGTTATTTAAACGGCGCGCCGCAGCGTCCAGACCTGCCACCGCTGGCAGCCTTCGGGCAGCAAGCTTATTATCAAGCCGGCGCCCACGCAGCGGTGGCGACGATGGGCGCGGTGCTCGGGCGGCTTGCGCACGGCGAGGGTCAGCACGTCGAGGTTTCGGTTCAGGAGACTGTGGCGTCTATTCTGGAGATGACATTCGCTTTCTGGCCTTACGCGGGCATGATTACCACCCGGCTGGGGCAGAAGCCGATTCAGCCGCTGGACGTGATGGAATGCCGCGACGGGTACATCTACGTCTGCTGCGTCGAAGAGCATCAATGGCAAGCCTTTGTCGAGCTTATGGGAAAGCCCGAATGGGCGACCGAGGAAATATTCAGCGATAGGCTGAAACGAGCCGCCAACTGGGACGCTTTGCGCCCGTTGCTCCAGGAGTGGGTTGGGCAACAAAGCGTGCAGGAGCTTTACCGCAAAGCCCTCGATCGCAAAATTCCTTTTGCGCCGGTGTCAACGATGGGCGACTTGTTGAGCGCGGAGCATCTTAAGGCTCGCGGTTTCTTCGTTGAAATTCACCATCCTGAGGCCGGAACCTATCGCTATCCGGGCGCGCCCGCCAAGTACAGCCGCACGCCGTGGGAGCTCCGCCTGCCGGCGCCATTGCTCGGCCAGCATAACCGTGAAATTTACGTGGGCCGCCTTAAGCTTAGCGAGGCTGAGTTAAAAGAGCTTGAGGATGCGGGAGTGGTTTGATGGGTACACCGCCGCTTAGAGGAGTTCGAGTTGCCGATTTCAGCTGGGTGTGGGCGGGTCCGTATTGTACGCTTCAGCTCGCTCATCTCGGCGCCGAAGTAATTCGGATCGAGACCAGTCTTAGGCCTTGCGTGACGCGGATGTTGCCGCCGTGGGCGGATAATCAGTTTGGCCTTAACCGCTCCGGATATTTCAATCAGTACAACCAGGGCAAGCGTTCGATTACGTTGAATCTCAAGCATCCGCAAGGTGTCGAAGTTGCACGTCGTCTGATCGCGAAAAGCGATGTCCTAGCGCATAATTTTGTGCGCGGAGTGATGGAAAAGTTCGGCCTTGGCTACGAGGAGGTGCGCAAAATTAAGCCGGATATAGTAATGGTAGCTCTTTCCGGTTACGGCATGACCGGGCCTCTTTCTCCTTATATCTCCTATGGACCAGCACAGGTGCCGTTGGCCGGTTTTTCCGCTCTTACTGGTTACGAAGGCGGCCCGCCGATGCATACCGCAATCAGCTACGCCGACCCCAACGCTGGTATTCATGCGGCTTTCGCGGTTCTGGCAGCTCTCTACCATCGACGACGCACCGGGGAGGGACAGTTTATCGACCTCAGCTTGTGGGAGAGCGCTACTGCCCTGACCGCCGAGGGCTTGCTCGAGTACCAGATGAGCGGTCGAGAGCCAGCTCGGCGCGGCAATCGGGATCCTTGGATGGCGCCTCACGGCGTTTTTCGCTGCAAAGATTGGCCCGAACCGGTGGGTGGCGGCGTCGTCGACCGGTGGGTTGCGATCGCCGTCGAGAACGACGCCCAGTGGCGCGGTCTGTGCCGCGCGATGGGACGTAACGAATTAGCTGATGACCCGCGGTTTGCTTCGTTTGAGAGCCGCAAACGCCACGAAGCCGAGCTCGATAGAATCATCTCGGAATGGACGCAAAGGTTTTCACCCCAGGAAGTGACCGAGATGCTTCAAAAGGAAGGGGTTCCTGCCTACACCTGCGCTTCCAACAAAGAGCTTGCCGAGGACCCACATCTCAACGCCCGCGGCTACTTCGTCGAGCTCGAACACCCTGAGGTGGGCGTGCGCATGCATGCGGGAATCCCTTGGCGGCTGAGCAGAGACACGTGCCGAGTTGAAAGTCCCGCCCCCTTGCTGGGACAACATACCGAAGAGGTGCTGACCGGGCTGCTCGGTTATAGCAAGGCAGACGTGGTCAAACTGCGTGAAATGGGAGCTGTGCAATAGGCCTGAGGGCATGCTGCGCGACATCGGGGACATACTGCCTGCGAAACCGGAGGCGTCTGAAAAAGCTCTTCCCCTCGAGGAATTCAAGGAAAGACGCGCGCGCTTCCTCAAGGAGCTTAACGGAGCCGTGGCGATTTTTCCAAGCGCTCCGGTTGCTTTTCGCTCCAACGACGTCGAATTTGTCTACCGCCAGGACAGCGACTTTTACTATTTGACCGGTTTTCCCGAACCAGAGTCGATTGCGCTGTTTGCGCCAGGCCATCCCGACGGCGAGTTTATCCTTTTCGTTCGACCGCGCGATAAAGAGCGAGAGATGTGGACCGGGCCGCGCGCGGGCGTCGAGGGCGCGGTAGCCGAGTTCGGCGCCGCACAGGCCTATCAAATAAGCGAGCTCGACCGTGTACTTCCGCGTTACCTGGAGGGCGTTGCGGAAGTCTATTATCCGCTGGGCATAAACGAAAAGTTCGACCAAAAAGTACTCAAGCTGTTGCGCGAGGCGCAGTCGCTGCGCGAGCGACTTGGGGAGGGCCCCCGAGCGTTGCTCGATCCGCGGGCGATCGTTCACGAAATGAGAATCATCAAAAGCCCGCGAGAGCTGGCGATCATGCGGCGCTCAGCCGCGATCGCCGCCGAAGCCCACCGCGTCGCGATCAGCAAGTCGCGACCAGGTATGATGGAATGGGAAATTCAGGCGCTGGTCGAGTACGTTTTTCGGGTAAACGGAGCTAGCTCACCAGCCTATCCGCCGATTGTCGCGTCGGGTCCCAACGCGACGATTCTTCATTACATCGCCAACAATCGGGAACTTAAACCTGGCGACCTGCTCCTGCTAGACGCTGGTTGCGAGTACCAATTTTACGCCTCGGACATCACGCGCACTTTCCCCGTAAGCGGACGTTTTACTCCCTGCCAGAGGGATTTGTACGAAATCGTGCTCGCAGCACAAAGGGCCGCCATTGAAACCGTCCGGCCAGGCGTGACGTTGGAGGATGTGCATCGGTCGGCCCTAAAGGAACTGGTCGAGGGCATGCGGGCGATGGGTCTGATCAAGGGCGAAACCGACGAGATCCTCGCCTCAGGAGAGTACAAACGCTTTTACATGCACCGGACCAGCCATTGGCTCGGCATGGACGTTCACGACGTGGGACGCTACCGAATCAGGGGCGAGCCGCGAAAGCTTGAACCCGGAATGGTCTTGACCGTCGAGCCCGGAATCTATATCGCGCCCGCCGAAGAAAGCGTAGCCAAAGCGGAGCTGCAAGGGATCGGTATTCGTATCGAGGACGACGTTCTCGTAAGCGCCGACGGCTATGAAGTCCTTACCGCCGCGGTCCCCAAAACGGTCAAAGAGCTCGAAGCGCTGGCAGGCAGCTGAAATCCCACCTCGACAGGAAAAAATCGTGGCGGCCAGCGTGTTGTGGATACCTGGTCGGCGGCGCTGTGAAGATCCTTCCAAAGCTTTTAGCATGACGGTTTTGATCGTATTGAACGGCCGACCTTAGAAAAGAAGGCTCTCCTATGCTACTCCGCTTGAGGGTGCCGCAAAGACTCTTTAAATGACCTGGGGATCTCCCAGCGCGATGTCTTCGTGTCTGGGGCGTATCGAGTTTGTATTCCGAGGAAAGCCTTGGTAAGGCGTCAAAGCCGTTTTCAAGCGTTAGGTCTCGCTCTGTTGATACTGCTGCAGTACTCGTGCTCTGGGTGTTCTAGGCCAAAACATCCGGCTCCCATGTCGATCACCGTGGCGATGGCTCTGTTTCCGTCTGAGGCGATAATTTACCGGAATATACTAAAGGAGTTCGAAAGTATTTCTGGAACCCGGGTTAATCTCGTCACGGAGACCTACGGCGACATCCTACATTTACTTTTCGCGCAGTCGCGCGCAGGGCGCGGGCCGTTTGATCTGGTAGAAATCGATATTGCCGTGTTGGGTCAGGCGCGCGAAGGCGTTCAGACACTTCCGCAGAGCATGCTCGCGACCGTCCGCGCGGTGTTTCCCGAACCGGCCTGGAAAGTTGGGATTGTAGGTAACCAGCTCTACTTCGTCCCTCATCGCATCATGTGGCAGGCGATGATCTACAATCGCCTCAGGGTTCCACGACCGCCGACGAACTGGGACGAGCTTGCGCAGTTCGCACGAGCGCACCCGAACAAGTTAGCGCTGAAGGGGGGCCTTTACGAGGGTATCGTGTGCGACGCGATGCCGTTTGTCTGGGAGGCGGGTGGCGACGAGCTCGAGCCAACGTCGACCGACACGCTGACGGCTTTGGACTTCTTGGCCGGGCTCGGGCCTCTGCTGAACGTCCGCTCAGCGGTTTTTCGTGAAATGTCCGTGCTCGAGGCGCAGGCGCGTGGCGAGGTGTGGATTCATTTTAATTGGCCGTTCGCGATGAGGTATCTGTATGAAAAGGGCTTGGCGCCCGCGGTCGAGCTTAGCGCTCCGGTCCCTATCGGCCCGAAAGGTCGCGCAACGATTTTGGGCGGCGGCTATTTAGGTATTCCGCGCTTCGCTCCTCATCCGCACGCGGCCGAGCTTTTTTTGCGATTTTTGCTTACACGCGAAGTTCAGCAGCGCTTGGCGCGGGAGCTTGGATGGCTCAACGTTTTGCCCGAACAGAGCGACACCGAGGCACGAATGCTTTACGATGGCTTTATCGCCATGCGCCCGTACATCCGGGCGCGCGCTACGGTGCCCAACTACACCGGTCTCAGTAATCGTTGGCAAAGAGCGCTCGAGGCGCTCTTGTTCCGGAACGTTCCGGCGGCGATCGCCGTTCAACCGGTAGCGGACTGGGTTGGGGCGTTGCGGTATGAGAAGAGCCGGCCGGTTTCTTAGATTGAGCTGTCTTGGCCTGCCGCTGGGTTTTCTGGCGATTACCTTGATCCTGCCGTTACTCAGCGGCGTAATTTTGTCTTTCCAGGCAGATGGGTTTTCCTTGGAAAACTATCGTTTCGTTCTTGGCGATAGCCTTTTTCGACGCTCGGTCTACAACACTCTGATCCTGGCGGCCGCAAGTCTGGTTGTTGAATTCGTTTGGGGATTGATTTTCGCTCTGTTGCTAAGCTCCAGGCGCCGAGCGTCTTTTGTGACCGAGGTGTCCGTTCTGATGCCGCTTTTGATTCCTGAGATCGTTTTTCTTAGCGTGGCGCGTTACATCTTATTGCCCCGTGGCTATTTAAACGGTGCGTTGGCGGCTGTAGGACTTCCAGCCGTTGGCTGGCTCGATCCGAGAAGCGCGCTTTGCTTGCTGAGCGTGGCATTGGTCGACGCCTGGCGCGTGACGCCTATGGTCACGCTGCTTCTGCTCGACGGCTTGCAGGGGATACCCGCCGAGCTTTACGAAGCTGCCTTACTAGATGGCGCGGGTTCCTTTGCGCAATCGCGGTACGTGACCCTGCCGTTGCTCAAGCCGGCGCTATATGGCGCGCTTGTGCTGCGAGGTGTGGACGCTTTGCGGATTTTTTCTACCGTGTTGGTATTGGCAGGACCCGAGGGAGCGCCCGTCATGTCAACGTACGCCTACCAATTGTGGGGCGACGCCATGGAAGAGCATCGCGCGATGGCGGCGTCGGTTCTTTTAGCGACTATGATCGGTACGCTCGGCGCGGTTGTAATTGCCTTCCGTGCACGCACCAGAGCGAGCGGCGGTGGCGCGCTCGAAGGTTTGTCAGGATGAGCCAAAGGTTCAAATTGCTAGAGATTTGCCGGCGCGCGTTGTCAGCATTTGCGGTGGTGACGGCGGTCGTGCCTATCTATCTCTTGATCAAGCAAGCCTTCTCGGTAGAGCTTGACAGCTTTGCTTGGCCTCCCCGCTGGATACCGCACCATTTAACCTTGGAGCATCTCCACAAGGTGACCAGCACCGGCGAGCTAAGGGAATCCCTAATCCGCAGCGCTGAAGTAGCTACGGTCGCTGCGTGCACGGCCACGCTCTTAGGCACGATGCTAGCTTACGCGATGACGCGCGACTTGCGCGCCCGTCGGTGGGGATTGGCTGCGCTTACGGCAAGTCGCCTGCTGCCTATGATAGCCGTAGCGCTACCGCTCGCCACGGTACTTATCCGAGTTGGCCTTTATGACACGCCAAGCGGGCTGGGTCTCGCCCTTGTGCACGCCGCGATCGCTTTGCCCGTCGCCGCCATTTTACTGCTTGGCGCCTTCGCGAAGATCCCGCTCGAGCTCGAGGACGCCGCATTTCTGGATGGGGCGTCGCAGCTAACGATTCTTTTGCGTATTTATTTGCCGCAGCTCAAACAGGCGCTTGCCGCGGCTTTCGTGCTAAGCTTTCTTTCGAGCTGGGACGAGTTCGGCTTCGGACTTCTTCTTCAGCCGACCAACCGGACTTTGCCGCCGTTGATCTACTATTACGCGGTTTTCGGCGACGTCGGTGCCGCAAGCGCCCTTGCGCTAGTCTCGACCGCGCCCGTCCTGATCGTGCTCGTTGCTTTAAGGCATATCCTTATCAGACAGCCGAAGCCGCCAGCTTTTTAGACAAGTTTTGCGCAGACCGAGCGCGCAAATGTCGTGGGGACAAAGCGGCTGTCAAGAAAGTAACTAAGAAGCTGCGTCTGAATGGTGGGCGAATCATGGCTGAGCTCGTGATGCGCGATGTTAGCCGTATATTTCGGAGCGGGCGAGGCGTGCGTAATCTTTCGTTGACTGTGGAGGAGGGCGAGTTTTTTGTCGTGCTAGGTCCTTCGGGTGTGGGGAAGAGCACGCTTTTGCGTCTGATCGCGGGCCTCGACACTCCCGACAACGGCGAGATAGAGATTGGCGGACGCTCGGTCACACATCGCGCGCGCCCGGATCACACGGTCGCGATGGTTTTTCAGAATTTGGCGTTGTACCCACACATGAGCGCCTATGAAAATATCGCATTTCCGCTCAAAATGATGGGTCTTGGCCGCCGAGAGATCGAAGAGCGCGTTCGAAGGACCGCCGCGCTCGCGGGCCTGGAAATCGACTTGAACCGGCGACCATCTCAGCTTTCCGGCGGCGAGCGTCAACGCGTGGCGTTGGCTCGCGCTCTCGTGCGCGAACCGAGGCTGATATTGATGGACGAACCGCTTTCGCAGGTGGACGTCCAATTGCGAAGCGTTCTGCGAGTTGAGCTGAAAGAATTTCAACGGCGCACCAGACGAACGATCGTTTACGTCACTCACGATCACGACAGCGCCTTCGTGCTGGGCGACCGGATAAGCGTGATGCACGAGGGTAGGATCGCCCAGATCGGTTCTCCCGAAGAGGTCTATCGCAGGCCAGCGAATCTTTTCGTGGCGCGCTTTTTAGGACATCCGCCGATGAATCTTCTGCGCTGCCAAGTTGCGGAAAGCGGTCGCGGCCTTTGGGTAAATGACGTGCGGCTCGAGCTTGATCCTCCCGATGGGGAGTCGGGCGAGTTGGTATTGGGGATACGCCCGCAAGACCTCAGCGTGCAACCCGAGTTCGGCGCGGTCAAACTGGAAGTGAAGGTCGAGTCTTTGGAGTACCTCGGCGCGCGCTATCTTGTGCGGGCCCGGCTAGGTAACCAAGCGCTACTTGTGGAACTCCCACGCTCGCTCCAACCTGGGCAAATAGCTCATCTGTACGCGCGGGCTGACCGATTCCATTTCTTCGACGCTACAAGTGGCGAGCGTATCGGCCAGACTCACGATAAAGCCTCCACGGTGACGAAGGGATAAGACTTTTGCGCTTTGACAATGCACGGTCGTATCGTTCAAGCCAAAAGCAAGCCGCGTTTGGTCCACGGCCGGTTCGACTGCTGATTGCAGCGTTCAAGCCCCCTACGCAACTCCATGGCTTTTGTTCGACAAAACAGTTGCCGTGAAGCTTGGCTGGTCAAGCGGGGAAAAGTCGTTTTTAAATTAGTCTTTCCGAGATTGTTTGCCGAGCCCCGGTCCCCGGAAAACGGTTGCTGCATTGACAGCCGCGACGATGGGACATAACATCGGCGACGTCGGTTTACAAGCTTCGGCTGCCTGCCGAGTAGTCGCACAAGGGCGCTTTAAAACGAAAAGGGTTTGGCTGAACAAGAAGACTTGTTCGTCTTGTATTCGCTACTTTTAAAAAGTGCTTGCGTCACGTTGAAATGGTGTAAGATTTAGGTGAGCTGGCGGCAATCTCGCTGGGCGGTCGCCAAGCTGGTAAGGCACCAGGCTTTGGACCTGGCATTCGAAGGTTCGAATCCTTCCCGCCCAGCCCTTACCGTGCTGCGGGTGGCGTGACTTTTGCGGTCTTGACTGCTGTGGCAGTGTAGGACGCGCGGTCTGGCTCGCTAGCACTTAAGCGAGTAGCAAATAGGATGGTTGAGCGCGTTAAAGATGAAATAGAGATCTTTACCGGCACGTCCAATCCCGCCTTGGCTGTGGAGGTTTGCCAAAATCTGGCTATCCCGCTTGGATTGGCCGAAGTCGGGCGCTTTCCCGATGGCGAAATCATGGTCGAGATACGCCAGAACGTAAGGGGTGGGGATTGCTTCGTGCTGCAATCAATTTGCGGCTCGCCCAACGACAGTTTGATGGAGCTGCTGTTGTTGATCGACGCGTTGCGGCGCGCGTCGGCCAAGCGTATCACTGCTGTCATACCCTACTTCGGCTATGCGCGCCAGGACCGTAAGGTCGCGCCTAGGGTGCCGATAAGCGCCAAGCTCGTCGCCGACTTAATTACGGTGGCCGGAGCAGCGCGCGTCTTGACGATCGATCTGCACGCCGGACAGATTCAAGGCTTTTTCAACATCCCGGTAGACAACCTGTACGCGATGCCTGTGCTGGTAGACTACCTGCGTCCGCGTGTGAACGGGCGCAAGGTGACGGTTGTGTCGCCGGACGCAGGTGGGGTCGAGCGCGCCCGGGCGGTAGCGTCTCGGCTTAACGCTGGGCTTGCCGTGATCGACAAACGGCGCAGGCGAGCTACCGAGGTCGCCGAGATGCATCTGGTGGGCGAGGTAAATGACGCGGTCGCCGTGCTGGTCGACGACATTATCGATACCGCAGGCACGATAACAGAGGCCGCTAAAGTGGTGGCCGCCGCTGGCGCGCAAGAGGTCATCGCTTGCGCCACGCATCCGATCTTTTCGCCGCCGGCCTGCGAGCGGCTCAAGCAGGCAAACATCAGCGAGATAATAATCACTAATACGGTACCGCTAAAACCGCAGGTGAAGGCCGAGCTCAAGAATTTGCGCGTAATCTCGATCGCCGGGCTATTGGCCGAGGCGATCCGAAGAATTCACGATGAAGAGTCAGTTAGCGTTCTCTTTAATTAGTTAGGTCTCTGATAACGTGATCGACTGCGCATAGTTCGAGGGTAGCAAGAATGGAAACCGTTGAGATTGTTTGTGAAGCCCGTCAAGCCGGCACCAAAGGCCAAGTGCGCGCGCTCAGACGTCAGGGCCGCGTGCCAGCGATAATCTATGGTCCACGCACCAAACCTACGCCGGCGGTCATCTCGAGCGCAGAGTTAAAAGCTCACATGGCAGCGATCACGCATCAGCGGCTTATCCGGCTTCGATCGGACTCACCCGAGCTAAACGACAAGTATGTAATCGTCAAAGACCTTCAACGCGCTCCGCTCACTGGCGCCATATTGCACGCCGACCTCTACGAGGTCGATCTTAGCCGTCGCATCAAGGTGGCCGTGCCGCTGCGCTTCGTCGGAAGACCGAAGGGTGTTACTGAGGGCGGGGTGCTGCAACCTTTGGAACGCGAAATCGAGGTCGAGTGCTTGCCGCTTGACATTCCCGAAGTAATTGAAGTTGACGTAAGCGCTTTGGGCATCCACGACGTCATCCAGGTCTCGCAAGTCAAGCTTCCCGAAAACGTTACCATCCCCCCGGGCGACGATTATCCAATTGTGACCGTGCTGCCGCCGACCGCGGTCGAGGCTCCAGCGGCGGCTGCTGAGGCTCAAGCTCAAGTTGCCGCCGAAGGCGAGGCTCCGTCGCAGCCTGCTCCGGCCGCTGCCAAAGAATCGTCCAAAGAGGCACCGTCCTCTAAGACTTAAGCGCCATCGGCAGAAAAACCCAGTTTGCCTCAGAGCGCGCAAGTTAGCCGCTCGAGTGGAAGTTTGTGTGGCCGAGGTAGGTTTCGCCTATGCTTGTGCGCTGCTTTCCAGGCGAGCTTGATCAAGGAAAGGCGACGTATGAAGACGATGCATCTCCCATCCAGGAACGGGCAAGCGTGCCGTGCCGCTGAGAAGTTTAGGCAAGGTTCGCAGCCGAAGAAAAAAGTCGCCTCGGTTAAAAAGTTTTAGGGACCAGAGCGGCAGCACCGTGGGGGTTAAGGCCGAAGCTTTGCGTTAACAGGGTTAACATAGGGTAACGGGCACAGGAGTGGCACCAGCGATGAGTTTTGCACACCTTCACGTTCATACGCTTTACAGTCTGCTCGACGGAGCTAACAAGATCGGCCCGCTGCTCGAGCACGCGCGGCAATCGGGCGTCGAGGCGATGGCCATCACCGATCATGGAAACCTTTTCGGGGCGGTGGAATTTTACAAAAAGGCCAAGGAAGTGGGAGTTAAGCCGATCATTGGTTGCGAGGTCTATCTTGCTCCTGGGAAGCGAACCGAGCGGACCGCGGTAACAAAGGGAGACGATTTCGACGGCGGGGGCAATTACCATTTGATTCTGCTCGCGCAAAACCGCGAGGGTTACCGCAATTTGTGCCGGCTGTTGACCTTGGCGTACAAAGAGGGGCTTTACTACAAGCCGCGAGTCGACAAAGAACTGCTCGCAGAGTTTTCCGCCGGGTTGATCGCGCTCTCGGGGTGTCTTTCGGGAGAGGTGATGCGAGCTTTGCGAGCCGATCGCTTCGACCGGGCGCTCGAGGTAGCGGCGCAATACGCACGAATCTTTCCTGGCCGTTTTTACTTGGAGCTGCAGGACAACAAGTTACATTCGCCCTACAACGAACAGCTGCGCGAGATCGGCAAGCGTCTTGGACTTCCATTGGTTGCGACCAACGATTGCCACTATTTGAGGCGCGAAGACGCCCGCGCGCACGAGGTGCTGTTGTGCATTCAGACGGGCAAAACGCTGGCCGACCCGAGCCGCTGGCGGTTTGATACGGATGAGCTGTACGTCAAGACTCCCCAAGAGATGGCGGCAGCGTTCGGAGCCGACTCCGAGCCGATTCGCAACACGCTGGAGATCGCGCGCATGGTGGACTTCGAGTTCGAGCTGGGGCGCCCGAGGTTTCCAGCGTTTCCTTTGGAGCCGGGCGAGACGGCCGAAGGTATGCTTCGCCGATTAGCCGAAGAAGGTTTGCGCCGGCGGCTTCAAGAACTGCACGCGCGCCGCGGCGACTTCGATGAATCGCCGTATTTTGAACGGCTAAAGCGCGAGCTGCCCGTGATCGAAGAAATGGGCTTTGCGGGCTATATGCTTATCGTCCAGGACTTCATCGCTTACGCGCGCCGCAAAGGGATTCCCGTAGGCCCTGGCCGCGGCTCGGTCGTGGGGAGTTTAGTTGCCTACGCCTTGGGGATCACGGAGCTCGACCCGATCGAGCACGGCTTGCTGTTCGAGCGCTGGCTTAACCCAGGACGGCGTTCGATGCCCGATATAGACGTTGACTTTTGTTTCGAGCGGCGCGACGAAGTGCTGGCTTATGTGCGGGAAAAGTACGGCGATGAACGCTGCGCGCAAATTATCACCTTCGGCACTATCAAAGGCCGCCAAGCGATTCGGGATGTCGGACGAGTGCTCGGCATGTCGTTCGCCGAGACTGACCGAATCGTCAAGCTCTACCCCGCGCCCAAGCAAGGCCGCGATTATCCGTTGGAAGAAGCGCTCAAGATTGAGCCGCGGTTGCGAGAAGAGCGCGAAAAATATCCCGAGCTTTTCGAGTACGCTCTGAAGCTCGAGGGCCTGCTGCGTCACGCCTCGCGCCATGCCGCCGGCGTCGTGATAGCGGACTGCGAATTGTGCGACCTCGTTCCGCTTTACGTGGACAAGGAGCAGGGTGAAGGTGCGATGGCGATCACCCAGTACTCGATGAAATGGATCGAGGAACTGGGGCTTATCAAGTTCGATTTCCTGGCGTTGAAGAATCTAACGCTCATCCGCGACGTCGTGGCCCTGATCGAAGAAAGCGGCGAAGTGCCGCCCGATCTAAGTCGCCTCAATTTTGACGACCCTGAGACCTACAAGCTTCTGTCGCGCGGCGATACGGTTGGCGTTTTCCAGATGGAAAGCTCTGGGATGCGCCGCTTTTTGACCGAGCTTAAGCCTTCGAACTTCGAGGACGTGATAGCGGCGCTTTCGCTCTTCCGCCCGGGCACGCTGGACGCCGGGATGGTGGAACCGTTTATCCGTCGCAAACATGGCAAAGAACCCGTCGTGTACCCCCATCCCCTGCTCGAACCCGTGCTGCGCGATACCTACGGCGTGATCCTTTACCAGGAGCAAGTGATGAAGGTCGCACAGGCTCTGGCCGGATATACGCTAGAGCAGGCCGATATCCTGCGCGTGGCGATGGGCAAGAAGCAGCTCGATACGATGGCGCGCGAGCGCGAGCGCTTTATCGAAGGCGCGGCCCGAAACGGCGTAAGTCGGGAGCTCGCGCAGGCTGTCTTCGAACAGATCGAGACCTTTGCCTCGTACGGGTTCAACCGCTCTCACGCCGCGGCTTACGCGCTCACGACCTACACAACCGCCTATCTCAAGGCCCATTTCCCACGTCAATTCATGGCCGCGCTGATGTCGCTCGATATGGACGACACTGATAAAACCTACAAGAACATCGCCGCCCTTCGCGAAATGGGAATTCCCTTGCTCCCTCCAGACATCAATCAAAGCATGGTCAAGTTCAGTGTCGATGGCGAAGCGATACGCTTCGGCCTTGCCGCAGTTCGTGGCGTCGGAGTCAAGACCGCGCAAGCGATCGTCGAGGAGCGCAGGCAAAACGGCGATTTTGCAAGTCTTTGGGACTTTTGCGCTCGCCTGGGTAGCCAGACGCTCAATCGAAGAACGCTCGAGGCCCTCATAAAATGCGGCGCATTTGACTCAACCGGGATTACGCGAGCCACGGCGATGGCGCAGCTGGACACTATTCTGCGCGCGCTTCAACGCAAGGAAGTTGTGCGCAGTCAGATGGGCCTGTTTGCTGATGCCTTCGCGCCCGCGCTGCCGGAACGTTCGGAGAGCTTGCCCGAATGGCCCGACAATGAAAAGTTGCGGGCCGAAAAAGAAGCGTTGGGCTTCTATATCAGCGCCCACCCGCTCGACAAGTATCAAGAAGCTCTACGCGTTCTCAAGACCGTTTCGACCGCAGCGCTCAGCACAGAACAGGACGGCAGCAGAGTCGACCTTGCGGGCACCATTCAATCGGTCAAACTGAAAAACAACAAGGCGGGGCGCCGCTACGCAACCTTCGTGCTCGAGGATCGCGAAGGAGCGGTCGAAGTTATCGTTTGGCCCGAGACCTATCAGCGCGTCGAGCAAGTCGTTCACAGCGAGGAGCCCGTGTTGGCGCGAGGAAAACTCGACCTCGACGAAGAACGCGCCCAAATAATCCTGGATGACCTTGTGCCGCTTAGGGTCGCGCTGGCCCAGGCCGTGAGAGAGGCCCATGTGTTTGCGCGCCGCGAGCGGATCGACCAGGCAAAAATTAGCTATCTCGCCGAGCTTTTGGCCAAAAATCCCGGCCACTGCCGAACTTTCCTGCACCTTATTCTCGACTCTGACGAGGAGGCGATCTTCGAACTTGGCGAGAGGTTTAGGTTAGAACCCTCGCCCGAGCTATTGCAGGAGGTAAAACAGGCTCTCGGTGGGTGTAGCGTTGAATTGCGCGCTTGATAAAGACGTTTTAAGCAAGGTAGTAGTGGCAAGCCGCAAGACAAGGTAAAATCTTAAATAGGCTAGCCAAGGGGAGGTCTCGATACGGTCTGAGTTCACGTAACGGCTATCTTACAAGGACATCCGAACGAACAGTTTTGGCCGGTGTCGAGGTCAGCGGTCAGGCGTCGCCTATGGGGTGCGACGAGTCGCTGGCCGAGTTGGCCACGCTAGCAGCCAGTGCGGGGCTCGAAGTCGTCGGCCAGATAAAGCAGAGGCTGCGCGAGGTCGATCCGCGTACCTTTATTGGACGAGGCAAGGTCGCTGAGCTGGCACAGCTTGCGCGCGAGCGACAAGCGACCCTGGTGGTGTTCGATGATAGCTTAAGCCCCGTGCAGGCGCGCAATCTGGAACGCGAGCTCGAGCTTCGCGTAATCGACCGTAGTCAATTGATTCTCGATATATTTGCTCAGCGCGCTCGTAGCCTGGAAGGGAAAATCCAGGTGGAGATGGCGCAGCTAAAGTACTTGCAGGCCCGCTTGAGCCGTCAATGGACCCATCTGTCGCGCTTAAGCGCAGGCGGTGGCGTGGGCGGTCGGGTTGGTACGCGCGGCCCAGGTGAGACCCAGCTCGAGGTTGACCGACGCAGGATTCGTCAGCGACTGGCAAGACTTTCGGCTAAGTTACGGGAAATCGAGCGCGCTCGCTCTTTGCAGCGCCAGCGCCGACAAGAACAAGCCTACCCGGTGGTAGCTCTGGTGGGTTATACCAACGCCGGAAAGTCAAGCCTAATGAACGCGCTCGCCAAGGCATCGGTCGAGGTTGCTCCGAGACCTTTCTCGACGCTCGATCCCACGGTGCGCAAGCTCAAGCTGCCAAGCGGGCTCGAAATCATCCTGGCTGATACGGTGGGTTTTATCCATCGATTGCCCCATCTGCTGATCGAGGCTTTCAAGGCTACTCTCGAGGAAGTCCGCAATGCCGACCTGTTGTTGCACGTGGTCGATTTAAGTTCGCCACTTCGAAGCGAGCAGATGGAAGTCGTGGACAAGGTGCTAGGGGAGATTGGCGTAGGAGAGACCCCGCGTATTCTCGTCAAGAATAAGGCCGACCTGGTGAACACGCGCGAGTGCGACGAGCGGACGGAGGGAGGCGTGATCGTATCGGCCCGTACGGGCTTCGGACTCGACCGATTACTTGCGCGCATCGGGGATTTCTTTGCGGGTCTTCAGCAAGAGATCACGGTCAGTTTTCCCGCATCGCGCGGCGACTTGCTCGCCGTTGCTCACCGCGGGGGTCGAGTGGTCAGCCAAGAGTTCCAAGCTGGGATGGTTTTCATGCGAGCGCTGGTCAGCGCTCCGATCGCGGCGCGGCTACGTCACGCAGCCGAATTCGCGCGGTAATGAGCGCAAAGCTCGCCGCGGCGGCTGGCCGATCCCACTGCCCTGAAGCGCTTTTGGCCCGAAGACTCGGACGATCAGCTGGGTGATGTTGAACTTGCCCAACGCAATCACTTGCTGTCGGATCGCGCTCGTGCCCGTTTTCTTGTTGGCTATCGAGCGGCACGACCTCGCCAGCGCGCGCTACCTTTTTGCGGCGGCCGCGATTAGCGACGGTTTGGATGGGATCGTAGCGCGATGGTTCAATTGCAAAAGCGAGCTCGGAGCGTTCCTCGATCCATTTGCCGATAAGCTACTGCTGATTAGCTCCTTTATAATGCTCACGGTGGAAGGCCTACTTTCGAAGTGGCTTCTCGCCGTTGTGGTTTTACGGGACGGGATCGTGGTCTGCGGCTACTTTTTGCTTGGCCTTGCCCTCAAAGGGCGAGTCGCAATCAAGCCCAATTTCCTTGGCAAGGCGGCAACCGCTCTGCAGCTTGCCTGCGTAATGGGAGCGCTGTTCCAGGGCGCGCAAACGTTCGGCTATCAGCTTTGGGAGACTTTGTTGTACGCCACGCTGGCGTCTACTACCATTTCCGGCCTGATATACGTCTATGACGGCGTGACCTATCTCAGGCATAGCCAAACTCGCGTGCCGGCGTAGCGCCTAAAACGCTTCCCAGCCAGCCACTAAGCTTTTTGGTAACCGCTTTTACATCCTGGAGGAGGCACGCTTTTAATTCCAGAAATCGACCTACAGGAGCGATCCCGCCAGGCACCTGCACTTGTCGCAGCCGCGTTTTTTGGCGTGCCACCGAAGGTTCTTCTGGGTTGCTAGCGCCCCTAGGCTATTATTTTTGCAGCGCGCAAGTCTTCGAGCTCGTCGTGGGCAAAGCC
This sequence comes from Pseudomonadota bacterium, assembly GCA_021324755.1. Taxonomy (GTDB): domain Bacteria; phylum Desulfobacterota; class Binatia; order Binatales; family Binataceae; genus JAJPIL01. The sequence goes on from JAJPIL010000014.1 coordinate 131,648, forward strand.
GAGCTCACGCAAAACCTCGTTGGTATGCTCTCCCAGGCGAGGTGGGATACGCCATAGCTTCATCGGAGTTTCGGAGAAACGGGCGGGAGCGTTCACGCATCTTACGGTGCCGGCCTGAGGATATTCGTAACAGATAAAGTTTTCGTTCGCGATAATCTCTTCGTCTTTAAAAAGCGTTTCGTACGTATGAACCATCCCACACGGTACGTCGGCTTCTGCCAACAGAGAAAGCCAGTAGGCGCTCTCGCGGGTGCGCAAAAGCTCAGCGAGCTTGCGCAACACGTCGCGCACCCTCTGCAGGCGGTCCACATTTACTTCGTTGTTCCACCATTCAGGATGGCCGATCGCGCGGCATAGTCTCTCGTACTGCGCGTCGGTGAAAGGCGCAACCGTAATCCATCCGTCTTTGGTTTCAAAAGGGTCTAACCCGGCGTTGCGCGGCGCCTGGTCCTTGAACTCCTCGTCGGGCAGAAAGGTGTAGCAATAAAACGTGTCATTGGCAACGAACGAAATCATCGCACTAAGCATCGGAACCCTGACATATTGTCCCACTCCTCGATTGCGCGCCGCGTGCAGCGCGCTGACGATGCAAAGCGCGGAAGTCATTCCTGCTACTTTGTCGGCTAACGCCATGCGCACGTTGACCGGCTTGCCGCCTTTTCCCGCCTGTACGTGCGACATCCCCGAATATCCCTGAATTACGGGATCGTAGGCGGGAGCGTTCGCGAGCGGACCTTTCGGACCGAAACCTGAAATTGAACAATAGACTATTTTCGGGTTAACACGACGTATGTCGCTGTAACCGACACCGAGCCTGTCTGCTACGCCGGGGCGATAATTCTCGACAAAGGCGTCGACTCGCGCCGCCAGGCGGCGTACGACGTCGCGGCCTCGCTCGTTTTTGAGATCGACCACGACGCTTCGTTTGTTGCGGTTGAAGTTGAGAAACGGGGCGCTGACGCCGTTTTTGACCGGGCGCCCTATTGTGCGCATAGGATCGCCCTCTGGCGGCTCAATCTTAATTACGTCAGCACCGAGGTCGCCGAGCAGCATCGTGCAAAACGGCCCCGAAATAACGGAAGTGAGGTCCAGAACGCGAAAACCTGCTAACGGCCCATTTGCCATCTCAACTTCACCTCGAATTTAGGCCGAAGTTACCATCAAACCTTCTCAACCAAAAAACGGTTCGGTCAGCAAGTATAGAGCGAGACCCTCTCCGAGAAGAACGCAAGAGAATCTGCCTGGTGAGCCTGCCTTTGTTCCGTGAGATGATTCGCCTATAGGACGGCGGGCGTGTCGTCTCCGAACCTTTTTGTGTAACGCGCTCCGTCTTCCTGGGCGTTAAGCTTGCATCTCGGCTCTTTCCAAACCATCGGTCGTCTGCCGCAGTCTGCGGTGCTGCAAGCAGGGGAAAGTACGTCGGACGTGTTCGAGGTAGTCCAGGTCCAATTCGGCAATCGCAACACCCTCATTGTCTCCCATTCTTGCCAGCACTCTGCCCCACGGGTCAACTATCATCGAATTACCATAGTCCAGAAAGCCATGAACGTTGCGGCCGAATTGAGCAGGCGCGACAACGAAAACCTGGTTCTCGATCGCTCGCGCGCGTACCAGTACTTCCCAGTGCGCTTCGCCGGTGGTGAAAGTAAAGGCGCTGGGTACGGTTATGATCGTCGCCCCGAGAGTGGCGAGCAACCGATAGAGCTCAGGAAAGCGTATATCGTAGCATATCGTTAAGCCGATACCGCCGAAGGGCACGGAAGCAACGACCGCTCGCTCCCCGCTCTTTTTGGTGTCAGATTCCCTTAGCCTTACGCCGTCGGGCAAGTCGACATCGAAAAGATGAATTTTGCGGTATACGGCCAGTTGCTTCCCATCCGGCCCAAACAAGACTGACGTGTTGTAATTTTTGCTCTCTCCGATAATTCTCTCTGCGATCGACCCCGCGAGCAGGTAGATATTGAGACTCTTGGCCAAAGACGCCATCAATGTCAGCGTCGGCCCCTCGAGGTCTTCGGCCTGGGCTACCTCCTCCGAGCGCTTGCCGCGCCAATTGAACATCTCGGGTAGCGCGACCAATTGAGCACCACGTGCTGCGGCTTCCCGCACCAGCTGCTCCGCGCGCCTTAGATTGGCACTCTTGTCGCTGCTCGCGCTCGTTTGTACCGCCGCTGCGATTACTTTTGCCATCTGCCCTCCTGTTCGAAGCTAGTGTCGTAGCCGCGCCCGTGGGCTTGATCGTTTGCGGTTGATTATGCGCCCTACAGTTTAAGTTCTATCGGTTTTTTGCAGCTTTTCTTTACGACAGAGAAGTCGAGTCATTCGGGTTGAAAATTTACGGGTCTCGAGCCAACGCGTGCTTTTTCTCTCGGTCAATAGCGTGGAACACTCGGATCGACACATTTGGACCATGCGTCAATCCCTCCGCTCAAATTCAAGACCCGTTCAAACCCTAGATGGGCTAGGTAGGCTGCAACTTGAGCGCTGCGAAGCCCGTGATGACATACGACCACGGTCTCGAGCTCTGGATCGAGTTCGCAGACGCGCGAAGGTATGTCCTCCATCGGAATATTAATCGCCCCATCGAACGGCGCAAGTTTAACCTCCCCTGGTTCGCGCACGTCGACAATCACGATTCGCTCGCCGCGATCAAGCCGCTCCTTGAGTGCTTTAGCGGTAATCTCGCCTAAAATGCCCATCGTTCAAAACTATACCACGCAAATAGGCGGGCAGAAAATTCCGGTTTTCGCCCGCCGACCGTACTTGCCCGACGATTATCTATACAGCAAGGCTTGCAGACGCCGAATCGTCCTCTGATGCCGTCCTAGCAAAGCAGCGGTTGCCTGAGCCGTCTGCCTCTTAGCCAGCCTTTGGAGCTTATGATTTGCCTACCCATTTCAGATCGGCCTCTATCTGCCCCTAAGCTGCGTCAGCGCTAGGATTCGGCGCAGGATTCTTCGAGGATTTCAAACTAAAGCCTAGGGCATGTTTCAGATTCCGCCTAAGGTAAGTTTCGAACTTTGGCCGTCAAGCTCGAGCACAGGATGAAAACAGCAGGCAGTAAGTCTAAAAGTTGGAATGGAAATCGCTTTTGGCTGATAGATCTTCGAGGCCTTTACCTTTGCGGTATACTGCCTTTAAGGAGTGCTCCATTCTGGGTTTGGCTATTGGATCAGGTTGTGCGACGCTCGCCACTTGATTTGCTGGAGTTTAAATGGCCGTCGTTGACCCTGAAGCGACCGGCCATCAGAAGAGCTCTGGCGCTTGTTTTCTTATGGCTGTTTCAGCCGGCGCTCGCTTCTTCCAGTCCGCGCTCCTGGCAGCCGCTTGTTGTCAAAGGAGACTTGATGAAACCCATTCTGGGGGTTCAGCTAAAAAAGCTCGAGCTGCTTGCGGTTGTTGGCACTACTGTTCGTCCGATACCGTTCCAGGTTGACGAGCGCTTGGCCGACGGAAGTTTCGCCTTACCATACGGGCCGCAGCCCGTTGCCGACGACAGCCCCGGTGTGTTGGACGCGGACGACGAGCTCGCGATGATGATTTCCGATCTAGGCGATTGCGACGTCGACGCTCGTCTTTTACCCAACCGAGCGCTTGAAATAAGAGCGATCGATCCATTAGGTGGACGCGACCGATGCGCGTATCTTGCGGTTGTGGAGCGGCCCATACTGAGCAGCGCAGACTATGTTGACTACGACCCGCAGCGAACGCGGATCGAGAGCGACCATTATCGAATCGGATTTACGCAAGAGTTTCCCCACGACTTTGCTTTGCAGAGCCATAAGGGCGAGAATCGACCAAGTCTGACCGACGAGTTTATGGTGCGCGTTAGCGCGCGCATCTTTAATTACTTTGAATTTAAAATGACCGAGCATCACGACAGAGCCCGTCTGCTTGCCTACGGCGATGGGCCGATTCGGGTGATCCGCCGAGTCGCCCATTGGGTTCCGCTCATGTTCGGTCTTCGCTCACCCTATGTGATTGTGCAAGAGATATTTTACCGCGACTACAACGAAGGCCCATTTCAAGTTCGTTTTCCCTGGGTACCGCGGTTCGTGTTCGGCGATATAAAGGTCATGCTCGGTCTGGATTTCGTCGACGCAAGCGACTACTGGCTGCTTTGGTCTGGTATGACCGGCCCGCCGGTGCGGATCGGCGACGTCGGCTCATTACGTGACTTGGAGCGTAGCGGGCACCTGCCGGAGATAAACTGGGTCGCGATCCGTGGAGAGCATCGTATCGTTCTGCAGACGTTCAAGCCCACGCCCGACCTTATGCACTTGCGGCAAAGGCTGTACTTGCAAGCTGGCGCCAATTTGGCGGACAAGGCCGAAGCGAGCGCGCAGAAGTCCGTTCATACCGCAGTCGGAGCGACGCTTACTGGATGGGAGGAGCTTTCCAGCGGATGGCATTACTTCAACGTCGTGGTTATCAACGTTCCGGATTCTTACTCGCCGCAAACTATAGTCGCCGAGTTGCTCCAAGAGCCCATAATTAAGCTAAGAATTGTCAGCCAGTAGCAGCTCGCAACAGCACGTCCGCGAAGCTTTTCATGCCGGGTGCGGCGTAAAGCCGACCAATTTAGCGCCCCGGATGTGACGTTCTGAACCTGGTCGCACAAACAAGCAGCGCATGGCGCTGCGAGGTAGGTTGTTCAACCGGGCGCAGAACGTGTAGAAGTGAACCGAGACAGGCAGAAGTCGGGCAGTAGCAGTGTAGACCGAGGTTTTGGTTTCTTAAAAAGTCAAGCGATCGAAGGCTTCAAGAGCGTAACCCGCCGTAGTAGCGGTGCTTCGTAGCCTCGGTTCTTGAACGTTTTTGAGCACATAACACCGAAAAAGCTTTCGAGTGACGAGCGGAAAGTTATGATTAGGCGACTGTTTCGATGGCTGATTCGCACGGTCGTGACGGTGGCGATATTAATCGTTGCCGCGGCAGCGATCGATTTTTACTCTCATCAGATTCGTCGCGGCTCGTTCCTGTTGGTGAAGATAGATGGTCCTGTCCTGGAGCGAGCGAGTGTCGGATTGCTGTCCAGGGTGACGGGCCGCACCGAAACGCCGCTAAACGTGATGCGCAAGGCTTTGAGTGATGCAGCTAAGGATTCTCGAATTGCCGGCGTAGCGGTCGAGGTGCTCAATCCCGATTTGGCCTTTGCCAAGGCGCAAGAGATAGCCTCGATGATGCGCGAGGTCAGTAAGTCGGGCAAACCGGTACTGGCTTACCTGGAGACCGCGGGCGAATTTGCCCCGGGAAATCTCGAGTACTTGATTGCGAGCTCCGCGGACAGTGTTTCGCTGATGCCTCAAGGGGAGATCAATTTGGTGGGGCTGCAAATCCGCGAGATATTCGCCCGTGGAACGCTTGACTGGCTGGGAATTAATCCGCAGTTCGAGGCGATCGGTCAGTACAAAAGCGCCCCCAACGTCTTCACCGAAAAAGGTTTTACGCCGGCGCAACGCGAGGAAGACACGGCGCTTGTGGAAAGCCTTTTCAATCAGCTTGTGGACGCGGTTGCAACCTACCGCCATCTGAGCGCCGATAGCGTGCGGGCACTAATCGATAGAGCTCCTTTGGATGCCAAGACGGCATTGTCGAGCAAGCTGGTCGATCGGTTGGAGTACGAGGACCAATTTCTCGATCGTATCCGCCACTACAATGGCAAAAAGCGCAAGTTGGTGAATTATATCGACTACGCGCGCCCGTCGCTTTTGCCTACGCTAAAGCCAGTTGACCGGATCGCCGTGATTTACGGCAGTGGGGAAATCGACCGGGTAGGCGGCGGTGTCGACCCATTGGGTCAGGTGGGCGGCACGTTAGATACACGCACGATGAGCGAAGCTTTTCGCCAGGTGCGCAAGGACGACACGATCAAAGCGGTAATCTTTCGTATCAACTCCCCGGGTGGTTCGGTTATAGCCTCGGAACTTATTCGCCGAGAGGTGGAAATTACGGCGCGCAAAAAGCCGATCGTGGTGACGATGTCCAGCCTCGGCGCTTCGGGGGCTTACTGGGTCGCCACGGCGGCGAATAAGATTTTCGCTGAGCCCGCGACGATTACAGGCTCCATCGGCGTGCTTGCCGGGAAATTCAACATCGCGCCCGCGGCGGCCAAAGTTGGCGTTAACAGCGAGGCTATCAGCCGCGGCAAGAACATCACACTGTTCGACGAGTTTACCGACTTCAGCGCCGAACAGCAGCAGATGCTGCGGGGAGTGTTGCTTCAAAATATCTACGATGAGTTCGTGACGCGAGTGGCCGAAAGCCGCAAGCTTCCGGTCGAACAGGTCCAACAAATCGCTCAGGGGCGCGTGTGGACGGGCGAGCAGGCCTTTAAGCTCAAGCTCGTGGATTCCTTGGGTGGTTTTGACGCCGCGTTACGAGAGGCCAAGGCCGAAGCGAAAATCCCCGCTGACCACGAGGTCGAGCTGGTGGAGTTGCCTGCTCAGCCGGGATTTGTAAGCCAGCTTTTCGGCACCGCCGAGGCACGAGCACTGCTCGACCAATACGTCTTTGGCAAGCTGGCTAGACTGGCACCGATGCTGCGGATGCAGCTTATCACGCCTGCGCTGGCTGGGTTACTTTACTCTCACGCGGCTTTGGACGCAGGGGCACACCACGACGGCTGCGCTTCATCGGCGATGACCTACTAGATAACCATTTCCAGGAATTCGAGGATAGCCGACTAAGTCGCTGCGCAGCTAAACCCTTATGCACCAGCAGCGCGCGAGCGGGTGGCGTCTTCTTCGGCGTAGCGGACAAGCACTCCTTGCGCGTATAGCTCTTCTATTTCGCGGTTTGACAGTCCTAGAAATTGGCGCAGTACGCGTTCGTTGTCTTCTCCCAACCGCGAGGCCCTTAGCTCGTCGCCTAGCCGTTGATCCCACGCGGAGAAGCGCACCGGCATGCCGGGCAGATCGAATTCGCCGAGGTCGGGATCTTTCGCGCGCCGGACAGTATTGCGCTGGCGCAGATGTGGATGCGCCATGGCTTCAGCCAACGTCAGGACGGGAGCGCAGGGGACGCGTTCCTTGTCCAAAGCGGCAATAGCGCTTTCGCGGTCTGGAAATCCACCGAGCCAAGTCTCGATAATTTCGCGCAAGGCAGAAGCATTTCTCATCCTGGAGCGATGGTCTTTGAAGCGTTCGTCATTCGCCAGCTCTGGCATCCCCATCGCGCGCACCAGCTGGGGCCACTGATGGTCGAGCGCGGTGATGAAGATATAGCCGCCGTTAGCCTTGAAGATGCCGTTCGGGCTCGACAGCGGATGGAGCGGACCATTGCGCGAGATCGAGCCGAACCGCTCGGGCCTCAACGAAACCAGGGGAACCATCATGTCGTGCATGTGAAAGTACGTGTCCAGGATCGACGCGTCGATGTATTGGCCTTCGCCAGTGCGCTCTCGATGGACCAGCGCAAAGCCGATAGCCATCGCTGCAGCCACGCCTGTGGACACGTCGCCGATCGCCATCGGAGTCATCGCCGGATTTCCATTTGGCTCGCCGATCTGGTCGGTCACTCCCGCGTAAGCCTGTCCCATATAGTCGTAGCCGGGTTTGGTCGAAAGCGGCCCCGTCTGACCGGCCATCGACACGGAGCACATCACGAGCTTTGGATTGATCTTGCTTAAAGCCTGATAGTCAAGCCCAAGTTTCTTCATCACGCCGGGCGCATAATTTTCGACCACGACGTCAATCTTCGGAATCATCGCCCGCAGTAGCTCCTGAGCTCGCTCTTTTTTGAGGTCTAGGGCGAGGCTCAACTTGCCGTGATTGTGCTGGAAGTAGTAGGTGCTCTGACCTCCACGTCGCAGTCCCATCGCCCGTGTCCGGTCGCCGTGGGGCGCGGGTTCAACTTTAATCACGGTTGCTCCCATTTCGGACAAGATCCGCGTACAGGTGGGTCCCGCCACGAAATGCGTGAAGTCCAGCACCGTGTAGCCTTCCAACATTCTCGGTTTATTCATCGCTCTTTCCCCTTCAAAACCAGTCTTGTGTAACGGCCCAAGTCACGCGAGCCGGCACGTTTATTGAAGCAATTTACCGGCTGTTTGCATGGCAAGCGTACGGCTGCAAATTGCTAACCCTTGCTCGCTTGCTTGGAGCTGCACTCTTGGCAGATGCCATAAAGTTCCATCTTATGGCGCACAAGCTCAACGCCTAATTCCTCGGCGATCTCGCGCTGGAGGCATTCGAGCTGGGGGTTCTGAAATTCGATAATCTTGCCACAGCGCTCGCAGATGAAGTGGTCGTGATGGCCCTCGCCGATAATCTCGTAACGGGCCTGACTTTCGTCAAAATGGCGCTCAGAGACAAGCTCGCACTCCTTTAAGAGTTTGAGCGTGCGGTATATCGTAGCGTATCCAACGTGAGGATTTGAGCGTTTTACCTCTTCGTAAAGCTCTTCTGCGCTCACGTGTCTGGCGAGCCGGTAAAACGCCTTGGCGATCTCGTCGCGTTGGGTTGTCGACTTAAGCGCCCTCTCCTTGAGACGGGCGTGAAAGATCTCGATCCATTCCTCGGCAGAAGGTCGCCTTCCGGATGAGTCGGCCGACCTTTTCAGCACGATCGTGGCGCCCCGCCGACTTGTCGCCACGTTAGTCTCTCCTAATGCTGTCGACTAAAGAGAGGTGCGCACGCGATGACGAAAGGTCGATTTGACCGAGCGAGCGCTCTTTTAGCACCTCGGCGATAAGCTCCAATTGCTCGCGCGGATGTTGGTCGCGGTCAAGGATAATATAGGTTTGGTCTTTTAGACGGCAAGCACCGCTGCGCGCTCGATAACCAACTTCGCGCAGTAACTTCTCGCGCCGCACGGTTATCCCGCAGCGTCGAGCAGTCTCAATCAGTTCCTCCAAAAGTCGTGTAGCAGACCCTTTGCCAGCACTACTAGTGCCCATCGGTTTGCACAGCGCCGAAAAGATTCGCTGGAAGTTTTAGCCCAAAACTACCTGTTACTAAAGTCTACCCTAACGATTAGCTCAAGATTAGCTCGATCTGCCACCGCTCGATTGCCTTCGTTGCGGCTCCGAAAAATCTTTCCGCGGCTTTTTAACCGGATAACGGCTTGGTATCAGTAGCCTACGCCGGTCATTTCTAAACCGCTATTTGAGCATAGCGCATCGAAGCGTAAACTTGAATTGACCAAACCGCGTTAGGCTTTATTTAAGCCCAGTAGCCGGACACGGCCTTGTCAACGTGATCGCCAGCGCGAGCATTTGTCACAGAATGAATTCTTAAAACGGCTTGCCCTCGCTTCGCCGTCTTGTGTTGAGCTAGTAGCGGGCGACCTTCGGCGGTTTTCTGTTGCCCCTTTCCAAGTTAGGCTCGTCAGCGGGTTCAGCCGACACTTCAAATGAACAGCTTTTAGGGACTGCCCGATTTCGACCCGTTACCGTGCAAAGCCTATATACAGGCGTAGAGTAAGTCCTTCTTGCTGTAAGGGTCATGCGCGAGCAGTTTAGACGAGCTCCGCTTAATACGTTACTTTAAAGCTACCACGATGGTGGTTCTTGGTTTAGACGTTGGTCGACGTCGAATCGGTGTCGCCGTCACGGATGCTTCGATGTTCGGTGCCTATCCGCTTGGGTCGATCGAGCGGCGCTCGGAAAAAGAGGACTTCCGCGCGCTCAAGGCGCTCGTCGAGCAACACGGCGCTAAGCTTATCGTGGCAGGCCTTCCGCTTAATTTAGACGGCAGTGTTGGGCCGGCAGCACGATACGCCCAGCGCTTTGCAGCGCGCCTTGAGGCCGCGCTGAAAATTCCGGTTGAGTTGTTCGACGAACGACTTACGACTTTCGAGGCAAGGTCACGACTGGCCGAGCTGGCCGAGCTCAGCGGAAGGCGTCGCGCTGTGCGGCGCTCTCGCTTAGACACGCTAGCTGCGGTGGTGATTCTCGAGAGCTGGCTTGCAGCTAGAAAGTAGATGAACTTTCGGCCCCGTCGGAAATCGGTGCACAGGCGTGAGTTTGTCTCGCTCCGCACCCGCATATCGGGCTCGGCAGTAACGGGCGCATCGCTTACTATAATCTGACTGTTTTTGCTTAATTGAGTTTGCCCGATGATGTCGGGCTCGCCCAGCTTAATGAGGCGTCTGGTGGCGAACTACAGGCTTTTTAAGGCTTTTCTCCTTGCTGGCGTTACGTTAGGGATATTTCTTCTCGCGATGTTTAGTTTGACGCCAGGACCACGCCTCGCCCATCCGCAAATCGTGCCACTTAAGCCCACCGACTCACTGACAAAGGTAGTGCTAAAACTTAGGCGAGCGCGGGCCGTTCGCAGCTTCTGGCTCGCTTTAGCGTATGCGCGAGCGCTTGGTCTCAAGCGTCGAATCAAACCCGGTGTCTACGCTTTTGTCGGCAACGAGCGGATCGACCAGGTTTTTGGCCACCTCATCAGAGGTGACTCTTTAGCGGTGACGGTAGTGATTCCCGAAGGTTTCACCGTATGGCAAATAGCGGAACGGTTGGAACGCTTGGGTCTCGTATGTGCCGACGACTTCGCCAAGGCAGCCATAAGCGGACCAGTCGTTAGGGCCCTGCATATGGAGCCAACCGGTGCCGAAGGGTATCTTTTTCCAGCGACTTATTACTTTGCACCCGGGGTGGGCGGTGATGAAATAATTCTTACGATGCTTGCGCGTTTCTACAGGATACTGGATCGTCAGGTCGAGGAACGGGAGTTTGCTCTCGGAATTAACACCCATCAAATGGTGACGTTAGCCTCGATTATAGAGAAAGAAGCCAAGCGTCCGGAGGAGCAGCCGATTATTGCTAGCGTGTTCTACAACCGCATGCGCTTGGGGATGCCGCTGCAGTCAGACCCAACCGCCGAGTATGACCCGCAATTTGTGGTTCGTTCCGCCCACGAGGCAGTGCACACAGCCTCAGCGTTCAATACCTATGATTTTGTCGGTTTGCCTCCGGGCCCGATTGCCAATCCAGGTCTGTCTGCCATAAAAGCCGTACTCTATCCTGCACAGACGGACTATCTCTACTTCGTGGCGCGCAGCGACGGAAGTCACGTTTTCTCGCGCTCGTTTGCCGAACACAGACGAGCTGTCGCGGCGCTGCGCGCTGTGACGTCGCCAGCTAGACTCGGTGAGTCTTCGGCCCCTCTATTTCGTGGCCCACAAAGCACCGCAAGGCACAAGCCAAAAAAGAAGTAAGAATTTTTTAAAGTCAGGGTACAGTGGCTAATCCGGTTGAGGTCCTAAATTCAGCTCGTAAACAGGCTGGGAAAGCAGCCGCCCTTAGCGCGGCGCTGACTGGATTACCCGTAGCCGGCACTCTTGCGACCTTTGGTCTTCTGCTGAGCATCACCAGCGCCTCATGGCTCGAGAGGTATGGGGTTCTGCTCACGCCGCAAGTAGCCCATAAAGCCGAGGCCGTTATTTTCGCGCTGGTTTTTTTGGTAGTGCTTGCAACCCTCGCCGGGGCTTCCCAAGCGTACCTCAAGGCTTCGCGCCCGCAGGACGTAGCCGCTCGAATCGACCGCGAGCTTGCCGCCAAGGAAGAAATCGTAACCTTCGCCGAAGCAAGCTTTTCGGAAGACTCGGGTTCAAGTGCCACGGCGAGAAGTCCTCTTTTTCCGCTTTTAAGCGACCGCGTTGCGGGTTATCTCGAGTCGTTCGAACCATCTCGTATCTTCGCCATCCCTACGCGCAGAGTCGTTCTACGGTCGAGCCTAACGAGCCTTTGCGTGCTTATCACGGCCTTTACCGCTCTACTTGTCTATGCCCGTTTGACTCAACCACCTTACGCCTCCCAAATCGAGACTTTGCACGAGCTCGCTTCTAAACTTGCCGAGTCATCCCCATCGCCCGAAAACGCGGTTCTGGCCAAGCGACTTGCGGCAGTAGCCGATGTCCTTGCCAACCCCGCGCTCACCGCGAGGGAGAAGCTAGAGCGTATTGCCGCTTTAAAACGCGAGGTCGAAGAACTTGAGCGGCGCGAGACCGCCCAAAAGAATCCCCAAAGCTCCAGCGCGGGGTCTAGCGGGTCGGCTCACAATAAGGGTTCGGGCTCAGGTGAAAATTCGGGGAACGAGCCGGCGGGTTCTGGGAATGGTGAGGGCCAAAATGAACGGAACCAAGGTGGCGGAGGTAAAAAGCCTTCCAAGCGGCAAACGACGAGCTCGCCGGTTAACGAGGCAAACAGGGAAATAGCGGAGATTGAACGCGAGCTCGAGCAGCAATCGCGGCGCTCGCGCCAAAGTTCGACCGGTTTCGAGCGTCCGAACGACCATCAACAGCAAGAAGCCAGCGCCGATACGGGACCGGGAGAGAACCCGACAAAGTCTAGTGGACCCAAGCCCGGCGTGAACGAACCACAAAAAGGCAATCAGCCCGAACCGGAGCAAAAGCTAGCTGGTGCTAACGCAAAAGAGAATCTCCGCTCTCCACGTCGCGGCACGGGCCTCGGAGACACCCGTCTGGGTGAGATCCCGGCGCCGGCGAATTACAAGCGATTTTATGCTTTCGGCGAGCATGGCCCGGGGCTGACCGTCAAGGACGCGCGTTACGTTGTGGTAAGTCTTCCGCCAGCGCCGCAGGCAGCTTCCGGCGGCAAAATCGTAGCCGGTGGTCCGAGCGCGAAGGCGACGACACCGTACGCTAATTTGCCCCTGCCCAAAGAAGATTTGGCCGCTAATCCACAGCAACAGCAGTTGGTCCCGCCACGTTACTGGGATTTACTGCGCTAACAGTTACGTAAGGGGACGGAGAAATATGGGAGTTGCTCCACGGATGAGCCCCGCCGAGCGAGTCGCGGAATTCCGCGACGTCTTCACGCGCGCAGAAACAGAGGTGGGGCGCGTTATAGTCGGTAACCAGAGCACGATTCGCAAAATTTTGACCGCGCTCTTCTGCGGCGGACACGTCCTTATCGAAGGCGTGCCAGGTCTGGGTAAGACGTTGATGGTAAAGACGGTGGCTCAGGTCCTAGGACTGAGCTTTAAGCGAATTCAGTTCACGCCCGACCTGATGCCTTCCGATATTGTCGGCACGCAAGTGCTTGTTGAGCAGGACGGCAGGCGCGACTTCCAGTTCAAGCCCGGCCCTATCTTTGCCAACGTCGTGTTGGGAGACGAGATCAATCGCGCCACGCCTAAAACTCAGTCGGCGGTGCTGGAGGCGATGGAGGAACGCCAGGTAACCGTCCTTGGCACGACTTACCATCTTACGCCTCCGTTTTTCGTGCTGGCGACTCAAAACCCGAACGAACTTGAAGGCACGTACCCGCTGCCCGAGGCGCAGATGGACCGGTTCCTTTTCAAGGTGATTGTCTCGCCTCCCAAGCCTGAGGAGCTGCGCGAGATCCTCATCCGCACCACTGGAGCCGTTTCGTACCAGCCAAAGCCGATTTTCGAGCCTGCTCAGGCCGCAGCCCATGTGGAGCGGCTCAAGGCGCTCGTGCGAGAAGTGATGATCGCAGAACCGCTCGAGCGGTTCGTTATCGCGATTATCAGTTCATGCACCCCGGGAAGTCCAGCCGCCTTGCCCGAGGCGACCCAGTATCTTCGCTTCGGCCCAAGCCCGCGAGGAGCTCAGGCGCTCATTATGGGAGCGAAAGTTAACGCGCTGCTGGCTGGACGCGTCAACGTCAGCTATGAGGATATCGAAGACGTAGTCATCCCCGCTCTGCGCCATCGCTTGCTCAGAAACTTTCAGGCAGAAGCCGAAAACGTGACTGCCGAAGCGATTCTTGAACAGGTACTAAAGCGCGTCAAACGCGCGCGCGCCTAACGCAATGTTCGACCTTATTCCGGAGTTCACACCTAAACTGGTAGCCGAACTCGACCGTCTGCGTCTTCGCGCCAAGCGCGAATTCGTCGGCATGGGCCACGGCAGCCACACCTCGCCTCGGCGCGGGTCGTCACTTGAGTTTAGCGAGTTTCGCCCCTACGTTGCCGGCGACGACTTTCGCTACCTCGATTGGGGATTGTACGCTCGCACCGACAAGTTTTACGTAAAGCTATTCAAGGAAGAAGAAGATCTGCTGACGTACATTTTCCTCGACGACAGCGCGTCGATGGCTTATCCGGCCGAAGGCGGCAAGTTTCGAGCCGCGATTGCGCTCACTTTGGCACTCGCTTACGTTGCGCTGTCCCAGGGCGACCGTGTGATGGTTCGCTTGTTGAGCGGGCGCTCTGACGTCGTCAATCGGGGTTTCCTTCAGGGTCGAAACCGACTCGGCGAACTTGTCCAGCGCTTGGTGCGAATCGAGCCGAGCGGAGCGTTGGACCTGGCCGCGTCGTTGGCGCATGAGCTTATTGCCATCAAGCGCGCGGGCAAGGCGTTTGTGATTTCGGACTTTATGATGTTGTTTAACTCGGTCAGCCGCGGATTGGGCCTTTTCGCTGCGGCCAACATGGATGTGAGTGCGATCCACGTGCTAGGCGCAAGCGAACTTTCAGGTCAGGGTGCCTCGGGCGAGGTCGAGGTGGTCGACGCCGAGACCGGTGAGCGGGTGAGACTTTTCCTTGACGAACGCGAGCGTACAAAGTACAGCGAAACCCTGCTGCGCCATTCGCGCCAGATACGCGCCTTTTGTTTGCGGCTCGGTATGCGCTATGCGCTGTACAACACTAGCGAATCGTTCGAGCACTTCTTCGTCAAGGCCGCGAGCGAACTTGGTATGGTGCGCTAAGAGCTTGCCTGCGATGATCGTCTGCGCCTGTGCGGTCACGGATGGCCATTTTATCGGTCAGTCGCTAAAAGGCTTTCGCACCAGGATTGCGCGATTTGCTTTCGGAACCGTTGAGGCACACAAAGCGCGTTAGGCGATGGGCGTCCTTTATCCAGTAGGCTTGATGCTCGCCGGACTATTGCCCGTGCTTGCGCTTGCTTACATGTTGCGCGGACGGCCCCGGCGCGTGATCGTCTCGAGCGTCATAGCCTTTCGGGCGCTCAGAGCCAGGCAGGGTCGGCGGCGGTTGGCTAAAGTACATTTGGACTGGACCTTCTTTGTGGAAGCGTTGATTTTGTCGCTGGCCGCGCTTGCGGCAGCAGAGCCTTACGTGGTGCGTCCGCGCAAGTCAGTGGCCGTGGTGCTCGACAATTCGGGCGTGATGCAGGTTCTGATGCCGTCGGGGATAAGTGCCTTCGAAGCGGCGAAAATGCGCCTTGTTTCGTACTTTGCGGGAAGTAGCGACCATATAACGCTTTACCTGACGGCGCCGAGACCCCATCGTTGGGAGTCGCCGCTGAATGGACAAAGCGGCATTGAAGCTGTGCTGAACAAGCTCAAGCCGGTCGACGCCGCAGAAGATTTAGCCGCAGTCTCCGAATTGCTAACCGACCTCGTAAACAGCGATCGCTACGATCAGATAGTCGTGGCTAGTCGTCACGAGCTTAACCCCGTGCTACCAGGCCGAGTGGTTGGATTGACTGTTGGCGGGCCGGTCTCGAACTACGCGCTGGGTTCGTTTACAGTCTGGCGACCGAGTTTGACAAGCCCCACCGTGGAGGCGCGGGTCACGGTGGCAAACTTCAGTACAAGCAAGGCAGAGCTTAAGCTTACGATCGATGACGCCAGGAACTCGATCGCCGAAAAAAGCCTTGAGCTTGTCCCTAACACGGTCGAAACTGTCGAGTTCCCAAACCTGCCTGCGGCGCCTCTGTTTCGCGCAACCCTTGCTCCGAGCGACCGGTTCCCTCTCGATAACACGGCTTACGCTGTCGTTGGTTCATCCTCGGTGGTGAAGATTCTTTTCGTCTCGCCCTTTGAAGAGCACGCAGCGGGGCTGCGCGAATTGCCCGGCGTGCGTTTGCTTACGGAGTCGCCCGAAAAGTACTCGCCCGCTGACGCTTCGAGCGTCGACCTGGCGATTTTCGATTATACGGCACCGAAGGAATGGCCGGCTTGCAACAGCCTTCTCGTAATGCCGCCAGGCTCCACTCCTCCTTTCGATTTCGACGTTATGCCTGCAAGCCCTATTGCGTTTCTGACCTGGGTTGCGCCCGATCCGCTAACCGATGGCGTAAACTTTCGCTTGCTCAAGCCGAGGCAAGGCGAATTTTTCGCTCCCCATCCTTGGATGAGATCGGTTGCAAGCGGTTTGCAGGGAAGTTTGATTCTGGCGGG
Organism: Pseudomonadota bacterium; assembly: GCA_021324755.1. GTDB lineage: Bacteria > Desulfobacterota > Binatia > Binatales > Binataceae > JAJPIL01. Next base: position 147,732 of record JAJPIL010000014.1, read on the forward strand.
AGAACGCGAGGGGCGCCGCTATGTGGCGCTTGGCTTTGAGGCTTTTCCGTACCTGGGAAAGGCTAACCTTCCAATGTCCGTGCTTACGCTTAACATTCTAAGCTATCTAAGCGGTTCTTTCTCCGTTAGCGCCGGTTTTCGCGCCGGCCTACCCTGGCGGGTCCCATCGGGAATTCACCAGATAATTTTGCCTTCCGGTAAAACTATTACCACAAGGCCTGGGGACCTTTTCACCGAAACTTACGAACAAGGCGTCTACCGTCTGGTCGGACCTAACAACGAGGAACTCCGAGCGGTCAACTTCGATAACCTTGCTGAGTCGAACCTACTCGTTGCCACGCCGATAGAGTTCAACGTCGCGCGCAAGACTTTTTCGTCCTCGGCGCGCACCGACAAGCGCCCATTGGCGGGGGCACTAATCGTCCTGGCACTTGCGCTCGCGGCGCTGGAGGCGATTTTCAACTACCTGGCCCGTCGTCCCGCGGTGGTGGACGCTGGCGGCGAGTGAGAACGGCGTGCGATGAAAGAGGCGTTTATATGGGCCGATTCAAAGGCGTTGCTGCTACTGGCCGTAGTCGGTGCGCTAACGGTTGCAGCGCTGATTAAAGCTCGTTCCCTACTCTCCACACTGAGTTTGGCGCTGCGAGCGCTCGTCCTTGCACTACTGGTTTTGGCACTAGCCGATCCGCAGCGCGTAACCAAAATTCAAGGTCCAGCTCGGCCGGTGCTCGTTGACCTTTCTGACAGTATCACGGCCCAGATGCGCCAATGGACGGCTGATCTGCTACAGAAACGACTTCGCCTTCGAGCAGACGATCCGGCAATCGTGTTCGGCGGACGTTCCGTCGTTACTAGCGTCAAGGACGCTGAACGGGAACTTTTAAAAGAGGGATGCTCGAATTGCGATTCGTCTCGAACCAGTCTCGAGGCTGCCTTGAGGACTTTGGTGTCACAAGCCGGACGCGCCCAGGGACCTGTGGTGTTGGTTACCGATGGATGGGAGAACAGCGGCGAGGCGACGCGCGTTGTGCGCGCGCTCAATGCCGCACAAAGCCAGCTCTATATTTTTTCACCACCTCCTCCGCAATCGATCCCGGATGTCGCCGTCGTCGCGATAGACTTGCCCCCTGCGTTACCCAACGGTGGAAGCTTCGTGCTTGGTGTCACGATACTCAACTCGAACCGCGAAGTGGTAAAAGGGCGCCTCGAGTTAAGTCAGGACGGTCGGCTAGTTCAAACTCGCCAGGTCGAGCTTAGTCCCGGACTTCAGCGGATCGACTTCCCGACACAAGTCAAGGGCTCGGGTTTGCATTCTTACCGTGCGCTGTTCGTACCTGAAAATTACGCTCAGGATGCTTTTAGAGAAAACGACGCGCTCGACGCGTGGATGGGCGTCGGAGCGCAGCATAAGGCTTTGATCCTGACCGAAGCCGCCCGTTCCGCCCAGTATCTGGCGGCAGTGGCCCGTCAAGTGGGGCTAGAGCCCGAAGTGGTAGAAGCGCGGCCCGACCGGTCAGTTGGCGACTTGAGCGCTTACGACGTCGTGATTCTCGACAACGTTCCTCGTGCTCGGCTCGCTGCGACGCTGCGCCGTTCGTTGATAAGTTATGTGCGTCGGGGTGGGTCGCTGGCGATGGTCGGCGGCGACCACAGCTTTGGACTCGGCGGCTACGTGGGAAGCGAGTTGGCCAACGTTCTGCCGGTCTTGATGAAGCCGCCCGAGCACAAGCAACCGCAAAGGGCCTTGGTTCTGGTGATCGACAAGTCGGGCTCGATGGGGCGTAACAACAAACTTGAATATGCCAAGGCAGCCGCGCTGGCGGCGTCACGTTCCCTTAGGGATGATGACCTGTTCGAGGTGATCGGCTTTGACTCGCAACCCTTCGTGGTGGTGCCTCTGGAACCCTTACGAAGTAGCAGAGCTTACCTCGAGCAGATGATAAGTCGCCTGCGAGCGCAGGGAACTACCTACCTTCTGCCAGCGCTAAGAGAGGCCTACCGTGACCTAGCGTCGAGCTCCGCTTCGGCCAAACACGTGGTTATCTTGACCGACGGCAAAACCGGCGGAACACCAGATATGTATTACGATCTCGTCTCGAGCATGCACCACGAAGGCGGCGTGACAATTTCGACTATCGCAATTGGCAGAGAGCCGAACGTCGAGCTGTTGAGCGCTATCAGCCGTTATGGCGGCGGCACCTTCTACCAGACGGATAATCCAAGCTCGCTGCCAGAGATCACGCTCCGCGACGTTTCTCGACCAAGTGGCGAGCTCACCATGGTAGAAAAAGAGTTTCGCCCCGTGGTTTTACCTGCCGACCCTGTGCTCGGAGGCTTCGCTGGACAAACTCTCCCTGTGGTCAAGGGTTTTGTTAGCACTGAGCTAAGGCCTGGGGCGCGCCTGGATGCCTTCGTCGAGCGCGCGGGAAAGCGCGAGCCCCTTGTTGCGAGCTGGCGCTTCGGCGCTGGCAAGACTCTGGCTGTGACTACCGACGCAAGCGGTCGCTGGTCGGCGGAATGGCTGCGCCAGGGCGTCTTTGGCCGTCTCTGGCAACAAATGTTCGATTGGATGGCGCCCAGAGTCGAGGCAACCCACCCGTTTTCCGTCGAACTCGGTTACGAAAACGGGAACCTGCGCGTAAAGCTAATCGACTACAGCAAAGACTGGGAGCACAGTTTGCATCAGATGCATGCAACGGTCGTGCGTCCCGATGGAAGCCTTGTCCAGATGCCTCTTTCGCTCGATGCCGCCGGCGAGGTACGAGGCGAGATCGAGGCTCCTAGCCCGGGAGTTTACCGAATTACGTTTAAGTCCAGCGCCGAGAGGGGCGGGCTATCGGTGCCTCCGCTGGCCTATTCGGTAAGCCCTTCGGTGCTTGCCGAGATTCCCCGGCCGAATCCGAACTATGCCCTGCTCGAACGTCTAGCTTCTGCCACCTCGGGTCGCTTTAATCCTGACCTGCGCGAAATTTCTTTGACGCGTTCTACGCTTGAAAAGCGCGTCTCGGCGCGGCCTTTCCTGCTTGCGCTCGCCATGCTCATGATGGTGGTCGAAGCCTTCACGCGCCGGCTGTTGTTGGGCAGTTAGCCTTAAGGCGCGGGATTCATCAAAAGGTACATTCTCGCGTATTGAGGTCTCTGGCACGGCGCGACCGCCAAGTTAAACTGTCTTTATGGAGACGAGCGAGTTTTAGAGTACGATGGTCGAAGAGTTTGGCGAAAAAAGCGAAATTGCATTTTTGAGGATGAGACGGTGAGAGTCGAGGAATTCGCCGAAATAAAGCATCACGTGCAGCATCGCTATCCAAGCGAACTTAGGTTTTGTCCGCTGTGTGCTGGGGCAATGGTGGAGAAGATGGTATTGCCGGAGCGGCGGACTCATCGCGTGTGTTCGCGATGCGGCTATATTGCTTTTTTGAGCCCCAAGCTCGTAGCCGGCTGCCTGGTAGTCGCCCAGGGCAAAGCTTTGCTGCTGCGCCGCGGTAACGAGCCTCAACGCCAACGCTGGACCTTTCCGGGAGGGTACGTCGATCTGGGCGAAAGCCCGATCGAGGCAGCCGCGCGTGAGACGTTCGAGGAAGTGGGTATGCGCGTGCGGGTGGAACGCTTATTAGGGCTTTACTGGAGCGAACCGAATCCCTCAACCGTCGTGGCGGTTTATCTAGCCGCTCCAGGTATAGAACCTCCCACTACTTCGGACGAGGCGCTCGAAGTTAAATACTTCGAGCCTGCGGCGATTCCTTGGGACGAAATCGCCTTCCCCACGACGCTCAAAGCCTTGCGCGATTGGGTAGCGTCGCTCTGACGACTACGCGAATTGAAGCGGCAGGCTCGTTTTAGATAGCTTTCGAGTAACTTATCGTCGCCTCTAGGCTTTTGCGTCCTCGAGAGCGACCCAGAGCTTTCCCTCCGTTTCGCGGATCGGGTACTTGCGAAGTGGGGCCACGGTGTGTTTGAGGTCGTCGGGATAAACGTTTTTGGGGTAGTAGTTCTCGCCGCTCTCCAGGTCGTAAAGGTAATGATGCCACGGACACTCGAGCCGCCCCTCTACTATCGTCCCTTCATCCAGTGGCCCAGCCATATGGGGACAGGCGGCATCGAAAGCGTAGTATCGACCTCGATAGCGCACGACGACAATTCTTTTGTCTCCCACCGAGAACCCTTTAACACCGTCTGCAGCAAGTTCGCTACTGTCTGCGATCGTGACCCAACGCCGCTCCACTATTCCTCCCGTTTTTCTGGGCAGGAGAAAGAGCTTTGCTCTCCTCCTGCCGCACTAAAGCTAGACTATCGAGATTGGTTAATTCGAAGTGGTCTCAGACGCCCGGTTTCGGAACTACCAAGAAACGAGAAACGTAGGGCGATTCTCCTGGTGCTCCGCGCCGGAAGTGGCCGGAAGGTCCTTCGCCCAGGAACTCCGAGCACCATGCTTCGTGCTCGATTTCCTCGTTCATGATCGCTGCCGAGAGCTCGTAGGTGCGCGGGTCTTTACCCGCGGTCAACGCGCAGATGTCAGCATAAACGCGGATTGCGCACCGCTCGGCCTCGATCAGCACCTGGAGCAACGCCTTTACGTCGCGCGGGTTAGAGGGCAAGTAAGCGTCAGGACAGGCAGCGTCCTTGCAAAAGTCCTTGATATCGCGATGTAGCTCTCCGCCGAGCTCATAGATGCGGGGAACCAGAGCCTCGAAGTGGTTGCGGTCTTCGATGCGCATGTCCTCGATTATTTCCTTGATTCCCTCGCCGTCAAAACCGATCGCGTTAGCGCGCAGAATCGTGTAGTAGTAATAAGTCGTGAATTCGGCTCCCGCGGCTCGAACCAGTTTCTTTACCAACTCGTCGACGTTTATACCGGCTTTTTCAACTACCTCTCTTGCAACCTTTCCCATTGTTCTTCCCTCCTCGATTTTTTATGTTGAAAAGCTCCCAAGCTTTCGCCGTATTTGACTGCCTTTGCGCCCTTAAAGGCGACTTATCCTTTACCCTCCCCGTTTAACGTTGATTTACGTGGCCTGTACGCTTAAGCAGGCCGCCTCGCTTTTGGTCTTAGGCCGAGAGTTGCGCCTATTCGACGTCTTTTGTGACTTCGAACGGCATTTGGCGCACAACGCGTAGACCTCAAGCGACCCGCCAAGCACGGCGAACTCTCCTAGGTTCGGTATGCTTTTCAACAGCCGGTCGGCCTCGGGTATTTCGACATCCCGCACGCATCTACAGCCGACGCACACCACATGGTGGTGCGGCTCGACATGGCCGTCATAGCGAGCGGTGTCGTGAAGCGGCGTCACTTTGCGCGCCTCCCCTACCCGACAAAACTGCTCGAGGATCCGGTGCACGGTAGCAAGCGAGATGTGCTTTTGATGCCTGCGCACTCGGACGAAAACCTCCTCGGCGCTGGGATGGTTTTCGCACGTGAGAAGCGCCTTGATGACGCCGAGGCGTTGCGGAGTAACCGACATACCACGCTCGCGACATCGTTGAGCGAACGCCTTGAGGCGCTGGGTGACATAACTTGACCGCCACTGCGAGTCTAGTAGCTTTGCCGTCCCCATTACGGCGCCTGAGGAGGAACCATTCAGAAACCGCGCAGGTCCGTTTGTGGCTCCAGCCTTACACTCTCCTTTCGTCTTAAAAATCAAGTAGTAATTATTATCATGTAGTTTTCGCTATCATACAAGACCGCAAGGCGTCAATACGCGGACCCCGCTAGCGCGCAACGCAAAGCTCGATTTTGTTTGGGAAACGCCTTACAGAGGCTTTGGCTTCAGTACTTGTTCTTCAAACCGTTTAGCGACAGTCTCGATACTGTCGGCTTGGTCGGGGGTCTTGTCGTCGCGTACGCGCAGGATTCTGGCAAAGCGCAGCGCGTATCCACTGGAGTAGCGCGGGCTCCGTTGGATATCGCTGTATCCTACCTCTACGACCAGCTCTGGCCGAACGATCACAGTTTTCCCTTGCTGGTCGAGCTTCAAGGATAGAAGTCGTTCGGTAAGTTCGGCAAACTCCTGGTCAGTCGGCCCCTTAAAGGTTTTGCCGACCTGTTCGAAGCCGCTCGGTGAAGTAGCGCTGCGCGCGGCCAAGTGGTAATTGGAAAGCCATCCGCGCCGCCGCCCGTAACCCCAGTCGGCTGCCACTATCACGAGATCGAGCGTTTGTGCCCGCTTTATCTTGAGCCATTCCCCGCCGCGAGTCCCCGGCAGGTAGTGGCTGTCGAGCGCTTTAGCCATCACGCCTTCGTATCCCAAGGCGAGCGCTTTTTCGAAAAACGTCTCGCCTTCGGCGACCGAGCTGGGGACGATACGCGCGACCAACTGCAAACCGCTTTTTTCGGCAAGCTCAGCCAAAATCTCCCATCGCGACTGGTAAGTTAGGTCCACGGTCAACTCGCCGCGCCAGGCCAAGATATCGAACACGTAAAGAGCAAGCGGCATCTCGCGCGAAAGCCGTTCGATTTCGTGCGCGCGACGGAAGCGGCGCATGAGGTCCTGAAAAGCTCGCGGCCTTCCAAGCGTATCCAATGCGATGACTTCGCCGTCTAAAATGACGCCCTGCTCGGCCAGTCCGCCCAAGCTGGCGCGCACGCGCTCGACCAGATCGGGCAGGCTAGCGGTAACGTCGTTGAGCCGTCGAGAGAAGATTCTGACCTCGTTGTTGACGCAGTGAATTTGAACCCGAGCGCCGTCGAGCTTGTGCTCTAGCGCCAACGGACGGTTCAGCGACGCGAACGCCTCTTCTATAGTCGCGGCGCTTTGGGCGAGCATCGGCCGCAGCGGTTGAAAAAAGCGGACCACTTTCGGCGCGGCTGCGTGAATTTCAAGCGTACCCTCGCGCGCCTTTGCCGCAAGTTGTCCAATTTCCCCCACCACCAAAAATACTCGCTGAACCGTTTCCAAGGGCTGGCGCGCAAGCTTGGCGATAGCTTCGAGCAGTAGCCCCTCGCCCATTCCATGGCGCATCTCGCCCACGACTATTTTGGCGATGAGTTTTGCCTCTCGCTCGGTAGCTTGGGCCAGCAGCTTACGCAAAACCTCGAGCTTTCGTTGGCGGGCCGCGCGACCCTCGATAGCGGCAATTTCTTCGAAGCCCGCTTCGACGTCTGCGAGCGTAAGAGTCGGCTCGACTCGCGGCCGGCGCATGCGAAACAACATCTCAACCGCTTCGCCAAAATCGGCAGCGTCGGCAAAAAGCGATTCATCCACCTCGCTCTCGCCCGAAAGCTCCAGCGCCACTTGCCAGACCGCTCTTGCGCTCACTTTAAGCGCCGCGCTCTTGCCCCTGCTGACGGCATGGCCGGCCAGAAAGCGCGCTGCAATTTCGGCTTCCTTTGGCGAAAGTGCTCCAAGGAACTCGGCCACTCGGTCGACCATCAGCAGGCGGCTTGATGTCCCGGACAGCTCTTCGCACAATTCGGCAAGCTGATTGAACAAGGTCATGCTTCGATTTTAGCTCAGTCTGTCGATGACTTGCCCGAGCCCTGTTGAGCTCTAACCTGGGCTCCAAGACGTTCGGGACGGCAGTCGGCGGTGAGCGTTAGCGAACGAACGATGCGACAGTCGCTTTTTCACTACGATGCGGCCTGGCTCTGCGCATCAGTAGCAACAGCAGGCAAGCTCAGTGCGGTCTGCGTCGGCTTGCGCCAACGCATTATCAGCTCTCCAGAGAAAACGTAGGTTGCATCTTCGTAAATGAAGCGGTTACGACTGAGTATTTGGCTTAGACTTTCGCGTGTGTAATGGGTAATGTGCTCGTCCCGGTATCCGCCCGGGATGACGAACCCGTAGATCGGCTCTACAATTCGCCAGGTCCAAGTTGCATAATCGGGCGTTCCTATTATGAGTGTGCCCCCTGGGCGCAACACGCGCCACATCTCGGTGAAAAGGCTTTCGGCAAATGGGATGTGCTCGATGACCTGCGAACTTATTACGCAATCAAAAGTCTCGTCTTTGAAAGGCAGGGCGAAGGCGGAACCTCGCAACACGTTGACGCCCCGTCGCGAAAGGTAGCGGGTTTTGCCCGCGTCGATCTCGAGACCAATTGCATGATTAAGACTTTGAATGATCACGCTCGACCCGCAGCCGATGTCGAGCGTGCGCCCTAAAGCGCGTGCCCAGCTGGTAATGACTCGGTGGCGGCGCCGTTGCCACCAGCGCTGCATCGGTATCCAGCTATAAAACGCTCGTTCGTCGTAGTCCGCGGATGCAATCGAATTGCGAAGCCTCCATAACTTTAGCGCCGACCGGCCGAGGTCGAGTCCGAAACGGATGAGGCGTGCATGAGAGCGGCCCTGATCGCGCGGGAAATAGGTAAAAGGGATTTCGGCAATCGTAAAGCCGCGGCAGTAAGCCTTTATCAAAATTTCTTCCTGAACCTCGAAGTTGATGCCTTCGATGTCAAGGTTTTCGAACACCTGGCGATGGTAAAGCCGAAATCCGCTCGATAAATCCTTGACCGGCACAGCTAGAAATATACGCAACGCGCTGTTCAAAGCCCGGCTTAAGACGCGCCTTAAGGTCGATGTATAGGCGACACCGCCTCGCACGTAACGCGAGGCGATGATGATGTCGGCCTGTCGCCGAGCACGCCACATTTTGGCGACGTAGCCTGGGTCATGGGACATATCTGCGTCTAGCGTGATGATGTATTCGCCTTTAGCTGCTGCCAGCCCCTCTCTTAGTGCAGCCCCGAAGCCCGTCCCCTGCTGCGCGATTACGCGCGCTCCGAACGCAGAGGCCACCTTGACGGTGTCGTCGTGCGACCCGCCGTCAACTATCACCACTTCGAAGCTGAGGCCTTGATGGCGCAAAAGGTCATTAAGGCGCGGCAACAGCTGGCGCAAGTTTTCGCTCTCGTTTAAAACGGGCAAAACGACCGATACGTCCATACTGTAAGTACACAGACTCGCAAGTCGCCAATCACAAAGCAAGTTTTGGCTTCTATCTTAAAGCGACTCGTTGCAAGACGGCGAGCCAACGGCTCGAACACGTTTACGGTGAAGCTTTAAAAGAAAAATCTTTGGCGCGCTCTGGAAAAGCGAGATACTAATGCGCCTTGTTCAAGGAAGCGAGGGACGCGCGGTGCGCTTGTCTTGCGACGCTTTTTCCAGGTGAATCACGCCGGCCGCGCATTCTACGGCGACCCTTGAGCCGCGTTAAATAATTAACCATTCGGCCGTTACGAACTTCTCGGACAACGTGATACAATATATCAGATGCCAGGGTGAACTTGGTCGGCTAGCTCGCCTTTGAGCGCGAAATCGGTGATTGGTCGCCAGATGAAGTACCGTGCGGTGTTGGTGTTGTGTGCGGTTGGGATAATAGCGGGAGCCTTGGTGTGCGAAGCTGCGAAGGTTGGTGGCGGACGTCGGCGACTAACCTCAACTCCAAGCGAATCCCAAATAAGTCTTTCGCAAGTTCGCGTTTTGGAAGGGAGGCCTGCGCCGTTTGTACTTGACGCGCGCTCGGCGGTGCTGGTCCCCTACAACTCGTCGGTCTATCTCTACGCTTACAATGAGCATCTTCGGATGCAGCCCGCGAGCTTGGCAAAGCTGATGACCTTTTACATCGCACTTAAATCGTTGCGCGAAGGCCGAATCACGCTCGACACGCCGGTTACGATTAGCGAGACCGCCTGGCGGCTTTCGATCAATCGCTCGGTCTCTAAAATGTTTCTTGAAGTTGGCCAGCGTGTTCCACTGAGGGATCTGCTCTACGGGCTGATGGTATCGTCGGGCAACGACGCGGCCTGGGCGATTGCTGAATATATCGGCGGTAGTGCGCAAGCGTTTGTGGCGATGATGAACGAAGAGAGCCGCAAACTGGGGCTCGATGAGACCCATTTTGAGAACCCGGATGGCTTACCAGCGCCTAACCAATACACTACCGCCGCCGACATGGCGAAGCTCGGGTCGATAATCGTAAGGCAGTTTCCAGAAGCGCTCACGTATACCTCGACCAAAGAGTTTACCTTTCATGCGATTACCCAGCGGAACTGGAACACGTTGCTGTTCTACGACTCGCGCGTCGACGGACTTAAAACCGGCCACGTCGAGGAAGCAGGCTACCATTTGGTGGCCTCCGCGCACGAAGGTGACCTTTATCTGATCGCGGTCGTGATGGGCGCACCGAACGCCGAGAAGCGACGCTTGGAGACGGAAAAGCTGCTCGACTGGGGATTTCGAACCTTCGCTGCGGTAAACCCTGATTGGACGCGGGTCGTGGACGACAAGGTTACGGTGTACGAAGGAAAATACAGTTCCGTACCAATTGTGCCCGCGCTCAAACCTTTCGCCGTTGTGTACCGTGAAGAAGTCAAGACCGTGAAACTGCTCGGCCAGCTCGACGTTCCCTACCTTATCGCGCCCGTGGAGAAAGGCGTCAAAGTGGGAACTCTGACTTTCATGCGTGGCGACCAGGTGCTCAACGAAATACCCCTCGTCACGCAACGGGCGGTCCCTCAGGCCGGCTTTCTGGGCAGAATGCTCGACCGGATAAAGCTAGTGTTTGTGTCTGCATTCTACGGAATCGGGGCGTTGATTCATCGATTGATTCGCACAGCTTTATCCGCGCTCTGAGGCCACCCAAAATCGAATTTTTGAGCGATTCCGAGAACTGGCCGTTCCTTACGCCCTGTATTTTCGCGGTATCGATACGCCACGGTGTCCTAGCTTTCACACCGGTCGGTGTCAGGCAGTGAGTAATGGACTAGACTAGCCAGCCAGGGGTTGCCGAGATGCAAAGCTACTTTTCGATCACGACGCGCCAGAAGCCGTTTTCAGGCGCGATTTCTAAAATCGAATGACCTTCGGCTTCGGCAGCGCGTGGAAGGTCGCGAATCGAGCGAGGATCGTCGAGAAGCAACTCCAACAGTTCGCCGCGACCCATCAGCTCAAGTTGCGCCTTCGACCGCGCCCAGTTAATCGGGCATTTGTCGCCTCTGAGGTCCAGGCGGATGATTTGGCGGGCTTCTTCCATAATCAAGTGTTAGTATACACGATAAGAGCCGCAATTGGGACTTCGTTGCAACCGAGTCGATACAATAGCCGTAAGGCACGACGAAGTATCTCGCCGCGAGCATTTACGCGGCTTCGATGCGGAAGGCGCGGCGAAGCGTTGTTCTTCGTGAGCTGGGCTAGACGGTGAGAGTTTTCTCTCGGCAGGCGTAGCGCCCGACCGGCGTAAAGATAGTGAACTTCTAGACTTAGTTGGACGCTCATAATCTTGCACGTTTTTTTAAGTGTTAATGTTGTGGCGACGATAAAAGCAGGAATTATCGGCGAACGGGGAGCGGGGAAAACGACACTGTTCCGTGCCCTTACCGGACTTGTGTCCTCCGCCGGTTATCCGGGCGAAAAACAGCGCGCACGAGTAGGTCAGATTAAGGTTCCCGATTCGCGACTCGATTTTCTAGCGGCAATCTATCAGTCCCAGAAAAAAGTCCAAGTTGAAATTAGCCTTCTGGATTTCGCACCAGCGTCGGTCGACAAGCATGGTAAGGGCGTTTTGGATGGCGGATTGATGCCGATGCTTCGCGAACTCGACGCGCTGCTGATCGTGATTCCGGGGTTTCGCGAACCGCCGCCCAAAGTGGCAGACGTCCTTGAAGGTATAGAAACCGAGCTTATACTAGCCGACGTTGATCAGGCCGAACGAAGGCTTACGCGTATCAAGAAGGAGAGAGGCCCCAACGAGTTCGAGCGAACAACGTTGGAAAAATGCCTGGACTGGTTGAACTCAGGCCGTCCGCTGCGCACACTCGAGCTCAGCACTCAGGAAGCGAAAGCTATCTCCCATTTCTGTTTTCTGTCCCGCAAGCCCGCCCTTGGAGTTTTAAACTATCAGGCTCAAGCCCCAGATGAGGCGGAGTTGGCCAACCACGACGACAAGATCGAGGCGCAAGGGCTTGAAGTTTTACCGATTGACGCCCTGTTCGAAGCTGAACTATGGGAGCTCGAGCCCGCTCAGCGGCTTGAGCTTCTCAAAGAGGCCGGGCTCAACAGGTCCGCAAGGGAACGCTTAATCGAGGCTCTCTATCATCGCTTGCAGCTGATCACTTTTTACACCGCTGGTCCCAAGGAGGCTCGGGCGTGGACCTTGTCCGGCAAATCCACCGCGCTCGACGCCGCAGGACAAATACACAGCGACATGGCGCGCGGCTTTATCCGCGCCGAAGTGATTAGTTTTGGTGATATGGAACGCTTTAAGTCGGAAGCTGGCGTTCGAGAGGCTGGAAAGCTGCGCCTTGAATCGCGCGACTATATCGTCCAGGACGGCGATATTATTCGTATACGGTTCAAGACCTGATTTAGCCAGGACACCGACGGCGTTACTAGCTGCGATCCATAGGCGTTATTAAGCGCGGATCCATAGAGGAGCACGCAAGTTTAATTTTCGGTGAGGTTTCGTTTACCGCAATTGCGACGTAGGTGGCGGCGAGCCTTTCCGGCGAAAGTGGCCGTCGCACCCTTATGTATGCTTAAAATCGTTTGCAGATGGTTCGAGTTAGGATTTTTATAGACGCAAGTGAAAGCGCAAACAACCAATTCATTCGGCGAAGCCTTCGAACCGGATAAGCAAGTCGAGCGAGTGCGAGTGGGCGTATCGGCATGCCTTGTGGGGAAGCCCGTACGCTACGACGGCGGGCATAAACGCGACGACTTTCTGGTGAACGTGATTGGTAGACTGGTAGAGTGGGTAATTGTTTGCCCGGAAGCTGAGCTTGGGTTGGGTGTCCCGCGAGAGCCGATGCGCTTGTTCCACACCGCGCAAGGCGTACGCCTGGTGGGTAACCATTCGGAGCGCGACTTTACGGCGGCGATGTACGCGTTCGCAGAGAAGCGCGTACGCGAGCTTCAGGAGCAAAAGCTCTGCGGCTACGTGCTCAAGAGCAACTCCCCCAGCTGTGGCGCGCAGGGAGTACCTGTATGGAGTGCTGACAAACCGCCGGTTCGTAACGGGCAAGGTTTATTCGCCGAGGTCCTATTGCGTCAGTTTCCAAATCTACCTGTGGAAGAAGAACATCGACTTTGCGAGCCGCAAATATGCGCGAACTTCGTCAGACGCATCTTCGCATACCATCGAATCCAAACCTTTTTCGCAGAAAATTGGCGCTTTGCCGACCTCGTCGCCTTTCATAGAGCACATAAGCTTTTGCTGCTGGCTCACTCGCCAAGACATTATGCCGAGCTGGGACGGTTGATAGGTCAATCGGCTAAGTCGATGGAACGCGAGGAGCTTCGCCGCGCCTACGAAAACCGCTTCATGGCCGCACTGAAACATCCGCCAACCACCGGTAAACACGTCAACGTTCTGCAGCACGTCGCAGGTTTACTGAAAAACTTTATCGACCCGTTGTCGTACAGGGAATTGCTTGAAGCAATCGAGGATTATCGACGCGGTTTGGCTCCGCTGAATCTCCCAATGAGGTTAATCCGTCGCCAAGTCGTTTCCCATGATATCGCCTGGCTTAAATGTCAGGTCTATCTGGCATCCGATCCGGCCGAATCGCTTTTTAACAGCTCAACCTAGGGCGAGTCGCCCGACCTCCTAAGCTCTGGCGCTACTCCCAAGCATAGCGTGGATCCTCGAGCACGTCTTTTTTCTTGCTACCACGCTCAGGCGTATCGCCTGCGCCGTGCGATTTTAGGATGCGCTTGGTTCGAGTCACGCGCGATGCTGCCAAGGGAGGTGGTTTGCCGTACCTCAAGAGGAGCGCTTTAAGCCGTCCTAGTTACCAGGCACGGCGTCGGTGGGGTCGCAATAGCTCCTAAGACCTTGCCGCAGCGGAAATCGAATCGAGCACTGAAAAGCACCCCACTCTAAAGCGCTACTAAATCATTTCTCAATGAGCTAGCCGTTTATGATAGTTACCTGTTGTTTTGCTGCAGTGGCGATGATCGCTGCAGCTATGACTAGGTGCGGCGATTCCTTGACGCTTGCCGGTACATCGAGCTTTGCCACAAGTGCGCTTAAACGTTCCAACACTTGAGCCCATTCGGCGCAAAGCTCACTCGTTTTTGGATCCATCGTTTCTTCTCCAGCTAAGGTGTTTGGGTGCTACTTACTATACCTTTCGGTGCAGTTTCTGCTTACGAAGTCGAGCAGCCCGGTTGCGAGATGAGTCCAAGTTTATGCGCGAAGGCGCGCCGAGCAAAACCTGCCGAATCCGACGGGCATGGCAGGGAGCGATTTGCCTTTGGGTTGAATCATGCGTAAGTAATCGTCGCGATTCTACGTTGTGAGGCGTTCTTAGGTTCCAAGGTAGCTTACGAAAATCGACTTATAAACGTCGATAAAGCGGAGAAACCGGTCGATTTCAACGTACTCATCCGGTTGGTGAGCCAGGCGTGGATCGCCAGGGCCTAGGATAACTACGGGAAGGTCGGGCTTAGCAGCTACGAAAACAGCCGCATCCGTGTAACCCGCCATCCCGCTGATCGACGGTGCCGTGCCGAGCACCTGAGTCACGGCTTCTTTCACCAGGTGCACGAAGGGATGGTCGGCCGGAGTTGTGACCGAAGGTAGATCGTTTGTCACTCGGACGTCGGCGCGCAAATCAGGCAACTCGTGCCTTAAGGATTCGACGAGCGCAATGATTTCCTTGAGGATTTCCGCGTGGTTTTGCGACGGGACAGTTCGGATATCGATCTCCGCGGCGCACCGGTCGGGAACCATGTTAACTTTCACCCCACCTCGAACCACGCCTATATTTATTGTCGGACCGCCAAGCACGGGGTGCTCCACGTAACGCATCTTGAACCGGTCCGAACTCAGGGCGGTGAGCAGTTTTGTCATGTGGAGAATGGCGTTGATGCCGAGATGGGGTCTGGCGCCGTGGGCCGTTTTGCCATGACAGGTGATTTCGACCCACAAAGCTCCTTTGTGGGTGTGCACGACTTCGCCGTTTGTGGGTTCGCCGATCAGCAGCGCGTTCAAGTCATCGGCATAGCCTGCTCGGACCAGCTCTTTGGCACCAACAGAGCCGGCTTCTTCGCCTGCCGTGGCCAAAAGCTTCAGATTGCCGCAAAGTCGCGTGTTTTCCTTCTTTAGTGCGACCATCGCGAAGATCAGCGCGACCAGGCCGCTTTTCATGTCCGAAGCGCCCCGGGCGAAAATTTTTCCGTCGCGCACGGTGGGAGAAAACGGGTCGTCACTCCATTGTTCTTGTCCCGGCGGCACGACGTCCATGTGGCCCGAAATACCGAGAGTTATTCCGCTGGCACCGCCGTTTTGGCCTCGCAGCGTGGCAACCAGGTTTGCCCGGCCCGGCGCGAAGTCCAGCACCTGCGCTTCGATATCGTACGAACCGAGCAGCGCTTTGATTTCGAGCGCTACTGCTCGTTCGTCGCCAGGTGGATTAATCGACTTTATTCGCAATAGCTTCTGTAAAAATTCAAGAGCTTCCTCTTTCATTTTCAGAGGCGCACAACCAACAAAAATCGGCAAACGACAGCGTGCTTTGGATTTGGATTATTTAGTCAAAGCTCCGACCAGATTCCACCCTCGCCGATGGGCTTGCTTTAGGCCATGCGCTTTTTTCTTCACCCATAACTGGGTTTGCAATCCGACGTCGGCAGTGCGAAAATCGGTCGCTCAATTAAGCGGGATCAAGTGATGAACGGGAGCCAACGCGTAGATTAGACCGCCTAGCAGCACCAACAAGCCTGGATTTACGTGTCGCCAGAGCAGTATGCCGCAAGTAACGACGGCTAGCCCCAGGGCGAGCGCGTTGTGGATAGATAGGCGCGCAATTGCGTACGTGCCCGCGAGCATCAGACCGATTACGATCGGCGCCATTCCCTGCTGGATCGCAGCGTGCCATGGCGAGTAACGAAAGCGATCCCACAAACGACCGGCAAAAAGAGTGATAAAACAGTCTGGTAAGAAAAACGCGATTCCCACAACTAACGCCCCAGCCAGTCCTCTTAGCTTGTAACCTATAACCAACACCATCAACATGTTGGGCCCCGGCGCTACCTGGCCTAGGCCGTATATGTCGCGGAACTGACGGTCGGTCAGCCAATGGAATCGCTCGACCGTCCAGTACTGCATCTCGGGTAAAATCGGTGTGCCGCCCCCGATGGCGAGAATCGATAACATCGCAAATACGGCAAATAAGCTGCTCAGCTTAGTCATCGAAGTTGCTCATCGTCTGATAACGCTGATACCGCTAGGCTCGGTCGGGCCTTTGACTTTCGGCTTAGCAACTTGGAGCCGTCCGCTGGTGGGGCGGTAGAACCATATTCCCACTGGAGCAAGCAGCAAAAGCACAAGCCACAGCGGCAGATGGAACAAGCTTATGGCGGCAAATGTTGCGCCGACCAGGGCGAGGTCAAACAAGCTGGCGAGCTGACGGCGACCGAGCTGAAGGGTCACCGCGGTCAACAGGCCACAGGCTACAACGGCAGCCCCGGTCAAAAACATTCCGACTCGGGGCGAATTAAGCGGTCCCTCCCAGAGCTCAGCCAAACCAAGAACCACGATAGCTCCCGGGACGGTTATTCCAGCTACTGCTAACGCCGCGCCCAACGCCCCGCGCAGGCGGTCGCCGATTATTACGCTGAGATTGACCGTGTTGAGGCCGGGCAAGGTTTCGCTGACTTCGAGCGCGTCTAAGAATTCCTCGTCGCTCATCCAGCGCCTGGACCTCACCACGTACTCCCGCAGATATGCGATCGCGCCTCCTCCAAAGCTGATCGTTCCAACGGTCAAGAAAACCTGAAACAGCGCTGGCAGGCTAACTCGGCCTCGAGGCGCCTGTTCACTCTGCATTCCGGACAGGTACTTTTCCGAGTCCATAAACGATTGCGGTCTTGGTCGAGCCGAGCTGGATCCAGTCTTCGGCGTCGAGCTGCAACTGGTGGTAAAAACTTTCCGAGAGCATCCAAGCTTTTCTTGGCACCACCTCGGGCCGCTCGAACTTGAGCTGAAACGAAAACTCCCCCGCGATGGGTTGGCGCGTCGCGTGATTGCGCCAGATCGCGACGGTCGCCTTCGCTGTCATCTTGCCACCGAAGTCGAGCACCCCTAAGGTAACCAACTCTTCGTCGATCACCAAGCCGTTTACCACGCACATCACCGCTTTTGGGTTTGCGCCAAGACCGCGTAACGCGGGAAACACCTGGGAGATTATTTCAAAGCGCTGCATCAGGATAAGATTTGGACTGTCCAACTCGCAATTATGAGAGTACAGGGTGCGGTGCGAACCAAGCGTTTCGCGCAAGGGCAAGAGTTCCTCTTTGAACTTGACGGTGTATATGCTCGGCAGCAACGGACGCACGTCGACGGCTGCGGCCACGTTCTTGTCAGGATGGCGGAATTTGAGCACCATTTCGTAGCGACGATAGGGCATGCCGTGCTTTATCGGCGTTCGCGTGCGCAGAATGAAGCCGTTGTTGTAGAGTCGAAAGTGCGGGGTGTCGTAAAAGAGCACCTCTCGCAGCTGTACTTTACCGGTGGAGCCTGTTTTGGAAAGCTTCGCCCCGAGCTTTTTGGCGGTTCGACGGGCAATTTTTCCGAACTCGCGAAACGAGCGGGGCTTATGAAAAAGTTCGGGTTTTACAAGTAGTTTGAACTCCCGATACTGAATCGGGTCGACCATGCTCGCCAGCGAGCCCAGTAGACGTTGCTGGTTTACGAGCGAGACCATCGGCGCTTTCCTTAGCAGCATTCACCTATCATCCTATCAGTCAGACGTCAATTCGCAGCTCTTTCTCACAGCACGTGAGTTTGCGCTTGCGAACAGAAAAAGATGCCGCCGACAGGGCGACAGCGCAGAAGTTGGGGGCGAGAACGCGCTCTCGAGGTCGGGACCCGCAAGCGGCGCGAACCAGTCGCCGGAAGGGCTTTTCCGCGAGGATTGCGCAAGCCCGGACATGACAGAATTTTCCTCCAACGTGCACTGCGGCCAATGGCGGCGTTATAAGCTTTGGTTATAGGGAGTTAGCGTGGAGCGTTACGATTTCGCAGTTATCGGCGCAGGTATCGCCGGCGCGTCAGCTGCCTTCGCTCTGTCGGAGCACGGGCGAGTAGTCGTACTCGAGCGCGAAAAGCATGCTGGATATCACAGTACGGGGCGCTCCGCCGCCCTGTACACCAAAGCGCTCGGGCATCCGATCGTGCGCGCTCTGACGCTTGCCAGTGGGGAATTTTTCTCCGACCCTCCCGAGGGATTTACTGAAACACCGCTACTCAAAGCGCGCGGAGTTCTTTTCATCGCATCGCTCGACCAGGCGGCCTTGTTCGAGGAAGCAAGCTCTCGGGCGCTTCTTTGCCGTTTTGCGGCGCTTCGTTGCATGACCCCCCAACAGGCAGCTGCGCTTGTACCAGTGCTCCGCCAAAGCGCGCTGGTGGGAGCGTTGTACGAGCCCGATGGCATGGATATCGATGTCCACGCGCTCCATCAAGGTTTTCTGCGCGGGCTTAAGCGGCGCGGCGGAGCGGTGTTTACTGAAGCCAAGGTCGCAGAGCTTCACTTTGGCTCAGGACACTGGCGGATTGTCACGAATCGCGGCGAGTTCAGCGCGCCGATTGTCGTTAACGCGGCAGGCGCATGGGCGGACCAAATCGCGAGGATCGCCGGACTTAGGCCGCTCGGCTTACGTGCGCTGCGCCGAACGATCGTAGTGTTCGATCCGCCCAACGGTGTCTACGTTGACCGATGGCCGGCCGTGATAAATATCGGCGAGCGCTTTTACTTCAAGCCCGATGCTGGAAAGCTGCTTGCCTCGCCAGCCGACGAAACGCCGACCGAACCGTGCGACGTCTTTCCCGACGAAATCGACGTCGCGCAAGCTGTCGAACGAATCAACACGGTCACCGACCTTCCAGTAACGCACATCCGCGCCAAATGGGCAGGACTTCGGTCGTTCGTTGCTGACCGTTTGCCGGTAGTCGGTTTCGACCCGGAAGCGGAAGGCTTTTTCTGGTTGGCTGGTCAGGGTGGCTTCGGCATAAAAACCGCCCCGGCATTATCCCGCCTTTGTGCAAGTCTAGCCGTGGACAAAAGCGTGCCGCGCGACCTTGAGCGTTTGGGCGTCAGTCAAAGCGCCCTGTCGCCAAGTCGATTTAAAGGACGAACTTGATCGCCCACCTCGACGCGCCCTCGCCGAATTGTCACTAAGCCCCCGAGATAAGCCCGCGTAACCTAGATCTGGCACCTTAAGCCTAGCAATCTGCGGCTGACTCAGCCGGGCACGCTTTTGACAGCAACGCGGTCTTCCCGGAAGGTTGCCTTGTCCTAGCGAACGTACAACAGGATTCCTTCGTACACCACTGCCGGTTTATCCTGGCCGACGACATGGATGTGCGTTTCGTAGGTCACTTGCGTGCCCTGGGGCTTCGCTTCGACGGCAACAATCCGCTGACGTGCGTGGACCTTAGATCCGGCCGGAACCGGCGCGACAAACCGCAACTTGTTGGCCCCGTAGTTTACGACGTTGCGGTAGCCGACGATCTTCCAGCCGGGATCGATGCGAAAGGCTGGTAGTAGACTTAGGGTTAGGAAACCGTGAGCAACAGGGCCGCCGAACGGGCTTTCGCGCCTTGCCCGCTCGACGTCGACGTGAATCCACTGATGGTCTCCGGTAAGATCGGCAAACCGATTGATCATCTCCTGGGTTACTTCAATCGGCTCGCTCCAGGGGCCAAATTCTTGGCTGATTTTACTGCGCAGCCGCTCGATATCGTCGAAACGTATCGTTTCCATCGTCGTCTCCTTACCTACAATTCAATTAACAAAGGAACTTCCTCAACTTTGACTAAGCATACCGCTAAGCTCAACGGTCGGCTGAATTGACAGGAGCGCAATCTGATGCCGGTTAATACCGGCAAGTCGAACCTTGCGTAGCCGATTCTCAGATACATCAGTTTTCCGAGCTATCGCGCAGGGTCTTGTCTCCCCATTGTGAATGCTAAACCTCTGTGAAAAGCTCCTTTAAACGTATAGCAGGAAAACCGTCGCCCACGAATATTAAAGGCTTGCGCGCGACCGTTTGCCGGCCGTAAAGAAGGGGAAATTCTTAAGCCTTCGCTGGAGCAAATTTAAGTTGATGCTTAGCAGGCCGTCACCCTTTTCGGTGTGAGTTTTCTGCAGCTTCCGCGCTAAAAGCGATCTCTTTGGCGAGAGTTTTCAGTCTTTTTTACCGCTGGCCTGGGCTTTTTGTATCTTTGGCGGCGGTTGGCGTGAGGCGAAGTTTGAAGGACAGTGTTTATCTGAATTAGTTTGGCTGGTGAGCTAGGTTCGGAGTGTGATCCCGTCAAGGAGCGGCTAATAACTGGGCACGAATAGATATAGCAAGCGGAGCTCGATAAGGCTGACAATCATGTCCGAAGCGCAATTCTGGATCGGCGTTCACGGCGTGATAACCAAGGGCGAAAAGCTTCTGGTTTTGAAAAGGTCGCAAGCGATGGCGTACAAGCCAGACCATTGGGACCTGCCAGGAGGACATCTCACTGTGGCGGAGACGTTGGAGGAATGCCTTGGGCGCGAGGTCAGCGAGGAAACCGGGCTTAAAGTCAAGGCCGAACGTTTGCTGGGTGTGCTCAAACGGCCTGAGGAGCCGTTCGTGCAGGTTTTATACAAATGCGCTTTACTGTCCGCCTGCGACGCTTTGTGTTTACGTCCCGAAGAGCATGCGGAAGCTCGGTGGGTCAGAGTCGAGGAAATCTACCAATTGGGTCCGCTCGTTCCATACCTTGAGCTGGCGATTCGAAGCGGTCTGCTGAATTTCGTTCAGCGCTAGCGCTCGACGCATCGAACTTCTTGGCAAAGGCGCACAGACTGCTTTCGATAACGCTTGCGGCCATGTGGCCAGGAGCGGACAGCTTAAGTGTGGCAAGAGGCCCTTTTTCGAAACGCTATGTGCTTCCCGGAATAATCGGCTACGAACAAGTTGCGTAAGCTTAATCTGAATCGCTTTTCTCACGCAGCAGGCCTTCGCCGGCGACGGGTTGCGAACATCTTTTGCTGACTCGCCCTGAACGACACCAGGGGCCTTCGATATTGCGATGGAACGCGCAGCGGCCCTGAGCCTCGCAGCGCCGGTTACAAGGACGCGCGGTTTCGGAATAATTTTCGCCAAGTTGCCGGAATAACTCCAAGCGTTGTAGTGTCACGCTGCGTTTTAGTCCGAACGCGAGTTAGAGAAAGCCTCGGCGCTTCGGGTGCGCTCGCTCGTTTGCGAGCGCACCCCCCTATCCTTCGGCTGAAAATTCACTCACGCCTACTTTGAAGCGTTTGCAAGGGCTTGCTCGGCTTCGGACGCAACTACCTCCTCATCCATTTCAGCGGGACGTCCGTTTAGCGCGTTGTGGAAGAACTTTCCGCCTTTCATCACGGCGACGATCTTGCTGTGGTCTTGCAGAATCGTGATATCCGAAAGCGGATCGCCATCGACTACGATTAGATCCGCGAATTTACCGGCCTCCAGAGTGCCGACTCGACCGCCGAAGCCGACCATCTGACCGGCGTCGCGGGTTGCGGCCAACAAAACCTCGAACGGCGTGAAACCGAAAAGCTCGACAAAATTCTGCAAGTCTCTGGCGTAAGTGCCGTGCGCGGTCCAGGCAAAGCCGAAGTCGCCGCCCGGAAGGACCTTTATTCCGGCATTGCGCATCTTGCGAACGCTGATCTTGGTCTCCTCCAACTCTTTGCGGTAACCCATCGCGTCAAGCGCGCTCGGGTCGATCCCGAACTTAGGTCCCTCCGTGTAGAGTCCGACCTGCCAATTAACCGCCGGCGTAACGTAGATTCGATGGCGAGCTCTGGCCAGCAGGTCGAGCGCTTCGTCGTCCAAGTAATTGGCATGGCCGATTACATCGGCACCGCCGCGCACGCAGAGCTTGACTGCCTCGGCGCTGCGGGCGTGGGTTACTACGCGCAAGCCGCGTCGGTGGGCTTCGTCGCAGGCCGCGCTAATTTCCTCCTGCGTGTAGGAGCATTCGCCTGGCAGGCAATGGGGCGTCATGTTCTCGCCGTCGACGTACAATTTGACCGTGTCCGCGCTTGCTTTGCGAATAGCACGCACTGCCTGGCGCACTTCGACCGGGCCGTTGGCGATGAAGGCCAGGCCTTCCATCCCCAGCTTGAGGTAATCGGGGTTCCAGTCGATCATGCCGGCCGTGCCCTGAACGTCGCGTCCGCAGGCAAGGTAACGAGGTCCGGGAATTATGCCTGCGTTGATCGCGTCGCGCAGCTCCACATCGACGTTGCCAAGCGTTCCGAAGCTACACGCCGCGGTGTAGCCGCTGCGCAGCATCGTACGCGCGTTAATAACCGCTCGGATCATCGTGCGCTCGATCGGCGACTTAAGGTCCAAATCCTCGAGTCTCTGTGCGTTCCAGTAGGAAAGATGGGCATGCGCCTCAATTAAACCCGGCATCACGAATCGTCCACCCACATCGATTCGCTTGACGTCGTCTGGCACGTCCTTGAATTCGCTAATATGGCCAACGCGACGAATCTCGTCGCCTTCGATCCATACGGCGCCATCAGGTATCGGTTCGTTGCCGGTGCCGTCGAATATTCGCCCGTGAATCAACAGAAGCGAGTTTGACTTTCCGTTGCGCATCGCTGTTCCTCCCCGTGATTTCAGACTCACCTTCTCGGCTCGGCATAGCGTATTTGTTTTGCCCAGCCGAGCCGTTGTGTTTGCTGTCCCCGTACACTCAGGCGAGCTTTCGAAGCGATTTGAGCGGCTGCTACCCTCGGTTCGATGAGCTGGTTTGGTTTAGCCCTCAACGCACAGGAAAGCGTTTGTCTGACAAGCTCGCGCGATAATTCTTGCTATGATAGTGCCCTCGTTCAGTTGCCCCCCTTTTAAATCAACGCCTATATACCTTACGTTTTCAGAGGCTCGCTTTTATAGCCCCCAGACGTAGCTTTTCCAAGCCCAACAACTTAACGCTAAGCCCCAGTGATACCGCAGGTCAAGAAGCTTGCACGCGGAAAGCGTGCCACGAATTTTTTCGAAAACGGCGGGTGAAAAAGTTTTCCGTCCGCTACACCGCCCATCGTAATTGGTCATCGATTAAGATCGATAAGAAGCCTCGGATAAAAGCTTGCCGTAACATCCACCGCAACACCTGCACGGCCGCTCGGAATAGCCGAGGCGATTCGAGCTCATCCAGATCCGATATGCGAGCACATCCATCTGCGCTTTTGCCTTATTCTCTTAAAAGCTTCTAGGCAATTGCGTTGTAAGTGCGCTCAACGCGTGGGGTAGGACGTCGGGCGACGTGATAGTAGAGTTTTTTCGGGGCTGGCGAAGTTTGTGTTGCGACGCGTTGCCGAGAAAAAATTGGCAAGGGAAGTCGAATGACTACGCTTAGAGCTGGTCTCTTGGAGCGGTTTGTATTTCTGGCGTCTGTGGTGATTCTTGCGGCGTTATCGCAAGGTGCGGCGGCGCAAGAAGTGCATGAATTTCACGGAAACTCGCGCCGCGACGGGGTCTACGTGGTGCCGAACCTGACCGTAGAACGTGCACGACACCTTAGAGTTATGTCGAATTTTGACGGGCATGTTCAGGGAAGCGTCTACGCGCAGTTGCTTTCGTTCCGCTCGTCAAAAACTAATCAGCCGCTTTTGTTGGTCGCTACTGAGGAAAACGTAGTTTACGCCTTAGACGCCGAGTCGGGCCACGTGGTATGGATGCGGTCGGTGGGAGAGCCCGTGTACCGCTCGTCCCTGCCCTGCGGCAACATCGATCCAGTCGGAATCACCGGCACGCCCGCGATAGATGAACGCCGCAGATCCGTGTACTTCGACGCGATGGTGGGCTCCGGTAAAGATTCTACCCCGCAGCATCTCATTTTTGGGCTATCGCTCGAAGACGGAGCTGTCCTTCCGGGATTCCCCATCGACGTAGCCTCCGCGCTGCGCGACCTGGGAATCGCCTTTCAACCACGCTTTCAAAACCAGCGGGGAGCTCTCGCGATCGTTGGCGACACGCTTTTCGTGCCCTATGGCGGCAATTATGGCGATTGTGGACCGTACCACGGAGTCGTGGTCGGCGTTAAACTCGACGGTTCGCGCCAGATTTCGGCTTGGACCACACGCGGCGAAGGCGGCGGGATATGGGCTCCGGGCGGTGTGGCGTCCGACGGTCGCTCGGTGTTCGTTGTGACAGGGAACACCAAGCTTACGATGCGGTGGGTGGATGGGGAAGCTGTCGTGCGATTGCCTCTTGGCTCGCAAGGAAAGATCGCAAGCCTTGATTATTTTGCCCCTTCGAATTGGAAATGGCTCGACCTTTTGGATCTCGACTTGGGTGGGACAAACCCAGTTCTGTTCGATCTTCAGAGTGGTAACGAAAAAGTCGAGTTGGTTATGGCGTTGGGCAAGGATGGTAAGGCGTACCTTCTAAGTCGCGAGCGGTTAGGCGGTATCGGTGGAGCGCTTTTGGTGACAAAGATCGCAGACAGCTCGATTCGGACGGCTCCAGCCGTCTACGCCGGTACGTCGCAAGCATTGGTACTATTCCAAGCTGGCAGAATAAGATGTTCTCAGAAGACCTCGGTCTCCGGTCTGGGTGCGCTGCGCGTGAAAGCTAGCCCGTCGCTCGAACTTGCGATGGCATGGTGCGCCCCATTACGCGGCGAAGGGTCGCCCATAGTGACAACTACCGACGGTCATTCGGAGGCGATCGCTTGGGTAGTCGGAGCGGAGGGCGACAACTGTTTGCATGGCTTTCTAGTTGAGACAGGGGAGCCGGTGCGCGGCTGCGCGGGAGAACAGAGCGCGATGCATGATCTTCGTCACTTCGCAAGCGTCACCCCTGCATTCGGACGGCTATACGTTGCTGGGGATAACCGGGTATACGCGTTTGAGCCGCGATAAAATCCGAGCTTAAGCGCTTTTCGGCCCATCAGCCTTGTGGTTTCCGAAATGCCACGTCGCACAACACCTAAAGAGCGCATGGGGCAACAGCGCCGTATTCGCGACCTATAACGACCCACAGGCACACGTATGGGTGCTCTTTTAGCCTCGAGAACAGCTTTTGCACTCGACGGGCGCGGCCTTCAAGCGGCTTTCAGTATGCCAACAGGCGATCGTTGCTGCATCGAAGCGACTTACTTCTGCGAAGTTGCCCGCCCGGCCATGTAGCCTACTGCGGTGCCACTGAGCGCTCCGCCGATTGCGCCAGCAATCGGGCCTCCCACAGCGTAGCCGGCCAAAGCGCCTGTGCCAGCGCCTACGGCTCCTCCCGTTACTGCCCCGGTGGCTGGCGATTGCGTCGCCGAGCCGGCGATGGCACCCACGCCGATACCGGTCAGATCGCCCGCAAGAAACGCGCAACCGCAGACAGAGACCGCTAAGAGAAAGATACCAGACAGGAGAGTCAAGTTAATCGAGTCGGGTCGCGACCTTAACACCATCATGAACCTCAACCTCCACCAGCAACCCAAAGCCGGGGCCGAGCCAGTCGAGCGATCATGGTTGCGCGCACTCTTTCAAAGCTTAGACTGAACAGTTACGCAAAAAAGAAGAGCTAGTCATGTCGCGCCGAGCGCTCGGGACAACAACGCGCGCGTAAAACTCAACCGCTTGCACCCTCTGCGCAATCCCCGGCTATCGTTGATGCTGTTTAATCGTAAGTTTTTGTGCCGCAGTTGGCAATGGGTCTTAATTGACTATACGCCTTTCCCCAGGATGAGCCGTTTAATTGGTTGTTTCGGTCTATAAGCCGCAGGAGCGGGAGCTGCGATTTTGCAATGATTTTTGATTTCGCTGTGCGCGAGATGCGATAAAGCTAGGCAGGAACAGAGGGCTTGTCTTTGCCGTCAAAAACTTAGACTTTTAAGGATGGCAAGACGAGTCGGTAGGCCAATACGGCTGGCGTCTCAGGAGTATCGAGGTGCCTTGCTTCTTTTTCGATGGGGCAAGAACGGGCGAGACAAACCGCGGCGTGAAAACCTCGAGGATTTAGATGGGTTTTAACAGACAATGTGTAATGGGGGAGGACATTGTCATGAAAAGGCGCGATTTTCTCAAGGGTGCGGCGGCGTCCGGCGCGCTTTTTGCGCTGGCGCCTTCGGTAATGGCTCGCGACTGGGCCGACCCGGCGTCTACGCCTTATCCTGACCCAGCGATTGAAATTATTGACAAGCGCTTCCGCAAATACGTTATTGGCAACGCCGGAGTCGAGCGTCTGTTCACCGGCACACGATGGTCCGAAGGTCCGGTATGGTTCGGTGACGGCCGATACCTGATATGGAGCGATATCCCTAACAACCGGATGTTGCGCTACAACGAGACCGACGGCACGGTTGAGGTGTTTCGCCAACCTTCGAATTACTCAAACGGCAATACGCGAGATCGTCAGGGCCGACTGCTTACGTGCGAGCACGATACGCGACGGGTGACCCGCACCGAATACGACGGGACGATAACGGTGTTGATCGACAGCTTTGAAGGCAAACCGCTGAACGCTCCAAACGACATCGTCGTCAAGTCGGACGACAGCATTTGGTTTACCGACCCCGGTTACGGCATCTCCGTTGACTACGAGGGACATCGTGCGCCTTTCGAATTGCCGCGCAATGTCTATCGCCTGGATCCCCACACTGGAAAGGCGACGGTGGTAGCTTCTGACTTCGTTCGCCCCAACGGGCTGTGCTTCTCTCCAGACGAAAGCAAACTTTACATCTGCGATACTGGGATCACCGACGGTCCCGAAAATCCCGCGCATATCCGCGTCTTCGACGTCGACGGTGACAAGCTAAAGAATGGACGGGTTTTCTACGACTTCAAGCCATCGTTTGCCGACGGAATACGCGCCGACGTCGACGGAAATATTTGGTGTGGTACCGGATGGGGAGATCCCAAAGACCGCGGTGTCCAGGTGATCGCGCCGGATGGCACGCTCATCGGCAAGATTCACCTGCCCGAGGTCTGTGCCAATCTGACGTTCGGCGGACAGAAGAAAAATCGCCTGTTCATGGCTGCCAGCAAATCGCTCTATGCTTTGTACGTGGCGACGCGCGGCGCCGAGACGCCGTAAACGCCGAGTGCGGCTGTCCGCACGCGCAACGCACGCCGGCGGAAAGGTGGCCAAGTGGGTAACTAAAGCTCGGATGATTCTTTGTGTGCGCCCGTGGCACGCGAGCTCGTGTTGCCGCGCTTGAGCCGCAAACGGTTTGCGCCACAGCTGGATCCTGCCGCGGGTTTTTTCAAGTACGGCAGAGAAAAGCGCAGCGCACTGGGACGCGGGGATTTTGTTTTGCCTTAGAGGGCGTCAGCAGGAATGGGTGGGTTTCGGAATTTTTTGGGGCAGCTAAAATTTCTCACTCGAAAGGAAATCCCACGTAGTTTTCGGCCAAGGCCTGCGAGGCTGCCCGAGAGCTCACGACGTATTCCAGTTCTGCCAGACGACGGCGGCGGTCGAAAGCTGTGTCGCTGTCGAATCGATGGAGCATCGAGGTCATCCACCACGAAAAGCGCTGGACCTTCCATACGCGGCGAAGACAAACCTCAGAGTAGCGGTCTAGCAAGTCATGCCGACCCGTGCGGTAATATTCGTTGAACGCGCGCGCAAGAACGGCGACGTCGGCCATCGCTAAGTTGAGACCTTTGGCGCCGGTGGCAGGCACGATATGGGCGGCGTCTCCCGCCAGAAAGAGCGATCCATAGCGCATCGGTTCGGCGACGAAACTGCGCATTTCGGTTATTCCCTTCTGAAGAATGGGACCCGGCCGAAGTTCCCATGTCTCATCGGTTTGAGAGCGCGCCTTGAGCTCCTCCCAAATCCGTTCGTCGGGCCAGTTAGCCAAATCCTCGTCGGGAGCGCACTGGAGATACAAGCGACTTAGCTCGGGCGATCGCATGCTATGCAGCGCGAAACCCCGCTCATGGTGGCAATAGATTATTTCGTTTGCCGAGGGCGGCGTTCGTGCCAAGATACCTAGCCAAGCGAACGGGTAAGTCTGTTCGTAAATCGTCAGGGCTCCTTGTGGGATACTTTTTCGGCAGACGCCGTGAAAGCCGTCGCATCCTGCAATAAAGTCGCACACAATTTCGTGCTCTTTGTCGCCCTGCACGAAGGTAATACGCGGTCGCGGACCGTCGAAATCCCAGACCCGCACGTTGGAGGCCTCGAAAAAGATCTGTCCGCCCGAGGCGAGTCGGCTGTCCGTAAGATCTTTGACGACTTCGTTCTGGCCGTAAATCGTAATCGTTCGTCCGTTTGTGAGTTCGTCGAAATTGATCCGGTGACGGCGTCGCGCGAAGCATAATTCGATGCCGTGGTGCACCAGACCTTGGCGCTTTAGTCTCTGTCCAACGCCTGTCGCCACGAGGAGGTCGACCGTACCCTGTTCGAGTACTCCGGCGCGGACTCGGCGCTCGACGTATTCACGGCTTCGATTCTCCACGATGACCGATTCAACGCCGCCTAAGTGAAGCAGATGGGAAAGCATCAAACCGGCTGGCCCTGCCCCTACTATTCCAACCTGCGTTCGCATCGAACTGCCCGAAACTTCTTCTCCGCGCGCTCGCGTATTTTCACCCAGCGGTACGTGGCAGAGGTCATTTGTGCGGACTTAGTTCATTTTTAGTCAGTTTTTCAGTGGTAAGTACAGTCGGCATCGAAGCTTGCGCGCGATTGAGCAGTTAGCGGCAAAAGCAACATTCCGGTCCTCACGTGAGGCGTTCGATCCGGTCGGCGACCCTGTCGGCAAATAGACCGGCCGAGCCCAGATATGCAGTTATTTCGGTGGTCCTTTCGATCTCTTCTGGCGATAAGTATGTTGCGACGCTTACCCCGTAGCGCAGAACCTCCTTAAGGCTTCGCCTTTCTTCGATCGCTCGGTTGCAAAGGCGCGAGACGGCGCGATGAGCCGCCGCTCGACCGATTTTGGGCGTAAGGGCCGCGCTCACGGCTTCTGCCATGATAAGGCCGAATTCCGCTTCCAAGTTATGACGCATGCGTTCCGGATTGACTTGCATGCCCTCGGCAACTGCTCGCGCATGTTCAAGCGCTCCTGCAGTCAGCGCAAGGCATTGCGGCAACGCTAGCGCTTCGCTTTGCCACGGACCGGTCGAGCGTTCGTGGTCTTGTACCATCGCCGACAGCATCATCGGCACCAGCGCGTGCACGCAGCGGGTTGCCGCCAGGATATATTCGCTGGCCAAGGGGTTTCGCTTCTGCGGCATCGTGCTCGATCCCCCTCGTCCTTCTACGTAAGGCTCCGCGACTTCTCCTACCTCGGTTTGCATCATCAAAGCCACATCCAGGGCGAACTTTCCCACGCTGGCGCAAATCAGTCCGGCAAGACAAGCTACTTCAGCCAGACCATCGCGCACGACGTGCCATGGTATGAGCGGCACGCTAAGCCCCAGCTCTTCAGCCAGTGCCTGTGCAACGGCCGGTCCTTGCGCGCCCAGCGAGGCAAGCGTACCCGCGGCTCCACCGAATTCCACCACGCAAACCCGGCGGGACACGCTGTCAAGGCGCTCGACGTGCGCGATAAACGGCATCGCCCAGACCGCACACTTAAAGCCGAAAGTTATCGGCACGGCGTGCTTGAGATGGGTGCGGCCGGCAAGAGGAGTGTCTCTGTAGCGCCGTATCAATGGACAAAAGCTTCGGGCCAAGCCGATCGTGTCCCTTCGTAGAATGCCCAGAGCCTTTTTGATTTGGAGAACTAATGCTGTGTCGAGAATATCCTGGGTGGTGGCGCCCAAATGAATGTAGCGCGCGGCTTCCTCGCCAGCGACCCGGGAGAGTTCTTCTACCAGGCCAATGACAGGGTAGCCAACTTTCTTGGTGCTTTCAGCAATCCGTTCAACATTTAGATTGTCCACGCAAGCCGCTTTGGTGATCGCCTCAGCGACATTTGCCGGGACAAGCCCGAGACGAGCTTCGGCACGCGCCAATGCTGCCTCGACGTCGAGCATGAACTGGAGCTGCGAGCGGTCCGAAAAAAGCGCCCGCATTTCTTCGCTCGAATAGAGATCTCCCCAGATGACCGATTCGATGGGACTGACGCTCAACTCTTGCCTCCGCGCACCATTAAACCTCGAAAAACACGGTTTCGTCGTCGCCCTGAAGAAGAATATTGAACTCAAAGCGGTGGCCGTCGATCTGGCGGGCGATCAAGGAAGGCCGACGATTTTCCGGCACCAGATTTAGGATCGGGTCCTCCAGGTTGAGCGGCTCGTCAGGAAAGTATATCCGTGTTATCAACCGACGCAGAAGACCGCGGGCGAACAACGACACATTAATATGGGGTGCCTGAAGCTTACCGTTCGGACCAGGCACCGGGCCGGGTTTGATAGTTAGGAAACGAAACCTTCCCGCTTTGTCCGTTGCCGCCCGACCAAAACCGTGGAATGTCGGGTCAAGCGGTATATTATGCTGCGGGTCTTCTGGATGGTCGTAGCGTCCGGCGGCATTCGCCTGCCAGATTTCGATCATAGCGTCGGTGACCGGAGCTCGGTCGCCGTCGAGAACCTGACCTTCGATCTCAATTCGCTTGCCATTGGTGTTCGCATCTCCTAGGACTTCCATCCCAGGCTGAACGAGTGCCGGTGCAAAGAAAGGACCCACAGTTTGCCACGGCGTTTGCAGAAACTTCATCTCGCTTGCTCCATCGGCGTCGAATTTCGGCCCCGCAAGATGAAATCGAAGCGATAACCCAAGGCCCGCTCGGGAATGGTGAGCTCGATGGCG
Organism: Pseudomonadota bacterium; assembly: GCA_021324755.1. Taxonomy (GTDB): domain Bacteria; phylum Desulfobacterota; class Binatia; order Binatales; family Binataceae; genus JAJPIL01. The sequence continues at coordinate 178,396 of JAJPIL010000014.1, forward strand.
AAGCTTGCGACGAGTCGTTTGCGAGCGTCCGGGTCTGGAATGCTGTTGAAGATCGGGTCGAGCTCGAGCAGTGGGTCGCCGGGAAAGTACATTTGGGTAACCAGGCGACTAGCAAAGCCTGGGCCGAAAAGGCTGAAGTGGATGTGGCTGGGGCGCCAAGCGTTATAATGGTTCGCCCAGGGATAGGCGCCCGGTCGAATCGTCAGAAAACGGTAATTACCCTCGGAGTCGGTAATCACGTAGCCGGATCCACTGAAATGGGGATCGAGCGGGGCGTCGTGTTTGTCAGCTTCATGGGCGTAGCGCCCGGCGGCGTTTGCCTGCCAGATCTCGAGCGTCAAGTTCGGTAGAGGACGTCCGTCTTCATCCAAAACGCGGCCAGCAACGATGATTCGCTCACCCAGAGCTTCACCCCCATTAAAACGAGTAAGATCGGTCGATCCGGCCGCCGAAATAGGCCGAACCAGACGAGGACCGGTTATCTCGGAGACGGTATGAGGAATACGGATGAGCGGCCGACTGGGGGCGCGCTTTCGAGTGCTGACGTAATCGGGATAGAGGTAGGGCGGATGAGCTTTTTCATCCTCTGGTCGGTATCCCACAAAAGACGCCATCGATTAGTCTCCCGATTAAACTAACGAAATTGCCTCGTCCGAGAGTGCGGCATCGACCGTGCAAGCCCGCATCAAAAGATCGCCCACGCGATCGCATCCTGTGCGTGTGAAGAAAACGTTTTTGGCTGTTTAGATGCCAGCAATAAGCGCCTTTACCATCGGCCACCGATCGCGTCCCAGTTAACGCAGTTTTGAGGCGGTTCGCCCGCCATAAGTCTGCGGATATTCTCGGCAACTCTTCGTGCTATTCCTGAGTACGAAACATCGGTTACGCCGGCGATATGGGGTGTGGCAAAAACGTCATCGCGCGAAAGCAAAGGTGAAGACGGGTCGAGCGGCTCTTGCTCGAACACGTCGAGACCCGCGCCCATCAGACGACCTTCGGCCAGCGCGCGCAAAAGTGCGCTTTGATCTATAAGGCCCCCGCGCGAAGGGTTGATAATGCACGCATGGGCGGGCATCAGCTCGAGCGCGTTCTCGTCGATGAGTCGGGTGGTCTCCTGGGTCACTGGAAGGCACAAAAATACGTAGTCGCTCTGCCGCAGCAGTTCAGGTAGTTCCCTGAGGGTTCCGACCCAGTCGATTCCGAGGCGCTTGGCCAAAGCCGGGTTCGGCGTTCGCTGAATCGCCAACATGCGCATTCCGAACGGTTTGAGGCGCGCTGCCAATGCCTGGCCGATTCCGCCTAGCCCGATGATGCCCGCCGTGCGGCCGAATAGAGCGCGACCGCACGGCGCTCCCCAGGTCGAACCTTCGCGGATGATTTTCTGCGCCAAGGAAAGTTGCCTGCTCAGGGCGATCGCGGCCATCACGCACCATTCCGCAACCGACTCGGCGTTGCCCGTGCCCGCGCTGGGCACGTTCGCTACGGCTATTCGGCGGCGCGTCGCCTCCTGTATATCCACGCCCTCGAGGCCAACGCCCCATTGCTGGATCAGGCGCAAGCCGGAAATTCGCTCCATCGTTGCCCCATCGATCTTGACCATCGTAGGGATCAAGACCAGCGCGCTGAACGTTTCCTCTTTAAGTCTGCGTGGTTCCACCATCTCAAGGCGCACTTCAGGCAATGCCTGGATGAGGCTATCGCGCAGGGCGCCAAAGCCGGTGCCGGCCACGATTACAAAAGGGCTTTCACGGTTAGACAAGTCTCGAGCCTCTGCCTGCTTACCAAAGACTATCTGCTCCTAAGGCTGCTCTTTTCAAGACCGCCCAGAAGCTGTAACCGACCGTCGTGCGAGCGCGGCAAGACATCGACCTTCTTCGCCGAGATAGGTTTTTGTCATCCGTTTGGCGATCTACTCGCACCTGAGTGCGCTGCCATTTTCTCCCAGAACGTTCGTGGCTGGCTTCCTATGTATAGCGCTAGCGACTTAAGCATTTCAGGCACCTGGGACTGCAGTATGGCCGGGTAGGTGAAGTCGCGCCCATAGTTGTAGTAAAGCCATTCCGTATGGCTTTCAGCGCCATAAAGTTCATAAGTCCATAGCGTTTTGTCCGTGCGCTGGTCGACCAATTGCAAGCTAAGCCTGAGTTCGTTCCAGGAGCTACCGATCGGCGCTCCGACAAGCCACGCAAAAGCGTCGTAAGGACCCAGTAGATACGTGTAGAGCGAGCCCCGCCAGCGAGTGCTTGAAATCTGACCGCGCATCACGAGCGGCCCCTCCGAAAGATTTGATGCGCGAGCTACCTTCACATCTTCGAACAAGCCGACCTGTTTGATCTCTTCCGCTACAGCGCGCGCCAGATCGTCTTGCGGACGGAATTCATAGCTCGTCCGTGTGACGAAACTATGCTCTGTTTCGGGACGTTGATAATCGGCAGTACAAAATGGCGTCGGTGGAAGAAGACAAGGATAACCGTTCAAACCATACCCCCCAAAGGTATTCTGACGCGGACGAGCGTCGGTGAAAGGCACTACGGTCAAGGTCACAGGAGCTTTAACGCTGTAGACTTCCGCGGGCGGAGATTTTGGCTGGTAACTAAAGCTTGCTTGCGCGCATCCGGCCACAAAAGCGCTCAAAGCAAGCAACGAGCCCAGCAAACGGCCACCTGATTTCCACATGGAAGAGCTTATTTCCCTCCATTTGTCGGACTCAATAAACGATACAATTGCGCATGCGCTGGTGTAAAACAGATGCCGGGTAGCCTTGACGTCTGTGGCACATTTCAAGCCCCCGTTATGACAGGCTTTGGGACAAAGCTACCCCAAACGGTTACAAAATAGTAGGCGGGTGTGTTGCGGGCTGCTCCACGAACCTTCTTACAGCACGTTTATCCGGGCGTTTCGTACGGCCCAAGAGCAAGCCCAATGACGAGCATTCAGCGTTGCAAGCGGGTATCAGCAGTCGCTGCGCAGCGTGTTTCCCCCAGACGGGTATCGTCGTTACATTGGTCGTGACTTAGCCAAAGAACGACAAAAAGACCCCTAGAGTATCGTTCCGCTCCTGAAAAAATTTCTATATTTTAGCCAGCCGCGTCCCCCGCGTCGGCTGAGGGTTCAGATGAAGCTCACAATCTGCACTAACGGAGGGTTAGTCTGCCTCGATCCTACTCTGAGAGGTCGCTGTTAACCTTTCGCTCTGCTCTTCACCAACCGATTCCTCATGCGCGGACGCCGGATGTTCGGCTCGCTCGGCAGCGCTCTGCTCGGCTAGCTTAGCAAGCTTGTCCGCAGCTTGCGAAAGTCTTTGCGTTACTTGGGCTAACTTGTCAGCGACCTGCTTTAATTGATCGACGCTCGAACTAAGTTCATTGGAGACCGCCGTAGCTTTGCTCTTACTTGACTTCGTAGTCGACTTCTTAGCGGCAGTTTGCTTCTTCGACGCGGCTGCTTTTGTGTTTTTCTTCATGGTTCCCCTCCGAATAGACTTTTTCATCGTCTAGTGGCGTAAGCTCGAGCCTTGCCACTTACATGATGGTTTTCCGACCCCAATCGACGGAAGCCAAGCACGTCTCCCCGAACTTATGCCTGGGCTTGGCTAAATGGATTATGGGACGTTTGCAAAATTCGCTCAAGTGTCGATGGGCGTTGCCGTTGCGATATCGCGCGCTGACCGGCCGACCAGGTTGGATGCACTCCAAAAGGAAAGCGCTTGAGGGTGCAAGTTCGGCTTTTCCTGGAATCTACCGTAAATTCGGCCGCTGATCCTATCTTAAGTCGACCATCTCAAGGTTTAGGTCTTCGGCAAAAAGGGCTTGGCGTCTTGAGGCTATCCTTTTAGGCAATGGTTTTTGTTTGCAAAAGCAAATAATTTCACGTTCTGACTAGTTTACGATTACTATTAGTTAAATAAACTTTTATAAAATAAGCATGTTCTAGAATAGATAAACTTAAACGCCTCTCCGGCTTTCTTGAGCCTTTCGAAGAAAGATGTAAGGGATGGTTTCTACCTGTTGCTTTTCATTTGTCCCGCTAGTTTTGAACTATGACGTAGCCGCAAAGGGTGCAAGGTTTCGTGGAGGTCAAAGTCGGAGCGATCGCCAAAACCTAGGCAAACTCGAAAAACGTACGAAGAAGATAGGCGGCAGGCTCAGGCGTCTAGAGACGGAGCCTTACGAAAGGGCCGAGAGCCCCGGCTGCTGCGTGTGACCGAGGTCAAAAGGGGCGGGCCAAGAAGAAAAGAGCTGCAAAAAGCATAGTGGTTCCCATCTCGCTACGTCATTACGCGGGAAGGAGGATGTCGAGAAATTAGGTTTTAGCGCGCCTAATGAGGATTAGCCTGACAAAAATTCAAGGCGACGCTGCCCCGGCCAAAAAGACGAACTTTTGCTCGATTTGGTGCGAGAGGGGGGACTTGAACCCCCACGCCTTGCGGCACCGGATCCTAAGTCCGGCGCGTCTGCCATTCCGCCACTCTCGCTCGTCAAAGAATTTAAAGCTTTTGAAAATAAGCGCAACCCTGTATTAGACGCTCAGCGCTCGGACTCAAAAACACTACGCTCAGTCTGCGCCTGACGCAGAGCAGGCTTTTGCGCTCGGCAAAACTCAATATTAGCAGAGTTTTGCGGCCTAAACCTCCCGGTCGCCCTACGCGAACCGTCGCGCACCATTACGCGCGCATGCATCCGGTTTAGGAAGAGCGACGTTTCGCAATTCATGCGTCGGCGGAACACGATGAATATCGGGCGACAAGCTGATAGAGTCTACAATATACGGCTTAACCTATGGGAGATTTAGTAGGAGTCTTCGGTTCATGAATTTGAAAATTGCTCTTCGGGGCGAAAGGTATTTCGCGCAACTGGGTTGGGCGCGGCTTGTTTCGCGGATTTTGGTGGCGCTGTGCTTAAGCGTGATACTTTGCGCGTCGGTGAAAGCTGACGATGCCGCAGACCAAGTAGTTGCCAAGGTAGGCGATCACGAGATCACCGAAGCCGATGTCGACAAGCTCATCAAACCGCGCCTGCTCTCGGTCCAAAACGAAATTTACCAGATCAAGCGCGACGCGATCCTTTCGCTGGCGGATGACTACGTTTTGGAACAAGCAGCCCGGCGCGAGCATCTTACAAAAGAGCAATACTTACAAAAAATGGTTGACCAAAAACTCAAGCCGGTCTCGGAAAGCGAGGCGCAGGCTTACTACGACGCCCATAGCGTGGAGATCGGCCAGCCCTTCGACAAGGTGAAGGGCTCGATTATTCGCTACCTCGAGCGCAAGCAGGCGCAGGACTTGCGCGAGAGCTTGCTCGAGTCTCTGCGGCGTAGCAGCGGCTTTAAGATATTGCTTGCGCCACCGCGCACTGAAGTCGGGACCGACGGTTACCCAAGTTTAGGACCCAAGGACGCGCCGGTGACAATCGTCGAGTTCACCGACTTTCAATGTCCGTTTTGTCGGCGCGCCGAACCAACGCTTAAAGCGCTGCGCGACAAGTATGGGGACAAGTTAAGGTTCGTTCATCGCGATTTCCCACTGCCTTTCCATCGTCAAGCCATGAAAGCTGCAATCGCGGCCCATTGCGCAGGTGACCAGGGACGCTTCTGGCAGTACCACGACGCGCTTTTTGCCAACCAGTCGAAGCTCAGCGTCGACGACCTCAAGGCGACGGCGAAAAAGCTTGGGCTGGATCAGGCGAAGTTCAACCAATGCCTTGACTCGAACCAACACGCCGACCAAATACAAAAAGACATTCAGGAAGGGGAAGCGCTTGGCGTCGAAGGCACTCCTGCCTTTTTCATCAACGGCATAAGCGTGGTGGGCGCGCAGCCGATCGACAGATTCGAGGCCGTGATCAATTCCGAGCTTGCGCGCGCCCAGGGCAATCAAACGAATCATCAGGCGCAGGCTGAAACTTACAAAAAGAACTGAGAAATCAAGCTGGCAGGCGTGCCAAAATCGTTTCAAGCTGCGCAACCAAACGATCTGCGGACGGTTAAGTTGCCAGGTCAAGTAGATGGGATTGGACAAGCAACCCGAAATCTCTGACGCGTCTCCACGCCTCTTCCGGCTTTTCATTAACGGCGCCTGGGTTGAGACGAGCGCCCGCGACGAACTGCGAAGCCCCTACGACAACTCACTCCAGGGTTACGTGTTCCAGGCGGGCGCGCGCGAGATCGACGAGGCTGTTGAAGGTTGCGCGAACGCTTTTAGACTGACGCGCGAGCTTTCGCGAGGCGAACGTGCCGAGCGTCTGGCAGCTTTTGCGCAGGCCGTGGCTCAGCGCCAGGAGGAAATCGCGCGCGCAGTTACACTGACGACCGGCAAACCGATCAGCTACTCGCGCCAGGAAGCCGCCCGTGCAGCTGTTGTGCTCGACCTTGCAGCCGAAGAGGCCAAGCGCTTCGGCGGTGCCTTCGAGCCACTCGATCACGACCTTACGCGGCGCTTTGCGCTCGGAATTGTCGAGCGGTTTCCAGTCGGGCCGGTAGCGGCAATTACGCCGTTTAACTTCCCCGTGACGCTTGCTGTTCACAAGGTCGGTCCAGCGCTCGCCGTCGGAAACACCGTGGTGCTCAAACCTCCGCCACAATGTCCGCAGCCGGCGCTGGTGCTTGCCGAATGCGCCGCCAAAGCAGGCTTCCCACCTGGTAGCCTCAACGTGGTATGCGCCGAGCCGTCGGTTGCGGAGCGGTTGGTGCTGGATGAGCGCGTAAGGATGGTAAGCTTCACTGGCAGTGCCAAGGTCGGTTGGGCGCTCAAGCAGCTTGCGCCAAGAAAGCGGTTCTGCCTAGAGATGGGAGGCAACGGCGGCCTGATTATCGACGAGGACGTCGACGTTGAATATGCCGCAAATCGCGCTGCGCGAGGTGCATTTATCCACGCTGGGCAAGTTTGTACCTCGGTGCAGCGAATATTTGTCCATCGACGCGTTTATGGGGAATTTTTGAGGCACTTCATCGCTCAAACCGAAAAGCTCAAGGTGGGCGACCCGCTCGACGAGGCCACGATCGTCGGGCCGATGATAAACGAAGCGGCTGCCGAGCGCGTGATGCAGTGGATAATGGAAGCTAAAGATTCTGGCGCCACGATTTTGACCGGCGCACGCAAGGAAGGTAATTTCGTCTGGCCAACCGTTGTCGAGATCGCCACCAAAGAGGGACACGAGCTAAAGCTTTGGCGCGAAGAAGTATTCGGTCCGGTCGTCACGGTTGAGCGAATTGAATCTTTTGCCGAGGGGCTCGCTTTGGTCAATGACTCGCGTTACGGACTTCAGGCGGGTGTCTTTACGGAGAATCTGGAACGAGCTTTCATGGCTTTTCGCAAGCTGGAAGTTGGAGCGGTGATTGTCGGCGATACGAGCCTTTTCCGCGTAGATACCTATCCGTTCGGCGGTGTGAAGGATTCGGGATTTGGCCGCGAAGGCGTGCGCTACGCGATGGAAGCGATGACCGAGCCGCGCGCCCTGATACTCAACCTTAGACGTCAGGCTTGACGCCAAGCAACGGAACTATGGTTTTGTGTTTGCCAAAACAATTGCGAGCATCGCGCAACGGCTCTAGCTCCACTAACAAGTCTCGCACCTGATGTCTGCGCCCGTGGCTTCCGGAACGATGCATCTAAACTAAACAACGGATAATTGCACTTGATCAGCATCGCTCCATCAACGATCAATTCTCTTCCGGCGCAACGCCCTAAATTAAAGCTCTCTCAAGTAGCCCTCCTTTAAAAGCGATTTTGCGATGATCATGCGTTGCACCTCGCTAGTGCCCTCGCCGATTTCGGTTAACTTTGCATCCCGCATGTAACGCTCCACGTTGTATTCGGCGATGTAGCCGTAGCCGCCATGAATCTGGACAGCACGCTCGGTGGCCCAGACTGCTGTTTCCGACGCAAAAAGCTTGGCCATCGAGGCTTCGCGTCCGTAAGGCATTCCAGCGTCTTTGAGTCGGGCGGCTCTAATAGTCAAGAGCCACGACGCGTCAATCCGCGTAGCCATGTCGGCGATCATCCACTGGATAGCCTGGAACTCGCCGATCGGTCGGCCGAATTGTTTGCGCTCGCGAGCGTAGCTCACAGCGGCTTCGAATGCGGCGCGAGCCAGACCGATCGAGAAGGCCGCGATTCCGATCCTGCCCGCCTCGAGCACCTTTACGGCTTGGCGATAACCCTCGCCGCTTGGACCGATTCGGTTAGAGGCGGGCACGGTTACGTTGTCGAAAATAACTTCCGCGGTGTCGGAGGCACGCAGGCCGAGCTTTTCGATTTTGCGCCCGTTGCTAAGGCCCTTGGTTCCGCGCTCGACGATAAAAGCCGAGATACCGTTTTTGCCGCGGCTTGGGTCCTCGACCGCCGTAACCACGTAAACGTCGGCAACCGAGCCGTTGGTTATGAACATCTTGGTGCCGTTGATTACGTAGTCGGAGCCTTTTAGCGTTGCGCGGGTGCGCATTGCGGCAGCGTCGGAGCCGGAGCCTGGCTCAGTTAAGCACCAAGCGCCGACCTTTTTGCCAGCGATAAGTGAGGGTAGATAGAGGCGTTTTTGTTCTTCCGCGGCGAAGCCGTTGATGTGCCCGCTTGCCAGGGAGACGTGGGCTGCGCACGAAAGCGCGACCGAGCCGTCGTATCGCGCTAAACCTTCCATCACGATCACCTGGGATAGCGTGTCAGCTCCCGCTCCGCCGAAGCGTTCCGGGAAAGATACGCCAAGGAAACCCAGCTCTCCCAATTTTTCGAAGATCTCGCGCGGAAACTTTTCTTCGCGCTCCCACTTGGCGGCAAACGGTCTTATCTCGCGCTCGGCGAAAGACGCCAGGGTGTCGCGAATTCGCCGGTGCTCCTCGCTGAGTTCCATTTCCATCGCTCTCTCCGTTCTAAAATCGGGCGCAATCTATTCTCGAGGTCTGATATTCTCTTTGACCCACGCGATGATATCCTGGGTCGAGGCGCCTGGGGTAAAGATCTCTTTGACTCCCATTTCTTTGAGTTTTTGGGCGTCGTCGGGTGGAATAATGCCGCCGCCGAAGACGGCGATGTCCTCGGCATTATTCTCTTTGAGCAGCCGAAGCACTTCGGGGAACAGCGTCATGTGAGCGCCGGAAAGAATGCTCAGGCCGATCCCGTCGACGTCTTCCTGGATTGCCGCGCTGACGACCATTTCGGGCGTTTGATGAAGTCCGGTGTAAATTACTTCGAAGCCTGCATCGCGCAAGGCTCGCGCAATGATTTTGGCTCCGCGGTCATGGCCGTCTAGGCCTGCCTTCGCAATCAATAACCGAATTCTTCTCTCTTCGGTCATCGTCTTTGTTAGCCCCAAGCTTGAGTTTTAAGCGTTTGTTTGTTGTGGCGGCCGTCAGAGCCAGGCCGGGTCGGTATATACGCCGAACTCCTCGCGATACACGTCGCATATTTCGCCCAGCGTGGCCTCGCGTCGCACTGCTTCACAGATGGGGCCCATCAGGTTTTCACCCGAGCGACAGGCCTCGGCCACGCGTTTTAAGGCTTCCCTTACGGCGCTTTGGTTTCGCTCGCGTTTGATTTTGCGCACACGCTGGACCTGGAGCTCTTCCACCGCCGGATCGATCTTTAGCGTGGGAATGGGGATTTCTTCCGGTATGACGTATTTATTGACGCCGACTACGGTTTTGACTCCCTCCTCGAGTTGGCGCTGATAGCGGAAGGCTGACTCGGCTATTTCCTGTTGGGGAAAGCCCAGCTCGATTGCGCGAATCATTCCGCCCATCTCGTCGATCCGCTTGATGTATTCCATGGCTTCGTGTTCGATCCTGTCAGTAAGCGCTTCGATCGCGTAGCTGCCGCCCAACGGGTCGATGGTATTCACGACGCCGCTTTCTTCGGCGATGATTTGCTGGGTGCGCAGCGCCACCATCGCCGCCATGTCGGTCGGCAACGCCAACGTTTCGTCCATCGCATTGGTGTGCAGCGACTGTACGCCGCCGAGCACGCCGGCAAGGGCTTGGATCGCGACGCGGGCGATGTTGTTCAGAGGTTGCTGGGCGGTAAGCGCAACGCCCGCAGTTTGAGCGTGCGTGCGCAGCATCATCGAACGCGGGTTTTTTGCGCCGAAGCGTTCTTTCATTATTCGCGCCCACATCCGACGCGCGGCGCGAAGCTTGGCGATTTCCTCCAGAAAGTCGTTGTGAAGGTCGAAGAAAAAGGACAGGCGCGGAGCGAACTCGTCGACGTCAAGCCCACGTTCGATCGCGTGTTCGACATAGCAGATCCCATCGGCAAGCGTAAATGCCAGTTCCTGGACCGCCGTGGCTCCGGCTTCGCGTATGTGGTAGCCGGAAATCGATATCGGATGGAAGCGGGGTACGTGGCGCGTGCAGAACTCTATCATGTCGGTGACGATTCGCACTGAAGGCTTCGGCGGGCATATCCATTCCTTCTGCGCGATGAACTCTTTGAGCATATCGTTCTGGATCGTGCCGCTTATCCGCTGCCATGAAGCTCCCTGCCGCTCAGCCACCACCAAGTACATCGCCAGTATTACTGAGGCCGAGCAGTTGACGGTCATCGAGGTAGTAATCTGCTCGAGCTGGATTTGGTCGAACAGGCGGGCCATGTCGTGGATCGAACTTACCGAGACGCCCTCGCGCCCGACTTCGCCCCTGGCCCGTTCGTGGTCGGCGTCATACCCCATCAGTGTGGGCATGTCGAAGGCGGTCGAAAGTCCGGTCTGTCCTTGGCGCAAAAGAAACCGGAAGCGAGCGTTAGTGTCCTCGGGTGTGCCGAAGCCGGCAAATTGCCGCATCGTCCAAAGCTTACCCCGATACATCGAGGGGTAAACTCCGCGCGTGAACGGATACTCTCCAGGATTACCCAACGCCGTGGCGTAATCGGACTTGACGTCTTCCGGAGTGTACAAGGGCTCAAGTTCCATGTCCGAAAGCGTGCTGAATCGCACCGGCCTTTCGGCAGATTTGCGATACGACGTATCAAGCCATTCTTGTTTGTTGCTGCTCACGAGCCACCCCCAATCAAAGAATTCGTCGTAGTCTCAGTTGAGCGCTTTAGCGCAAGCCTAGAATGTTGTTGGCGATCACCAAGCGCTGAATCTCTGACGTACCTTCGTATAGCTCTGTAATTTTGGCGTCGCGAAAGTAGCGCTCGACTTTGAATTCCCGCGTATAGCCATAACCCCCGTGAATCTGGACGGCCTGCGTTGCCGCGCGCATCGCGGCTTCCGACGCGAACAGCTTGGCCATAGCCGATTCTTTCGTGCACCGCTGTCCATTGTCTTTGAGCCGCGCTGCTCGCAAAGTGAGCAAACGCGCCGCGTCGATTTCGACCGCCATGTCGGCAAGCTTCCACTGGATCGCTTGATACTTTGCGATCGGCGCGCCGAAGGCTTGCCGCTGCGCGGCATAACTGAGCGAGGCTTCGAGCGCGGCCCGTGCTATTCCAACCGCTTGGGCCGCGATTCCGATACGTCCCCCGTCAAGCGTTTGCATTGCGATCTTAAAGCCTTGCCCCTCTTCGCCCAAGAGATTTTCTCGAGGCACCCGCAGGTCGGTAAAGCTTAACTGAGCGCTATGCGCGCCGTGAATCCCCATCTTGTCCTCGACCCTTACGACTTGCCATCCAGGCGTGTTGGTCTCGACGACGAAGGCGCTGATTCCGCGATGGCCTTGTGAAGCGTCAGTGCTTGCGAACACGATCGCGACCGAGGCTTGCGGGCCGTTGGTGATGAAGTTCTTGGTGCCGTTGATCGTATAGTAGTCGCCTGCTCTCACGGCGCGGCTTTTAATTCCCGCCGCGTCGGAGCCGGCCTGGGGCTCGGTGAGCGCGAAGCATCCGAGCCATTCTCCGCGTGCCATACGCGGCAGAAAGTACTGCTTTTGGCGCTCGTTGCCCACGCCCAGGATTGGCCATTCTGCGAGCGACGAATGCGCCGACAAGATCACCGCCGTGGCGGCGCATTCAACTGCTATCTCCTCGATTGCAAGCGCGTAGCTTACATGGTCCGCGCCGGCTCCGCCAAAGCGCTCGGGCACGAAAATACCTAACAAGCCTAACCGACCAAGCTCGGCCACGATTTCGGCGGGAAAACGATGCGTGCGATCGGTCTCGACCCCAGCGGCGCTGAGTTTTTCCCGTGCAAACCGGCGTGCCAGCGCTTGCACTGCGCGCTGCGACTCGCTCAACTCAATTTCCATTGCTTCCGACGACCCCCTGCCTCCAGAGCCAACACTTGGCCCCCAATTTTTGTTAGCGACGCGCTGCCGTTCCGGCCTGCTGTGCGCGATTGGCTTTAGGATAGCGATCGCTACTGGTGTAAATATTATTGTGGATAACTAGTCCTGGTCCAGAATACCTGCAAAACTTAAGTCTTGAGTTTTAGCTACGGCTTAACCTAGCCAGGATCGTTTGGCAACCGCTATCGGCCTTTAGCCAATTCACCTTCAATCTCTTAGCGCCTCGGTAAGGCTCCTAAATTTATCTCTAATAACGAAAAAATTGCGTACTTCGACCTAGCGAAAAACTAAGTTTTGACGAACGTGCCGCCTACCTAATCTTGCTTGAAAGGCTTTTAAAACAGGCGATAGCGGATGACGCTCGTCAAAACCTTAAGTGCGGGCTTCGAGCTCTAGAGTCGATACCGGAGAGGTCTGCAAGAGAAACTTAGTAGGTAGTTTCCTCCCGAACTTGCGGCCGCATCTATTGGAAAAACGAAGCGGTGCTCGATTTGAGATGTAGGGCAGAGTGCGGACGATATTTTGTACTAACGGTTATAAAAGGCGCGCTAAGTTTTGCGCCTGATCTCGTTTGGTCCCAGCTAACAGCCGCGCCAGACCGGCTTTCGCTTTTCCAGAAAAGCCTTGGTACCCTCGACTCGATCTGCGCTTCCGAATGCGACGGCAAAGGCTTGCTGCTCGAAGCTCAGGCCTGCGTCCTCGTCCATCGTCATCGAGGCTCGCAAGGCTGCTTTGGCTTGGCGCAGCGCGACGGGCGGCTTGTTAGCGAGCTGTTCGGCAAGCTCTTTTGCAGTTTCCATCAGCGCTTGCGGCGCCACCACCCGATTCACCAGGCCCCATTCGAGTGCTTTGCGTGCGTCGATCATCTCGCCGAGCATGATCGCTTCAGTGGCGCGGGTAAGTCCGATCCGATGGGCTAGACGCTGCGTGCCGCCGAAGCCCGGAATTACGCCGAGATTTATCTCGGGCTGTCCGAACCGCGCGTTTTCCGCGGCAACGATAAAGTCGCAGGCAAGTGCAAGCTCGAGGCCGCCACCGAGCGCGAAGCCGTTGACTGCAGCGATTACAGGAACGGGCGCCTCCTCGATCGCTCGCATCACCCGATGGCCAAGCTTGACGAACTCGAGTCCCTCAACCGTCGATAGCTCGGAAAGTGTACCGATGTCGGCGCCTGCCACGAACGCCCGCTCGCCCGCGCCGGTAATTATCAGCGCACGCGCCGCGCTGTCGCGCCGTAGTTCAGAGAACGCGTGGGCTAGCTCTTGCAGAACTTCATGATTGAGAGCGTTTAAAGCTTGGGGCCGATTTACGGTTATTGTCCAGATACGAGCTCGCTCTACCAGTAAAGACTTAAACTCCATCTTTTCTCCCGCGCAGCCGAACCTCTAAAACGCTCAGACAGACTGTTTGTTCAGTACTCGGGTTTGAAATCGAAGCGATGAATCGCGTGGATGAAGCGCACGGTGCGGGTCTTGGAGCGCATGACCACGCTGTTAGTCGTCGCGCCGCCCGAGAAGAAGCGTACTCCTTTGAGGTAGTCGCCGCTGGTGACGCCGGTGGCGGCGAACATCACGTTATCGCCTGCTAACTCCTCGAGCGTATAGCGATGGTTTATGTCGAGGATTCCTGCCTGCAGGCATTTCTCCATCTCTTCGTCATTTCGTGGTCTAAAGCGCCCTTGAAACTCGCCGCCCGCGGCGCGCGCGGCCACAGCCGCAAGAATTCCCTGATGGGCCCCGCCGATGCCCATCAAGATGTCGATCTCCGAGTCGGGATGGGTGGTGGCCAAAGCTGCGGAGAGGTCGCCAGCGGATAAAAGCTTGATTCCCGCGCCGGCTTTGCGCACCTCCGCGATCAGTTTGTCGTGTCGCGGACGGTCAAGGATCGCCACACGCAAGTCCTCGACGTAAACTTTCTTCGCCTCGGCCAAGGCTTTGAGATTTTCGGTAGGCGAACGGTCAAGGTCAACTACGCCGCGTCCGATTGGTCCGCACGCTATTTTTTCCATGTACGTGTTCGGACATCGCAGCATCGAGCCTCGCTCGGCCAGCGCCACGCACGACAAGGCGTTAGGGCCTCCGGTGGCGCAGATAACTGGGCCCTCGAGACTATCCACGGCGACGTCGACCTCCGGTCCGGCCCCACTTCCCACGATCTGGCCGACGTAGAGAATATCGGTCTCGCCTTCTTCGCCTTCGCCGACGACTATTTTGCCGTCGATAGCGATCGAGTTGAGCGCTTTGCGCATGGCCTCGCACGCAACGCGGTCGGCCAAACGCTCGTCGCCTTTGCCAATGAAGCGCGCAGCCGCAAGCGCGGCCGCTTCAGTAGCTCGTACAGCCTCAAGCGCGAGATTCCGGTCCAATCTCCGCCTGCTCTCCCGTTGAAGAATTTTCGGTGAGACTTGCCAGGCTAGACGCCGCTAAAGAGCTCGTCGATCAGCGTGTGCCCTTCCGTTACTATCAAGCCAGTTTGTGACGCCTCTTTTTCGGTATATCGACGCCCCGGCTGGATTGTCCCACCAAGTTTCAGCGAGTCGATCATAGCAAACGGCACCGGTTCATTCGAGTGGGTTTTGAGCTTGCAGGGCGTCGCATGATCCGGCATCAGGAGCAGTCTGAAGTTCCCCATTTTTTGCAGCCCGCGCAACAAGGGTCCGACGATCAGCTCGTCGATTCGCTCGATGGCCTCGGTCTTGAGGTCAGGTCGGCCCATGTGCCCCGCTTCGTCTGGCGCCTCGATATGGACGAGCAAAAAGTCATGGCGCGTAAGCGCTTCGACAGCGTAGCGGCCCTTGGCGGCATAGTCGGTATCCAGATAGCCGGTGGCGCCAGGAACCTTTATCAGTTCAAGTCCAGCGAGTCGGCCAAGCCCGTTCACCAGGTCGACCGCGGAAATCACCGCTCCGCTGATACCGAAGCGGGCTTTGAGCGTCGGCAGCGACGGCGCGCGCCCTTGTCCCCAGAACCAGATCGAAGTCGCCTGCGGCTTGCCCTGTAGAGTGCGCTTGCGATTGATAGGATGTTCGCGCAACATTTCTTGCGCACGCGCCATCAACTCCCGCAGCGTTTGCGCGCCCTCGCCCGAAGGGAGATAAGGCTCGATCGGTTTGCCTGTGATGTCATGGGGCGGAGTGAGACGAGTGCTGGATGGTCCGCCGTGCCAGACCATCAGATGGCGGTAGCTTACGCCGTTGTAAAAATCGAAGCCGTTGCCGCCAAGTCGCGCGCCTATGTCGCGGACTATCATCGCTGCTTCCTCGCTCTCGATGTGTCCGGCGGTGAAGTCCTCCATGACCAAATTACCGCTGGCGTCCGGCCTAATCGTCACCAGGTTCATCCTGAACACGACATCGCTCGGCGAAAGCTCGATCCCCTGGCTTGCGGCTTCGATTGGGGCACGCCCGGTATGGTACTTTCGCGGGTCGTACCCCAGCATGCTCATGGTTCCGACGTCGCTTCCGGCCGCCATCCCCTCGGGAATAGTCCGAACGAGCCCGAGTCGTCCGTTGGCCGCGACGAAATCCATATTGGGTTTTCGCGCAGCTTCAAGCGGGGTCTTGCCTTCGAGCTCCGGGCATGGCCAATCGGCCATGCCGTCGCCATGGACTATAACGTACTTCATTCTTCGAGCTCCAACACTCGCATTATGCGCTCCACTTCTGGTTCGACCACGATCGAGTTGGTTAAGTTCTTAAGCGCCGTATCGGGGTCCTTAAGGCCGTGACCTGTCAGTGTGCACACGACGACAGAGTGCGGTGGGATACCATGCTGCTCGCTGTACTTCAGAGCGCCGGCGAGCGAGGCTGCCGAGGCGGGCTCGACAAATATGCCGTGGGCTGCCGCAAGCCGGTAAGCTTTCAGAATCTCGTCATCGGTTACCATGTCGATTACGCCGTGCGACTCTTCCCGCACCTGGAGCGCTTGTTGCCAACTTGCCGGATTGCCGATACGAATCGCGGTTGCGATCGTGCGAGGGTTGTCGATCGGTTGGCCGCGCACGATCGGTGCCGCGTCGGCAGCCTGGTAGCCCATCATCTTCGGCAGGCTGTCGATGAGGCCGTGCTGAAAATACTCCTTGTATCCCAGCCAGTACGCAGTAATATTCCCAGCATTACCGACCGGCAAAAAGTGATAATCGGGCGCCCGTCCGAGCTGGTCGCAGATTTCAAAGGCAGCCGTTTTCTGGCCCGCGATTCGGTCGGGATTGATGCTGTTGACAAGCCTGATTTTCACCGGTTCGCGCTCGACCAGGTCGCGGACCATCTTAAGGCAAATATCGAAGTTCCCGATTACCTCGATCACGCGCGCGCCATGCATCACGCTTTGCGACAATTTTCCTATCGCCACTGCGCCCTTGGGCACGAGCACGAAAGCCTTAAGCCCCGCCCGCGCCGCATAGGCGGCGGCTGAGGCAGCTGTGTTGCCGGTCGACGCACAAATGACCGCACGTGCCCCTTGATGTAGCGCGTTGGTGAGCGCAACGGTCATTCCGCGATCTTTGAAAGAAGCCGTTGGGTTGGCGCCTTCGCACTTGAAAAACAGCTTTACATCCTTGCCGAGTCGGCGGGCCAGTTCGGGACTGTCGAGCAAGGGCGTGTTGCCTTCGCACAACGTCACCACCTTCGCCTGCGCGCAAACAGGAAGAAAGCGCCGATAGTGCTCGATAAGCCCGGGCCAGCGAGTCAATCGCGGCGCGCTCAAGTTTGCCCGCCCGTCGCCCATTGCTCAAAGGTTCTCCTCGATTCGAATAAAAACCGGCGGTGCCTTCACCACGCTCAAGCGCTGTATTTCACGCAACGCCATCCTAAGATTCTTCTCACGCGCTTCGTGGGTTCTCATTATAACCGGAACCGCGCCGACAGTCGCCCGCTCGCGCTGAATAACCGATGCGATCGAGATGCGATGGCGGCCGAGGATGGAAGCGATTTTGCCCAGAACGCCCGGCTGGTCCGCCGCCATAAAACGCAGGTAGTATTGGCAGACGATCTCTTCGATGGGTTTGACAGGCGCGGCGCGCAAAGTTTGCACCGGGTATCCGAGCGGACTTGCGACCAGGCGCGTGGCCGTAAGACGTCTTCGTGCTATCTCCAGTATATCGGCCACTACTGCGCTCGCCGTCGGCATCTGACCAGCTCCCAAGCCGAAGTACATGCTCGAGCCGAGCGCTTCGCTCTGGATGTAGATGGCATTGAAGGCTCCTTTGACGCTCGACAGTAGATGGCTTACGGGGGTCATCGTGGGATGGACTCGCGCCTCGATCGCGCCGTTGTCCTCTTTGGCGATGGCTAGCAGTTTTACCGCAAAGCCCAGTTCGCGCGCGCAGGCGATATCTTGCGGCTCGAGTGCCGTGATACCCTGAGTATAAACCTGCTTGGGCTTGAGCAGCACACCGAAAGCCAGCGTTACCAGGATACAGAGTTTGTGCGCGGCGTCATGTCCCTCGACGTCGAGCGTCGGATCGGCTTCGGCCAGGCCCTGGCGCTGCGCTTGCTTGAGCACTTCCGAAAATTCCTTACCCTCTTCGCTCATCCGGGTCAGAATATAGTTGCACGTACCGTTGACGATTCCGTAGACGGCTCTTTGACGGTCACCGGCCAGTGCTTCGCGCAACGTGCGGATAATCGGCACGCCGCCGCCCACGCTCGCCTCAAAGCCGACGGCCAGCTGATGCTCGGCCGCGGCGCGAAAAATGCGCTCGCCATCTTCGGCCAGCAAGGCCTTGTTAGCCGTTACGACGTCTTTCCCACTGGCCAACGCCTTGAGGATCGCGGTGCGAGCAGGCTCACGACCGCCGAGCAACTCGACCACAATATCGATATCGTCGCGCGCGACCAGCTCGAGCGGATCGCGAATGATTATCGAACTGGTCAACCCCAGCTCGGGCTGAGGCTTGAGACTTCTGTCAGCAACCGCAACAAGTTTAAGCGGTGCCCCTAGTTTGCGGGCGAGCAAGTCGGCGTTTTTGCGTAAAAGCTTGACTACACCCGTGCCGACTGTGCCGCATCCCAGAAGTCCGATCCTTACCGGGCGCGAAAAGCTCTCGAAGGCAAGCGCCTTAGCCTCGCCAGTGATTTGCTTGGTCGCGGATTTGTACAGCAACGCTTTCACCGAAGCCAGCTAAAATAGGGTTTAGTGGGAGTTTCGGTCTTAGCCGAAATTTAAGCTATAAGTCCAGACCAGCGAACTGCGCTGCTGTTGGGTCAGCTCTGAGCGGCGGCCAAACGGCTTAAACCGTTGGCTTGTGCCCGCCGCAGCATCTGCCTGATCCCACGCACGGCCTGGCGGATACGATGCTCGTTCTCGATCAGCGAAAAGCGCACGAAGCCCTCGCCATCGGTGCCGAAGCCGACGCCAGGTGACACGGCGACCTTGGCCTCGCGCAGCAACAATTTGGAGAACTCGAGCGACCCGAGTTCGCGAAACGGTTCGGGTATTTGTGCCCAAACGAACATCGTGGCACGCGGCTTTGACGTAAACCAGCCACATCGGTTAAGTCCGTCGACCAGCACGTCACGTCGACGCCGGTAGGTCTCGCATATTTCGCTCACGCATTCTTGCGGGCCGTTTAACGCGTGAATCGCAGCTACTTGCACCGGCGTGAAGATCCCGTAGTCAAAGTACGACTTGAGGCGCGCCAGCGCCGCGATCATCGCGCGGTTTCCTACTGCGAAGCCCACGCGCCAACCCGGCATGTTGTAGCGCTTCGACAGCGTGAAAAACTCCACACCGACCTCTTTTGCACCTTTTGCTTGCAGAAAGGACGGCGCCTTGTACCCGTCGAAACAAAGGTCGGCGTAGGCTAGGTCATGTGCCACTAGGATTTCGTGCGCTCGCGCGAAGTCTGCTACCCGCTGCATGAAATCAAGGTCGACTACAGCCGTGGTGGGATTGTGGGGAAAGCTTATAACCAAAAACTTCGGCCGTGGCCAAGAGCGCAGCGTCGCCTCCGTCAGCGCGGCGAAGAAGTCTTCGCCATTATGAAGCGGCACGTTGCGCACGTGAGCGCCCGCAATAATACAGGCGTACTGATGAATCGGATAGGTCGGGGTCGGAGCCAACACGACGTCGCCCGGCCCGAGAATCGCAAGCGCTAGATGGGCCAACCCTTCCTTGGAGCCGATCGTCACGATCGCCTCGGTATCAGGATCGAGCTCTACGCCATAGCGTCGCCGATACCAGTCGACGATCGCAAGCCTAAGCTTGTAGATTCCGCGCGAGACCGAGTAGCGATGGTTGGCGCCTTTCGCCGCCGCCTCGATTAACTTTTTGACGATGTGCGCCGGCGTAGGCCGGTCCGGGTTTCCCATGCCGAAGTCGATAATGTCTTCGCCAGCCCGTCTGGCCTGTCGACAAAGCTCGCCTATTTCGTTGAACACGTACGGCGGAAGCTGCTTAATCCGCGGAAACTCTATCATTGGGTCGCCTTCCCACAATCAAAAAAGTTGTAATGCACCAGGCTGTGGAGCTTTTCCTCTACGGCTAGTGGTCGCATTATTGCAGCATTACTTGCAGGTTCAAGACAAACAGAATACGAAACGACATCAGTGTAGCGCAATTTGTGCCATTAGGGCGAGATTTGAACGTGGGCGGACTCGCTTTTGGACACAACAGCGCCGCCACGATAGCGCACCACAGAGGAGACGTACTTTGAGCGTTTACGTTAAATATCTCTGATCCGGTAGCCTCGGATGCAAGCATTGATCTGAATCTCTTGGGTCGTGTGCAACAAATCGTCGCTCAGATAAGCATAGGTTCACGGTCAGTGGCCAGCTGGGTCGCTCGAACAAACCTGGTAGTCAGGTAAGGTAGAGCAGTAAACGTCATAATGACTAAGCAAAAAGGCGATATAACAGGCGAGTTTGAACATTCCTAGCTTGTTGCAAACCTATGAACCGAACAAAAAGTAGCGAGCAGCGCCTTAAGACGGCGCTCAGGGCAGCTAAAGCAGCCGGGCGAATCCATCTGGAACGTTTCGGCCGCGTCGGCAAGATCGGGCTCAAATCTACGCCAATCGATCTGGTAAGCGAGGCTGACCTCGAGTCCGAAGCAGCTATATTGAAGATTATCAAGCGCCACTTTCCTGAGGACTCGATCTTGGCCGAGGAAAGTGCCGCCAGCGGCGCTGCTCTATCATCCGAATCTTTATGGATCATCGATCCGCTCGACGGCACCACCAACTTCGCTCATTCCTACCCGCATTTCAGCGTTTCGATCGCATACCAGGAGCGCGGGCGTCTGCTGATAGGCGTAATTTACGATGCGCTCAAGAAGGAGATGTTCATCGCCCAGCGTGGTCGGGGTGCCTTTCTCAATGGCCAACGGATAAGAGTAAGCACTGCGCGTTCCCTTAGCGACGCTCTTTTGGGGACAGGTTTTGCGTACGACCGGCGCGAGCGGGCGGACTTCTACCTTGCGTTCTGGAAGGCGTTTATGATGCGCACGCAAGGTACCCGGCGAAGCGGCGCTGCCTCGCTGGACCTAGCCTATGTGGCGTGCGGCCGGCTCGACGCGTTTTGGGAGTTCGGCCTCAAAGCCTGGGATGTGGCCGCGGGTGCGCTTTTGATTCAGGAAGCTGGAGGGCGCGTGAGCAACGTCGATGGGAGCCCGCTTGTGCTCGATGCCGGCAATATCGTCGGTTCCAACGGCCGTTTGCACCGTGCGATGGTCAGCGTGCTAAAGGAGACGAAATCGATGTTTGACGAAAAGCATCCTTAACTCGCTACGGCAAGCTGGATGCCCTTGTCTGCGCGGTGCAGCTAATGTATCGCTTAAAAAGGGTCAGACGAAACGCCCCGGTGGTGAAACGGATATCACGGAGGCCTCCGGAGCCTCAAGTCCGGGTTCGATTCCCGGCCGGGGCACTTGCAAACCTCATCTCAATTAGGTCGCTTTCGGAAAACGCACGGCTTTCCTTTCAACACCCGGTTCTGCTCCCCAAAAGAAACCTGCAAGTGTCACGAGAGATCGCACCTTTTAGCCCGTCGCCCAAGCAACGGCAAAACGTTTTTGGGCTGAATCGATCCCTATCGCGATGCTTGTCGGTGCGTACATTGAGGATGACGCCTGTCGGAGGTGCCGAGAGCTTCCTCTCTGGTGTTACGCCAGATTAACCCGACGACCTATGAGCAGCTATGGGTGTTGCCGCTTGCCCCGAGGCCACAGACCTCGATAACGCCACCGCTCGCGCCGTATTCGCCACGAACATCACCACGGCGACCACGTTTAAAAGCCCGCCCCATCGGTAGGCCAAATACGATCCCCAAAGATCGCCCCCTATGCGTTGCGCTAAAGAGGCGTGCAGCAAAGCGACGTGAGCGTAAAATGCGCGCCGGTAAGGCAATGGGCGTTGAAGCACTGACGGAAATATAATCGGGGCGTGCGCAAATATCATCGACAAAACAAAGCCTACAAATACGGCATGCAGTATGATGTCGTAATGGAATGTGGTCAGGTTATCGCCGAACCAAAGCCACGCTGCGCCGCCTAGTCCGAGCCAAAAATACCCCGTCAGTAGATTGACCGCGATAAAACGCGTAAGCCCTTTCTGCTTGACGGTTCTGCGCGCCAAGTCATAGCGCGTAAGCCACAGCGCCAGGGCCACCATTCCAAAACCAGCAAGTCTGAGCCCTAGCGCAGGGAGCTTGTGCGCAACAAAAAGACCGACAATGAACGGGGCGACGCTCAACGTGAACGAAAGTCGGTTTCGGTCAGCCATTCCAGTAAGCCGACTCAATTCGAGCCGCTCTCCTACGATTGTCAGGACCAGAAATGCCGTCCACCAGAAGAACACGCCGGTCATCGGTGCGCCCGCAAGCCACAAAAAGTTACCGATAAACCAGGCAACTGCTCCAAACGCCATCGTGACCGTAAACAATGCGGTCTGTCGGCGAAGAATTGCCGCGAAGTCCCCGATTAAACAGAGGCTGGCGAAATTGATGAGAGCCGCTCCGATAGGCTCCGAACGCCCACTGATCAGGGCCAACGCACCTGTTGCGCTTAGGACCGGAGCCGCGTAGCCAAAGGTCGTCCCCAAGGCTACCGCGCGTTCGAGGCTAATCAGCGTGCCAAGAAAACCGCAGACCATAAGCGGCCCGTGGATGATGTAGAGATTGTCCTCGATTGGCGGCACGCTCCATCCCAAGCGCAAAAGCCCCGCCCATAGTCCCGCCAGTAGAGCGAAAATCGACAGCGCTAAAAGCGGCAGTCGCCTGTAGTTCACGTCCTTACCTGCTAACTGACCGCTGGCGGTAGCCTGCTTGACAACGGACGCTTTTGTTTCTGCCGATCCGCCAGGGTTGTTTCGCCGACCCCGTGTTTCGTAATTGCCACATGCGCGCGACTTTAGACGGCCTTGTTTTATGCTCACACGGTCATGTCGGCGAAACTCTGGTTGCTTGGGCAACGACCGCCGTCATCCTCCCAGCGGAGCAACGCGCAGTAGTCGAGCCATTCCTCGTCCGCCACTATCGGCAAACCAGCCGCTACTTGCTGTCGACCCTGGCCGAGAAAAAGTAACGTAGCCTCCTTGTCAGCTATCTGGTTATGAGCTTGTGAGAGTTTTTGTGTACCCACGACCGCTTCCTCGCTTAAGCTTACTGTCCGTCAGGTTTCGCCAACAGAAACCAGCGGTGAGCGCGCAAAAGCGGGAAGGTTTAGCACGTAGACGTTCCTAGAAAATTTAGTAAGGCCCGCATTTTCGCGGTACAAGTCCGCTCGGGTCGCGTAGCTTAAGGCCGCCTTTTTCGGGTCCGGTTTTGGAGGTGTCGACCAGATGGCATAATTTGTGACCCACTACAAGCTGAAAAAGTCTTTCAAGGCTTGACGGCTTTCTATCAACGTTGCGCGCTTGACCGGGCTTTTTCTGTCATGCGCTCGCGTAACTGTTCGCTTTCGAGTCTATTCCGTTATTTGGAGTCCGTCTCGAGCCCCCATTTTCGCTTGTTCGCCAAGACCTGTTCGGGCGTAGGAGCAGGCTTCTCTTCGAACCGTTTGACTCGGAACTGATCCGGAAACTCCACCGTCTTGGCGTTGAGCGCTATGTCGTCCTTGAAGAGTTCAGGCACTTCGGGCTCTTCATAAATCGCCTGCCAGGGACACTCGGGCTCACACGCTCCGCAATCTATACATTCATCGGGATTTATGTAGAGCTGATTGGGGAAGTGCTCGCGATCGTCGCCAACGTATTCGTAGATACAGTCGACGGGACAGACGCTGACGCATCCGGTGTCGAGACAGTCAATGCAGAGCCTTGTTATTACCCACGGCATCCAAATCTCCTAAGCGTTCAGCCCGCTTTATGGCGGATCGTGTCGGCTCGCCCCAGTAAATCGCAATTGTCCTTGAATGCGCGCTTGCGAATCTCCGAAGCTGGTTTGTCGGGACCCGCGATGGATGGGGAACGTCGCTATTTCCCCTCTGTTATCTCATCGCGGCGCGAGTTGGCCAAGAACTAGGCAGCGGCTCTGGAGGGCCAAACCGACGAGTCGATAAGGCAGACCTTCCGAGCGGCCCGCTCGAAAAGGTAACCCGAACCGCCCTGGCCTACGATCGTCAGTAGCTCGCGCGCGTTCAGAGCGCGAATACCGCCTAGAACCGCGATGCCGCTTCTAAAAAATGGGAGCGGCCACAGCGGCGTTGTGGGTCCCGCCATGACGCAGATGCGCGCCGACCTTGAAGCTTGAAGTAGTTCATCGATTCCACCTTCGACCAAGGCCGAACCAGAGAAGATAACGACGGTCGCCTTACGGAGCGCTTCGATCGCGAACTGCGGATGAATCCAAAGCGAGCGCTCGTCGGGCTTCAGGGCCTCGCGATGCTTGTCGATTACATTAAGACTAATTACCCGCCCTTTGAGCCGTTTTATGAAAGGGACGAACGCCCCGACCATCGCAACGCGGTCTTCGGGCGTTATCGCAGCCGCCTCCAGCGCGTCAAGCTCCTGTTGTACCGTCCCATCCGGCAGGCCATAGCAGTCGACAGCCGCAGCGGAAAGCGCGTTGAGCGTTGCGACTCCCAGCGCTCGCCTTAGCGCGCTCGGCGAAAAGGCGTATTTAGCCAAATCCCAAGCCTTGATCCCGATAAGCTGTCCCGCCGGTGGCGCTCCAGCAGCGGTCTTTGGGCAGCATACGGTATCGCTCAAGTCTCGAGGGGTGAACGCCACGCCTACATTGCCGGTTGAAATTTCAACCGCGGTGTAGAAAACGCCCAAACGCGCATCGCTTACGAGCGGCTCGGCGCCATAATTTCGCCGTAGGTCCGAAAACCATTTCTCGATGAGTTCCATCTAAGCCTCCGCTCTCCTGATTACTGCCAGCCGAGTTGTCGTCTGCCTTCCTCGGAGATCATCCATGGCGCCCAAGGCGGATCCCAGACCAGTTGTACGTCGACTTTTTTCACTTCCTTACACTGATTTAGAATCGCTTGGCGCACCTCTTCGGTCAAATATGAATGCATCGGGCAGGCCGGTGTCGTCATCGTCATCGCAATGCGCACGCGCTCGGCTTCGACCTCCACGCCGTAGACAAGCCCCAGATCGACGATGTTCACCCCGACCTCGGGATCGTTGACCGTCCGTAGAGCTCGCAGAATGTCATCTTCGCTGACCACTTCGACCTCCTCTCTCAGCTAATCGGATGTAGCGCGGCTATCAGCTTTTGCGCCCGATTCGAACTCGCCACACCTCGGGTCCTTGCTCGAGGTAATCCCACGAGAACTGACCTGTGTGTTCGGCCTCGAACTGGTAGTACAAAGGCCGGGGGTCGTGGTCGTTGACCAGAATAAAGGCCTCGCCAGGCTTAAGGCTCATGAACGTATCGAAAATCAAGGTGTGTCTTTCTCTGGGTACGATCTCGCGAACGTCGAGTAATCGTTCTTGGGACATCTTTTCCTTCCTCCTTCTTTGGTATGACTCGTGAATCGACCGAAGTACGGCGTTTTGTCGTTCCTTGTCGACGTATTTTTCGATTAGCGGCAGATAAATCCGTTCCTCCTTGGCCAAGTGAAGCTCTACGACCGCGTCGAGCCGCAGCGCTAGCTCCCGTAGCCGAGGCAGGAGTTGCGAGCGCTCCGGTTCGGATGCGACTTCGAGCTGTCGCGTTAACTCTTCGATGCGCGCTACGTAGTCCTTGATGAACTCATGGTCGACAGACATCGTCGCTGTCGGCCTTCCATGTTGTCGCAAGAGGTCGTCCACCAACGGGTACAGCTGACGCTCCTCTCCGTCAGCGTGGGGGAGCAAATCGCCTTTCAAAAAGTTGACGAAGGCGTCCCGTTCTGTTTGCGGTTCCTTTCCGCCGACTCCGCGCGCATGTGCGTGCAGGGTCTTGGCCAAACTCAAGTGATGTTGGCGAATAGCGTCAGCTAGGCTGCCCATCTCTCCTGCTCCTTTACAAGACTACCTTCGGTTCCGTCGACCATTACATGTATTACATATACATCTTTCGAGACCTCGGTCAAGAAACCGTCAGCAGAATTTGTCGCTATTTTGAGAGCGAGTACGAATCACTGAGCTGGTGCCAGTTAGCTCCTGATTTCCGAGCTAACCTTGCAGCAGCTCTGGTAGCTTTAACGCACGTGGAAGGGCAGTGCGTTGTGGGTGAGCTCAAGGCACAGCCCGTTGAGCACGTCCGACACGCACGCGCACTGGGCGCAAGCGAACGAACGCACGATCTACAGCGCCCTGATTGCCTGGGTGGAGCCGCAAATACGAGATGGTGAAGCGGGCGAGCTTCGCTTTATTTTGCACAAAGGTGTCGGTTCGGCTTTGTTGAGCGAAGGCAAGAGGTATCGAAGCTGATTTGGTGACGACACGAACTGGCCGGCGACATATGCTCAGATGAGCATCACGGCTGTCTCAACGCACGAAAAGGCGAGCGCGAACTTTGGGGGATACGAAGTGCGACTAAATCCTAACGGTTGGCTCAAAACAAAAGGAGCAGTGGCTTTGAGCTCAAGCCAGATGTGCGCACGTTGATAACTTGCGGATCGCAGTCAAGGTAAGCCAGGTGGCAAAGGAGAATCGACCGTTGGACTGACGAGGTGCGCGGATGTCCGCATGTAAGTCTCTTGCACTACGTCATCCCACCTTTTTCTCTTCTTCTCGTCGCCTTAGATCGATCGCGCCACTCGATAAAGTCGCTGATTATGCCTTTTGACGGTCAGCTCGAAGAGGTCGATTTCTCCGGCGCGAAATCGTCGTGCGCTCGAGCCGTGCCTTACGGATGTAGCCGCGTCAGCGCTCGACTTTTGTCGTCCAGACCGGCATTGTCTGTCGGCGCAGAAAGATGAAGATGCTCGCTCCGGTGGATTATCTGCGTGTTATCGCCGCATCAGGGCGTTAGCTTCCTCATAGCTTGCCGCTTCGGCGAAGCTTGTATAGGTTCCCGAGGTAAGTAGCTCTTTTGCGATTCGTTGGAACAGCGACAGCGCCGCCAAAGCCGCCGCGGGGCCGATCGTAACTCGAGCAACGCCCAGAGCCTGCAGCTCTCGAATCGGCGGCGTAGTCGGCGTAGCCAAGATATTCACTGGCCCCCGAATCTGGGGGATTAGCGCAGCGATCGTCGCTCGGTCCAAGAAGCCCATCACGTAAAGACAATCGGCTCCCGCGTCTCGGTACGCGTTCGCGCGGCGCACGGCGTGCTCCAAGCGCGTTTCAGGCTCGCCGATCGCTCGCAAAAAGACGTCGGTCCGCGCGTTGATAACCAGATCGACGCCTGTTGACCTGGCAGCTTCTTTAGCCGCCTTGATACGCTCGATCATTTCGTCGATCTCGTACAGGTTGCCGCTGCCGTCGTGTTTTGAGTCTTCCAGATTGATTCCCACGGCACCGGCAGCGATCACCGCCCTGACTGTGTCGGCAACGCCCGCAGCGTCTCGGGCATAACCTGACTCCATGTCGGCGCTTACCGGAACATCGACGCAATTAGCGATCCGGCGGACCGCTCCTAGCATTTCATCGCGCGGTATCACTTCGCCGTCCGGATACCCGAGCGAAAAAGCGATCCCAGCGCTCGGAGTGGCGATCGCTTTGAAACCGGCCGCCTCGAAGGCCCGCGCGCTTAGGGCGTCGTAGGCGTTGGGCAAAACGAGAATCGAAGGCCCCAGGTGCATCTCGCGAAACGTCTGCGCCTTGCGCTGCTGCTTGACAATATCCATCGCGCTACTCCTTTCGGGAGGCAACCTTCGAGAGCCGCAGCCGAGAACGTGAGTTCGAGCCTCCCGAGTTTAAGTCTTCCACCGAGGCAGGTGCAGGACGGGCGGGATATGTTTAACTTCTAACCTCGGCCGGCTTTTGAATCGATGAGCCAGCCCCGAAGCCCGCCCGCAAACCGACACGCGAGCACCTCTCGGGCAAGGGCGATTTTACCGACGACGAGTCGTGCTCGGATGGCGCGCTCGGTCGAGAAGAGAAATTGCCGTTGGCGCCTGTGTGCCTAACGCTACGCCTTACGGGCGCCGATTGGCGGAGCCGGAGGTGTAAAGACGTTGCGAGCAAATGCGTCCGCCAGGCGCAACAGAAGGTCATCCTCGCCGTGCCTGCCGATCAACATCATTCCGACCGGAAGTCCCTCGGACATCGCGCACGGCACGTTGATCGCTGGATGGCCCGTTACGTCGAAGGGCGCTGTGTTGGGGATCATCTCCAGCGCTCTCGTGACGTACTCGGCTAAAGGCGCGTTTGCGTCGGGAATTGGTGTTGCCTTCATGGGGAGCGTGGGCATCACGAGCGCGTCGCACTGCTGTAGCGCCTGATCGTAGGCTGCACGCAAAACGCGCGCTAGATTCTGCGCTTTAGCGTAATAGCGTCCGTGGTAGTAATCCTGCATATATTGGCCGATCAATACGGTAAGCTTAGTCGTCTCGGAGAGATCTTGGGCGCGGGTCAGGCGTCCTCGCGCGTAGGCGTCTAGCAGGCTTGTCGTGTAATGTCCCTTCCAGTTGGTGCCCATCGAGTTCCCGGCTACCATCAACATGGTAGCGCCCTCCAGAGCGATTCCGTTCCAGATATGGATACCGTGCGAATGCCATGGGACGCTGACTTCTGTCACCTGGCAACCTAGGCGTTCGAAAGCGCGCGCGGCTTGACGTACGGCCTCGTCCACGTCCTGCTGTGATCGCCCGGGCAGGCTGAAGCCTTCTCTCACGACACCTAGCTTAAGGCCACGCACCTCCCCGGTTAGCATCTTGGAATAAGCTTTGCCACTTGGTCCGCCCGCCTGGCGCGGGTCGAGCCCATCAGGTCCGGCGATAACTTCGAGCAAGAGCGCGACGTCTGCGCAGGTGCGCGCCATCGGTCCCGCGTGATCCAGCGTCATCTCGATCGGAAAGACCCCTGTGTACGGGACTAACCCGTAGGTCGGTTTCAGTCCGTAGATCCCGCACCAGCAACTGGGGATACGGATCGAGCCACCCTGGTCGCCTCCGATGGCCATATCGACCTCGCCGATTGCCACTAACACTGCGCTTCCGCTCGACGAGCCTCCGGCGGAGCGCTCTGGGTTGTATGGATTACGCACGGGTCCGGTGTCGCTGGTAAAGCTGCTTCCCGAAAAGCACAAGCTTTCGCACACCGCCTTACCTAAAATGGTTCCTCCGGCATCGAGGATGCGGGTGACTATGGTGGCATCGGCCTCGGGCACGTAGCCTTCCAGCACGGCCGTGCCGTTCATCATGGGGACTCCAGCAACGCACACATTGTCTTTGATCGCAACCGTTTTGCCCTTCAAAGGCCCTTCAGAAGCTCCGGTAATCTCAGTTCGCCAGTACCATGCCCCAAGCGGGTTCTCTTCTGGCTTGGGCCTCCATCCGCTCGACCTCGGATACTTCACAGTGGCGTGTGGTTCGGGCAGCGCGTCCAGTTGTGAGTACGAAGCCAACACCGGTCCCATCAGCTCGCGAAACTCGCTCAGGCGCGCGTCGGATAACTGCATCCCATAACGCTCTGCAATACGCTTTAGTTGATCTAAAGTTGGAACTTTGACCGACATAACACGACCCTCGCTCTAGGGTAGATTGTTCGTCGCTACCGCCACGCTATTCGTAGCGTGTAGAACGATGCTAAATTGTGGGTGGGCGCGTAGCGCAACGAGCGCTACATACCCAATCCTGCGGCGCCGTTGCAACCGAGCAGCTCCTTAGCAACTCGGCGCTAGCAGCCGGCCCGAGCAAGTCCAAAAGATCCGGATATATTCCCATGTCCTCTTCTGCGCTGTGTATCGCAAGCAATCGCGCTAGCGCCTGCGTCGATTTTTTAAGTGACCCGATATCTTGCTGTCGATGAGCCTCCGACCATAGCTTTTCCGCCGCGTCCCAGATAAAACCGTGCCCTTCGAGCAATAGCGCCACAACCTCTTTGAACTTATGCTCCGCCCTTGGGAACACCAACTTTTCTTCCACGTACATATGTCGGCGAAGCTCGGCGCGTGCGCTCTCAAGCAGAGGTAGCTCGACTAGGCCTTCGTCGAGCTTTTCTTCGAATTCGATAAGCCAGCCTTCGATCCTGCGATGTGCATGCTGGAGGAAAAGTTCGATCGTTTCCGTGTCAAGCATGAAAGACGTTCCCGAGCTTGCATCATGTTTATCGCTGCTTAGTCTGACTGGTTCTCACGCCGGCCAACCTTGAGCTCGCTATCTTTTAGGACTCCTCGCTCAAGCAAGAGCCTCTCGAGGCTGTCTAGCCAGAACGCGTAAAAGCGGAATTTGTCTTCCTGACCTCGATTGGCGCGTTCCCACGCCGAAATCGCAGCGACGACTCGCCAACGTAGCTCATCGAAGCTTATAACCCCTTTCTCGCAGAGCGCGATCGCCATGCCGAACACCTCTCGTTCCCACGGCGCTTCGAACACGAGTTCTCCGCTCTTTCGAGGTAGCATCGCGGCAATCCTCGCCCGCACCGTCAGCTCAGACGGCGCATTTCCAACTTCCTCGTTCACAAGTAAACCACCTCCTTTGCTCGCGCCTCTCGGCCACAGCCCCATCGGCCCGAAACCGACGAGCAGGGGCCAGTAAGCAGCTTAGCTAGCTCAGCGAGGACGGAGGAAGAGGATCGCCCACCCCGATCATGGAGTCGCGCGTCACCAGTTTGGCGAGATCTTCTTCCGTAAGCTTCTCGGTGCCCGAAGGCCTTTGCGGGAGCACGAAATACCTGATCTCCGCGCTGCTGTCCCAGACGTGAACCTCGACGTCATCGGGAATACTCAGTCCAAAGTCCTCGCGCAACGTCTGCCGTGGGTTGGCGACGAGGCGCGAACGATACTGGGGATATTTGTACCAGTTCGGCGGAAGGCCAAGCACCGGCCATGGATAGCAGGAGCACAGAGTGCAGCATACGACATGGCGAACCTTGGGAGTGTTCTCAAGACAAACCATGTGCTCGCCTTGCATCCCACCGATCCCCAGCTCGGCACAGGCTTTAGTGGCGTCGGCCAAAAGCCTCTTCTTAAACTCAGGATCAACCCACGCCCGTGCAACGACTCGCGCCCCAAGTAACGGCCCAATATCTTTCTCGTAGATGCTGACTACGCGCTCTATCATGTCGGAACTTAAAAAGCCCTTTTCGATCAAGAGCGCTTGAAGTGCCTTGGTGCGTGCGGTCAGTTCTTCCTCGCTGAGAGGGTATTGTTGAGGAATGGGAAGAGGGCTTCCCTTGTAACGCGCCTCGCTCATTTCAATAGTTCTCCCACGCGTTAGAGACTGTTTACTACGCCGGCTCGAGATAGCTTTCCCAAAGATCGACGTAAATCGTTTCGTTTGGTTCGGCGCTATCCCAACCCCATAATTCCCACGCCGGAAAAGCTACGCTGTAGACTGGCTGGGGATTTTCTCCTTTGCCGAGCGCGTTGGTGTCCGGTGTTACGAAAGTACCGTGAACTTTGTGAATCACGCCTCGCTTGCCTCGCACGTAACGCGCAAGCCGAGTATGGCCGGTCGGATTGATATTCTTAGCGCGCACGGGCTGGCCGACGGCAAATCGCGGGCTGACCACCGAAGGACGCGTACAGGGAGCCCCTCTTTTGATTAGCGCCGCCATCCGGTCAGCGAGCTTGGGGTCTTTGCGCTCGGGCAATTGCGCCTGGGGATCCTCTCGATAGCGGCGTGCGCGCGCATCGAGTTCTTCTTTGCTGATAATACCTTTTTCTACGAGGCCCTTCTCGATCGTGAAGAGCCAATGTTCGTAGTACCGAGACGATAGGTAGTAGGCGGGATGCATCTGCTCGATGCCGAAGCGGAATTCGTCCACATTGATTAGCCCGTTGCCCAGTGTGGCGAAAAGAAGGGCAAAAACGCCTTTCTCCCATTCGCTATGGAAGACCGGTTCGTTCTCCTCGCGCTGAACGCGCCCTAATCCGTGAAAGCCGCCGAGATCGTGCGCACCATTCATCGGACCCCCCCTTTTACTTCATGAGCACTCACTGTTGCCGAGCTTGCGTCAAGAGACTTGCCCAGTCACTCGGCGCGCAAGCTCCAAGACGGCGGTTAAAAGAGGTGGGAAGCTTTCTCATCAATAACGCGCTTGAACCTCGCGGTCAAGCGCGCCTTCGACGGAGACAAATTTATTGGCCTTAATCGAATATAGGCGTTGCGGCTTTGACGCGACGGTAAGATAAGTTCTCGATTTGCGTACAATCGGATAGCGGATACGCCTGCCGCATGTGGCGTAGAGGGGTTGTTCGACTCAAAGCCGTTTGTCTCACAGGGATTGCCTTCCCCAGATCGAGCGTTGCGGGTTGAGCACGAAAGCTTTCCGTTGGCAGTCGCGCGAGCGATAGACGCAAGGAGCGTTAGCACACGCTTTCAGCAACGCTTATCTTTACGCCGTACGTGCGATTTGAAGCGAAAGCCAAATCGGTCTGCCGAACGCTGGCAGACTTACGCGCCGACAGCTTTTAATCGCTTCAGACCGCAGCCGGACTTAGCGCCGGAAGTTAAGACGACGCTCGGTAGCGGTTTTAGGCACCTTTCCAGCGTGGGGGACGTTTCTCGGCAAAAGCCCGGGCTCCTTCGCGTGCGTCTTCGGTATTTTGTAGCTCTTTGTATAATGCGCGCTCGAGCTTTAGTGCCTCTGGAAGGGGCATATCCAAGCCACGTAGCACGGCTTCCTTGATTTTTTGAACTGCAAGTGGGGCACTTTTGCAAATTTCGAGCGCGATCTCTTCGCACTTGCTCATTAGCTGGCTCATTGGCACCACGTAATCTACCAAGCCCAGCCTCAGAGCTTCGTGCGCGTCGATGCGGTTGCCCGTATAGAGCATCTCGAGCGCTCTGCCGAGCGGAATCAGACGCGGCAGGCGCTGGGTACCGCCGCTTCCTGGAAGCCATCCGAGCCGAACCTCGCCGAGTCCGAATTGAGCGTGCTCCGCCGCTACGCGGATGTCGCAAGCAAGCGCCTGCTCGAGGCCGCCGCCGTTACAATGGCCGTTTATGGCCGCGATGATAGGCTTGTATAACTCCAGCATCACCGGAAAAGGCGAGTCAGGCGGATCCTGCCCCGCACGCTCCACGTAATTACTCTTTACGTCGCTTCCGGCGCAGAACGCGCGCTCGCCCGCTCCGGTAAGAATCGCTACCCGAAGCTGTTTGTCATCCCTGAATTCGCGCCACGCCTGCGCCAGAAGAGCGTAGGTCTCGAAATCACAGGCGTTGAGTCGCTCGGGTCGGTTGATTGTTACGTACGCAATTGGACCCTTTTTCTCGAACAAGACTTTCATCGCTAGCAACCCAAAAACTTTTTTCTTGAGCTCGCTGGTTCACAACCTTAAGCCTAGGACTTTTGAGCGGCAAAACACAATTTTCTCGACAGACGCTCAGGACAAAATGCGCTCGGATGTCGGCCGGTGGCCTCGAGTGCGTCAAGAGCAACGCGGAGCGATTCTACAAAAAGCTATTTGTTTCGCCTACTCAGCAAAAACCTTATTTAGCGCGCTCCGACGTCTCTTGAAGCTGCTGCCTGATCCATGTCGAGGCGTTAAGCAGCCGCGCTACCGAGCGTTTTATCCCCAGCACCGCAATTACTTCGAAGATGCCAGGACTGACGGTTCCTCCAGTGAGAGCAACGCGCACGGGTTGGGCAAGCTGTCCGAGCTTGAGATTGAAGCGCGCAAGGACTCGTTCGAAAACCTCACGCACGCGATCGGCGCGCGCCTTGAGTAAAGCGGCCGCACGAGTGTTCTCCCATTCGGACGACTGGTCCCGGGCGCCAGCGTCAGCCGACGCGACGACAGCAGGCGTGGTTTCGAACTCGGGCTCCAAAGTTTCTAACTCCCGGGCGAGCGTTTCGATCGGTTCAAGGATCTGGGGAGTGAGGAACTTGCTGGCTGCTTTGGGGTCAAGTTCGATATCCTCGCTTAGGTAGAAATGCGCAAAGTCGACCATCTCTACCAGTGTTTTGGCTCGCTCCCGCAAGGTCACAACGACCATCTCGAGCCACACCTCGTCGTCGGGCACGCGATACCCGCGCCTTTCGATAAAGGGCCGCAGCTCGCGCGCAAGCTTAGCCACTGGTCGCTCCTTCAGATAATGGAAGTTGAGCCACAGAAGTTTTTCGGGATTGAAGATACCGGGCGATTTGCCGCAGTGACTGAAGTCGAATTTTTCGATCAGCTCTTGTTTTGAGAAAATCTCTTGGTCTCCGTAAGACCATCCCAGGCGCGCCAGATAATTCAACAGCGCTTCTGGGAAGTAGCCCGCGTCGCGATAGGCGAAGACCGAGGTTGCGCCGTGGCGTTTGGAAAGAGGCTTGCCGTCGTGGCCGAGAACGAGCGGCAGATGGGCAAATAGCGGCGGTTTGGCACCGAGCGCCTCGAAGATCTTGATTTGCCGCGGTGTGTTAGGCATATGGTCGTCGCCGCGCACCACGTGGGTGATGCGAAAGTCTATATCGTCGACCACGCTTGCGAAATTGTAAGTCGGAATTCCGTCGGAGCGAAAGATAATAAGATCGTCGAGCTCTGAATTCTGGAAGACGGCTCGCCCTTTGACCAAGTCGTCGACTACGGTTTCGCCTTGCTGGGGAGTGCGAAAGCGGATCGCGTAGCGTCTTTCACCGCCGCGCTCGGGCAGCGGAAGTTCCGGGTCGAACGGTAGATTCCGACATTTGCCGTCGTAGACCGGTTTGCGTTTTTCGCGTTCGGCCTGCTTGCGTTTGGCCTCGAGCTCCTCGGGCGTGCAGTAACATGGATATGCTTTGCCCTCGCGCAAGAGCTGGCGCAAAACCTCGCGGTAGCGGTCGATCCGGTTGGACTGGAAGTAGCGAGGATCTGGTGGCCCTTCGTCCCAGTCGAGTCCTAACCATCTGAGGCTTGCCAAGATCTCTTCGAGCGATTCCTTGCTGGAGCGCTCGGGATCGGTATCGTCGATACGTAGGATAAACGTACCGTGATGATGGCGGGCGAAGAGGTAGGCGAACAGTCCCGAGCGCACATTACCGATGTGCAGCGAGCCCGTTGGGCTTGGCGCATAACGCGTGCGTACCATCATTCCCATTCGATCGTCGCCGGTGGCTTCGACGTTATATCGTACACCACTCGGTTGATTCCTTTCACTTCGTTGGTGATTCTGGTCGACAGGCGAGCCAGTAGGTCTGCGTCGAGGCGAGCCCAGTCGGCCGTCATTCCGTCGACCGACTGCACGGCGCGAATCGCGATCGTGCTTTCGTAGCTTCGTTCATCCCCCATCACACCCACCGACTTGAGCGGCAGCAGTACGGCGAAGGCCTGCCACAAGCCCGGTATCAGCCCTGCGCGTCGCACTTCCTCCATCACGATCCGGTCAGCCGCGCGCAGCATCTCGACGCGCTCCTTCGTCACTTCTCCCACTATCCGGACCGCAAGCCCCGGTCCCGGAAAAGGCTCGGCTTCGACGATATCCTCAGGAAGACCAAGTATCCGGCCGACCTGGCGTACCTCGTCCTTGAAGAGCTCTCGCAGCGGCTCGATAAGCTCGAGCCGCATCCGCTCGGGCAGGCCTCCGACGTTGTGATGGCTTTTGATGGTGGCCGAAGGACCCCTTAGCGAAACTGACTCGATGACGTCGGGATAGAGCGTGCCCTGACCCAGGAAGCGAACCCGCTCGTAACGGGCCGCCTCGCGCTCGAACACTTCGACAAAGGTATGGCCAACGATGCGTCTTTTTCGCTCCGGGTCGGTCACTCCTTTGAGACGTTCGAGAAAAAGCTCGCTCGCATCGATAATCGAAAGTTGCGGCACGATTCGTTTGCGAAAGCTTCGCTCGATCCGCTCGACGTCGCCCGCGCGCAGAAGCCCGGTGTCGACAAAGACGCATCTTAGGCGCTCTCCCACGGCCCGTGCGATCAGGGCCGCGGCCACTGCCGAGTCAACTCCGCCGGAAAGCCCCATCAGGACTTCGTCGTCGGGTCCTACCTTGGAGCGGATCTCCTCGGTCTTCAGCTCGACGAAGTCGGCAAGCTTCCAGTCGCCTTGCTCGCCGCAGACGTTGTACGCAAAGTTGCGAAGGATCTGCGCGCCCGCAACCGTGTGCGAGACTTCGGGATGGAACTGAACGCCCCACAAGCGGCCGTCAACGCTGCGTATCGCCGCGTACGGCGAGTTGGCCGTATGGGCAATCGGTCGCAAAAGCGCTGGAATCGACTCCAGCCGGTCGCCGTGGCTCATCCAGACCGAAAGTTCGCGCGCGTTCAATCCCTCGAAAAGCCCTCCGGGCTCGTCGATCGCAAGCGTAGCCGGCCCGTACTCGCGCGCCGTGGCACGCGCGCTACGACCACCCAGATGGTGCGCGATGATGTACATCCCATAGCATATGCCCAGAACAGGACATCCCAAGTGAAGCACTTCGTCGGGAATATCGGGCGCCTCGTCTTGATACGCGCTTGCCGGGCCACCGGAAAGAATTATGCCCTTGGGTGCAAGCTCCCGTATCCGCTCAAGGCTCAAATTATAGGGATGTATCTCGCAGTACACCGCGTTTTCGCGCAAACGGCGCGCGATTAGCTGGGTATATTGGCTCCCAAAATCGAGAATTAGGATCACGATGCGACCACTATACCCGACCGTCTTCGATAGGACTAACGGAGGCTAAACCTCGGACGTCATGTTCGGCTCAGCGACCGGCCCCTGACCCTGGTCCGGCGCGCTTTATCAGTGGGTTTAGCCAACTGTCTCTGCATGCTCGACATCGTTCGCCTTGGTCGCGCGACGGCCCGAGGGGGCTTTGCGTAGCTCGATTTTGAGCGGGGTTCCGACCAAGCCCAGAGCCTGACGGAAGCGCGACTCGAGAAACCGAAGGTAGTGCGTTGGAATGTCGCGTTCGATGTTCGTAAAGAAGACTAATCGAGGAGGTGCGCTGGCGGTTTGAGTCACGTACATAAGCTTTAGCTTTTTGCCGGAGACCGTGGGCGGCTCGAACTCGGCAACAAGCGAGGCCAGAATCCGGTTAAGGTGGGAGGTTTTGAAGCTCGCGCGAAAGTCTTCGCCTACCTCTAGCGCTCGCTCCAGGATTTGTCCCACTCCGTCGCCGGTGAGCGCCGAGCAGAAAACTGCCGGCGCGTAATCCAGGAACGGGTAGCGTTCCTCGATGTCGCGCTTAAAGGCCGAAGCGACCTGCCCGCGGGCCGACGCCAGATCCCACTTGTTGACGATCAACACCAAAGCCCGTTCGTGCTTGTCGACTAGCCGAGCCAGCCGCGCATCCTGATCGGTGATACCTTCGGTCGCGTCGATCACGAGCCCCAGCACTTCGGCGCGCCGCATCGTGGCCAACGCGCGCGCCACAGTGCGGTTTTCAAGTTCGCCCTCGACGCGGCTGCGCCGCCTAACGCCACCCGTATCGATCAGCAGAAGGCGCCGTCCGGCGAATTCCAGCTCGACGTCAACCGGGTCGCGAGTGGTGCCTGCTGTGGCGTCCACCGTGGAGCGCTCGAACCCGACAAGTCGGTTGAGCAACGACGATTTGCCGACGTTGGGGCGTCCGATAAGCGCAAAGCGGAGGTCGCTAGCAGCTACTTGGGTATCAGAAGCAGGCGGCAACGAGGCTGCGACGTTTTCGAGCAACTCACCGACCCCATGACCGTGCGCTGCGGAGATAGCGAATAGCCTTTCCACGCCTAGCGCGTGAAACTCGCTTGCTAGAAGGTTCATACCAGGCCGGTCAAGCTTGTTGACCGCAACAAATAGCGGACGCCCTAGCAGGCGAAGCTGCTCCCATCCGTGCAGATCGAGTGGGTTAAGTCCCTCTCTGCCATCGACGACAAAAATAATTGCGTTTGCAAGACGCGCAGCAGAAAGCGTTCGCTCGGCGAGCTTGTTGCCCAAGGAGTCGTCGCTCAACGGGTCGAGGCCTCCGCTGTCGACGATCACGAATTCTCGGTCCGCCACGCTTACGCGAGCGAGGTTAAGGTCGCGCGTCGCCCCGGGAATCGGGCTGACGATCGATCGCTGGGCACCCACGATTCGGTTAAAAAGGCTCGACTTTCCGACATTAGGCCGCCCGCAAATCAAGACCAACGGCAGCCCATGGAGCGCCTCCTTAAGACGTTCCAAGCTGTTAGAGTCCTGCCTTGAAGCCATCACATGCCAAAAACAAGAATGCTACTGCCTTAGCACCTAGCACCTGAAACAGGTGGTCGGATGACAGGTGCCAGAGAGGTAAAGACATTAGGTCTCTTTCTTTTGATTCTACCTTAAAGCGCGCGAGATCTTAACCTGCACGCTTTCCGTGCACCCGTCGCTCGAGTTTTGTTGTAGCGCTGCAGGTTAGGCGATGCGGCGGCCGCCATGCCAAAGCAGGGGCGGGCACTTTTTCTAGACCTGTACAGCGCCAGTAGGAAAAGCGCGGCAGAAAGCCTAGATCGCAAGTTCGCTTACTTTGCGTGGATCTTTGGTCCAGTTCTTTTCTACTTTGACGAGCAGGCTTAGGAAAACTTTCCGGTTGAACAGGAGCTCAAGCTCTTCTCGCGCGCTTTGACCGATTTGTTTTAGCCGCTGGCCGCCAGCGCCGATAACGATACCTTTTTGCGACTCTCGTTCGACGATCACTACAGCGCTGATTCTGAGGAGGTTTTTGTCCTGGTCGAGGGTAAATTCTTCGATTTTAACCGCAGTCGAGAAGGGAACTTCCTCGTGCAGGGTGAGAAAGAGTTTCTCTCGGATAATTTCCTCGGCCAGCATCCGCTCGGTCTGGTCCGTGTACACGTCGGGAGGCATCAGAGGAGGCCGAAATGGAAGAAACTGCTTGATCACGTCGAGCAGACGGCTTAAGTTTTCGCCGGTCAGCGCGCTTATTGGCACGAGCTCCGCCTCTGGAATGACTTGAGCGCATTCTTCGAGCTGGGGCAGAAAGCTTGCGCGTTTTACGCGGTCGATTTTGTTGATGGCGACGATTTTAGGGATCTTGTAGGCGCGCAACTCGTTCAGAAATGTCTTGTCTTGCGCGCTCAACGAGGGGCCAGCCTCGATCATCCCGACCACGACGTCCGCCTCGGCCATGCAGCGGCGGGCAAGAGCGGTCATGCGCTGGTTGAGAAGACCGCGCGGCAGATGAAGGCCGGGCATGTCGACAAAAACGAACTGCGCGTCAGGTTCGTTGCGTACTCCCATTATGCGCCGGCGCGTCGTCTGCGGACGCGGGCTTACGATCGTTATTTTGCGCCCAACGAGCTGGTTCAGCAGCGTCGACTTGCCGACGTTGGTCGGTCCGCCCAGGGCGACAAGACCACATCGAAACGATTCAGGTGCCAGATCGCTCATGATGTTGGCCAGCTAACAGTTCGAGCGCGCGACGGGCTGCGGCTTGCTCGCTTTGCTTTTTGCTCGAGCCTTCGCCCAAGCCGAACTCTCGATTGCCGATTAAGACGCGGCTGGTAAACCGCTTGGCATGCTCGGGCCCCGTCTCGCTCATCAGTTCGTAGACCGGATGGGTTCCAAAGTAGCGATAGGCGGCCTCCTGAAGCTCGGTTTTGTAGTCACGCTGAGCGCTCGCGCTTTCGGGCTCGGACTCAAAAAGCGTTTCGATTACGCGGCGCGCGGTTTCAAAACCGCTCTCGAGGTAGATCGCTCCGATTAGGGCCTCGAATGCGCCAGCCAAAATCGAGGGCTTTTGCCGCCCGCCACTGTGCTCTTCGCCTTTTCCAAGTCGCAGGCCACGGTCGATTCCCAAGGCGCGTGCCTTGTCGGCAAGTGTGGTGGTGTTGACGATCGACGCGCGGAGCTTGGAGAGAGTTCCTTCGCGCGCTTGCGGAAAGCGCCGCATCAGAAAGTCAGCGATCACAAGGTCGAGCACCGCGTCGCCTAAAAACTCAAGCCTTTCATAATCGGCGCCTGACGAGATAGCTGCGCTACGATGAGTCAGGGCTGTGCGAAGCAACTCACGGTCGGCGAACCGATAGCCGAGCGCCGCCTCTATGCCACAAAGTGCCGAACTCGAACCATCCGAAGCGCGAGAAGCAGGCGGGCGGGCGGCTAGCCTAAACCAGCGTTCCAGCCAGGCCATCGCCGAGTAAACCCGCTGCCCGAACCTCGACCTCTTGGTTTCTGAGGTAGTCTGGCGCTTTGACCAAGACGCGGATGTAGTTTCGCGTGTACCCTTTGAGCCGTCCGCTTTGCGAGTCGTAAGTCTCTTCAAGGAGCACTCTCAAGCGAGCGCCGACAAAGCGGGAAACAAACCGTCGCCGCTTCTGTTCTCCCAGCGCGCGTATAATCTTGGCGCGCCGCTTTATCTCGCCTTGCTCGACCTTAGCGCTCAGTTTGGCTGCCGTCGTGCCTGATCTTATCGAATAGGGGAAAACATGGAAATAGCCGAGGGGAAGGTCCGACAGAAACTGGACCGTTTGCTCGAAATCGTCGGTGCTCTCGCCAGGGAAGCCCACGATAATATCGGTACCGATGCACGCCTGCGGCATCTTTTGAACGATCTTCAGAACGAGCTCGCGATAAAAAGCGCTCAAATAAGGCCGGCGCATGCGCCGAAGGATCGTATCGCTGCCCGATTGCAGCGGCAGATGGAAATGCGGGCAGAAACGGTCGTCGGCAGCCATCAACTCGATTATCTCATCGCTCAGCTCGTCTGGCTCGAGCGAGCTAATCCGAACACGCGGGATCGCGCTGCGCTCGGCTATCATCTCGAGCAGCTGGGCTAATGACGCGGGCGGGTCGAGGTCGCGTCCATAGCTGCCAAGTTGGGTGCCGCAGAGAACGACCTCCTTTACGCTTTGCTGGTGGAGCTCGTCGAGTGCTTCGAGTACCCGACGGGGCGGTGTCGAACGCGAGCGCCCGCGCGAGAAAGGCACGATACAGAACGAGCAAAAGCGATCACATCCTTCTTGCACTTTAAGAAAAGCGCGCGTCTGACCCACCATCGTCACGCCCGGCGAATCGAGCGCTATGCCCTTCTGCTTGCGCAGGTTCACCACCGTAACCCGCTCCGCTGCGCTATCCTGTCCCAACGCTGCGCGAATCAACTCTTCTGGCATCCCCAGCCCGATCACTCGGTCGACGGCATCGCTGGCGGCCAGCATCTGCGGCCTTGCCTGGGCCAGACAACCGGTCACGATCACTTTGGCCGAAGGGTTTAAGCGCCGCGCTCGTCGCGCCAGACGTAGGCTTTCGGCATCGGCGCGGTCGGTAACCGCGCAGGTATTTACGATGTACACCTCGGCAGGCTCGTCGAACTCGACTCGGCGCATGCCTGAGCTCAGCAAACGGCTTTCGATAACCGCCGAGTCGTACTGATTGACTTTGCATCCGAGCGTCGCAATAGCGAAACGCACGATCGTCTACTCCCTGAGCGGGGTCTCGATTATTCCACCGCCCACGACCTCATCGTTCTGATAAAAGACACACGCCTGCCCTGGGGTGACTGCGGTGCAAGCTTCGAAAAAACGCACGATTGCGCGCTCGCGACCAAGCAGTTCGACGGTTGCTGAGAGGGCGGGGTGACGGTAGCGAATTTTAACCTTGAAGGTTCGTGGCGACGGCCAGGGGTCGAAAGCGCCCGTGAGGCTCACGTTGCAGGCCGTAAATCCCCGGTCCGCAAGCTGTTCGCGCCGCGCGACTACGACGTCGCCGCTCTCGGGCCTGATTTCGCGCACGTAGACAGGCTCGCCCGCCGCGACACCTAGGCCGCGCCGCTGACCCACGGTGAAACGATGGATCCCGCTGTGGGTACCGAGAACAGTACCGCTCGAGTCGACGATGCGCCCGGGCTTTATCTCGTGCGGAGCGGCGCGTCGGGCGACGAATTCGTCGTACGTCGTGCCGACAACAAAGCAGATCTGCTGGCTTTCGGGCTTGTCAGCGTTGACGAGTCCGAGGGCTCTTGCCTTTCGACGTACCTCATCCTTGGTCCATTCTCCGAGCGGGAAGAGAATTCGGCAAAGCTGCTCTTGCTTTAGCATGAACAAGAAATACGATTGGTCCTTTTGCGCGTCTCGCGCGCACATCAGATGGTAGCGGCCGGCGTGGTCGCGCACGATACGCGCGTAATGGCCGGTGGCGACGTAGTTTGCCTCGAGCGCTCGGGCCCGGCTTAGAAGCTCGTCGAACTTAATGAACTGGTTGCAAGCGACGCAGGGATTGGGCGTACGACCAGCAAGGTAGGAACGCACGAAGGGCGTCACCACGTTTGCGTCGAACTCGGCGCGCATGTCGATCACGTAGAAAGGGAAGTCCATCAGTTCGGCCACTCTGCGCGCATCTTCGAAGTCCTCGTACGAGCAACATCGCTTGTGACTCGCCGCGCCATTGCTATGGACGTCGCTCGCCACAAGGCGCATCGCCAGGCCGATCACGTCATATCCGCTTTCGCGTAAAAGTGCGGCGGCCACCGAACTGTCGACGCCGCCCGACATTGCCACTACCACGCGCTCGTTCACTGCCAAGCTCCGCTGTGACTTGTATCGACGCAAGCAAGTCGACGCCAGACGTGGACGATGATACGGGCGGCCTGGTCAACCTGCTCGACAGTGAGCTGCGGCCCCAAGCTCAAGCGCAGGGAGCTTAGCGCCTCGCTTTCGCTGCGCCCCATGGCCAGCAAGACGTGGGAGGGCTCGATCGAGCCAGCGGCGCAGGCCGAACCCATCGATACACGTACTCCCTCC
Source organism: Pseudomonadota bacterium (assembly GCA_021324755.1). Taxonomy (GTDB): domain Bacteria; phylum Desulfobacterota; class Binatia; order Binatales; family Binataceae; genus JAJPIL01. Next base: position 220,669 of record JAJPIL010000014.1, read on the forward strand.
AGGTCGAGCGCAAGCAGCATCGTCTCGCCGCGCACGCCGGGAAAGACGCAGTTGAGCGTGTTGGGAATGCGCCCGAAAAGGGGACCGTTGAGCTTAATTCCCGGCACGGAATTCCAAAGGCGTGAGCGCAGCCGCTCAGCGAGAAAGGTCACGTAGTTTATCTCGTTAGTCAGATTTTTGGCCAGCACTTCTGCCGCCACGCCCATGCTCAAGGCTCCGGGCAAGTTCTGCGTTCCAGGTCGTATGCCGCGTTCCTGCGGCCCGCCGAACATCAGCGGACAAAGCCGCCGCTCGTCGCGCACATAAAGCGCGCCGATTCCAGCCAAAGCCCCTATCTTGTGACCGCTTAGCGTCATTAGGTCGCACTCCAAACGCTTGACGCTGAGCCTCATCCTGCCCAGAGCCTGCGCCGCGTCAATGTGCATCAGAGCGCCGACCTCACGCGCGGCCGCCGCAAGCGGCGCCAAGTCCTGTATTACGCCCGTTTCAGAATTTGCCAAAGCCATGGTTACGAGCGCCGTGTTTTCGTCGAGCGCCGCGATCGCCTGTTCGATATCGATTCGGCCGTCGTGATCAGGCGCAAGCCATTTCACGTTAAATCCTTCGCGCTCGGCTGCTTTTAGTGGGTTGATAATCGAGGAGTGCTCGATAAGCGAGCTTATCACCTTGCGGCGGCCCGCCTGCGCGCGCAACGCGCCGAATATCGCAAGGTTATTTGCTTCGGTACCGCCACTGGTAAAGACGACGTTTTTTGCTGCGGCCTCGATAAGTGCGCCCACCTGCCCGCGAGCCTGCTCCAGGATGCGCCTTGCGCGCTGGCCCGAACGATGGACCGAAGACGGATTCGCCCCTTCCCCGGAAAGAAAGTTCATTAGCGCCTCGCGCACCTCGGGGCGAAGCGGCGCTCCCGCGTTATAGTCGAGGTAAATTTCCATCGCCTTAAGCTTCTATGACAAATTGCAACCAGAACTCCGATAACCGCGTCAACCCAGCAACTGACGCCCGGTCGCCACAAGCTTGGGCCGAGCGCTTGACAAGTCGCTCGGTTCGACTTCCTGTGCCGATAGCTCTTCTGATGCTTACCGCTAGTGAATCGAACTTGGTCAGTCTCAGCGGCTTTGGCTCGGGGATAAACTTGGCAAGTCAGAGAGGAGCTGGCGCGTTATCAATGCTTTATTCTTGCCGAATCATCGGTGGGAAATGCCTGAGCGAGAAGTTTTTCTTCTAGGCAGTTTTGCCGCTCTTCGATCTCCGCTAGCTGGCGCGAGATTTCGTCCACTTTGGCCGACAAAGCGTTCAACGCGCGCGCCACAGGGTCCGGAAGATGGGCGTGGTCGAGCTGACTTGCCGCGCGTCTGTAGGCCTCGCCCTCGACGATTTTGCCCGGAATTCCGACGATCGTCGAATATGGCGGCGCCGAGGATACAACTACCGCACCCGCGCCGATCCGGCTGCCGCGACCGATCGTAACAGGGCCAATTACAGTGGCGCCCGCGCTTATCATCACGTTGTCTTCGATCGTGGGATGGCGCTTGCCCTTGGTAAGGCTCGTCCCGCCGAGCGTGACGCCTTGGTAGATCAGCACGTCGTCACCGATTTCGGTCGTCTCTCCGATCACCACCCCCATCCCATGGTCAATAAACAGCCGGCGCCCTATTTTGGCTCCTGGATGGATTTCCACGCCTGTAAGGAAACGAGCAAACTCGCTCAGCAGCCGCGCCAGCAGCTTCAAGTTATGTTCCCACAGCCAGTGGGCGATGCGGTAAAACCAGACCGCATGCACTCCTGGGTAAGCCAGGAAGATTTCGAGCTTGCTGCGCGCGGCTGGGTCGCGCTCGTAAGCTGCTTGAAGATCTTCGCGAATGCGGCTCAGTAAACCCATCGATCACCGGCGTTTGTCAGGTCGGTCACCGTTTACCTAAGCTTATCATAATTCGGCGAGGCACGCCGACTACCTGTTTGCCCAAGCGTGTGTCTCCACGCGCAGGTGGTCTGTGCTATGCGCAGACTAAGCCTGGGCTTCTTCCGCGGTCGAGACGTCCTTTCTTGAAATCGAGGCGTCAGGACGTACGTTGTCCTTATATAGCTTGTACTCGATCGAGTCGATTAACGCCTGCCAGCTGGCTTCGAGCACGTTATGGGATACTCCAACCGTGGTCCAGCGTCGCTGGCCGTCGGTCGATTCGATAAGTACTCTTACCCGCGCGGCGGTTCCGACGCCGTTATCCAGCACGCGCACCTTGTAATCCGTAAGATGCATCGACTCAAGGCTCGGATAGTAAGGCATCAAGGCCTTGCGCAAAGCCAAATCCAAGGCGTTAACCGGCCCATTGCCGACGGCGGACGTGCGAGAACGCCGGCCCTCCGGACCTTCGATCACGACGACGGCTTCGCTGAACGGCGCTTGCTCCTCGTGCCATTTGTCGTCGAAGACCCGGAAGCTCACGAAGTGGAAGTAAGGTTGCGCCAGTATGCCCATCGCCCGAACCATCATAAGCTCAAATGAGGCCTCAGCGCCCTCGAACACGTAGCCTTGCGCTTCGAGTTTTTTAAGCTGCTCTAAGAGAAGCGCCGTTTTGGCTTCGTCCTGCTCTAGATCGATGCCGAATTCGCGAGCTTTATAGACGATGTTGGCTCGACCGGAGAGGTCGGACAACAGGACGCGGCGGTGATTGCCGACCGCCTGCGGGTCAATGTGCTCGTAAGTGCGCGTGTTGCGCTGCACGGCCGAGACGTGAATTCCAGCCTTGTGGGCGAAGGCGCTGCGGCCGACGAACGGTTGGCGCGCAAGCGGTGTTAAATTCGCCACCTCGTAAACCGTCATCGAAACGTCTCGCAAGCGCTTAAGCCTTTCGGCTCCTACGCAATGGAAACCCAGCTTGAGCTCCAAGTTTGCGATAATCGACACGAGATTGGCGTTGCCGCACCGTTCGCCGATCCCGTTGATCGTCCCCTGCACATGGCGGACGCCGGCGGCGACGGCCGCTAAACTGTTGGCCACCGCCGTTTCGCAGTCGTTATGGCAATGGATGCCCAAAGCGCACTTGACCGCCTCTCGCGCGGCCTTGACGCCCGCCTCGATCTCATGAGGGAGCCTGCCGCCATTGGTATCGCACAGGCAGATCACGTCAGCGCCGGCCTGTTCGGCGGCTTTGATACAGCGCAATGTGAAGTCTCGGTTGTTGGCAAGACCGTCGAAAAAGTGCTCGGCATCGAAGATCACTTCGTCCACGTGGCGCTTTAGAAAACTTATCGTGTCGGCGATCACGTCGAGATTTGCCTGCTCGCTGATTCTCAGCGCCTCGAGCACATGCAGATCCCAGGTTTTGCCGACTACCGTAGCCACGGGCGTTTCGGCTCTTAGCAGCAACTCGAGGTTGCGATCCTCGCTTGCCTTTAGGTTGGCGCGCCGAGTCGACCCGAAGGCAGCGATTTTAGCGTGGCGCAGGCTACATTTTTTTATTTCTTCGAAAAACGCAGCATCGCGCTCGTTCGAGCCTGGCCATCCGCCCTCGATGTAATCGATTCCCAGCTCGTCCAGCAGCTGGGCGATTCGGACTTTGTCGGCAACCGTTAGCGAGACCTCTTCAGATTGACATCCGTCGCGTAGCGTTGTGTCGTACGTGTAAACTTTTTCTCTGTCCTCGGTTGCCATCACGCATCCCCTTTTTGCGCAGTCTTTGGCGAGCCGGTGCCGAAAAATTCCTCATGGAGGACTCGCACCGCAAGTTCCCCATACTTTACGTTCACCACGGCGGAAATTTTGATTTCCGAAGTCGCTATCATTTCTATGTTGATACCCTCTTTAGCTAGAGCCTCGAACATCCGCGCTGCCACGCCGGCGTGCGTTCGCATGCCACAGCCGACTACCGACACCTTGGCGACCTGCTCTTCGAACCTTACGCCGCTTGCCCCGATCTGAACGGCAACCTCGTTGACGATCGCTAGTGCGCGTGGCAGGTCGGAGCGAGCCACAGTAAAGGTCAAATCGGTGCGCCCGTCGGCACTGGCGTTCTGAATAATCATGTCCACGACAATTCCAGCGGCCGCGATCGGTCCGAAGATCTTAGCGGCCAGTCCGGGGCGATCCTCAACGCCGGTAAGCGTTATCTTGCTCTGGTTGCGGTCGAGCGTGACCCCCGAGACGAGCACGCTCTCCATTGCTTCGTTTTCTTCCACGACCATCGTTCCAGGAGTATCAGAAAAGCTCGATAAAACCATCAGCGGCACCTTATAGCGTTTTGCGAGCTCCACGGAGCGGGCCTGGAGCACCTTTGCCCCCGAGCCTGCCAATTCGAGCATTTCATCGTACGTGATACGGCTTAGCTTGCGCGCGTTAGGGCAAATCGTAGGATCGGCCGTGAAGACACCCTCGACGTCCGTATAGATTTCGCAACGATCGGCGCGCAAGGCCGCGGCAAGAGCGACGGCGGTCAGGTCGGAGGCTCCTCGGCCCAGCGTGGTGATATTGCCGTGCGAATCAATTCCCTGATAGCCCGCCGCAACTACGATATTACCCTCGTCAAGAGCCTGCAAGACGCGTCGTACGTCAATCGAGCGAATCTTGGCGCGGCCGTGGTTGGAGTCGGTTCTGAGGCGCAATTGGTGAGCCAAAAATGATACGGCCGGCAGACCCATCGCCTGAAGCCTTATAGCAAGCAAGGCGGCAGAGACCTGTTCGCCGGTCGATACCAACACGTCCGTCTCCCTTGGACTCGGGTTGGTGCCCAGTTGCGAGGCGAGGCTAAAAAGCCTATCGGTCTCGCCCGCCATCGCCGACACCACCACTACTACCCGGTCGCCGCCGAGCACGGTTTTTCGCACGCGCTCGGCCACGGCCTTGATCCTTTCGATTGAGCCGACCGAAGTTCCACCGTACTTTTGTACGATCAGTGCCACCTTTGCCTCACTTGCGTCCGGAGCCTTCGGAGCAAAGTTCACGCGTGATAACGGTTATTGGTCGTAGGACGCTTCTCTCAACTCGACGCTTCACCTTGTTCCGACCGAGCGACGAGAAAGCAGCGTTCCAAGTCATGCAGAATTCTTACGTAGGTGTCGCCGCGCGCATTGAGCTCGATGCGTCTTACGCTTCCGCCCTCGAATCCGATCTTGACCTCGAGGCAATTAAGTTCGTCGGCTTCGCGCAGTCGCTCGAACCATTCCACCGCCGAAACGCCAGAGGAGAAGAGATAGTCGCGTAAACCCAGCTCCTCCAGTCCGATTTCGTCAAGGCGATAAAGGTCTATATGGTACAATGGCAGGCGGCCGAAATGCTCCTGGATGATAATGAATGTCGGGCTTAGGATGTCTTGTTCTGGCAAGCTAAGCCCTTTGGCTAAGCCTTTTACGAAGCACGTCTTGCCGGCTCCGAGGTCGCCGGTAAGCGCGATTATCTCACCGCCCTTTAGCAGAGAACCGAGCCGCCGTCCCAAATTTTTAGTGTCGCGAGGGGCGCGGCTATAAACGATAAGCTTCATTGTTTGACTTCTAAAAATACCGTTTTTGGGTTTCCCGACTTTAAGACACCTGTTAATTTTAACAAGTTTTAACAAGCTTGTGCCGCCACTGCGGCAAGCGCGCGCGGCAACTCTTCGATAACGTCTCCGGCCGTAAAGCCTATTGGCGCAAGGTTTTTAGCCAAGCGGTCGGCAGCGTAGCCATGCACGAACACTCCAAGCGCCATCGCCTCGAGCGGCTTTAGCCTTTGCGCCAAAAGTCCGCCCAGAACGCCAGACAGCACGTCACCCATGCCGGGCGTGCCCATCCCAGGGTTTCCGGTGGAATTTACGAGCACGGTCCCGTCCGGAGCAGCGATTACCGAGCGCGCCCCTTTGAGCAGGACAATAGCGCCCGTCTCTTCGCTAAGTCGACGCGCGGCTCCGATCCGGTTGGCATTGATCTGCTCGGTAGAACAAGCAAGTAGACGGCCCATCTCGCCAGGATGAGGCGTCAGAAGCACGGGACCCGCGGCTTTTCTTAGTAGACGAGGGCCGAGCGCGGCTAAAACATTCAGTCCGTCAGCGTCGATGACGAGCGGGCGCGCTGGGCTGCAGAATTCCTCGACCAGCGCTGCGACAAGTTCCTGAGTATCGGAGCTAACTCCGATGCCAGGTCCGACTACAAAAACATTCTTGCCGGTGCCAACCTCTCGCAATCGTTCGATTGTATGACGGCCATCGAAGTGGCCGTCACGTTCTGGCATCGGCTCGGCCATAAGTTCGGGATAAACGATCGTTAATCCCGGCAGAGCTCCTTCCGGGTACGCTACGGTGACCAGTCCCGCCCCGATTCGTAGCGCTCCACGTGCGGCCAAAACCGCGGCGCCCGCCTTGCCGCGGCTCCCCGCGATGATCAGCGGGTGTCCGAACAAGCCCTTATGGGCGTTCGTCGGTCGTGGCGATATAGCAGGTCTTACGTCGTCCGCCTCGAGGAAACGGCCTTTAGGCGCGATCTCGTCGAGAGCCTGTGGGGCAAATCCAATATCTACTATTTCGAGCCGGCCACAATAGTCCGCGCCCGGGTAACTGACATGGCCGAACTTCGCAAGCCCGAAGGTCACCGTCAACGAGGCCCGTACCGCGATGCCCATGATCGCGCCCGTGTCCGCATTAACTCCGGAGGGTATATCGACCGCTACTACAGGAACTTTTGCCTCGTTAATCAGGCCGATAGCTCGCGCTGCTAATCCTTCTACATTTGCGTTGAGACCGGTTCCGAAAATGGCGTCGATTATCAGTGAGGCAGACGTCACTACAGAAGTGAGAGCGGGTTCGTCAGTGGCCTCGATTAGCCTGGCATCAGTCTGGCGCAATTCGTAAAGCGCTCGAGCGGCGTCGCCTTTGATCTGCTCTGATTTTGCAAGCAGGATGACGTCGACTGTGGCTCCTTGCTGACGCAGCCGTCGCGCAGCAACCATTCCGTCGCCGCCGTTGTTGCCTCGCCCAGCTATGACTTTGACCGTTCCTGAAAGTGTTTCGGGCCAATTGCGGACACACGCCTGCGCTACAGCTTCGCCAGCGTTGGTCATGAGTTGGTAGGACGGTACTCCATATTTTTGCTGGCTTAGCCGGTCAAGTTCGCGGCTTTCGAGCACACTTAGCAGTTTCACGGAGGTCCCACGGAAAGCATAAGTTCAAAGCGCAACCGTCGACGTCTAAAAAGCCTAGCACAGCTTCGGAGCGCGTGCATGGGATGAGAATTGCGCTTGGGCAGGGTGTCGCCGCTTATGGGGCGCCTTTGACGCTCAGGTAGATTGTGCCTGACGTTTGATAGGACACCAGCCAACCGGACAGGTAAAGTTCTACGAAAGCGTTAAAAGAGATACGCAGTTTTATTAATTTGTGCTTGCGGCTAGCTTGCCGAGCCGTTTTGTTCGGCCCTGCGATTTGGCTTTCTCGATGAGCGTTTTCATTTCGCGCACAGCCCGCGCCATTCCGACCATCACAGCCCGGGCCACGATCGCGTGGCCGATATGAAGCCAATTGAGTCCCGGGAGCGCAGCCACGGGCATGACATTTCGGTAATTGAGACCGTGTCCGGCGTTTGGCCGAAGTCCAAGCGAGCGGGCTAGCTTGGCTGCCTGATTTAGCTTTTCAAGCTCGGCGCGAGTTGGCTCGCTAAGCTCGAGCTTCGCTCGACCCTTGGACGTTTGGTTTTCAGCGTCGCGGTCGGCCAAATTTGCATAAGTGCCGGTGTGAAGCTCCACGAATTCGACACCGAGTGCGGCAGCGGCCCTGATTTGTTCCGGCTCCGGGTCGATGAAAAGACTTATCTTGATACCGAGCTTGTGTAGATGCTCGACCATTGATTTTAGCCGCTCATGGACGCTCACCACGTCGAGTCCGCCTTCGGTGGTAAGCTCCTCGCGCCGTTCGGGCACAAAACAAACCTCGTTTGGTCGGATTCGAGCTGCGATTTCCACCATCTCATCCACTGGCGCAAGTTCCTGGTTTAGATGACCTTTGACGGCTTTGCGTAAACGCACGAGGTCGTCGTCTTGGATATGGCGGCGGTCCTCGCGCAGATGGAAGGTGATCGCATCCGCCCCACTTTTGAGCGCTGCCAAGGCGGCCTCCACCGGGTCTGGGTAACTCACCCGGCGGGCCTGGCGCAGTGTGGCGACGTGATCGACATTAACGCCGAGTTTGACCATAGCGGCTTTAACGGATCAGCTGGAATGAGTATCTTGGCCGAGAGCTTTTGCAATCGAGTCGGCCAGCTCGTCGGCAAGTATAGCGATTTCGTCGGGATTTTCCCCTTCGAGCATCACGCGAGCGGCCATCTCGGTGCCGGAATAGCGCACGAGCAGTCGGCCGCGATTTCCGAGCTTGGCCTCGGCCGACATGATTTTGCGCGCAAGTTCAGGCATTTCAGAAAACGCGATTTTCTTCCTTACCGGCACGCTTCGGGTTACCTGAGGGACTCGCTGGATCATTCGAAGCTGTTCCAGCGGTTTGCCGCTCTCCACCATATGGGCGACCACTAGCAGCGCGGTCATCAGGCCGTCCCCGGTGGTGGAGTAATCCATGAAGATGATGTGTCCGGATTGTTCGCCTCCCAGATTATAGGAGTTTGCCAGCATTTCGCGCACCACGGCGGGATCGCCGACTTCGGTGCGAACCAACTTGATTCCGACCTCCGCCAGCGAGCGTTCTAAGCCTAGGTTGCTCATCACCGTTGCCACGACGGTGTTGTGCGCCAACGCTCCCGCGAGGGCCAGCTTGCGCCCCATCAGCGCCAGCACGTCGTCGCCATCGAACAGGCGTCCCTTAGCGTCCACTAGGATCACCCGGTCTGCGTCTCCGTCGAGTGCAACCCCAACGTCCGCACCGCTTTCGATTACGGTTTTTTGCAACAGTTGGGGATAAAGTGCGCCGCATTGATGGTTGATGTTCTTGCCGTCGGGATTCGTACCGACGCTCACGACCTCTGCTCCGAGTTCTTCGAACACCTCGGGGCCTACGCGATAAGCGGCTCCGTTTGCGCAGTCGATAGCGACCTTGAGGCCATCGAACGTGATTGTGCGCGGCAGACAGGACTTGAGAAAGACCTGATAGCGGCCTAAGGCGTCGTCGATACGGGTGGCTTTGCCAATGCCGTCGACCGGGGCGCGATTAGACGCCAAGCGGCACCCATCGGCGACCAGTTCTTCGATTTGACGTTCCAGCTCGTCGTCAAGTTTAAAGCCCTGACTAGAAAAAAATTTGATCCCGTTGTCATAGAAGGGATTGTGAGAGGCAGATATCACAACTCCGGCGTCAGCTCTCATGCTGCGGGTGAGAAAAGCGATCCCTGGCGTCGGCATCGGTCCCACCAGCATTACGTCCACTCCCATCGAGCAAATGCCCGAAGCCAGAGCTGTTTCGAGCATATAGCCCGAAAGCCGCGTATCCTTGCCGATCAGGATACGGTGGCGCCGATTTGAACTTTTCTTTACGACGTAAGCAAGCGCCTGACCTAGTTTAAGCGCTGTTTCGGGTGTAATCGGTTCACTGTTCGCGACGCCCCTTACGCCGTCGGTACCGAAAAGTCTGCGCACTTTTATGGACGCGTTGTCTGTACTCACCGTGCCCCTAGCTCCCTGAGCCTTGCGTGATACATGCGAAGATGAACACTGTCCGGCTTTTCCTCTAGCAGTTCAAATCCTTCCGGCAGATCGATGATTACCGGCAGTTCATAGCTTCCGGGTCCCATGTCGTCGTGTATTTCGACATAGGCTGCCTGCGCCAGGTCGAGCGACGTTAGGTGGCGGGCAGGGCCCCGCACTTTGACGTCGACCTTGCGCGGGTAAAGCGTGAAGCGGTAACGCGCGCCTCTTACGTGAATGGGCAAATTGCGAAATTCTCGCTCGGCAACGATCTCATGGACCGTGACCGTGGCTAGCACCTCTTCGGTGGAAACTTTAAGCAGTCCACCGGGATTAACCAAGCGCACTGTTCGTGTGACGTCCTTGGTCGCGTTTTCTACACTAAACGGTTCGGTCTGGATGCTCTTGAGTTTATCGAGGTCACGCTTCGGACCAGTGACCGTGACCGAGGGCGGCGACAGGGCGATCGAGCCAATTCCGTAGTCTTTAGCGACCTGTCCCTGAATCATAAGCTGGACGGGCAAGGTGCGCGTGACCACGTGATCGATATCGAGCACGATTTCCGAGGGCGAGATACGCGTAATCGTGACCTGGCGAGGAAGCGGGAACTGGGCTGGGGTTATGTCAAAATGGGCCAGGCCCGTACCGACTCCTCGCAAGTCCAGTTGCAACGCCAATCGCTCCGGGTTCAATAGCGAGAGCAAGGTGCGAGGGCCATTTATCTGAAGCTCCACGGTGTCGGGATGAAAGTTGACGATCATCAAGCCGGCCGACAGCCCGACGTACCGCACCGGTACCTTCATCGTGATTTCAGCTTGCGGATTACCTACGTTTACGAAAAGCCACAGGACGACGGCCAACAGCAGCGAGATGGCCCGCACGCCGAGGTTGCGCGTCAGCGCGGAGCGTAAATTACTTACCCGCATCGCGCTCCGGCCTTCTGAACCATGAATGCCGGCCGGGAGTGGAAAAGCCCGGCAGCTCTCCTAGCATGGCACGCAGGTCCGCTGGCTCCAAGGGTGAGGTGAGCCGCCCACTGCGCGCAACGGAAATTCGCCCCGTCTCTTCCGAGACCACGATTACAAAGGCGTCGGTTTGTTCGCTCAGTCCGAGGGCCGCCCGGTGACGAGTGCCCAGAGAGTGGCTTACGTCGGGATTCGTCGACAACGGAAGAACACACGCCGCGGCCAGTATCTCGTCTCCTCTAATGATCGCGGCGCCGTCGTGCAGGGGTGAGCCGGGCATAAAAATTGTTTCGAGCAACTCGGCCGTCAAACGGCCATTGATAGGTCGGCCTTTCTGTGCATACTCGGTCAGCCGTATCTCCTGTTCGACAGCCATCAGACCGCCTATTCTGCGCGCTGACAGCCAAGCTGCCGCCTGGGTCAAAGCCTCGGTCGCTCCTGAGGAATAGATTCGCAACCCAAACAAGCCCGCGGCTCCGACTTGCGTGAGAGCTAGTCGAATATCATCCTGAAAAAGGACGACTAAAATAACGATTAAAGAGCCAAAAAAATTACTTAAAAGCCAATTTAAGGTAAAAAGCCCTAGCGCCTGAGAAGCAACGTAGGCTACCGCGAGCACGCCGAATCCAAAGACCATTTGCATCGCTCGGGTACCGCGAATCAGTAAAGCGATCCGATAGATGAGGTAGGCGACAATCAGGATGTCTACTACGTCCTGCCACCTCAGTTGAAATATCAAGCCGATATTTCGGTTCATCGTATTCTGCGTGTAGCTGCTTTGGCCAAGGCCGCAGCCATCTTAATCGTTGCAACCGTTGGTGCTACGTCGTGCACGCGGACAATTGAGGCACCGTTGAAAATCGCTATTGCCGCTGCCGCTGCGCTTCCCATTAGAAGCTGCTCTGGGCTTGCTCCACTGAGCGTTCTTACGAAGCTTTTACGCGATACGCCTACCAGCACCGGATAGCCGAGTTCGACGATGCTCGGCAGAGCGACTAACAACTTAAGATTATGGCCGAGTGTTTTCGCAAAACCGATGCCAGGGTCTAATATGATACGCGAACGCTTGACTCCTGCCTCGAGAGCACGCTCTGATGCGTGCGCCAAAGCGTTTTTTACCTCGCCGATCAAGTCCCGATATCGCGCCATTCGCGCCATTGTAGCCGGCGTCCCCCGCATATGCATTATCACCAGACCCGCATCAAAGCGTGCCACAGTTCGTGCCATCGCCGGGTCGAAGCTCAAGCCACTCACGTCGTTGATAATCGAAGCGCCCTCGGCCAGAACCGCCTCGGCCACTGAGGCTTTGCGCGTGTCTACGGAGATTGGACATCCAAGCTTTGGCTGAAGCGCCCGGATCACCGGCAATATACGCCGCAATTCCTCGTCGGCCGGCACCTCCGCCGCGCCCGGACGTGTGGATTCGCCACCGATATCGATAATGCTCGCCCCTTCGGCCTCCATTTTTATCGCATGGTCTACGGCTTTTGACGGATCTAGGTACCTTCCGCCGTCAGAAAATGAATCAGGTGTCACGTTTAGGATGCCCATCACGGCTGGGAGTCGAATCACGGTACGGCCTTTAAGATAAAGCAGGCGAGGCTGTTGCCGCCGCGGGCCATGCGGACTGCTCGGCGTAGCTTCCAGGGAAAGCAAAGTGGGCTTTTTGTGGACGGTCGTAGCAGCCATATTCCCTAAACCTTCGAGCGAGCGCGAACAGGTGCTTTTTTCGTCAAACGATCGTTCGCAGCATCTACAAAGCGCTAACCCCCAGCAATCGGAGTCGTCTCCTGAACTATTCAGGTTCACAAAAGGGACTTTATTGTAGAGACGTCGCTGACGGGTTTTCTCCAATATCTAAACGCGCCCTAGCGCAATATTAGACGCCAGAAGTGCGTCCGAGAAATACGCCAACCACGAACTTGATCGCGTGATGTTAGAAAGCACCTAACAGCTGGAACGCTGTTTTATACCAGAAGATGCTAGCCTACGCCGGTTCGCCAGATAATCAGAAGCTGCTCCTTGCAGTAGTGGCTATTCGGGCAAAACTTCGCAGCAGAAACTGATAAAAGGAACCCTTTCCAAGCAGGGCGTAGAGCCGCGACGTCGCGCTGCGCGCGCCGAAACCAAAGCGGTTGCCCGTCGGATCGTGCGCACCGCGCCGATTACCGATGGATAGACAAACCAGAAACGCTTAAGCGAGGGCAGGCTTTGGCGGAAGCACCATTACATCGGGTTCTTCTTCGGGTTCCGGCTTTTGCTTTTGGTCTTTAGCTGGGTTTACGCCCGAAGGTGCGGTTTCTTCTCGGACGCTTGTCGCGGTCTGCCCGACGCCGGTCGAAACCGAGCCAGCGCCTTGGCGCACCCGCTTTACGATAGCCTCGACTTCGCTACCGTTAAGTACTTCTTTTTCTAGCAGTTCCTGGGCCACTGCATGGAGCGCTTCGATATTTTCGGTCAGCAAGTTGCGGGCTCGCTGATAGGCCTCGGAGATGATCCGGCGTACCTCGCGGTCGATTTCGATAGCTGTTTGTTCGGAGTAATCCTTATGGAGCGCGATATCGCGACCGAGAAAGATTTGCTCTTCTTTGCGGCCAAAGGCGATCGGTCCGAGGTTTTCGCTCATGCCCCATTCGCAGACCATCTTGCGCGCAAGTTCCGTGGCTTTTTCGATATCGTCGCCTGCGCCTGTGGTAATGTGGCCGAAGACGATCTCCTCGGCAGCCCGTCCTCCGAACATCATCGTAAGCCGCGTCATTAAGTAGTCGCGAGCATACGTATACCGGTCGTCAAGCGGCAGCTGTTGCGTCACACCCAAGGCCATTCCGCGCGGAATAATGGTCACCTTGTGCACCGGATCGGCCCCCGGCGACAAAATAGCCACCAATGCATGACCAGCTTCATGGTAGGCGGTGTTACGTCGCTCCTCTAACGACATCACGAGTGAACGCCGTTCGACGCCCATCAGCACCTTGTCCTTGGCGAGCTCGAACTCCGCCATGCTAACTCTGTCTTTGTTACGCCGAGCCGCCAAGAGGGCTGCTTCGTTGACCAAGTTCTCTAAGTCTGCGCCGGCAAAGCCTGGTGTCGCCCGGGCAAGCTGCTCGATTGACACGTCTTCGCTTACCGGCACTCTGCGCATGTGCACACGCAGGATAGCTTCTCGGCCTTTAACGTCGGGTCGTGGCACTACTACCCTGCGGTCGAAGCGGCCGGGCCGCAGCAGGGCTGGATCGAGCACGTCGGGACGGTTGGTGGCCGCAACCAGAATCACCCCTTCGTTAGCCTCAAAACCGTCCATCTCGACCAGCAGCTGGTTGAGCGTCTGCTCGCGCTCGTCATGCCCACCGCCCAAGCCTGCTCCTCGATGGCGCCCGACGGCGTCGATTTCGTCGATAAAGATGATGCACGGTGCGTGCTTCTTGCCTTGGACGAATAGGTCCCGCACGCGCGAAGCGCCCACGCCGACGAACATTTCGACGAAGTCCGAACCTGAGATCGAGAAAAACGGAACACCAGCTTCGCCCGCTATCGCTCGGGCCAAAAGAGTCTTTCCGGTTCCGGGCGGGCCAACTAGTAGAACGCCTTTAGGTATTCGACCTCCAAGGCGCGTGAATCGCTTCGGGTCGCGAAGGAACTGAATAATCTCCTGAAGCTCTTCTTTTGCCTCGTCGATGCCGGCGACGTCGGCGAAAGTCACTTTCTTGGTGTTCTCGTTAAGCAGTTTGGCGCGACTTTTTCCGAACGACATCGCTTTGCCGCCGCCAATCTGCATCTGGCGCATGAAAAAGATCCACACGCCGACGAGCAACAGCATCGGAAACCACTGCACCAGGGCAACCATCCACCACGGGTCGCCTTCTTCGGGCTTGGCGGCGATCTTGACGCCCTTGCGCCGCAAAAGGCTAATCAAATCGGGGTCTTGTGGGGCGTACGTCCGAAAGCGTTCGCCGCTGTCAGTTCGGCCGTGGATTAAATTACCCTGGATCGTTACTTCGGCGACTTGCCCTTTTTCGACCTGATTGGTGAAATCCGAAAAAATTATTTCCGGCTCGTGCGGGCGTTGCTTGCTGAATACGTTAAACAGCAGCAAGAACATCATCCCGAGCACAAGCCAGAGGGCGATTGTACGCGAAAACTGATTCATTTGCTCCTGTCCTAGTTCTAAACGCTAGCACGGGGGTTTGGAGTCAGGCAATCGACGGAAAGAAACGCACTTTGAGCAGATTCTTTGTGTGTTCACCTACAATTGCGAGATTTGCCCTTCCCAGACCCGGCACCCAAACAATATCTTGCCCCATAACGACTACCGGATAAATGGGTCGCCGCCAGCGCGCTACATGATGCTCTTGAAATAGTTCTTTCACTTTGCGCCGACCACCGCTACCCAAAATCGTGATCCGATCGCCCGGGCGAAAATTTCTCACTGTTAGCCCGGCTTCTTTGACCGCGTCGGCGTCGAACCAAGCCTCATCGAGCGTTTTTGGCTTTCCAGCACCGGGAAATTCCGTCAGAACACTTTCGAAGCTCACACCGAGAGATTTGATTTCGGTCAACCCAGGCACGTTGAGTTGCACTTCGTAGCAAGCCGCGTTGGCAACAAGTGGCGTTCGCCGCTCGACTGAGACCTTGTCGTATTCTCGCCGCAGAACGAAGCCGCCTGGCAGGTCAATACTTGCGTTGGGCTTGTTTCCGAGGCACAGGGCCAAGCTCAACCTGATGTGGTCGCGCGTAAGTCGGCGCCTTGTGCCGGTCTGGCGCTCTATGTAGTTGCGCAAAAGGGCGCTTTGTAAAGCCTGCGGTAGCGCGTCGAAAGCCACAATGCTTAAGGCGCCGTCGCTAAGCGCTCTTCGCTCAAGCTCTTGGACGCATAGCTGGTCGATGAGCTCGTCGACTTCCTGCATCTCCTGGGCGAGTTCGCTTAGCCTCTCCGACAATCCGGCCGCATACTCCTGCTCCAGTAGCGGAAGCAGATGGTGTCTGATACGGTTGCGCAAATAAGCAAGTGACCTATTGGAGTTGTCCTCTACCCAGTTGGCGCCGATCGATCGCAGGTACGACAGAACGTCTGCTCGCCCGACGGCCAGCAACGGGCGGATAAGCTTGCCGGGTCCAACCGGGCTCATGCCTTTGAGTCCCTTTGTACCGGCGCCGCGCAAAAGGCGCATCAAAACCGTTTCTGCCTGGTCGTCGCGTGTGTGGCCGAGAGCGATTTTGTCGGCGCCGAAATCTCGAGCAGCGAGCTCGAGAAACTCAAGGCGCTCTTCGCGCGCCCGCTCTTCCAGGTTTGGGGTTTGCGGCGTGAGCTCCGAAGCATAACCCACTTTGAGCGGAACTCCCAGTGTCCGGCAAAGCGCCCGCACAAAAGCCTCGTCGCGTTCCGACTCATCGCCGCGCAAGCGATGGTTGAAGTGAGCGGCGTAGACGCAGAGTTTATGCTCTGGGGCCAGCGCCAAAAGCACGTGCAGCAACGCTACCGAGTCTGCCCCACCCGAAAGCCCAACTAAAATTTTTTCGCCGGGGCTAACGTGAGCTTTCCGAAGCGCCTCTGTGACGGCCTTCTCGACTAAATGCATAAACTAGCGGTGCAAGGCTAAGGCGGCCTGCCCGAGCCCGGTGACGCTCTCATCATACTTTATGCTTAGCGCCGTCGAGCGGGCTCTTCAAAGCGCCCACAGCTCGATGAAGCTGATTTCATTGGGCTAACGGTCGAGTTCAAGAGGAGAGCCGGTCGAGAAGGTGCAGTATTATGCTGATCCCTGGAAGGTTCACTTCTAGCTCCTGCGACAAAGTGACAATTAGCCTTATGCGTCTTAGCGTTTGCTCGTCGTAAAGCGCTACGTCTGTATTGTTTCGCTTGACGAACGCGCTCGGCCGGATCAACTCTTCACTTTCCCACAACTTGAGCTGTTCTTCGTGAACCTTGCACAGGGCACAGACGGCGCTGCGCGAATAGAAGGTCTGAAGTCGCGCGTTGCGTGGATTTGTTTTGGCGGAAGATTGTGGTTTTCTAGCCATGGTTAGTTCGTCAACAGCTCCGCGCGCGGGTCTACAGGGTGACGCTGGCGATGATGCTCGGCGAGCTGACGCATCAGCGCACGGCCCTCTTCGGTCAGTCCCGACGGCGCCAGCACCTTGAGCTCGTAGAGGAGGTCGCCCGACGGCTCTTTACCGCGTCCCGGAATTCCGCGGCCTTTGATTCGCAGCACGGTACCGCTTTGACTGTTGGGCGGAATTTTAAGCGAAATTTTGCCCACCGGCGTCGGGGCGATCACCTCGGCTCCCAGCACCGCCTCGTAATCCCATACGGGAAGCTGACAGCGCACATCGCGCCCGCTGACGGTGAAAACTTTATCTGGTTTGATTCTCACGGTCAGATAAAGGTCGCCGTTAAGTTCGGGTGTCACGCCCCGTCCGCCCTGCCCTTTGAGGCGAATGCGGGTGCCGTCTGTGACGCCGGCCGGAATGGAGACCTCGAGCGTGCGCCGGCTGCTTATCACTCCTGCCCCGCCGCAG
Organism: Pseudomonadota bacterium; assembly: GCA_021324755.1. Classification (GTDB taxonomy): domain Bacteria; phylum Desulfobacterota; class Binatia; order Binatales; family Binataceae; genus JAJPIL01. The sequence continues at coordinate 237,736 of JAJPIL010000014.1, forward strand.
CTAGGGCAAGTGCGAGCCTCATGAAGCACCCGCAGCCGACCTCGGCGTTCTTCCTCGACCACCATTCCGCTGCCTCCGCACGCCCCACATTCGTCTTGGCTTTCCACGTCAATTCGCCGGGTCGACCCCTGGATGGCTTCTTTTAACGTTATCTCGATTTCCGCGTGAGTATCCGGGGCGCGCTCGGGTCGTTGGCGGCGCTCGGTGAAGGCCTCAAACGGCGAAAAGTCGAAGCCGCCCGGACCGAAGCCGAAAAAGCTTTCGAAAAAGTCGCTGAACCCGCGCGCCGAAGCTCGGCCCGCCTGATGCCATGCGTAGCGCCGCCTAAGCTCTTCCTCCGAGACGCCACGCTCGAAGTCAGCGCCCAGCGCGTCGTACTTTTTGCGTTTTTCGGGATCGCTAAGAACCTGGTATGCTTCGTTGATTTCCTTAAATTTCTTCTCAGCTTCCTTGTCGCCCGGATTTACGTCGGGATGGTACTTGCGGGCGAGCTTGCGGTAGGCGGCTTTGATTTCTTCGGTGGTTGCGTTGCGGTCAACGCCTAGGATCTTGTAGTAGTCGCGAAATTCCATTGTCTAGCATCTGGTCTACACGACAATCTAATCTGCGTACCTGAAGACTTATAACCGATGGCTCTAGGCGCGGGCGCTCGCCTCGGGTCGTAGCTCCCAGAGGTCCGTCGGGCGTAAGTTTTATGGCGACGCTGCTGTACTGTTCGTGGGAGGCAGGCTTGTGCCCTTGAGCTCTCGCAATTCAGCTTCCAGTTGCCCCAGTTGTCTGTCAAGCCGGTTTTGCCGCCGCAGAATCATCAGCAAGTACACAAAGATCGCAACGAAGATAACGCCGTAAGCAGCAAAAAGATATGGCAGATGATCGTTCACCGAGGGACAATTAACCCCTTTTCGGCCTGTAACGCAGTCAAGCTCTGCCGCAAAACTGACAGTCGCGCCGCGGCGCGAAGCGTCTTAAGACGCAGCCAAAAAAGCGCTCCGTAAATCGCCGCTACCGCAACTGTAGCTACTATTAACGTACGAATCATGCGCGGGTCTTCCAAGCCCCGTCCACCGGAACGCTCGACCAAAACCGCCGGATGGATCGTTCGCCACAGCCGCACTGAGATGACGATGAGGGGAATGTCGGCTACGGCCAAGATCGCTATTACTGCGGCAAGTCGCGCTACCTGAACACTTTGCTGGTCCGCGATTCGCAGAATCAAGTATCCTGCGTAAGTCAGCCAAAGAATAAAAGTGGTTGTCAAGCGCGAGTCCCACGTCCACCATGTTCCCCAAATCGGCCTGGCCCAAAGCGAACCAGTAACGAGCACGAGCGTGCAGAACAACATTCCGGTTTCCACCGCGGCAAAGGCTATATCGTCCCACACCTGCTCGCCCAACAAAAGGTAGAAAGCGCTGGCGATCGCGCTCAAGCCGAAACTCAAAAAAGCGACCCAGGCGCAGGGAACGTGAAAATAAAAAATCCGCTGTACCGCGCCTTGGACAGCCTCGTTCGGCGCGTATGAGAAGACCATCGACAGTGCCGCGACCGTCAGCGCGGCGATACTAAAAGCGGTCGCCCCAGCTAGCACTTGCTCTCTCAAACCAACACCTCGCCTTTGCGCCTCAGCTGACCAGATACTCGTAGAGAAGGCAGCCGCAAGTCCCAAACAGAAGGTCCCACGCGAGCAGCACTTTAAGCGGCGGGCCGCACGCCCAAAGCGACGCCCCGTTGAGCAGATCGATGCTTGCGCTTATGCCAGCGATCAAGGCCGGAACATACAGCGGCGTGCCAAGCAAAGCAAGCATCACATCGCCCAGCTCAAGGCGCATCGTCATCGTGCCGAGCAGCGTTCCAAGCGCAGCAAGCCCTACCGTTCCCAGCAAAAGAACCGGAATAAGCCGCGCAAGCCGCATGCTGAGCTCGAGGTTGAACAGCAAAATCGAAAGCGCGAGGGTGATCATCGCACCTGCCGTCATCGAGAGCGCAACCACGCTGGTCTTGGCAGCGTAAACCGTCGCGGGATCGACCGGGCTTAAAATCAAACCCTTGATACAGTCGTTGTCGCCCTCAGCAGCCAGTGCAAGCCTGCTCGCAGGCAATGCCGAAAAAACCATCGCTACCCAAACAGCAGCCGCAGCAAACGCCCCGTGACGGCTGCCACTGGGACCGTAAGCGATGAGTAACACCACTAAAATCAGAAGCGAAAGGGTCACCAGCTCCAAAAATAGCCGCCCACTGCGAAGCTCCAAAATCAAATCCTTGCGTACCAAGGCGCCGAAATTCGCGAGCATGGGAATTACCGAACCTTGTTCTCTGTCACGTTCCAAAAAAGAAATCACGTGGTTATGGCCCAAGGCTGCTTCGAACTAACGTTCAAGGAGGGATGGATGCCAACGTCCAGCTAACGGCGATGTACTCGGCTGTGCAATCCTACGTGAGCATCCAGCGCCACGGTCCGCGCCTGCGGTTCTCCCTCTCCACAGGGTGCAAGCGATACTGGGTCAAGCGGAACACGAGAGGTTCGATCGCGCCAATAAACGGACTTGAACCCTCGTGCGACGTAAGCACGAGGGCGGCGCCACGGTCCCGTGCCTCTTTGAGCAGCTCGCACGCCAGATTAACGCCGTCCTCATCTAGGGCGGCGAATGGCTCGTCAAGCAGCACAACTTCCGGCTCGGCAAGCAGCGCTCTGGCCAGCGCTAGACGTTGCTCCATACCGCGCGACAATTGGTGAACCATAAGCTCCGCTGCCGAACGCAGGCCGACCCGTTCGATCCAACGAAAGGCCCGTTGCTGGGGTTCAGACACCCCATACAGGCGCGCATACAGTTCGAGGTTTTCTTGCGCGGTCAGCTTCGAGTACAACATGCTTTTGTGCAGCATAACGCCGATCCGCCGACGCTCACTCCTTGAGAACTTGCGCGGATCGGTACCGAGCACGCGCACGGTGCCGGAGCGCGGCGTCGTTAGACCGCAGAGCGTGTGCACGAAGGTCGATTTGCCGGAACCGTTTGCGCCCACGATAAGAGCCACCTGTCCCGGGTAGAGCTTGAACTCGACTCGATAGAGCACGACTTTAAGCCCGAACAGGACACTTAAGTCGGAGACTTCGACGACTGGATTACCCATCCGTAACGCGTGACGACCGTCTTTATGCCTTGCCCAGTATAGCTTGCTTATGGACGCTACCCGATTCAGCCGTCGCGCGCGACGCCTTTACCAATGGATCGCTCAAGAGCTCCAGCATCAGGCGTTGCTGCATTCTGATCGACAGATTCGGACGACAGGAGCTACCACGTTAACCGGCGATTTTTGACCAAGGCGCTGCAAGTGTCATGATGATACACCAGGAGTTAGCTTTGCGCCGCAGTCAGCGCAAAACCGGGCCCAAATGCTCACTCTTGCCAGGCAGTTTGGGCAAAAACTGCGGCTTAAAGAGGATCTTCTTGCCGGCAAATCCGCTAGCCGCTCGCTCTCGCTTCTGGGGACATCGTTCGAGTCCTCCTTAGGTTGGGCCAGCTCGGGCGGCAGGACGAAAAAATCAAAGGACGGCCCAGCTTGCTCTGCGGAGCTAGAATCTGCATCCAGCCCCGAAGACGACGAGAACTTTGTTTCTTGGACGATATCTGCGCTTGCCGAAGCGCGGGATATTGGTCCTTTGCGTTGGATGAATTCCGCCTTGCCTGGAGAAGGATTAGCTTGCCAGGATTCCAACGCTTTGAGCGCCGCGAGCGCGCGCGCCTCGAGCCGCTCGCGCACCGCTAAATAGTCGGATTCGGATAGCTTGCCCATCTCGCGGTCAAACTCGAGTTCGCGCAGCCCGCAAATCGCTGCCCTGCGCTCGTGCTCCCAGCGCTCGCGCTCGGCGTCAACTCCTTCGCCGGCCCGTCCTTCTTGCTGAGCTTGGCCATAAAGCGGCGCGCTTACAAACAGAGCCAGGCCCAGAATCAACAGTAAAGCGGGCAACGCGTAGGTCATCAAAGCAGTCTTTGCACCTCGCTTTCCAGTTGTTTTCGCAGGCGGACCTCATAATGGTCTGGGGAAACAGTCGTTTGAGGGGCGCTCGGCGTGCGCCTACTCCAGCGTCTTAAGGCTAAGAGGAGCGCCACTGCTCCTGCGAGCAGCATAATAAAGGGAGTTAGCCATGCCAGCAGATTGAATCCATGCGGGTCCGGTGCGGAAAGGATCTTCTCGCCGTACTTTTGTCTGAAGAACGCCAGAATGTCACGTTTGCCGAAACCCTTGGCTATCATTTGTTCGATCTGTTCGCGCACCGGCACGGAAAAGCTGCAATTCGGATGGTTGCAGTTGGCGACCGTAAGCCCGCATCCGCATTGACACGTGAGTCCCTGGGCTACGTCCTCGACGCTCGTTTTCGGTGGCGAAGCCTGAACGGGCGCGCTGGCGAGGACGGCGGCAAACAAAGCAGCGCAAAGCAAAGCCAGAAGAAACGTATTTTTAATTGCGTCCACGAAAAGTTCACCCGCCGAGCGGCTCGACCGCACGCCCAGCGTCTAATGCGTAGGTTCGACGCTCCAGTGCTCGCGCGATCGCTTCTCGCTCCCGCACATCGGGCCAGAAGGCGACGACCGTCCCGAGAGCCATCACCAGACCTCCCGCCCACAGCCAGAACACCATCGGCGTCAAGAAGGCTTGAAAGGTCGCCATCCCGGTCTTTTCGTCCAGGCCAGCGAAGACGACATACAGGTCGGCAAGCGGCGTCTGGCGCAGCGCAACTTTGGTCGCCGGCTGCTGCTCGCGCTTGTAAAACAAGCGCGCGGGTTTGAGCAGAGCGATTGTACGTCCGCCTTTGCGCACTTCGACGACGGCGTCAACTTCTTCGACGTGCGTTGTATCTTTGACCGAGATGCCGCGGTAGACCAATTCGTAGCCACCCACCGAAAAGCTTTGCCCGTCTTTGACGCTGCGTTTGACCTCGACTTTGAAAAACGAGGACGCAACGATTCCCACAAAGGCCATCACGACGCCCAGATGGACGATATAGCCGCCGTAGCGACGGTTGTTCTTAGCCACAAGGCTTATCAGCGCTTGGGGAGCCGACTCGCTAAGCGTGCGCTGGCGGGCCCGCATGCCGCGGCCAAATTCGGCGCCGATTGTGGCCACAACGAAGACCGCAAGTGAAATGGTCGCGAGCACGTACCATTGACCTATACCCGCAGCCAGCGCGGCTACGCCTGCGGCGATGCCCAGCGCCGCGGGCGCGCTGAAGCTCTGTGTAAGATTGCGCCAGGTCGCTCGCCGCCAAGCGATCAGCGGCCCCACCCCCATCAGGAACAGCAAAGCCAGGGCCAGGGGAGCATTTACGCGGTTGAAAAATGGCGGCCCCACCGTAATTTTTACGCCTCGGACCGCTTCTGACAGAATCGGGAAAATCGTGCCCCAGAAAACGGCGAAAGCGATCCCCACAAGCACCAAATTGTTGAACAAAAAGGCTGCCTCGCGCGACAGCATCGATTCGAGCTCAGCCTCGCTGCGCAATTGCGGTAATCGATAGAGCACTAGCGCCGTGTATAACCCTACCACCGCGCACAAAAACGAGACGAAATAGGGTCCAAGGCCAGACTGAGTAAAGGAATGCACCGAAGAGATCACGCCACTGCGCGTAATAAAGGTACCGAATAGCGTAAGAGCGAAGGCGAGGCCGATGAGCGCCATGTTCCACACTTTGAGCATGTCCTTGCGCTCTTGAATCATCACCGAATGCAGATACGCGGTCATCGCCAGCCACGGCATGAAGGCGGCGTTCTCGACCGGATCCCACGCCCAGTAGCCGCCCCACCCCAACACCTCGTAGGCCCATCGCGCTCCGAACATGTTGCCCAAGGTGAGAAAGAACCACGAGAAAAGCGCCCATCGCCGAGTCCGTCGAATCCAGGCGTCGTCCAAACGGCAAGTGATTAACGCTGCCACTGCAAAGGCAAAGGGGACCGTGGCGCTGACATAGCCGGTGTACAGCGAGGGCGGATGGATCGCCATCCAGTAGTTCTGCAGCAAAGGATTTAGATCGCGCCCTTCGCTTGGAGGGGGTACAGTGCGCGCAAACGGCGACGTGACGAAATTAAGCATCCCAAGGAAGAAGATCGACACCAGGCTAAGACACATGAACACGTAAGGTGTAAGCACCGGGTCGGCCCGCCGGTTTTGCCAAGCAACGATGGCACCAAACACGGTAAGCAAAAGCGTCCAGAATAGGAGCGAACCTTCCTGCCCGCCCCAAAAGGCGGTCACTTTATAGAAAGTGGGCAAGGTCGTGCTCGAATGCTGCGCAACGTAGGCGACCGTGAAGTCGTTATGGAGCAGTGCGCTCCACAACACTGCCGCAGCTACTGCTACCATGCCGGCCGTGGCCCACATCGCGTGAGCAGCGCTTTCGACCAGCGCGGGCAGTTTGCGCCGCGCTCCGATGACGCTTGCACCGGTAGCGTACACTGCAAGCAAAAGCGCCAGGGCTAAAGCAAAGTTTCCAATAAAAACCATCTCTTTACTTCTTGCTTGCTGGAACGTATTTCGACGGACAACTGGTAAGCACCTGACGCGCCATTATCGTGTGACCCGAAGTCAACTCGCCCTCCACTATAACGTCGCGGTTTTCAGCGAACATGTCGGGCTTGGGTTGTCCGACGCTTACCACCAAAAACTCGGCCGACGTATTCTGTCGATCGTCGTTAACCTTTCTTATTCCCGCCAGGCTTTTTGTGTCCGAACCCGTACCGTCCGCTTCTGGAATTGCTACTAGCTTAAAGCTCAGTTTTAGGCTTGACGGCTCCCAGCTCACGCTGCCCGGCTTCACGCGTCCGGCGACACGGAGCGCCTGACCGGTCAATTGTTGAGCTCTTGCTGCGACTTCAGGAACCGTAAGGTAGTACTCGGCTGTGTTGCGAATCGCAGTCGTAGTCAGGTAAATGACTGCGGCCGCAACTAGACCGCCTCCAATAAAAAAACGCGGTTTAAAGCGCATCTGCCTTCTCTAACAATTCTACATTTCGACAGTTGCCGGAGGTAGGCGCGCGGCGCTCTGTGCCTTGCGCTGGTCGATTGCTTTCGCCAGGCCGGAAAGTGCGACGCGGAGCCGGACAGTGCACAAAGTTCGCTTCTCGCTGCAGAAAAAACGCAACCAGAGGCTGGGCCAGCTCATGACTAAAGCGTGTCGGTCGCCAGTTTGCTCGCCTCGGTGTGCTTTTCCGGCACAAAGCCTTGTAGCATCACGACGGCTTTTTGCTTAAACCTCTTCGTCTATCGGGCGCCTTCTGGGGCCGAAAGCGACACCTCGTTTGGAGCTTTGGATAAATTCGATCAATTCCTCTACTTCGGGAAGCAAGTTCCCCTGCGCGCGTAGCTCATCAATTGCAAGCTTAAGATTGCGTCGAGTTGCGAAAAGCACTGCAAACGCACTGCGCAAGGCGCTGATGGTCTCGCTCGAGAAGCCAGCCCGCCTTAGCCCAACCGTGTTAATCGCGCGCACGGTATGGGTTTCGTCGGCGATGCAGAAGGGTGGGATGTCGCGGCTGGTTCGGCTAAGCCCACGCATCAGCGCAAGCCGTCCTATCCGCACGTATTGATGGACCACGCAGTTGCCGGAAATAAGCGCGCGGTCGCCTACCTGCGCCCATCCGGCAATCAACGCGCCACCTGCGATAATCGTGTAGTTACCGATCCTGCAGTCATGACCAACATGGGAGTTTTGCATGAAGAAGTTGCCGTCACCGATAATCGTCGCCTCTCCGCGTGGGCTTGCCCGGTGCACCGTGACGCCCTCGCGAAAAACGTTATGGGAGCCGATACGCACGCATCGCTCTTCGCCCCGATAGGTTACATCCTGGGGCTCGTCGCCGATAACCACGTTCGGATGAAACACGTTGTATTCGCCAATCTCGGTGGTGCCGAAGATTGTAACGTGGTTCAAGAGCTTAGAATGGGCACCGAGGCGCACTCTGCCCGAAAGCACGCAAAACGGACCTACCTCCACCCCCGGCCCCAATTCCACTTCAGGGCCTACTACGGCTGTAGGATGTACTACTGGCTTGAGTTTTTGCACCGGTGCGCCTCTCGGTCTTTGCGCAAGTGCGATGTTATCGGGCAGCGTCGGTTGCCTGGAACGTTCTTGGACGCCCTTGAGCCGGACGGCTTGACCTTCAACTGCGCGAACCTTTACCTCTGCTACTGCTTGACCGCCCGCTTCGGTCCAACCTAGCTTTATTTTCTGTCTGATTTGCTTGCGTGCTATCTTCGCTTTGAATTTCGCCCGGCACGCGGTAATCTTCTAATGCCCATCGTCCGAGGTCGACCAGTCGGCATCGCTCCGAACAAAAGGGGCGAAAAGGGTTGGCTGGCGAAAGCTCGGCGGGACGTTTGCATACCGGACAACGCACCATACAGGTCAAGACTACCTTTGTCGTCTGCCATGCGCGAGCGTCTCGGCGCTATTTTGGCAACCTTAAGAGAGCGCTTCAACCGCCCGATGCATCGTGTACTTGGAGCAATTGCCTCATCTGACCTTCGACAGTTTTTCCTAGCTAGCTCCCCTGAGGGCAGTTAGAAGATATCGAAATAGCGTGTTAGGATAAAGGCAACGATGAATCGGTCAAAAATAGGGCGAGAGCAGGTTCGACACGTTGCTCGTCTTGCGCGGCTCGAGCTCAGCGCCGAGGAAGAAGAACGTCTCGAGCACGATTTGAGCGCAATTCTCGACTATGTTGACAAACTCAACGAGCTCGACACGAGTGCCGTCGAACCCACGGCTCAAGTTGGCGAGTCGGGTACGCCAATGCGTGACGACGAAGTAACCAACGAGCCCGCGCCAGAAGCTGTACTAGCTAACGCGCCAGCGCGCGAAGGCACGTTGTTCAAGGTGCCAAAGATCATCGAGTAAGAACTTGGCCGCGCGGGGCAATTTCGTCCGTAAGGACGACGCCGGCGCGGGTGAGAAAGTTGTTGACCTCGATTTAGCGCGCTGAACGCCCCATTTTTAAGGACTTCTGCTCTATGGCAAAGGACGAGCTCTACCGGTTAACTATTACCGAAGCGCAGCAGGGACTGCGAAAACGCGAGTTTTCAGCACTGGAGCTTACGCGGGCCTGCCTTGAGCGAATTTACGCGGTCGAGCCTCAAATAAACGCCTTTCTTACGGTAAGTGAAACCACAGCAGTCGAACAGGCACAGGAGGCTGACCGGATGCTTAGCAGGCTTGGCAACGATGCCCCAGCGCTGTGTGGCATCCCGCTTGCTCTAAAGGACATCTTCGCCACTCGCGGAATCCGCACTACTTGTGCTTCGCGAATACTGGAAAACTTCATTCCTCCGTACGACGCTACGGTTGTGGCCAAGCTGCGCGAAGCCGGCGCGGTTTTCCTTGGCAAGGTCAACATGGACGAATTTGCCATGGGCTCGTCGACCGAGAATTCCGCCTTCGGCATAACCCGCAATCCTTACGATCTCGAGCGAGTGCCCGGTGGCTCGTCTGGTGGTTCTGCGGCTGCGGTTGCCGCCGATGAGTGTTTGGCCGCTCTCGGCACCGATACTGGGGGCTCTATTCGTCAGCCCGCTGCCCTTTGCGGCGTGGTGGGGATCAAACCCACGTACAGCCGGGTAAGTCGTTACGGAGTTGTGGCCTTTGCCTCGTCCCTCGATCAGGTCGGTCCGCTGACCAAGACGGTGCGCGACGCGGCGATCATGATGAGGACGCTTGCGGGCGTCGACCCGCGTGATTCGACCTGTTCGGCTCGGCCGGTTCCCGACTATGAGGCCTGTTTGACGGGCGACGTGAGAAACGTGCGAATCGGAATGCCAAAAGAGTATTTCGTCGAAGGAATCCAGCCTGCGGTACTCAATGCCGTGCGCGCCGCACTCGACTGTTACCGGGCTATGGGTGCTCAGGTGCAGGAAATTTCTTTGCCGCACACTCAATATGCGGTGGCGGTTTACTACCTTATCGCTACCGCCGAGGCAAGCGCTAATCTCGCGCGCTACGACGGCATCCGCTACGGGCTCAGAGTGGAGGCTTCGGACCTGCTGGAGCTCTACAATCGAACTCGAGCGCAGGGTTTTGGAGCAGAGGTCAAACGGCGCATCATGCTCGGTACGTTCGCGCTGTCGTCAGGCTACTACGACGCCTATTACCTTAAGGCTCAGAAAGTGCGGACCTTGATTCGGCAGGACTTCGAGCAAGCTTTTCGCGCTTGTGACGCGATCATCACACCTACTTCACCCACGACTGCTTTCCGCCTAGGCGAGAAGACCCAGAACCCGCTCGAAATGTACCTTTCGGACATTTTTACGATTTCGGTCAACCTGGCTGGCCTGCCCGCCATCTCGGTGCCTTGCGGTTACGACGAAAACAATCTCCCAATTGGCCTTCAGGTGATCGGTCCGCCGTTTGGAGAGGAAATTGTTCTTCGCGTAGCGGACGCGCTCGAACGTTCCGGATTCGTCCCGCGCCGTCCCACGGTCGTGTGAGGAGCTAATGCCATGGCGAGGAGCGATGCGTACGAAGCTGTAATCGGCCTTGAAGTTCATGCGCAACTTTTAACCCGCTCGAAGATTTTTTGCGGATGTCCCAACGCTTTCGGCGCTGCACCCAACCATAACGTTTGCCCAGTCTGTATGGGGATGCCGGGCGTGCTCCCGGTGTTCAATCGCCGCGTATTAGAGCTGGCGATAAGGGTCGCCTTGGCCACCCACTCCCAGATAGCGCCGCGCTCGGTCTTTGCGCGCAAGAACTACTTTTATCCGGATCTGCCAAAAGGCTACCAGATAAGCCAGTACGAGCAGCCGTTTTGTACCGGGGGCTACATCGAATTGCCCAACGGAGGCTCTAGCCCGCGAAAAATTCGACTTACGCGAATCCATATCGAGGAAGATGCGGGTAAAAATATCCACGCTTCGGGCTACAGTCTTGTTGACTTAAACCGCGCTGGTACGCCGCTGCTTGAGATCGTGAGTGAACCAGACTTGCGCAGCCCCGAAGAAGCGGTGGCTTATCTCAAGGAGCTGCGCGCCATCTTGCGCTACCTGGAAGTATGCGACGGCAATATGGAGGAAGGAAGTTTTCGATGCGACGCTAACGTTTCGGTGCGCCGACGCGGCGAGTCGCGGCTAGGTGTCAAGACCGAGATTAAAAATTTGAACTCTTTTAAGTTCGTTGAAAAGGCCCTGCGGCATGAAATTGAACGACAGATAGAGGTGCTCGAAGCGGGGGGAACGATTACGCAAGAAACCCATCTATTCGACCCCGAACGTGGCATAACCAAGCCGATGCGGTCCAAGGAGTACGCCCACGACTATCGTTACTTCCCAGAACCGGACCTGCCGCCGCTCGAAGTGCCGCCAAGCCTAATCGAGGCGATCAAGGCCCAGTCGCCAGAGGTGCCGAGCGCGCGACGAGCCCGCTATGCCCAACAGTACGGACTTTCCTCCTATGAGATCGAGGTGTTGACCCAGGAGCGCGACATCGGTGATTACTTCGAGGCGTTGGTCAATCACGGGGTCGACCGCAAAATGGCGGCCAATTGGACTATGACCGAGGTGCTGCGCGCCGTCAACGAAAGCGCTTTGCCCCTTTCTCGCGCCGTGCCTCCAGCGGCTGAGACCGCCGCGTTGCTCAAGATGGTGGCAGGCAACGAGATTAGCCTCAACGGGGCCAAAACCGCATTTGCCGCCATGTGCAAGACCGGTCAAAGCGCCGTCGAGGCGGTAAACGCACTCGGACTTACGCAAGTCTCCGACGAGGCTCAAATAGCTGAGGTGTGCGAGCAGGTGCTCAGAGCCGAAGCTGACAAGGTTAAAGAGTATCGCGCCGGTCGCCAAAAGCTCTTCGGATTTTTCGTCGGTCAAGTGATGAAGGCGATGAAGGGCAAGGCTAATCCGAAAATTGTAAACGAAGTGCTCAAGCGCAAACTTGACTCCTGAACCAGCTTAGAGCTTGTATCTCGAGCTCAGCGGCTCGCATCCTAAGCAAACTTTCATAGGGCGACTCTCCTCGGCCGCAAGTTGCAGGCCGCTATGCGAGTCAAGCTTACGATCGAGTACGATGGGACCAACTACTCGGGCTGGCAGGTTCAGGACCGGCAAGATTCGGTCCAAGGCCAGCTCGAGCGGGCCCTGGAGCGCCTTTACGGCTACAAAATTCGCCTAAGCGCGGCAGGACGAACCGACGCTGGGGTTCACGCCTTGGGGCAAGTAGCCGCATTTACTGCTCCGGCGCGGTTTGGGCTGGATGAGCTTAGGCGGGCACTCAACGCGCTTACGCCCCCCGACATCGTAGTGCTAGAGGTGGCCGAAGTTGCGCAGAACTTCGATCCTCGCCGCCATGCGCGTTCAAGGCTGTACAAGTATAGAATTCTCAACCGCGCCTTGCCCTCCGCCTTCTACGAGCGGTACTGCTGGCGGATAGCCCAGCCCTTGGACATTTCAGCGATGAACAGCGCAGCCGGGCGCTTTGTCGGCGAACATGATTTCGCGGCCTTCAGGGTGCTCGGATCGCCGACGCGCACCACCGTTCGGCGCATTCTAGAAAGCCGGTGGGTCCAAGAAGGACCTTTTCTGACCTATTGGGTAGAAGGCGTGAGTTTTTTGCGCCACATGGTGAGAACTATGGTGGGCTTGATGGTCGAAATCGGGTGCGGGAAGCTTTCGCCAGAGGTCGTGGATGAGCTTCTGGCCAGCCGCGATCGCTCCAAGCTGCCAGCGGCTGCGCCAGCACGGGGTTTGTTTCTGGCCGAGGTTCGCTACTAGCGCAAGTTTTGCGCCCCATGGATAGCGCTAGGTTACGCAGGGTCGAAAAAGGAACGATTGGTGGTATTGGGAAGGTCGCTAGAAACGTTGTGCCAGCGTAAAAATATTGACACCCTCTTGCAAAACCCTTGAAAAAAGCGCAGTTTTGTTTCACCCTGATGGGGAAAATCCTGATACTGCGCTTTCAGGGAGGGATGTTAAATGACCCAAGCCGAACTCACGAGCCATCTTGCCGAAAAAGTTGGCCTCACCAAAAAGCAGGCCAAGAGTGTGCTTGACGAGCTTACCGCGGTCATCATCAAAACGCTTAAGAAGGAAGGTTCACTTAAGCTCGCCGGTATCGGCGTCTTCCGCAAACGAAAGACCAAGGCACGAGTTGGGCGCAATCCAGCAACCGGCGAACAGATCAAAATCCCCGCGCGCACTCGGCTGCGTTTCACACCAGCCAAGAGCCTTAAGGAGGCAGTTTTGGGCTCGCGCTGAGCGCGCCCTCTACTGATTTGCTGTCGATTAAGCGGCTTCGGACGAGGCCGCGCGCACAATTGCCTTAAAATGTACTAAAGAGGCTTGATTTTCGGTTGCGGCTTATTACCGCCGACCCGCTCAGTCTTGACTTGTCTGTTTCGTGCTTGGCGACGGGAATGTGGGGCTTTGTTGCGATCGCAGTGTTCTCGCAAGCTCCATCATATCGCGGATCTGCCTCTCGTAGCCGCGATCGGAGGGGGCATAGTAACGTCGGCCCTTGAGCGGCTGGGGCATGTACTCTTGCGCGGCGATCGCTCCAGGGCTGCTGTGGGGATACTGGTAGTCGCGTCCGTAGCCGAGTGTTTTCATGAGTTCGGTGGGAGCGTTGCGCAAGTGCAGGGGCACTGGTAGCGCGCCGAGCCGCACGACGTCCTCTCGTGCCTCCCCCATCGCGCGGTAACTTGCGTTGGATTTGGGCGCGGTGGCAAGGTAGGTTACTCCCTGAGCAAGCGGAATTGCTCCTTCCGGCATGCCCACGAACTCGACCGCTTGCTTCACTGCTACCGCCACAACCAGCGCCTGGGGGTCGGCGTTGCCGACATCCTCTGCCGCAAAGATTACCATCCGGCGCGCGATGAACAGGGGATCTTCGCCCGCTTCACCATCCGCATCAGCCAATAAAGCGCCGCGTCGGGATCGCTGCCGCGCATGCTCTTGACGAACGCCGAAGCGACGTTGTAATGCTCCTCGCGGTCGCGGTCGTAGAGCAAGGTTTTATGCTGAGCCGCTTCGCTTACGTCAGCTACCTCGATTGTTTGGCGCCCCCTGCGTCGCGCGATGTCGGCCGCGCTCTCCAGCGTGTTAAGAAGCTTTCTTGCATCCCCTGAGGCAAGCGCTATCAGTTCTTCGGCGGCATCGGCGTCGATCTGCAAATTAAGCTTGCCTAGCCCGCGTTCGCGATCGGTAAGAGCCCGTTCGAGCACGCGCCTTAGATGTTGCGGGCTGAGAGGATAAAGCACCAGCACCTGAACGCGCGACAACAGCGGCGCGATCACCTCGAATGATGGGTTTTCGGTCGTGGCGCCGATGAGCGTTATCGTGCCGTTCTCGACGTGCGGCAAGATCCCATCCTGTTGCGCGCGGTTCCAACGATGGATTTCGTCGAGGAACAATACCGTGCGCCTACCAGTCAGCTTGAGCTCTTCCTGGGCCGATTCGACCACCTCGCGCAGCTCGGCCATGCCTGAATTGACCGCCGAAAAAGCTCGAAAGACAGCCTTGCTTTCTCTGGCGATAAGCCGCGCCAGCGTGGTTTTGCCGCTACCTGGCGGGCCCCAAAGAATTAACGAGCGCACCGTGCCGCTGGCAACCATCTCATGGAGCAGCTTGCCAGGGCCGAGTAAATGCTCCTGTCCTACGACTTCGTTGAGCCGTTCGGGCCGCATCCTTTCAGCCAAGGGCCTTGGGTCGGTCTTGGCCGCGAAAAGCGTCATATTTTCAATTTTGCGTTTAGCCATCGCTACTTTTTGGAGAGGCTTCAGCCTGCCGCCTAGTTGGTATTTTAGAGTTATCATACTGCTGTGGATAAGTTTTCGGCACGCTCCTTGCGGGCAGAAGGCGGTTTATTTAACCTGACCATCTAAGGGAAGGTCCGTTGCGCTACGAGCTTGAAATCGCTGCTCGCTACCTTTTGACTCGTCATCGAAGTCGTTCCGTCTCGATGACCACTGTTTTCACCGGTCTGGGTATTGGGATTGGGGTTGCGGCTTTGTGTATCGTGCTGTCGGTTATGGACGGGTTCGAGGCGAATCTGCGCCAGCGGATCTTGCGCCTGACGCCGCCGGTTGAAGTGACCAGTTTGCGGGGGCCGATCGCCGAATACGACGCTCTGGTGCGGCAGATCGCCAGCGTTCCAGGCGTAAGCGCGGCGGCGCCTTTTCTGAACTCGCAGGGCATGCTCGGCACGCCCCACGGAATAAGCGGTGTCTTGGTACGGGCGATGCAACCGGACAGCCCCGTGATTGCGGCCAACGTTCGTAAAAGCATGCGGATCGTCGCTGGCTCGCTCGATAGCTTGCTTCAGACTTACCCAGGAGCCAGTCACGACGGAAACGCCGCAGGGCCGATAGGCGCGATCGCAATCGGCCAGGCATTGGCCGAAAAACTCAAGGTCAAGGTGGGCGACCAAGTTCGAATTATCTCGCCTATCCTTGCCGCCGACCGCAATCAGTTGCGTGTGCGCGCCGGCCAGTTCGTACTGGGAGCGACGTTTAACTCAGGAGTCTCGTTTTTGGACCGCAATCTGGTGCTGATGGATCTTCGCCCGGCGCAGGAGTTCTTCGGTCGCGATGGCAAGGTCGACGGCATCCAGGTCTACCTTACCGACCTCGATCAAACCGATGCGGTGACACGAAAGCTCCAGGCCCTTTTGTCCTTCCCTTACGTGGTTCGTAACTGGGCGCAAATCAATCAAGCCTACTCGGCCGGTTTTGCGATGCTCAAGCGCGTTTATTCGCTGGTGCTGGCGGTGCTGATCGGAGTTGCAGCCTTCAATCTGGTCGCCACCCTGATCATGACCGGAATTGAAAAGCGCAGGGATGTGGCGATTCTCATGACGATGGGTGCGTCGGCACGCTCGGTCAAGCTCATCTTTCTTTATAACGCGTTGCTTTTGGGCGCGAGCGGGACTCTCGGCGGGCTGGCGCTGGGGCTTATTGGCGCGCTTGCCCTGCGCCACTATCACTTCATCCGGATCCCGGAAGAGATCTACGGAACTTCGACTTTACCCGTAGCGATACACCCAGGCCAGTTCGGAGCGGTCGCGCTAGTTGCTTTGGCGTTGTGCCTTGTTGCAGGGCTTTATCCTGCGCGTCAGGCATCTCGCAGATTGCCGGTCGAGGTGATGCGCCGCGACTAGTCCCAAGCACTGGGCGATTTTAGGAAGACGTGTGGCGCCGGTTAAAAAAGTTCGTTTGTTCTAAGTTGAAAGGGTCGCAAGGTTCCTTTAGTCGAGGGGGAGCCCCACCGTACTGGGATGAGCAATTGCGAGGAACTAAAGATGGGCAACTTGCTCCAACGATCGCGCGTTGGCTTTGGAGGTGTCACAGATGTGGTTTGAGACTGCTTTGACGCGCCGTCTTAAGGTGCGCTATCCGATAATCCAGGCGCCGATGGCTGGCGGGCCCACTACGCCCGAGCTTGTTGCGGCGGTCAGCGCCGCAGGCGCGATCGGTGCGCTGGGAGCAGGCTACATGAAGCCCGAGGCGATCGGCGAGGCGATAAGGCGTATCCGCGCGCTGACTTCTCAACCGTTCTGCGTAAACCTTTTCGTGCCACAGCCGTTCGAGGTCGACCGGGCTCGGGTCGAGCGGTCGATTAGGCTTTTGGCGCCTATACGGCGCGCTCTCGGTCTGCTCGACCCACCGATTCCGAGCGCTTTTAGCGAAAACTTCTACGACCAAGTGGCCGTGTGCATCGAGCACCGGGTCCCCATTTTCAGCTTTACTTTTGGAATACCAGAAGCGGAAGTTTTGACGCGCTTACGTGAGGCAGGCATCGTCACGATCGGTACGGCGACCACGGTGGCCGAGGCTTGCGCACTCGAAAAGGCGGGCGTCGACATGATATGTGCCCAGGGAGCCGAAGCTGGGGGCCATCGAGGCAGCTTTCTGCGCGATCCGGCAAGTTCGATGGTTGGCACGATGGCGCTGGTTCCCCAGGTGGTCGATGCGGTCAATGTTCCCGTGATCGCTTCAGGGGGCATTATGGACGGACGGGGCTTAGCTGCAGCGCTTGCCCTTGGAGCATCTGGCGTGCAATGTGGTAGCGCTTTTTTGCGATGCCACGAAAGCGGTGCGCCCGCGCCTTACAAACAGGCGATTGGTAGGGCCACTGATGACGGTACGGCTGTCACGCGCGCCTTCTCGGGACGTCTCGCGCGTGGCCTCGAAAACACATTCATTAAAGAAACAAATCAGCTGGGCGACGAATGGCCGCCGTATCCGGTCCAAAACGCCCTTACACGCGATATCCGAAACCATGCGGCAAAAATTGGCGATCCAGAGTTCATGTCATTGTGGGCTGGACAGGCTGCCGCGCTGGCTAAAGAGGCTTCCGCAGCAGAGATAATCGAGGCGATGGTCGCGCAGGCTGAGCAGATCTTCACGCGGTTGGCCGAGCGCTAAAGCCGTTTAATCGACCACGCGGACTCGTTCAAACAAAATTCTTGTTCTTTAAGACGGGCCGACAGATCAAACTTCCCATCAAGGAATTTGCTGCTAGCTAGAAAAGGTAAACCGCTTCAGCTTGCTTACAAGTTTTTGCGAAGCTTTTTGCGCTCTGCGCGCCTACAAGGCGAACTGTAGCCAAAGGCGCCAGGTCGCTGGTCAGTTTTCCTGCTGGCGCAGCTTGCTTGATAACTTCGGCTTACGAATAACTAAGGTTTCGTGCCCGCGGATTT
Source organism: Pseudomonadota bacterium (assembly GCA_021324755.1). Lineage (GTDB taxonomy): Bacteria > Desulfobacterota > Binatia > Binatales > Binataceae > JAJPIL01. The sequence continues at coordinate 255,407 of JAJPIL010000014.1, forward strand.
TGATTGTTCGGGCAGGTTCGGGCGAGATTTTGCCTTTTAAGGTCAAGTCGAGCGACTCGTTGGTGGTTCGCTGGCGGCGCCAGTAGTTTAGTTGCTCGGACAATTTACTGCCGGGCTTGCCTGCGGACGCTTTTGGCGTGCTGTGCGATTCGACCTCACCCATCGCCGTACTGTTTCCTGCTCCTTCGTGGGTCATCGGATGGCCTCCTCTTCTGCGAGTGACGCTTCTCTAGGTGACACTTCTTACTGAACAACAACCGTCGCTTATTTTCTGAGAAGCTTTTGCTACGCAGGACAGACCGCGAAAGCAAGGAGATGTAGCGCTTGGCTCAAGCTGTAGGTCTCGCGGATAGAGAACCTAAACTTGGACGCTCTCACGCCAGCCCCGTTAAAGCTTGGATGCGAAACTAACAAGCTCGGCTTAAGCGGACTTTGGTTAGTCGAAAATCCCCGAAGTGCCTCGACTCGAATCGTGCAGCCAGTTGCTCGCAGATGGTTACGTGCAGGACTTTACCAACCGATGGCTTATCGCTTGAAAAGCGATTGAAGCTTTAACGCCAGCCCGATGTCGCCCGAGATTTTTAATCTGCCGGTCATGAAGGCCATCTGGCCGTTAAGCTTGCCATTTATCATGTCGAGGTAGTCAGCGGCTGACATTGAGATGGTAACGTTGGGAGAAGGATGAGAGCCCTGACTGACCTTGCACTGTTGGTCTTTGATTTCAACGTTCCATTCTCCTCCCCCTTCGCCCGCCAAGTTGAACTGGTAAACGGCGTTAAGGCCTTTGGCTGCGTCTTTGTTGAAGACGCTCGGCATCTCATCAAAAGCCTCTTTGCATGTTGATGGCATTGTTCGCGTCCGCCTCCATTTTCGGCGAATGTGGTTGTAAACAGCCTTACAACCACATACAGCCATCTAATCTTTGCACCAAGAACTTGTCAAGCCCAAACAACTCTGCCTCTTGTTTTTCACCGAGCTTCGAGCCGTAGACGGTAAGGAACTTCGCGCGCTTATAGATGGAGTAATGCTTTAGCCCCCTTTAGAAATAAAATCTTTGCCGGGCAGGCTTGTGGTTAAGGTCCAATCAATCGCAGCTGTGGCGAGTTTTACACTTTCCCCACTGGAACATAATCAGTCCGCGGATCTCCCATTTTCGCCGGGCTTTTGGCAAAGTTCAGTCCGGACCTGCGCAATTTCGGCCAGCATAGGCGTGACGTTTTTTTCTAAAACAGGCCTTTCGGCACGACCCGGATCATATTCATCTCGACCTTGACGGGCGCTGTGCTTTCGGTGATAGTGACCGCGCGCTGTTTTTCTTCCTCGGAGTTAACTTCACCGTTTAGGTAAGCGTATTTCCCGATTACTTCCACCGTAACTTTGGTTAACCCGGCACTTGCGAGGTTGTCGTTGATCCGCTGCTGAATTTGCCGCCATTCGTCGGTGTCGGTAGTAATGTTGTTGACGACGCCTGTGACGCCGGGTATCTGCTCGACAAGCTTGGCGGCTGCGGATTTCTCCCTATCCGTGACAACTTTGCCGAACAGCGTAACCACGCCACCGTTGGTATAAGCGTCTACCCTTCTGAAGCGGCGATCCGAGGCAAGGGCTTCTTTTACGCGCGCGAGCAGTGGCGGGTTAGCGGCTAGTCGATCGCGCACCGCGCTGACTCCTGGGATCCGTTCGACGGCACGAACGGCGGCGAATCGGTCGCTTTCGCTCGCCACCTTGCCCGTAAGCGTCACTTCGCTTCCGCTTACCGTGGCGTGCACTTGGGCGAAGCGTGGATCGCGCGACAGGGCCTCATTTACGCGTTCGCGCAAGGAAACTGTGGGCGGTGGCAATGCAGCCGGTGGGGCTGGCGGAGCAAGGCGCGCTCGCTCCGGGGTAGGCGCAACCGATGGCGCTGGCGCGGTCGGCGCAACGGCAGGTACCTTGGCTGCTTCGGGCGAGGGAATTGCTGAGGGCATTGCCACAGTTGGCACCGCGGCAAGCGTAGGCGTGGGCTGCACCTTAGCCATCCGATACTCGGCAAGTGAAGTGGGGTTGTAGCTTGCCACTTTGTCAGCCAGAGCACTTTGGACCGTTGCGACGTGGGACGGATCGGAGGCGAAAACGATCGGATAGCGCACCTTGAACGGGGCGCCGCTGCTATTGGTGAATTTCCATTTGAGCATCTGCTTAGCGACCTCGGCGTCAACTCCAGGGTCATGGGAGGTCGAGGTCAGAATCGACACCGCAGAGACGTTGCCGTCGGCCTCAACCTCGGCTTCGACCCAGAGCCCATCGTCTTGCGCCGTTCCGCCGCCGAGCATTTCCTTGTACTTCTGCAGAAGGGTGTTCTGGTTTGCCTGGAACGTTTGCTGAGCTTCGCTGACCGCTTGCTCGGTGTTACCCGAGACGCCTTTCACCTCGATCTGCAGCGGTGGCTTGTTGAGCAGTTGCAACACGGGGCCCGCAGGCATGCCAGGTGCCGGGGTGGTGAGCGCGGCCAGCGACGGCGCGGGCGAGGTGCTGACAGAAGGCCCGTGGGGTTTTGGCGCGAGCCAAATCGCCACTATAACGCCTGCGGTCAGCGCAGCAACAGCAGCAAGTGTGTAACCCACTGCTGCCAAAACACGCCGCCTGCCTGAGTGGTCGCTGCGCTGCTCCTCTACTTGGTCCTCGGTTGTTGCGTCCTCGACACGGTCGAATTCAGGCTCGACCCGGCTTTGTGGACGCCCGTAGCTCGGCAATTCAGTTCCACAATACGGGCAGATGCTTTCGGTAGGTTCTACCCGAGCCCCACACGCGGGACAGGCCAGTACCTGGGTTGCTTGAAGGCCTGGGCGGTCTATCATCGTCTGGGTGGCGCGTGCGGTCTCGTTTGGCGCGACTTCGGACAGCACAGCGCCGTCTTCGGCGCAAAAACGCTCTGTGTCCGGGTACGTCTTTCCGCAGTCAGGACATCTCTTCATAGCGTTTCATCGCTCCTACGCCTCGGTCAGAAAAAATACCGCATAGTGCTGGATATGCCAAATTGTTCAAGCTCGTAACGTCTTGGCGCGAAAAAGCGGCCACGGTTCCGTGAAATAATTCGGCGCTTTCGACCCTCTGATGCGCAAATCGCTGCTTGCGAAACACCATTTTTGGGGCTTCTAGCTCAAACTCGGCTCGCTTTACGTTTAAAATGTCTGGAACGATTGCGCGAACGCACAGTCCGGTCATCCTCCATCCAATCTGGCGAGCAGCAACGCGTCGGGATCGACAACGCTTCTTAGGTCAAGAATTACGCGATCGCGCTCGATCCGTCCGATAATCGGTGGACGGGCTCGGCGCAACTTCGCCGCAATCGCTTCCGGGCCGAGCGTACGATGGGAGATCGCGATTCCCCAACTGGGAAGCTCTTCGGCTGGCAGAGCGCCGGAGCCGACTTGCGCTGTTGTCGGCGTCGGCTCGACAAGGTAGTCGCTGCCCAACCGTTGCGCTAGAGCTTGACTTATCCGCTCGGCGATACGCGCAAGCTCTTGCGCCGGGCGTCGCAACATCTGGAGCGTGGGTAGCGCGTCGCCTAAGTCCTGTGCCCGAAGGTATAGGCGCAAGGTCGCGCTCAACGCCGCAAGCGTAAGCTTTCCACATCGCAAGGCCCTCTTGAGAGGATTGGTCTTGATTCGGTCGATCACTGCGCGCTTGCCCACGATAAGCCCAGCCTGAGGTCCGCCGAGCAATTTGTCGCCGGAAAACGTCACGACGGTCGCCCCTGCCTTGACCCGTTCCCGTACTACGGGTTCCCGGGGTAAGCCGTAGCTGGTCAGATCGATGAGCGCGCCGGAACCGAGATCTTCCATCACCGGCAGTTGGTAACGATTTGCCAGTTCGACCAGCGCCTCGAGGCTTACTTCCGCGGTAAAGCCGACAATACGGTAATTGGAGGGATGGACCTTGAGCAGTAAGGCGGTTTCAGGGCCGATGGCCGCTGCGTAGTCGCGAAGGTGGGTTCGATTGGTGGTGCCCACCTCGCGCAGTTTTGCGCCGCTTTTAGCCATTATCTCCGGTATTCGAAACGACCCCCCGATCTCGATAAGCTCGCCCCGCGAAACAATTACTTCGCGCCCCTCGGCCAGCGAATTGAGCGCGAGCAAAACTGCTGCCGCGTTGTTGTTTACCACCGTTGCAGCCTCGGCACCGGTTAGCGCGCAAAGTTCCTCTTCGACCAACGAATCCCTATCTCCGCGTTCGCCGCGCTCGAGGTCGTATTCCAGATTGATCGCTTCGCTTGCCGCGCGCACAAGCGCTTCGACGGCGGCTTTGGCCAGAGGCGCTCGCCCAAGATTCGTATGGATGACGACGCCGGTGGCGTTAATCACGGTCTTAAGCCTTTGTTCGTCGGCTTCGATCGTTGCCTCCACCCGGCGCAAGACTTCGTCCAGCAATCGCTCGCGCGAGCTATCAAGTGCGATCCTGCCGCATGCGATGTCGTCGCGCAGCGCGGCTTGCGCGCGACGGACCACCATCACCAGGTAGTCCCGCCTGAGCTTTTGCCAGCGCTCTAGTTTGGAAGCTTCCTGCACGCAAAGGTCCACGGGCGGTATCGCCCTGAGCAAGTCGGAGCGTGTCGGGTGCCGGCGCTCCGGTTCAGCTTTGTCGCCTCGTAAAGCCATCAGGTCGGTTCTTTTTGCCGGTGCAAATCAAACCACGTAGCGTTTCTTTCATTTCCGAAACTCGGATTGGGGCGCGATGATACCTTACCGGTTTCGAGGTTTGACGAAGTAAGGCGCTTTCGGGGTCTATTTTATGAGAAAATGGTCGCGTTAGCGCTAGGTTTTGAAGCCCGACGGGGTCTTGTCAGCTTCTACTTTTCGCGGTTTTCGAACTTCGGCGCGCTGAGCTATCATGGCTTGTGGGAGGGACAGAAACGGGCGTGAGCAAGGAGATGGTTAATAGCCGAACGGCGATTTTCGAACAGAGCTCGCCTGCGCCATGCGGGTCTCCCTTTGCAACGGTTGAAGAAGCGGTCGAAGAGATTCGTCGCGGCAGGATGATAATCCTGATGGATGACGAAGATCGCGAGAACGAAGGCGACCTTTGCATGGCGGCCGAGAAAGTGACGCCCGAGGCGATTAACTTTATGGCCACCTACGGGCGTGGACTTATCTGTCTGCCGATGTCAGGGGACAGGATCGACCGGCTTGGTCTAACGATGATGGTCAAGGATAACCAGGCTCCTCTGGGAACGGCCTTTACAGTGTCGATCACCGCAAACGTGGTGGCCGACTCCGGTGTCTCAGCCCGTGGCCGGGCTACGACTATTTTGCGTGCCGTGCAGGACGACGCTTCAGCCAGCGACTTCATCACGCCGGGTCATGTTTTTCCCCTGCGAGCGCGCGACGGCGGCGTGCTGGTGCGTACCGGACAAACCGAGGGCGCGGTAGACCTTGCCCGGCTTGCAGGGCTTAAGCCCGCTGGCGTGATTTGCGAGATACTCAACGATGACGGCACAATGGCCCGCCGCCGCGACCTGGTCGAGTTCGCCCTTAAACACGGGCTTAAGGTTTTGACCGTAGCCGATCTTGTAGAGTATCGCCTGCGTAAAGAAACCCTCGTGCAACGCATCGCCGAAGCCTCCCTGCCCACGGTTTACGGCCGATTTCGCGCCTTAGCCTATCGCAGCCTGACCGATCTGACCGAGCATCTGGTGCTCGTGATGGGCGAAATAGATCCCACAAAGCCCGTTCTGGTCCGGGTGCATCGCGAGTATATGCCGGGCGACGTCTTCGGCTATCTTGAACGCAACACACAAGACCTGCTGACTGCCGCGATGAGGCGAATTAGCGAAGCAGGCGCTGGAGTGATCCTTTACTTTCGCCGCGCGGTTAATTCTCTTGCCTCTGAGGTCGGTCCTCGCGCACACAGGGATGCGAGCCAACCCAGTACGCATGTAATGCCCAGCAACGTTCATTTTCGCGACTTCGGGCTAGGTGCTCAAATACTGCGCGACGTGGGCGTCAGGAAGATGATCTTGCTTACCAACTCCGCGCCTCGCCTGGTTAGCCTGCCAGGCTATGGTCTGGAGATAGTCTCAACGATGCCGCTGTTTGGGCCGCAAGCGACTGCCACGGATAGGTGAGGTAAAAGGGTAAGGTAAGTTTGTAATTCGATCCGTATTAGGTAAGTCCGCGTGAACAGAACTTCGTGTTTAGGCGTGACCGCGTTTCGGTCGCTTTGCAGTTCGGCATCCCGAATTAGGTCAGTCGGCTGCGCGCTTCTGAGCCTTGGGCAAGCGAGCTTTTCTATGTGTAAGGTTGGAATAATCGTTGGCCTGCTTGTGCTCGGTATAGCCGTCCAAACTATGCCACTTAGGGCCGAGCCTGCCGACGTTAAAAACATCGTCGAGTTCGTTCAAGCGACACTCGATCACCCGCTAACCGCTGGCCAGTCGGCCCTCTTGGAAATTCGGGCGCACGTGCGTTCTGGATGGCACATCAATTCGGACCGTCCACTAGATTCGGATTTTATTCCCACACGTCTTACGCTTGACCTGCCGCCGGGTCTCAGCGTCAAGCGTATTGAGTATCCCATGGCTTCGCGCGTCAAGCCTGCCTTTTCCGACCAGGAGTTGAGCGTTTTCGACGGCGATTTAACTTTTAGGGCCGAAGTACAGGCCGCCAGTGATTTGGGTGAACAGCTGACGCGGTTTCCTGTGACCGTACGGCTCGAGTATCAGGCGTGCAACGAGGTTGAATGCCTGCGACCGGTAACGGTTACAGCCAACCTTTTGGTTGGGCTTAAAAAGCCAGCGAATTCGAGCAGCACTGACGGCTCTCGACCGAATGGGGTCGGGCTTTCTGGCTCAGAGTCGAACGGCAGCGACGCTTACGGTCGATTGGCTGCTCTTTTCGCGGGCGGAAGCTACGCGCTCGGGTTTTTCTTGGTGTTTCTGGGCGGCCTTGCCCTCAACTTAACTCCGTGCGTTTATCCGCTTGTCGGAGTGACAGTTGCGTACTTCGGAGGCCAGGGCGATGACACGCGCCGTGTGGCGGGTCTTGCGGGATGTTTCGTAGCAGGCCTGGCGTTAACCTTTTCCACGATCGGGGTGGTGGCTGCCGCTTCGGGCAAGATGTTCGGTGCGCTTTTGGCTAGCCCCTATGTTCAGGCCGCGATCGCGGCCGTCTTGCTGGTATTGGCGGCGGCCAACTTCGGGTTTTTGACGATCAGGGTTCCCCAGTGGATGCAGCGTTGGGCTGGGACCGCGCGCCCGGGCTATCTTGGGGCGCTTCTGATGGGTGCCAGCATGGGTATCGTGGCCGCGCCATGCATTGGCCCGTTTGTACTTGGGCTTTTGCTGATGGTTGAGCGAGCCGGTAGCCTTGTTTTCGGCTTCGCGTTGTTCCTTACGTTGGCGCTCGGTCTTGGTGCCCCATATTTTTTGCTTGCGCTTGCCGCCGGAAACCTTCGCCGTTTGCCCCGTTCCGGCGAATGGCTAACCTGGGTGGAGCAGCTGTTCGGCTTCGTACTCGTCGGGCTTGCTCTCTATTTCTTGGATCCGCTCACGCCCGACCGCATGATGACGCGAATTTTGCCCTATTATGCCGCTGGGGTGCTGATCTTTCTCGGATTCTTTTCCGCTATCGGTGAGAACGTCGCGTGGTTTTCAGCGGTCAAACGCGTCGTAGGCTCGCTCGGAGTGCTGGGATTGGTTCTTTTTCTGCTTTACCCCTCGCATCGCCAATCGCTGAGCTTTAAGCCCTTCGACCCGGCGGCACTGGAGCAGGCTCGCTCTGCCCATCGCCCAGTTTTGCTCGATTTCAGCGCGGATTGGTGTATACCGTGCCGCGAGATGGAGGCGACAACCTTCGTAGACCCAGGCGTGATTCGCGAGGCTCAAAGGTTCGAACGGCTAAGGGCCGATCTGACGCGCGAGAACGAGACGAACGAGGCGCTCGTCAAGCGATACGACGTAAGGGGCGTTCCTACGTTGTTATTGTTGGACTCGAGCGGTCGTGTGGTAGATAAACTTGTCGGATACGTTGGACCGAGCGAGATGCGGAAAATCCTGCGGCGGATAAATTAGCGACCCTAACTTCCCCAACTAGTTTCGCGCCTTGGTGCGCCCTAAAGTTGCTTAATAAAGCCGTCGAACTTGCAATCCTTGCACAAGCGTGACGATTGTCGCCCAGGTTGCGCAAGCGAGCTTCTTTTTCTCCAAGGACGTTCTTCCTTAAGCCTCACTCCCCGTGACAAGCTTCGTCAGATGAGGTTTATCCTTGGTTTCCAGAAGCGTCAGGACGGCAAATCCCGCGCCTGCCATTGCCATCGCCAGTACGATCGCCCCCGAATAACTGCCCGAGAAGTCGATCATGAAACCGGCCACCGGTGGCCCTAATATAACGCCGATGCCTCCAGCGGTGTAAAGCGTCCCGATGAGCGCGCCAAGCCCCTCCAGACCGAACAGCTGAGCCACGACCGCAGGCGATAACGCCACTATTCCGCCGTAACTTGCCCCCACGGCCAGTGCAAACGCCACCAGCCACGGGTAACTGCGGGCAAACAACCAAAGGCTGAAGCTCAAGGCGTAAAGAAGAAAGGTAAGCCGATAAAGCCGTAACGTCCCGAAGCGATTGGCCAAAATGCCAAAGGCTGCCCGCGCAATCACGCTAGCTAGGCCTATCAACCCTGACAGAGTCGCGCCGGCAGTTAGAGTTGCGCCGTGTTCGGTTGCGTAGATTGGTAGGAAGGTAAACGTAATAAATAGAGCCGCCACATAGGCCAACCACGACATATATAAGAATGCAAAAACTGGGGTGCGAACGGCGCGAACGATCGCGCTCTTTCTCCCCTGCGTCGAAAGTGGCGCGCGCTCCATGATCGCGGCGCACAACGCCATCGCCGCCGCTGCGAACCCACCCAGAAGTAAAGCGGTCGTCCGCCAACCCCATCGCTCGATCATCGTTGCCGCGGCAGGCGCGACGACCAACGTGCCCACGCCGATTCCCGAAACCGCAACACCCAGCGCAGCGGTGCGCTTGCGCGAAAACCAGCCCCCGACAACCGCCACCGTCGGCACCCATCCACAGGCCACGCCTATCCCCACGCCCACGCCGTACGTCAAATACCCGAGCCAAAGCCGGTGAATCAGCGCCGTCAAGCACATTCCCGCGCCCATCGCTAATGCCCCTGCCGTTAAGATCGGTCGAGGTCCCAGGCGATCTGCCAGATGGCCGGTAAGCGCCCCTAGAAAAAAGTAGATGAGCACGGCTGTGGAAAATACGGTGGAAACGGCTTGATGGCTGGCGCGAAACTCGACCATCATCGGGCCGACGAATGCACCGAAGCTGTAGAGCACGCCAAATACGGTGAACATCGAGACGAACGCGCAGATCACCATCACCCAGGCGCGTGGCGAATCGGTTCGCGACAAAAGGTCGAGCTCTCGATAGTCAGACGAAGGCTCCATCCCCCTCTATAACCTTGGAAGTCATTCCCAGGCGCGACTGACCCTTGATAGTAACGAATAACTCGCAAGTCCCCAAGGGACGCGTCAAAATTTGACTATAGGCCGCCGCTTGGGACTATAGCGTGGTAAAAATAATCGGCCAGCGGCGCTCTTGCGCCACGCGAAATTAAATCTAATAGCCGCTGGCAAGAGCCATGGTATTTAAGCAAACGTTGCCAGTTTGTTTAAGCTTTTGTAATTCGCGTCGTCGACCACCGAGGAGAGCTTGCGCATGCACGTGTCTATCCTCGAAATAAACGACAAGACACTGTGGCTTTAGAGGTTGCGACGCTTGCAAAAAATGGGAGCGAAAACGAACTTAGCCTGATGCCAGCTTCGGCAAAAAGCCCCCGAAAGCGCTGCGTACTGGGCGAAAAGCTCGCGCTTTTGGCTGGTCCGCCATGCGTTGTATTACTGATTTTTGCCTACGGCTGGTGCGGTGCTTTGAAGATGCCAACGTTGTCCTACGCTGAGCTTAAAGACAAAAGTCCTGGAGTGATATTGCCGGTATTGAAGCCATCCGAGTGGCCCGATAGCGCCCTTACGGTCGCGAATCTGGGGCATTCGACACTTCTGATGAACTTTCTCGGTGTCCGGGTGATAAGCGACCCCGTGCTGTTTGACCGGGTTGGGGTCGAGCTGTTGAGCTGGTTGACGATCGGTCCCCGGCGTCTTGTGAAAGCCCCGCTCAAGCCCCATGAGCTCGGCCGGATTGACGTGATCGTTATTACCCACGCGCACATGGATCATCTCGATTTGCGCTCCCTCGCCGCGCTACCAAAAGACGCTGCCGTGGTCGCGTGCGTCGACTGCTCTGACCTGATCAAGCCGTTAGGTTTCGCCGACGTGCGCGAGCTTCACTGGGGCGAAACGACCGTAACCAAAGGCTTGCGCATCACCGCATTCGGCGCCAAGCATTGGGGACGGCGTCTTCCCTGGGGCAAGGACCGGGGCTTCAACAGTTACATCTTGGAAAAAGACGACATCCGCATGCTTCTAGCATGCGACAGCGCCTATACGCGCCTGTTTCGCGAACTGCGGCCGCTTGACCTCACGATTGCTGCTTTTTCGATCGGGGCGTATAACCCGTGGATCGCTAACCACGCCAATCCCGAGCAAGTTTGGAGCATGTTTGAGGACAGCGGCGCCAAGTATTTGCTACCGATCCACTGGGGCACTTTTCGCCTGTCGGCCGAGCCCCGCGACGAACCGCTTGCACGCCTGTTTCGTGCTGCTGGAGCCGAGCGATGGAGGATCGTGTTGCCGCAGATCGGAGTTGCCTGGAGCATGGCGCGCTCATCCAGTGCGCGCATTCCCCGCGACCACGTCGTTCCAACGAGCCGATCGCCTTGAGCGGCGGCCGGGACCGCGTCGAGGCTTAGAACGTTCGGTTCTCTTGCATGTTGACCGCAAACCAGGGCGGCGGTCCGGTTTCGATAGTAAGGCCGCCTGGCTCCATCGAAAGCACTTCGAAGACCGACTTTCCGGCCCGTTTGAAGAAACGCAGCGAGAGACGACTTTGGCCAACTCGCAAGTTTGTCAACGTGATGTCGTCTATGCCTTCGGGCAGGGCGGGATCGATGTACAGCTTGGAGCGTGCGGCGTCGGGATGGATTCCCAACATCGTGCGCACGAGATGGAAGACCGAACCTGAGGCCCAGGCTTGAGGAATGTTGGCCTGGAGGTATTGGACCGGGTAATAGGTATCTTTGCCCCGCGAGAAGCCGGCGAACAATTCCGGCAGCCGAAAGTGTTCGAAGCTTGCGGCGGCGTCGAAGATGGCGTTGCTGATACGGTTGGCAAGGTCGCGAAATCCGTAGGCGGCAAGACCCGCCGCGATGATCCCGTTGTCGTGCGGCCAGATCGAGCCGCGCTGATACTCGATGGGGTTATAAGCCGGATGGTCCGCGGAAAGAGTTCGCACGCCCCATCCACTCCACATATCTTCCTTGAAAAGCCGTGCCGCCACAGCACTGGCGCGCGACGGCATGACGATTCCCGACCATAGACAATGACCAGGATTAGAAGACACGGTTGCCACCGGTTGCTTGTCTCCGTCCAGGCAGAAGGCGATAAACTGCGTGTCTTCGAGCCAAAAGACCCGGTCGAATCGGTCGCGCAGTTCAAACGCCTGTCGGCGCAATTTATCGGGCAAGCTTTTTTCGCCGATCGCCTCGAAAACCTCGGCCATGCGCAGCTTGGCGTCGTATACGTAGCCTTGCAGCTCGCACGTCCCGATCGGCAGTTTAACTAGGCTGCCGTCGGGATAAACCAAAGCGTCGGCGGCATCCTTCCATCCCTGGTTGTAGTATCCTACGGGCGAGCGTGTCTGGTATTCCTGAAAACCGTCGCCATCGCGGTCGCCAAACGAATCAATCCACTCCAGGCAGCGCTGGGCGGTGTCTCGCAGGCGTTCGATTATCGACTTCTCACCGGTCCAGCGGAATAGTTCCGACAGCACGATAAGGTACAAGATCGTTGCGTCGGCCGTCCCATAATACGGCGTGTGGGGAATCATTCGTCGCTCGGCCAGCTCGCCGTAGCGCACCTCGTGCATAATCTTCCCAGGTTCCGCATCTCGGTAAGGGTCGAGTTCTCGCGCCTGCAGTTCGGCTAGCTTGATGAGCGCGCCCAAGGCGAGGTAAGGCGACACGAGCATACACTGGAACGACACGATAAGACTGTCGCGTCCGAACAAAGTGGCAAACCACGGAACTCCGGCTGCAGGAAGCCACAGGTCGCTTGAGACGTCGTGTTCGTGGATCCGGAGCGACCAGATGTCTTCCACGGCCTGGGCGAAACATGAATTGAGCAGGTAAACTGGGCTGTGCAGCTTCGTCGTGGACGCGCGCCAGTCCTGCTGTTGTTCAGCCTGTTCCTTGATAAAAGCGCTACGGCGAGCCTCTGGCGCGACAGGACGTCTTGTCTCTGCGACGTCGGTGTCACATACCGGGATGAAGAGGTTTTCGGTGCGCCACGTTTCGCCAGGCTTCAGGTCAAGAACGAACAGGATTTGGCCATTTGAAAAATGCGGGTCTGAGCTTCCGTTGCCGATTTGATAGACGAGCGCACGGCGAAACTCGTGGCTCTGGTAAAAAATGGTTAGTTCTCGGCGCCGGCCGTCCCAGTACGAGTCGCGCACGCCGCGAGAAAAATACCTATTGTTGCGAACGTCGAAGAGGTCGGCAAAGTCCGCGTCAATTATCAGCCGCAAGCGCAGACTTAAACGACGATTCGAGTAGTTGGTTAGCCGCACTTCTTCATAAAGACAATCGCCGACCTCGCGTTCGATTTGGAAAGTCAGCGCGCGCGTCGGCAGCGGCGGCTCGTCTGCGATCCTCAATTCAGGATTGGTGAAGTAAAGACGGTGCGCGTTTGCTCCAAGCGGCGAGGATTGAACCTTAAGCCAACGCTCTCCGTTAATTAGATACCTCAAGGTCGAAACGAACCGCGTATCGCGGAAAAACAGTCCCTGCTCCGCTGCGGGCTCGATCGCGCCCTCGCTGTCGGTAACAAGCACCAGAGAGCCCCGGTAAATAGTCAGGCAGGGGGGACCGACCCGGATTCCCGGCAAGGTCTGTTCATTATCAAGAAAGCTGTGTTCGCCACGTTCCACCATCACACACTCTCTGCCTCCCTACCGCGTCAGTGTTCTGCTAGGTGCAAAGAAGAAAGTTCACGATGGAGCAGCCACGTGGTCAACAAGTTCAAGATGCGCGATTCAAAAAGCTAAGCGCGGACCGTGCGATCAGAGCTCATACGCCAAGGCAACTAACCGAGCGATTGTCACAAAACGATCTACCGAAGCCGAAGGTCTTGATGGTTTACCGTTTGGTTCGCGCTGAGGCTTTGCCAGTGGTGCGCTTGGGCTTACTTTGTAGAATCTTCAGTGCCTGCTGTCCCGAGCGTCTAATCAGCTCGTTGAGCTGCTCGCTTTTTAAGCGAATTTCTTCGGCCCTTTGTTCGAGCTCGGTTTTCATAGCCCTTAGCATCGAGAGTGCCTGGTCGCGCAACTGTTTTGGGTTGCGGTACAGCGCGGTTTGTAACTTTTCGCCCAGTTCATAACCTTTGCGTCCTAAGGCGGCTAGGTCACGGCTTAAGCGTCTGCCGGCTTGGGCAGCAGCTTCCAGAGCCGGAAATCGAAATCCGTGCAAGCGCCTTTCAGCCCCGATTCGTTCGCGAAGCTCCGCTATTTTGGCGCGCAATTGCTCAATTTGCTCGCCCATGACGGGCTTTGGTTTGTCGCCCGTAGAAGGCTTCTTCCCACTTGCTTTTGCTCTCGCCATAATTTTGCTGCTCCTTGGCCTTCTCGGCGTACGGCGCGTTGGTTGTTTATTTTTCCTTAGGGGCGGGCGATTTGAAAATGGCTGAAAACAAGGCAAATCCCGAGATGCGCTTGGCGGCACAAAAGGCGAAACCGCCGGAGCAATTTAGCCCGACGTTGTCGCTTTTCGATACGTCGATGGTCGTGGCAGGTTCGATGATCGGGTCGGGAATTTTTATCGTATCAGCCGACATCGCCCGGCGCGTTCACTCCCCTGCCGCGCTACTTGCAGTGTGGCTGGTGAGCGGCGTGATGACCGTGATGGGTGCGTTGGCATATGGGGAGCTTGCTTCGATGATGCCTCAGGCCGGAGGTCAGTACGTCTATCTTCGCCAAGCCTATGGCTCGCTATGCGCCTTTCTTTATGGTTGGACGCTCTTTCTGGTAATCCAGAGCGGTACGATAGCCGCGGTTGCAGTCGCTTTTGCGCGATTTTGCGCAGTCTTCTGGCGGGCGCTCGACAGCCCTTGGCTGACGGTCGGCAGTTTTGCCGTCTCTGGGCAAAAACTACTGGCGATGGCCGTAATTTTTATTCTTACCGCAGCCAACCTTCGCGGTATCGACATCGGTCGCGGAGTGCAGAACGTCTTCACCGGCGCCAAAATTTTATCGCTGTTGTTCATCATTGTAACTGCTCTTCTCGTTAAACCTAACCCGAGCGCGATTGCGGCCAATTTTTCAGTTCGCGGATTTTTCGGTACCGGTACACTGTCTTTAAGCCTTTTGCCAGCCTTTGGCGCAGCCATGGTAGGAAGTCTTTTTTCTGCCGACGCCTGGGCTGCAGCTACGTTTGCCGCGGCGGAGATTCGGGCGCCAGTTCGCGATCTGCCGCGAGCATTGGTACTGGGTACAGGGCTGGTCATTACCCTTTATCTCCTAACTAATGTGGCGTATTTGGCTGAGCTACCCGCTGTGGGGAGTCCGAATGCCTCGACTCTGGTGGGTCGGGGAATAGCGTATGCCAACGAGGATCGGGTAGCGACCGCAGCGATGGCGGTAGTGTGGGGACCGGTCGGCGTGACGGCGGCGGCGCTGATGGTCATGATCTCCACCTTCGGATGTGCAAACGGACTGATTCTGACCGGCGCTCGCGCCGTATACGCGATGGCCAAGGACGGACTTTTTCTTGCTCCGGCCGCGCGCCTCAATCGAGCCGGAGTCCCCGGCTGGGCGCTCGTGATGCAGGCTGTGTGGTGTGCCTTGCTTGCCATTTCGGGTAGCTACAGCGACCTTCTTGACTATGTAATTTTTGCCGAGCTTCTGTTTTATGTTCTTACTGTCGGGGCGGTGTTTGTGTTGCGCCTTCGGAGCCCTCAACTGCCACGGCCGTATAGAACGCCAGGGTATCCTTATCTTCCAGGCTGTTACATCGCGGCGGCTTTGTTGCTGATGGTCGACTTGCTCGTAGTAAAGCCGCGGTTTACCTGGCCCGGTCTACTGATAGTTCTCAGCGGAGTCCCCGTATACTGGTTCTATTCGCGCCGGCGCCGCTTGAGTTTAAGTCCAGAAGCAACGAATTGACGCGTAGATTTGGCGTCTTTCGAATAGCGTCAGCCATAGACGATACGACGAGCTTTTCTAACCCTTGAGCAGTGGCTTGAAGTGCGCAGGGTTTGAACAGGCTCACGGCTTTATTAGGACGAGCGCCCCAACCGGCAGGATTTGGTCGAGCTCGAGGATCGAATCGTTGTCAACCGAAATACAGCCAGCGGTCCAGTTAATATTGGCGCGATTAAGCCACGGCGCGTCTGTACCGTGAATTCCGACCGCGCCTCCGATCGGCGCCGGACGTCCGTGCCACAGTGGAACCATACCCTCTGAAATTGCTTGGGCATGGTGCTGCCGGTCGACCGCGTTGGGGTAGTTCAGCTTGAGAAACCGGCGCCATCGCCGATGCGGGTATTTGCCGACTATCGCGTAGAGACCTTCGGGAGTGCGCAAATCACCCTCGTAAAGCTTGGGCCCGGGGTCCGGATAGCGGCCGAACACCGCATGGTAGGTTCGAAACATGCGCCCCTTGTAGTACACGATGAGCTGATGGCGGGACTTATAGACCGTTACTGCCCAGTTGAGTGGATCGCGATAAGCGAGGCTAGAATCGTAGGCGAGCTCTCGCTCACCGGGCGTAGTAATCCGCTTTCTCCCCAGAAGAGCTAAGAACCTTCCGCCAGGCGTGTCAGGCAAAGATTCACCTGATAGGCCAGGATGTTGCAAAGAATCTGGCGCTGTGCCGGTTTGGGCGGCTAAAGGGTTATTCTGTGCGGGCGCAACTAAAAGATTGGCTTGCTTGACTTGGCATAGCGCAGACGCCGTGACGAAAAACGGCTCACCAAGCCACAGGAAAATGGCGCCGACCAATAGGGCGATCCGTCGCATAAGTGCTCTAGCGTGCCCAGCCGTCTTACCTTTTACCGAAATTTTTGAAGGGGCGCTAGCGGCCGCTCGCGGCAAACGCTGCGGCAAATTGGGCGACAATTCTATTTACGGCTCTAATCAGCCTTCGGTTGACTTCGCTCATCGGATTATCCGAGACTTTACTGGCCCTTGCCTAGCCTTGATTTACCTAGCGTAGGCCAAAACGTGCCAGCGGTACTGCTTTGCGCTGTGAAATATTCATCCGAATGTAAAGGCGGGTATATTCTTTGTGGAGGGTGAAGCAACAGCAGGCCTTGTGCTCGTCCGCTTTTGCGCGAAAGCTCGGCCATGCGCACTTAAGTCATGGACCAGAAGTTCGCGGCCAGATAGCGTGGAGCCGAAGCGGGTTCGGATGCGTGCGAGGTAATGTGAACTCAAGAGTTATCGGTTCGAGGATAGACTTTTTGTGGAAAGAAGTTTTGGACTATGCCAATCGACGAGCTCGAGTTGCGCCGGGTGATGGGTCATTTTGCTACTGGGGTTACGGTTGTGACTACAGTCACCCCTACAGGCGAACTGTCAGGCCTCACGGCAAATGCCGTGGCCTCGGTCTCATTGCGTCCTCCCCTTGTTTTGGTTTGCGTCGATAAGACCGCCGAAAGCCATCCACACATTGCCCAGAGCAAGGTGTTTACGATCAACATTCTCTCCGACCTTCAGGAGACCGTGTCGCGCCGGTTTGCGGGTAAGGGGCCGGACAAATTCGTCGGGATAAGCTATCGGTTGGGGGCTAACGGCGCGCCGATTCTCGACGGGGTGATCGCGTATCTTGAATGTGTTCTCAAGGCAGCTTATGAGGGCGGGGACCATACGATCTACGTTGGCGAAGTAACCCAAGCGGAAACATTTAGCGGCAAACCGCTTCTGTTTTATAGAGGCGGCTACCGCCAAATTGGCGACTAACTGGTGTAAGAAAGCACGTCACGCTCAGGGATGGATACCGAAGCTTTGCAGCTCGAGGCCGCTTCGGCTCTCGTAAAGCGCTTGCCTGGGTTAAGCGTCTTCGTACCTGTGTGGAACGAAGAAGGTAACTTGGAAAGAGTGGTCACAGAGCTGGCGCGAGCTGCCGCCGAGGTCACGGACAATTACGAGATAATTATCGTCAATGACGGGAGCCAGGACCGCACGGGTGAAATCGCCTCAGAACTAGCCGCGCGCGACCAGCATATCCGCGTGGTGCATCATCCCGTAAATCAGGGCTACGGCGCGGCGGTTACCTCGGGGATTCGCGCCTCGAGGATGCCCTACGTTATGTTGTGCGATGGCGACGGGCAGTTCGATGCAGCCGACATGAAGCTTTTGATCTGCCGCATCGCCGATTATGACGTCGTCGTGGGACGCAGAAAAAACCGCGTGGAGGGTTTCGTTCGCCGACTCAACGGATGGGCTTGGAGCTCGTTGATGCGTTTGCTGTTCGGCGTTGAAAGCCACGACGTAGATTGCGGCTTTAAGCTTTTCCGTCGCGAATTTCTGGAAGGTTTGCAACTGAAATCGCGCGGCGCGATGATAAGCGCGGAGCTTCTGGCCAAGCTAGCGGGTCGGGGTGCGCGGGTTTGCGAGGTAGACGTGCGCCATCTGCCACGTCTTACCGGCAAGCCTACTGGTGCAAGCCCTCGTGTGATTGCGAGAGCTTTTGTTGAACTTTTCGCGCTTGCCCGGGAGCTGCGGGCAGAAAGTGCAAAAAGGCGGCGTCAGCTTTAAAGGAGCCGACAAACAAGCAACAATAAAGGCGCCGTGAGAGCAAAAAGCGGCAAGGTAGGGCTCGAGATCTTAAGTTGCCAGTCTTTGACCGGCGCCCCCGTCTCAGTTGGGCTTAGCGTTATCCCGCCTATGGCGCAATTTTTTCACTAAATCACGTCCATTTTTGGGTAAAGAAGTTTTCCGGCTGTTAAAGTAGATCTTTGCCACGCAGCGAGGCTCTGCTAAGCTAAATTTGGTGTCATGAAGTGAGCCGCACGCTTACCCGCCGCTTAAGTTTACCTTTCAGGTTACTTTTGTACGCAGTCGTGCTGTTGATGCTGGAAGTGGAGTGGCAGGGCAGCATCAACGCGAGCACGGCACAAGCTGACTTGCAAGAACAGGTATGTGACCCTTTGGCGGATTACTTCCTGGGCTTGGAAGACTATCCCGAAACGATTCGGCTTCATCTGGAAGTGATAAAACGCGATCCGTCAAATGCGCTAGCTCATTACCATCTGGGCTACGCCTATGGGATGACGGGTCGACGGTCTGCCGAGCTTGCCGAGTACCGGCTTGCCGTGGAACTAGGTCTAACTGATTGGGATTTATTTCTTAATCTTGGGTTGGTATATCTGGAGAGCGGGCGACTTCAAGATGCGGTCTACGCGTTGCGGACAGCTACGATGTTGGCGCCTGCGCGCTCTGAGCCTCATTTTAATCTGGGCCTAGTTTATGAGCGGCAGGGCAAGCTACCCGACGCTCTGCAAGAGATGCTAATTGCCGAGCAGCTCGATCCCAACCAACCGGACATCAGAAACATGATCGGCGTGATATATGCCGAGATGGGACAATACGAGCGAGCACAGCAGCAGTGGTCGGAACTACTGGTGACGAATCCCACATACGAACTGGCAAGGCTCAATTTAGCACGGCTTAAGGCTGAGCTCCAAAGTACGTTTTCTTCTGACAAAGCGATAACTGCGGCGAAGGTGTCTGAGCCCCCTACAAATAGATAGTGTGCGTAGAGGCTCTCGAGCGAAAGGAGTTGGCTGAGTCGATGGGTTGTGGTGCGGATGGTCAGTTTACGACCACCTTTCAGTCAAAGGTAGCCTCGAGCGTCGAACTTACCGGGGCAAAGCGCAGGGTGCCCTTACTTCTAATTTCGCTTGTGGCGTTTTTGGTAGCGCTCAAGCCCGCCACGGGCGAGGCTGCCAAGCGCGGTCATCGTCGCTACAGCCACCGGCGACGCGTAGTTCACGTTTTGAATGCTCCTCCTTACCGGGCGCTGCTTTTGGAAGACGCCGATACCGGTCAAATCTTGTACGCCTACAACGAGCATCTCACGTGGCCACCAGCCTCGATGGCTAAAATGATGCTTTTGCTGGTGGCTGAAGACCAGATTCGAGCGGGTCGGTTTTCGCTAAGCGATCCGGTTCGAATTTCAATTACAGCTGCTTCGACCGGAGGCTCTCGCCTGGGTCTAAGGGCCGGTGAGGTCCATCCGCTGGGCGAGCTGATGAAGGCGGCGCTTATCAGGTCTGCAAACGACGCAGCGGTCGCAGTGGCAGAAAAGATCGCTGGCTCTACCGAGGCTTGCGTCAGGATGATGAATCAGCGCGCCCAGGCGCTTCATATGTATCACACGTTTTTTGGTACCGTGGACGGGCTTCCACCTGTGCCAGGGCATGACGTCGACTTCACCGACGCTTACGATATGGGAATTCTTGCCCGGGAGATCATCCATCAGACCGACCTTTTGAAGTGGTCTTCGATGGAAAATGCGCTCTTCGACGGAGGAGCTGCAATTCTGCACAACACCAATCGGTTAATTGGTCATTTCGAAGGTTGTGACGGGATTAAAACCGGCTTCACACATCAGGCCGGGTTCAATTTAACCGCTACCGCAAAACGGGGGGACATGCGGCTTATAGCCGTTGTACTCGGCGCTCCCACCAGTGCTGAGCGCTTTCGTCAGGTAGCGAACCTGCTCGAATGGGGCTTTCGGAATTTCGTTGTCGTCGAGCCGCTAAAACAGGGCCAGGTACTGCCGGTCTCGGTACGGGTAGGAGCAAATCTCCTAGTTCAGCCAATTGCCGCCAAGGCCGCAAGAGTCTTAGTTCGCCGCGACGAGGTTCCCACTTTGCGCCTGGAGTATCAGTTGCCCACACAGCTAGCCGCCCCATTGCCTGCCGGGACGCCATTGGGTACCGTTATGGTCCGTGACGGGATGCGGGTCGTTGATCAGGTCTCGGCGCTTTATCCCGACTTTGCGGCTAACTCAATCTATGGCGCAACACTCGAACCCAAGTTTGGGGTAGCGCTGAACCCAGCCGCAGGTGCCTACGGTCAGACACCTTCGCCTACGACGGGAAGTTGGTAATGAATCGAGCATCGATAAAGAACAATCGCCGGCGTCGGCGTCTTAGGCGAGCCCGACGGGCAAGCGCGGTTCAGATGCGCCAACGCAAGCGAAGAATGTTGCGTAATCGAAGGCGCGTATAGGTCTTGCGCAGTACGGAGCGCACTGCTGCGCGAAAAGACTATCTTTGACTGGCCTGCCGAGTAGGAGACCCTCCTACCGAACTCGCGTGACTTGCGGGTTCGCCAGTCTTTCGAAAAAGCACCGTATTTTTCGGCCTGGCCTTTAAGGGTTCTGTACCACACGCCCTTGAACGCGGGCGATCTTCGTGCTCCCGCCGCACTGTGAGAATCGCTTTGGTATGGTCGTAGCGAATTAAACGCAACTTGGCTGCGTCTTTAGGTTTGAGGATTTTGGCAGATTCGCCGAAGGCTTAGCCGGGCCTCGGGATTGACAAGATTTAGTTAGCTGAAACTTGGCGCAGTCGTCGGTCGTGCTTCGGCAACGATTGGTGCTTGGCGATGTTCGCTAGGGTCGTTCGTTTTCTTGCGGTAGTGTCAAACGCTTCGGCTAGCCCTTCGCGTCGACGGGCCGTCATGGGCTTTTGTTTTTGCCCGCTCTAGCTAAGTCTGAACGTCGGTCGCTAAGCAGCGAGCATACGGTCCTAACGACGACTTTACCCAACGAGGTTTATGGGCAAATGAGGCTCTATATGCGTGCGGGTTGGTTGTCTGAGGAGAGTAAGCAAGAGGCTTTGGCGGAAAGCCAAAGTCGTGCTTTGTGGGATGGGGTAATTGCGGGTCTTTTGGGAGCGGCGTCGATCGCAATCTGTTTTTTGCTGATCGACCTAAGCAATGGTAGGCCGTTCACTGTCCCTCTAGTTTTGAGCGCTTTGTTATTCAGGCTTGCTCCCCAAGCGAGCTTTTCAGCCCAAGCAGTTTGGCAGGTGCTCGCGTACTCACTGGTTCATTTCGGCGCGTTCGCTCTCCTCGGGCTGGTAATGGCATGGCTCGTATTGGGGACGAGACGAGCCTCGGTGCTGTCGCTTTTTGTGACGGCATTTATCGCCGTATCCGAGCTTTTACTCGTCGTTTTTCTGACCCACACGAATTTATCGAGCCTGTTGCCTTTGTCGCGATGGAGCTTTTTGGTTGCCAACGTAGTCGCGGTTTTCGTAATGCTGGTCTACTTTTTCGCGCGCAACCCAGGACTGGGCGGCAGCGTCTTCGGCTCGTGGTTTGAGATACTTAGCGAGGGTATACTCGCGGGTTTGATCGGTGGCCTGACGATTGCGATCTGGTTTTTGCTTTTTGACCTGAGCATGGGTCGCCCATTTTACACGCCGCAAATCCTTGGCGCGGCGCTTCTGGGCAGAGGTGCACTTGGCGGGTCAGCTCAAATTTCTGCGGAGTTGGTTTTTATTTACTCTGTGCTCCACTTCAGTGCCTTCATGGTTTTTGGCGTGCTCGTGTGTTCCCTTTTTGCCACCCTGGAACGCAACGATGTCTTGCTCGGTGGCTTGTTTCTGTCGTTCGTCCTCTTCGAGCTCTTTTTTGTCGGGTTTCTTACGCTCACCGACGAAGAGCTGCTCAGGCGCTTGAGCCCGTGGAAGATCGAGGTAGGCAATTTGCTCGCCAGCGCGGTCGTATTGGCGTTTTTGCTGATGCGTAATCGTCGCGTACTGGAACGACTCGAGGCGGGATGGAGGCATCTTCAAGGCCTGGCAAGCGATCTGATCTCCAAGCCGCCGACCAACGGATAACTCGACTTAAGCACACCTCTCCTTGGCCTCGCTCGAGCGCCGTTGAGCCTTATTGACGGCCCGTTTTGTCTCAAGGACCGAGGTTTGTCGGTTCGACCCTGCTGCGCAGTTTGCTTCGAGAAAAGGGAGCTCTGTTGCCAAAAAGCCAGGCTCGGTCGTAGACGGAGAGTTGTCGGAGCTCGTCTTCGGCTCTCAAAGTTTGCGTTTTCTCGTCAAAGGGCACCGAGGCTGGCCCCTGACGCTCGGAAGTTCGATGTGTTAGGATAGTTCGGGGTAGGGATACGGATGAGTTGTAAATGGCTATCGATGGAGTAGGAATTCGGTGGTGAATGAACTGACGCAGCCACAGAGCTTTTTCCTCGAACGCTTCGGCTTGAGCGAGAGGGTTTTCGAGAAAGTTTTAGATACCGCCCTGGAACGCAAGGCTGACTACGCTGACCTCTATTTTGAGTGGCGAAGCAGCGAGTTTATCAGCCTTGAGAACTCGATGGTAAACCGCACTGCTAAAAACGTGACCCAGGGCTGTGGAGTGCGGGTTTGTGCCGAGGACAGAACCGGCTACGCCTATAGCGACGAAATTACGGTCGAGCGGATGCGGCTTGCGGCCGAGACCGCCCGCCTTATAGCTGACCAGTCTGGCGGAAGTCGCCAACCGGTTGCGGTGGGTCAGCTCGTACCGCGCCATAATCTGTACGCACTGAAAACGTTGCCGCAGGAGGTTCCAGCGGCCGATAAAGTGGCGCTGCTGGACCAAATCGACCAGGTTGCACGCAGGATCGACTCTCGGGTCAAAAACGTGATTGCGTCGATCGCGACCGAGACTAAGCTCGTCATGATCGCCACGAGCGAGGGCAAGCTGGCTGCCGACCTTCAGCCGCTGACTCGGCTCAATGTGACGGTGATCGTGGAGGCGGGCGGAAATCGGCAAGTCGGCTTCTTTGGCGGCGGGGGTCGCGTCGAGTATAGCTACTTTCTCGAGGAGGACCGCTGGCGACGCTACGTGGCCGAGGCCACCAGGCAGGCCCTGGTTAATTTGGAAGCCGTGGATGCGCCTGCGGGCGAGATGACAGTGGTGCTGGGTCCTGGGTGGCCTGGGATTCTTTTGCACGAGGCCGTAGGTCACGGGCTTGAGGCCGATTTTAACCGAAAGAGGGCATCTGCATTTAGCGACAGAATCGGTCAGCAGGTGGCAAGCCCATTGTGCACCGTGGTGGACGATGGCACACTGCCGAACCGACGGGGTAGCCTCAACGTCGATGACGAAGGTACGCCGACTTCACGCACCGTATTGATCGAAAAAGGCGTTCTGCGCGGCTATCTCCAGGACCGTCTGAATGCGCGGCTTATGAAGATGCCGCTTACCGGCAACGGTAGGCGCGAGAGTTTCGCCCACATGCCGATGCCGCGGATGACCAACACTTTCATGCTCGCCGGCGATAGCGACCCGGAGGAGATAATCCGCTCTGTGAAGTATGGCATATACGCCGCTAACTTCGGTGGCGGTCAGGTCGATATCACCAGCGGCAAGTTCGTTTTCTCGGCTAGCGAAGCTTACCTTATCGAAAACGGTAAACTCACTCGACCAATCAAAGGTGCCACGCTTATCGGCAATGGCCCCGACGTGTTGAAGCGAGTCTCGATGGTTGGAAACGACCTCAAGCTCGACGAAGGAATTGGCACCTGCGGCAAGAACGGACAATCCGTGCCGGTTGGAGTGGGTCTCCCCACTATCCGGGTAGACGGACTGACCGTCGGTGGAACACACGCGTGAAAGCAGTATCGGACTTCAACGAGCAACAAGATATCGCTCTCGCTCAATGGGGACTTGAGCGCGCCTGCGACTACGGGGCAACCGCCGCCGAAGTGCTGATACTGAGCGCAGAAGCGATTAACGCCGGGGTCAGGCTGGGTCAAGTCGAAAAATTGAAGAATTCGCGCGAGCGTCGCTTCGGGCTTCGCGTTTTCGTCGGGCAATCGAGCGCGTGCGCTTCCACCTCGGAGCTCGAGGCGAGCGGACTTAAACGCTTTATCGAAGAGACCGTTGCACTTGCACGTATCACCGCGCGCGACCCGTGGGCGGGATTGCCCTCGCCCGAGCTTCATCCGCGCGCGATTCCCGACCTTAACCTGAACGATTTTGCATGCGGCCTCATCGCGCCTGAGAAGGCGCTTGAGCTTGCACGTCGGGCAGAAAAGGCGGCGTTAAGCTTCCACCCGGCGATTACTAACTCCGAGGGCGCAGAGTTTAACTCGAGCCGCCATCTAGTGGTCTTTGCCAACAGTCAAGGCTTCACTGGCGCTTACCAGGGTACCTCTTACAGTCTGGTGGTCGTTCCCATAGCTCGGTCGGACTCCTCGATGCAGCGCGACTACTGGTACACTGCTAGCCGGCATTTTGATGGCTTGGACGACCCTGAACAGGTCGGATTGACCGCGGCCAAGAGGGCCTTGAGACGTTTGGGCGCGCGCAAGATCGCTACCACAAAGGTCCCAGTTATTTTCGAGCCAGAGATAGCTGCCGGATTGCTGCGCACGCTTGCGAACGCTGCTTGCGGCGACGCACTGCATACTCGGGCTTCGTTTCTCGTCGACAAATTAGGCGAGGAAATTGCGGCGCCTACGGTAACAGTAGTGGACGATCCATTGATGCCCGCTGCGCTCGGTTCCAAGCCTTTCGACGGCGAAGGGGTAGCTTGCAAGCGTAAAGTCGTCATTGAACGGGGGAGACTGGTTAGTTATTTGTTGGATTCCTATTCCGCGCGCAAACTGGGGCTTGTGACCACTGGCAACGCAGCGCGCGGCGTGGGGAGCCCGCCAAGTCCTGCTCCAACCAACCTCTACCTCGAACCTGGCAATTACAGCCCTGAGCAGATTGTACGTTCGGTGAAAAAGGGTCTGCTAGTAACTGAGCTTATCGGCTTTGGCGTGAATCTTGTGACCGGCGACTACTCGCGCGGCGCGGCAGGATTCTGGATCGAGGAGGGCGAGATCGCTTTCCCGGTTGAAGAAATCACGATCGCGGGAAATCTGAAGCGCATGCTGCTCGATATCGAGATGGTTGGCAATGACCTCCAGTGGCGCTCCTCCGTTGCATCCCCGACGATCAAAATCGCGGAAATGACGGTTGCGGGCTCCTGAAGAGCGCGCAAGTAGCTTTTCGACTTTCCTGAATTAGGGCGGGATTGAAACGCCGGGCAAGAGAGCGTTGTTCAGCCTGAATTTTGTGAGTCCCTGCCCAGCAATTAAAGGGCGACGTTTGGCTGTCGAAGGTGATGCTTTTTAATCTCCTGCTGGGTAAGCTTCCGTATCAACATATTATCGAGAGCGTCTGAACGCAGGCGAACGGCAAGCACAATGGACGATAGGCTTGTCCCGCCGCTTACTGGCGGCCAGTGAAAAGGCTGCGGATGAGCCGCACAAGGTAACGCCAGAAGTTCAGCAGTATGCCCTGACGCGCAACCGTGCCTTTGGCGCTTGCTTTGAGTTCTGCATCGGCCGCGGCGAAAAATTGACCGAGCATCATTTTGGCTACGCCCTCGAGCATCCGCTGACCGACCTGCATGATAGGTCCGCCTACCTGCACGTCGCCGCTGTACTTGACGAGAGTTTGGTTGTGGTCCTTGGGCACGAGCTCGACCGTTCCGTAACCGCGCATGAAACCTTGCGCACCTTTTCCGTCGATGAAAATCTTGTAATACTCTGGTGCTCGTCTCTCCTCGATTTTGACCCGGCCGCTATAAACGCCTTTAACCGCTGCTACACCTACCGAGATAGTGCCGGTGAATTCGTCTGGGCTGACCGTTTCGAACTTTTCAACGCCAGGTATAAGGCGCGCAAGCCTATTGGGATCGTTGAACAGCTCCCATACTTGCTCTCTAGGGGCTGAAAGGGTTTGTTCACCGCTGATTTTCATCGCTTTGACCTGGCCTGAATTGTGCCTTCATCCACCCGAACTACGATTGATTCGTTCCACCTTTCAATTCGGTCTCAGCCGCCGCGAAAAAGTCATTCAACATCCTTTTGGCCACGCTTTCGAGCATCCGCTGCCCGACTTGCATAATGGGCCCACCTATCTGGACATCGGCGGCGTAGCGAACCAACGTTTGCTCCTGCCCCTTTGGCTCGAGCTCGAGTGTCCCCGTGCCTCGTATAAACCCCTGCGCGCCCTTGCCGTCAAACGACGCTTTGTAGTATTCGGGCTGCCGTTTTTCGTCGATCTTGATATGTCCAGTGTACGTTCCCTTGACTGCGGCCACGGCTACGGTCATCGTTCCCTCGAACTCGTCAGGGGCCACTATGTTGAACTTTTGCACGCCTGGGACCAGACGAGCCAAACGCGCAGGGTCATCGAGTAACGCCCATACTTGTTCTTGCGCAGCAGGTAAAAGATGCTCGCCACTTATTTTCATTTAAGTTCTTAGACTCTGATTTTGAGTGCGGAAGCGTCAGGGCATATACTGCCCTGACGCTCGAAGGGTTGCTTTTTAGAGCTTTTCAGCAAGCGACCCTACGGCTTGCACGCAGCGATCGCTCGTTCCAGCGCGCGGCGAGTGTACACGCGCGCAAGCTCAGCCCTGAACTCGCTGGAGGCGTGGATATCGGAAAGACAGTCGACTCCGTCGGCTGCATGGGCAGCTGCTGCTGCAAGCGCGGTCGAGTCAGGCTTTTTGCCGGTCAACGCAGATTCGACTGCAGTGGCCCTAAACGGCTTCGGCGCTATACCCGTGATGCCGACCCGCACTTTCTCGCAACTACCGTCCTTGCCCAGGGTCACTAGCGCAGCTACGCCAACTATGGCGAAACCTGAAGCTGGCTGAGGGTGCTTTAGGTAGGCATAACCCGCACCCTGCGGTATCGGTGCGAAAACGACTCGTCTAAGGATTTCGTCGGGCCTAAGTGCGGTGGTCATCAGATCGACGAAAAAGTCCTGAGCCTTGACCGTGCGCGTCCCCTGCTCGCTCTCCAGTTCGAGCTCCGCTTCCAGAGCTAACACCGCCGCCGGGTAGTCAGCGGCAGGATCGGCGTGAGCCAAGCTTCCGCCAATCGTTCCGCGGTTTCTCACCTGCACGTCGCCGATTTCCGCCGCGCAATCGGCAAGCAAGCCGAGCTTTTGTTTAATCAGGGGCGAGCTTGCAATCTCGCTGTGCGTTACGGTTGCGCCGATTAGGATTTTGTTTCCTTCCTCGGAAATCTGCGACAGCTCGCGGACACCGCCGATGTCGATCAGGTGGCTCGGTTGAGCCAACCGCAATTTCATCATAGGAATCAGGCTATGTCCGCCCGACAAAAGCTTTGCTCCATCGCCCAGGCGCTTTAGCAAAGAAAGAGCCTCTTTTACGCTCTGCGCCCGATGGTATTCAAAGGTGGCTGGAAACATGGCCTTACCCCTTCATCGTTTGTTTGGCTTGTTGGATCGCGCGCCAGATCTTTTCGGGCTTAAGCGGCATGTCGAGATGCCTGATGCCGAAAGGCTTTAGCGCGTCGATAACCGCATTAACCACGGCGGGCGTGGAGCCGATCGTCCCGGCTTCACCCACGCCTTTGACACCCAACGGATTGATGTGTGTAGGCGTCACCGTGTTGGCCAGCTCAAAACGCGGCACCATCGTAGCCTTGGGCACCGCGTAGTCCATAAGAGAGGCAGTTACTAGCTGGCCGTTCTCGTCATAGACCGTCTCCTCATAAAGAGCCTGGCCGAGGCCTTGAGCGATACCGCCTTGAATCTGGCCATCGACCAGCAGTGGGTTAATAATCTTGCCGCAATCATCTACCGCCACATAGCGTAGCACTTTCACGACGCCAGTCTCTGGGTCGACTTCGACCACGCATACGTGAGCACCGAAGGGAAAAGTACAACCCGAAGGTTCGTAGAACGCGTTGGCGTCGAGTCCGGGCTCCACTCCTGGAATAGGCTGTTTATAGCCATAGGCGGCTTCGACTACCTTCTGGAGCGGAATCGATTTGCTCGGGTCGGAAGCAAGGGCGATAGTTCGGTTGGTGAAAATCAGCTGCTCAGGCGGCACCTCCATCATGTGCGACGCAATTTTCTTCATTTTGTCTTGCAGTTTCTGCGCCGCCATCAGAACAGCTGTGCCGCCCAGTGCCGTGGTACGGCTACCGAAAGTGCCGATCCCGTACTGGACAACGGCCGTGTCGCCGTGAATTACGGTAACGTCGTCGACATCGACGCCGAAGGCGTCGGCCGCGATTTGGGCAAAGGTGGTTTCTTCGCCCTGGCCATGTGGCGACGTTCCGGTCAGAACCGTAACTTTGCAGTCGGGCTCGATCCTAATCGTCGCGCTCTCCCATCCGCCGCCTTTGAGTTTGGGGGGCAGGAGCGCCGAAGGGCCGATTCCGCAAATCTCGACATAGGTCGAAAGGCCGATACCGATATAGCGGCCTTTCTTGGCTGCTTCGGCTTGCTCTTGACGGAGTTTTTGATAGCCGACCATCTCGAGCGCCTTGTCGAGCGCGGCCTCGTAGTTGCCCGAATCGAACTGAAGGCCAACGGGGGTGGTGTAGGGAAAGGCGTCCTTGGGGATAAAATTCTTGCGTCGCACTTCCGCAGGATCCATCCCCAGCTCAGCCGCCACCATATCGACGGTGCGCTCAATCAAGTAAGTAGCCTCTGGCCGGCCAGCCCCACGGTACGCGTCGGTGGCCATCTTGTTGGTAAAAACAAGGTTCTGTTCGAACGAAAGGCCCGCGATCTTGTAGCAGCCAGTAGCCATCAAGCCGGTAAAACCAGGAATCGCAGGTGTCAGCAGGTGCAGGTAAGCACCCATGTCGCAGAAGAACTTGGCCTTAATCGCAGTTATCGTACCGTCGTTCTTGAAGCCCACCTCCACGTAAGTTACGTGGTCGCGCCCGTGGGTCGTCGCCGCCATGTTTTCGCGCCGCGTTTCGATCCATTTAACCGGTCGGTTGAGCTCCATCGAAAGGTACGCGCACAGCGCCTCCTCCGGATAAACGTTGAGCTTGGCGCCGAACCCACCGCCGACTTCGGGCGCGATCACGCGAATCTTGTTCTCCGGAAGCTTAAGCATGTCGGCGAGCTGAGAGCGCAGCAGATGGGGAATCTGAGTGGACGACCACAGAGTCAGCTGCTTGTAGCCGCGCTCCCAATTGGCCAACACTGCTCGCGGCTCCATCATGGTTGGCGTAAGGCGCTGGTTAATCAGCCGGAACTTCAGAGTGCGCTGCGCCTCTGCCATAGCCTTTTCGAAGCCGGGACTAGTTACCTCGGCCCTGGTCACCAGGTTAGTGCCGAACTCTTCGTGAACCAGCGGCGCGCCGGACTCGAGCGCCTTTTCCACGTCGACCACTGCAGGCAGCGGGTCGAACTCGACGTTGATGAGATCGATCGCATCACGCGCAACGTACGGGTTTTCCGCGACGACGATCGCCACCGGTTCGCCCACGAAGCGAACCTTTCCCCGCGCAAGTACCGGATGAACCGGGACGTGTTGGGCAGGTGCCACGCAGGGAAGCGACCCTATCTTGTCACCGATGTCTTCGCCACTTAGCGCCATAATTACCCCGGGATGGTTGCGAGCGCGGCTTAGATCGACAGAGTTGATCTTTGCGTGCGCGTACGGACTGCGCATCACTGCGGCATGCAGCATCCCGGGCAGTTTAATATCGTCAACGTACGTGCCGGTACCGGTTATCAGCCTTGGATCTTCTCGGCGACGGACCCGCTCACCGATGAACTTGGGAAGTGCCGCCATCGTTGTCTCCTCCTAACGAATCCTTTTCCTGGCGAGCTCACGCTCACCAGCGGGCTTCCTACCACGTGCTGTAAGTCCGACCTTGGGAGGTCGATATCGTCCCTTCAAAGTCGAACTCGCTCTTAACGCATCTTGGCTGCGGCGTACTGCACAGCTTCGACGATATGTTGATAGCCAGTGCAACGACAGAGGTTGCCCTCCAGTGCGTGTCTGATTTCCTCCTCGGACGGGTTCTTGTTGCGACTTAGCAAATCCGCTGCCGCCATGATCATGCCTGGAGTGCAAAAGCCACACTGCAAGCCATGCTTTTCCCAAAAACCTTCCTGCAGCGGATGGAGCTTGCCGTTCTCTGCCAAGCCTTCGATAGTCGTAATCTTCGAGCCGTCAGCTTGAACGGCGAGAACGGTGCACGATTTAACCGCCTTGCCATCCATCAGCACAGTACAGGCCCCGCACAAAGTCGTCTCGCATCCGACATGCGTGCCGGTCAGACCTGCCACCTCGCGCAGGTAATGAACCAGTAACATGCGCGGTTCGACCTCGTCTTCGCGCAGGCGCCCATTGACCGTGATCTTTACTCGCATACGCAATTCCCCCGGCTAGGTTAGTTTTTCTTTTACCAAAACTGTCACGTCAATGGAAGTTCAACACGACTCAAACACGTTTTAGCGCGCGACTGAAACCCAACAGGCGGTCCGCAGCATTCCGCACGGCGCCTCTTTTTCCTCTCGAGGCGGCGCATTGTGTGCCGAGCCAGGACGTCAGGCGTGGCGAGTAGAGCTCGGTTATGCCGACCGACTCGTCGCCATACGTACGCAAATTAGCCTCCTAGCCACTTGCAAGGGTGTCTAGCCATTGGGGGAGCATAAACGCAAGTTGAGGATATCTTAATTATGGTCAGCCGCGAGCCTTTTGCGGTCGACCACTACTTTGAAGGCTCGACGATAGCCCAGCGGTCGTGATTCGATGACGTGGGTTTTAGAAGGCGCGGGGGATGGTTAGATTGAGGGCAAAGAGCTTGCATAGATAAACGCCTGGCCTATCTGACTTGTGGGCTTTAAAGCCGCTCTGCCTAGTTCTCATCCGCATGGCGACCGAAACAAGCTGGCAGGCAAGCAACCGACGCGCAAGCCTTTTTCGAGGATTGTCGCGAAAGAGATTTGTATAACGGAGCGTAAAAAGAGATGGATATAAACCGTTTCACCGAAAAATCCCAACAAGCGCTGGCCCGTGCGCAATCGATCGCTGTATCCCGCCATCATCCAGGAGTCGACGCCGAGCATCTCTTGTCCGCGATCCTTGAGGACAAAGACGGTCTTGGTGTCGCTATCCTTAAGGCTGCGGGCGTTTCGCCGGAAACTGTCGCGAGCAAGCTGGAAGAGGAACTAAAGAAGCTGCCTCAGGTGACCGGAAGCGGCGTGGATTCGGGCCAGGTCTACCTTACGCAGCGCCTGATGCGTGTCTTGGAACGCGCCACGCAAGAGGCCAGCAAGTTTCAGGATGACTATATCTCCATCGAGCATCTGCTGATTGCGCTTTTGGCCGAACCTGGCGCTGCTTCGCGCGTGCTGCGTGAGTCGGGGCTAAACCAAGACAAGCTGCTTGACGCGCTGCGGCGCGTGCGCGGCCATCAGCGCGTTACCTCGCCGAATCCCGAGGCCACCTATCAGGCGTTGGAGCGATACGGTCGCGACCTTACTAAACTTGCCGCTGCAGGCAAGATCGACCCTGTTATCGGCCGCGACCAGGAGATCCGCCGGGTAATCCAGGTGCTTTCGCGCCGTACCAAGAATAATCCTGTGCTTATCGGCGAGCCCGGGGTCGGCAAAACAGCGATCGTGGAAGGTTTGGCGCGCCGAATCGTGAGCGGCGACGTTCCCGAAAGCCTTAAAGGCAAGCGCGTGGTTGCCCTGGATATGGGCGCTCTGCTGGCAGGCGCGAAATTCCGTGGCGAGTTCGAAGAGCGGCTAAAAGCTGTGCTCAAGGAGATCCAGGAGTCCCAGGGTGAGGTAATTCTCTTTATCGACGAGCTGCATACCGTTGTTGGCGCCGGCGCAGCCGAAGGGGCGATGGACGCCTCGAACCTGCTCAAACCGGCTCTGGCGCGCGGTGAACTTCATTGTATCGGCGCAACGACCCTCGACGAGTATCGGAAATATATCGAAAAAGACCCAGCGCTCGAACGGCGCTTTCAGCCGATTATGGTGGACGAGCCCAGCGTGGAAGATACGATTTCCATTTTGCGCGGGCTTAAGGAGCGCTACGAAGTCCATCACGGCGTGCGGATCAAAGACTCGGCGCTGGTGGCCGCGGCGGTGCTGTCCAAGCGCTATATCAGCGACCGGTTTTTGCCCGACAAGGCGATCGATCTGGTGGACGAGGCTGCGGCGAGGTTGCGCACCGAAAAGGAGTCGATGCCGGCGGAGCTGGACGAGGTCAACCGTAGGATTATGCAGCTCGAGATCGAGCGCGAGGCGCTTAGGCGGGAAACCGACGAGGCTTCGCGCGAGCGACTTCAGCGCCTTGAACAACAGCTGGCGCAAGAGCGAGAGCAGCGCGACAAGCTGATGGCGCAATGGGAGGCGGAAAGACGTGGGCTTGAGAAAATCGCCAACCTCAAGGCCGAGATCGAAAAGGTGAAGCTCGAGATCGAACGCGCGCGGCGCGAATACGATCTGAATCGCCTGGCCGAGCTTCAGTACGGCAAGCTGCCAACTCTAGAGAAAGAGCTTGCCGCGCAAGAAGAAGCGCTAAAGAACGCCTCCGGCACTCGGCTTATCAAGGAAGAAGTGGACGAGGAAGATATCGCCGAGGTTGTGGCGCGCTGGACCGGCATTCCGGTCTCGCGGCTGCTCGAAGGCGAAGTGCAAAAACTAGCCCATCTTGAAGAACATCTGCACAAACGCGTGGTGGGTCAAGACGAGGCCGTCAAGGCGGTGGCCGACGCCGTTATCCGTGCGCGGGCTGGCCTTAAGGACCCGAATCGGCCGATCGGATCGTTCATTTTCCTGGGTCCTACCGGCGTTGGCAAAACGGAACTTGCCCGAGCCCTTGCCGAGGCGCTGTTCGACGATGAGGCGGCGATGATTCGGCTCGATATGTCCGAGTACATGGAAAAACACTCGGTGGCTCGACTTATAGGGGCGCCGCCCGGTTATGTCGGCTACGAAGAGGGCGGACAGTTGACCGAGGCGGTGCGACGTCGCCCATACTCGGTGATCTTGTTCGACGAAATCGAAAAGGCGCATCCGGACGTTTTCAACACGCTGCTGCAGTTGCTGGATGACGGCCGCCTGACCGACGGACACGGGCGAGTGGTCGACTTCAAAAATACAATCGTGATCATGACCTCGAATATCGCAAGCGACCTCATCTTGAGCTACAGAGGACGCGACTACGAGCAGATGAAGGCGGAATGTTTGGCTGAGCTTCAGCGCCGATTCCGGCCAGAGTTCCTAAACCGCATCGACGAGATCGTCGTCTTCCATCCGCTCACTCGAGAGCAGCTGCGTCAGATCGTCGATATCCAAGTCAGGCGTCTGGCCGCGCGCTTGAGCGAGCGCAAGATCGAGCTCGAACTTACTGACGAAGCCCGCGACTATTTGGCCGAACGCGGCTACGACCCGGTCTACGGGGCGCGACCGCTTCGCCGGACGATCCAGCGGGAGCTCGAGACGCCGCTTGCTCACAAGATTTTGACCGGCGAGATCCGCGACGGCTCCCGGGTTGTGGTCACCGTCGGGCCGAGCGGGCTCGTGTTCAATAGCTCCCGACCGGCCGCAGCCGCGCAAGCAGTTGCAGCGGCATAGGAAACGGCCACATAAGGTCGAGTCGCGCGCTAAGCAAGCGCGCTTTATAAGGATGGAATATAAGGATGGAAGCTTGAGTCGCCAAAGCGCAGAAGCCAGCGTGCCACGTTTGCTGAGCGCAAAAGCTAAGATCGCACACTTGCTCAGCCACAGACTATAATCGCTGAGAAGGCCGCGTCTGTTCGGGCGCTGCCGCAGAGCGACACCGTGGTTTTGCTCCGGGCAGACGACCCGTGCACTAAAAAGTCCGACCAAGGCTGTCGCAGCAAGTGCAGCGCAGGGTATGCGGTGCAAGGCTTGCTAACTGCATACGCGATAAGTAATATCGTAGCGTCGTCAAGCGGACGCTTCGCCTTTTAACTCGAGGCGCTTGGCGCGACAAACCGGTGCGTGTGAGTCAACGCAGATGAAATCCCGCCGGTATACGGGCCAGTTGACTTTTCGAGGACCTTTACGCAGAGCTTGCCGAAGGCGCATCGGCACTGCCTGCCTGGTGCTTCTTTTGGTCATAGCCCGTCTTCTTGCGGGGCCTGCGTCAGCACTTCCGCTTACCTACGACCGCGGCGATTCTTCTCTTCCGAAGCGGCTTGTTGTGACTTCTTTCCGGTCCGAAGTGGTCAGTTTTAAGTCAGTCCGCACCGGCAAGCCAAAAGCGTTGGCCGCAGTTCATCGCGCCTCCCGTTTCGAGTGGTTGCCGCTCTATAGTTCAAACTTTTTCTGGGGTGTCGAAACCGCGACGTACCTGCCTTTGGCGGCTAGCGCGCCGCAGATTAAAGGAGGTATCAGATTTAATCCCGCCCCGCGCTCGCCACCTTTAGGCTAATGACCTCTGCGAGGTCGAAGATCTGCGTTTGTTGTTCCGGCTTTTTGGGTGATTTGCTTCCGCGCCGCACCTTTTAATGGGTTGGCTATTCGCTTTGCCCCATTGAGCATAAGCGAAGACCCAGGGGAGCGGGTTACAGAGACGATTGCGCGCGATAGTCTTCTGGCCGTTCGAGCTTTCACGGATTGACACAGCGGCCAGAAGTAGAGGAGCAAAGCACCGCGGTAAGCCCAAACGTGAGTATACTGGGCTAAGAAAAAGAGCACTTGCCGGGGCTGTGTGGGAATAGATTCGGTCTGAGCCTCGGAAAGTATTGAGGCGAATCCCATCCGGGCGCAGAGCTGTTTGGCTGAGTAGAGTGCCTTCTCGAGTCGCAAACCTCGAAAGCGGCGAAAAGCGCAAGTGAAGAGAGGTAGCCTGGTCACCACTAAAGCCGAATTCCGCTTTCGCTGGCAGTTTAGCGCTTTAAAGCGAAGATATCAGAGAAGCTCGGCAAGACTGAGTTGGGCGTTAGCTAGATAATTAATCATAGGAGCTCGGGCAAAAAAGTGAAGGACGTTGCTGCCACATGACTCGATTGGCGACAGCAAGACTTATTTGTGTCGTTTTAGCGATTATCGCTTTGCTGTGGGCCCCAACGCAACGTAAAGCATTCGGCGAGGAGGCCTGGACCGTTCAACAGGTGGTGCAAATTGCGCTCGAGGTTAATCCACAAGTAAAAGCCGCGAGGGCGCGTTACCTTTCCGCCCGCCATTCAATAAAGCAGAACTACGTGCCAGCTGATCCCCAGTTTCTGTTCACCAACGGCGACAGTCCCACAAGTCCTTTTTGGCACAATTCGTGGCGTGGTTATGACTTTACCGAGAATTTCCAGTTTCCAGGTAAGGCTTTGCACCAGGCGAGCATCGCGCGAACGACTGCCAAGATAGCTCGTTTGACTTACGAGGCCGTGATGCGGGATGTGCGGGCACAGGCTGAGACCGCCTACTATCAAATTTTGCTCGACCGAGCTTTGCGAAAGCTCAACGACGAGAACATCAGCGCGCTCAGCGAGGTGCTTCAGGTCGTAAAAGTGGCGTACGCCGCAAGTCGTGCTGCCCAATCTGACTTAATCATGGCCCAGTTCAATCTGGCAGTCGCACAGCTACAAAGCGAGTCGCTCAAGGTGGCCGAGGCGAATGATCGCACCACTTTGAACCAGGTGCTGTATCGGGCGCCTGACGCTCCTTTGCCACTGCGCGAGACTCTCGACCTTCGGCCACTGGACGTGCCTGAGCAAAAACTCGCGGAACTCGCGGCGCATCGACGCCAAGAGCTTTTGCAGGCGGCGTTGAGCGTTCAAAATTCAGAGGAGGCATTGTCACTAGCCAAGCTCGAGTACGCACCGGATTACTCCTTGGGCTACGGTTACAACGACTGGATTTTGCCGAGCGCAGCTCCGGCACCGAACTATGGCAGTACCCACAATTTTTTCTTCGGCATGAATCTGCCGGTGTTTTTCTGGATTAGACAGAAGGAAGATATAAAGCGCGCAAGCTACGATTTGATGGCGGCGCGGGAGGACCTTGAGTCGATAAAAACGCAGACGGCCGCGATGGTGGCTCAGCTTTATCGGCAGGCGCAACTGGCGTATCGCAACGCGACACTTTACCGCGACTCGCTGATCCCGTTGGCCACTCAGGGCCTCAAAGTTGCGCTGGTCGCTTATCAGGCGGGAAAGATTGACTTCCTTACGCTGGTCAACGCCGTGCAGCAAGCCAATAGTGCCAAAGTTTCGTACGTGCAGGCCGCCAATCAATTTTTGGCGGGCAAAGTAGCTTTGGAACAAGCTATCGGGGAGCCTTTGTCCCAATGAAATCGTCATTCGTCAGACAGATTGTACTTGTGCTTTTCTTGATTGCTCCGGCTGCGTGTCAAAGCTCTTCGGCCAGCCGTACCGATAATCAGCCAACCCAGGAGGAGTCAGGGTTTGTCCCCACTTTGATTCATCAGCCTGGGGGCAACGATCTGATGGAGCTAAGGGTAAGCCAAGTGCCCGGAATGACGCTTGCCCCGGTCCAGCGGATTCGGCTTTCGCGCGTGCTGGAGGCCAACGGCGAGATAAGTTTCGATGAGCGCCAGGTGGCAACTATCTCGTCGCGCGTGGCCGGAAGAATCGAGGAGATGAAGGTTGCGAAATGGGATTACGTGCGCCGCGGCCAGCCGATTCTTACCATTTTCAGCCCCGACTTTATGACTGCCGAGGCCGAGTACGTCGAAGCTTTAGAAATGCAGAAGATCGCCAG
Organism: Pseudomonadota bacterium; assembly: GCA_021324755.1. Classification (GTDB taxonomy): domain Bacteria; phylum Desulfobacterota; class Binatia; order Binatales; family Binataceae; genus JAJPIL01. The sequence goes on from JAJPIL010000014.1 coordinate 292,063, forward strand.
GAGCGCGGGTCAGAATGGCAACCTCGAACTGGCCAATCAGATGGTCGAGGCCGCCCGGCGCAAGCTCGAATTACTTGGGCTCAGCCGGGAGGATATCGAGGCGATCAAACAGCCTTCGACGCTGCGAGTGATGCGCGCTCCCATCTCGGGAAGCATCGTCGAGACCAAGGTCACACGCGGTTCGCAGGTCAACCCAGGCGATCCGCTATTCAGCGTTGGCAAGCTCGACCCGATATGGATTACCGCGCACATATACGAGGACGATCTCGCTCGGGTGCACGTGGGGCAAGAACTCGAAGCTGTTACCACGGCTTACCCCGATCAGGTGTTCAAGGGCGTGATTGCGAGGATAAGTCCGAACGTTAACTCCGATACGCACACGGTCGAGCTGCGCTGCCAGGTGCATAATCCCGAGCTCAAGCTCAAACCCCAGATGCTCGCCCGAGTCAGGATTGTCACCGAGCCTGGCTTCGCCTTGGTCGTGCCGCAAAAGGCGCTGGTGTTCGAGACGGACTCGTACTACGCCTTCGTGCAGGTTGCCAACGGACGGTTCGAGCGCCGCAAGGTGGTGATCAGCTCATGGAACGAAAAAGGTTATGCGCGCGTGGTGGCAGGGCTTAAGGAAGGCGAGCAGGTGGTTAGCGACGAGTCGGTGCAAGTCAACGCCCTTTGGCATCTTGCCCACGGTGAATCCTCGTAAATAGACCGCAGATAGAGGTCGTCATGATACAGCGTCTGATGGCGTTTGCGCTGCGCGAGCGCATCATCGTTTTAGGCTTTGCCGTTGCTCTTCTGCTCAGTGGCCTTTACGCGCTCTCCCAGCTGGACATCGAGGCCTACCCAGACCCGGTCCAGCCGCTAGTTGAAGTTTTGACTTTGCCCGCCGGGCTTAGCGCCGAGGAAACGGAGCGCCTGGTTACAATACCTATAGAGTACGGACTTGCGGGAACGCGCAACTTGGTGCGGATGAGCTCGATATCGTTGTTCGGGCTCTCCGACATCCGATGCTACTTTTCGTGGGACAGCGATTATTACTGGGACCGCACTCAAGTAATCAACCGCCTAAGCCTTATCAGTCTTCCCCAGGGTTACACGCCCGGAATTTCGCCAGAAAACCCGATCGGCGAAATCTATCGCTACACCGTGGAGTGTCCTGACCATGACCTGATCAAGGAAAAAGAGCTCGAGGATTGGGTTCTCGAAAAGCAGCTCAAGACCGTGCCTGGAGTGATCGACGTCGCCGGCTTTGGCGGGCTGACGAAGGAGTACCACGTCGACGTCGATCCGGAGAAGCTGACCTATTACGGCATCAGTCTGTCCACGCTCATAAGCGCTCTTCAGAATTCCAACATCAACGTGGGCGGCAGTTATATCTCCGTCGGCGAGCAGGCGTTCGACGTCCGTGGCATCGGCTTTATCCGCGAGCTTTCGGACATCCGCAACGTGGTGTTGTCGGCCGCCAAAGGCACGCCGATAACGGTCGGTAACGTGGCCGATGTGAGTATCGGCTACGCCCCGCGACTTGGAGCTGTGGGGATGAACGAGCGCGACGAGGTGGTCGAAGGGATCGTTTTGATGCGCAAGTACGGCGATACGCTAAAGACGCTGCGCGGGGTCGAAAAAAAGATCGAGCAAATCAATTCCGTGGGGATTCTTCCTGACGGCTGCCGAGCGGTTCCGTACTACGATCGTACCGGATTGGTTTATACGACGCTTCATACCGTGTTCGAGAATCTCTCGCTCGGGATGGGGCTCGTATTTGTCGTACTATTGTTCTTCCTCACCAATTTGCGCGCCGCGCTCATCGCCGCAATCAATATTCCACTGGCGCTCTGCGGCGCCTTCGTTCTGATGTACATGGGCAACACGCCGGCAAACCTTATTTCTTTGGGCGCAATCGATTTCGGCATCATCATCGACTCTACCGTCATCGTGATCGAGAACATCCACCGCGCCCTTACGACATCCGCCGAGTCCGAAGATTCCACGATTTTTCATCGCATCCTGGCAGCGGCACAAGAAGTGGGCGGCCCGATGGTGTTCTCGACTCTCATATTCGTAATCGCCTTCTTGCCGCTTTTCACGATGCGCGGTGTGGAGGGCGTGATTTTCTCTCCGATGTCCCACACTTATGCTTACGCTCTCGGCACGGCGATTTTGCTGGCCATAACTCTTACGCCCGTTTTGGCTTCCTACTGCTTTAAGCACGGCATTCGCGACTGGCCCAATCCGCTGTGGCAGGGGCTTTCGCGCTTCTACCATGGGCTTTTCGTGCGGACTCTGCGCTGGCCGCGGCTTTCGCTTCTAGTGATAGTGTCATTCATAGTGGCCGTGTTGAGCCGCTTTTCGAGCCTAGGTGGCGAGTTTTTGCCGAAACTGGAAGAAGGCAACATATGGGCGCGCGCGACGATGCCGATCAGCATCTCGCTCGAGCACGGAATTCGGCTCGCTAATCGAATGCGCCGCGTCTTTATGTCCTTCCCCGAGGTGACCACTGTTGTCTCCCAGCTCGGGCGACCCGACGAGGGTACGGAGACGACCGGCTTCTTTAACGCGGAGTTCTCCGTGGACCTCAAGCCAATGGAGCAGTGGCGGCCAGGCCTGACCAAAGAGAAACTCGTCAGCGAGATGAACGCCAAACTTACGCGCGAATTTCCCGGCGTCAGTTTCGGATACTCGCAAAATATCGAAGACAACGTCAACGAGGCGCTTTCCGGCGTGAAAGGCTCGAACTCGGTCAAGGTATTCGGCCCCGACCTGGCAACAGACGAGCGCATCGCCAACGAAATTAGCGAAATTATGAGCACTGTACCCGGTATCGTGGACTTGGCGGTGTACAGGTCGATGGGTCAGCCCAATGTGTTGATTGTGCCTAACCGGGCTGCCTGCGCGCGTTACGGGCTGAATGTGGGCGACGTGAACGCGGTGGTGCAGGCCGCAATCGGTGGGCAGGCCGTCACGCAGGTGCTGCAGGGCGATCGGAGCTTTAACCTGACCGTTCGTTGGAAGCCGCAGTACCGAACCAGCCTCGAAGCGATCCGCGAAATTCGCGTGCCCTTGCCGAATGGGGGCGTGGTGCCGCTGGCTCAGGTGGCCGACATCCGCACCGAAGGTGGGGCGTCGTTCGTGTACCGAGAAAACTTCGAGCGCTATGTGCCGCTTCGCTTCTCAGTGCGTGGTCGGGATTTCCAAAGCGCGGTCGAAGAGGCTCAACGGAAAGTTGCGGCTGCAGTAAAGCTGCCGCGCGGTGTTCATCTGGAATGGGCAGGCGAATATGCGGAACTCAAGGAGGCGACTCGGCGATTATCGATCGTCGTTCCGATCGCCCTGCTGCTGATTATGGGTGTGCTTTACAGCGCTACGCTCTCGCTAATCGATACTTTCATCATCCTGGCGCAAATTCCGGTCGCATGCCTGGGAGGCGTCCTCGGATTAATCATTACCCATACGCCGTTCAGCGTTTCAGCTGCGGTGGGCTTCATTTCGATTTTTGGCATCGCGGTGATGGACGGTATCCTCTTGACTTTTTACATCCGCGATCTCTGGAATCGGGGTCATCCGTTCCTTGAATCGATCATTCTCGGTTCCGACCGTCGCTTCCGAGCAGTGATGATGACCGCGCTGGTGGACGGCCTTGGGCTTCTGCCCGCTGCGATGTCGACCAAGATAGGCGCGCAAACCCAACGTCCGCTCGCCATCGTCGTCATCGGCGGCGCGGTCGCGATCGCGCTAATCACTCGGATTCTGCAGCCGATTCTCATCTATCTCTGCCATCGCCGCTTACGTCTGGCCGAACAGCAAGCCGGCGCACCCCTTGCCGATGGGTAGGTTCAAACACTTGTTCGGCTAGGCGGTTAAGCTTTTCAAGCGGAAGAGCAGGGCGGCCATCTATACGAACCCTCCACGCTTCCTTTTTGTTCTCTTCTGCTGACTTTTAACTTACCGAAGCCGAGGCCAACCGCGCTGCGCCATTGTCTCTGAGAGGCAAGCGTGAAAGGCTAACCTGAGAGATCTGATTGGCCAAGCCCAAAGAGGAGCCGATTGACTATGACCGCTATTGCGCGCAACAGCGACGTCGAGGTCGCGCGCCTGTTTCACGAACTTACCAAGCACTCGTACACAAGCGTACGCACGGGCGACTACCGGCTCGATTGGGAGAACGAGCCGTTCAAATTTAAGCTCTACCCCGAGCTTCCCGCCCTTGCGCTGCCACGCGATATCAGCCTTCCGGCGACCTCCGCCTTGGACGCGCTGTATCGGCGTGGGCAAAAGGGCTCGGGCAACGGGAGACTGGACGTGAACGCGCTTGCGCGGATACTCTTTTGCGCGGGTGGGATCACTCGAAAAAGGCGCGTGGGAGGCCTAGACTACCATTTCCGCGCGGCTCCGTCGGCCGGCGCGCTGTACCCGATAGAAATTTACGTTGCAAGCCGCGCAATCGAGGGCCTTAAGCCGGCTCTTTATCACTTCAGCCCCGGAGACTTGAGCCTTAGGGCACTGCGAGGGGGTGATTGGCTTGCGGTGATCGAAGGCGCGGCCGCAGGCGCGCCTTCGATCTCTACGGCGCAGGCAGCGATCATTCTCAGTGCCATCTTTTGGCGAAGCGCCTGGAAGTATCGGGCTCGCGCGTACCGCTATTGTTTCTGGGATGCCGGTACGATCCTGGCCAATCTGACCGCGTGCGCTGCTGCGGAGGACGTGCAAGCTGAGGTGCTGACGGCTTTTGTTGACCGCGAATTGGAAAATCTTCTGGACATCGACGGCGAGCGCGAAGGCGTGGTATGCGTCGTGCCGCTAACGACGGAAGATTTTCTCCAACACAAGCAAGCGGCTCCGGCAAAGAGCGGTTCGGGCGATACAGTCGTTTCGCCCCACGTCGATACTCCCTCACCGCTTGGGCTTGAAACCGTTCCTCTTTCGCAAAAGGAACGGGTTTATGAAGAGCTTGTTCGGCTGCATCTGGCCTCGAAGCTGCAAGACCATGATGAGGTAAAAAAGCTTCGCGCGGCGACGATTAACCCCGCCAAGCGCGCCGGCGGAGGAGATCGTTTCGTGCCTTTGCCAAGACAAGACCCCTCCAAGGCCGGCTTGCGGCTTGGGGAGGTTATTTTGCGGCGGGGGACAACGCGAGCCTACGCTTCGGAAGCGATAACCAGTCTGGCGCTGGCGACGATGTTAGAGGCTTCTCTTCGCTTGCCGCGATGCGATTTCCCCAGGCTTAGCGATATCTATCTCATTGTGAGCGCGGTGGAGGGGATTTCGCCAGGAGCTTACTTTTACGATGCCGAGCGCCATGGGCTCGTGCTTCTGAAGGAGGGCGAATTTCGCCGAGAGGCCGCGTACCTTGCACTGGAGCAAGGCTTTGTGGCGGATGCAAGCGTGCTCTTTTGCTACATGGCCGACCTGGAGTGCGTAACCCAGGCGTTGGGCAACCGTGGTTACCGTAACGCCCATTTGGAAGCTGGGATGCTTGCCGGTGCCGTCTATTTGGTCAGTTACGCCCTGGGCTTGGGAGCGTCGGGACTTACGTTTTACGACGATGATGCCACGGAGTTCTTTTCCCCTCATGCTGCAGGGAAAAGTCCGCTTTTGATGGTGGCAGCGGGCGTACCACGTAAAGCATCAAAGGCTTAACGGACGAACCCAGGCGTGTTTTTGAACCGCGTCAATTGACTCAGTTTGGGCCAGAAGAGGAAAAAATTTTCTATCCCTACTTGCAGACAGCCAAAATATTCTCTGCTTGCTTTCGCATCGCAAAACTACGCAGTCATTTAATTTGGCTCGTCCAGGGCGCCCTAGGCGGTGAGCCGTAGCCCTGGCTGCTCTCTTCAGTAATTGAACCAAGCTCAGCTATTTCGCCCGCTACTTTATTTGCTAGACGGCTTGACCTGGCTTGGGGGTGTAGATGTATGCCTTGGCTCGGAGACCTAGGCGTAAGCCAGTAGCCTAAGATCCTGAGCCTTTCTGAAAATTTTTCCTAATATTGTTGACATGGCTGCCCGATTCTAGCTATTTTCATTAGCCAATCGGGAGCTCTTATTTATGAAATTAGGCGATTCGCTGTGCCAGCTCGATGCGATTGACATTCAAATCTTGGCTCAGCTCCAGCAGTGCTGTCGGATTTCGCTGGCAAAATTAGCTGAACACGTAGGGCTTTCGGCGCCTTCAGTGCTAGAGCGCGTAAAAAAGCTTGAAGAGAGCGGAATAATCAAGGGTTATCATGCACACCTCGACGCCCGCCGACTAGGCAAGGACGTGACCGCCTTTATTGGCGTTTCTATAAGCCATCCGACTTTGGTGGAAAAGTTTGCCCAGGAGGTGGTCAAGCTCGACGATGTGCTCGAATGCCATCACGTGACGGGTCAGCATTCGATGCTGCTCAAGGTAAGGACGGACAACACGGCAACGCTTGAGAAACTGATCACCGCGATTCGCTCGATCGAGGGGGTTGCAAAAACCGAAACGATGGTGGTTTTGTCGACCAGACTCGAGAGCACCTCGCTATCGTTGGCTTCTTTGGCTCGAGCACAGCAGGAGGCGGGACATAAGGGTAGAGTTCGAGCCGATAGCGTGAAATCTGAAATTGCGGGAGGAAACGGGACAAAGCATGCATAGATGGAGCTCGGTTCCGCCGAAGCAGGGTCTTTACGACCCTGCGCACGAGCACGAAGCGTGCGGCATGGGTTTTTTGGTCGATATCAAGGGCCGCCGCTCGCACGAGCTTGTCCGCCAAGCGCTGACCGCGCTGAAAAACATGACCCATCGCGGCGCCTGCGGGTGCGATCCGTTGACCGGTGATGGTTCCGGGATTCTCATCCAGCTTCCCCACGAGATGCTTCGCCGAGAGGCGCTGAATCTGGGGTTCGAATTGCCCGAACCGGGTTCCTACGGGCTGGGCATGCTGTTTTTGCCGCCGAACTCTGCTGCGCGCGAAAGATGTGTGCAGATCGTCGAGCGTATCGTGGCCGCCGAAGGTCAGCGGTTGCTCGGGTGGCGCAAGGTGCCCACTGATGAGAGCGCGTGCGGCGCGGTTGCGCGTCGGTCGATGCCCTTTGTGAGTCAGGTCTTCATTGGGCGTGGCTCCGACACGCCCGACCAGCAGGCCTTCGAACGCAAGCTCTACGTCATCCGGCGTTGCATAGAAAAAGAGGCGACCGCAAGCTTGGCCGCGGAGGCTGGGCCTTTTTATGTGTGCAGTCTCTCGACGCGCACCGTGGTCTACAAAGGGCAGCTGATGCCAGACCAGTTGGTGCGGTTTTACCCGGACCTCAGTGATCCAGATTTGATTTCCGCTCTCGCGCTTATTCATCAGCGTTTTTCCACCAACACTTTCCCCAGCTGGGAGCGTGCCCATCCTTATCGCTTTCTGTGCCACAACGGCGAAATCAACACGCTGCGCGGCAATATCAACTGGATGCATGCTCGGGAAAAGATGTTCGCCTCGCCGCTTTTCGGCGATGACATGCGAAAGATCATTCCGGTAATCCAGACCAACGGCAGCGACTCTGCGATCCTCGATAACGTGCTCGAGCTCTTGCTGCATACCGGCCGCTCCTTGCCCCATGCGGTGATGATGCTGATTCCAGAGGCGTGGCAGAATCACACCTCGATGAGCGAGTCGAAGCGCGCCTTCTACCAGTATCACGCGTGCATGATGGAGCCGTGGGACGGTCCCGCAGCGATCGCGTTCACCGACGGACGTTTGATCGGAGCCGTGCTCGACCGCAATGGGCTTCGCCCTTCCCGCTTCACTATCACGAAGCATGACCTTTTGGTGATGGCCTCGGAGACCGGCGTGCTGGATATCCCGCCTGAGCAGATCGCGTACAACGGGCGACTTCAGCCGGGGCGGATGCTTTTGGTGGACGTCGAGCAGGGGCGAATCATCGAGGACGAGGAAATCAAGGAAGGGATGGCGGCGCGCAGGCCGTACCGGCAATGGCTTAAAGACAACCTGGTTGACATTGACGATTTACCGCAGCCGCCCACGACGATCTCGCTCGACGGCCATGCGCGTCACGACGTGTTGACGCGGCAGATCGCCTTCGGTTACACGAGCGAAGAGCTACGAATCATACTGGCGCCGATGGCGGTGAACGCTCAGGAGCCGGTCGGCTCGATGGGGACCGACACGCCGCTTGCCGTACTGTCCGACCAATGCCCCCTGCTCTTCAACTACTTCAAGCAACTGTTCGCCCAGGTGACCAATCCACCGATCGACCCAATTCGTGAAGAATTAGTGATGTCGCTCGAGACCACGATCGGCTCGGAGCAAAATCTCTTCGAAGAAACGCCCTTGCACTGCCGCCAGCTGCGGCTGCCTCATCCGATTCTTACCAACCAGGAGCTCGAGAAAATCAAGCGCCTTTCCCTGCCGGGTCTAAGGAGCGTCACTTTGCCGATCGTCTACCCGGTTGCTGAGGGTGAACATGGCTTGAGGCGCGCGCTGAATGACTTGTGCTTTCGGGCCTCTGAGGCGATAGCGGCAGGCTATACGATTATCGTCCTTAGCGACCGCGAGATGGACGCCACGCATGCGCCTATTCCGAGTCTGCTCGCCACCTCCGCGCTCCATCACTACCTAATACGCGAAGGTTTGCGTACGCGCGTGGGCCTGGTGGTCGAATCCGGCGAGCCGCGCGAAGTTCACCATTTCGCTCTTTTAATCGGCTACGGTGCCGGTGCGGTAAATCCCTACCTGGCCTATGCCACGATCGCGCAGATGGTTAGCGAAGGGATTATCAAAGGCTTGTCGCCGGAGGAGGCGGTCGCGAACTACATCAAAGCGATCTGCAAGGGATTGCTCAAAGTCGCCTCCAAGATGGGGATCTCGACGCTTCAAAGCTACCGCGGAGCCCAGATATTCGAGGCTTTGGGCCTGAGCCAGGATCTGGTGGACAACTACTTCACCTGGACCGCGTCGCGTATCGGAGGCGTCGGACTTGAGGTAATCGAGCGCGAAACGGCGCAACGCCACGAGCAGGCCTTCAGTCCTGAAGTGCCTGGTGTGGGCAAGGAACTCAAAGGTGGGGGCGAGTATCAGTGGCGACGGCGGGGCGAGGTGCACATGTATAACCCGGTCACGATCGCCAAGCTCCAACACGCCGTAACCATGGGGAGCTACAAGCTGTTCAAGCAGTACACTCGCGCGGTGGACGAAGGTGCGGCTCGGGAGGCGACGCTTCGCGGGTTGCTCAAGTTCAAACCGACCCGACCTCCAGTTCCATTGGAAGAAGTCGAGCCGGCTTCGGAGATCGTCAAGCGCTTTAAGACGGGTGCGATGTCGTTCGGCTCGATCAGCAAGGAAGCGCACGAGACGTTGGCGATCGCGATGAACCGGATCGGCGGCAAAAGCAACACCGGCGAAGGTGGCGAAGATCCGGAGCGCTTCAAGCTCGATCCCAACGGCGACTGGCGTCGCAGCGCGATCAAACAGGTCGCGTCGGGTCGCTTCGGTGTTACCAGCAACTACCTGGTCAACGCCGACGAAATACAGATTAAGATCGCCCAGGGGGCCAAGCCAGGTGAAGGCGGGCAGCTCCCAGGGCATAAGGTCGACCATTATATCGCCAAAATTCGTTACTCCACGCCTGGCGTGGGGTTAATTTCGCCTCCGCCGCATCATGACATCTACTCGATCGAAGACCTCGCGCAGCTCATTCACGATCTTAAGGCCGCCAACGAGCACGCCCGTATCAGCGTAAAGCTGGTCGCCGCGGTTGGTGTGGGTACGATCGCGGCCGGCGTGGCGAAAGCCAAGGCGGACGTGATCCTGATAAGCGGTCATGACGGCGGCACTGGCGCCTCACCCCAAAGTTCGATCAAGCACGCGGGCATCCCGTGGGAGCTCGGCCTGGCGGAGACGCAACAGGTGCTCGTGATGAACGACTTGCGCGGGCGCGTCAGGCTCGAGGTCGACGGTCACCTCAAAACTGGTCGCGACGTCGTCATCGCCGCCTTGTTGGGCGCCGAAGAGTTCGGCTTTGCGACCGCCGCTTTGGTCGCGATGGGATGTGTGATGATGCGAGTGTGCCATCTCAACACCTGCCCGGTAGGGATCGCAACTCAGGACCCCGTGCTGCGACAGCGTTTTGCGGGCAAGCCCGAACACGTCGTGAATTTGATGATGTTTATCGCTGAGGAAGTGCGCGAATACATGGCTCAACTCGGCTTCAGGACGGTTGACGAGATGGTGGGTCGGGTCGAATGTCTGGAGCCGAACTACGCTGTCGACCACTGGAAAGCGCGCTACGTCGATCTCGGCCAGATTCTCCATCGCCCCGTCTCCAGTGGAGAGGTGGCGATCAGATGCGTTCAAGAGCAGGACCACGAGCTCGACAAGGTCGCTGACAGGCGCCTTATCGAGCTTTGCAAAAGCGCTTTGGAGCACAAGCGGCCCGTGCAAATCCATATGCCGATTCGCAACGTCGACCGCGCGTTCGGTACGATGCTGTCGGCGGAAATTTCGCGCCGCTACGGCGAGGAGGGGCTGCCCCCGCACACGATCCAGATTCACGTCAAGGGGTCGGCGGGCCAAAGCTTCGGTGCTTTCCTGGCACGCGGAGTAGCCCTTTATCTGGAAGGAGACGCTAACGACTATATCGGCAAGGGGCTTTCGGGCGGTCTCATCGTTGTGCGCCCTCCTAGAGCAGCCACGTTCAAAGCGGAAGATAACATCCTGATCGGCAACGTCGCTTTGTACGGCGCAACCGGCGGCGAAGCCTATTTCCGCGGCGTTGCGGGAGAACGCTTTGCCGTGCGCAACAGTGGCGCGATCGCGGTCGTCGAGGGAGTGGGCGACCACGGATGCGAGTACATGACGCGAGGCGTGGTGGTCGTCCTGGGTCGCACCGGACGCAACTTCGCGGCTGGAATGAGCGGCGGTGTAGCGTACGTGCTGGATACGGCAGGCGACTTCGAGAGCCGCTGCAACATGGGAATGGTCGAGCTCGAACCATTGGACGATCCGAGCGAGCGCAGTCAGGTGCGGATGCTTATCACGCGCCACTATCAGTACACTGAAAGCGAGCTTGCCAGGCGAATTCTGGACAACTGGAATGACTATCAGACGCGGTTCGTCAAGGTCGTGCCTACGGAGTACCGCAAGGTTTTGGAGCGCCAGCATCTAGATTCCGAGATGGCGCGCGTGGCCTCGGTGTAAGGCTCGCTTCTAGCTGAGAGCAGAGCCGCACGCGTGGCCGCCGATGGCGGTGCGATCGATCGGACGGACCGTCGACCGATTCGGTGGCGCGCAATCACGAAGGTCTTACGATAGGCAGAATTATGGGAAAGATTACGGGATTTCTCGAGTTCAAGCGCGAAGAGCCGTACCACAGGCCGGTCGAGGAACGCGTTCTCGATTGGCGCGAGTTCGAAGCTTCGATGCCGGAGGACAAGCTTCGCACGCAGGCGGCGCGATGCATGGACTGTGGCGTGCCGTTTTGTCATCGCGGATGTCCTCTGGGCAACCTTATTCCGGACTGGAACGATCTCGTTTACCGCGGGCGGTGGCGCGAGGCGGTCGACGCGCTTCATTCGACGAACAATTTTCCCGAAATTACCGGGCGAATTTGTCCTGCACCGTGCGAAGCAGCCTGTGTGTTGAGTATCAACGACGACCCGGTGACGATCAAACTCGTCGAAAAGCATATCGGCGAGCGCGCTTTCGAAGAAGGTTGGGTAACCCCGGTTCTGCCACAACGTAAAACCGGCAAACGGGTTGCCGTGGTGGGTTCTGGGCCTGCTGGCTTGGCATGCGCGCAGCAACTGGCCCGAGTGGGCCATTCCGTTACGGTCTTCGAACGCGACGACCGCGTGGGCGGTCTGCTCACGTACGGCATACCCGACTTTAAGCTCGAGAAATGGGTTGTTCAACGGCGAATCGACCAGATGATAGCCGAAGGCGTGGAGTTCCGCACCAACTGCAACGTGGGCGTCGACATCCACGGGCGCGAGCTTCTGCGCAACTTCGACGCGGTATGCCTGACGATTGGCGCAACCAGGCCGCGCGACCTTAAGCTTCCCGGACGCGAGCTGAAGGGCATCCATTTCGCCATGGAGTACCTGGTCCAGCAAAACAAGCGCAACTTCGGCGACCAATTCTCGAGCGAGGAGATCATCTCGGCAGCAGGCAAGCGCGTAGTGGTGGTCGGGGGTGGCGATACGGGTTCGGATTGCGTCGGCACGGCAAACCGTCAAGGCGCACGCCTAATTCATCAATTTCAGTATCTGCCGCGGCCGCCGGAAAAGCGCACGGCCGATTCGCCATGGCCCGAGTGGCCCAAGATTTTGCGCACCTCATACTCCCATGAGGAAGGAGTAATCCGAGACTGGAACGTCTACACTGTGGGCTTCTCCGGCGAGAACGGACACGTTCGGCGTTTGCACGGGGTGAGGGTGAAGTGGCGGTTCGAGCACGGCCGCCGAATCATGGAGGAGATTAAAGGCAGCGAGTTCACCTTGGAGTGCGACCTCGTCTTAATCGCCGCCGGATTTGCCGGCCCCGAGGCCGACACGCTTGCCTCGCAGCTCAAGCTCAAGCTCGACGGCCACGGCAACGTGATCGGAGACGAGTCGTATATGACCAACGTGCCGGGCGTGTTCGTCGCGGGCGACGCCCGCCGAGGTCAGTCGCTGGTCGTGTGGGCGATCTGGGAAGGTCGTGAAGCCGCGCGCGCGATCGACCGTTACCTGATGGGTGAGACGCGGCTGCCGTCGAGCCCGTACATCTAACGCGCGACGGCGCGGGTCCGACTGCGCGAAGCAGACTTGCGCTTTTTGTGTTTGCCGCTCCGTGGCTTTTTCACAAACCCAGGAATCTAGTTTGTTTCCACTGAGCGGTTAAAACGGAAAACGGCCCGACGACACATTCTGCGATCCAGGCGCCGAGCCGGAAAATTTCTCTAACTGCTACGAGCGTTGCGCACCATTTTAGCGACCCGACCCGCGCAGGTTCGTGGTTTACTCGTCGTCGGTCTGCGCCCCGTTGGAAGCGGCCTGAGCTTCTGCGTCTCGCTCGGCTAGCCCCGCAACCGCGACCACCTTTTCCCCAGGATCGAGTTTGACCAGACGCACGCCTTGAGCGTTGCGCCCGGTAAGACGCACCGTTTTTACCGGCAGACGGATCACCTTGCCTCCGCTCGTGATAAGCATCACCTGGTCGTCAGCTCCGACTTGTCTTACGCCGACAACCTTACCGGTCTTCTCGGTGACGTTCATGGTGATCACGCCTTTACCGCCCCGGTGAGTAAGACGATATTCCGAGGCTTCGGTGCGTTTGCCGAAACCGAACTCCGAGACGGTCAGCAGCGTTTCGTCGTCTCGCACGACGGCCATCGAAACGACCTCATCGTTTTCCAGCTCGACCGCTCCGTCGCGCTGACTTGCGCGCGAGCCAAGCTCGATGCCGATGACGCCTTGCGTATCACGCCCGGTGGGGCGCACTTCGTCCTCGTTGAAGCGGATTGCTTGTCCTTCGCGGGTCGAAAGCACGATTTGCTGGCGACCGTCGGTGATGCGGACCCCGACGACCTCGTCGCCTTCTTCCAAATTGATGGCGATTATTCCGTTCGAGCGCACGTTGCTGAACTGCTCGAGCTCGGTTTTCTTAACGCGTCCGCGTCTGGTGGCGAACATTACGTACTTGCCGGCCGTGTCCCGCGGCACTGGAATGAAAGCGGAGAGGCGCTCGCCCGGCGCAAGACTGAGAAGATTGGCGATCGAGCGGCCTTTGGCGGCTCTGCCCGCTTCGGGTATGTCGTAGGCCTTTAGCTGGTAGACCTTTCCGGTCGAAGTGAAAAAGAACAGCCGCTCGTGACTGCCGACTACGACCAGATGCTCGACAAAATCCTCGTCATTGGTCACGGCGCCGATTAGCCCTTTGCCGCCTCGGCGCTGAGTACGGTACTGGGACAGAGGAGTGCGCTTGATATAACCGCTGTTGGTTACGGTTATGACCACATCCTCGTCGACGATCAGGTCCTCGATCGAGAGCTCGCCCTGGTCCTCCACGATCTGGGTTCGTCGCTCGTCGGCAAACTCCTGCTTGATTTCTTTGATCTCCGCGCTCAAAAGCGCCAGAAGCTCGCGTTCGTCGGCGAGGATTTTCCGCAAGCGCGCGATGTTTTGCGCGGTTTCTTGGTGTTCGGCCTCGATCTTTTCGCGCTCGAGCGAGGTCAAGCGGCGCAGCGGCAGATCCAAAATCGCTTGAGCCTGCGTCTGCGTCAACGAGAAGCGGCTCATCAGTTCGGCTCGCGCCGACTCGGTGTCTTTGGCCGCTCGGATAAGTTTTATAACCGCGTCGAGATCGCGCAACGCGACCAGCAGCCCCTCGAGAATGTGCTGACGAGCTTCGGCTTGGCGAAGCTCGAACAGTGTTCGGCGCGTGAGCACAAACTTGCGATGGTCGATGAAGGCGAGCAGCATCTCTCGAAGGTCGAGCTCCCTGGGTCGTCCGTCCTGGATCGCCATCATGTTGAGCCCGTAGCTCTCCTGCATCGGCGTCAATTGGTAGAGCTGGTTCAACACGACGCGGGCGTCGGCGTCGCGCTTGAGCTCGATCACGATCCGCATGCCGTCGCGATCCGACTCGTCGCGCAAATCGGCGATCCCTTCGATTCGCCGCTCGTTGACCAGCTCGGCTATTCGTTCGATGAGGCGCGTCTTGTTCACCTGGTAGGGAATTTCTCGCACGATAATCGAGCTGCGTCCGCTGCGACGGTCGCTCTCAACGACCGCCAAGGCCCGAATTATCAGAGTGCCGCGTTTCTTGAGATAGGCTTCGCGCACCGCCTTGCGACCCAGGAGCTGACCTCCGGTGGGAAAGTCGGGGCCGGGTATGATGTCGAGCAATTCCTCCAAAGAGAGGTTGGGGTTGTCGATAAGCTTGAGGAGCGCGTCGCATACTTCTCCCAGGTTATGGGGCGGGATGTTGGTCGCCATCCCCACCGCGATGCCGTCAGCGCCATTGATCAGTAAATTTGGAATTTGCGCGGGAAGCACTACCGGTTCTTTCTGCGAGCCGTCGAAATTGTCGACGAAGTCCACAGTGTCTTTGTCGATATCGGCGAGCATCCGCTCGGCCAACCGCGTAAGTCGACATTCCGTGTAACGGTACGCCGCCGGAGGGTCGCCATCGATCGAACCAAAATTGCCCTGGCCGTCGATAAGCGGGTAGCGCATGCTCCACGGCTGCGCCATTCTGACCAACGCGTCGTAGACCGCCATGTCGCCGTAGGGATGGTAGCGCTTGAGCACCTCGCCCACCACGCCGGCGCATTTGGAGTAGCGACGGTTGGACAGAAGCCCCTCGCGAAACATCGCGTAGAGGATTCTTCGATGGACGGGCTTAAGTCCGTCGCGCAGGTCCGGCAGGGCGCGGCCTATGTTGACGGACATCGCGTAGTCCAGGTAGGACTGACGCATGTCGTCCTCGATGTTTATCAGTGCAGGTTCGCTGCGGATCGGTTCACTACCGTTGGTCTCGGCCATATGAAAACGCCTCTCTTAGTCGATGCGAAAGCGATAGTCTGCCTGGTAGCGGCCCGAAAGCGCCATCTTTAGGTCGCGCGCGTATATAGTTTAGTTGCGAAAATCTCTCGTGCGGGCTTGCTTCGGGCCGGCTTTGCCACAAGCGGGAACGCTATCTGGTGCGTTTGGCTTATATGTCCAAATTGCGCACGTTCAGCGCGTTCTCCTCGATAAATTGGCGGCGCGGTTCGACCTGATCGCCCATCAGTTTGGAGAAAATCTCTTCCGCCTCTTCTTGAGAACTGATGCGGACTTTGAGCAGGGTCCGGGTCTCCGGGTTCATCGTTGTCTCCCACAATTGGGTGGGATTCATCTCGCCAAGGCCCTTGTAACGCTGTATTTCAACGCCTTTTTGTCCGGCCTCGAGGATCGCCTGAGCGACCTCTTTTAGCGAGGCGTAAACGTTACGTTCGTTGCCGATAGCCAGGACCAAAGGCGGCTTGAACGTGTCGAGCTCCTCCTTGAGCCGGCGGATTTCACGCAGTTCGACCGAACGAAGCAGCGCCAAATCGACAACCGTGGGTGGCGTTGCACCGTTTCGAGTATGAGCGACTATCACCCGGTAGGTGTTGTCATCCTCCGCCTCAGTACGGCAAGCGAGCTCGCGATTGCCGAGCTCGAGTTTGAGGGCTTCGGCCAGACTCTGAGCTTGTTCTTGGCTTCGCAGGCTTTCGGCGCTCGCTTTTCTATGCGCAATCAGATTTATCAAGCCATCGACGACGGCTCGCTCCTTTGAGCGCCTCTCGAGAGCTTCGTACATTCTCTCGCAGTAAAGAGCCTTGCGCGCCAGATTTTTAAGCGCCGCACCTTTGACGCTTCGCGCTTGGTCACCCTCGCCTGCATGCAAGGTGGCCTGCTCGGTGCCAAGCTCGATCAAATATTCCTGCAAGGCAGCTTCGTCCTTGAGATAACGCTCGTTTTTTCCTTTCTTGACGCGGAACAAAGGCGGCTGAGCGATATACAAGTGACCATTTTCGATTATTTCGATGAACTGGCGGAAGAAAAACGTGAGCAGAAGGGTGCGGATGTGGGCGCCGTCGACGTCAGCGTCGGTCATTATGACTATCGTGTGGTAGCGCAGTTTGCTGATGTCTTTATCGTTGTGCACGCCCATCCCCAGCGCCGTGATAAGCGTGCGCAGTTCGGCCGAGCTCAGCACCTTGTCGATGCGCGCGCGCTCCACGTTGAGGATTTTGCCGCGCAACGGCAGGATCGCCTGCGTGCGCCGGTCTCGCCCTTGTTTGGCCGAGCCGCCGGCGGAGTCGCCCTCGACGATGAACAGCTCGCTGCGCGCCGGATCCCGTTCCTGGCAGTCGGCAAGCTTGCCAGGAAGCGCGCCCGAATCGAGCGCGCCTTTGCGACGCACGAGCTCCTTGGCTTTGCGCGCCGCCTCGCGCGCGGTAGCAGCTTCGATAGCCCGTCCGACAATCTGTTTTGCGTCGCTCGGGTTTTCCTCCAAGTAACTGGCAAGCTTTTCGCCAACGAAGGCGTTTACCAGGCCCTCGACCTCAGAGTTGCCAAGCTTGGTTTTGGTCTGCCCCTCGAATTGCGGATGGGGAAGCTTGACGCTGATGATGGCTGTCAAGCCCTCGCGAACATCGTCGCCTTCAAGGCGCATCTCTTTGTTCTTGAGCAAATTGTTGTTGAGCGCGTAAGCGTTGATCGTTCGGGTCAGGGCCGACTTCAGTCCCGAGAGATGGGTACCTCCTTCCACGGTATGAATGTTGTTGGCGAAGGAAAAAATCGTTTCGTGCACCGCATCGGTCCACTGTAACGCGCAGTCGATTTCAACCCCTTCGCGAACGCCTTTGAAGCCGATTACCTTGTGCAGCGTCCTACGACCCTGATTGAGTGATTCGACGAACTCCTTGATGCCGCCGTCGAACTTGAATTCTTCGTGTTTGCCAGTGCGCTCGTCGCGCAACCATATCCTGAGACCCGCGTTCAGATAAGCCATCTCGCGCAAATAACGCGCGATAATTTCGTAGCGGAACTTGACCTCGGGGAATATTTTCGGATCGGGCGAAAAGCTGGTTTTCGTCCCGGTGCTCTTGGCTGAACCCTTCTCCAGAACCGGAGTTACGGGAACGCCGCGCTCGTAGCGCTGGTAGTAAACTTTGCCGTTGCGCCTTACTTCGACCTCGAACTCTTCGCTAAGCGCGTTCACGACCGAGGCGCCCACGCCATGAAGCCCCCCTGACACCTTGTACGCCTGGTTTTCGAACTTGCCCCCCGCGTGTAAGAGCGTATGCACTACTTCAAGCGTCGAGCGCCCTTCAGTTGGATGGATTTCTACGGGAATGCCGCGACCGTTGTCCTCGATTGTAATTCGGTCGTCACTGTGAATAGTCACACCGATTTCTGTGCAATAGCCCGCCAAAGCTTCGTCGACCGAATTGTCGACAATTTCACTGACCAGATGATGAAGGCCTCGTTCACCGGTGTCGCCGATATACATACCGGGACGGGCCCTAACCCCTTCGAGGCCTTTTAGCACTTTAATAGATTGGGCACCGTAGGTATCTGACGTTTGGGAATGTCTCATCAGAGAACTAGATCCTTTCGATACGGTGAGGCTGAAGATGTAGTTTATAGGAGTCAAAACACAGTTGTTCCACCTACGATATATTATTGCACATATCAAACGATACGTGAATATTAAGGCGCCTGTTTGTGAGCAAAATGATACAACGTTATATTTTTGTTACCATCGAACTGAAAAGCCACTTCTGACATAGTTTTGTAAAGATTAAAACCGCTTTTTGCACGGCTGGTTTAGAAAGACGCGATGAGCTTCCGATAAAAAATCGTTCGATTAGATTTTCATCACATCGAAAGATATCGAAAGCAAGCCTAACCCACGCTGAAAGGTGAGCCGATTTGGATAAGATGAGTAATTGTGGCAAGGCGATTCGCTGCGGCCCTGTATATGTTCTGACAAGTATATCACAACAGGTTAAAACTCTCGCCCTTCAATATAAGGATCTGGTCTAATTGTGACGACCTTGATTGGTCTTTTCGGAAATTTGGAGGTTTTAATTGTTGGAGGTTTTAATTTCTCCACACTACCTCGGGCAAAACTATTTTCCAAGCGGTTTTGTGCCCGTGCTTAAAACAAGGCGGGTGGCAAAGTAAGCTTGAAACTTGCGTTCCTAACATCGGGCAAGCTGTCGATACGAGAGTTTCGAAGGTCAAGTACTAAAGTTAACCGAACCAACGCTTGATTTTTTATGAGAAATCGAGCAAAACGCTTGCATAAGCTAAGTGCGCGAGGCGTAGTCTTAAGAGCTCGCGTGAATGTGTGAGGAGGATAGAGCGTGAAGAAGTACACGGCATGGGTTTTGAGTTTTGCGCTTTTGACGGGTAATGCGGTTTGCGTATTGGCCCATCCCAAACAGGCTTTTGCTCAGGCGGCTCCGTCGCCTGAGGCAACTAACCCGCCTGCTCAACAACAGCCGGAGCAAGGCGAGGCGAAGAAGCACGAGCGCAAACACCGCAGACATCATGGTCGAAGACATAAGCGCGAACACCGCGAACACAAAGAAGATCAGCAGTAAATTGCGTGCCTGCGGTTAGCTTTGCTCTGGTGGCGTGGCTTGAGAGTGCCCCGACGCCAAAGTGACGTCGTTTTAAAATCCGTCACTTTTTCGGGTGACGTTCTCCGAACGCGATGCCGGGTGCGAGAGGGGGCACTTTTCACCTTAGACGGTTCAGAGCCGAGCTATGATTTAAACCATACCCTAAACGGGTAAGCTTTAGGCGGCCCCGGGGTTTCATATGAGACGGCTCCAGGCGCTCCGATTTTCCCTGAATTAGGCGCAAGCCAAAAGGTGGATTTATTGGAAGGCAAGAGCTTTTGCTCGCCAAAGCATGGGCGGCACTCCTTCGGCGCAACAGCCTAATAACATGCTTGCGCTTGCGCCTGGCGCGCTCGCGTGATGGAGTAAAAACAACGATGAGGTACTTTGCGTTCGGGGCACTAGCTTTGTTGGGTGCCTGTCTTATGGCGCCTTTAAGCTTCGCGCAGAGCGGGTCGCCAGCGGAAGCGTCGAAGAGTAACCCGCCAGCTGCGAAGGCCGCACCTAGCGGCAAACTTTCGGTGGACGAGGACGTTCTTTTGCCGCTTGTCGGCATACCGGAAAAAGACTTTCGCGAAGCCCGTCGCCAGCTCAAGGTGGGTAATAAAAAAGCCGCCGCGGCTGATATACGTGCTGCCGCCTCTCTGATTCGCCTCGAGGCGGCTCGTCCAGACGCAGAAGATAAAGATAGCTTACTTTCGTCAGCTGCAGATTTGGACAAGCTTGCCCAATCGGTCGAAAAAGGGGACGTAAAGTCGCCTAGTGAACTCAATCAAACCTTCGCAAAGGCCGACCTCGCCTTGGCAAGCCACTACCACATGATGGCCAAGGATGAGCTTCTTCGTGGAAACAAAAGTAAGGCATTAGTATGGCTCACTGCTGCCACCGACTACATTAAAGATAGCGTCAGTTGGAGTAGCCGCGAGCTGAAGGAGGGTGGCGCGCCCCTTGTCAAGAAGATGCAAGATCTCGGCAACAAAATTGCCGCTGGAGCTAAATCAGCGACGGAAGCCACCGAAAGAGGTTTCGACGCGCTGGGTCAAGAAATCAAGAACCTGGCGGCCAAGGTTTCTCAATAGGTTCGAATGGTTAACACATTGCGCTTAAGCGAGCACCGGAATGGATGGCTCTGAAATTCTTGCTCCAGATTAGGCGTAGATTCGCTTCCACTTCCGATATTTGAACCGCTGGCAATCCACGTGCCGGCGTCTGGTTCGCCAGCTCGTCTTTGCCGCTTAGGTGGAAAGTTCAATTGCGGGCGTCCAACGGGAGTGGTCCATGATGTCGGTAAACCGCTTTGCCGGCTTGCGCCTGGCGCTTCTTCGGTCGATCGAGGCAGCTTTCGCCCTGTGGACAGCCTTGACGGTGAGCGGGTGTGAATGGGCAAATCGAATCGCCGGAGTTTCACCCCAACAGACAGTCCAACAACTTGGGCGTCAACAGCAAGTTCAGTTGGTAGAGAATCGCCTAATCGACGCCGGATTCAAAGCGATCTCAGCGAAGTCACCAGAAGACTTCAACAAAATTCAGTCGCTGCCGCCGCTTGAACTTACCTACCGAATCGATGCTACGGGTAAGCTCGTCTACTACTACGCGGACCCCTACTATTGTTATTGTTTGTTTCGCGGGGACGAGGCAGCTTACCAACGCTACGAGGCCATGAAGACCAGTGCTCAGCAGGCACGCAGCGAGTCCCACGCCGAGGCCATAAGAAAGGCGGAGGAGAAAGCCACCGAAGCGCAAACGATGGGGCCGTTTGGAATCGATAGTCCTTTCGGCGGCGCAGGACCTGGTGCAAGCTTTTTCGCTTATTGAAAGAAAGTCTCGGCGTTCTGTTTGGAGTAGCGGCGCAAAAGCGCGATCTAGAACTGCGCGGCCCGCGGTGGCTTGAATCGAAGGTTTACTCGATCAGTTTGCCGATTCTACTCCAGCGTACTTTCGGTAGTCCTTGCGCGTCATCGTCCCATGACCAGTAGATTATTACCGCTCGGCCCTCGACGTCGTTGACGTCTACGAAGCCCCAGAACCGGCTATCATAGCTCTGGTCGCGGTTGTCCCCCATCACGAAAATCTTACCTGGCGGCACCACTTCAGGCCCAAAGTCGCCGTACAACCGCGCCGCGGACATAGGACTGTTCGAGGAGAGTCTGCTGTAATGGGCGTGAGAATCGGCAATCTTGTGGTCGTTGATGTATACCTGCGTGCCACGCACCTCGACCTTGTCGCCCGCAAGGGCTATGACTCGTTTAATGAAGTCCTTGCTCCGGTCCTTTGGGAAAACAAAAACGATCACATCCCCTCGATGGATCGAGCCGAAGCGGACTACGTAACGGCCCAGACTCAAGCCAGGGAACTGGAAGCCGAAGATCGAGTCCGGCATTCGCAGTCCGTAAGCGACCTTGTTAACCAGAATATGGTCTCCGATAAGCAAAGTTGGTTCCATCGAGCCGGAAGGAATCTTGTAAGCCTGAAGCAGAAAGGTTCGAATGATTAGCGCCAAAATAGCCGCGACCGCAAGCGCCTCGGCGTACTCGCGGTAAATTGACTTCGAGGCTTGGACAGGTCTTGCCCGGTCGCGTTGAGCTTCGGCGTTGGAATGCGTCTGAGGATCGGGTACAGGTTCACCCATAACTTTTCAGTCTCCTACCTTAAGCAGCGCTAAAAAAGCTTCTTGAGGCACTTCCACGCGCCCTAGCCGTTTCATTCGCCGCTTGCCTTCTTTCTGCTTTTCTAACAGTTTACGCTTGCGCGTAACGTCGCCTCCATAGCATTTGGCGGTGACGTTTTTGCGCATCGGTTTTACGCTTTCGCGCGCGATAACTTTCGAACCGATCGCCGCCTGAATTACCACCTCGAACATCTGGCGAGGTATCAATTCGCGCATCTTCTCGCACAGCGCGCGCCCGCGCTCGTACGCCTTGTCGCGATGGACGATGGTGGAAAGAGCGTCGATCGTTTCGCCATTAAGCTTAATATCCAGTTTAACCAGAGGGTTGGGTCGGAAGTCCAGAAACTCATAATCGAGTGAAGCGTAGCCTTGACTTACCGATTTCAGCCGATCGTAAAAGTCGAGCGCAACCTCAGCTAGCGGCAGCTCATACACCAGGATGGCACGCCTTTCGCTCGCAAATTTCAACTCGCGCTGAATTCCGCGGCGAGATTCGCAAAGCTTTATCACCGGCCCCAGGAATTCCGCTGGTACGTGGATGGAGGCAAGAATGTAGGGTTCTTCGATCGCTTCAATGATGCCTGGATTCGGCATCCGCGTGGGATTGTCGATAACTATTGTTTGGCCGTCGCGCGTTCGGATGCGGTACTCGACCGTAGGGGCAGTTACGATAAGGCTTTGTCCGAACTCGCGTTCCAACCGCTCCTGCACGATATCCATGTGCAGCAGCCCTAGAAAGCCCGCTCTGAAACCGAACCCAAGAGCTTGAGAGGTTTCGGGTTCGGCAACGAAGCTTGCGTCGTTCAGTCTCAGCTTCTCGATCGCCTCGCGCAAAGCTTCATAATGGTTGGCGTCGGTTGGGTAAAGCCCAGCGAATACCATGGGCTTGAGTTTTTTGAATCCGGGAAGCGGCTGCTCGGCGGGACGTTCTGCGTCGGTGAGCGTGTCGCCTACGCGCATGTCGGCCAGATGCTTGATTCCAGCCGTCACTGCTCCCACTTCGCCACAGGCGAGAGTGTCGGTCGGTTGCGAATGAGGCGTGAAATACTCGAGCTTGGTTATCTCCCCCGTCTTGCCGCTGCCTTTGAGCAGAACTTTCATCCCGACACGTAGCTCGCCGTCGAACACGCGCACAAGCCCGATCGCCCCTGAATAAGAGTCGTACCAACTGTCGAAAATCAAGGCTCGAGTCGGCGCATTCGGATTGCATCGTGGCGGAGGAATCCTTTTGATGATAGCTTCGAGGACGTCGTCGATTCCGATGCCCAGCTTCGCGCTCACCAGCAGAGCATCTTGCGCGTTAAGCCCGATAACCTCCTCGATTTCCTTCCGAGTCCGGTCGATATCTGCGCTCGGCAAGTCGATTTTATTGATCACGGGAATGATCTCGAGGCCGTGGTCTATCGCTAGATAGACGTTGGCCAAAGTCTGCGCTTCAACGCCCTGACTTGCATCGACAACCAAGAGCGCGCCCTCGCAAGCTGCAAGGCTGCGCGAAACTTCGTAGGCAAAGTCCACGTGCCCTGGTGTGTCTATGAGGTTAAGTACGTACGTGCGTCCGTCCTTGGCCGTATAGTTGAGGCGCACAGTTCGCGCTTTGATCGTGATTCCCCGTTCACGCTCCAGTTCCATCGAATCGAGGAACTGGTCTTGGAACTCGCGCGGAGAAACCGCGCCCGTGCGCTCGAGCAGGCGGTCGGCAAGCGTCGATTTGCCATGATCGATGTGGGCGATGATAGAGAAATTGCGGATCAGCTTCGGGTCGGTCATGGGTAAGTTATGCCGCAAGCGGACCTATGATGCAGTTCGTTGTGCGCATTTATCCGATTGCAAGCTCGCAGAAGCTTTTTAGCGCTTTTCAGCGAAACGATAAATGCGCAGTGCGCGCTAGCGTGCGGTGGTATCTGTGGCGCCGGGCGCTGAAAGAAGCGAGCGATAATATTCAAGCGTTCGCTTAAGGCCATCGTACAGCGTCGTGCGCGGCTGCCAATCGAGCAGTTGCCGTGCAAGAGCCGGCGAGATCGCCGAGCGCATCTGCTCACCCGGTCGCGGACTGTCGTAAACAGGCGCTGCCTTGACGCCAGCGAGTTCGGCTAACGTTTGGTAGAGGTGGTTTACGCTGGTTTCGACTCCAGTGCCAATGTTGACGACGGCAGCTGGCCCGCCCTTATCTAGCGCTGCTAAATTGGCGCGCACCACGTCGTCCACAAACACGTAGTCGCGGGTTTGCTCGCCGCTGCCGAAGATGACCGCTCGAGTACCGCTAAGCAATCGGCTGCAAAAAATTGCCACCACGCCGGCCTCGCCGTGAGGATCCTGGCGCGGCCCGTAAACATTGGCGTAGCGCAGCGAGACGTACTCGATTCCGTACTCGACGTGGTAGAAATGCAGGTAAGCTTCGCTTGCCAGTTTGGCAACGCCGTACGGACTGACTGGCTGGCACGGATGGTCTTCGGCGCACGGAAAAACTTTCTGCTCGCCGTAGATAGCGCCTCCACTCGAGGCAAAAACCACCCGTTTAAGCCCGTTTCGGCGCCCTGCTTCCATCAAATTTAGCAAACCCACCAAATTAATCTCGCAGTCTTCCAGAGGGTTCTTGACCGAGCGCCGCACGTCTATTTGCGCGGCAAGGTGAACCAATATTTCCGGTCGCTCCTTGGCGAACAGTGCGTCAATCGCGTCTCGGTCACGCACGTCGGCTTGATAGAAACGCGCGTTGGGGTTGAGGTTTTGGGCCTTGCCCGTGGACAGATTATCCAGCGCGATAACGTCATGGAAGCGCGCCTTGAGTAGCGCGTCAACCGTGTGCGAGCCGATAAAGCCGGCGGCGCCAGTAACCAGGATGCGCATCGTGCCGCTCCTCTTTAGATTGGCCGCCGTCCGATAGAGTAGTAGCGAAACTGCAGAGCACGCATTAGTTCTGGATTATACAGGTTTCTTCCATCGAATATCACGGGCTGCTTGAGCGAAGCGCGAATCCGCTGAAAATTGGGATGCCTGAACTCGTTCCATTCGGTCAAGATTAGCAATGCGTCGGCTCCTTCCAGAGCTTCGTAATTGTGTTCATGATAGGTAATTCGGTCGCCAAAGATGCGGCGCGCGTTTTTTAAAGCCTCAGGATCATGAGCCCTGATTGCGGCGCCGGCGGCTAGCAGTTCCTCGATGATGGTGATCGAAGGCGCCTCGCGCATATCGTCGGTGCGCGGCTTGAAGGCTAGGCCCCAGACCGCGAACGTGCGACCTTTGAGGTTTTCACCGAAGTGCGCTTTGACTCGCTTGACGATCAGGAACCTTTGCCCAAGGTTGATTTCCTCAGCCGCTTTGAGCAGGCGGAAATCTAGGTCGTGCTCTGCGGCCATGTGTATCAAAGCGCGCACGTCCTTCGGGAAACATGACCCGCCATAACCGATGCCTGGAAAGAGGAATTGCGAGCCGATGCGCCTGTCCGAGGCCATCCCAAGCCGCACCTCGTCGATCTCCGCTCCCATCGCTTCGCACAAGTTGGCGATCGCGTTTATAAACGACACGCGCAACGCAAGCATCGCGTTGCACGCGTACTTGGTGAGCTCGGCGGAGCGGGGATCCATCACCAGAATCGGGTTTCCGGTGCGCACGAACGGCGCGAAAAGCTCTTTCAGGATCGCGGTTGCGCGCTGGCTGCGGCTACCGATGACGACGCGGTCGGGGCGAGTGAAATCCTCGATCGCCGAGCCCTCTTTGAGAAACTCCGGACAGGAGCAAACATCGCAAGGGTGCGAAGTTAAACGACCTACCATCTCCGAAATCTGATCGCAGGTCCCCACAGGCACGGTGCTTCGGATGGCGATTACGTGGTAACCGGTAATAGCCCTAGCGATGTCTTCCGCGGCTCTCATCACCGCGCCCGTATCGGCGTTGCCGGCGGGTGCCGACGGCGTTCCGGCGGCGACGAACGACACCGCTGACTCGGCGACCGCTGGTGCAAGCTCGCACGAGAACGCAAGGCGGCCTTCCCGCAGATTACGCGCCACGAGCTCCCTAAGTCCCGGCTCGTAAATGGGTAGGTCCGCTTTTTGAAGCCGGGCGATTCGTTCGCGGTCGATATCGACGCATATCACTTCGTTGCCGCTTTCAGCTAGGCAGGTTGCGGTGACCAGTCCGACGTATCCAGCGCCAACCACCGTGATGTTCATCGAGCCTCCAGCTTTAAAACCGCTAAAGTTCTTCCTTGACTACGTAAATGGGCTTGTCTTGCGCCTCGTAGTAGATTCGGGTCAGCATCTCAGCGAGCAGGCCCAAACTGATGAACTGAACGCCCACCACCAAAAGCAGCACTGCCAGCAAGAGAGCTGGCCGACGCGCCAGCGAATAGCCGAGGGCGACTTTTTCGAAAACCAGCACCGAGGTCCAAAGGCCGCCGAGGGTGGCGAGAATTACGCCTATCGTGCCGAAGACCTGGATGGGGCGCGTCGAGTAACCGGAAAGAAACATCACCGTCATCAGGTCGAGCAGCGTGCGGATAACGCGCGACATGCCGTATTTGGAGTGGCCTGTCTGGCGGGGGCGAAAACGCACCGGTACTTCGCATACGCGGGCTCCTAGCTGCTGAGCGATGAAGGGAATAAAGCGATGCATCTCGCCGTAAAGACGAATTTGTTTCGCGATCTCTCTGCGGTAGGCCTTCAACGTGCAGCCGTAGTCGTGCAACTTAAGGCCGGTGATACAAGAAATGATCAGATTGGCCGCCACGGACGGCAACCGGCGCGTCAAATAAGCGTTCTTCCACCGGTCCACTCGCCATCCGGTCACCAGATCGTAGCCCTGCTCCTCCAGAATTCTGAGCAGTGTGGGAATATCCTGGGGATCGTTTTCTCGGTCTGCGTCGATCGTTACTATGACCTCGCCCTGGGCGTTTTTAAGGCCGCAGGCGAGCGCCGCAGTCTGCCCACAGTTGCGAGCCAGACGCAGCGCTCTCACTCGCGCGTCGCGCGCTTTAAGTTCGCGCAGCACTGCGTCGCCGTTATCTGTGCTGCCGTCGTCGATGAACAGCACCTCCCATGAGCGTCCGAGCGACTCGAGCACGCGCTTCAACTCCTCGTACAGGGGAACCAAATTGTCGCGTTCGTTGAAGACGGGAATCACTACTGAGAGGTCCATCGCGAGCAGTAGCTGTCGGTGATCTGTTTGAAGGCGCGATGGCGCTGGTCGATATCTTCCCAGGTGAGCGTCGCCAAGCGGCCTAAGGAGAAGCCCTCGATGGCAAACGAAGCGACTACGCAGCCATAGACCGAGGCTGCTCGGCGGACCTCTTCGGTCAACCGTCCTACACGCGCGACGTAGCCCATAAAGGCTCCGGCAAAGGCGTCGCCGGCTCCAGTCGGGTCGACCACCTCTTCGACGGGATAGGCCGGGGCGACAAACATCCCCTCCGGCCCCACCAGCAGAACGCCAGCTTCGCCACGCTTGATTACGACGGTTGTGGGACCCATTTTGGCGATCGCGCGGCCCGCCTTGACCAGATTATGCTCTCCAGAAAGCATCCGCGCCTCGTCGTCGTTCAGCATCAGCACATTGATTCGCTTGAGAAGCCGCACCAGTCCGTTGCGCTCGTTTTCGATCCAGTGGTTCATGGTGTCCGCCCCAACTACCTTGGGGCTGACCATTTGATCCAGCACATATGCCTGAAGCTCAGGCGATATGTTAGCCAAGAACAGGTAGTCGCTCCGCTGCTGGTCGGGCAGTAATTTGGGTTTAAACTCAGCGAATACGTTGAGCTCGAGCTTGAGCGTTTCTCGCTTGTTCATGTCATCGGAGTAACGCGCTGTCCAACGAAAAGTCTTGCCCTCTCGTCGCTCCAGTCCGCGCAGATCGATCGAGCGGTCGGCGAACAGTTTGTAGTCGTCAGGGGAGAAGTCGGAGCCAACCGTTGCAACCACGCTAACTGGGGAGAAGAACCGCGCGGCCAAGGCGAAGAAGGTCGCCGAGCCGCCCAAGACATCGTTTACAAGGCCGAACCTAGTTTCGACGGTGTCATAGCCGATTGTACCCACGACGACAACGCTCATGTGTTTTCTCGTACCTTCGTTCAGTGGAGCTCGATGCGGCAGGCGTAGTCAAACATATTTGCCGATTAAGGGACGAAGTTGCTCTTTCAGTTCGGCTGGTATGAGCTTTCGGTCAGTTATGATGGCATCCTTGAGCGACGAGGAACATTTACAGGATCGCTCCTTGTCGGCGAGCCTGTGGGCGAGGTTCAGCACGATTTTTTGCGCGGTGACGACGTTTTCTTGAAGCACGCGCAAGACATCGCCGATTTCCACTTCCTTGTGGTCGCGATGCCAGCAATCGTAGTCGGTCACCATCGCCAAAACCGCATAACACATTTCAGCCTCGCGCGCCAGGCGCATTTCCTGCGCGGCAGTCATCCCGATCACGTCGGCCTTAAAGGCTCGGTAAAGCTCCGACTCCGCGCGCGTGGAAAACTGGGGGCCCTCGATACAAACGTAAGTACCTCCGCGATGGATCCGGGCGCCACTTGAGCGAGCGGCCTGCTCCACCTCGGAGGAAAATTCGTTGCATACGGGGTCCGCCAGCGACACGTGCGCGACGATTCCCGCGCCGAAAAAGGTGGAAGGCCGTCTAAAGGTCCGATCGATGAACTGATCGACGATTACAAAGTCACCGGGCGCGAAATCTTCTCGAAGACTTCCAACCGCGCTTACCGAAAGAAGATATTCGATGCCCAAAAGCTTCATTCCGAAGATATTTGCCCGATAATTGACCTCACTTGGCAGTAAGCGGTGTCCGCGCCCGTGGCGCGACAAAAAGACCGCCTCGAGCTGTCCAAGACGCCCGCGGAAATAGACGTCCGACGGCTTGCCGAAAGGCGTGCTAAGTTCGATCGTCTCCAGCATTTCGAGACCGGCTATCTCGTAAAAGCCGCTACCGCCGATTATTCCGAGCGCCTTTTGCCCCATATCAGTCTCCACACCTTGACGTTCGTCGTGTCAGTTGACCAGATGCCCGAGGGCTCTCCCGTATCGCGCCAAGCTTTGTCTCAAGTTCGTTCGTCTTTGCTCACGAGCAAAGAGGACTCGTGCCGCGAGGCTTTTGACGTTTTGCAAATCCAAAATTCCCATGCCGCGTTCGTTGGTCGGATCCAATACGGCGAATCTCGACTGCTGCTCTCAGGCCGATGGCGACTTTAAAGTCGATCCGTCTTCTTCAGGCGTGGAATTCAAGGTCACCTTTTGGTGGTCTACGAGAGTGCGCAACTGGCCGCACGCCGCGGCGATGTCCGTGCCTCGGCTTTCGCGAATTGTAGCCGTAATTCCGGCCTGACGTAAGGTTGCCTGGAATCGCTGTGCCTGTTCGCGGGGAGTCGATTCGAAGGCGCTACCTTCGAACGGGTTGAAATAGATCAGGTTTACTTTGCACCTCAGCGGAGCAAGCAGTCTCGCTAGGCGTTTGGCGTCGGCGATCGAATCATTTACCCCTTTTAACAAGACGTACTCGAACGTGATTCGCGACCGGCCCTTTAAGGGCAGGTTTCGACACGCTTCGAGCAGCGTCTGAATCGGGAAGCGTCGGTTCACCGGCATCAGCCAGTCGCGCTGGGCGTCGGTCGTAGCGGTCAGCGATACCGCGAGGTTGACCCCAGTTTCGCGGAGCAGGCGCTCGATGAGCGGCACCAGACCCACCGTCGACACCGTGATACGCCTGGGCGAAATAGCCATTCCCCACGGCGCCGTCATCACTTGGAGCGCTTGACGCAGGCGTGGGTAGTTCGCCAACGGCTCGCCCATCCCCATGAATACGTAATTGGTAAAGGTTTCGGCCGTTGCAAGTGTACGGCAGGCTGCCAGAATTTGACCCAGAATTTCGCCAGCTGTCAAATTGCGCCTAAGCCCCATCTGCGCCGTAGCGCAAAACGCGCATCGCATCGCGCATCCCACCTGGCTCGAGACGCAAAGCGTAAGCCGGCCATCGGCGGGAATGATCACGCTCTCGATCGTTTCGCCGTCGCGAAGTTGCAGCAACAATTTGCTCGTGCCGTCCGACGAAACCCTCTTTGCAGCGAGCTGTGGCAAGCCTACGTCGTAGGTCTCCGCAAGTCTGAGTCGCAGCGACTTGGGCAGGTCGGTCATCTCGGCAAATGAAAAGCGTCGGCCCCGATAGATCCATCTCATGACCTGTCGGGCGCGATAAGGCGCTTCACCCCACTGGCGAAAAGCCGCCTCGAGCTCCTGTAGCGAAATTTCCAGAATATCGGCCTTCGATGGGCGAAGTTCTTCGCTCGCAGACGGAGCGATTTGATCGTCTAAGTGAGTTTCCAACGGAGCACTCACGCGGATGACTAACGGTCGAGCTTTAAGTCTACCAAGGAACTTGGTCGACGCGAAGGCTTGTTCTCGTTCTGCCTGCGTCCTCCGAATCAGGGGTCCTGTGCGTCAAGCGACTCGAGCAATTAAGGCCAAGTCAAGGCAAAAAAGCCCAAAATCTGCTTTCCTAAATAAATTATGACCTAGGCGGCATTAAATCTGCAAAGCTCGACAATGGCCCCTTGAGCCTTGTGGAGTATTCGGCAAGCAAAGGCAGCAAGATTAGCACATTTAAGTTCGATCAGCCGACTCGATCCAGCGTCGAGAAAAAGAAATTCACTTCGCGCTGGGCAGTTTCTGGGCCGTCTGACCCGTGAACCACGTTTTTTTCAATATCCGTTCCGAATTGTCGCCTAATAGTTCCTGGCGCAGCCTTTGCGGGATCGGTCGCTCCCATCAGTGCCCGCCAACGCTCGATCGCACGCTCGCCCTCTAGTATCGCCACTACGATCGGACCTGACGACATGTACTGGCAGAGTGAAGCGAAAAAGGGGCGCTCGCGGTGGACTTCGTAGAATTGCTGAGCCTGCTGAACAGTCAGGTGCACCATCTTGAGCGCTCGGATTTTAAACCCGTTGCTTTCGATTTGACGCAAAATTTCGCCGCTCAGCCCCCGCGCAACGGCGTCCGGCTTTATAATCGCAAGCGTAGACTCGACCGAAGTATCGGAACCGACACCCATGGTTCTAAGCTTGTCTGCCTCCGAATGTGTTTTTGATCCTTGACAAGTTTGCTTTCGGTGTGTGATTAGTTGCGGGCCCCGAGGACGGCTTTCATCGTCGAGCCCAGCTCAGCCGGGCTCATCGCCACGGTCGCGCCTGCAGCTCTGAGCGCGGCTATCTTTTCTTGCGCGCTGCCCCGACCGCCGGCGATTATCGCCCCCGCATGGCCCATCCGTCGCCCTTTGGGAGCGGTCTGGCCTGCGACATAAGCCACGACTGGCTTCTTGAAGTGGTTTTTAATGTACTCGGCGGCCTCTTCCTCGGCAGTACCGCCTATTTCGCCGATCAGGACCACGGCCTCGGTAGCTGGGTCTTGGTTGAAAAGCTTTAGGA
Organism: Pseudomonadota bacterium; assembly: GCA_021324755.1. Classification (GTDB taxonomy): domain Bacteria; phylum Desulfobacterota; class Binatia; order Binatales; family Binataceae; genus JAJPIL01. The sequence continues at coordinate 323,252 of JAJPIL010000014.1, forward strand.
TATCCACCGTGTTGAGCCCTATTATCGGGTCGCCGCCGATGCCCACGCAGGTGGACTGACCTAAACCGAGCTGCGTCAACTGGTTGACCGCCTCATAAGTCAAGGTGCCTGACCGGGACACGACACCGATCGGTCCGGGACGGTAAATATGGGCTGGCATGATTCCGATTTTGCATTCACCGGGCGTCATGATTCCCGGACAGTTGGGGCCGATAAGTTTGCTCGCTCTCCCGGCCATAAAGCGCTTGACCTTGACCAAGTCGAGCGTCGGGATGCCTTCGGTGATACAAACCACGAGCTCGATGCCGGCCGCCACGGCTTCCATAATCGCGTCGGCAGCATAAGGGGCAGGAACGTAGATTACAGAAGCGTTAGCGTCGGTTGCCCGCTTTGCTTGCTCGACGGTGTCAAAAATGGGGATTCCTTCGAACTGAGTTCCGCCTTTTCCAGGCACTACGCCAGCCACCATCTGCGTGCCGTACTGCTTGCAGGCCAAAGTGTGGAAGCGGCCCGCGGCGCCGGTGATGCCTTGCGTGATGACACGGGTATGTTTGTTGACCAGGATGCTCATGACAGACCACCTACTTGCTTGACGCTAGCGCGACCACGCGCCGAGCGGCGTCCTCCATGTCGGTTGCGGCTATTATCTTTAGGCCCGAGGCATTGAGGATCTGTCGACCCTGCTCGACGTTGGTGCCCTCCATTCGCACCACCAGCGGAACATTAAGCCCCACTTGGCGGGCTGCCTCGACCACTCCCTGGGCCAATACGTCGCATCGCATGATTCCGCCGAAAATGTTGATCAAAACCGCTTTCACCCGCGGGTCGGAAAGCAAAATCTTGAACGCTGCGGCTACCTTCTGGGCATCCGCTCCACCGCCGATATCGAGGAAGTTTGCGGGCTCGGCTCCGTGGAACTTGATGATATCCATCGTTGCCATAGCCAGCCCCGCCCCATTGACCATGCATCCGATGTTTCCGTTCAGCTGAACGTAGCTAAGATTGTATTTGCTTGCCTCTCGCTCGCTCGGGTCTTCCTCCTCGGGATCGCGCAATTCCTGAAGCTCAGGATGACGGAAGAGTCCGTTGTCGTCGAAGACCATCTTGGCGTCCAAACATAACAAACGGCCTTCGCTGGTGACCACGAGCGGGTTTATTTCAATGAGCGAGGCGTCGGTATCGAAAAACGCCCGATAGAGCGCGCCGAGCAAGTTGTGGAACTCGGTTATCTGCCGGTCCCTGAGCCCCAGGGCCAAGGCAAGCTTGCGGCTTTGAAAGCCGGCCACGCCGATCGTGATATCGATCGGCTCGGTCAATATCTGTTCGGGGCTTGTCCTAGCTATCTCCTCGATATCCATGCCCCCCGCGGCGCTTGCGATTATGGCTGGCGCCTCTGACTTACGGTCGACGAGCATGGCCAGATAAAGCTCGCGTGAGACCTGGCTTGCGGCCTCGACGTAAACGCGCCTGACGACGCGACCCTCGGGACCGGTTTGGTGCGTGACAAGAGGCTTCCCCAGCAGCGAGGCAGCGAAACTTCGGGCTTGCTCGGCACTGCTGACAAGTTTTACGCCCCCAGCCTTGCCACGGCCGCCCGCGTGAATTTGGGCTTTGACCACCGCCTGCGGCTCCCCAAGAAATTCAAAAGCGGCCGCAGCCTCGTCAGGCGTCGCAGCTACCTTACCTCTGGGGACGGGCGCGCCGTATTTTCCCAGGATAGCTTTTGCTTGGTATTCGTGAACGTTCATGTGGAGTAAGTTACCGCTTATGTTCTTTGGCGCTGGCGCTTGGGCGCCTCCCAGAAACATAGCGCGCTCAAGTCAGCCAGCAAAGTTCGCGACAAAACTCTGCACTCGAACAAGCGTGCCTCGAGCTATCTCGCTATAAAAACCTTTTTCACTCTGCAAGCAGACATGCGCTTGTGTAGCGCGATTGCCGTGTTGCTTCATCCAAATCGAGGCTCTAAGAGAGCCTGCTCAGCCTCGACCAGCTTAAAGGACCTTGTCCATCGCTGCAACCAGTTCGCGCACATGCGCAACCGAGCGCTCGAACGCGCTTCGTTCAGCGGGCGTAAGCTCGATCTCTATTACTTTTTCTACTCCTCCCGCGCCGAGCAATACTGGCACCCCAGCGTAGCAGCCCGACACACCGTACTCGCCCTCGAGATAAGCGGCGCAGGGCAAGATCTTTTTGCGGTCGAGCAGATAGGCCTCGACCATCTCCCATATAGCCGCCGCAGGCGCATAGTAGGCTGAAGTTTTCATTAGGTTTACGATCTCGCCACCGCCTTGGCGCGTGCGCTGTTCGATCTCGTCCAGACGTTCAGGTGGTATCAGTCGTTCGACAGGCACGCCGCCTACGGTGGTGTGGCTTCGGATCGGCACCATATCGTCTCCGTGTCCGCCTAGCACCATCGCCGACACGCTTGCAACCGAGACGCCGAGCTCGGCCGCGATGAAGGTTCTGTAGCGCGCGGAATCAAGAACGCCAGCTTGCCCCACCACTCGATTTTTGGGGAAGCCGGTTTCGCGCTTGATCTGGGTCACCATCGCGTCGAGCGGGTTCGTAACCGTGATCACGAAAGCGTTGGGGCAGAGCTCCTTGATCGCGCGTCCTACGGTGGACATCACGCCGGCGTTGACCTTCAAGAGGTCGTCGCGCGACATCCCGGGTTTGCGTGGCACGCCGGCTGTTATCACACAGCAATCGGCACCCTCGATGTCGCGAATATTGGTCGAGCCGCTGACGCGGACGTCGACCCCAACCACGGGCGCGGCCTCGAGCATGTCGAGCGCCTTGCCTTGAGGCAGGCCGTCCACGACGTCGTACAAGAAAATATCGCCCAGCCCGCTCAAGAAGCACATATGCGCGCACGTTGCGCCAACGTTGCCAGCACCAATAAAGGCGATCTTCTTTCTTGCCATAGCTCAGATTAGCGAGCCTTGTCCCGCTCCTCCCTCGTTCGATTATTCATCGACTTACCGACGGCCTGCCGTCTTGGATTAGCCGGACCGACGGTCAGCACCCGAAAGCTGGAGCTGCCAGTAAGGTTTGCAAGGAAGTTACATATTGTCGATAATCGCCTGGCCGAACTCGGAGCACTTGAGTAGCTTCGCTCCAGTCATCAACCGCTCCAGATCATACGTTACGGTCTTCTTGGCAATTGTTCGCTCGAGGCCGCGAACGATCAGCTCTGCTGCCTCGTTCCATCCCATATGTTCCAACATCATCACGCCCGAAAGTATCAGCGACCCAGGATTGACCTTGTCTTGGTTGGCGTATTTCGGTGCCGTTCCATGGGTGGCTTCGAAAACACCGTGGCCCGTGATGTAGTTGATGTTGGCACCCGGGGCCATCCCGATTCCCCCAACTTGCGCTGCGATCGCGTCGGACAGATAGTCGCCGTTGAGATTGCACGTCGCGATAACGTCGAAATCTTCAGGACGGGTGAGCACCTGTTGTAGCGTAATGTCGGCGATGTTGTCCTTTACCAGCACTACGCCCGGCGGAACTTCGCCCTGCAGATCGGGCCAGGCGATTGCGCGTCCTTTGTACTCGCGCCGCACCAGCTCGTAGCCCCAGTCGCGAAAAGCGCCTTCGGTAAACTTCATGATGTTGCCCTTGTGGACCAGGGTTACGCTCTTGCGTTTGTATCGGATCGCATAATCGATGGCGGCGCGGATAAGGCGTTCGGATCCCTCTTTGGATATGGGCTTGATGCCGATCGCGGATGTTTCGGGGAAGCGGATCTTGCTCTTGACTCCCATTTCGCGGTCGAGGAAATCGATCACCTTGCGCACTTCGGGTGAGCCCGCAGGCCATTCGATTCCGGCGTAGATGTCTTCGGTGTTCTCACGAAAGATCACCATGTCCACTTTTTCGGGATGTCTAACTGGGCTGGGAACGCCTGCAAAATGGCGCACCGGGCGCAAGCAAACGTACAAATCGAGAAGCTGGCGCAAGGCGACGTTGAGCGACCGGATGCCTCCACCTACCGGCGTGGTAAGCGGACCTTTAATCCCCACGCGATATTCGCGGAACGCCTCGATGGTGTCCTCGGGTAGCCACGTATCGAACAGTTTGTAAGCTTTTTCGCCGGCATAAACTTCCATCCAGGCGATTGAACGTTTGCCACCGTACGCTTTGGCAACCGCGCTGTCGAACACTGGCTGAGCCGCGCGCCAGATGTCCGCTCCGGTGCCGTCGCCCTCGATGAAAGGAATGATCGGTCGGTCAGGAACGCGCAAGCTCCCGTCGGGATTTACCGTGATTTTCTCGCCGTCCGGGGGGACCTTGATATTTTGAAACGCCATAGCACAACCTCGCTCTTAGATGTGAAATCGCCTTATGCCTAGTGTGTCAGAGTTGGCGAGAATTTATAACATCCGCTGACAAATTTCCTATAGTTGGCGACGCTATGCGCCTGGCCCCGCTATAGCCGAGACCGAGTTTCGCCGGTTTTCGCTCGTCGTTTGGCTGGTGGCAAGCCTTATCGGCTTTTGGCGAGTTGGCACGCAAGCGATGATCGTAAAGCGTAAATGGCCTTCGTGAAATAAGTCACGGTAAAGACTTCAAGTATTGTTTCGGCAAGGCAGGTGATCTAGTTGCCAGCACAAAGCAAGGTAGCGCCGGACGAGATTTCCTGAGCATTGACGCTAACAAATCATCTCGCGGTAAGCGCGAGCTACTAGCTTGCGCTTTATCCAAAACAGTCCGCCTTGGCTCGTGAAGTTGACAGGCGAAAGCCTAGTTTTGAGCGGGCTTTAGCTCGGGAGTCCAAGCATTGGCGGCAGGCTCATGCAGCCTCGCGACGGGCATAGCCGAGCAGTGGTTCGAGGTTTCCCTCGGAGTCGAACTTAAACGGTTTGGGCTCGCTCAGGACCTCGAATAGCGCAGGATTCTCTCTTACGTAGGGCATCATCGGCTCGGAGACTTCGATCTCTTCCAACGCAAGAGTGTTATGGATTCGGACGAGTTTGCACTCTTGGGGCTTGACCCGGATTGCCGTCTTTACGGCGAGGCTTATCGCTTCCTTGTCGTTGTTCATGATGATAGGGATGGCGCCGCCGTCCAGATAGGCCGAGGTGATAACGTTGGCATAGGTCTGCGCGATGTCCATCTCGCGGTACAGACGCATCGTGATAACGTCAGCCATGCCTACACCGCAGGCATTGCCGTGCGTTTCGGGCGTGAGCCCCAAAACCACAATTTTGCCAACGCGCGGTTTCGCGTCCCACTCGATCGAGCGAACGTTCCGGCCGATTACGTTCGGGTCCATACCGGCTCCGCTGATGTTTTTGCCGATGCGCTCCACCACTAAGACGTCGATTGTGTCGAAGTAAAGACGCGCCATCAGCTCCCTTGCTCGCGCTAAAAGCTCGGGCTCGCGTTCGAGAATCCGTTCAGCTGGTATTATCTCCAGAATCGCCGTTTGGTCGCTGGCATTTTCGACCAGGGCGACCCCGAAGCTTATGTTTTTCTTGGCCATGATGAATTTGGCTGCTTTCGGCAAAAGCTCGCCGAAGCTGTCCATTCCATGGGTATGGAGCTCGGTGGCGCCCGCAATTTTCCCCATACCGATCGTCATCATCTTGACGATGCCCGATTCGATCGGCCCGCGAAAGTTGGTATGGGGTTTGACGCGCGCTACGAACGCGACGGAGTCTGCCTCCCAGGCGAATTTGTCCATGTAGATCGGCGTGCCGTCATCTAAATGTCCCAGTTTGACGACTTCCATTGTCGACCTAATCGGGCAGCCGACGCGCTCTTCGGTGACCCCGTAACTTTCGAGCACTTTGCGTTGTCCCTCCGCGGTAGCTCCACCGTGACTCCCCATGGCCGGAAAAATGAAGGGTTTCGCGCCCAGCGCCTTGAGCTCCGCAACTACCGCTTTTACGCACTCGGCGAGATTGCTGATGCCGCGACTGCCGCATCCCAAAGCAACCGTCATACCTGGCTTGATTTTGTCGCGTATCCAGGATTGTCGAAACTGCTCGGACACGGCCTGGGTTACGCTAGCCAGTTTCGGGCTCTGAAACTTTTGGCGAATTCTGACCATCCGGGGAAGCGTAACGTCGAGTCCTCCAGCTATGTTGACTTCGATGCGGTTGCCTATCATAAGGTTTCACCCTCCCCTTTTGCAGTGCCGATAGCGCAAGGTTGCGTGCTCCGCACTCTAAAGAATGCTTTGCTACCGTGATGCGATTATCTTATCATAGTCCGTTTTATAGGAATTGGGGTCTCGCGATTGGCCAGCTGGACAAGCTAGTCGTCTGGCGGGAAGAGGCAACCGAACGTCGCAAAGCTGGTGCCTTAACTCGTCGGGTCTCGAGACGGAGCGATACGGTCGAAGCAGGTCGGAAACCAAAGCCCCCGGGGCTTTTATTGCCTATGGTCCTGAAGGTAGCGAATGAAGGCGAAGATCTTTTTAATCTGGTCTTCGCTCAAGGCTCCCTTCCACGGTGGCATCCCTTGGTCAGCTTCGCCGTTAGTCACGACGGTTACGAAAAACGATTCTTCCTGCTCAGGAGGGATTCGTTTGAGCAGGTCAGGGATACTGCGCTCGGGATTGCCGGTTATGGCGTCGTCGCCATGGCAGTGGGCACAGCGAGAGTTGAACAGATGGCGTCCTTCCCGGGCTTGAGGACTCATTTTAGCTTCGTCGATATCTGGCGGGTCGCCGTCCATCGCAGTTTGATCGTTCTGAGCCAACTTTTGGAGCCGACCTGCGTCCCTATCAGTGTGCCCTTTTGCGCTCACCTGTAAGAGTCCGGCCGATCTGGCTGTTGAGTGGCTAGCAATGGCGGGTAGGGGCGCGTTGCTACTTTGCGGCGAAGCCTTGGTAGGCTCCTTAACATCTATCGTGATCGGATTCCCTGAAGGGAACCCGTATTCTTCTTGCAAGTGGACAATCAGCGGTCCGACCTTTTCGAGTGCGCGGTCTAGCGCCCGGCGCAAATCCGCGTCATCCTTGCGTACGCCGATTGCTACCGGCCAATTAAGCCCGGGGCCGTTGGTCGGAATAACGTCAAAGCTGCTGCGAAGGTTGTACTTGTTGTAGTAGCCGGCCGCTGGTCCCCATATGAAAGCCGCATCTGCCTCGCCCTTAGCTAGAACAGACATTGCTTCCTGCGGGCTGTCGCAGGTACGAGCCTCGATATCGTAGAGCGCCACCAAAACCTGTGGAAGCGTGCCAAATTGAACCGCTACGCGCTGGCCAGTAAGGTCGGCCAAGGAGCTTACTTTTTTGCCCCTATGGACAACCAGTGCATAACCTTCCCGCATGAACGGCCGCGTCAGGCTCAGGTATGGGGCGTGAAATCCATCGGTCGCAGGCAAGCCGACGTAAACGTCGCATTGGTCGTTAGCGAAACCAAGACGCAGTGGCCGGTCTCCAGTACCTTCGATCCAAACGTATTGCGCGGCGCGTCCTATTTGAGGGCCAAGAGCGTCGATAAGTTCCAGATATAGCCCTTTGCGGGGTCCTCCGCGATGGGTAGTCGGAAGATTGTCCGGTTCAGCGCATACGCGTAGGGTTTGCGAGGGCCACGCCTTCGACCATACGAGCCCCAGCAACAGGGGCGACAAAAAGCAAGCAGCCAGGCTACGGCACAGTCGCCTCTTTCGCCGACCACCGGTCTGCCTCTGTTCGAGCATCAGCGCAGCCTCAAAGCTTGCGTGCGGGTCCGCGCGGGCAGCGTGCGCGGACCCGCAATTTTCGCTCAGTCGAGAGAAAAGACGAAGAGCGTTCCGCCTTCTGGAGTTCCGGCTGCGATCATCCGTTGACCGAGCTCACCGAAGTAGCTGGGAATCGCGGACAACTTCCCTGCGACTACAGCGACGTATTGTTTGCCGTCAACCAGATAAGTCATCGGAGCCGCCGCGATTCCGTTGCCGGTGTAGAACTGCCACAGAAGCTTTCCAGTGCGGGCGTCGCGGGCGTTGAAGTAACCTTCCCAGTCGCCGTTGAACACAAGGCCGCCACCAGTCGCAAGAACGCCGCCATTAGCTGGCCACGGCTCCTTGACGCTCCATACTTCGCGGTGAGTGGTCGGGTCGATAGCGATCAGTTTGCCGAGATAACCGCCCGGACCAGCCAGCGTGCTGTTTTCGGTGCCGAGGTAGAAGTTGCCGCGATGGTACTCGATCTTCTGCTCCTTAATATCCTGGCACATGTTGTTGCTATTGATATAAAGCAAGCCGGTCTGTGGGCTAAAAGCCATTGGTTCCCAGCTTTTACCGCCATAAATGTGCGGGCAGACGTACTTGGCGTCGTGGGTAAAGGTTGGACGCTTGTCCGGGTTCTCCACAGGGCGCTTGAGCGAGATATCCCAGCGTCTGGCCCAGTTTACGAAGACGTACGGTTCGGCCGACATCAGCTTGCCGTTGCGGCGGTCGGCCACGAACAGAAAGCCGCACTTGCCCGCGTCGAGCAAGGCCGGGACGGTCTTGCCGTCAACTCTAAGGTTTGCCAGAGTCGGCGCCGTTGCGTCATAGTCCCAGGCGTCGTTCGGCACTTCTTGGAAGTACCACGCCATCTTGCCCGTATCCGGGTCAACTGCGATCACGCTCGAGGAGTAAAGGTTCGTGTACCGGCCGAAGTCCGAGCTATCCGGAGCGCGCGGCGCCACCGCCCATGGCGCGGGATTGCCGGTACCCCAATAGGTAAGGTTCAGTTCTGGGTCGTATGCCCCGATATCCCAGATCACGGCGCCACCGCGCTTCCAGCTATCGCCCTTCCACGTATCGTTACCACGTTCGCCTGGTCCCGGGATGGTGTAGATCCGCCACACAAGCTTACCGGTGGCCTGGTCGTAAGCCTGTAGCATCCCGCGCGCGCCGAACTCGCCTCCATTGATCCCAGTGATCACTTTATCGTGAATCGGCAGCGGTGGGGCGGTTATTTCCATGCCGGCTTTGTAGTCCGCAACTTGCGTTTTCCAAAGTTCGCGCCCGGTGTAAGCATCCAGGGCCACCAAATATCCGTCCAAACGCCCGACGAACACTCGCCCGTTGGCGAAGGCCGCGCCGCGATTATCGCCGCCGCAGCAGTTGTACGCGAGCACGTCCTTGGGAACGTTGCTGTCGTAGCGCCATTTTATCTTGCCCGTCTTGGCGTCGATGGCGTAGACGTACTGGGGCCCCTGTGAAGTGGTTACGTAGAGTGTATTGCCAGCCATAACGGGCGTAGTTTGATAATCTTTGAGCACCCCCAGCGAAACCGTATAAGCCACGTGCAGGCGCGACACATTGCCCGTGTTGATTTGGTCAAGCGGGCTGTAATGGTCGTTAGCGTAGCTGCCCCCGTAGATCGGCCATTCGCCAGCCGAATTTTGCGCTCGTACGCTCGAGCCTACTGCAAGAATTACAATGAGTGCTAATGCCGCTGCCCAGATCTTGCGCGCGTTGTTCCCTTTTCCCACGATTGCCAGTCCTCCCTCCGAATGATTCTGCCTCTGTGGCGTTGCTGCTCGAGCAAGCCACGCAGCAACGAGCAGAACATCAATTCGCATAGCGCCTGCGACGCCAAAACGCAAGCGCCTACACATAGAAAGCGTACCATGCGTTGTTAGAGCGCAAGCCTCTAGCGCATAGAAGGTGTACCTTGCGTTGCAAAAGCTCTCGTGCGAAGAGGCCGGGCCAGTCAAGCGCGTGACAGCCAACCTTTTGCCGCCAGTCTGCGAGAATGTGCGTCGGGCAAGCTATCGATAGCCTTGCTCGGGCCTTTTAAGCGGCGTCAGCGCCTGCAAACAGCCCAACGTATGCTCGCTTTGGCTACGCGCGAACTGTTTCGGCGATAGAGCTCACGCCGTCAGGCGAGCGATTAGACGCGATTAAAACTTAAAGCTTTGCCGCGTCGTGAACCATGTCGGACCAGCGCCCAAAGACTGTTTCGGCAAGCTTTTCCAAAGTTGGCAGGTAACGGTCGGTTGATGCCAGAATGTCGTGGGCCGTCAATCCCACTTTAGCCAAGCTTTTAGCTCCGCTCTTGAGCATTCCCTCGATCACCTCGCGGGTGACTTCGAGATGGAATTGGAAACCGTAGGCGACCTCACCGTACCGAAAGGCCTGATAAGGCGTGAGAGCCGAACTTGCTAGTGCAATCGCCCCTTGAGGCAGCTCGAAGTAGTCCTGATGCCAGTGAAAGGCTACGAGCGATGACCCTAGGCCCGCAAACAATCGGTCCGCGCCCGCGTCAGCCGAAAGCCGCACCTCATGCCATCCTACCTCGAGTTGTTCAGCGCGATCCACTTTGGCCCCTAGAACCGCAGCCAGCAGCTGGGCGCCCAAACATACGCCCAGAATCGGCATCCCGGCTCGCAAAGCGGCCTCGATTAGGCGCATCTCCTCCCGCAAAAAAGGGTACTTTTCCTGCTCATAAACGCCCATGGGGCCGCCAAGAACGATAAGACCGCAGGCCGCGCCCAGCTCAGCCGGTACTGCTCCTCCTTCGTAGACGCGCACGTATTGCCAGGCGTGGCCGCCGGTTTCGAGAGCGTCCGCAATAGTGCCTAAGGCTTCAAGTGGTGTGTGCTGAACAACCAATACTTTCGGCATCGATAAGGATCCTCAACGTCGGTTCGCGAATTGGCTCAATTGGAGAAAAAGCGTTTCTGCTATGGCTATCGGCTTCACGCATATTTGCGACAGTCACACTGGTTAGCAATTATCAGCTGCAACCGAAGCCACTAGTGTCAAAGTTTAGCAGAACACGTAGCGCTCGCTGAAAATAAGAAATTCTGGTGCCGTTTTGAAACGTGCATCCAGAACGTGCATCCAGAATCATAGCCGCGAAAGCCGAAGCTGGACGCTTTTATAGCAAAAGGCCTTGCTTTGTTCGTCCAAGATGAGAGTAGGCGCGCGGACTTGCGACCCGACCCCGCGCCGTGCGGGCGATAAAACCTTCCTGCAGCAGATACGGCTCGTAGACCTCTTCGATCGTGTCGCGCTCTTCGCCGACCGCCGCTGCCAAGCTTTCGACGCCTACAGGGCCGCCGCCGAATTTGTCGACGATTGCTTCCAGAATCGCTCGGTCCATTCGATCGAACCCGCAAGAGTCGATGCCGAGAAGTTCGAGCCCCCGCTCAGCGATTTCGCGCGTGATGGTCGGCGCACCTTCTACTTGAGCGAAGTCGCGCACCCTGCGCAAAAGCCGGTTGGCGATACGCGGAGTTCCGCGCGAGCGCTTGGCGATCTCCTGCGCCGCGTCGTCTTCGATAGCAGTATTTAGGAGGCGAGCCGAGCGGCGTACGATCACAGCGAGCTCCTCGCGCGTGTAGAACTGGAGATGAAATGTCTGGCCGAAGCGGTCGCGCAGCGGCGAGCTGAGCAGCCCCGCCCGCGTCGTTGCGCCGATCAGAGTAAACGGTTTTATCGCAAGGCGCATCGTTCGTGCACTCGGGCCGCGTCCGACCACGATGTTGAGCTCGAAGTCTTCCATCGCCGGATACAGAACTTCCTCGACCGCCCGAGGCAACCGAAGGATCTCGTCGATGAATAAAACGTCACCCCGCTCAAGGTCGTTCACGATCGCAGCAAGGTCGCCCGCGCGTTCGATCGCCGGACCTGAGGTGACGCGCAAGTTAACGCCCATCTCGCGGGCAATTATGTGGGCAAGGGTCGTTTTGCCCAGACCGGGCGGGCCAGCGAAAAGAATATGCTCGAGCACGTCCGCGCGTTTGCGCGCTGCTTCGATCGCGATGGATAGAACTTTTTTGACTTGCTCCTGACCGACGAACTCCTCGAGGCTACGCGGTCTGAGGGTGAAGTCGGTTACCCGCTCCTCGTCGGTCGGCTTCGAGACGACAAGGCTCTGAGCTCGAGTCGGTTGACTCTCGCCAGAAGTTTCGGTCGAGACTACCCGTGAACGTCGACTTTTACCTTTCACCGAGCAACAGCGCCAATGATTTCCGAATCAGCGTCTCGAGATCGATCTCGTCGCTGGAGCTTCGCGGAGCCGCTTTTTCGACCGCGCGCCGCGCCTCCTGAGGTTTATAGCCTAGATTGACCAGCGCCGAAACGGCATCTTCCAAAAGCGTCGGCTTGCCATCGCTCGCCGAACGGGCATTTGGCGAAGCTCCCAGCAAAATTTCGGTTTTGTCTCGCAGCTCGCGCACGATTCGTTCGGCCACTTTGGCGCCTACTCCGGGCACGGCGTCGAGCAAGCCGACGTCTTCGCGTCCGATTGCGCTTGCGAGCTCCTCGGCACTGAAAGCCGACAAGATCGCCAGCGCCAGTTTCGGCCCGACCTGTTGCACCTGCATCAATAGCTCGAAGGCGCGCTTTTCGCCCAGGCTTGAAAATCCGTACAGCGCCACACTGTCCTCGCGCACGACCTGACGAATTTCAAGCCGGGCGAACTCTCCCACTTGGGGCAGCTTATGGTACGTAGAAAGCGGAACGAATACTTCGTACCCTACGCCGCCTGTTTCAATAACGACCCGGCCGGGTTCGCGATATTGGATTTTGCCGCACAGGCTCGCAATCATAAGGTCAGCTTTTTAACCTTTGCATTGCCTGCTTTAAATCAAGCCTAGATTTGCTCGCTTGCATCAGCCAGCCCGCGACCCGCGTGTCAGAACTCTGCGGCCTTGTTAAACCATCCAAGTTTCAAGGCAGCCCTGATTTTTTGGCTGGAACTTGGCTGTTAGCTATCGGTCAGAAGCTTAATCAAACTGCACGTGTCCCATCGCCCTCCGCCGAGCTTTTGAACCTTGGCGTAGAACTGGTCGACCAGAGCCGTAACCGGCAGCAGCGCGCCATTGCTGCGCGCCTCCTCCAGGCATATGCTCAAGTCTTTTCTCATCCAGTCAACTGCGAAACCGAAGTCGAAGCTGCCTTCGACCATCGCTCGCCATCGGTTCTCCATCTGCCACGACTGCGCTGCCCCTTTTGAGATCACGCTGACGACGCGCTCGACGTCAAGCCCCGCTCGCATTGCGAAGTTCAAACCCTCGGCAAGTCCTTGGAGAAGGCCGGCGATACAGATTTGGTTGACCATTTTGGTCAGCTGACCAGCGCCCGTAGGTCCCATAAGCGTGATCGCCCGTCCGTAGCACGCCATCACCGGCTCCGCTCTGGCGAAAACTTCGGGTTTGCCGCCGACCATAATCGCAAGCGTGCCGTTCTCTGCGCCGGATTGGCCGCCGGACACGGGCGCGTCGAGCACCTCGATTCCGCGCTCGCCGGCGTATGTAGCAAGCTCACGTTCGACCTTCGCCGACGCGGTGGTGTGATCGACGAAGATAGTGCCAACTTTCATTGTGGCAAACACTCCCGTGTCGCCAAGCGTGACCTGTCTTAGGTCGTTGTCGTTTCCGACGCATGCAAACACCAGCTCTGCTTCTGCTGCCGCTTCGGCGGGAGTATGAGCCATCCTGCCCCCAAAGCGCTCTACCCAAGCTCGCGCCTTGCTTGCGGTTCGGTTGTACACGGTAACGTGATGGCCGGCTTTGGCAAGATGGCCTGCCATGGGAAACCCCATCACCCCAAGACCGATAAATGCAACTTTGCGCGAAGTGGCTTTCATCAGCGGATGCCTCCCCAATAAGAGCGTCCGAGCCTGCGCCTTGAAACACCTATGTTCGCAATTTTGTCTTAGAGCTCAGGCACCTGACAATCTAAAGGCTTAACTTCGTGCATAAGCCAGTTTGGCGTGCCTAGCGCTGTTCGAGGGCATCCGGGAGAGGTAAATATGACACAGGGCGAGCGCAAGGGCGTCAGCGGCGTCGCTTGCAAGCTTAAGCGTGTCGTTGAGCTGCAGCGTCCGCCGCACCATCGTTTCGACCTCCTGCTTTCCGGCTCTTCCATGGCCGGCGATCGCAAGTTTGACCTGAGAGGGCGGGTACTCGAACAGCGCCATCCCAGCCTCGGCTGCGGCGATCAGAGCAGTTGCGCGAGCTTCGCCTAAGCGAATCGCGGTACTCACGCTTGCGCCAAGGTAGGTTTTTTCCAGACACATCGCATCAGGGCGATGTTGTTGGATAACGGCGCGAAGTCCCAAGAAAATTTCATAAAGGCGCTCCGCAAACGGTCTGCCAGCGCGCGGCCGCAAAACCCCGGAGATTACATGGCGTATTTCCTGGGGCCCTCGTTCCACGACCCCGAAGCCAGTAGCTATCGAACCTGGATCGACTCCCATCACGCGAATTCGAGCAATATTTCGCCTGGTCGTCATAGGCTTGAGGCTTTGTTAAAGGCCCGATTGTGCTTGGTTGGCTCCAAGCGTAGCTCGGGGGAACAACTTTTTCGCCAGTCAAACTGGTGGCAGGCTATTGCGATAGGCTGAGGCTGGGGCTTATGGCGTGTTTTGCATGACACGCTTGAAAGTTTGCTCACAATTCACCGAGCGAGATAGTTGCTAGCCTCGCGCCAGTGATTTTCACAGTGAAGCTCGCGGCGCAAAAGGCACATCTCATTTGAGAGGTCGCCAGCCCAAAGCCTTCGAGGCGCACCGAAAGGCTAGCAATATCGTCGAAGGGCCTGAACGGAACAAGTCGGAGCTATCCTCACTACTGAAGGCAACCCTTTCTCGACTTTGCCGGACTCGCAATCTCGCGCAGGTAATCGAGGACGCCTGTCAGGCAAGACCGTCAATGGCAAAAAACCGCGCGGCCATTTTTGGCTCAGACGGATCAAACCGCGGTTAGTTGAGCCAACTCGGCCTCGTCGATGTCTATATTCGCCACGACATTTTGCACGTCGTCGTGGTCTTCGAGCTCCTCGATAAGTTTGAGCGCCTGCTCGGCGTCGTGCCGCGAGACTCGCACGGAGGTTTCTGGCGACAGCGCTATTTCGCCCTCGATAATTTTTATCCCGGCCTCTTCGATCGCCTTTCGCACTTGCGCGTAGTTTTCAGGAGCGGTCACCACCGTGAAAACGTCTCCCTCGAGGGTTACGTCCTCTGCGCCAGCTTCAAGAGCGATCTCCAAGAGCTTGTCTTCGGTTGTGGCCGATTTGTCGATCGTGATAAGGCCTTTTCGCTTGAACATCCAGGAGACGCATCCTGTTTCGCCCAGGTTGCCGCCGTAGCGCGAGAAAATATGGCGCAACTCGGCCACGATGCGATTTCGGTTGTCGGTGAGGACCTCGACGATAATGGCTACTCCTCCCGGTCCGTAGCCCTCGTAGGTTGCCTGCTCGAGCTGTTCGCCGGTAAGTTCGCCGGCTCCGCGCTTGATTGCCCGTTCGATGTTTTCGCTGGGCATCGATTGTGCTTTGGCGGCGGCCACTGCGGCGCGCAGCCGAGGATTTGCGTTCGGGTCCTTGCCGCCGAGCCGAGCGGCGATCGTTATCTCTTTGATCAATTTAGTAAACAGCTTGCCACGCTTGGCGTCGCGGGCAGCCTTTTTATGTTTGACCGAGCTCCATTTTGAGTGCCCAGACATTATTTCTACTCAAGCCTCCGACGATGGTTTTAAGGCAGGAGCAATCCGACTCAAAGCGCGCCACTTTCCTCATTAACATGTTATGCGTCTAAAGTGAACGCTCACTTGCGGGGCCTTGAGCTTTAGCACAGGATGCTTCGCAGCACGGCGCGAATTGCCGTATCATCGTTGACTGCCGCAGTGATGAACCGGGGCAAAGCTTTGGCGCTTTACGCGGCTGTTTTTTGCAGCTGTTGGGGATGTTTTTATGCCCCCAAGGACAAGCCGCCGCCCACGACCCAGACCAGCATCGAGCTTCCCGTGCCTTACGATCTCGCCTTTCAGGCCGTGGTGGAACTGGCAAAGCGCAACCATTTTCAGGTTTACGCCGACGATCCTTCAGTCGGCATCGTCGAGGCTCAGGCCAGGGGATTTGCTTCGGCTGACGCGGATTGTGGGGAAGTTAGGACGGGACTGGGACGAATCGCTGCAATGCCGTCAGAGGACGCATCGGCGGTGTACAACTTTTACGTAGCGCCGACCGGCCATCGCAGCAGCTCGGTTGCCGTCCAAGCAGTATTCTCCACACCAGTGACGGTCCCCTTTCATCCGCCACAAAGCGTAACGTGTGTGTCGCGAGGTACAGCCGAGAAGCGCCTTTTAAACCAGGTGCGGGAGATCGCGCTTTCACTCCATCGCCCGGCCTTTAAGAAGTCCAAGGAGTAGCGCGAAAAGCCTTTCGCTCGCGCTCTTTCTTATGCTAGGTCGTAGCGGAAAATCGTGATTCTGTGGCGCCGCCCTTCGTCGTAGCCGCGCCATTTGGCTTTAGGGACGTCCTGAGGACTTACCCGGCGAAAACCGAGCCGCTCGAACAGACGCGCCGCCGGAGCCTCCGTTGTGCAAGCAAACACGTAACGCAACCGGCGCGTGCGCGCCTGCTCGAGTAGTTCGTTGACTAGCTGCGAGGCGATCCCTTCGCCCTGAAAACGAGTCAACGTGTAGAGCGCGGTGATTTCGCCTGCTTTTTCGCGCCGGTAGGGTTCGGTGAGGAGCGAGCAAATTCCTGCCAACTGACCTTCGCTACCTAAATGGTAGCCTACGCATGAGGGGAGTAAGCGCGCTATCTCTTCAGGCGTTCGATACAGAAGCGAGCCTTCGTTCTGCCCGCGCTCGATAAGAGCCTGCGCCTGTTCGAACTGGTCGACTGAAAGGGGCCGTGCGCTACCGTAGGGCGCTTTAGTGAACAGCGTGCCTTTACCCAAATAGCTAAACAGCTCCTCATAAACGTCGCCTGGAGCTACCAGGTTCACCGAAGAGATGTCTTGTTGCAGGATTTGCGTTATAGCTCTAAGCACTCCGCGCCTGTTTTTGGCTTCTGCGCTGCGCGCAAAGCGCTCAAGTCGGCGCATTTCGAGAAATGCAAGGCGTTGACCAGAAGCGTCGCGCAAACCTCCTTCCCGCTCGAGCAGCACGACTTTAAAAACTCGCAAGCGCGCGGCCAGATGGCGAGTCATGCGAAGGAAATCGTGAGCCTGGTCGGTTTTGATGGCGACAAGCGCTATCGCGCTTCGGCTCAGAGCAAGCCACAGTTCGCCGATCGTAGTGTCGGGCGGATATGGATGCCAGCGCTGGTATTGCACGGGTATGAGTATCTGGTTCACACTTTCCGGCTTAAGCCGCGACAAGCGCTTTGTTACGGTCGGTAAAGCGTTTTCCGTCGCCACCACAACGCAACGTGTTTGGTTGCGCTTAAGCTCGCGTAAAGTCTTCAATAGCGAGTTCAGCTCGGCTGAGCGACTTCCAGCCGGCGGCACGAGCGCGAAAAGCAGGCTTCTGCGCCGAAATTGCTGGAGATAGAAGCTCTTTTCGCTGAACAATTCGCGCAAAGATGTCGGTTCGGCGCGGTCTTGAGCAGATTTAACCGTGGAACAATCGCGATGTTCGTCGGCCGAAAACGGTTGCTTAGACGACGCCTGGAAGTTCATCTGTTTTGGGGAGAAGTTTACGGCTATAAGCTGAGCCTCTTTAACTCAACCGGAAATTGAAACAGCGCCGGCAGACTATGTTGGGCGGCATGCGCCACAACTTCGAGCCTTGCGCTGGCCCAATGGAGTAAAGGGCGAAAAAAGGAATAATGGTCTTCCCGCCTGCGGAAGCGAAAACGAACAAGGACCCTACAGCTTGGCGTTCGAAGCTTCCAGCGGCAGACGGCTCGTCTCAAGGTCCGCGCCTGAAGATGGCGATGAGGCTATAATTTCCTTCAACGTGGCTTGAGAAAAAACCTCAAGTAGGGCCCGTTGGCCGTCTTCCCATACCCGGTACATCCTACAACCCGGCCGCAACAAGCAAGAATTGCTATTGTCTAGGCATATGTTGAGCGTAATCGGCCCCTCGACGGCTTCAATGATGTCGCGAAAGGAGAT
The DNA here is from genome assembly GCA_021324755.1 of Pseudomonadota bacterium. Lineage (GTDB taxonomy): Bacteria > Desulfobacterota > Binatia > Binatales > Binataceae > JAJPIL01. Next base: position 341,040 of record JAJPIL010000014.1, read on the forward strand.
GCTCTCGGGAGGTCGGGCCAGCTGATAGCCACCACCTGGTCCTCGCCGCGAGCGGACAAGACCTGAGCGGATGAGGTCGCGAATTACTTTCTCCAGGAAGTGTTTGGGTATTTTCTCGTGAGCCGAAATCAATTCACCACTGGCAACGCCGTTTTGGCTATCGGCAAGAAAGATCATCGCGCGAAGCGCGTATTCTATTTTGCGAGGAATCTGCAGCAGCCCCATTGTAGCCTTCTCCTAGGCTGAACTTGCAGACCTAAAGTACCGCACGGCGCGACGTCTTAGCGGGCCAAGTCAGCTTGCCGATAGTCTGTACCGGGGTAAGACGAGCGATAAATCAGCAGTTTTTCGACATACTTTGCCAGCAAGTCGGCCTCGATATTGACCGCGCTGCCAGGCGATTTGAGACCGAGCGTGGTCACGCTCAAGGTATGGGGAATCAGTGCGCAGCTGAACTGCGCCCCGTCAACGCCGCACACGGTCAGGCTTACGCCATCCACTGCAACCGAGCCCTTCTCAACCAGATAGCGCGAAAGATGCTCAGGTGCCTTAAACGTAAACATCCGCGAGTCGCCTTCAGTTCTGATCGCAACGATTTCGCCGACACCGTCGACATGGCCGGTCACGAGATGGCCGCTTATTGACGCACCCATTCTAAGCGCTCGCTCAACGTTGACTCGATCTCCGGCACGCAATTCCCCTAGCACGGTGCGGCGCAAAGTTTCGGCGGACAGATCCATCGAGAGCCTAGAGCCTTCCTTCCGTACCACGGTAAGGCAGCATCCGTTGACCGCTATCGAATCTCCGATATTGATCTCGGCCACGGGCAACGTCGTACGGAGTGTCAAGACGGCTCCTTGCGCCGAGGGGGTAAACTCCTCGACGGTTGCTAGCTCTTCGACGATCCCGCTGAACACCTCTGCTCCTTACGAGAAAGTGTTTGTAGCCGCCAAACCCATTATAGCGTGCCTTTTGTCAGGTGCCAACTGGCATAAAACAGGCAAGCTTCAAGGCAGGAGAGCCGAAATGAGGCAATACGTTCCAGGCGTGGGCGGAAGGGTCAACTTACCCAGCACCGCTTTGCGCTTGGCACCGGTGACGCTGGGTATATTCCCTGCTCGGCCGCAGAGCATCTCGTAGCCAAGAATCGCAAAAGCGATCGCTTCTATCGCGTCCCCGTTTACTCCTAGGTCGTCGGCGGTAATAACCGAAATTCCGTCCAGCTCCGCCGCAAGCATTCGCCTAAGCGTCCTGTTATGGGCACCGCCTCCGGTTAAAATCATCTCGTCAACCGCGCCGCATGGCAGCACGAAGCGGCGCAAAGCGTCGGCAATCGAGCGTGCGGTGAGCGCGGTCAGCGTGGCGATAATGTCTTCGGCTGGCAAGGCAAGACGCCGGGCTTGGCTCAGGACACGGTCAGCAAACGCAAGTCCAAATTCTTCGCGCCCAGTAGACTTTGGCGGTTTACGGGCGAAGTAAGGATGACTCATCAGTTCGCGCAGCAGAGGATCGCATACGTTGCCGCGAGCCGCCATTCGCCCATCCCTGTCCATCTTAGCTCGGCCGTTGCTTAGTTTGCTCATCACCGCGTCGATCAGCACGTTGCCCGGCCCGGTATCGAATGCGAAAACGCGCTTGTCATCGGGCTTTGCTGCCGCGGGCAGGTAGGTCGCGTTAGCGATTCCGCCAATATTCTGGACCACCCTGGCACGCCCCGGATCGCTGAATAAACAGACGTGGGCAAGTGGCGCAAGCGGCGCTCCTTCGCCTCCGACTGCGATATCCATCGGGCGAAAATCCGCCACTACCGGAACTCCGGTAAGCGCCGCTATCACAGCCGGCTCGCCCAGTTGCAAGGTGGAAGCGACCTGACCCTGGCGAGCTCGGCTCGGCGGAAGATGAAAAAAAGTGTGACCGTGAGAAGCGATAAAGCATAAATCAGCGGGTTGGACGCGCATCTTGCGCATCAGCTTCAGCGCAGCCTGGCCAAGCGCACGACCCAAGAGAAAATTCAGGCTCGAGAGCTCCTGCTTAGTTGATGGTGTGCCTATTCCCCTTGAAAACTCGTTCGTCTGATAACTCGCTCCACCTGGAAAGCTTTCCGTTCCGGATGCCTCGTCAAATACGTAGCCTGGGTCATCCGGCTGGTCGGTTGCGGCCAAAAGCCGCTTGCGCAAAGAATCCGAGTACGGATAAGTGGCAAAACCCAAAAGTTCGCAGCGAGGCCTCTCGACGCTTTCAGTCAGCTTGACCAGCGCCGCCGAGATTCCGTCGTGCGACGTACCGGACATGAGCCCTATCGCCAACTGGGTCGTGCCCGTTTGTGCCCCACTTCGGCGCCTGATGAGGGTAGACTTTAGCCGAGCGCCCGGTTTGCGGATGGTCCAGCGTTCGCTCCCTTTTTGCGAAGCCATCGCGTGTGGCTGCTAAGCTTTAGCGCATCTTAAAGCGTGTTTCCACGAGCCGATTCTTCGAAGCCCGGGGGCTATTCGGGCGAGCGTCCAAGCAAAGTGTGACGTACTTTGGCATACGCAGCCAATAAAAGGTGCAGACCCGATGGTAAGGCAATTTCGCCTCGTGAAGAGTGCGCATCAGGGTTGATGATGACTTTTTCGCCTTGATGCCACTGGACGAGCAGCACCTTGTGTGCGATCTGTCGGCCCGTCGTCGGATCGATGGCGAAGTCGCCGTAGCAGGTTCGGGTACGAAGGTCGTTGAACGCTTGTCGTAGTTTTAGCTGATCGAGCGTGCCGACGCGCCTTACGGCTTCGAGCGCGAGCAGCGCCCCCGCGTATGCTTGAGCAGCCGGGTAATCGCATCCTACCGCAGGATTAGTCGCCGCCATTCGGCGAGCAAATTCGCTGGAGTTTGGGCCCAGCTCCGGATCGGCGACCGCATCCGGTTCCCATTGACTCGGTCCCACAATTCCGTCGGCCGAAGGCCCCATCAACCGACCAAACGCGCTAACTCCGGCAGCAACGCACGCTAACACCGGAAGATTACAAGAAGACTCGACCGCAGCTTGCATCAAGCTTACGTCTTCCTCAAAGCTCCCCGCACTGACGAGCACGTTGCTTCGCGTCTGACGAATCTGGTTAAAAATTTCCGCCAAAGTCGTGGGATCGCGTCGCGCAACTACTCGCTTTAGCCTGATTCTTACGCCTCGGCGCCTAATGGCAGGGCCGGAGCATCGAGCCCTAAAACCCTCGATCACGGCCTCGGCGAACTTGCTCGGCGAACTTACGAGCGCCACGCGTTTTCGCCAAAATTTAAGTCCCGCAATCAGGAGAGCTAATTGCTCAAAGTAGCTGCTTGCCGGACTGAGCACGCCCACGACCATGCGCCATCCAGCCTGATAAATGTCGTCGGCGGCTCCTCCATGGTTGACCATCACCATGCCGGCCTGTTCGACGATCGCTCCAGCCACCCGTACGAGATCGCTGCCATAGGGGCTAAGGATTATGTCGGCGCCTTTGTCAAAGCAGAGATGGCGGTAAATCTCGCCGCAACGGTCTGGTTGGCTGCCGTCATCGTGGCACACCAAATCCACTTTAAGCCGCTGAATACCAACTTTTATCCCGCCCTGCCCGTTCGTCTCATCAACCAGCAGCCGAAGCGCTGCCAGCGCCTGCCGACCCATCGAGGCATAACGCCCGGTCAAAGCCAGCGAAAGGCCGATTTTTAAAGCTCCCACGTGGCTCATCTTAATTGTAAAAGCCTAAGCAACTTGCGCACGGTAAGCTTACAAATCTTGCGCGGGTAGAATTGGATTACGTTGACAGAGGCGGTCTGTGATGCAATGCGGCGATACATCGGGCTTTCGACTCTACAAGCTGACGAATCTTGCTCGAGACCTTCTCCGAGAAAGAAAAGAGAGACCCGTTCAGAGTTCTGGTGAGCGCTTTTTGGCTAGCGGCAGACGCTCAAGCCGCTTCCACCTCCGCGATTCCGTCGCTTATAACCGGCAAACCTTGGGGATTGAGCGTGACGTAGGAATACACGTGTCGCGTTCCGTTAACCTGCTCCAGCCATAACTTGGTTGTGAGCACCTGGCCGGGGAACACCGGACGCGAAAAACGAGCGCGCATTCGCTTGAGCCGAAGTGGGTTGCGCGCGCACAGGCTATCGATCACTGCCTTTGAGGCAAAGGCCATCGTACAAAGCCCGTGGACGATTATTCCAGGCAATCCGACCCGTCGCGCAACCTCCTCGTCCAGATGGATCGGATTAAAGTCGCCCGATGCTTTGGCGTAGCGCACGGTCTGGTCGGGATCGATACTTTGCGTCACCACCGTTACGGGTTCGTCTTGGCGCAACGCGTTCGCAGCGCGGCGCTGAGCGCGGTCAGGACGCGACATCGCTTCGCGCAATTGGCCTCTGGCGCGCAGCCGAACAAAGCCAGTAAAAAGAATGTTCTGTACCGGTACGCCCTTATCGTTGGTTGCGGCAATTTCGACGCTGAGCGTCTCGCCATGGGGCAATACCTCGATGTTGGCGATGCGAGCGATGCTGCTTATCCGGTCGCCAGGACGTATTGGAGCGAGATACTCCATGTTCTCCTCGGTATGAAGGATGCGCGTCAGGTCAAGGCCGAGCTCGGGATCGGAAGCTGCCTGAAGCATGGCTGGCCAAGTAGCGGCAGCACCGAACAGCGGCGGCGCAACCAGCCCGCCTGGACGATCGGTGTCAAAATAGATAGGGTTGTCCTCGTTGCATGCAAGCGCGTACTCGCGGATCGCCTGTGCGCTGACTTCGGTAGTAATCGCGGGATAGACCTTGCCAATGCAGTTCTTATTGAGCGGCATCTACGCCCGGTTCTCCCCTCTACCTAAGATTAATCATGTCCAGTAAAGTCAATTCTTGCAAACGCGGAGCTCGGCCACTTCACGAACTCCCTGATTAGCTTTGATGAGTCAATTCTTGCCCTGCTACGAATACTGCCTTCAGCTTGAGATGGCGGTCCAGAACCAATAGGTCGGCCCGAGCACCCTTCTTTATAACTCCGCGGTCCTTTAACCCCAGAAGGCGCGCGGGATTGGTCGATGCCATCGAGACGGCTTGCTCGATCGTCGCGCCGGCCGTTTCGATCATCACTCGCACGCAGTCAATTAAAAAGCTCAAGCTACCGGCTAATTGCCCCGTGGGACGGCGGGCCGCGCAGCCTTCGGCAACGGCGTCCCGCCCCGCCCCCCAACAGTTGGCGCGGGCCTTGGGGTCGAACGATTTAAGCGCCACGCTGTCACTGGTTAGGATTATTCCGTCGCTACCTCGTGCGTGGAGTGCCAGGCGCAGCATTGCCGGATGGACATGAACGCCGTCGGCGATGAGTGCCGCGTAGGCTTCGCTTGCAAGCAAGCCGGCGCCGGCGATTCCGGGCTCACGGTGATGAATCGGTCGCATCGCATTGAACAGATGCGTAAACATGCGTGCTCCGGCTTCAACGCCCGCCATCGCTTGGTCAAGCGTAGCGTCGGAATGCCCCATCGATACGACTACCGAGCGCTCGACCAGCAGCCCGATCGCGTCGAGTGCGCCCTCTAATTCAGGCGCAAGCGTGAGCACTCTGAGTAGGCTTAGTCCCAAAACGGTCTCCAGTGCTTCTTTGCTCGGTGTGAGAGTATGCGGCGGATGGACGCCCAGACGCGACTGAGCAATGAAGGGGCCCTCGAGATGCATGCCGAGAATCGTTGCGTATCCGGAAGCTTGCTCCACCTCTTGCGCCGCCGTCGCTACTGCCTCGTGGACCCGAACGAGATCGTCAAGCGGAGCTGTGATCGCCGTGGGCAAAAACGAGGTTGTCCCTTTTTGCGCCATCACGCGAGCGAGCGATACGAGGTCCTCGACCCGCGCTTCCATCACGTCGAACGTCTCGGCGCCGTTGACTTGAAGGTCGATGAGACCCGGAATTATGTAGTCAGCTCCGCCTGGCGCAGCTTCAACAGACTCGATTACACTGGAAAACGTAACCCTGCCGCTAAAGGCTTTACGTCGGGCGCCGACGATTATCCCTTTTAAGGCTCTGTGTCGCACGCTCTTCGACGGACCCTTAGTTCGCTCCGAAGCGCTCGGCGATTAAGCGTGAAAAGCGCGGAAGGTAGACCAAATCAAAGACTGCCTCCTTGTCGGGAAACATAGCCAGAATCGCTCGCTTCAGGGCGAGCACATGATTCCATCCCTCGTCGACAGTAAGCTTCGGATCTTGGAGAATAATCGCAGTAGTGAGGTCCACCAAAAAGCGCATGCGGCGCATCATACGCTCCTCTTTAGCTAGTTCTGCTTCCCTTCTGGGGTCGCCCATTGCGTTTTTACCTCCTGGTTGCGATTGTGAAGGCAAGGATCACTATACCATCGCATAAGGCCGGCGCTTTATACACTTATGCCGAGCGGCGCGAACAAGCGCCGTTTGCCGGGGCAGAGTTGTGGGTCGACCTCGTTTCCCATCTTCTGGCAGAACAGCGTCAAGCGTATAGTGTAGCGCCTGATTTTTTAATCGCGGGATCGACGGAGTCCCAAGGAGAATGAGACAGGATAGACGGCCTCATCTTAGAAGTAGCTTTATCTACTTGGCGAACGCGGTCAGGGACTTGACTGCCAACTGGCAGGTCTTCGCGCTGACGCTCGGGCCACTAGCGATCGTGACGGCACTGTGCTTGATGCCTGACGCGCTTGAATTGCAGCGCCAGCTATCACAATTGCTTTCGCCTAATCTCCATACCGTTCGCGTTAGCGCGGTTGTGAGTGTCAAAGCTCAACCTTTGCCCGGACCAACGTTTCCGTCCTGGGGCACGCGGATTTTGCATTATGTTTTTCTCGCGCTTACGGTCGGAGCAAATTTGTTGGTCCTGTGCGCGCTCGCTCGGATTCGGGCAGGTATTCGTGAAGCGAGCGCTGTAAAGGAGGCGCTTGCGGTTTACCGACGAGCAGCAACCCTCGTAGGGCCGTTTCTATGGGTGTTCTTCCTGCAGGTCGTGACCACTGTGCTCGGGCTTGTCTTGCTGGTTGTACCGGGCGTGCTGGCTTACGTGTGGCTTTATTTTGCTCAGTATGCGGTGGTGATGGATGACCAGCGCAGTTGGCCAGCATTGCTTTTTAGCCGCGAGCTGATGCGCGGCTGTTTTTTTGCCGCGGCGACCCGGATCGTGGTGTTTCTGGCCGTGTGGTCGGGTTTCAACTCCTGGACCGGTGGGGCTTTCGTGTTGATAAGCTGGCTTCTGGGCTTTATCGGGGTGATGACTGGTTTTGTGTGGCTCGGGGTGTTTTTGGCCGACTTGCTGGCCACGAGCGTGGGATACGTGACGATCGCCTTTTTCTTTGCAGCCGGGGCGCGTTTGTACGAGGACTTAAATCAGTTGCGCCAGGCCCGAATTGGCGCGAGAGTGCCACCTGAGGTTGCGGTGCAACAACCCGCGCAAAACGCTTCGACGCCCACCGAACCGCTCAGCGCTAGGCTCACATGAGCAAGCGCTCGAGCGTTAGGCGTGAGCAAGCCTAGCCACGGCGCGAATTGTCACCTGAAGAGCACCCAGTCCGACCGCGGGAAGTCCACGTATCTTGTCGAGCAGCGAAGCGGCTTCCTGGAACCTTTCCGGTACTTCGGCGCGCACGGCGCGAAGGCCTTCGCTCCAGTCGGCCCCTTTCGAATAGCCAAGTACTGAGCGCGCAAGCCTATAGCGCGCACGCAGCAAGTCCTCGCCAAGTTCCCGCAGCGCCCGTTGTTCCCAAGGGTCGTCGGTATTAAACGCTGACAGCGCGTTTTCGAGCGTGCCGAAGTCGACCTCGCTTACCAAACCGAAGTAGGCAGAAGCGACTTCCTCGGGCGCGACCTTGGCTTCCTGGCTAAGCGCGGCGATGCTAAGCAGATGCTCGATGAAGGAAAGCTTGGCAAGCTCGTGCGCGGTGCGCGCATCTAATCCAGCTCGCCGTAAGTCGCGATAGACCGCCTCGAAGCGCGCGCGCTCGGTGGTCACGAGGCGGTCTTCGAACACCTCGATTAGCGCCTTGAGCAAAGGACCGAACCGCTCAATCGAAGGCGCGATCGGATCTTTTTCGTGATAATTCATCAAAAGCCACTCGCACGCCTTGCGGCATGATCGCTCAACAGCAATCGACCCGTTGATGTCAGCGTCGGGAGTAAATCCGCTTAAGCGAGCCTGAAGGTCGCTCAAACGCTGCTTGAGCTGAATTAGATCGGAAGCCACGAGCCACGCCCTTACCACGTCGCTACAACTGCGCGAGTAGCGACGGCACAGATCGAAGACGAACCCGGCTCCCATATGGTTTACCAGCTCATTTACCAATCTCGTTATCAGCAATGGAGCGCGAAGCTGATGGGTGGGTATTTGCGCGCCGAAACGTTGGCGGATCGGCGCAGGAAAGTAAGGCATCAGAAACCGCTCATCAAGATACTTTTCATCGCTGTCAGCAAAGGCCGAATCTTCCAGTTCTCTGATAAGCGCAAGCTTGGTATAAGCGGCGAGCACAGCGAGTTCCGGGCGCGTGAAGCCTACTCCCTGCGTGCGTCGTCGTTCGATTTCCTCGTGGGTCGGCAAAGCCTCTATTTCGCGCCGCATCACTCCTCGCGCTTCAAGGTCGGCAACGAGGTCGCAAAACAGGGTGGGATAGGCTCGGCTACGGGCCTCTTCCAGGCTTAGCAGTAGTGCCTGAGCGCGGTTGTCTTCAAGGACGTGCTCGACGACTTCGTCGGTAACTGCTTCGAGGATCGCGTTGCGCTCTTCAAGGCTCAACTCGCCCCTTTTCACCATTGGAGCGAACAAAATTTTCAAGTTGACCTCATGGTCCGACATGTTGACGCCAGCCGAATTGTCGATGGCGTCGGTGTTGATTTTGCCGCGTTTTAGCGCGAACTCGACGCGGGCCTTTTGCGTAAGTCCGAGGTTGCCGCCTTCGACTACGACCTTGGCTCGAAGCTCGCGCGCCGTGATACGGCATGAGTCGTTGGCGTGATCGCCCACTTCGGCGTCGGTCTCGCTGCTGGCTCGTACGTAGGTGCCGATACCGCCGTTGTAGAGCATATCGACCGGCGCTCGCAAAATAGCACGAATTAGCGCCTCGCCGTCCAGTACGTCGGCCTCTATCCCAAGTGCAGCTCGGGCTTCCGGACTGATAGGGATCGCCTTGTGCGAGCGCGGAAATACGCCACCGCCGCGACTTATAAGCTTCGGATCGTAGTCACGCCAGCTCGAATTCGGCATTTCGAACAGGCGCCGGCGCTCGCGGTAGCTCGTCTCGGGATCGGGATCAGGATCGATAAAAATGTGCCGGGCGTCGAAGGCAGCCAAAAGCTTTATGTTCGCGGATTGCAGCATGCCGTTGCCGAACACGTCGCCCGACATGTCGCCGATACCTACGACCGTAATTGGCGCACCGCGTTCGAGGTCGCGGCCGAGTTCGCGAAAATGGCGTTTTGCGGACTCCCAGGCGCCGCGCGCGGTGATCCCCAGACGCTTGTGGTCGTAGCCGTGTTTGCCGCCTGAAGCGAAGGCGTCATCCAGCCAAAAGCCTCGAATCCGCGCTAGCTCATTAGCGATGTCGGAAAAAGTTGCCGTCCCCTTGTCGGCGGCGACGACCAGATAGGGGCCATCGTCGTCGAGAACCTTGACTCTCGCTGGTGCAACCAGTTGTCCGTCAACCAAATTGCTCGTTACGTCGAGCATCGCGCCGATCAAAGTTTGATAAGCCTCGACTACCGCATGCGGCTCGGGCTGACGCCGGTCGCGCGACTTTACGATAAATCCGCCTTTCGCACCTACCGGCACGATGATTGCGTTCTTGACCGTCTGAGTCTTCATAAGCTCGAGAATCTCGACCCGGTAGTCGTCGAGACGGTCGCTGAAGCGAATCCCGCCGCGGGCGATTTTACCTGCTCGCAAATGGCAGCCGGCCATCGTTGGGCTTACGACGTGAATTTCGTAGAGCGGCACGACGCCGTGAAGATTCGTTACGCGGCGGCTTTCAAATTTGAGCGTAATATGGGTTTCTTCGGGTTGGCGAAAGTAGTTGGTGCGCACCGTGGCTTCGACCAAACTAAGAAGGTTTCGGGCCGCAAGGTCGTCTGCCAGTGTTTCGACCTGCTCGCGCGCTTTTGCATAATTCGAGTGTAGACGGGCGAGTTCGTCTGGGGCAGCGTCGCGCTCTGGGGCGAGGCGGGCTTTGAATATTGCCACCAAGAGCTGGGCTAACTCGGGATAGTTTATAAGCACGCGTCGTAAACTTTCCAGCGTTGGTCCAAGCCCCATTTGAACTGCCACAGTGACGTAGGCGCGCAGCAGCGAAACTTCGCGCCAGCTAAGCCGCGCCCGAAGCGTGAGCTGATTTAGTGGGTCGTCTTCGCTGAGACCCTTGCGCACGGCGACGAGCGCCTGGGGAAAGAGGTCTACGCCTGGCGTCGAAGCCAGCGCCCGACCCTGTTCGGTTTGCACCGCGAAGACCTGAACGAAAGCGCACTCGCCCTGCGGCAGATGGACTTCGTGCGCATCCTCGTAAAGCACGCGCACGCCGAAGTTGCGCAACTGGGGTAGCAAGTCTGACAGCACGACCGGCTGACCAGTCTCGTACACGCGAAGCTCGCTCACGTGCTCCTGGCGCTCGCGCGAGGGCGAGACCTCGACCTCGAGGGTCTTCCGGCTTATGGCGGTCTCGATCCGCTGAATATCTTGGACGGCACGCGCGACGTCGGTCGTCGCCTGGTAGTCAGAGCTAAAAGCCCGGCGGTAACGCGCCGCGAGCCTGCGCCCAACGGTGTCGCCGTAGTGCGCCACGAGCTCGTCCTCGAGGCGGTCTTCCCAAGTGCGCGTGAGCTTTACCAATTCGTCTTGGAGTTGCGCAAAATCGGGCGCTTCGCCGCGTGGGTTCGGGAAGCAGAAATGGATTCGCGCGGCGACGTCCTCGCTTACCGCCACCGGATGGTCGTATATGGGTTGAGCCTTGAACTTGAAAGCAAAAGTATCGCGGATTTTTTGGTGGAGCTCGGAAGAATAACGGCTAGCCGCAAGTACGACGAGCACGATCGCCATCTGGCGAGCTTGGTCCACCCAGCAGGCAACGCTACACTCGTTTTCTTCGCGGAAATCAACGATAGCGGCCAATTGAGCTCGCAACTCCTCGGTCGAAGCGCGAAACAGTTCTTCCCTTGGAAAAGTGTTCAGGATGGTTCGAAGTCTTTCGAAGTCGTGGGAACCGACCGCAACGCCTTCCTCGGATAGGATTTGCGCGACTTTCTGCCGAATAATCGGAATTTGTTCCGCCTCCTCGGAGGATGCTTTGGTGGTGAAAAGTCCGACGATGCGGTCGAATGCGACGATTTCGCCTGGGCGGTTTTGACGCCGGATGATAATGTCATCCATTGCCCGCCGCCGATGAACGTTGGACTTGGCGCGCGTTTTGGTGACGAACGGGATGGGGCCTTCGAACAAAAGCTTCAAGGTTGCATCCCCCAGGCCGTCGATCGGCTGCGGAGTCCAAAAACGCGAGCGCTGCTCGGCACGCATTATTCCCAGACCCGAGCCGCGCACAACCGCGATCGTACGCTGGCCGCCGTTGATGCGTAGTTCGTAGCGTCGGTAACCGAGAAAAATAAATCCGCCACCCACGAGCCAATGGATGAAGTCGCGCACCTCCGGCAGGCCTTGCTCGGCGGCGAGCTCCTCGCCGATTTGTATCACTCGCTCGGTCATCTGGTCGAAATCGCCGGTGACCAGCAAAACTTCCTCAAGCCGCGCCTTGAGCTCGTCGGCGACGTCCTCGAGCATGGCGTCTTCGAGCGCAACGGTGAGCTCGACGTGAACGAAGGACTCGGGTTGTTCTCCCACAGCGCCCTGCTCCAAGCTTATCAAGCGACCTTGCGAGTCGCGCGCGACGCGCAAAACCGGGTGGAGAAGTATCGCCACCGGTAAATGGAGCTCGCGCAGGCACTCTTCGATCGTGGCGACGATAAACGGCCGATCTGGCATCAGAGTTTCGATCACGCCAAAGCTATGCCCGTCGTAGCTCTGGTTTGCCACCTTAACTCGCACCGGCTCGGCGCGGCAAAGGAGCATCTCTTCGAGCGCGGCGCGCACCAAAGCGGCGCACGTCTGCGGCGAGAGGCGACGCTGGGCGGAGGCGGGGATACGGGCGAAAAGACGTTTGGCAAAAAGCTTTAGCCAGCGCGTTTTTTCCGGCTCGCTTTGCTCGAGGAGCTTGTCTAGTTCGTGATGGATAGCTTCACTGCTCGGCAACTGCTCACCTCCTTGCAACTCAGGTGCCCGTCTGCGCTAAACGCCGTGCTAGCGCTGATTTTTCCCTCGCTTGAAGAGCAATCTAGCATATTAGCGCCTTTGAGGCCGCGCTAGCAGTTTGGTCGACGCCAGACGTATCGGCTAGACTTAAATACTTGAACGTTCGCGTGCTTGAGCACCGCACTTGGCTTTGATTGAGCGCGATTCAAGTGAATTGCTGCAGCAAAAGCAGCGTACCGTCACGGTCGAGATCTCCGACATGACCTTTGGCCGCCTTGGGGTGGGACGCGTTGGCGGAAAGGCGGTCATGGTTCCTTTTACCGCGCCCGGCGATCTGGTCGAAGTGGAACTTATCAGGGAGCATAAAAGTTACCTCGAAGGCAGGCCGCTTAAGGTACTTCGATCGTCTCCAAGCCGCCGGACCGCGCCTTGCCGCTTTTTCCCGCGCTGCGGCGGCTGTGACTGGCAGCACATCACCTATGACGCTCAAGTGGCGCTTAAAGCGCGTCTGGTGGCGCGCACGTTGTCGCACGCGCTGGGTTTGGAGATCGATCCGGACGAAGTACTCGAGCCTGCGCCGCGCGAGTTCGGCTATCGGTCGCGAGTGCGTCTGAAAGTTGACAAAGGCGGGCAGATCGGCTTTTACGAAGCCGCAAGTCATAGGCTTGTGCCGGTCGACGAGTGTTTGGTGGCGCTGCCGCGGATCGAAATCGAATCGGCGCGCAAGCTTGTGCACGCGTTAGGTTGTGGAGCGCGAGAAATAGTGCTCGCGGCTGACGCAAAGCGCTTGGTGGCGACGATTTATTTGCAAGGTGACTTAGGCATTCGGGAAATTGAGCAGGCAGCGCGTTTCGTTGAGCACAATTTTGGCATTTCAGGAGTCATCCTGCGCGACGCGCGTCGGCGCGAAGTGATAGGCGAAGCAAAAATCGTGGTAGAGATCGAAGATGGCCTTGCGCTAGAGATTGACGGCGACTGTTTTAGCCAAGTCAACCATGAACTCAATCGGCGACTAGTAGCGTTGGCAATGGAGATGGGGCACGTTGGCCAGGGTGTGCAATTGCTGGATCTTTATTGTGGCGCGGGAAACTTTAGCTTTGCGGCTGCAAAGCGCGGCGCTATGGTGCTCGGCGTGGACAACGATCCGGTTGCGGTACAGTGTGCCGAGCGAAATTTGCAGCGACTTCAGCTCGGCAACATTAGGTTTGTTGCGACCAACGCGGAGCAGGCGTTGAGCTTTCTTGCGCGCGCTGGCTATCGACCCGACGTTGTCGTGCTCGACCCGCCGCGGGCTGGGGCGGGGCCGCTGATGGCAGAGGTGGTGAAATTGCGCGCAAGTCGGGTGCTTTACGTGTCTTGCAATTTGCCGACGCTTGCGCGCGACCTTGTACAGTTACGCGGTTTGGGGTTTAAAGTCGAGCGCATCCGGGGCTTGGACTTCTTCCCAAATACACACCACGTCGAGCTGCTTGTGAGCGCGGTCTTGACTTAAAAGGAGTCGGCTCTCTATCCTACATAATGTGCAGTTATAGTAATGTCCCACCAGAGGTCAGCGCAATAATGACCAAGCAAGAGAAATTGTCGCGACGCCCGAAGGTCACGATTATTCCTGCCAAAGGCGTAGCGCAAACGATTAATTACTTGCTCGAGGACCGCGACGAGCTTGAGGGTCTCATAGCTGTGGGACGCACCAAAAGCGGCGAGCTTTTCTTCTACGATACTGGCGGGGATGTCGTAGAAGATTTAGGAACGTTGGAGTATCTAAAGGCTCGTATAGTGCGTGCCCACTTCGGGGACGAATGGGATTGAGCAAAGGCGGTACGTTCCTTCTTTAAGAGCAGCCGCGACTAGCTATTCCAAGAGCTCTGGGTAGCGCTCTCCTGAAAGTTTGTTTTGGGCGGGCGCGAAGGAGCACAAGATGAGGTGTGCGCCTTGCACGTGACGGTGAAATACTTTGGCCCGTCGCAACTGCTACCTACGCCTTGCGCTTTGGGCAAAGCCTCTTAGTAGCGACCGTCCAGCCTGTCAAGTGCGGAGCCTCGGCCGACCTTTTGACGCGCTTCGAGCTTCCCTTATAACTCCTCAGCGACGGTGCAGCGCAGGCATCCGATTTTCTCGATTTCCACCTCGATCGAGTCGCCTGGCTTCATCGGACCGACACCTGAGGGGGTCCCGGTGGGAATTACGTCTCCTGGCTCAAGCGTCATGATATGTGAGATATAGCTTACCAGTTCATAGCAAGAGAAAATTAGCTGGGAGGTGCGGCTAAATTGGCGGCGTTCGCCGTTTAAGCGAGTTTCGATTTGCAGGTTGGTTGGGTCGACGTCGGTAGCTATTACCGGCCCCATCGGAGCGAACGTGTCGAACCCTTTCGAGCGCGTGAATTGCACGTCCTTGCGCTGAAGGTCGCGCGCGGTGACGTCGATAAAGCAAGTGTATCCCAGGATATAATGGGGCGCGTCTTGAGCTGAAACTTTGCGTGCTCGCTTGCCGATCACGATCGCAAGCTCGCCTTCGTAATCCATCCGGGAAGTTTGCTTCGGATGGATGATCTGGTCGCCGGGGCCGATTACCGCGCTCGGTGGCTTAAGAAACAGTAGCGGCTCGGCGGGTATCTGATGTCCCATCTCTTGGGCGTGATCGCGGTAATTTACGCCGACTGCGACAATCTTTGTGGGTATTACTGGTGCCAGCAGCCGAACTTCCGAGAGTTTGATCGACGGCGCACCAGCTACGGGTCGCAACTGGTCGAGCGGGCCTTCAAGCGGTCGAATTGTGGAGTCTTCCAGCAAGCCAAAAGCTACGGCATCATTATAGCGGTAGCGTGCGATTTTCATCTTGCTTCCTTTCGACGGTCGCTATTGATGGCGAGGCGCTGTCGCCCAGGGAAATTGTCTGACGGTACAGTTTAAACACCGTCATAACCTTTTATAGCTGTATACATAAGTGGCCAATTGGTAAAGGGTTGGTCGTCGTGGACGAAAAGCCGAGGCTCAGGCCGGTCGAAGCGTTCGTGATAAACCACGAAAACCAAGCGTTCTTATGCCTGCGCGATCCTTCCGGAATCGCGGAAAATCCTGTGCTCCTTTCGCCCGCCGCTTCCTTGGTGTTGGCGCTGTTGGACGGCGAACACTCGCTTCTCGATATTCAATGCGAATGGGTGCGTCGCTTTGGCGAGATCATTCCGCGTCACGTAATAGCTGATCTGGTCAACGCGCTCGATCGCGCTTATCTACTGGAAAGCCCCACCTTTACGGCTCGGCTTGCGCAGATACGGGACGAGTTCAGGGCGTCGTCTTATCGAGCCGCTGCTCATGCGGGCGTGTGTTATGCAGGCGAGCCTGAGGCGTTGCGCAAGGAGATCCGCGCCTACTTTGACGCCGCGGCCGCAACTGATCACGAAAGCAAGCCCGTGCGCGCAGATCCACCGCGGGGGCTTATTGCTCCCCATATTGATCCGCGTCGCGGCGGGCGAGTGTACGCTCGAGTTTACGCCGAACTTGTGGCACAGGAGCGCCCACAGCTTTTCGTAATTCTTGGCACGGCTCACTGCGGCGTTGGTCCCGAACTTTTTGCGGCGACGATGAAAGATTACGCGACCCCGTTGGGTGTAGTTCGTACCGACCGCGACTTTGTTGCGAGATTAGCCGATTCCTATCGGGCGGGCGACCTTTATGCCGACGAGTTGCTCCATCGCAACGAACATTCCATAGAATTCCAGGCGCTGTTTCTCGCGGCGACTATTGGAATCGAAGACTACCAGATCGTGCCGATCCTGGTCGGCTCGTTCCATCAGTACGTCGCAGCCGGCAGGTTGCCGATTGAGGATGAAAAGGTGGGTGCTTTCGTCAAAGCGTTGCGCCAGACGATAGCGAATGATGGGCGGCGAGTCTGTATCATCGCGGGCGTCGATTTCGCTCACGTGGGAAGAAAGTTCGGTGACCCTCACGGTGTAGGCGCTGACGTATTGGACTGGATAAAAAGGGAAGATCTGGCGCTTATCGGAGATATCGAACAGGTCGACGCGGAAGGCTTTTTTACGCGCCTTGCGCGCGAACGCGATCGAAGGCGTATCTGCGGGCTTTCGCCGATGTACGTCTTGCTGGAATTGCTCCGGGGATATCGCGGGCGCCTGTTAGCTTATGATATAGCTGTCGATAAGGCGACTGATTCTGCGGTCTCATTCGCAGGACTGGTCTTCGACTGACCCGGTCATCGCTCATGGGTGCGCTGTCAACGCTAGCCTTAAGTCCGCCGCCTTGGACAGGATGCTTGCGCTTGTCTTGCTAGCGGCGCAGCAAGGCGAGATAATGTTTGCGGTTGGGCCTAAGCAGTCGGCCCTGAGGCTTAACGGTCGGATTAGTTTTGGGTGGACGCATAGCTCAGCCCGGTTAGAGCGCTTGCCTCACATGCAAGAGGTCCCTGGTTCGAGTCCAGGTGCGTCCACCATCCCAACGATAGCTCGAAATTGTGCCATTCCCCAACCCAGTTACCAAAACCACGTCCTGAAAAGTAAACCAAGTTTGCCGCTACTGTCTCCCCATTCGTGTAGGTATTGGCAGCCGCTTTCAAGGCTCTGACGGAACTGCTTCCAAAGGTTTAACCGACAAATTCTGGCGCGCCAGCCGCCAAATCTCTTCGTTCACCGTTCTTCCGGTGGAGTTTTATCTTGCCAGCGCAAAACACTTCCCCTGCTTAGGTGAGTAGCTGTTGTTGCGATTCACTGCCTAGCGTCAAGGCGCACCTTAGAGCTGAATTCTTTAAGGCTATTAAGCTTCGGGCCGACCGAGGAGCAGCTGTATAAAAGGTTGGTCAGCCGGTTTGCAGAGAACGTAAACGTGGTCGCCTGGGGCGAGCACAGTAGCGCCCTTCGGTGCGATCACTTCGTTGTCACGGATCAGCAAGATCACCGCGGAATCGGGTGGAAACGGCAGTTCGCTAATCGGCGCACCACACGCGGCGGCGGAGGCCTCGAGTGAAAACGAGATAATCTTTGCCCCCGTTAGCACGCGAGTAGAGACCACTTCCAGAAGCGCGGGCGGTGGAGGCGGCTCGTCGGACTCGATTCCCAACTGTCGTGTGAGCCAAAGCACCATCGAACCCGGAACAAAGGTGTTGACCAAGACGACGAAGAAGACCGTATCGAAGATGAGCCTGGCGTCCTCCACGTGCCACAGCAGCGGGTAAGTGGCAAGAATAATTGGCAGAGCGCCTCTAAGGCCGACCACTGCCAGATATACGAGCTCACGCAAGGGGTAACGGAATGGCAAGAGGCAGAGCATAACCGACCCGGGTCGCGCGAAGGCCGATAGCAGAATCCCTAGCGCGATGCCTTGGGGCGCAACTTTCAACAAATGCGAAGGAGTAATCAAAAGGCCGAGGACAAGGTACATCACCACCTGGCCCAGCCACGCGAGCGAGTCGTGGACGCGCAATATACCTGCGCGGTAAGGCATCTCGCTGTTCCCCATAATGAGTCCTGCAAGGTAGACAGCTAGAAAGCCGCTGCCGCCGACCAGTTCAGGCAGACCAAACGCGAGCAACGCAAAGCCCAGCGTCATCAGCGGATAAAGTCCACCTGCTGCGGGACGAATTCGCGGCGCCATCACGCGGCCGAGCCATCCCAACCCCAGGCCGAAGACACCTCCTACACCAAGGCTGAGCGCCATATGTGCAAAGCTTTGAGCAGCTAGCGGTGCTTCGCCGGCCAAGCTAAGAGTGAATGCCGGAGTCAAGCTTGCGGCCACCGGGTCGTTCAAGCAAGACTCGAGCTCCAAGATGCTGGCAACACGTTTCTGTGGCTGGATTCCGCTGCCCCGCAACACGGGAAATACCACGGCAGCGTCGGTGGGCGAAACGACCGCCCCCAAGAGGAACGCCTGTGGCCACGAGAAGCCGAACAGTCGCGCACACAGTGCAAACAGCGCGGTCGTGCCGAGAACCCCAACCGTTGCAAGAACGATCGAAGGGAGGGCAAAAGAACGTGCCATCGACAAAGGGGTATTAAGCCCGCCGTCGAATAGTATCAAAACCAGACTCAGCGTTCCCAAGACGAAAGAAACGTGGTAGCTCTGGCGAAGGACAACTCCTAGGCTAGTGCTCGAAGCGAGTAAGCCAAGCCCCAGAAAAGGCAAGATTACGGGCACTCCCACGCGTCGGGAGGTGCCGCTCAAGGCAACGCTTGCGAGCAGAAGTAAGGAGCAGATTGCTGCCAGGAAGGGAAGGGAAGAAAGTTGAGGCGTATTCATCCGGTGGTTAACCTAGTGGTCTCTCCTTCTGGGCCAATGGCGCACGCACGATGCAGGTTAAAGCGCATCTTCGACAATATAACACAGGACTTGCACTGCATTCATATCACACGGCGAGTCAATCTCCCTTTGGTGCGTCACCGCAGGCTGAACGGTTGTGGCGCATCAGGTTTGCGGCACAAATTGCCTTGCGCCGAGGGCTAGATGCCTTGCCAGCGCGAAGAGCTGTTCCAGTGCAGCGGACCAGAATGGCGAGAATGCTGCTCCAGCGCGGGTTTTATTTAACAGCGCAGGGCTCTTTTCGACCTTCGAACTGGCAGGTAATTATTTTTTGACTAAGACACACACGTATTGTTTCGAGGAGTTTTGGGGGCTCAATTTAGCGCCCTGCGGTATACGGGCCCACGCAATGGGTAATCAAGCTTGGTCCGCGTAGCGAGCCGGGTGGACCGATCTCGGGAGCAAGCGCTTTGCCAGGGTCATCAGAGAACGTAATCGATGGCGGGTCGCAGCCTCTCAAGCGTCACTGGCTGAGAAAGCTTATCCTCGGCCCACCGCGCGACGCCCGCGACCCAAAAGTGTACCATCGGCTTTCGTTGGTTGCCTTGCTGGCGTGGGCCGGTCTTGGGGCTGACGGAATTACCTCTTCGTGCTACGGCCCCGAGGAAGCTTTTCTTGCCTTAGGGCACCATCACTACCTAGCTCTTTTGCTCGCCCTTGCCACTGCGCTCACGGTCTTCATCATTTCAGCTTCGTACTCCCAGACGATCGATCTCTTTCCGACTGGCGGTGGCGGCTACACTGTGGCAACCACGTTGCTAGGCGAGACGGCAGGGCTCGTGTCAGGGTGCGCGCTGATCGTGGACTATTTACTGACGGTTGCGGTTTCGATTTCAAGCGGCACCGACGCGATTTTTAGCCTGCTTCCCATGAGCTGGCATTGGGCGAAGCTTTGGTTTTCGATGTTCGTGCTTCTGATTCTGATCACGATCAACCTGCGAGGGGTCAAGGAGTCAGTGCTCATTCTGTTTCCCTTGTTTATGGCGTTCGTTGTGATGCATGCGTGGCTGCTGAGTTACGGTTTACTGTCGCATGCGCACAGGATGCCCGAGGTTGTGAGTTCGGGCTATACCAACCTTCGGCACGATCTAGATACACTCGGCCTTTTTGGTCTAGGCTTGCTTTTTCTTCGCGCATTCAGCCTTGGTGGGGGAACCTTTACCGGCATCGAAGCCGTGGCCAACGGTTTGCCGATTCTGCGCGAGCCGCGAACGGTGACCGGCAAGCACGCCATGTCGTATATGGCCTTTTCGCTGGCTTTTTTGGCGGGCGGAATACTTGCCTGTTACCTGCTTTTCGACGTTGCTCCGCAGCCGGGAATGACACTCAATGCAGTTTTGTTTGGCAAAATAGCTGACAACTGGCGGCTAGGTGACGTTGCGATCGGACGTTTCATCGTAACGGTTACGCTTCTTAGCGAAGGCTCTCTATTGTTTGTTGCCGCTCAAACAGGTTTCGCTGACTGTCCCCGGGTGCTGGCTACGATGGCCTCTGACCGCTGGGTTCCGCGTCGATTTGCAAGTCTCAGCACGCGGCTTGTTACCCAGGACGGTGTGATTTTTACCGGTCTTGCAAGCGCGGTCATTTTGCTGGTTTCTCGCGGCAACGTCTCAATTTTGGTTGCGCTCTATGCGATTAACGTGTTTATAACCTTTACCCTTTCGCAGCTCGGAATGAGTGTGCATTGGTGGCAGTCCCGTCGGAGCGAACGTCGCTGGAAGCGAAAACTGCTGGTCAACGGCGTTGGTTGCATCCTTACCAGCGTAATTCTCGTCTTGACGGTCGTGCTGAAGTTCGACGAAGGCGGCTGGGTAACACTGGCGATCACCGGCATGCTCGTGGCTTTATGCTATACGGTTCGCCGCCATTATGACCAATTGCGCGCGGCACTAACCAAACTCGAAGCGCGAATCTTACCCGAGCTACATCGGGCCGAAAAAGGCGAGGCTCTTGCCACTGAGGACGGCTTAGGAAGCTCGATCGCGGTTATTTTGACCGGCGGATTTAACGGTTTGGGGCTAGCTACTTTACTGAACTTGCATCGTTTGTTCAGAGGCCAATTCAAGCATCTGATTTTCGTCGGAGTGGGCGAAATAGACTCTCGCGCTTTAAAAGGTCCGAAGGAAATTGAACGCCTCGAGCGCTCTTTGGCTGAAGACTTTAGAGCCTATTGTAAGCTTGCGTCCGACTTGGGATATCAAGCCTCCTTTAGACTCGCTGTGAGCCCTGACGTGGTGGCGGATCTCTATCGTTTGTGTTTAGAAGTAGCCAGGGAGCATCCCGAAGCCGTGTTCTTTGCGGGCAAGCTGGTTTTTGGCTACGACCAGGAAGATTTCATAACGCGCTTTCTCCACAACCATGTAGCGCTCGAACTGCAAAACATGCTCCAACTGCAAGGGCTGAGTCTAGTGATCCTTCCGAGTTGCGTGCGTTCCGACCAGCCAGCCGCAGGCGAAATGGTCGGACGCACCGGCAATGGAGCTGAGGCGGTCAGACGGGCTTGACCTTATTTACTGCGCTGAGGCGCGCCCGTGTGCCTCGAGGAGGCGTTTGCCCCGTGCGCGGGGCTGCTTTGGTGACGCCTGTCCTGAAGCGCTACGCCATGCTCAGCTTCAAAGTGCTGTAACACCGTCGTTTGCTTAGGATGCAAGGCATCTCTGGCAGGCGGCGAGTCTGCCAAACGATATCAAGAAGATTACTCGCTTACCCGGCTGGCGAACCGATGCGGCACATTTGGCTCTTTATGCCAAAGTCAGCCGAGCTCGGGCTCGCTATCTGGGATTTGTTCGAGCTCGGTAAGCCAAGCTGTAGCCTTGCTGTCGCTCGGTGCCCGGTAGTCGCCGCGCGGTGAGAGCGATCCGCCAGAGCCCACCTTGGGCGCATTGGCAATACAGCTTCGCTTGTACTGGGTGGTCTCGAAGAAACGATGCAGAAAGACGCGAAGCCAATGTTTTATGTCGCGAATGCCGTACTCGGTGCGACGGCTTGGCGGGTAACCATGCGGCCATAAGCCGCGGTTGCGGTCATGCCAAGCGCAGTAGGCGAGAAATGCGACCTTGGTCGGCGCGTAGCCAAAGCGCAGGATGTAATAAAGATGAAAATCCTGCAGTTCATAAGGGCCGATTTGGGCTTCGGAGCGCTGGGCGGGCTGTCCTTCGCTTTCACCCGGCACGAGCTCTGGGCTGATCTCAGTGGCCAGAACTTCGTTTAGTACTGCGCTTATTTCGTCTCCCAGCCCGCGTGTTTCTGCGACCCATCGAATCAGGTGCTGGATCAGCGTCTTTGGTACGCTGGCGTTGACGTGGTAGTGCGCCATGTGGTCGCCGACTCCGTAGGTACACCATCCCAGAGCGAGCTCGCTCAAGTCGCTGGTTCCGACCACCAATCCGCCGCAAAAGTTTGCCAAACGGAACAAGTAATTGGTTCGTTCGCCCGCCTGAACGTTTTCGAAGGTAACGTCGTAGACCGGCTCTCCGCGCGCAAACGGATGGCCGATCTCGCGGAGGATTTGCATGCAGCTCGGTCGAATGTCGATGTGGCGCGCCTCGCATCCGATCGCCGCCATCAAACGCTCTGCTTGGGCAAGCGTGCGGGCACTTGTTGCAAAACCCGGCATCGTGCAGGCCAGAATGTTACGGCGCGGAAGACCCATCACGTCCATGGCGCGTGCGCAGACCAAAAGCGCATGCGTCGAGTCGAGCCCTCCCGATACACCGATCACAATTCTGTCGATTTTTGCCGCTTTTAACCGGGTCACCAGACCTTGTACTTGAATTTCGTATACTTCGCGGCAGCGCTGGTCGCGTAGGCTTGCTTCGGCAGGTACGTACGGAAACCGCTCGTAGGAGCGCGAAAGTAGCAGGACGCCCGAGCTCGGAAGTTCGACGTCGAAATCCACTTTTTCGAATTCTGCCAGAAGCTCACGATGCTGCCGAACGCTTTGGCCGAAGCTGTTCTGGCGCATCCGGTCTGCCGTCAAACGGTCGAGGTCGATCTCGCCGACAACCAGCTTGGGCCCGTAGGTAAATCGAGGCGTTTCAGCCACGCACGTGCCGTTTTCGTAGATCATGCCGTGGCCGTCCCAGGCTAGGTCGGTGGTCGACTCGCCGGTTCCAGCTCCCGAGTAAATGTAAGCCGCGATGCACCGGCTGGACTGGTTTGCAACGAGTTGTCTTCGGTAGTCGTCCTTGCCCACGATAATGTTGGACGCAGACAAGTTGACCAGTACAGTAGCGCCCGCCAATGCTGCGTATGACGACGGTGGAATCGGAACCCAGAGGTCTTCGCATATTTCCACATGGAACTTGAAGGCCGGATGGTTTCGTGCTTGGAAGATGAGCCGGTTTCCGAACGGCACGTCCTTAAAACCGCAAAGGTCGATCCTACGGCGCAGCGCGCTATAAGCTGGGGTGAACTGGCGCATCTCGTAATATTCGCGATAGTTGGGCAAGTAGGTTTTGGGGACAACCCCTAAAACGCGCGCTCGATAAACAACCGCGGCGCAATTGTACAACAGCCCATCGACCACGACGGGCAGGCCAACGATGGCGACGATGGGAAGTTCTTTGGACGCGCGGACGATTTCCTCCAACGCCTCACTGGTCCGCTTAAGAAGCGCTTGCTGGTGGAACAGGTCGTCGCATGAATAGGCGGAAAGCCCAAGCTCCGGGAAGACGGCCAAGATCGCTTTGCTTTGGGCCGCTTGGCGCATCAGCGCAAGCGTCTGCTGAGCGTTGAACTCCGGATCGGCGACTTGCACTTCTGGGACAGCGGACGCTACCCGCACGAAATTGTGCCGGTACAAGTTGAAAAACGACGCCAGCTGTTCAGCCATTTACGGTTTCCATCCCCATCCTCGCTATGGCCATAAGCCGCCGTGTCAAGCTCTACGAAAAACCAATCGACAGAACTTTTGTCCCTCTCTCGGCCCGGTCGCTCTCAAGGGTATCGTCAAAATTCTAGCACACGCGGGAGTCGGAGATGTCCTATCGGTTGCGTAATAGGCGATGCCTACCATCGTCCGCCGTAGTCCCTCTGACCGGAATCGAAAAGGCCTTTTCTCCGCCTCGAGCGCGTCCGTTGCAGAATTACTACTGTAGAGCTGTTACTGTTGCAAAAGTCTTAGTTAACCGTCTATTTCGCTAAATCCAGTGCAGGATCCATCCAAATCTCTAGGCTCACCAGGAAAAAAAGCGTACGCCGCGTCAGGAATATTTTAGTGCCGTGGTGCGAACTTTATACTATTCGGTACGAAGAGTACTCGAGGACTCGTTTTGTAAAGGTTCGTTTGAGGCGGTCGACGGTGTGTGAACAGGTAGTTACAGAGTCGAGCTGGCCTCATTGGTCGTGACCAGACACACTTGCGGCTCGAATCTGCGATTTTGCTTTGGCAAGCGAAGGTCTATGGCGAATATGAGGTGGAACGTTGAAAAAACTTTGAGGGCCGGCGTGAGTCGGCGAAGCTTTTTGAGAATGGCCTCGATTTTGAGCGCGTTCGGGGCTGTCAGCTCGAACGTAGTCGCGGCTTATGCCGAGAGGTTTATCGAGATGCCCTTTGCCAATGGGCGACGGCGACTCGAGCGCTTTCCACAAAAGCGAGAGTTGATTGTGCTGCGCACCCGGCCGCCTCTTTTAGAGACGCCCTTTGCGGTGTTCGATCAAGGAGTTTTTACTCCAAATGATGCTTTTTATGTCCGCTGGCATCTGTCGGAAATTCCCACCGAGGTCGATGTCGATTCATTTCGCCTTCGAATTCGCGGCAACGTAAAGCAGCCGCTCGAATTGACCCTTCAAGAGCTGGTTTCGAACTTTCCCCGGGTTCAAATCGCCGCAGTCAACCAGTGCGCGGGCAATGGGCGCGGTTTTTTTAAACCTCGCGTCCCAGGTGGAGAATGGGGCAACGGAGCGATGGGGAACGCGTTGTGGACCGGAGTGCCGTTAAAGGCGCTGCTGGATCGGGCGGGCGTGCGCGCGGGATCGGTGGCGGTGAGGTTCAACGGCCTGGATAAAGGTGTTCGGGCTGCCACTCCGGACTTTATGAAATCGCTTTCAGTGGAGCACGCTGCAGACGGCGAAGTGATGGTGGCGTACGCGATGAACGGCGAGCCGTTGCCGATGCTCAACGGCTTCCCGATCCGTTTGGTGGTACCTGGATGGTACGCGACTTACTGGGTCAAAGCTCTGAACGACATCGAGGTTCTCGACCATCCGGACGATAATTTCTGGATGACGAAGGCTTACTTGGTACCCGACACGCCTTACGGTAATGTGTCGCCGGACCAGAAGGGCGTCAAGTTTGTCCCGATAGGACCGATGGTTGTCCGTTCGTTCATAACGAACCTCCAAGATGGAGCCAAGGTGCGCGCTGGTGCCACGGTCAAGGTTCGTGGAATCGCATTCGGCGGAAACGCGTCGGTGTCGGAAGTGATGTTTTCCTACGACGGAGGCGCTAGCTGGCAAAGAGCGGAGATGGGGAAGGACTACGGGAAGTATAGCTTCCGCCGGTGGGAAGCCCGATTTTCTCCGCCGCGTCCGGGCCAGTACGTCTTGATGTCGAGAGCGCGCAACTCCAATGGTGCTGTGCAACCGATTACGCCGAACTGGAACCCCGGCGGTTATATGCGAGCGGCTGTGGAAAGCGTTAAAGTGATTGCCGCGTAGCTTAATTGTATATGGCTGTATCGATGCGTACTTTGTCTAAACCTAGATGGTTAATGTTCGGTATGGTTGTCGCGGTTGCTTGCGCGCTTATGGCTTCTCGGGCCGAGTGCGAAGACGGTCTTGCCCCTGGCTTTAAGCTTAAGTCGCAGAAGATCGAACTTCCGGTCGAGAAACAGACGTTCGGAACAGGGCCAGAGGCTGACGCGGCTAACGCGCACTGCCTGACATGCCATTCTCGCGGGATGATTGATACTCAACCGCCGATGCCGCTTGCGGTTTGGAAGGCCGAAATAAACAAGATGCGCTCGGCTTTCGGTTGCTCCGCACCCGAGGAGCTAGTCGATAGTTTGTCGAAATTCTTCGAGCACCTCAACAATCAGCCCGCCACTCGACAGGAAGCTCGCGCTGCACATCGTTGAGCTAAGATAGACGGCTTGGCTATTTGCGGACCTTTCGGCAAGTGAAGATGTTGACGGCCGAGTTATGCTCGGTCGACTCTGCCCGAAGTTGCGAGAGAGTGGCTGCGGTTTAACAGCAGTGATTTATGCCGCTGTGACGCTGCTCCAGCACCCTCCTTACGATTCGTGCTCGCTCACGTCGGGTAGACGAAGCAAACTCGTCGAGTGCGAAGCCCGTATTATTCAACCGACGCATCTCGTTCAGCACGATTCGCCACCCAGCAGCTAGCCTGCTCAGCAACGATCCCAGTGCTTGCGCCCTGAGCAGTCTGCTTGCGGTCGGCGGCGAATCGTGGCTGGTAATCGGAACGGTCATGACGCTTCCGAAGCTACCTCCACTTCCATCCGCTCGGATTCGGCCCTGGTCGGGGCAGCCAGCAGGCGCAGCCATACTCGCATAGCATCGGCCAGAATCGTGATCACGACGGCCATGAAGATAAGCGTGAGGACTCCGTCGATCCGATCATTCCAGATCATTTGTTTAACGCGAAGCAGTTCGCTGGCCGCCACTTTGCCAGCTTCGATCTGGTGCTGGAGCATCGAAGCGTGCGCGAAGAAACCGAGAGCAGGTACCGAGCTGAAAGCTTTTTGCATGCCGGCGGTCATCGTCACCGCGACGAGCCAACAAAGAGGCAACAGGGTGACGAAGGCGTAGCGCGCTTTGCCGGAGCGAATAATTATTGTGGTGGCTACGCACAGGGCGATGCTTGCGAGCATCTGATTGGCGATCCCGAAAAGCGGCCAGAGCGAATTGATCCCGCCCAGCGGGTCGATCGTGCCGGAATAGACGAAATAGCCCCAGGCCGCACACACCAAAAACGAGGTGATTATCGTGTTCGTGTAAGACGAACTCATCCCGAGTGGTTTATAGATGTGTCCGATGAGATCCTGGAACATAAAGCGCGCCACCCGAGTGCCTGCGTCCAGAGTGGTCAAGATAAACAGCGCCTCGAACATGATGGCGAAGTGATACCAAAGCGCCATCATCGCTTTGCCGCCCAGCGTGTTGGAAAAGATCTGCGCCATTCCCACAGCCAACGTCGGAGCGCCGCCGGTTCGGGCGTACAACGTGGTCTCGCCGACGTCATGGGCTATTCTCTGCATCTCGTCGTCCGTTACCTCGTAGCCCCATGAAGTAATCGTGGCGGCCGCGGCAGGGCCGGTGCCGACTCTACCTACTGGGCTGTTCATAGCGAAGTACACACCAGGCTTGAGCGTGATCGCCGCTACGATCGCGGTCACGGCCACGAAAGACTCCATCATCATGCTGCCGTAGCCGACCATCCGCGCATCGCGCTCTTTGATCAGCATCTTCGGTGTGGTGCCCGAAGCCACTAGCGAGTGGAAGCCTGAGATCGCGCCACAGGCTATTGTGATGAACGCGAAAGGAAAGACCTTGCCGGCAAAGACCGGGCCGGTGCCGTTGATAAAGGCCGTCAGAGCCGGCATCTGGGTTGGCGGGTTAATCGCGACTACACACAGGCCAAGGATAACGATGGTGGCTACCTTGATAAACGCCGACAGATAGTCTCTAGGTCCGAGCAGGAGCCAGATGGGCAACACTGAGGCGAGAAAGCCATACCCGATTATCCACAAAGCCAGTTCCGGGCCGCTGCGCAAAAAATAGTGTCCCCAGCTGAAGTCTCCGACGTAGCGACCCCCGATCACGGCTAGCATCACCAGGATCAGCCCCAAAACCGTGCCCTCGACTATTCGGCCGGGGCGCAAGTACGTGATATACACCCCCACGAGCATCGCGATCGGGATCGTTGCCGCCACGGTGGACGTGGCCCAGGTGCTGTTTTTGAGCGCGTTGACTACCACCAGTCCCAGAGCGGCGATGAGAATCAGCATGATCATCATCACGCCGAACAACGCGACTATTCCACCCAGCGGACCGATCTCGTCGCGCGCCATTTTGCCGAGCGAGCGACCGTCACGCCGCAACGAGCATGCCAGAATTACGAAATCCTGCACGCATCCACCCAGAACTGCCCCGATCACGATCCATAGTATCCCTGGCAGATAACCGAACTGCGCCGCCAGCACCGGTCCCACCAGCGGCCCTGGCCCTGCTATCGCGGCGAAATGATGGCCCAGCGTTATCCAACGGTTGGTGGGCACGTAGTCGCGCCCGTTGTTGAGACGAACCGCGGGCGTCAGGCGCGAGTCGTCGAGCTCGAGCACGCGGTCGGCGATGAATTTCGAGTAAAAACGATAGGCGGTTGCGTAAATACAGGCGGCAGCTATGACAAACCATAGAGCGCCAGGGTGTTCGCCCCGTGCCAGAGCAATAAGCGCAAGCCCCCCAGCGCCACCAGCCGCGATAACCAGCCAGATAAAAAACCTCAATATTCGAGCCATGACATCACCTCCGGGAGCACTTAAGCCCCCCAGCCCGGCAGGTCAAAGCTGCTCATGTTGCGCGAAGATTCGTTCTCGTCGCCGCGCTGGGCACTTTAACGTATCCCTTTGCCTAACATTAATCTCTTAAAAGGTCGTTTTGAAGAAGGCTACGCTGCCCTTTCTCTAGCGAGAACGACCGAGTGCGGGCGGCAAGACCGCTAGCGAGAGTAACCCTTTTTGCCTGCCAGTTGCGTACTCGGCTCTCCGATCAGCGCTCGGATTACTCTAGTCCGCAAACGAGATTCGAGCGGCGCACGGTGATAAAGCGTGTCGTGCGACTCCATTCGACCGCCGCCCCGTTTCGTAAATTTGAAGCTTTTTGGCTTGGCACGCCTTAGCTGCGTTTTTTTGCTTGCTGCTGCAGGCGCGCTTGACGGCGCTTTTCTCGTAAACGCTTCTCGCGCCTCTTGCGCCTTCGCCTTATTTCTCGCTGTCGTTCGCTGACCATAGAGCTACTCGATATCGAATCGTAATCAAAATTTAACCCAGAAACTTTCTACGGCTCAAACGTGGCCTTGAAGCGCGATAGTGCTTTTTTCGCACGCGGTACTAAAAGCTTAAGTAAATGGCACCTGTGCCTCTGGCAAGGAAATAGACAGAGTTTCAGTTGTATGTCCTCCACATGCGCGGTTTCGCGCAGATGTCAAAATGTTTGCCGCGTTTGCTTGGGCAACAAAAACGGGTTTTAACGATCAAAAGCTAGTTCCGTCAAGCTTTTTACCAGGCGTTAGGTGGCGCTCGAAACAGATCTTGGAAAAGACGACCACCTTTGCGGCAGCGGATCGCGTGCAAGACTGAGCTCGGCGAGCGAATGCCGAAATTGCAGTGGCTTTTACGAAGAAACGGCAGCGTTGTGTGTCAAGAGGTTCACATCGCTCAGGCGTGCGGAAGTCAAGGAAGCCTTTTTCAAGCGAATCAAGCCTCTGGTCGGACGTGGCGTCCAATTCTGAGCGCGTCTATAACTTGCGTTAGCTCTGGTATTTTTAGCCATCGAGCCGCCCCTAGATAGACCGCTCCGTACACCGGCAGCACCACAAGAGCACGCAGGTGCGGTTCGCTTGGAGCAACCCACGTCTTGACCATTAGCGCGGCAAGCGCCGCCACGCATGCTAGCGCCCACAACTTAATGAGAAACCCACTTTCGACTCCTGTGGTTCCGATTCGCCGATTTAAAGTTGCGCGCAGCAGGATGAACTCGATCCACCCTGCAATTCCTGCCGTAGCTGTCAGTCCCACCACGCCCCATCGCCGATCGATGCCGAGAAAGGGGGGCAAAAGCAGCGCGCACACGTAACCGAGCAGCGCGGTCAGCAAAACGCGCAGAACCGCGAATTTAAGCGGCGTGCGCGTATCCCAAAGTGCGTAGTAAGCCGATGAGTACAGCCGCCCCATGGTAACCGCCAGAAGACCGATCGCCGAGCCCGCCAGCACAACCCACACGTAGAGCGCATCCGCACGACCGAAGCGTCCCGACTGGAAAAGCGCCCCCACGATTACGTCGCCGAGAAAAAGAAAAGCCGCCGCCGAAGGCGTGACCAGAAACGAAATTTGCCGCAAGCCGAAATTTAGTCTGACGGCGATCGTTTCGGCAGCGGTCGAACTTGGCGCGGCGGCCCTCGCCATCGCAGGCAACTCTGCTGCGGCAACCGACATGCCAAACAGGCTCACCGGCAACATGTTTATTATCTGCGCGTAGTTGAGCGCTGCCACAGCGCCGCCCGGCAACAGACTTGCCAAAACGTTGTCGACATAGGAGCTAAGTTGAACAACTCCTCGCCCCACCACGACTGGCACAAAATTCCCAAACACGCTTGCAAGCGAGCGGCGCGCGCGGCTTAAGCTTATTTTTACGCTACCCAAAAGCGTAAGCGCTTGGGGCAATTGCACGCCGAACTGGAGCGCAGAGCCGATTAGAGCGCCCCAGGCCACGATCCGCGCCAGGCTGCTCTCCGATCTGGAAGTCCCATAAAACACCATCGCCAGGATAATCGCGCTGTTCCACGCCACCGGCGCCGCGTATGATGCGAAAAACCGATTATGGCTGTTGAGAACGCCAAGACACCAGGCGGACAGCGCCAAAAGGCCGGCACCCGGAAAAAAAATCCGCGCCAACGCGATCGCCAAGCTTCTCTTTGCTCCCTGAAAGCCGGGTGCTAAGGCGTCGACCAGATACGGCGCGGCAAAGACCCCAGCGATCGCCAACGCCGTCATAGCCAGCCCCAAAAGCAGACCTACCGCGTAAGCAAGTTCGCTTGCTTCGCGTTCCTTGTGTTGTGCCAGTAAGCGGCTGTAGACCGGAATAAACGAGGCGGAAAGGACGCCCTCGCCGAAAAGGTTCTGCAGAATGTTTGGAATGCGAAAGGCGGCCTTGAAAGCGTCGGCGCTGTCCGAATTGCCGAAGTAATGGGCAAAGACGCTCTCGCGCAGTAGACCGGCTATTCGGCTAAGAAAAATTCCTGCCGCAACCAGCCGCGCCATCGCAAGACCCTGACTGGCACCGACTCTTTGTGTTTGGGCGTCACGGCTCTCAGATGGCGACTTCTCAAAGTAACCGTCCACGGTTTCTCAAGCTCTCGATAGCGCTCCGTCTTATGGTCGCAGGCAGCGCAGAGGTTTGGAAGTTGCGCGGAATTTGAAAGGTAAATTTGTGTCTTGCGAAGCGAGTGTCGCAAACATCGCAAGCGCAAAGCGGCTTTGCCAATCTGCAGCTTTACGAGCTATTAAATTAGTCCCAATAATTAAACTTCCCTACACGTACTAAAAACTGGTTTTGGCCCGCCGCCGGCTCGACGTGGGCAAACTAACGCTGCCAGGATAAAGCGCTCGCTTGGTATATTGGTATTGCCATGGGATTTTCTCTCTACGTTCATATACCCTATTGCGAGTCGAAATGCCCCTACTGCGATTTCAACTCTTATGTAGTTCCGAGCGTCCCGGAAGCGGATTATACGCGCGCGCTTGAAAGCGAACTTGCTTTTCGCGCGCAGCAGTTACCTTGGGCCGGAAACCGTATCGAAACGATTTTTTTCGGTGGAGGCACGCCTTCGTTATTTGCGCCTGGCTCGATTCGACGCGTAATCGAAACCGCCGCAAAACTTTTTGGCCTGCAGCAAAATGCGGAAATCACGATAGAAGCCAACCCTGGCACGGTCGATAAACGCAAGCTTTTGGGTTATCTGGAGGCTGGAGTCAATCGAATCAGCTTTGGTGCTCAGTCGTTTTCGCCAAGACTACTCAAATTTCTCGGACGAATTCACGGTCCCGACCAGACTTGTCAGGCGGTCGCGATTGCTTTCGATGTAGGCTTTGAGCGAGTCAATCTTGACCTGATTTTCGCGATCCCAGGGCAGACTGTGGACGAACTGAGGCGGGATTTGGAGCAAGCGATTGCCCTCAAGCCTGACCACATCTC
Source organism: Pseudomonadota bacterium (assembly GCA_021324755.1). GTDB lineage: Bacteria > Desulfobacterota > Binatia > Binatales > Binataceae > JAJPIL01. Next base: position 372,520 of record JAJPIL010000014.1, read on the forward strand.
TTGCTACAACCTGACGTTCGAGCCTGGCACGGCGTTTTATACTCTCCTGAAACGCGGTCGGATAAAAGCGCTTCCCGAAGATCGGCAGGCGCGGATGTATGAGATCGTTCGGACCTTTTTGCGCGAGCACGGTTATCCGATGTACGAGCTTTCTAATTACGCTGCGGCGGGCCACGAATGTAGACACAACCTTACGTACTGGCGCAGGCGGCCGTTTTTAGGCATCGGTGCCGGCGCTCATAGCTTTGCCGACGATGAGCGTGGCGGTCGGCGATGGTGGAATGAACGGTCGCCCAGCGTTTATATCGAACGCGTGCGAACTTCGGGTGTAGGGGAAAGCGGAAGTGAGGAAATCGATATCCGTACGGCGCAGCGGGAATTTGTTTTTTTGAATTTGAGACTGCGTGAGGGTTTTGCGCTTGCCGATTTCAGAGCTCGCTTCGGACAAGATTTCTACGACGTCTTCGGGTCGAGCGTAAAGCACATGTTCGACGGCGGGCTGCTAGTCGAGCAAGAGGGGCGCGTCAGGCTTAGCGAGGATGCGGTTGCGCTTGCTGACGCAGTGTCAGCAGAGTTTTTCTAGGACTGGATGCGCTGCCTCAGGATAGCTACCACGCGCGCCGGGGTTGCCAGACGGATAAACGCGCCGAGCCGAGGCCCGCGGTCTTGGCCCATTATCATCCGGTATAACGGCTGAAAGACCCGACCTGGTTTGTCTGGGAACGTGGAACGTCCGATGTCGTAAATCGCCGTTTCGATTTCTTGCGCGCTTGCGTCGGGTTTGCTCTCCAAATACTCGATAAGCTTTTGGGCGATGTCACGATCCTGGGTAGTCGGCTGGTAAAGCTCCGGTGCGGCCTTGAGATAATCACGCCTGAAGTTGAGCGCGCAATCCAGCAGCGCCTGCGCCATTCGCCGGGTGTCGTCGTCGGAATCGATCTTGGGGTCGTACCGAGTAAGATATGCCCACATAAGCTCGCGGTCGGAAATCCCCAGTGCTAGCGCCAGATGCATTATGAGAGTAAAGCTCAGATCGGAGTTGAAACGCTTGGGGCTCTGTTCGTTCAGGACAAAGGCAAGAGGCGAATTTAGGCGCTTCTCGTCGGTGTCGGCGGCGGCGTAAGCGCGAAGCTCGTCCAGATAGTCGTCAACGTACTGTGGAATCGCTTCAACGAACAACCTTCGCGCTCTGCGAGGATTGAGAAAGAGAAAGTACTTGAGCACCTCGATAGGCGCATACCTTTGCCACTGCTCGACCGTAACTCCTCGTCCCACGGACTTCGAAACTTTGCGCCCCTGCTCATCGAGGAACATCTCGAAGGAGAAGCCCAACGGTGGACGCCCGCCCAGCAATCGCACGATCTGAGACGACAGTCGTGCAGACTCGATGAGATCCTTCCCATAAAGTTCGTAATCCACCCCAAACACGTACCATCGCAATGCCCAGTCGACCTTCCACTGAGCTTTTGCGCGGCCTCCAAGCACGCTTTGCTCGCCGCTAAAGCCGCATCCTTGAGCGCCAGCGACGCTGCGGTCGCAGCAAAAGCTGACAGAATCCCTCTCGGGATGGTGGGCTGTGACTCGGGTCGAATTGACCTGCCCACAGTTCGGACAGATCGGCATGAACGGCGACCAATCCGAACGGTTCTCGTCCCGCAGGGTGGGCGCTATTATCGCGATTATCTCGCGATGCTTTGCCAAAATCGTCCGCAAGGTCGAATCAAAACGGCCCTGGGCATACGTGTCGCTGGAAAGAATTAGTTCGTAGTCAACGTTGATCGGCTTGAGAAATTCTTTGAGCTGGGCGACCATGTGGCCTGAGAAGCTCTGACAGCATCCGAAGGGGTCCGGGATGCGGGAGACGGGACGGCCAAGATAGCGCGCAAGAGTATCGCGACCCGGTATGTTTTCCGGAACTTTGCGAAGCCCGTCCATGTCGTCGATGAAGACGATCAGGCGCGAACTAACTTCAGGAGCGATGAGTTTAAGCGCGTGGCGGACGAAGGACGGGCGCAGGACCTCCGCTAAGGTGCCGAGATGAGGCAGCCCCGAAGGCCCGAAACCGCTTTCGAATACTGCCTGGCCATGAGTGTTGAAGCCGCGCTGGAGCAATTGGCGCGCTTCTTCGTATGGCCAGAGCTTTAGGTTGATTGATGATACGTCGGCGTCTAATAATAGGGAATTGGAGTTAGCCTTTGCCTGCATGACGTCCTCTAAGTACCCGCGCGACGGCTTCATGAACCCAAGGATCGATCTCAAGGTCACGCATTTTCTGGGATGACAAGCGAAGCTTCACCCCGCAATTCGGGCAGATAAGAGCCTCTTCGCGACAGCCGCCGTTGTCTTCAACGGTAAGGCGCATAAACCACTCCTTGATCGGCCGAGCACAAATTTGACAGCGTGTTTGCTCCATCGCCAACAGTCGTAAAACCGCAGGTCAGCGCTCTCGCTACGAGCCGTTGATTAGGATGATACCTTTAGCGTTGAAAGCGCGCGAGGCGCTATGATATGGATTTAGCTCAGACGCTTAGCCGAAAACGTGCTAATAACCGTCGAGCTGGCACATACAGATTGGTGCCGGTGCCGGTTCCAACATATGAGCTCACGGATTTATCAGCGGGCTTGAAGGAGATTTTGCAGCGATATTAGCTGTAAACAAAAGTGGTGCATGACCTGTTTTGGCGTAGAGAACTTCTTTAGCTGGCGTTAGCCACTTTTTGGCGTTGACGGCCCCGCCAAAGCTTCGGGCCGCTTTTTATGGATCAAGCCCTGACAACACAAAAGCTTAAGGACTTGCATGCTCTGGTTCAACCGGAGCACAAAGTAGCGATCGTTCTTCAGGATGATCCCGACCCAGACGGACTTGCGAGTGCGATTGCGCTTCGGACTATTCTGGGCCGCAACCGCCTAACCACGCCGATTTTCTCCTTCAAAGGGGTCACCCGTCCGGAGAACCGCAACATGGTCCGCTTGCTGGACATTGACGTCGCTCAGGCCACGACCGAAGAGCTTCGGGCTTTCGACAAGATAGCTACTGTCGACGTTCAGCCACCATACTTTGGCGCAAGACTCCCCAGGGCCGATGTCGTAATCGACCACCATCCGGGTTACCCTTCTGGTTTGGCTCCGTTCGAAGATGTCCGCGTCCGTTATGGGGCGACCTCTACGATAATGACCGAATATCTAATCACCGCGCATGAGCGGATCAGCGAGAGACTTGCCACAGCGCTTATATACGGTATTAAGTCAGATACTCTCGCCCTTTCGCGCCGCGCAACCGAAGAGGATTTCGAGGCCTTTGGGGTATTAGCACGCCTTGCGAACTACAGCCTTTTGCGCCGTATCGAGCGGCCCGAGCTTCCGCTGAGCTTTGTGCCTACTATGGCGCGGGCGATTCGACGAATCGAAGTCGAACGTGGTTTTTTACTGATGTACCTTGGACCGGTAGAACGCGACGACGTAATTGTCCAAATGGCGGACTTGTGTCTGTGCTTTGAAGGTGTGGAATGGGTGGCGGTTGTTGGCAAGCTTGGTCCGAACCTAGTGATAGCGGTTAGAAATCATGGCACCGGTCGGAGCGCGGGAGAGGTTGTGCGGCGGCTTTTCGCTTCGATGGGGAGCGCGGGCGGGCACCGCAACATGGCAAAGGCGGTCATTCCGCTCAAAGAATGGCGCGCGCGAATGGGCTCTCTCAAAGCAGCCGACATCGAGCGTCGCGTGCGCGAACTATTTTTGGCTGAGCTCGTAGGGAGCGCGCAAGAAGCAACTAACGCGGCTCCGTCCGATAAGGTTGCCTCTTAGCTTATTTAATCCCACCGCATTGTCCGGCGTTGCTAGCCCCCTTTAGGCCGCATTTTGGACGCTACACAGCATAGGCGGTTCCCTTGCCGTGTGGAGTCCACGCTCCGCTGCTGGCCGGCTTTTCGGAAGTCAACATCGAAGGCGAAATCGTCGAGCTCGCCTGACGTTCCGTAATCACCCGCCAGTAAACTTTCTCGTAATTGGTGGCCATAATCTCGACGGTGAAGCGCGACTCGAACTCTTCGCGGCATCGCAAACGCGAAATCTGGTCGATGCGCTTTACGGCATCCACAAGCTCTTCCACTTCGTTTGCGATAAAGCCGGTCACCCCATGACGCAAGATTTCTGGTACTGAGCCGCAAGGGCGAGCGATCACGGGCGTGCCACAGGCCAGTGCTTCAATCATCACAAGACCAAACGGCTCGGGCCAATCGATAGGAAACAGCAGGGCTAGCGCTTGCCCAAGAAAGTCGTTTTTTTCTTTTTCGTTGATTTCGCCAATAAACTCTACGTCAGGGCTAGCCAGAAGCGGTTTGATCTTGGCTTCAAAATATTCTCGGTCGGCTTCGTCAACCTTGGCCGCGATCTTAAGCGGAATACCTGCGCGCCGAGCGATCTCGATCGCAAGGTCGGGTCGTTTTTCGGGGGAAATTCGCCCCAAAAACGCAAGATACTTGCCCGGACCAGGGTTAAACCGAAGCAAGTTTCTAGGAAGCCCATGGTAGACGGTACCAACCCAGTTGAGCTGCGGCAAAGGACGACGCTGATAGTTCGAGATCGAGACCACGGGTATATCGGCAAAGTTTTGCCATACGGGATGAGTCTCCGACTGGTCGAGACGCCCGTGGAGCGTCGCTACGGTCGGCGTCGAAACTAATCTCGCGAGCGGAAAATTCCAGTAGTCGATGTGCGAATGAATTATGTCGAACTCAGAAGCATCCTTATACGCTTCAGCGACCATCATCAGGTGATAGTCGTGGCCATAACGGCTAAGCCCAGCCAATCGTAAGCTTACCGGCCAAATCGGTCGCAGAGGCACGCTTGCGGTCGAATCGCCCGACGCAAACAGGGTGACTTCGTGACCCCGGCGCGCCAACTCCTCCACCAAATAGGCCACCACCCGTTCGGTTCCGCCATAAAGTTTCGGCGGCACGCTTTCGTGAAGCGGCGCTAACTGCGCAATTCTCAGGCGACCAATCTCTGGTCGTGCCGCACCGTTGTTATTCACGACCGTGTTACTTATCGCACAGACTTTTCCCATGGTTGTAAACTCGTATTGAAGAGTCGTCTTACGAAGTGGGCTCTCGTCCGCCAAAGAACGATTTGGAGCTCGACAGCCGACTAGCGGACTGGTCCGAAGAGTTCGTCACGTTAGAGCCCGCTTGAAAAATAATCATCAGTAATTGCCTTCCAAAGGGGTCTCCGTAGGTTTCAACGCTATATTCATATTCTTCGCTTGTTTCGCACTGCCTTATGAGCAATATCTGAAGCCCGGTCTAGAACAACAGCTCTGCAAAATATATTACGCAAGGTGCATGCCATGCTTCGCACTCCTCATGCCCCATTGATGTTGCTTGATTTATTCAGCCCGGTCTCCATGTCTGAAGATGCGTTTATGGCGCAAACGGTTAAACCATCATCCGAAAACGTAATTTCGAAGGCTTTGGATTCGCCTTCAGCTAACCTAATGGTCGGCGGTTGCAGACAGCGACGAGGGCTCGAGTTGCCGCGTTATGGCGTCGAGCGAGATGTTTGCTCGCACCCGTGACGTCCTATCGGCTATTTTGTGGTTCCGTGCCACGAGTTTTAATTTAACAATGCCCTAGGTTTTCTTGACGAACATATGAGCGTAGTTGCAGAGGGCTCGGTAGAGGTAAAAAATCGCCTCGGCCTTCATCTTCGTGCTGCCTCTGCGGTGGCGGAGGTAGCACGCAAATTCGATGCCAACGTGACGTTGGTCAAGGGGCGTCAACGTGTCAACGCGCGAAGCGTCACAAGTATCCTCATGTTGGGCGCATCGAAGGGGACCAAACTCAAGCTTCGTGCCGAGGGACCTCAAGCGCGCGAAGCATTAGCCGCTTTGCGCGAGCTCTTCGAAAATCGCTTTGGCGAAGAGTAGAGAAGCCGCTTCGCTAGGGCGCGAATCGCTGTGGCGTGAAGATACTGCCGGCCGGTTTGGATGATTGACGAGTCTTGACGTTGGGGCTTATTGTATTGAGCCTAGAGCAAAGGTTCGTTTTTAGGTGCAAACTGCTCGAGCATGCAGTGACGAACCGAGACTTGGTTTTTGCTCGTGTTCTTTTTGGTAAATGAGCTTTGGTGGCACACAGCGCGACGAAAAAAGCCGAGTTAAGGCCCGACGGTTGGCTAAGTCTACTGGCTGCCGTGGCCTCCCACATGCTAGGAGCTAAGGCGCATGGCGCTTAAGGATTTCGTTTTTACGTCTGAAGCGGTTTCCGAGGGTCATCCTGACAAGATTTGCGATCAGATTTCCGACGCCGTACTGGACGCGCATCTGGAGGAAGACCCCGACGCGCGGGTGGCGATGGAGAGCCTGATTAAGAGTAATCTGGTCGTTCTGGCTGGTGAGATCACGAGTAGTGCAAAACCCGATTATGTCGAAATAGCTCGCCGCACGGTGCGTGAGATCGGATACGATAGCGAGTGCGGCTTCGATTGGGACAGCGCGACGGTTGTTACCGCGATAACCCGTCAATCGCAAGACATCTCGCAGGGCGTTACCGAGGGCCTCGGGTTATACAAAGAGCAGGGCGCCGGCGACCAAGGGATGATGTTCGGCTTTGCTTGCACCGAGACGCCTGAGTACATGCCGATGCCTATTTATCTGGCCAATAAGCTGGTCGAGCGGTTGGCGGAGCTACGGAAGAATAGAAAGCTCGAGTTTTTGCGGCCCGATGCCAAAAGCCAGGTAACGGTGCGGTACGCTGACGGCCGGCCGGTGCAGGTAACGAGCGTTGTGGTCTCAACCCAGCATTCGCCGGACATAACCTACGAAGCGCTGCGCGAGGCGGTGATCGAAGAAGCGATCAAAAAGGTGATTCCAGCCCACTATCTAGATGAATCCACCAAGTATTTTGTCAATCCGACTGGCCGCTTCGTCATCGGAGGGCCTCAAGGCGATTGCGGGCTTACCGGGCGCAAGGTTATAGCGGATACCTACGGTGGGTATGGGCGGCACGGCGGCGGCGCATTTTCCGGCAAAGACCCGTCAAAGGTGGACCGTTCGGCCTGTTATATGGCGCGCTATGTGGCTAAGAACGTGGTCGCTGCGGGTCTTGCTGACAAGTGCGAAATTCAGGTTGCTTATGCGATCGGCGTCGCCGAGCCAGTTTCGCTTTTAGTTGATACTTTTGGAACAGGCAAGGTGCCGGAAAACCGGCTTTCTGCCGTGTTGCGCGAGTTGTTCGACTTTCGTCCCGCCTCGATTATCAAGACACTCGACCTCAAGCGCCCAATCTATAAGCCAACTGCAGCTTACGGCCATTTCGGGCGTCCACCTGTCAATGGACTGTTTACCTGGGAAAGGCTCGACCGAGTCGATGAGTTGCGGGCGGCCTTTAACCTTCGTAGCTAAGGCGCCTGAAGTAGGCCGATAAACTCCGGAGTCGAGAAAATTGGCGAGCACAAATACGAACGGGAAAAGTAGAGCTTTAACCATATCACGCCTAGGACTTGCTCGGCGCGATTACGACGTTGCCGACTTGCGGCTGGCCGACAAAGGCAAGCAGCGCATCCTATGGACCGAAGGCCAGATGCCAGTGCTTGCACGTTTGCGTGAGCAGTTCGAAAAGGAAAAGCCGCTCAAGGGTATCCGAGTGGGTGCCTGCCTGCACGTTACCTGTGAAACTGCAGTGCTTTTGCTCACGCTCAAGGCCGCAGGGGCCGAGCCTGCTTGCTGCGCCTCTAACCCGCTCTCCACGCAGGATGACGTCGCGGCAAGTTTAGTCAGGGACTTCGGCATTCCGGTTTTTGCCATACGTGGCGAGGACCGCGACACCTATTACGCTCACCTGGCTGCTGTGCTCAAGCGCAATCCCCAACTGACGTTCGACGACGGAGCAGACCTGGTGAGTCTCTTGCACACCGAATTCAGCGCGCAGGCGGAAAACGTGATGGCGAGCATGGAGGAAACCACGACCGGCGTGACGCGCCTTCGCGCTTTGGAGAAGGAGGGAGCACTGAGAATTCCTGTTGTCGCGGTCAATGACGCCGTCACGAAGTATCTTTTCGACAACCGTTATGGGACGGGCCAGTCGACGTTGGACGGAATCGTTCGCGCAACTGGGATCTTGCTTGCGGGCACGACCGTCGTGGTTGCAGGTTACGGATGGTGCGGCCGCGGAGTAGCTACACGTGCACGCGGGATGGGGGCGAACGTGATCGTGACCGAGGTCGAGCCGGTACGGGCTTTGGAAGCTGCGATGGACGGCTTTCGCGTGATGCGAATGACGGAAGCCGCCAGAGTGGGCGACGTCTTCATCACCGTCACCGGCGACAAACACGTGCTGACGCCGTCGCATTTCGCGCTGATGAAAGATGGCGCTATCTTGGCTAACTCCGGTCATTTCGACGTCGAGATCGACGTCGCCGGATTGGCTAAGATGGCGCAAAAGGTTGAAACCGATATTGCGCCGAACGTCGATTGTTACCATTTGCCAAACGGCAGGCGGATCTATTTACTGGGCAAAGGCCGGTTGGTCAATTTAGCCTGTGCCGAGGGCCATCCGGCCCAGGTGATGGACATGAGCTTCGCGACTCAGGCGTTGGTTGCGAGATGGGTTGCCAAAAGTGATAAAAAATTGGCGGTCAAGGTTCACGAGGTGCCCAGCGAAATTGAAAAACGAGTCGCCACGCTCAAGCTCGAGGCGATGGGCATAAAGATCGACCATCTATCGAGCGAACAAAAACGCTACCTTTCAAGCTGGCAACTGGGGACCTAGCCAGGTACTGACTTGGAAGCATTGCGGCGGATGTGCCCGATAGTGCTGCAGAAAAGCGGTTGAGCCCTCTGTCGTCGGGGAAACCTCTTGCAAACCACGATACGGCACGCCTGCGGTGCAAAGGGTCTGGAGACGGACAAAGCCAAAGCTTGTTTCGTAACTGCGCGTGCGAGGATCTCTTTGCGCGCGAACTTTACCACGCAAACATCGTCGAATACGGCGCTAGCTGTGCGCTTAGCTGGACGGCATGGGGTGCCGCCGATCACGCGCTTTCCAGGATCTCCATCAGGTAAGGGCGAGCGCGCTCAAGCGCCGCTTTGCGCTGGCTGAGCTGAGCGGCTTCTTCGTCGCTCAGTTCGGCAAAGAAGCGGCCCATCTTGGGCAGATAAAGCAAGGCTCGGTACGGAAATCCCGGCGGGTAGTTCGGATACGCCGACCGGCCGATTACGCCTTCCAGTGCATCCTCAACGACCGCTTCGCGCTCAACGCCTGCTTTTACATACGCAAGCGCCAGCGCGGCTTTGATGCGGGCTGTGCGTCTACCATCGTCCACATCGCGCATCCTGCGCAAAACTTCCGCGATAAGCTCCTCGTCGGAAGCCTCGCGTCCGTCAATCCAGCGATGTGACCTTACGCCAGGTTCCCCGCCCAGCGCGTCGACCTCCAGCCCTCCGTCATCAGCCAAGGTCGGCAGGCCGCTCAGTTTTCTATAAAAGCGCGCCTTGATGAGAGCATTCTCGCTGAATGTGGCACCGTTCTCTTCGGGCGTTTGCGTGATTTGCAGATCGCCAAGTGACAGGAGCTCGAATGGTAAGTTGGCCAGAAGAAGCCGGTACTCGTTTAGCTTTGCGCGGTTGGTGGTCGCAATTAGCAAAGGTACTCGCCGCTGTCGATTGTTCATGCAGAACGCTTTGGCTGGTAGGTGAAGCTTAACGATTTTCGCCTGTCATGTTCTTCAACCGCAAGTTCTATCAGCCGGTCGACGAGCCGTGGCAGGGGCAAGCCGCAGGCCTCCCAAAGCTTTGGGTACATGCTTATTGCCGTAAAGCCCGGGATCGTGTTGACCTCGTTTACGACGATCTTGCTCAGATCGCGCCGCGCAAGAAGGTCAACTCGAGCCATCCCACGCAGCTCGAGGAGTTGGAATGTTGCTTTGGCTAGTTGCCTGATGTGCTCGATAACTTGCTCCGGCAGGTCGGCAGGAATAGCGATCTGCGCGCCGTTGGGATCGACGTACTTAGACTCGTAGCTGTAAAAGCTGTGGTGCGCGCTTACGATTATCTCGCCTACGGTTGAGGCTTCCGGTCGCTCGTTACCCAAAACCGCGCATTCGAGCTCTCGTCCTTCGCAGGAAGCCTCGATAAGCGCCCTGCAATCGTAGCGCAAAGCCTCGCGCAGCGCCGGCATGAGCTCTTCCTTGTTCGCCACACGGCTTACACCAATCGAAGAGCCGAGTGCATTGGGTTTTACATACACCGGATAATTCAGATGCTCGGCGATTTCGAAAGCGCGCTCAGGGTTATCTCTAAGCTCCAGGGCGTCGATCGTGGCAAACTCGGTCACCGGAATACCGGCGTCGCGCAGTATCCGTTTTTGCGCCGCTTTGTTCATCCCGACCGCCGAGCCGAACACGCCCGAACCGACATAGGCAAATCCGGCAAGCTCAAGAAGCCCCTGCACGGTGCCGTCTTCGCCGTAGGTGCCGTGAAGCACTGGGAACACCACGTCCACTCGTTCGCCGTGCAATATCTCGAGCATGTCGCCGAGCGTTGATTGGCGACACACCCAAATTTTTCCGGTAGGCTCCGGATACGGAAGGATCGCGACAGGCGAACCTCCGCGGTCGAGCTCACCTAGTTTAGCCGCGATTTCACTGAGCGACTTGGCCGCATCCGAGCGCAGATACCACCGGCCGTCGCGGTCGATCCCTATTGGCACCACCTCGTAGCGCTGCGGGTCAAGGGCGCCCATAACAGTTAGCGCCGAGCGCAACGAAATCTCGTGCTCGCCGGACCGCCCGCCAAAAAGGACCGCAACCCTAAGCTTAGCCATTACCGGAACGTTCGAATCAAACCGACGAGGCTTTGCTGCACGGCCGGGTGAAAGCCGGGCAGTTTTGTCGTGACCTTTTTGCCGAAGGACCGATATTCGCCGGGCACCCTCGATTGCACGTTGGATCGCTGGGTCAAGGGGGAGATTCTACAGGCGATAGTTCGGAGCTTCCTTAGTGATAAAGACGTCATGCACGTGGCTTTCGCGCCGTCCAGCCTCGGTCACGCGGATAAATCGAGCGCGCCGTCTAAGCTCGGCCAGATTTGCGGCGCCGATGTAACCCATTCCGGCCTGCAGCCCACCCACAAGTTGTTCAAGGTTCGAGGCGAGCGAGCCGCGGTACGGGACACGTCCCTCGATTCCCTCGGGCACGAGCTTGTCATCGCTGACGTCGTGCTGGCCGTAACGGTCGCGAGCCCGCTCCATCATTGCGCCTATCGAACCCATGCCGCGATAAGCCTTGTAGGCGCGGCCCTGGTAGATGATTACCTCGCCCGGACTTTCTTCGGTGCCCGCAAAAAGCGAGCCGATCATAACGCTATCGGCTCCGGCGGCGAGCGCTTTAGTGATATCGCCCGAAAAGCGAATACCGCCGTCCGCGATTACCGGAACCTTGTACGGCGCGGCCGCCGCCACGCACTCCATAATCGCTGTGAGCTGGGGCACGCCAACTCCTGTGACTACCCGAGTCGTGCAGATCGAGCCAGGCCCAATCCCCACGCGCAAAGCATCGGCGCCCGCCTCGATAAGCGCTCGCGCACCTTCGGCCGTTGCCACGCTGCCGGCCACGACGTCGATCCCCGGAAAGTCGCGTTTGGTGGCTTTGAGCGCCTCGATCACGTTGCGCGAGTGACCATGAGCGGTATCGATACACAGCACGTCAACTCCTGCACGGATCAGCGCGGCGGTGCGTTCTTCGCGGTCAGCTCCCACACCGATCGCCGCGCCCACGCGCAGGCGTCCCAACTCGTCCTTGCACGCGTTGGGGTAGCGCGACGCTTTCTCCATATCCTTGACAGTTATCAGGCCCCGCAAACGCTGCTGCTCGTCCACCAGCGGCAGCTTTTCGATCCGATGCTCTTGCAAGATTTGCTTAGCCTCTTCCAAACTGATTCCCGGTCGCGCGGTTATCACCTTGCTCGTCATCACTTCCCGCACTGGCCGGTCAAGGCGCTTCTCGAAGCGCAAATCGCGGTGGGTGACGATCCCGACCAGGCGACCTTCGACCGCTACCGGCAACCCCGAGATTCTGAAGCGATGCATGATCTCGAGGGCGTCCTCGATCTTTTGGTCCGGATGGACGGTTACGGGGTCGACGATCATCCCACTTTCGAATTTTTTAACGGCAGCAACCTCGGCCGCTTGCTGTTCGATCGATAAGTTACGATGGATAAAGGCTATGCCCCCGCTCTGCGCCATCACGATCGCCGTCCGCGCCTCGCTGACGGTGTCCATGGGGCTGGCGACCAGTGGGATGTTTAAGCGAATATTACGCGTCAAGACCGTTGAAACGTCACATTGGGAAGGCAACAGCTCCGATTCTTGTGGGAGCAGCAGCACGTCGTCGAAAGTTAGGCCTTCGCGAAGCTCAGAGTAATGCATAAGCTTCTCCCAAATAAAAAGCCCGCACCGCAGCACGGGCTAAGAGACTGACTAAAAGACCTTGCCGTAGAGAAGGCCATAACATTGAGTAACAGATTAGCACCGCATTTGGCAATCGGCGAGCCGCCTTTATCGTTGCGCGCGGCTCGTTTAGCGGCTAGTTTGCCAAAGCGTTGCTCGATGACCTTTTAGGCGATGAGCCGTGGACTTTTAATATATCTCGGCGCGTTGGTTTTGTGCGCTCTCAGTGGCGGCGGTATGCGCTTGCTAAGGTCGCCGAAGTCCGCTTCGGGCCAGCTCGTGTCGGTAAGTTTTGCCGGAGGAATTCTGCTTGGGGCAGCTTTCTTCCACATGATTCCCGATGCGGCCGCGGCTCTGGGTCCGGCGTTAGGATGGCCGTTGGCTGCGGGATTTTCGATTATCGCGGTCCTGGAGCACTTCTTCATCGTGCATCCCCATCCAGAAGAACCAACTGCGCACGGCCAGCAGCGACATGTGCACGTGGGGCTTGCCGCCGCCGTGGGTATCTCTTTCCATAGCCTGTTGGACGGTTTTGCTGTGGCTGCTTCGTACGGTCAGCCAAAGCTCGGCCCGGTGGTGCTCATCGCCGTGGTAGCTCACAAGATGCCCGAGGCATTCGCGCTGACGAGTCTTTTGTTGCTTGACGAGTGGTCACGGAGTGCCACGATGGTGTGGCTGGGGGCCTATGCCTTCAGCACGCCGGTCGGAGCGATGGCCACGCGAGCGCTTCTACGAGGCGCCGCTTCGCATCTAATCGCTTCCGCAATTGCGTTTTCTGCAGGCACGTTTTTGGCAATCGCGGCCTCCGATATCGTTCCTCGTATCCAGCAACAGCGTTTCGATGACGGCCAGACCGCGCCCTTATTCGCTTTCTTGATAGGATTGGTGGTGAGTTGGTTTTCCGTGCTGCTCGAGCAACTTGCCTAGATAAGCTACCACAGCACTAGTGGTGCGGTGTTGCTGGCGCGGTGTGGCGTTGATTAACCGGCCGCCTTTTGAGTTTGACGTTCGCTATTGTTGAGCTTCGACAAAAAGAAGGGAGAGTCCGCCACCAACGGACCCTCCCTTACATCGCGAGACCTTAACAGGTCCCTTTAGTCGAGTTGGGACGCCAGGACTGTGATAAAGGTTGAACCTTTAAAACTTAGTGTTGCCGCAACGCCCGTGATTGCGGCGCGGGTAAAGATAAAACGCTACTTCTTTTTCTTGGTGGCCTTTTTCTTCATTGCGGCCTTCGTCGCCTTTTTTGAAGCTTGCTTTGCTGCCGGCATAGGCACCTCCTTGCCAAAATAAACCGTCCTGACGTCCCGATGACGTCCCGGCTTATACAAGCCGTGGATGCCAAATCGACTCGTGCTAATCTATACACAAACGAAGTTGTTAAATCAATAGTTATTGGTCGATTTTGGAAAAAAGTTTTAAATTCCGGGAAAGCGTCTTACTTGACGGATTTTCAAAGCAGTATAATCGCGTTTTTCGATAAGCTACGCTTATTCGCTAATATAGGGCTTTAGAGGCGTTGGTAAAATCGCGATGCCCCGACCGTTGCGCATACGGCTAATTCCGCTGCTCTTGCTCGCAGCGTCCGGCGGACTTGTGTTCGAGGCTATCTGGTCGCGTCGCGGGCTTCGTGATTTGCTCGTGTTACGCCAGCAGGAGCTACAGCTGCGCCAGACGTGCGACCAGCTCGAGCGCGAGAACTCGGTTTTAAATGTCGAGGTGGAAAAACTTCGTTCTGATGACGTGTATTTACAAAGCTTGATCCACAAGGAACTCGGTTACGTTAAACCGAATGAGTTGGTCTATCGCTTTTCGCCCCGGTCTAGCGATGAATTGCCTTCGGAGTAGCCGAGCCGCTTTTTGCCCTATACAATGGCGCACACGAGCTGAAAGTTTCGAAATCTCTGGATGCATCGTGTGCAATGCGCCGATAGCTTTAAAAGCTTTTCTGGACAAAGAGCAAGAAAAGTAAAGCGAAGTACGTCCGAGCTTTAGCAAGAAGATTCGCTGGAAAAGTTTTCAATTGTCCAAATGAGTCAGATAGAGAGTCACGAGATGCCTGCACCTCAGTGGCGTGGCGAGCGTGTGTCGACTCCCCCGCTCCACCCCTCTGCCCGCCTTGTTCTCTTTACGACCGTTTTCATTGACTTACTTGGCTTTGGGATCGTTATTCCCTTTCTTCCACTGTTCGCTGCGCGTCTTGGAGTAGGAGCGGCAGGCGTTGGCGCAATTCTTTCTGCGTATTCGGCGGCGCAGTTGTTGTGCGCTCCAGTACTTGGGCGGTTATCTGACCGCGTGGGTCGAAGGCCGGTCTTGATGCTTGGACTTGCCGGGTCGGCAGTGGGTTACGCGCTCTACGCAAGCGCGAGTTCGTTTGCTTGGCTTCTCTTTTCTCGCGTAGTACATGGCGCTTGCGCTGCTACCGTGTCGACCGCGCAGGCTTACATGGCCGACACCACGCCCGAAAGCCAACGCGCAAGCGCGATGGGCCTGATCGGCGCAGCCTTTGGCCTGGGTTTCGTTTTCGGTCCAGTGGTGGGAGGCCTATTAGGGCAAACGAGCCTGCGAACTCCCGCATACTTCGCTAGCGCGCTTGCACTTGCGAATCTTGCTTTTGCGTACTTTAAGCTTCCCGAGTCTCTTACCGCGCGCAGTGAAGTCACAGCTGAGGCCGGGCACGTGCGCGCCCTGATGCCGAATTGGTTTTCGACCTTAAGGCAGCGCGAGTTGATGCGATTGTTCGCGATCGCTTTTTTGAGCACGATGGTGTTCGCCGCGCTCGAAACTACCTTTGCGCTCGTAGCTTCTGCAAAATATGGACTTCAGCCGCGAGGTGTCGGCGCAGCCCTGGCATGGGCGGGGCTCGTGCAGGCCGTTGCACAAGGTTACTTGGTAGGGCGCCTTGCTAAGACGGTTAGCGAAACGATCTTGGTGAGAGTCGGGGTCGTCGCTATGGGCGTCGGTCTGGGACCGCTTGCGAGTTTTTCGTCAACCGTGGCGCTATTTTTGTTGCTATCGCTTGCAGCGTTCGGTTATGGGCTTGAAAACCCGTCGGTTGCAAGTCTCCTGACTAAGTTTTCTAGCCTCCGCAGCAGGGGTGAGGTTCTGGGGTTCAACCAGTCGGCTTTGTCGCTAGCTCGCATCGTTGGTCCGCTCTTTGCGGGAGCTCTGTATCAGAGCGCAGGCCAGACGGCGCCGTATTTTGTTTCGGCGGCCTTGATGTTGATCGCTTTGGTTATCGGTTTTAGGGTTCAGGCTCCAGTGGTGCAGGACGGGCGTAAGGCATGATTCCAACACTGCGTGCTCTTCATCTGTTCGGAGTGATCATCTGGGTGGGGAATTTGCTCGCCCTGACGAGTTTGCTGCGGATGGGATTTCAGCAGGCAAACGGGTCCCTCAAGCTTGGGCTAATTACGCTTGCGCGTCAAGCGCTTATAGCCGCGGCGGGCGTCGGTGCGGCGGTAACGATAATTTTCGGAGCGATCCTCGTTGCGGCCGAGCCGGAGTTATTACGCAAGGGATGGCTTCACGCAAAGATTGCTTTGGTGCTTGTGTTAATCGTGTTTCACGTGCGTTTTTATCGCCGTCTGAAAGCGCTGTCGTCTAACGTAGTCAACTCCGCAGAGTCCAAGGAATTCGCCTCTTTGCACGGTTTGGTAAGCCTGATAGTGCTGGCGATCTTGTTTCTGGCGTTGGTACGTCCGTTTTAGTTCGTAGCGTTTCGCCCGCGCCAATTATTCGGGGGTGAAGTTCTCGTGGGGAGAGCTTCGTCAGTCTGCGCAGCACCCGCCGATACAGCTGACAAGGTACCGCGCTACTGGTTCAATCGGCGGTCGCTTGAAGCTAGAAATGGTCTTTCATTTCGCGCAACTTGGCAAAAATCGCCACTGGGTCATCGCTTAGCTGCGGATCGAGGCGCTTCAGAACGGCTCGGATCTCCGGGCTATGCAAGCGCAGAAAAGGGTTCGTTTGCTTCTCTTCGCCGATTGTCGAGGGAATCGTTGGTTTATTTTGTTGCCGCTGGGCCTTGGCCCATTCGTACTTTTTCCGCAAAGCCTCGTTGCCGGGTTCCACGGTGAGCGCGAACGCTAGGTTTTTTTCTGTATATTCGTGACCGCAGAAAACCTGGGTATCGTCGGGCAGCGAAGCTAGCTTGCTCAACGAGGCTACCATCGTTGCCGCGCGCCCCTCGAACACGCGCCCGCATCCGGCGACGAAAAGCGTATCACCACAGAAAAGCGCCTTAAGGGCGGGAAAATAGTAGGCCACATGACCGTTGGTGTGCGCCGGGATACCGAGTACTTGCGCCCTCAGGTTGCCTACTTTAATCTGGTCGCCATCGTCGACCGGGTCCGTCAGCCCTGGGATTCGCCCGCCTTCAGCGCGAGCACCATAAATCCTAAGACCTTGAACCTTGCTGGCAAGCTCGAGATTTCCCCCAGTATGATCGGCATGCCAGTGGGTTGATAGCACGGCGATAAGTCTTAGGCCTCGTCGGTTGACTTCTTCCAGAATCGGTTGCGCTTGCGCGCAATCGACGACGGCTGCATCGTTGCTCGATTCGTCAACGACGAGATAAGCGTAATTATCGGCCAGCTGGGGAATCGTAATTACTCCCATCTCTGTCCTCCTTTGTGAGATGAAACTCTCGTATTGAATGGAGGCTCGTCACTTCCGAAAAAGTTCTATCTTCCGGTCAGCAGTGCTGAGGTACGATCGTCTCTCTTTTCGCTTTTAGCTTGAGCTGGTCCTATTTTTTAGGGAACTACAGTCCCACAATACTGTAGCCCAGGTCAGCATAGACCGTCTGGCCGGTCACCGCGCTTGCAAGGTCGCTCAATAGGGCTACCGCCATCGTTCCCACTTCCTCGCGGTTAAGCCCACGGCGCAGAGGCGAGCGGCGCTCGACCTCGTGGGCCATATCGTAAAAACCTCTTATTGCGGCCGCGGATAGCGTTCGTACTGGCGCAGCGCTGAGCGCGTTGACGCGAATTTTCTTTTCGCCCAAATCGATAGCAAGATATCGCACGCAGGCCTCCAGAGCAGCCTTGGCGACTCCCATCACGTTGTAATTGGGCACCGCGCGCACCGCGCCCAAGTACGTAAGCGTCAGGATCGCGCCGCCGCCGCGCTTTTCCATAAGCGGTTCTGCCGCTCGCGCAAGACTCACCAGCGAGTATGCGCTTATATCGAGTGCGCGCAAAAAGTTGGCCCGTTTGACGCTAAGAAAGCGTCCTTGCAAATCTTCGCGTTCAGCAAAGGCTACCGCGTGAACCAGCAGATCGAGCCCTCCCCACATCTGGGCTATCTTTCCAAAGGCGTTCGCAACGCTTTCGTCGTTGCCCACGTCCATCTCGCCAACGACCGTCGCGCCGATCTGCTCGGCGAGCGGACGCACTCGCCTCTCCAAGGCTTCGCCTTGGTAGGTGAGAGCCACTTTTGCCCCCTGTTCGGCTAATTTTTGGGCAATAGCCCAGGCTAAACTTTTGTCATTTGCCACGCCGACAACCAAAGCAAGCTTGTCTTCGACAATCCCCATCCGAAATATGCTCTCCTTCTAAATGCCTAGGCCGATTTTTTGTAACACCATAATGAACTTTTTCGGGGAGTGCACGCCATTGATTGCTCGGTCTCGCGCGCCGCTTCGGCTCTGCCCTCGCTGGCGTCTTGTACGCGGCAAGTTCTAAGCTTTTTTGCGCAACTTTGGCGTGTGCCTGCCTTAGCCCAGTTTTGCCTTTCCCATCCAACGCGCGTAGATCTAATAAAACGAGGGTATCCCCCAAACAGAGACAGGTGTTTGCATCATACCGTTAGCATCATACCGTCGAACGCAGTTTCAACTGCGAGCTCGTCACTGTGAGGCAGGACGTCTTGGCCGAGATGGGTCAGGATTAGGCGGCGCGTGCTAAATCGGTTTACGTTCTTGATAATCTGGGCATAGCTCAAATGAGTACCGCCCACGCCGTCGTACTGGGTGCACTCGAGTAGGGTTAAGTCGCTGCCCGCGCTAAAGTCCAGCAATTCGTCGGTCCATCCGGTGTCGCCCGAGAATACCAGAGATTTACCTGCCACAGTAACCTTAAGTGCGAGCGAAACGTCGCCTACGGTATGTGGCGTGCGCAGCGACTCGACGATGACCTTGCCGAACCGAGCCCGTTCATCGGGCCGCAAAACGACGAACTCGAGCTTACGCGCGACAGGCTGCGGGTTAGTCCGCGGGTACATCGCGCGAAACAACCTCCACACTCGCGACGCCAGGTTGCGAGGTCCGGCTATTGTGAGACCCTTGAAGTGGGTCGTTTGGTAAAGGTAGTCGAGAATCAGAAACGGAAGCCCCGCGAAATGGTCACCGTGAAGATGGGTGATCAGCACAAGCCTGAGCTCGGAAGGATCGATCCCGCATCGTTTCATGCCTGCCAGTATGGTCGGGCCAGCATCGATCAAGACGACGGCATCCTTCGCTCTTATTACGTAGCCGGCATTGAGCCGCCCGCCGCTGCAAAAGGCGTCGCCAGAGCCCAGTACGGTAAGCGTCA
Source organism: Pseudomonadota bacterium (assembly GCA_021324755.1). Classification (GTDB taxonomy): domain Bacteria; phylum Desulfobacterota; class Binatia; order Binatales; family Binataceae; genus JAJPIL01. The sequence goes on from JAJPIL010000014.1 coordinate 391,493, forward strand.
CTGGGTTGGCGTGCTTTCGTACTGCAGTTGCTTGAGCCAATTTGCTTTCACCTCGCGGCGCCATGCAAACAATTCCGCTCACTTCCAATCGGGTCGCGTAAACCGTGAGCCAAAAAGCGGTCTTCTTACGTACTTTCCTCTTCAAGAGAGGCGGTCATAAGCGTTTGCGGGCTTATACCTTCCAGGAATCGGGAGGCTTGGCCCAGTGTGTAGCCCAGCACGCGGTCGAACATGCGGATTGGGTAAACGATATAAAGCTCGTCGCGAGCGCGCGTGACAGCAACGTACATAAGTCGCCGCTCCTCTTCCAGTTGCTCAGGGTCGATGCTCTGCAAAGGAGGGAATCTTCCTTCAGCGGCCCAGATTATGAACACTACCTTCCATTCGAGGCCTTTGGCCGAATGGATCGTGCTGAGGGTTAAAAGCTCGTCATCGCTGTCGGTCGCCAAAACGTCGCCGACCGAGTCCGACGGCGGCTCCAAAGCAACATCGGTAAGCAACGCCTCGAGGCTGCGGTAACGCTGCGCGATCTCATGAAAGTGCTCGAGGTCGCGCTCGCGCTTTGGATAGTCGTCCGGATACTCGTCGCGCATCAAAGGCACGTAGTATTGGAGCACCACCGCCAGTTGATCGGCGGGTCGTGCTCGGTCGCTGCGGATCTCAGAGAGCAGCGCCGCAAGTCGCGCTAACCCATCCGCGGCCTTGTGGCTTTTGCTTCTCATCAGTTCGGCTAAAGCCTTCAGCTCCTGCGGCGCATCGTTTGCTTTCGACAGCGTCTCGACAATCGCGTGTGCCTTGCGGTCGCCGATGCCTGGGATGAGTTTGAGCACTCGCATCCACGAGACCATGTCGGCCGGGTTGGCCACCACGCGCAAGTGGGCAAGCGCATCCTTGATGTGGGCGGTCTCGATAAACTTGAATCCGCCGCGTTTGACAAACGGAATATTTCGCCGTTGGAGCTCGAGCTCGAGATCGAAGGAATGGAAGCTCGAACGGAACAAAACGGCGATTTCGCCGAGTTCGACGCCTTCCTCGCGCAATTCCAGGATGCGCTGGGCTACGAAGCGCGACTGCATCGGTTCGTCTTGCGCCCTGACCAGAATGGGCGTGAATTGGCCGACACGATGGGCGAAAAGCGTTTTTGTGTACTTGCGGCTGGCGCCCGCCAAAATTTCGTTGGCCAAATCGAGAATCCCCTGCAACGAACGATAGTTCTCTTCGACTTTGATTATGCGAGCATTCGGGAAGCGCTTGGGGAATTCCAAGATATTGCGAAAATCGGCGCCGCGAAACGAGTAGATCGATTGGCCGTCGTCGCCGACCGCCATCACGTTTTGATGGTAGTCGGCAAGTAAGCTTATGAGTTCGGCCTGGATGGGGTTGGTATCCTGGTATTCGTCAACCATGATATAACGATGCAGTGCCGAAATACGCCGACGGATCTCCGCGTTGTTGTGCAGAAGCTCGGCCAAAGTGTATAGAAGGTCGTCGTAGTCAAGCAGGCCGCGCGAGCGCTTGTAATCCGCATAAGCCGATGCCAGACGCACGATCTTCTCGGTCTGGTCGATAAAATGGGGATATTCTAGCGCGATCTCTTCTTCTAAGGTGCGCGCCTTGTTGCGCGCTATACTTATCATTTCCGCCAGCGTGGATTTCTTAGGGAACCGGTGCTCGCTGGACGCAAGCCCCATCTGGGCGCGCAAAAGGTTGATAAGATCCTCCATGTCGCCGCGGTCAAGGATTGTGAAGTTAGGCGAAAGCCCGATCGCTTGACCGTACCGGCGAAGCATCACATTGGCGAAGGAATGAAACGTACCTCCGGCCACCTGCCGGCATCGCTCGCCCACCAGCTGCTCTACCCTGCCAAGCATCTCTTGGGCGGCGCGTCTCGTAAAGGTAAGCATCAGGATCGCCTGCGGCGGCACTCCCTTTTCAATCAGCCGAGCCACGCGGTAGACGATGATCCGCGTTTTGCCCGATCCGGCGCCAGCTATCACCAGCGCCGGCCCCTCGTCATGCATGACGGCCTCGAGCTGAGCGGGGTTGAGTAGCGCCGCGTAATCGATCCCCGTTCCGGCGCTAGCTGAGGAGTTGCCCGTACGTAAAATTATTACTTTGTCCGCCACGGCGAAGGCTATGTTATCACAGAAATGCGGTCAGGCTCAGGTGACGTCCTTGATGTTTTGAGACGCGATGGTGCTTTACCTGATGGCGGGTCGGCCGGACACGCGTGGAGGCAAAAACCACAAGATTAGCTCTGCATTTGCGAGCCCTAACTATTGAGTGGGTAAGCCCAGGAAAATTCTTGTTGCTTCCCTCGGTCACAGCAGCGCGCTCATATTCTTACCCTCCGCGACGCGGTTGGCTTTAATTCTCTTGCTTGCTCTTCTCGAACCGCTATCGCCGTCCGCCGAACCCTGGTACCGGACGAAAACGCCCCGAAAATGGTCCGAATTGGCCGCCCGGCCGATTACCCAACGAACCGAGTGACCCACCGTTTGGATTCCCGAAAACGCCTCCACCGATGAGACCTGGGCCTTTACCCACGAATGATGGCGGTCTGTTGACAATAGTTGGCGATGTACTGACCAGACCCGAGCCGGTAGGGCTCGATATGGCAGGAGCTGGAGCGGCCGGTGCCGGCGCAGCAGCCGTTGGCACCGACGGCACGGTCGCGAAAATTGGTGCGCCGAAAAAAAGAGGAGGCATCATCAGCGCACCTAACCCAAACATCGGGACGACTGGGGCAAATGTCCCCAGTCCGTAGCCTACGGCTTCGTTTTGAAACTGGCTGAGATAGGCTTCGATGTCGTTAGGGGTGGCTTGTGTGGTTCCGGAATCTGTGGCTTGCGGCGAAGCGGCGGCCTTCGGCTCATTTGCTGTTTGGCGTTGACCAAGTTCGCGGAGTTGTGGGCGTACCTGTATTTGGTTAAAAACGTCGATTCCGGGGTCGCCTAAAAATTGCGCCGCCCGAAGTTCGGCCGTCACCTTTTGGTCGGCACTCTCAACGAAGCCATACAGCACGACTTTTCTGTGACGATCCTGGTCTTCGAGCACTTCAGCGTTTACCAAGGGCAACTTATTGTCTTTTTGCAGGAAATCGCTTAATTGCCGGCTCAGGTTTGCGTTCTTGTAAAACGCGTCTGCCTCGGCAAACGGCAAAGGTGTCAGCGTAAGACCGACCAGAACAGCCGCAGACCACAGTAGGCTGTATAATGCGAGGAGCATTCTAGATAACCTAATACTCTAGCTAAGTCCGATCTTGCAGTTGTTGCAAGTACGGCTATACTCGCGCCATGCCGGCAAGCGCCATCAAATAACCTGAATCGTGCGAGACCATAAGGTCTTGGCGGCTTAAGTCCGTTTGTTTGAGCCGATTGTATAAGCTCGATTTCTGCCTCGGAATCGCTCGGTTATACAACCAAGAGCTTGATATTCGAAAGTGGGCAGTTCGTCAGCTTATCCGACCTCCAAGCGGTAAAAGTTACCGAATAAGTTTCGTGGGCTTTCCGGTCAAATTTAAGTAAGTAGCGCAGTGCCGTTTTTACAAACAGATGAGGCTTTTGAAAATGAGAAGCGAGCTTACCTACTTGTGTTTGCTGTCGCTATCTAAGCCCGCGGTTTTCGCCAGTGTTCTAGAATGGCGCGGGTTTTTACGAGCCGCCTTGTGCTGGTGGCTTTTGGCGAAAGGAATGGAGTTTCTTCTCGTGAGCCTCTTTGTCAGCGGGCTTGTGTCGAGTTTTGTGGGTGCAACAGCATTTTTCACGACAAATTTTTGCAGGAGTCCCTTGCTTGAGCGGAAAGTCACAACAGTTTTAATCAGCGGCTTTTGCCTAGACCGGTAATTTGGGGAGAAAAGGCATGGGTAAAAAGGCACCGATTAACTACCGAACGGTACTAACTTTTATGCTTTTTGTGTTGGTCGTTGCAGCGGACGCTCGGGCGGCTCAACCGCTGGACGAACTACCCGTAAAACCTGGCGCTCAGCTGACTCTCAAGCAAGCTATCCTGATCGCCTTGCGCTATCATCCTCGGCGCAAGCAGCAGATTTACGAGGCCAGCGCGGCACGCGAACGAATCGGCGAGGCGCGCGCCCTGATGGGGCCCCAGCTTCACGGGGTCGTAGAAGAGATTGGAGCGACCGACAACCCTGTCGGTGATACCGAATACATCGCGTATCCGTTCTACAATATGCCAACCATTCACTCCAGAAATTTGACGCGCCCCGACAATCATCAAGGCAACTACTTCGACTGGTACAACAACTGGCTTGCCGGCTACTCGCTCGACCAGTTCTTGTTCGACTTCGGGCGCCATCGCGGGATGGTCAGTCAGGCCCAGTTCGAAGCTCAGGCCGCGGAGTACCGGCAAAAACTCACTGACCTGAATTTGATCTTCGAGGTCTCGAGGCGTTACTTCAACTTGCTTCGTGCAAAGCAACTAGTGCGCGTGTTCGAAAAGGCGGTCGAGCAGCGGCGCATTCATCTGCACGACGCACAAGAAAAGGTTGGTGCAAAGCTGAGGCCCGAGGTCGACATCTACGTTACCGAAGCTGAACTTCAGCGCGCAGAGTATCGGTTGGTGAACGCGCGCTACGCGGTTGCGGATGCGAAGGTAGCGCTGGACAACGCTATGGGCTTGAGCGACCTCGCTCCTGCTTACGAACCGGCCGATGTCCTTACATACGGCGAGATTAAGGATTCGCTAAGGCAACTCTTGGAGTTGGCGTTTCGCACAAGACCCGACGTAAAGATGTTTCAGGCTCTGATCGAAGCGGTCGGAGCTCAAGTAGTGCAGTACCGAAGCGATTACTTTCCCACGTCGAGCATCTTTTCGGAGTCGAGCACGATGGGCTCGTCAACTTGGCATGCGGCAAACAACTGGGCGGTTGGTTTGCTGGTGCATTGGCCAATTTTCAACAGCTTTCTCACTACCCATCAACTTCAGGAAGCTAAGCTCCATCGTCGGGCACTGGAAAACGCGCTTGCCGACCTAAATCAGCGCGTAATTTACCAGGTCAAGTCCGCCTTCCTCGACTGGCAGGCTTCGCTGGAAAAAATTTCGCGCGCTGAAAAGGCTCTCGCCGCTTCGCGGATCGAACTCGAGCTGGTCGAGAAACGCTACGAAGCTGGTCTTTCAGATATCGTCTTCCTCGAGGACGCCGAGCGCCATTATACGGAAGATGACGCGCGGTACGCCGATTCTTTGTACGAATTCTCTTATGCTAAGGCAGAGGTCGATCATGCTACTGGTCGCGCGCTTGAGATCGAGCAGTAGCTATGCTTGATGCTGCTCGGCGTCACTGCACGATCGTGCGAGCGGGACGAAGTTCGAATTCGTCGGGCGGCAGATCCGCGTTTGGGAGCGACGGAGGCCAAGAACTAAAAGCCAAGAACTAAAATAACAAGTGCCTGCGTTTAACTCGCATGGCACAAGCCTAGTTCCATGGACGGTTTAGTCAAGAGCCTTTGATGCATACCGAATCGGGCGGAGCAATGCTCGAGGCAGCCGCTACTGTATCGTCGATGCCCGATAGATTCGGTTAAGCCCGTTGGTTTCGAAAACGTAGTGTGGCTGACCGGGTTGATTGTAAATAAACATTTTGCCCCCGGTGTCAGGCATCGGAATTGTTTCCGTAGGCGGGCCTAGCTCTTTGAATAAGTCGCCCGGGCCTTTTCCGATAAACCTTTTGGCGGGATCGTTTGCGGGAACAAATACGTCCGGAGGATTACTTGCGCCGTGCGGCGTGTTCACCCAATAGGTCGCAGGGTTCTGGCCGCTACACCCCGACACTGTAAGCGTTAGGACCGAGAAAAATCCAAAAAGTCTAGCCAAAACTCGACTATATGCTCTAATGTTTTCGCCCGACTCTATTCGCAAATTACCCATTTTTGGCAGCCCAACAGTTCTACAGTATTCCACATCCGACCTCGAGCCTGGTCTAAGGAATTATTATGCCTCGCCGAACTCTATTCGTAGCGTCAATCTCGAACAAATAGTGCGGTTGGTTCGGATAAGTGTATAGGTAGACCGCTCCACCAGTTACGTCTGACTTCGAAATTCGGCTCGGTCTGCCCAGCTTCCGGATAAGCTCGCCCACACCTTGGCCAACAAAACTTTCGGGAGAGACGTTGAGCGCTCGCGTCCCAGTCTGGACTGTCGACACACTGTTTGAATTTTTTCTAAGGTCTGTGTCGTACTCCGAAGCGCTCCTAGCGCCGCAGCCAAGAATAGTTGTGACAGATGTTAACCAGGCGACTGCGCCGAGTCCTCCGAAAACTCTGGCAATCGACGTAAGAACCAGCTCTTTTCTCGGGCTCCACATTGATCCATCCCTGATGGCCGGCGACCAAAAAGTCTAATATAGCCTTTTTTGGCGGCCCGAACAGAACAGGGATGGTGGGTCTTGAGGTTTTTCGACGTAATATCACCGACTCGTCGGCAAAAGACTGATCCGGGCGATGACCAGTTCGGCATAGCGCCGACGTCAGGCATCGAAAAAACGCGTCGAATGCCGAGATTCCTAACGGCTTTGGTAAGCGTGTAGTCTTGCCTAATCAGAATGCGTACTCCAAGTTCATCATGATGCAGTCGATGCTGTCGGGAACAACTTTGCTTATCTGGGTAACGCCGGCATACTGGCTGGGAAGCACAAAGCCGAAGCGTTGCGCCTCGGACACAGGGAAGTTGAACTGTTTGTGGTAGTAGATAATACCCTGATAGTCGATCGCGATGCGGACGTATTCGTTGACTTGGTAGCTTATGCCGACGACCACGCGGTAGAAGTCGAACGGGTTAACTGGCACCGCTGTGTTCGCCAGCCACCACTCAAGCCAACCAAAAAGCGTAAATGGGGTGTCGCCCAGTAACACATGCCCGAACAGGTTAAAGCCTTGCTGAAAGGTGCGACCGTTGTTTTGCAGCGCGTTGGCCAAATTGGCCCACAGCGTTTGCGACTCGACTAGCGCCGGCACGGTCGGCACGAGCCCAAACGCCTCGGCCGGTCCGGAACCGCTGAACATATTTCCTGGCGTCCAAGCGTTTCGTCCCCAATCGTACTCGAACGCAATTCCCCACGTATCCGCAGTATAGTGAATGATTTCCGCGAGACGTTCGATCTCGGCCTGAGGCCCCTTGAGCACCGCGGGCGAGCTGAAAACGTCTGGCGTTACGTTGCCCCATCCGATGTCGTAAAAGGTAGTAATACCCAAGCCGTCGTACCGCCATCGCGCTCCGAACGGATAAAATGACACGCGGGCCATTGCCTCCTTGGTATTTGCCTGTTCAAACTGGTGAAAGTTGCCCTCGTCGAATACGCCCACGTTGTAGTCGATATACTGCAAGCGCTCCGGCCCGAGGCGGATCGGTCCCTGAAGGGTGATGCCAGGGAAAGTTGAAGCAATGCTCATGTTCCAAGTGACCAGGTTAACGTAGCGGAACTGGTAAAGGTCTTCTTCCCAGGGCACTAGGGGTTCCGGCTGCTGACCGATGACTAAGCTATCATCGCTCAACGCGTCGATTCCGGAAAAAATTCTTGTATACTGAGCGTACCCGTACTTGAGACGCCATGTATAATCGCCATTGACCGTGTTACCTATCGCGCTAATCGCCCCAAATTGTGTCGCGTTCGTTCCTCCCGTCTGGCGATAAAGGTTGGGCGTGATTCGCAAGATCCAGTCGTTGGTGGGATTGAAGAAAACGTTCAAGTACGAACGCGTAATATCTATTGAGTTAAAACCCCCGTTGCCCGGACCAGGCTGGTTAATTTGCGTGAGCAATTGGGGACCGTACCCAGTACGTGGATAGAACGCCCAGTCGGCCCAGAATTGCGCGCCGACGTACATCTTGCTGCTCAACGTATCAATATAATGCTGCCAGGCGGGCACAATCTGATTTACCTGTTCGGTGGTCTTTTCGAGATTGCTCTGAACTTCCCGCGTCTTCGCTTCCAACGCTTCCTGGCGCTGCTTGACTTCTTGGATCTGCTGTTGGACAGGCGGTTGCCCGCCGAGCGCGGACGTTAGAGCGCTGGGTGAAATAGTGAACGGAACTCGCCCAGGCCCAGGCTTGATGAAGAGCTGGCCTGTGTTGGGATCCACAAAAAGATGCACCTCTCCTGAGTTTGTTGCGCCGCCGCTCGCTGTTACGGTTGCTGTCTGCCCCCAAAGGGTCGCCGATAGCCCTAGCACTTGAAGTAGTGCTAAAACTCCAGAAATCGACGTTCTAGTCACTGTAGTCTTTCGCATCATAGGCATCGCGCAAAGCTTCGTCTTGCGGCTAATCCTCGAATTTTTTGGAGACGAGTCGCCGTAACCAAAGCACACACCTACCCTGTCAGGTTGGAAGCCCCGAAAAAGGTTTTCCGTCCTCACCGATTTGGCAAAGGCTGATGTTAGGGGCTTACGACCTTAGCGGATCATAATCTTCAAAAAGCTCAACTACGTTTTCTCGGTTGACGTCGATTGAGTCGTGCTTCTTTAAGACTTTGGAGAGTTTCCCTGAAAGCTTGGCGGCTGACCGGCTTGCTGCTTGTGGTCATTGGAGGGTTCTTTCTTTTGCTTCATTGCCAGCCTTCGTTGTGACAGTTGATGCTCCGTATAGACCTTACCATTGCAAGCGTAAAGGACGGGGCTAGATATCGTCACTAGCGCGCAGTGGCGAACGTCAGGCGGTGGATCGTTGTCCGCAATGCGAGCTGATTTAGGAGGATCCGAAGACGCTATCTGGGCTTTCGTGGTGGCGCAGCCAGCTAGCGTCGCAAGTAAAAAAAGCGATGTCCCGACGACCACACCCAATTTAACGGTTTCTGCGCGCTCGCCCATCCTGATGTACCTGATGGAATTGCTCAAGGCTCTGAAAGTCCAAGATTCTTTCTCTCGATACATAGAACTTTCCATGCCTTGTCTATTCCTCCATCTAATATCCGAGACTTTAAATCGAAACTTCTCGTGTAACATTTCCAGCGGTTTAAGCGTCATTCCTAAATATCAACTCGTTATTACCATCTACTGATTGCATGTGAATTAGCGACATATGAACTTTGCGTTAAATAGGCCGCATCCCAATTCAACGGGAGGACAGCTGAATCGTTGCAAGTTGCCGTTCCTCGGCGGCTACGACTTGAGGCGGCAGTGGCGCGTAGTAAAGCGACAGAGCGTATTTTTGACCCTCATGAAGCGCCCAGCGCAAAAAGCCGACGATGGCGCGACCTTTGGCCGGGTCTTTCTGGTGCTGGTATACGAGCAGATAAGTATAGGCTGAGATGGGGTACGAGTTCGGACCAGGTGCGTCTGTAATCGACACCCTGAAGTCCGCGGGCATCTGAGAAGCCAAGGCCGCAGCTGCGGCGGTTACTGACTCGAGGCTTGGAGCGATCCAATTGCCGTCGCGATTTTGAATTTCTGCGGTCGGCAATCTGTTGCTCAAGGCATAGATCAGTTCGACGTAGCCAATGGCGCCGGGCGTTTCTTTTATCAGAGCCGTAACGCCCTCGTTGCCTTTACCCCCAAGTCCGACCGGCCATCGCAGGGAAGTCGACTTGCCTACCTGTTTTGCCCATTCAGGACTGACTTTGGATAGATAGTCCGCGAAAACGTAAGTTGTGCCGCTGCCGTCGGAACGATGGCATACCACGATATCGCTGTCTGGGAGATGGGCCTGTGGGTTGAGTCGCACAAGCTCAGGATCGTTCCACTTCGTGATTTTGCCGAGATATATGTCCGCGATAGCCTTGCCGGTAAGTCGGAGCCGCTGACTTACTCCGGGTAGGTTATAGGTAATTACGTCTGCTCCGAGCACAGTCGGAAAATGAAGAATTTTGTCAGGAGCGGCCTTGAGCTGTTCGTCGGTCAAGGGCGCGTCGCTGGCACCCATGTCTACGGTCCCGTTCAGAAGTTGGCGAATCCCACCGCCAGAGCCAATCGACTGATAGTTGAACTGCACGTCTGGGTCGATCCGCTCGTACACCGCAAACCATTTCGACTGTAGCGGGTAGACAAAAGTCGATCCGGCCGCGTTTATGAGGAGACTCGCGAATAAAGTGGACACCGACGCAGCAACCATAATGAAGAAGCTTGCTGCGAGCAGGGAAATGATCTTTCCGATTGAGCTTGCGTTGCGCGTGCGTTCCATCTTCGCTAGGTGCGTGAACAGCGATTGATAAAGTTTGCCCATACCAAGTCTCGGCTGCCTTCAATACTAAGAGCTGGGGATTTCGGACGCTTTAAGCGATTGTGAAAAGGATTTGACGATTTGTTACAAAACCGTTACAAAGCGCCGGATGGGTTGTTCTCCTTCTAAGGCTTTGCGGGTCAAGAACGGAAAGATCGAGCGCCATAGCGCGGTCCTTACGATGTCGGTGCGGGCAGGCGTTGTCGCAAGGTGACCGAGCACCTTGTGAAACAGCAACGCTCTACAGCTCGGAGTTCGAGTTGCGAAGCCGACGAGAAGGTTTGGATTTAGGTGGATTTAAGTGGCGTGAGAGGGCGGTATTGGTTTTTGCCAAGCGTGCTGCGTTATAAACGAGCACGCTCACAACGGACATGATGGTTTTAGGCGCCTATCGTCGCCTAAACCGTGAAACCCTGGCGTAAATCGGGTGAGCTTATGACGCCATGACCATTTCGATTAGCTGGGGGCCGCGGTCACTCAAGGCACGTCCGAGCGCCTTGGCCAGACTTTCCGCGTTCTCGACTCTGACACCTTCGACGCCCATTCCCTTGGCCAACGCCACCCAATCGATGGGTGGGTTGTCGAGCTGCGTAAGTTTTAGAGCGGCTGGCCCAGGCTCTTTGATCCCCGCGCGCGCAAGCTCGATTTGGAGGATTCGGTAGCTGTGGTTGTTACAGATAAGCGTAATTACGTCGAGCCCTTCTCGCGCTTGTGTCCATAGCGCTTGGAGCGTGTACATTGCGCTACCGTCAGCCTGAAACGAGATAACTCTACGCTCTGGGCACGCTAATGCTGCACCGGTGGCGCACGGCAACCCTTGGCCGATCGCACCTCCGGTCAGCGCCAGATAAGTGTGGCGGAAAGCGTTGGAAGAGGCGCTAAAGAACGGCAGGCCCGACGTCGCGGCTTCGTCGACTACGATCGCATTATCGGGCGCAAGCGCGGCTATCACGGCGCCGACCGCGCCAGCTGTCAAAGGTCCATGTGGTAGAGCCGGTCGCTGCGGGTGCGCGGTCGTGGCACCGCCAGCACCTGCACCGAGCGTGTCAGCCAACGCCTCGAGTGCTGCTGCAGCGTCGTGCTCCGGACGCGCAAGTTCCGCCACCTCAACGTGCGGCGGAATTAAGTAGCTTGGCGTGTTCGGATAGCCAAAAAAAGCTACCGGTTGGCGAGCCCCCGCAAGGATTATTGAGCGAAAGCCCGACAATGTCTGGATCGCCTGCTCGGGAAAGTAGGGCAAACGAGTGAGCGTGGGCAAGTCGGGCCCGCGCTCGACACGCGCTGGGAACGTTTCACATATCAAGGCGCAGCCACACAGTCGGGCAACGCGTGAAGCAGCGCGAAGGCCGCGTTCGCGCAGTGCCAACCCACCCAGCAGCAGGGCAGACGGTCCGTCCTGGCGCAGGAGTTTCGCAGCGTTCTCTACTGCTTCTTGCGCGGGAACCGGCAAAGCAGGCTCGCCAGGCGGGGCAACCGTGCTCTGCCTACACTCGTTCCATTGGCAATCAGCCGGCACGATCAGGGTTGCAATTCGACCAGGGTTGCGTCCCGCGACCGCAATCGCCTCGGCCAAATCCGTGCTAGCTGAATCCGCTGAGGCTACAGTTTTAATCCAAGCCGAAACGGGTTTGGCTAGCGAGATAATATCTGAAGTGAGAGGCGCGTCGGCGGCCCGATGCCATGTGGCATGGTCGCCCACCACGTTAACCACTGGAGACCTGGCTCGCTTGGCGTTGTGCAAATTGGCAATCCCATTGGCAAAACCAGGCCCCAAGTGCAGCAATGTCATAGCCGGCCGGTCGGTCATGCGCGCATAGCCGTCCGCCGCGCCAGTGCAAACGCCCTCGAAAAGACATAGCACCGGTTTTATTCCGCCCACCCGATCGAGCGCCACCACGATCGGCATCTCGGTCGTGCCTGGATTCGCAAAACACACTTTGATGCCGCTAGCTCGTGCCGTGAGAACTAGCCCTTCTGCCCCGTTCATGCAGCGAAGCTCCTTTTTTTCCGTTACGCAAGCAAAAATCCCGCTCTGGCTCAAGCGAAGTCACGACGCACCCTACGACAATTTGAGAGCAGCAAAGGGGTAATACATCCGAACACACAGTCGTTCGAGCTCCAGTAAACGGCGCGGCCAGCGCTTGTGCCTCCTTTAAGTCCCGTATTACATCACCAAAGAGCGATTTACCTAGTCGGCCTTTTCCGCCGGTTCTTGCAAGCCCGAACCTTAAAAGCCTTTCGCTCGGTTACCTCGTAGCTCGGCGAAAGCGTGCGTCGACGCGCCGAATCTTCATGCTGATACAATTTCAGGGGTGAGCATTTGGTCATTAGTGAGAAAGTTGCGGTGTTGATAGATAGTGTACCCGCGAGATAGTGTACCCGCGAACAACGCCGAGATTGCTTGTCGAAGAGCCAATCAGGCTAAGTCAGGCGGATGGTGAAAAGGTCTTGGTTCTCAAAGTGCCGTTGCCCCCCGCAGGGCCGAGTGCAAAAATTTTATTTACGAGGGGCGAAATCGTGAATACCTTAGCTTTTTTGGTCAAAGATACAGTCCGTAAAGGAAACGTTTTTAGGCTGGCCACGCTTTTTTTAGTTGCGATTACTCTTGCAATTTTTGCCACGCCGAGCTTCGCTCAGCAGGGCGGGTACCGGTATCCTGAGCTTACGCCACCGGGCGGTCAACAGGGAGGAACAAATCCACCCTCAGGTGTGCTCGAAATACCGTCGCACCAGCCCAACGCGCCTCCGTCAACGGCTATCATTCCGCCCCAGATGCCTCAGTCTGGCTCGCAGCAGGTGATTCCTCCACAAACGCCCCAGGCGACGGGAGAGCTTGAGATTCCGCCGCGCCAGATTCGCTCGCAGCCTGGTTACGTTCAGGTGACGGTTACGGTGACGAACCAGGACGGAGGCTACGTCGGAGACCTTCAAAAGAACGATTTTAAATTGTACGAGGACGGCATCGAGCGGCAAATCGTGTATTTCCGGCACGATCTGAACACGCCCGTATCGGTTGGAATCCTCGTCGACACCTCGGGCAGCATGGAGCCCAAACTGGCTCAGGCGCGAGCCGCGATCGCCCAGTTCGTGCGCGACTTGAATCCGAAGGACGATATTTTTCTATTTGCCTTTTCCAGCCGTCCGTTTTTGCTCCAACCGTTCACCACGGATCATGAACTCGTCTTGGCTCGACTGGCGCTTCTTCACGCCTTTGGCCGCACCGCACTGTACGACGCGATTCTTGACGGCCTGTTGATGGTAGAACGGGGTCGTTACGACAAGAAAGCATTACTGGTGATAACGGACGGGATGGACAACGCAAGCATATACTCTTTAAGCCAGGTGGTCTCCCAGGCGCGGCGCTTGGGAGTCCTGATTTATTCGATCGGTATCGGGAACCCGAACATCGCGGCATCTTCTCCTTGGGCGTCCTTTCTCGGCCCGTTCGGTTTTGGCGGTGCGTTTGACTACGACAGGGTTGATGCCGCCACGCTGGAGACGCTTTCGCGAGAGACCGGCGCGCGAACGTTCCTGATCCGGGAAGTGGGCGATGGGGCGCAACTTCAGCGCGCGACTGCCACAATAAGCAAGGAGCTGCGCCAGCAGTATACCCTTGGTTTTATCTCTCCTGACCCCGAACGCGGTGGCTACCGAAGACTGCGGGTCGAGGTGCCAGATAGACTGGGGGTCAGAGTGCGCGTGCGCGAAGGCGTAACTGTTGGTTCCGGCGGTGGGTTCGGGCCTCCGCCCTCGTGATCGTCAAGCGGCCGAGACACGATCTTCGCAAACGCCCAGGCAACGGCCGACTTGCGGTGCGATTTCTTGTGATCGTAGCGTGCGAACTTTCCGACGCTGCGCCTAGGCCGAACGAAAAGCTAGTCGTTGCCCGACGCTAAACACAAGCCGGGCGCTCCGGCACTATGCTCGATTGTGCGCGGGTTAACGGAAGTTCTCCGCGTGGGCGTCTTTTTCCGTCCCCCTGTTTTTGCGAAACCACGCAATCAGGGAGAGCTGTTTCACGTCACCATTGGGTCGGCCTTAAGTGGGGAATGGAGGAGCAAACGCCCGCTCCGGGTCGGCGAGTAGGTTTAAAAATTTGATCTCGGCAAAGTCGCCGACGATTTCAACTCCGGAGAAGGCCGCATTGTCAACCCGGATGCGGTGAAAGTTGGCAAGGTCGAGCCCCATGAAATGGCATATCAAAGTGCGGATAATATCTCCGTGCGAGACGAATAATAGGCGACGCCCCGCGTTTTGCGAAAGTGCTCTGGCAACGGCCTGGCGTCCGCGCGCCTGAACGTCGGCTATCGTCTCTCCTCCTGGCGTGGGGCGCTCGAGAGGGAATTTCTTGTAAAGTAGGTAATCCTCGTCCTTTAGCAACTCCTTATAGGTCATTCCCTCCCATTTCCCGTAGCGCACCTCTTCTAGCTGGGGCTCGTCGATTATTTCTATTCCGCCAAGCCCAGCGGAAAGGATTTCCGCGGTTTGACGGGCGCGCCTTAAAGGGCTGGTGTAGATAAGGTCGGGCTTGAGCTTGCGCGCGATCGCGACGGCTGCCTTTACTTGCGCGATTCCTCGCTCGTCAAGCGACACCGGTTGGCGACCCATCACCCTCCCCTCGCGGTTCCATGCCGTCTCACCATGCCGAGCCAGGATAACAAATCCGCGCAAAGCGTTTGGCTCGCTGAGCTTCTGTGCCACGTAAAATGGTCCGAGCGCCATCGTCTGTACGAAGTTACCTCACTTTGAAGTGAAAGCCAGCCCTCTGGCCGCCTAAGCGCCGCCACTGCCCTCTACGGTCACTCCGCAATGTGTGCCAGCAAGAAGCGAAGGGCTAGGACACGCGTGAACGCGTTAAAATTATGGCCGCTGCGGCTTTGTTTTAAGTGTGTGCCGGCTGTGAACTGCCGTTTGCGCCGAAGTTAACGCCGGCGCAAAAAGCCTCGTAATCGATAAGCTCGGTTTGGGTCGGATGGTCGCCGCATACGGGGCATTTCGGGTCGCGCCGCAGTCGTAAAATACGGACGAAGTCGCGATCGCCCAGGGTGTTGAAGTACACCATCCAGCCTATAAGAGGCTTGCCCGCTCCAAGGATCAGCTTGATCGCTTCGAGCGCCTGGATCGAACCTATCAGGCCCGGTAGAACGCCGAGCACTCCAGCCTCAGCGCACGAAGGAGCCATCCCAGGAGGCGGCGGCTCGGGGTACAGGCAGCGATAGCAAGGACCGCCTTTGGCGGGATAGAACACAGTGGCGTTGCCTTCGAACTGAAAGATCGCGCCGTCGACCAAGGGCTTGCGCGCGAACACGCAGGCGTCGTTCACCAGATAGCGGGTGGGGAAATTGTCGCTGCAATTGATAATCACGTCGTAGTCGGCGATCACCTGCATAACGTTTTCGGAGGTAAGGCGCACGTCGTGGCGTATCACCTTGACGCCAGGATTGATCGCGTTGATCGATTTTTGCGCCGACTCGGTTTTAAGCATCCCCACGCGGTCAGTGGTATGAATTATCTGGCGCTGCAAGTTCGACAGGTCGACTACGTCGAAATCGACGATTCCGATGGTGCCCACTCCTGCGGCGGCAAGATAAAGACCCGAAGGCGAGCCGAGCGCGCCCGCTCCTACCAAAAGTACCTTTGAATCGAGCAGCTTGGCTTGACCTTTCTCGCCCACCTCGGGGATTAGGAAATGGCGCGAATATCGGGTTATTTCTTCCTGGGTAAACTGGCGCTCGGCGACCCATGGAAGGCCAGCGTTCTTCCAAGCGTTAAACCCGCCAGCCATGTTATAGACGTTTTCGTATCCCATCTCGCGCAGTGCACGCGCAGCGAGAAGCGAACGCAGTCCGCTTGCGCAATGCAAGATAATCGGCCGCTTGCGGTCGGGCACTTTCTCTTCGATTCGCAGTTCGAGGAAGCCGCGCGGAATGGGTATCGCCTGGGGCAGGTGGCCCTGACGCCATTCGTCGCTTTCGCGCACGTCGATTACCACCGCTTGGGACGCTTCGATCATCTTGCGCGCTTCTTCCACGCTGAGCTCGGGAATCGTCGAGCGTGCCTCATCAATGATGTTTTTGCTTGTTTTCGCCATCTTGTCGGAACCTCGCTGAAAAACTTGTCTGCGCCGGGCGCCGGATAGCTTTTGTCAACTCTCCGATGAAGTCGGCTTTAGCCGCCGAGCATCCGGTGAGACTCGATAATCGATCGCACAAAGTCCAGCACCTGCTGAGCGTGCCCCCGCGGGTCCACCTCGCGAAAAATGCGTCTTACTCGCAAATCGCGGTCGAGCACGAAGGTGGTCCGCGAAACCCTTCCCCGCTCGTTCCACACGCCGAAAGCCTTGGCGAATTCGCCAGTAGGGTCGGAAAGCAGACGAAATGGAAAGCGGTTGTTTTGGGCGAATTCGCGATGGGACGCGACCGAGTCTGGACTTACGCCTAGTACCTCGCAGTCAAAGGCGCGGAACTGGTCATACAAGTCGCGAAACTCCCTGCCTTCGACGGTGCACCCCGGGGTGTTATCCGCTGGATAGAAGTAGACTACGAGATTTTGGCCTTTCAACTGAGAAAGGCGCACCGGCTCGCCGTTTTGATCCTGCAATTCGACCGATGCCGCGGGCGCAACGTCGCCAACCTTGACGCGTTCTTCTCTATCCGGCATGCGCTCCTGCTTGCTCCGCTTCACGCCGTTTGGCGAACTTGATCGAAGCGTTGTCGATGTTGATAGAGCAAAGGGAGCCGCACATGCTACACACGTTGGAGCCCGCTGCCTCGCTTTCCTCCTTGTAGCGCCTGGCCTTGTCCGGGTCCATCGCCAGGGCGTACATACCCTGCCAGTTGAGCGCTTTGCGGTAACGCGACATCTGGTCGTTCCACATCTTGGCCCCTCGCACGCCCTTGACGAGGTCGCCCGAATGGGCCGCGATACGCGTGGCGATAACTCCCTCGCGCACGTCGTCGACGTCGGGAAGACGCAAGTGCTCGGCAGGCGTGATGTAGCAGAGGAAGTCAGTGCCGGCCGCCGCGGAAATTGCGCCTCCGATCGCGCCGGTAATATGGTCGTAGCCTGGGGCTACGTCGCACGTCAGCGGCCCCAACACGTAAAATGGAGCGCCGCCGCACAAACGCTTTTCAAGCTTGACGTTAGCCTCGATCTGATCGAGCGGAACATGACCAGGTCCTTCGATCATTACCTGAACGCCTAGTTCGCGGGCGCGTTGCGCAAGCTCGCCGAGCACCAGGAGCTCGGCTATTTGTCCGCGATCGGTGGCGTCGCCCGTCGCTCCAGGCCTAAGTCCGTCGCCTAGCGACAGAGTAACGTCGTGCTCACGCAGAATCGCGCAAACTCGGTCAAACTGTTCGTACAATGGATTCTCTTTGCCAGTGCGCTCCATCCAGGCTGCCAACAGCGCACCGCCTCGAGAAACTATCCCTTCGATCCGGTTATGGTTGCGCAATCGTCGTACCGTTTCGCGGGTGACGCCGCAATGCAGCGTCATGAAGTCTACGCCCTGTTGCGCCTGCTTCTCGATAACCTCGAAAAGCTGCTCGGGGTCCATCTTGAGGATCGAACCCTCAGCCGCGACCTGATAAATCGGCACGGTTCCGAGCATGACCGGACATCGCGACAAAAGCTCAACCCTGATCCGGTCCAGATCAGTGCCCGTCGACAGGTCCATCACCGAGTCGGCGCCAAACCTGATAGCTGTGTAAAGCTTTTCTACTTCCTCTTCCAGGAACTGGTGGAAATTCGAAGCGCCGATATTGGCGTTGACCTTCGTTCGCAGATGCTTGCCGACGCCGATGGCGCGAAACTCGTGATGGATATTGCGCGGAATTACGACCTCGCCCCTAGCCACTAGGTCGCGCACGAACTCCGGTTCGAGCCCTTCGTCCTCGGCTACTTCGATCATTTGTCGAGTGATAATTCCCTTGCGCGCGCTCTCAAGTTGAGTCATGGTCAGCCACCTCGTTATGCAAACTTGGCGTTCGAGCTCTTGGTATCTATCGCCAAGTTGATTGGGTTTGCCGTCTCCTCGATCGCTCCTAGGATAACCTCTTCGGTTTCCAAAAGTGGGTCGATCAAGCGTCGGTGAAGTAAACGTCAGCCGATGTCCGCTGAAGCCTCCGTCTGCGCCTCGCGCTTTGCGTCCTGCTCGTCGCTCGCCTCTTCCCCCACAAGCTCCCTAAGCCATTTCCCACGTTCTGTGTAAGTTCTCAGCTCGGGCCGCAACGGGTCGAAGACGCGAGCCTCCTGCTCGCGATACCAAGCTTGCATCTCTTCCATATTGCCGTCGCGCCCTTTTTGTTCGAGCACAAGCGAGCGATGCATCAGGATTTCTTTGGTCTCGATAAAGTCTTTGCGGTCAAATCCCCAGATACGCGGGTGAACATACGTGTCCATCCGGATCGCGTCACATGGACAAGCTTCAACGCAAAGTCCGCAGTAGATGCATCGCAGTGTGTCGATCTCGTACCGCACCGGGAACTTCTCGATCCGGGGGTCCGGATGTTCGCCCGCTTCGATATAAATGCACTGAGCCGGGCAAGCTGTTGCGCATAGAAAACACGCCGTGCATCGAACCGAGCCGTCGGGCCTAAGCGTCAGGCGATGGCTTCCACGGTAGGCGTCGGGATACACCTTACGCTGCTCTGGATACTGTACCGTGGCTGCCGCGGGACGGCTCTTCGCAAGCCCCATACCGTGCGCAATGTGAAGCGCCAAGTTGCGCAGAAAATGGTAGTTAGTGACCAGTAGACCCCTGACGATCTCCGGTAAATATAGCTTTTCCCAAAGAGAACTCTCGCTTTTCCGGTCCATTAGCAAACCTTGACGCTTCCGCGTGTTATGGGTTAGGAAAACTTAACCCGGGCAACCACCTAAAAAGCCGTCGCCTGCTTAAAGCAACTATAAGACTGAGCAAGAACGGCAGTCAAGCAAAGCTGCAGCTTTGCTCTGACCGCGGGTTAATTGCTTGGTATCCGAAGCCGTTTTCGCCTCAGCTGAGCTTCAACTACAATTATACAATGGATTTCGACCAGGCGAAAAAGCTTCCGAGCCACGCACCGTAACTTCTCAAGGTAACGCTTGCCCCGTGCAGGGCTCGGCCAATACGGAGCTCGCGCACTTGATTTTCCTTCGGTCAGCGGCTAGCAAAGAAAGACAAGCAGAGTGCTCCCCGGTAGCTCAGCTGGTAGAGCGGACGGCTGTTAACCGTCAAGTCGCTGGTTCGAATCCGGCCCGGGGAGCCATTTGTTCCAGTTCGCGAACCGCAGAGTGCTCGGTAGTACGTGCACGCCCCCTCTATGCGTCAAGAACTCGCCGGTCGTAAATTACGACCCTCGTTACCAGCCGCGAAGGCGTCCGTCTTCTGCGGGCTCGTTGCTGCGTTCATGACCCGCTCGAACTCTTTTGCCGGTGGCTGAGCATCTCCCGGTCGACACCTGAAAGTTCTAGCCGCATCAGTGGGCGAGAGCACCAACCTCCACGTCTAGGTACGGTTTTGACCGGAGGACCGCGTCGATCCCCAAACGGTGGTGAGGAACGCAGAAAAGTAAAGAGCAAAGTTACGTCGTGGGTACCCTTTTCTTCTTCAAGTTCAAGCAACGAAGTGTCGTTTTTAGAGAAGAACGGCCGCATTCTTCACAGCCGGGCAGGGAGCGGGATCCGAAGGGGCATGTGGCCGAAGTGAAACTCCGCTTATCCCGGACGGTGTTACTCGGCCTTCTGGACCGGCTCACGGACCCTGACCTTGTGGTCGCTTGCGTGCTTCAGCTACACAGTCGGCCGCGGGTTTCGCTTGCTGATCGCTGATCTGGGGACGCCGCAGGCAGCGCCAGGAGGAGCTCCCAAGATCTCAGGGACAAGACGCCGGGAGCTTCGGGATCCGATGCGACCGACGAGGCCCCGGATGGAGTCCCTCCGCAGCGGGCTTTCTCGGCCAGATTTGCGGTCCCCGTCGGCATCGAGTTTGCGCGGCCCTGAGATGGCCTTGACCGTAAGCTCAGTCACCCGTGGCAGCCGTGGCTTTCTGAGCGCCTTAAGCCTGCTGCGGCGCGACGGGGCGGCAAAAGACGACCAGGTCGGCTGGCACACGGCGCGTCGAAGTGCCGACGTCGCCGCGAAAACCATCTTTAGGCCTGCGGACGATTTCGCCGGTTTGCTCGCGGCAGGCGGTTGCGGAGTCGCCATTGTGAGCGTCCAGGGCAGCGTGTAGAATACGCAAGCGGACTTTGGGCGGCTTGGTCTTTTGACGGCCGTGGCATCGCAAACTGCTGCAGCCGGAGAGGCAAGCTACAGTCTCGCCAGGCGGCGGTAGGGTAGCTCTTCGTTGCTTGGTATTCTGAAGATACCGCTTTTTAACTTGCGCCTTGTTGGGTCGAGCGGCCAGTTGAGCCGCTAAAATTGTTTTCTGGCCGCCCCTGCACGGTTTGACTCAGCTAGCTTTAAAGTTGTCCGCAGCAGAACTCGTTGTCGGTACTTGGGATGTAGTAAAATTCGCTCGAGTGGACCCGTATGGCGTTGCTGCCTATTTTTGTCGAAGTCCAGTCGCGGCCGGTGCTGGTGGTCGGCGGGGGCGAGGTTGCGCAGCGCAAGGTCGAGGCGCTTGTCGAGGCGGGGGCTCGCGTGACGGTGATAAGCCCGCGCCTTACGCCGCGTCTGGCGCAGCTTGCGGCAAGAGGCACGATTCGACACTTGGCGCGCCGTTATCAGCCAGGCGACTTGACTGGTTTTACGTTGGTGTACGGAGCTACCGATGACCCTGGGGTCCATCGCCAGCTAGCGGTGGAAGCGCGAAGCCGCGGCGCCATGTTAAACCTGGCCGACCAGCCGCATCTTTGTGATTTTATCGTTCCGGCCGTCGTTCGGCGCGGCGAGCTTGTGGTGGCGATTTCGACCGGTGGGAGTTCGCCGGCTCTGGCCAGTCGTTTGCGCCGACAATTCGAGACTATCCTTGGTCCGGAGTACGAACTTTTGCTTGCGATAATGCAGGAGGCGCGAAAGCGCTTGCATGCGAGCACTGAGAACAGGCTGTCGCGCATGGATGCGCTCAATTCGCTTGCCGCAAGCGGACTTGAGGAACCCTTGCGCCGAAGAGATTTCGCTCAGGCCGACCGACTATTAGTCGAGCATCTGGGCGAGAACTTTAGCCTTGCCGAGTTGGGGTTTACGGCGCAGCGCCTAAATTCGTACTTCGAGTCGTCGGAGCTTGCGCGATGACGCTTTTGAGCTTTGCGGCATTAGCGGCTTATCTCGTTGCCAGCGTCGCCTTTGTGCTCGACGTTTGGCGGCCGAACGAGCGCTCAATGAACGTGGCGATAAAGGCGCTCGGTCTGGGCGCGGCGCTTCAGGCGTTAGATTTCGTTGTTGGCGCGCTAGTATTTAGCGCATTGCCCGTAACCGGTTTTCCCCGTTCGCTCGCGCTTTTGGCATGGACGACCGCGCTTGCTGGGCTTGCGATAATTGTCAAATTTCGATTGCCATTGGTGGGGGCCTTGGTGGCTCCCGCGGTAAGCGCAGCCTTGGGGCTGGCGTGCGCTGGGTCCGGGCAAAATCACGGCGCTTTGCCTGAGGCGCTACGAAGTGCATGGCTTCCGGTGCACGTGACGCTCGCTTTTTTGGGCGAAGCGCTTTTCGTTATCGCCGCAGGCGTCAGTTTTCTTTATCTCATTCAAGAGTCCCGCCTTAAAGCTAAGCGGCCACTGGAGATTCCACAGAGCAGGCTGCCGAATTTGGAAAAGCTCGACCGGATTAATTATCAACTTCTTACTTGCGGCTTTGTTCTGCTGAGTTTGGCGATCGTGAGCGGCGCGATGTGGGCTGCCTCGACCTGGGGCAGGTTTTGGTCGTGGGAGCCGGTCGAATCGTGGTCGCTCGTCTTGTGGCTGCTTTACGCGGCGTTGCTTCAGTCGCGTCTGGCCGTAGGGCTTCGCGGACGCCGGGCAGCGCGCCTGACGATCGCTCTTTTCGCCGTGTTGTTGTGCTCCTACGTCGGGATAAACCTTTTCAATCCAGGCAAGCACGGGGGAAGCTTCGGCTAGTAATGGTCGCGCGCAACCTTTGCATCGTTGGCCTGAGTCATCGCACCGCGCCATTGGAGATCCGCGAGCGTTTAGCATTCAACGGCCCGGAGATTGGCAAGGCGCTTGGCTCTCTCAAACAAAGCGCGAAAGCGGTAACCGAAGCCGCGCTCGTGTCCACCTGCAACCGCGTGGAAATGGTCGCGGTAGCCGCTGATCCCGACGCAGCCTGCAGCGAAGTGATAAGTTTCATCACCGAGCAGCGCCGCCTCGAGCGCAAGCTATTCGAGCGATTTCATTACCGGCTGGCCGGCCGCGACGCGGTGCGCCATCTTTTTCGCGTCGGCGCAAGCTTGGATTCGATGGTGGTGGGCGAGCCTCAAATTTTGGGACAGCTCAAGGCGGCTTATGCGCAGGCGGTAGAGGCAGGAGCCGTCGGTCTGATTCTCCATCGTGCGTTCCATAAGGCGTTTTCGGTTGCCAAACTGGTGCGCAAAAGCACCGCGATCGGCATGGGTGGGGTGTCGGTCAGCACCGCCGCGGTCAAGCTGGCTCGGCAAATATTCGACTCGCTGAAGGACAAGACCGTCTTGATGGTGGGCGCGGGCCAGATGGCCGAGCTCACGGCGCGAAGCCTGGTTCGTCTGGGAGTCGAATCCTTGCTGGTGACGAATCGGCGCTTTGAGCGGGCGGTCAAACTTGCCAGCGAGATGGGTGGGACTGCCGTCCCTTTCGAGCACTTCCGTCCTTATCTTAAGCTTGCCGATGTTGTGATCGGTTCAGCCGCTGTGAGCGAGCCGCTCCTTAGGCCGGACGACCTCGGCCCGGTGATGCGGGAGCGGTATAACCGTCCGATGTTCATGATCGATCTCGGAGTGCCTCGCAACTTTGATCCAAGTATCAACGCCTTGGATGGGGTTTTCGTGTACGACCTCGACGACTTGGGTCAGATCGCGGCTGACGCCCGCTACGAGCGCGAACAAGAGGCTCAGCGCGCGGAGATAATTGTCGAGCGCGAGGTAGACTCCTTCTGCCACTGGCTGCGCAGCCTCGACCTTGTGCCGACGATCAAGGCGGTGCGGTCGCGTATCGAGGTGTTGCGAGAGCTCGAGCTTAAGCGCCATCGTTCGTGGCTTGCAACCCTTGCGCCAGAGGATAGGTCGCGCGTGGAGGCTTTGAGTCGTGGCCTGACCAACAAGATCCTCCATCAGATCGTAAGCGAGCTGAGAAGCTTAGGGCACGAGGCGGATGCTCAGTTTGTAGCTGCCATTGCTCGGCGCCTGCTCGGTGCTCAAGGCTCCGACGCGTCGCGGTCGTCGCTCTGTTTGCGCGAAGGCGGTCAGGGCGACGACGACCCCAGCGCTTAAGGCACGTAACAGTGGACGCGGGCGCAGGTGGCAGATGACTTCCCTTACGCTTCGCTTGGGCACCCGCCCAAGCAAACTGGCCCTGGCTCAGGCTCAGTGGGTCAAACAAGCGATCGAGCAGCGCGCGCGCGATGTGCGCGTCGAGCTCGTCCCCATAAGAACGACCGGCGACCGGCTCACTCGCGGCGCGCTCTCCCCGCTCGGCGGCAAGGGACTTTTTGTGCGGGAGCTGGAGCAGGCCCTTCGCGACGGCAAGGTCGACCTGAGTGTGCACTCGATGAAGGACTTGCCAGCTGTTCTCGCTCCCGACTTCCGCATCGTTGCAGTGTCCGCGCGCGAGGATGTGCGCGACGCGATTGTAACCACTTCTGGAGCGGATCTCGATTCGCTGCCCTTGAAAGCTCGACTCGGCACCTCCTCCTTGCGCCGGAAATTTATCGCCCTCCGGATGCGCCCCGACCTTGAAGTAATTACTCTGCGCGGCAACGTCGACTCGCGCCTGGCAAAGCTCGAGGCCGGCCAGTTCGACGCCATAATTTTGGCCGTGGCGGGGCTCAAGCGGATGGCGAATGTGGGCGGCGCGGGATTGGATCGTCTAGTTGCGGCCGACCATCTGGGGCAGAAGAAAATTTCGGCGGGGCGCTTGTCGATCACGCCCTTGGACGAGCATCGCTTCGTGCCCGCCGCCGGACAAGGCGCCTTGGCGCTGGAAGCACTTGCCGACAAGCCAGTTTGCGCCTCCCACGAGATAGAAGCGCTGCTTTCGGACCTCAATGATAGCGCCGCGTCTATCGAAACTACCGCCGAAAGGAGTTTTCTCGCTTCGATCGGCGCAAGCTGCGTCTCACCGGTTGGCGTTTGCGCGCGGTTTAAGCACGGCGTGCTTGCGGTCAAAGCGATACTGTTCAATCGCGAGGGCAGCAAGGCGGTAGAAGCTCAAATATGCGCTTTCGCCGATCGAGCGGGGTTCGATCCGAGCGCGGTGGGGCGCGAATTGGGCCAGCAACTGCTCGCCAACGGCGGATGGGAACTGCTCGGCGATGGATAAATCTGGGGTGGGAAAAGTTTGGCTTGTGGGCGCCGGTCCTGGAGCGCCCGAGCTTATTACGGTGCGGGGCGCCAAGGTGCTAAGCCAGGCGCAGGTGGTGATCTATGACCATTTAGTGAGCGACGAGCTGCTAAACCTCGCCCCATCGGATGCCGAGTTGATTTACGCGGGCAAGCGTGGCGGCGGTCAGTTGGCCTTGACGCAGCAGGAAATCAACCGATTGATACTGGAGCACGCACGGGCGGGCAAAAGAGTCGTGCGGCTTAAAGGCGGTGACCCTTTGATTTTCGGGCGCGGCGGCGAAGAGATGTTGGCGCTGGCGCAAGCCGGGGTCGAGTTCGAAGTGGTACCCGGCGTTACCTCGCCGATAGCTGCTGCAGCCTTTGCCGGCATCCCGGTTACCCATCGCGACATCGGTTCCTTCGTCGCCTTCGTCACGGGTCACGAGGGAGAGGCGAAGCCGAGTAACGCAGGCGTCCCATGGCGAGAGCTCGCGGCGGCCGCGTCCCACGGCGGAACGTTGGTGCTGTTGATGGCGACCGCAAGAA
Organism: Pseudomonadota bacterium; assembly: GCA_021324755.1. Lineage (GTDB taxonomy): Bacteria > Desulfobacterota > Binatia > Binatales > Binataceae > JAJPIL01. The sequence continues at coordinate 416,646 of JAJPIL010000014.1, forward strand.
TGGAACAAGTGATGAATAATCTTGTGGAGTTCGGCCTTGCCGCCAGCACTCCGGCTGCGATTGTTCAAAGCGCTACTACGGCTGCGCAAAAAACCGTGCTTGCCACGGTTGGCACGTTACATCGAGCTGCTACGGAAGCTGGTATCAAAGCGCCGACGGTGATTATCGTCGGGCAGTGTGTGGCGATGGCTGAGCGGCTTAGCTGGTTTGAAGAAAGACCACTGTTCGGCCGGCGCATCCTCGTAACGCGCGCTCGCGACAAGGCCGCGGTGCTGGCTGACAGGCTGGTCGAACTTGGAGCCCAGGTGACAAGCCTGCCCACGATCGAGATTGCCGAGCCGGACAGCTACGCCGCGCTCGACGACGCCTTATCGCGGCTTGGCGAGTTCGACTGGGTCGTTTTTACTAGCCCAGTCGGGGTGGAGCGCTTTATGGCGCGTCTGTCGCTGCTAAACCGCGACGTGCGCGAGCTCGCAAAGGCCAGGATCGCCGCCGTCGGACCGGCTACGGCCGAACGGCTCAAAGCATACGGCCTTCGGACGGACGTGATGCCCGCAGAGTTTCACTCCGAAGCTCTCGCTCACGCGTTCGCCGAGCGCGACGTTCGCGGCCAGCGCTTCCTTTTGCCTCGCGCTCAGGTCGCCGGCCAGATGTTGCCCAAACTCTTGCTCGAGCGGGGCGCTAAGTCCGTTGTTCAGGTCGCAGCTTACAAGACGCAGAAACCCGCAGCACGAGGCGTGGCGCGTATTGGCGAAGCGATAGACGCGGGCGAGCTCGACCTTGTCGTGTTCACCAGCCCCAGTACCGCGACTAACTTGATCGAGATGGTCGGGCCGAAGGCGTTGGCGCTCGACGCTGCGGCGATCGGCCCCGTGACGGCGGCCGCATGTCGGAAACTCGGGTTTAACGTGGTCTTAGAAGCCCGCGAGCATACGATCCCTGGCTTGACGCGCGCGATTCAGGACTACTTCGAGCGCCTCAAAGGCAAAAGCTCATCTCAATCCTGAAAAGCTTACTCTTTGCTTGCTGCCTGGTGAGGCGGGACCGATTTGTTTCAGTGAACTGCTGGCGCGCTATAATCTTAAAAGAGTTGCGCGTCTGCTGGCTCGACAATTCAAGCGAGCACGGCGAGCTGTAATTTTTCAGTAGATTTGCTCGCTTGTTGGATACAAGAAGGAGAAGGACGATGGCTTTTCCTAAAACGCGGCTGCGTCGTTTACGTCGAACCGAGGGATTGCGCAGAATGGTGCGCGAGACTCGGCTTTCGCCCGCTGACCTTATCCAGCCGCTTTTTGTGTGTCCGGGTCGTGGCGTCGAGCGGCCGGTCAGTTCGATGCCCGGAGTGGCGCAACTATCGGTAGACCGCGCGCTCGAGGCAGCCAAGGAGGCCTATCGGGTAGGCGTCCCGGCGGTGCTGTTGTTCGGAATTCCAGAGCACAAGGATTCTATCGGGAGCGATTCTTGGCTTGACGACGGGGTGGTACAAAACGCAGTCCGTGCGATAAAAGACGCGGTCCCCGAGCTTACGGTTATCACGGACGTTTGCCTGTGCGAGTATACCGACCACGGTCACTGCGGCGTGCTTACGCGCGAAGGCGACGTGGATAACGACGCGACGCTCAAGCTGCTCGCGCGACAAGCGCTCTCCCATGCGCGGGCCGGAGCTGACATGGTAGCGCCCTCGGACATGATGGATGGAAGAGTGGGTGCAATACGCGCGGAGCTGGACGAAGCCGGGCTCAGCCACGTCGCGATCATGGCTTACGCGGCGAAATTCGCGTCCGCCTTCTACGGGCCGTTTCGTGAGGCGGCCGAATCGGCACCCAAGTTCGGCGATCGGCGCTCCTATCAGATGGACCCGGCCAACGGCGACGAGGCTTTGCGCGAAGTGGCGCTCGACCTCGAAGAAGGCGCGGACATCGTCATGGTGAAACCGGCCCTAGCTTACCTCGACCTGATCTACCGAGTGCGCCATACGTTCAACTGCCCTGTGGCCGCCTACAACGTTTCCGGCGAGTACGCGATGCTGCGCGCGGCGGGTCTCAACGGCTGGCTGGATGAGGAGCGGGCGGTGATGGAGGTGCTGACCGCGATCAAGCGCGCGGGGGCTAATCTCATAATCACCTACTTTGCAACGCAGGTGGCGCGCCGTCTAGTCGACAGCCGTCGTTAGTTTATTTGAGCCCCTGAACTTAGATTCGGGCAGGGTTGTGGCAAGCCTTAGGCGTTAAAGCTTCGGGAAAACCTTGAGAGATGGGGCGAGGCTTCAACCTTTCGACGCAAGCTGTATGGCAAGTTCCACAGCGCGTACGGGAGAGTCCGCCCGTTCAAGGCCGTCGATGTGATGCCACGCGTCGAGCGCAACTACGGGGCGCCTGAGCTTTAAGGCAAAGCCGATCTCGGTCATTGTGCCGCTTTCGCCTTCCATCGCGATAACCGCTTGCGCGCTTGCCACCACAATAACGTTGCGCGCCTCGCCCATCCCAGTCGCGATAGGAATTACGATGTACGGATTGGCGGCGCTGCGCTCGTATCCGGGAAGAATACCCACGGTCAGCGCCCCGTGCTCGTAGGCGCCTTTGGCTGCCGCCTCCATTACTCCGCCTAGCCCGCCGCATATAAGCATGGCGCCTCGCTTTGCGAGCTCACGCCCGACCTCGAAAGCAAGCGCGCGCGTCTTTTCGCTCGGGTTGGCAGAGCCGATTACGGCTATGGCGACACGTCCGCTAGCCATCGATTACCTCCAGAAGTTGAGGCAACTCCACCAGCTCTTCCACGACGAAGTCCGGCACCGCAGTCCCGTCGAACTTCTCTTCCCGCCCGCGCCTTAGCCAGACGACAGGAATTCCGGCGCGCTTTGCTCCCAAAACGTCGTCGTATAACGTGTCGCCAACGAACAAAATTCTATCTGGCGGAAGTCCAAGTCGCTCGAGAATTAGCGCAAAAATTTTTGGGTTGGGTTTGCGGATCCCCACTTCGGCCGAAATTACCACCGCTTCGAACAAAGTGGCGACTCCGGTGTCTGCGACGATTCTGCGCCCCGTTCTGGCTTCGTCGAAGTTGGAGAGAAGTCCCAGGCGGTAGCGCAATGCCAGCAGCTCGACGAGTTCTTTATGCCCAGGGGGTATCGACGTAGCGCCTCGCACTGCCTCCATGTGCGTTCTGGTCAAGGCTTCGGCCAGCGACTCGATCTCAGCGGCCTGTTTCATTCCAAGTCTTCTGAGCACGCGCGCGAAACGCTCGTTGCACGTGACTTCGACCTCGTCATGAGCGCGCTGGTGGGCTATTTCGTCGAGCACCGAGTTATAAGCGCGCATAAACGGGTCAAGTTCAAAACGTTCGCCCAAAGCAGCTTTGAGCGTGGGAATCAAAAGCGGCACGGTACTCGAAAAAGTACTTCCGTTCCATTCGAGCGTGGGCAGCCGATTGGGGTTCCATTCGACCAGCGTGCCGAACAGGTCGAGCACGATCGCTTTGAATCTTCTGTCAGCCATTTCGAATTAGAGCGCGGGCGGTACTGGCTAGGGCCACCAAATTAAGCGCCATAACTGTGGCGTTTAACTGAACAGATAAGCGATGTAGCTTATCGAAGCGGGCCTTGCCCGTGGGGTCGGGATTTGGTTGCTCTACAACTGCGCGTAGCGCGTCGATTTGAGGACGGAGCACGACTCCGCTGTAAACGGTAATACCTAGCCCCGCAGCAAAGGCAACGGCCACCGCTGCCCACCAAAGGCGCCCTGTCTGAGTGATCAGCAAGTAAATGGCCACGATCAGCGCGATCGTCCCGGCACAGTACCCCAAGACGTAGTAGCGAGGGAAGATGCCGCTTATAACTTTACCAGCTTCAGGCAAGGGAAGGCGCGAGAATACGGTCGGCGCAACGATCAGCGCAAAGAAAACCATCGCGCCAAGCCAACACGCCTGACATAAAAAGAGCACAAACAGCAGTACCCACCCCATGGTACCTTTCTCCACGCGCGAAACTTTGCAAACCGGGGCTTTGATGGCTAGTTAAGGTAAGACCTTCGGACTCCTTGCAACGGTCGACGTTGGGAGAAACCGCCGTCAAGTGGATGCCAGGCGCTGACACGCGGTTCGCCGAATTGCCAGCATAGGAAAACGGTTTCGCCTTCGATTTCGGCGGGAAAATCGACTAGACCCAGGTCGACATCTTTGAGCAATCCGCCACAGGCTTCGATTTGCGATGCAAACTCGGCCATCTGCTGCGCAAATTCATGCAGTTCGGGATCCATCCTTATCAGTTCATCGAGCTCGAACGATTGTATTGGGGCGCTCACTTGTTCCTGAGTAAGCTCGGAGAATCGTTTGCGGAACTTTTGAGCGTTTTCCTGAAGACCACGCATCAAAAACTCAAGCCGCGGAATAAGCTCGTCAACCTCGTACGGCTCGAAGAGCCGATCAAACTTGAACTTTCTCAAAGCTTATGCCTCAACGTTCTGGAGCTTTTTGCTGCATTAAAAGGCGAAGTCCTGTAAAAATTCGACCTTGTACCATGCACTACCCTGTAATAAGTTAGTTCTAGGTGATTTGAGTGTCGAGGGGCAATGGAACCTCTCCAAAGAAATTTAGGTTAAGCTAGGTACGATGGCTGACAAACCCGAACTCAAAGGTGAAAAACGCTTCGAACTCGAGGAAGAACTCGACAATATCGCGTTGCCCGAAGTACTGCCTATTCTGCCGCTTCGCGGCATCGTAGTCTTCCCCGCCCAGATAATACCCTTTTTGGTGTCCCGACCGTCTTCGCTCAAGCTTATCGAGGATATTTCAAACTCTGAGCGGATAATCGGTCTGGTCGCCCAGAAAAACCCAGAAGAAGAAAATCCCACCACTGATGGGCTTTACCGCCGCGGGACTGCGGTACGGATCCTCAAGATGCTGCGCTACCCGGACCAGAGCGTACGCGTGTTGGTGCAGGGGCTTGCGCGCATCGAGATCGTTGACTTCGTTCGGCAAGAGCCCTACTTCGTCGCCACCGTGCGCAAGCTCAAGGAGCAGGTGAACCCGGGGCGCGAGTTGGAAGCCCTGCAGACGCACGTCGTAAGTCAGTTCTCCAAGTTTGTCTCGCTGGTGCCGTACTTGCCTGACGAGCTGCAGGCAATGGCGGTGCAGGTGCGCGCACCTGGCCGGCTGGCCGACCTGGTTGCCTCCTACATGAAGATAAGCGTCGAGGAGGCTCAGGACCTGCTTTCGACGCTTGACGTCGGCGAGCGGCTGCAGAAGGTACGCGCCATCCTTAGTCGCGAGATCGAGCTGCTCGAGATCGGCCATAGGATCCAGTCTCAGGTGCAGAGTGAGCTGAACAAAAACCAGCGCGAGTTTTTCTTGCGCCAGCAGCTCAAGGCGATTCAGAAAGAGCTTGGCGAAAGCGACTCTCGCACCGCTGAGATCGAAGAGCTTGCGCGCAAAATCGAGGAAGCGAAGATGCCGCCCGAGGCGCGCAAGGCCGCCGACAAGGAGCTCGAGCGTCTACGCATGATTCCGCCCGAGTCGGCCGAACATACGGTTGTACGCACTTATCTCGACTGGCTCGTAAGTCTGCCCTGGAGTGTGTCAACCGAAGATAACCTCGATATCAAGCACGCCCGCCAGGTGCTCGACGAGGACCATTACGACCTCGAAAAGATAAAGGAGCGAATCTTAGAATTTCTGGCGGTGCGTAAACTCAAACGGGATACCAAGGGTCCGATCCTTTGTTTTGTGGGTCCTCCGGGGACCGGTAAGACCTCTTTGGGAAGGTCGATAGCGCGAGCCCTGGGTCGCAAGTTCGTCCGTCTTTCCTTGGGTGGAATTCGTGACGAGGCCGAGATTCGCGGCCATCGACGAACCTATATCGGTTCGTTGCCAGGACGAATTATTCAGGGACTTCGCAACGCTGGGTCTAACAACCCGCTGTTTATCCTGGACGAGGTCGACAAGCTGGGGATGGACTTTCGCGGCGACCCGGCTTCGGCGCTGCTAGAGGTGCTTGACCCCGAACAGAACAACAGCTTCGTCGACCATTACCTGGACGTCCCGTTCGATCTGTCCAAAGTGATGTTCGTAACCACGGCCAACTTGCTCGACCCGATTCCGGCACCGCTGCGCGACCGGATGGAGGTTTTAGAGCTTCCGGGCTACACCGAAGAGGAAAAGCTCGAGATCGCTCGTCGCCATTTGATTCCTAAGCAGATCAATGAGAACGGGCTCAACGATCACAAAATTGAGTTTACGGAGGCAGCTATCCTGGAAATTATCCGGAGTTACACCCGAGAGGCGGGCCTGCGTAATCTCGAGCGCGAGATCGCCCGGATCTGCCGCAAACTGGCGCGAGCGGTCACTGAGGGTGAGTCCATACCCGAAAAGATAGATGTAGGCGACGTCCCCACTTACTTGGGGCCACCCAAGTTTTTCCCTGAGGTCGCCGAACGAACCGCTGAACCGGGCGTGGCAACTGGGCTTGCCTGGACACCCAACGGCGGCGACATCCTGTTCATCGAAAGCACCAGGATGACCGGAGAGAAAGGGATCACGCTGACCGGTAGTCTGGGTGACGTGATGAAAGAGTCGGCGCAAGCGGCGCTGTCGTATCTGCGCTCGCGGGCCGCGCGACTCGGAATTCCCGAGGACTTCTTCCAAAAGTCGGACTTGCATGTCCACGTGCCGGCGGGCGCGATCCCTAAGGACGGACCATCCGCAGGTGTCGCAATCGTTGCTTCGCTTGCCTCGCTACTGACCGGCCGGCGGGTGCGGTCGGACGTGGCGATGACGGGCGAGATAACTCTTCGGGGCAAGGTTTTGCCGGTCGGCGGAATCAAGGAGAAAATCCTTGCCGCTCGTCGCGCCGGTATCAAAACCGTAATCTTGCCCAGACGCAATGAAAGGGACCTCGAAGACATACCGCCTGACGTGCGCAAAGAGCTCAATTTCGTGTTCGTCGATACGATCGACGAGGTGTTGAATATCGCGCTCGAAGGCCCAAGCCCGACGCGTACCGTCGGCATGGAGTCGGCCGAGGCGAAGCCCACGGTGCTCAATTAGCGAACGACGGTCGCATTCTGTTGCCGCTGTTGAGGTACGCCGCTTAAGTCGGCCGTCGCCGCCTTTACGTGGCGTGAGTCGGGGCTGACTGGTTCAGGCTCTTCCTTATTTGGTCTTCGCCAGGAAGTAGGTCGGGTAGCTTAAAGGTGTGCTTGCCGGCTCGTGCGAAAGGGCACGAGCCGGTTTGCTTATTTTTGTCTGCCTACGGCGCTATCTCTTGGTGTGGGTAAAGTTTCATCCCCATCGAGCTCAAGCGTTTAGGAGACCTAGCTGCTAACGTATAGGGAAATTGTCGCGCTCTTGCAGAGGCGAGATTTGGCGGCGGAGATGAACGCTTGATGGACAAAGCTTGCGCGGTACAGTGGGACTATATCGTTTACACCGACGGTGCTTGCATCAATAACCCGGGTCCTGGTGGATGGGCGATCGTAGTGATAAACGCGCGCGACGGCAGTCGGGAGGAGAAGGTCGGAAGTTGTGGCTTGACGACCAACAACCGGATGGAGCTTAGGGCGGCAATCGAAGGGCTGCGCGCAACTCCACGGGGTGCTCGCGTGTTATTGCGCACCGATAGCCAGCTTTTAGCAAACACGATAAACCTGGGCTGGAAGCGCAAGGCAAATCTCGAGCTGTGGCAGGCCCTAGACCATGAGCGCGAGCTGCGCGATGTTACGTTCGAGTGGGTGCGGGGACATGCAGACGACCCTGACAACGCACGCGCTGACGAGCTTGCCAATCGCGCCGCCACGATCATGGCGAAAAAGCAGGCACACGGCTCACATCCGGCGCAAAACATCAGCGAACGTTCAGAAGGCCGCCCACCTGCGCCAGATGAAAGCGACCAAAACCAGTTGCTCTCGCAAATTAAGCCGCTACTGAGCGAAGACGAAACTGTTCTTAGGTGTCTTGCTTGTGGGCGCCTTTATGTGCGCAGCAAAGCTGACCAGAGCGAGCCGTACTGCCCGCTGGTTACTTGCCAGCTTGTGGCCCGGCAGAAATCCTAGGATATAGCGTCTCCTTCGTTGTGCCGTTGTCTTTGTCTCGGACTTCGCCGAGCTTCACGGCTTGATTGCTGCCCTTTTCACGTTTGCGGAGCACTAAACGGTTTTAAAGAGTGTTTAGCCGCTTCGCGCCTACTTTTAGGCTCGGATACACTCACCGATAATTTTTGCTCGGCCTTTAGATAAGCAGACCTGGGCCTTGGGTTTGGCGTTTTTGTTTGCCCGCAGGCGTATGTTAAGCATGGTCAGATTGAGCTTCCAGCCATCGCTCGGCGTCGATCGCGGCCATACAACCTGTGCCGGCGGCCGTTACTGCCTGGCGATATACCCTGTCGGCGACATCGCCCGCGGCGAAGACGCCCTCTTTGGAGGTTCGCGTGGTGCCGGGGACTACTTTGATATACCCTAGTTCGTCCATCTCCAGTTGACCGCGGAAAAGGCTGGTGTTGGGCTGATGGCCAATTGCGACGAATACGGCGTCGACCTTAAGGTCTTGCGACTGGCCGGTCTTCAGATTCTTTAGCCGTACCCCTGTTACACCGGTTTTGTTCGGCTCGCCGTAGATTTCTTCGACCACAGTGTCCCAGATAAAGGATATTTTGGGATTTTTTCTCGCCCTGTCTTGCATGATTTTCGATGCTCGGAGGCGGTCGCGCCGGTGAACTATCGTGACCTTGGAGCAGAACCGGGTCAAAAACAGCGCCTCTTCCATCGCCGAGTCGCCTCCGCCCACGACGATCGCCTCCTTGTCCTTGAAGAAGGCGCCGTCGCAAGTCGCGCAAGCGCTGACGCCGTATCCCATCAACTCTTTTTCGCCTTTTACTCCCAGAAATTTGGCGCTTGCGCCAGTAGCAATGATCAGCGCTTGAGTGCGAATCTCCCCGTCACCGACCCTGACCTTGAAGGGTCGCGTGCTTAGGTCAACCGCCGTTGCCTCGTCGTTTATGAACTGCGCGCCAAAGCGCTGAGCCTGAGCGTGTAAAATCTCCATGAGTTCGGGGCCCTGGATACCTTGGGCAAAACCCGGATAGTTTTCTACCTCGGTCGTGATAGTCAGCTGACCGCCGGGCTGAAGACCCTCGACTACGATCGGCGCTAGATTGGCCCGCGCGGCATAGAGGGCGGCGGTCAACCCTGCGGGTCCGGAGCCTAGAATGGTGATCTGGTGAGTTTTGTCGTCCATTGAGCGATCCTCGCTACGCTTTGCATTACGATCGATATTGTACATTAACTCTACGCTTAGATATTCTACCGCCGTTGACTGCGATGAAACGCGCGCGAGCCTCCGTTGACGAAAAAAGCCACGAAGCGAAGGAGACTGACACCGGTGCAGGTCTGACCCACGTCGATGCGAAGGGACGAGTGACGATGGTCGACGTTGGCGAAAAACCGGTCACCGAGCGCGAGGCCGTCGCGCGCGCTTGCGTGCGGATGAAGCCCGAGACCCTTAGCGCAATTATTCGCGGCACGCTCAAAAAGGGCGAGGTGCTAGCGACAGCCAAACTTGCCGGAATTATGGCTGCCAAGCGGACCCACGAGCTCATTCCTCTCTGCCATCAGCTGCCGCTCGACGTAATAGAGGTTTCGTTTAGGACGGACGAGCGGGAAGGAACGCTCGAGATCCAGAGCAAAGTCAAAACCAATGCTCGTACGGGCGTGGAGATGGAAGCTTTGGTAGCCTCGAGCGTAGCGGCGCTTACGGTTTACGATATGGCCAAGGCGGTCGACCGAGAGATGGTGATTGACAACGTGCGCCTCGTTAAAAAGCGAGGCGGGCGAAGCGGCGAGTTCGTCCGTTCCAACGAGCCCGCGTGGGATGACGACGATTAGACGTTGGCGGGGGCAGAGGTTTCGCGACGTCCGGGCGGCTTTTGGCCTGCACACACGTTGCACAAACCGCTTTAAAGTTCGAAGCGGATCGGCGCGGTGCTTTGGACGTCGGAGAGCCGTGCAGCGTCTGGGCCGTTGGAATTTTTCCTGCCAATTCGGACCTCTTCTTCCAAGCGCGCAGCGGTTAGCGTCGAACTCTGAAACGATCAGCGCTGCGATTGTCGCAGTTCGAGGAGCTCTTAAGCGTGAACATAAGCGGTCAAGTGATTCTGAAGGCTGACCGTGATGGGCCAGTCAGGGGCGGAAATCCGTGGATATTCTCGCAAGCGATCGCGCGGATTGAACCAGACTCCTTGGAGCCTGGCGCGCTCGTTGCCGTGCGCGATTTTAAGGGCGCGATGATCGGCATGGGGCATTTCAACCCGCGCACGACAATCGCGGTGCGTATGCTGTATTGGGGTGACGAAGCGATCTCGCTCGAAGAGTTGCTTGGCGCTCGACTGGCCAACGCCTGGCAGTCGCGCAGCCGCTTTATCGGCGGCGAGACCAACTGTTACAGGCTCGTCAACGGTGAGGGCGACGGCTTACCCGGCCTGGTTGTGGATCGCTATGCAAATGTTTTGGTCGTTCAGTTTCTCAGTGCAGGCATGGATAGCTTGCGCGCCAACGTTGTCGAAGCTTTGACTCGGCTTTTTAAGCCGCAGAGCATCTTTGAGCGCAGCGTGGGCGCGGTGCGCCGGCAGGAGGGGCTGACAGATCGCGTCGGCCTGCTGGCTGGTGAACAGATAAGCGAAGTGTTGGTTATCGAGAACGGAATCAAGATTGCCGTCGATCTCGAGCACGGCCAAAAGACGGGCTACTTTCTCGATCAACGCGAAAATCGCATGCTTTTCGCCCGCTTGGCCCGCGGACTGCGCGTACTTGACGGATGTTGCTATGAGGGTGGTTTTGCACTTGCCGCCCTGGCCGAGGGGGCGCAAAGCGTGGTGGCTGTCGATACGTCGGCCAGAGCGCTGGAACTGGCTCAGATCAACCGGGAGATGAATGGCCTGGATGCCTCGCGCATAAGTTTTATCAGGGCCGACGTTGCGACGTTTCTCAAGGAGTCGCGTCAACGCTTCGACCTAATCGTCTTGGATCCACCGCCCTTGGCGCGCAGTCGCACCGACGTTCCCCGCGCGGAACGCCTCTACGTAGAGCTAAACGGTGCGGCTTTGGCTGCTCTAAGCCCAGGCGGGATGCTGATGACTTTCAGTTGTTCGACCCACTTCCGCGGCGAGGATTTCGTGCGGGCTATAAGGATTGCACAGACCCGCGCCAGTTCGCAAATGAGGCTAATGGCGCGATTAGGAGCCGGACCAGACCATCCGGTGCTATTAGGCCATGTCGAAGGTGAGTATCTGACCGGAGTGCTGCTAGAAAGTTTACGATAGAAATAACTCTTGGCAGCCGCGATAATGTTTTGGCGTGAGGTTTTGAACTATGAAGCTTGTCGGCGTGGACCATATCGGGATCGAAGTGCGCGAGCTAGCGAAGGCCGAGCGTTTTTATACCGAAGTGCTTGGGCTTAAGGTTTTGATGCGAATGCATAATCAGGTGCTGTTAAATTGCGGCGAGCAGAACGTTGCGCTTTTCGCGGTAGACCGCCCGCCGCTCGATCCTCAAAAGCGCAAAGAGCTTATCCACTCGCCCCTGGGCAAAGGCCATCATGCCTTCAAAGTTGCGCCCGATGACTTCCGACAGGCGCGCGAGCGGCTGGCCGCGGCCGGCGTGGAAAGCGCCGAACCGATTAACTGGGGTGACCACGATTGCCTCTACTTTCTGGACCCTGACGGCAACCTACTCGAACTTGTGGCCTACAGGTAGATCGTATTAACGGGGCTATCCGCAAATAGGCCTTATTACGCTTCCCCCGACTTGGCGGCGCGGAGGTTAGGGCGCGTCGCCTTTCTCAGGGCCTTGATTTTGTAAATTTCCGGTTATGGCTCAAACGTGAGTTTCTATCCTGCTTTCACTCGACTGTCGGGGCAGGCGCGGTCGCTCGATAAAAATCTCGAGCTGAGCCCAAATCGCGCCACCCTTAGGCCCAACGCTCGGCGACTTAGGCGGCAGCAGGCGCCTGGACGAACTCCACTTGTCCCGGTGCAAGTTGGTCGGTGGACTTAAGAATTATCTTGACCGACAGCTTTTTCTCTAGCTCCTCGAGCGCTTTTGCGCCTGGTCCGTAAAGGTAGCGGGCGACCTCAGGATTGAGCCGCATCACAAGCATATCCACCGCTCCGCGTCGGTTGAACTCGCGTTGCACTTCACGTAGCGCCTCGGCCGCCAGCGTAGCCGTGGATTTCACGACGCGTCTGCCTTCGCATCGCGGGCAAGGCTCGGTTAGCAGCTGCTCCAAGCTTTCGCGCGTGCGTTTGCGCGTCAACTGCACTAAGCCGAGCCGCGAGATCTCGAGCATCGTGGACCATGCCTTGTCTCTCTTAAGTGCTTGCCGCAAGACCTCGGTGAGCTTCTTACGGTGACTGGGCTTGGTCATGTCGATGAAGTCTGCGACAATGATGCCGCCGAGGTTGCGCACGCGAAGCTGATGGACCAGCTCTTCGGCTGCCTCGATGTTAGTTCTTAGTACCGTTTCCTCCTGGTCGTGAGTTCCAACGAAACGTCCGGTGTTGACGTCGACCGCTGTAAGCGCCTCGGCCTGGTCGATCACCAGATAGCCGCCTGACTTGAGCCAAACTTTGCGCTCGAGCGCTTTTTCGATCTGCTGTTCGATGCCGAAATGGTCAAAAATCGGCTCGAACGACTCATAGAGTGCAAGGCGCGAGCGTAGTCGGGGCATGAACTCCTGGACAAAAGCCAAGATTCGGTCGTAAGTTTGCCGATCGTCGCACCACAACCGATCGACGTCAGCGTTGAGAAGATCCCGCACCACGCGAATCGGCAGGTCCGGCTCGGCATAGAGCAGGCTCGGCGAGGGGCTGGTTTCTGCCTTCTTCACGATCGAGGCCCAAAGCTTGGTAAGGAAGGATATGTCGCGCTGAATTTCGCGCTTGCTCAAGCCCTCGCAGGCGGTTCGAATTATAAAACCGCCCTGCGGGGGTTTTAAGGCTTTGACTGCGGCGCGCAGACGTTCGCGTTCAGCCGGGTCCTCGAGCCGACGGGAGATCGCAATATGCCGACTGGTGGGCAAGTAGACCAGATGGCGCCCTGGGAGCGAGATAAACGAGGTAAGACGCGCCCCTTTGTCGCCGATCGGTTCTTTGGCGATCTGGACGATTATCTCCTGGTTGCGCTTGAGCTTTTGCTCGATCGGTATGCGATAGCGATGAAACGGGCGCCTTCGCCTACCACGGGTACGCCCCGGGCGACGTGGAGCGCTTACGGGTTCAGAAGGACTTTCCGACTGATCCTCGGTATTCAAAGAGACCGAGTCCTCTTCAAGCTCCGCGAGCTCACCCAGAGGTTCTGTTTCGACCTCCTCTTCACCTTCCTCCGAGACGAGCGCGCCGAAACGTTCTACATCGTCCAGAAAGTCCGAGGCGTGCAGGAAGCCACTTTTCTCAAGCCCGATATCGACGAACGCGGCTTGCATCCCGGGCAGCACTCGTACCACCCTACCCTTGTAAATGTTGCCCGCAAGGTTGGAACGTCCCGCTGGCTCAAGGTAGAACTCGGTCAGAACGTTGTCCTCGAGCAATGCAACACGCCGCTGGAGAGGCCCCTCGTTGATTATTATTTCTCGTTTCACGTGAGGATCGTGCGATTTAGCAGTAGCGGATAAACCTTGTCAGCAACTTAGTGCAGATTGGTCCAGCGAGCGTCGAACCTTTTACTCGCTGCGGACCATCAACTTGTATTTTAAGCCTTGGTCGAGCGGCAGCACTGCCAGATCGTATCCGTTTTGTCAAAGTTAGCTCACCCGTTTTGTGGGCGAGCGCCTAAGGCACGGTTAAACGGGTTTTTCGCGCCAAGGCAATCCTAATCTATACCGCAATCATATGGGGAGCGGGCGTGGTCGGCAAGCTCGCCTTGACTCGGCGGCTAGTTGTCGATAGTGCATAGAGTAATGGCTGAGGCAGGGTCACAAGTTGCGTCAGGCAGAGTTGACAGCTCGCCGTTAGATGGTCGCGTTCTTGTGCTGAATGTCTCTTTTCTGCCGATTCATGTCACTTCGGTGCGCAGGGCCTTTGCGCTTTTATACCAGGGGGTAGCTCGAGCCGTTGACGAGTACTTTCGCACCTTCGACTTCGAGAGTTGGCGCGATCTTGCCGTCGAGACGCATCACGAGAAAATCGGCACCGTAAGCGGCTTTATCCGGGTACCGCGCGTACTGCTTTTGACCGCCTACGAATACCTGCCCAAGCGCCACGTGCGTTTTTCTCGCTATAATATTTACGCTCGTGATCGCAACCGGTGCCAGTACTGTGGCAGGCGTTTTCCGCGCTCCGAACTAAATTTGGATCACGTTATCCCTCGCTCGCGTGGCGGACTTTCTGTATGGGAGAACGTCGTTTGTTCGTGCCACGAGTGCAATCGGCGCAAGGGCGGGCGCACGCCCGAAGAGGCGGGAATGAAGCTTATTCGCAAGCCGCGCCGCCCGGAATGGACTCCGTACTGCCTTGAGATGCTGAGCCCGAAGCACTACAAAGAGTGGCTTCCCTTCCTCAATCCCGTCGATTCGGCCTACTGGAATACAGAATTGCTCGAGCGTTAGGCCCGACCTGTCGTTCAGTAAATTGACCGTTTGCATTCCGGATTCTCGCCGCGTGAGCGCTTGGTTGCTTGACACAAAGTGCAAAAGGGCACGACAATAAACGCGCTGTCGGGTGGTTGGGTGGAAGCGAGGGCGGATGCGCCTTAAGAGCTTAGAGTTAGTCGGCTTTAAGTCTTTTTTCGACCCCACAAAGATCTCCTTTGCGCCTGGAATCACCGCGATCGTAGGGCCCAACGGATGCGGTAAATCGAATTTGGTCGACGCGATCCGTTGGGTGCTAGGCGAACAGTCGGCAAGCCGTCTGCGAGCGAAGACGGTCGATGACCTGATCTTTGCCGGCAGCGAGCGGCGCGCGCCCGCTGGGATGGCGCAGGTGAGCCTGGTCCTTGAGACCGACCCTTCAGTAGCTCCTTTTCCCAGTCCGTTCCAGTCGCACAGCGAAGTGGCCGTAGTGCGCCGCTTATACCGTTCGGGCGAGAGCGAATATCAAATCAATAAGATTCCTTGCCGCCTTAGGGATGTAAGCGAGTTTTTCATGGCCCTGGGCATTCACAGCCGCACCTACGCCATCATTCCCCAGGGCAAGGTCGAAGAGATAATCCAGGCCAAGCCGCGCGAACTTAGGGCTGTAATCGAAGAGGCAGCGGGGCTTTCGCTGTTCAAGGAGCGGCGCGACTTGAGCGAACGCAAACTCGCCCGTGTTAGGGAGAATCTCACACAAATCGAGCACGTTCTCAGTGAAGTCGAACGTCAACTAGCCAGTGCTCGGCGCCAGGCGAAGCGCGCTCAGACCTACAAGGCTCTCACGCACGAGCGAGACGAACTCGAGCGAATATGCCTTTCGCGCCGTGTCGTCGCAAACGAGGCCGAACTAAGGCAGTTCGAGGCCGAACAAGTCCGAATCGCCCAGCAGCTCGAGCAAGCTCGTGCTGAGCATTCGGCACTGGCCAACGCCGCACAGGAGCTCAACGAAAAGCTTTCGAACATTGAGCAGCAGCTGCAAGCGCGTTCGCAGGAGCTCGAGACCCTTGCGGCGTCGGCGAGCGAGCGGGAACGAACTCGGAAGTTTGTCATGCGCCGCTTAGCGGAAATCGAGCAGCTCGAGCCTAGGCTCGCAGGCCAATTGCAAGAGCTTGCGCAAAAACTCGACCGTGTGTATGCAACGTGCGCAGAGCTCGAAAATGAGCTGCAACACGCGCCGGCTGAAGACGACGCGCGTATGCCGGAAGTGGCAGCCCTCAACGAGCAATTTGACAGGGCGCGAAATGAGCTAAAGGGGATAGAGGAACAGAGCGAACTGCTAAAGGACGAGGTCGCCGAGCTGATGCGCCAAGCCGCCGTGGTGCGGATGGAGATCGCTCAGATGCAACGCCAGCGCGAGGCGCTCGGCCGCCGGTTGGGTGCGGTGGAAAGTGAGCTTGAAACGATTAGGCGCAGTGTTAGCGAGGCCGAAGATGCTCGCCTTGCTGCGCACGATGAGGTGGCGAGAATTCGTGCCGAGTTGGCCAGTGCGGAAACCGAGCTCGAGGCTGCCAGTGAAAGAGAGCGGCGTGCGCTCGAGGCACTGCGAACAACCGAAGCTGCGGTGGCCCGCGCTCGCGAGCAGATCGACGCAGCCGTAAGAAGGATTAGGCGCCTTGAGCTTGACGTCGCCCAACAGCGGCTCCAAACCGTAATCGAGGCGCTCGACGGTAACCGGCCACCGGGCCAGTTGCGTTTCGTCGCCGACGTCATCAAAGCACCTGTCGCGCTCGAGGCCGCGCTTGCGGCAGCACTTGGCGAACTGCTCGGCGCTGTGATTGTCGACTCGCCTGACTTTGTTCTGTGTGCAGTCGAGATTCTCAAGCAGAAGGGCGGCGGTAGATTGAGCTTCGTGCCAGAAGACTTGCAAGCCTCGCTCGATTCCTCAGCTGCTTTACCGTCAACCCATTCCGATAGGCTTATCGACCATCTCTACATCGAGCAGGGATATTGGGCGCTTGCTCAGGCTTTGCTGGGCAACGTTCGCCTGGCGCAGGACGTTCAACAGGCGCTCGCTGCTGCTGCCAACGGCGGGAGCGAGCAAATTTACGTAACCCCGCACGGCGACATAGTGCGACCTGGGCGAATCTTGTCAGGGGGAAGCAGACTTGTTCCGGAAGAACCCGACGGCTTGGATTGCCCGCTTTCGATGACGCAAGCTCAGCAGCTACTTGAGGAAGCTCAGCGAGAAAAGGAGGGAGCGGCAAGGTCGTTTGACGGCGCGCGCAAGGCTCGCGAAGAAGTCGAGGGGCGCTTAAAGGCTATCCGCACGGCGCTGGCCCGAGCGGAAGCGACGCTAGCAAGCTCGGAGACCAGGCGCAACCGCATCGAGCAGGAGTACGTCTTGACTAACGCACGGCGTGCCGAGCTTGTGCGCCAGCTGGCAGAAATCGAAGAAAAACTGCCTCTGCTCGAAAAACGACTGGAAGAGCTTGCAAGCCTCGAGCAGTCCAAGCGCGAGGAGCTTGGAAGACTAAAGACACCGCTCCAGGAGAAAAAAGATGCGGTCGAAGAACTTGCCATCAAACTGAAGACGATTGTGGCTGAGCGCGAATCGGCCCAACAGAAACGCAAAGCTCTCGAGGCTCAGCTTCGTCAGGCGCGCCTTCTGGCAACAGCTATCGAAGAGCAAATAACAGAGCATCGGCAAAGGCTCGACACGATTCATAAAGAACGAGAGGAGCTCGAAGCCGAGGCGCTTAGGCTTCAGCGAGAACATGAGACGGGATTTAGCCGCGAGCGCGAATTGGAGCGCCAGGTAGAGGAGCTTCGCCAGCAGCGTGAAGTTTTGGCGCAGGAAGTGGGGATTATCTCACGTCGGCTTACCGATAGCGAGGCCTTGATACGGCGGTTTGAGCAACAGAAGATGGAGCTCGAATTGAAGCGCGAGCGAACTTCGGCGCTTACAGACGAGCTCAAGCGGGCGTTTGCCGAGCGATTCAAGGTTAGTTTCGATGATTCGCGACAGGAGCTCACCCAATCGTTGGAGGGCCGCGAGCCCGAGGCCGACGCGCGCCGCCTGAACGAGCTTCAGGCACAGCTCGAGCGGCTTGGTGCGGTCAATCTAGAGGCCGAGGAGGATGCCGCGCAACTTTCTGCACGGGCTGAAACCTTACGTAGCGAACGGGACGATCTGGTAAAGGCTGCCGATGACCTCAGGAAAACGATTGAAAAACTTAACCGAGAGGCGGCGCGCCGCTTCGAGACAACCTTCGACGCTGTGGCGAGCAATTTTGCCCAAATCGTCCCGAAACTTCTTGACGGTGGCAAAGGGCGCCTCGAGCTGGCCAGAGGCGTTGATGAGCAAGAAGACGACGGGTTGCAGGTTCTGGTCCAGCCGCCAGGCAAGCGAGTCAAAGAACTAAGCCTTTTGTCTGGTGGGGAGAAGGCGCTAAGCGCTCTAGCGCTGATTCTTTCGTTGTTTCTGATCAATCCTAGCCCGTTTTGCCTTCTTGACGAGGTTGACGCACCCCTTGACGAACGCAGCTTACAGGCATTTACCGGTCTTCTAGGCGACTTAAAAGACAAGTCGCAGTTTGTGCTGGTTACGCACAACCAAACGACGATGCGTGAGGCCGACCAGATTTATGGCGTGACGATGGCTGAGCCAGGAGTTTCGCAGGTGCTTTCCGTAAGGCTTGCCGAAACTGCCGCGTAATCCGAAATTGCACCATAAGACCGCGCTCAACTCTTCAGCATGAGCACGGCGACAACGTTCGGCATCGACGCAAAGGCAACACTCAAGCTAAAGTAAGACTCGGCCCGGACGGAGCCAAGGCAAGCCCTTGTCCTTAGCGCCTTACGGGTTCGAGTGAATATATGCCTTTGGCCATTTTGTTAAACTTCGAGGGCTGATATATCGTATTTGTCTACTCTAGAAGCGTAACGAAGAGTTGGCTGCTTTTTGGGCGTAAGCCTTTGACGGCTTGGACGTCGCACCACTAAAAGCGTGGGGATTGGAAAGTGTCGCTTAACGTGTTGAGCAATCCTCAAGATATTCAGCCCTTGGTAAACCTTGTCGTTTCAGTAATTACCTTTTTAGGGGCGGTTTTTGTTTCAGTGCTGGTGATCGCCGCGCAACGCAAAAGGCGGCGCCGCTTAAAGGCGTTTGTATCTGAAGCCGACAAGCTACAACGTGAGCCTGCCAAAATCAGCCAAGCTCAAGCCGAGCAACTCTCTTTCGATCGCAGCGGCTCGTCTGCTTCAACCAGTGCCGCGGAGCAGGTGCCCGAGAGGGGGCTGCCGGAAAGCTCATCTCAAACTCAGCTCGAGGCTCACGAAGCTGAGTCGTCGGCGCGATCTTTTCCGGATGGTTCAGCCGAGGAACGATCTTGGTCTGATAGTTCAATAGGCGATCGGCATGATGCAGCGTATGAGAAACCGCCTGCGCCCATAGCAAGTACACCACGAGATGGTGCGCCGCCGCTCGAGAAAGAAACGGCTTCGGACGTCACTGAGGAAGCTTCGAGATCGGCCGGCTCAGCTGAACTTCCTGAATCGCCAAAAGCGGTGGATACCATTGCAACCGCAGCCGCGACGACGGCTACCACCGCACCGTCAGGGCCAGGGCTTGATGCGCAAGTCGGCTCCACACCGGAGGAGAGTCAGGAGCGGACCTCGGCATGGGTTAGCGCCTCACGGCGAATCGTGCTTGGGCTTCGCCGGACGCGAGAGCGGTTGCTTTCCCGCCTGAAAGCGGCTTTTTTGAGCAGCAAGAAAGTCGACCAGATCTGCGAGAGCTTGGAAGAGGCACTTATTGAGGCTGACGTCGGCGTCGAGACGAGCGTTAAACTGATAGAGGCCGTTCGGGCACAAGTTAAAGGCGTGGCCGACCCGCAGAGCGTCCGCCAAGTGCTCAGGGGCGAGATGCTGAAAGTACTGAGATCAGTAGAGCGGGCACCCCAAAGTGTCGAACGGTCGCCCTTTGTCGCGCTGTTAGTTGGCGTCAACGGCGTCGGTAAAACTACGACGGTTGCCAAGCTTGCCGCGTATTTCAAAGCCCAGGGGAAAACGGTAATTGTCGGCGCTGGCGACACGTTTCGGGCTGCCGCAATTGACCAGCTCGAAGTTTGGTGTAGCCGCGTCGGAGTCCCGCTGATCAAGCATCAGCAAGGCGCAGACCCAGCTGCGGTTGCCTTCGATACGGTCAAGGCAGCCGCAGCACGCAAGGTCGACGTAGCGCTCATCGACACGGCCGGCAGGCTTCAGACCAAAACCAACTTGATGGAAGAGCTGAAAAAAGTGGTGCGCGTTATCGGGCGCGAGATTCAAGGAGCGCCCCACGAGATATGGCTCGTGCTCGACGCTACGACCGGTCAGAACGCATTGAGTCAGGCCAAACTGTTTTCCCAGGCCGTGCCGGTCTCGGGCGTAATATTGGCAAAGCTCGACAGCAGCGCAAAAGGTGGGGTTGCTTTTGCTGTCGCCGAGCGTTTGGGGCTCCCTATTCGCTTTGTCGGGCTGGGCGAAGGCTTGGAAGATTTGCAACCGTTCGATCCCGAAGAGTTTGTCGACGGTTTGCTCGAGGAGGAAACAGCAGAAGTCGAGGCGACGGTCAGTGCGTTGTCCGCATGATCTTCGCGTATAGCTAAAATGTAGACCAAAGAGGCGGAAGTGGTGTGACGATGACGCTCGATAGTCTTGACCAGCTAGACCATCGGATAGAGATGCTGCTTGCGCGGCTCAACAAACTCCAGAAGGAGAACGAAATTATCGCTGCAAAGCTCGAAGACGCTAATGCTCGAATAAAACAGTTAGAGAGCGAGTTAGACGAGCGAAACCACGAGAAGAGCGAAATCAAGGGCCGGATTGAGAAATTGCTTGCACGTTTCGACCACCTTGATTTGAGCTAAAATAAATATAGTTCGGTGGCGGCGCGGAGCGAGACAAAAGGGAAAAGCAGTGAAACGGGTCGCCGTACAGATATTGGGTCAGACGCTGACTGTAGCCAGCGACGCAGACGAAGAGTGGATTAAGACGCTGGCTGAGAACATCGACCAAAGGATGCGTGAGGTTCAGAGCAAGGGGCGAACCGTGGTCTCGCTGAGCGCTGCTATTGCCGTTGCGCTAAACCTGGCCGACGAATTGGAACGACTCAAACGCGAGCATGAGGCGCTTGTTAGGCGAATCGCGTCTTTAAATCAGAAGCTAGCAGGCTCGTTGCAGCTGGCCGAGTCGGCCGAGGGCGCAGATGTTTGTACTTAAACGTCAGGGGTATCTGACGAGTCTCGTGAGCGGTGGGGTGCAGGCAAGTCTACTTGGAAATACTTTCTCGGCTAAAAAGTAAACAGTCCGGCCCTGCTTTTGGTTTCGACAAGAGCGCACTTTTTAACTAGTTTTGGGGCTGTTTTTGTAGGTTTTCGTGATGTCGCCTTGCGTGGCTCAAAGCTGGCCGAAAACCCGTTCGCAAGTGGGATCGAGTAGCTGTCGTTTTCAAGTCGAAGAGAGATGCGCCTGCCCCTGCCACAGATAGTTCTGTGGCGGAAAGAAAGCGACTGCTGAGAAAAATTTTCACTGGCGCGCGGTCTCGGTTACCTGTCGATCGTACGCGTGCCCTGTCAGAGTTAATCTCGCAGCGGTTAGTTGCGCTGTCCTTTTTCTCAGAAGCAAGGGATATCGTGCTCTACGCCGCAACTGCTGGGGAGGTTCTTACCGATAGGATTTTCCGCGAAGCGCTAGCTCAGGGAAAACGCATCTTCTTTCCACGAGCCGACCGCCAGCGCAAAAAGCTTTATCTCGCTCAGGTGAGCGACCTCACGCAGCTCAAGCCCGGTTCTTATGGAGTGATGGAGCCGGACCAAGGCCCGTTTATCGAGGCTGGCGACCTTGGTAATGCTTTAGTTTGCGTCCCGGGCGTGGCTTTTGCCAAGGACGGGATGAGGCTTGGCTTCGGCAAGGGATATTATGACCGCTTTTTGGCGGAACTGAACGACGGAGTGGTCAGCGTGGGTCTGGCGTTCGCTTTCCAACTGCTGGATCGTTTACCGCACGACCCGTCTGACCAATACGTGAATTTTGTCGTGACTGAATATTCAGTTCATCCAGGGAAACCGTTGTTCTCGAAGCCTTGGATGAGCTGACCTCGGATCGAGGAGGTGAATGTACGTGCAATGGTGGATCGCGCTGTTGGTTGGATTTTTGATGGGAGCCGCGGGTTTATGGACCGCGCTGTGGATTCGCTCGAAAAGGCAAATTAGGAGGTTCGAACAGGCTCAACAAGAGGCGCAAGCGTTAGTCAAGGAGGCAGAAGCTAAGAGCGAGCTTACGATTAAGGGTGCCGAGATTAGGGCCAAAGAGATGCTGGCCGAAGCTCGCGCCGAGGCCGAAAAGCAGTTCAATCAGATAAGGCGCGAGCTGGCAAGTCTTGAGAACAAACTGCAAGAACGTGAAGGCGCGCTTGAAAAGCGGATAGAGGCTTTCGAGCGCAGAGAGATTGAGCTGGCACGCCGCGAGCAGGCGCTTCGCGAGCGCGAGGCGAGTCTTGCCGCAAAGGAAAAAGAACGAGAGCGGCTGATCGAAGAAGTGCGGCTTAAGCTTGAATCTGTGGCGGGACTAACCGCGCAGCAGGCAAAGCGTCTGCTAATGGACGAGATGATAGAGCAGGCGCGCCACGAGGCTGCCAAGCATATCCGAATCATTGAGGAGGAAGCCCGCGAGGAAGCTGACCGACGCGCCAAGCGGATAATGGCTATTGCGATCGAACGGCTAGCTGGCGACTTTGTCGCCGAGCGGACCGTCTCGGCGATCACCTTGCCCTCAGAGGACATGAAGGGGCGAATTATCGGGCGTGAAGGGCGCAATATTCGCGCGATCGAAGCTCTGACCGGAGTTGACATTATCGTGGACGACACCCCTGAGACTGTCGTTATTTCCTGCCATAACCCCATCCGGCGAGAGATCGCGCGCCTGGCGCTCGAGCGCTTGATTTCCGACGGCCGTATTCATCCGAGCCGGATCGAAGAGGTCGTCCGAAAGGCCGAACAGGACGTCGAAGCCTCGGTGCGCGAAGCCGGGCAAAGAGCGCTTATCGAGCTCGGCATCCACGGTGTTCATCCCGAACTGGTCAAGCTTTTGGGGATGCTAAAATACCGCTACAGTTACGGCCAGAATGCGCTTGCCCACTCGATTGAAACCGCTTTTATTTGCGGAGCGATGGCGGCCGAACTCGGACTTAACGAGAAGCAGGCCCGCCGTGCCGGTCTTTTGCATGACATAGGGAAAGCGCTTAGCCATGAAATCGAAGGGTCACATGCATTAATCGGCGCCGAGATAGCTCGCAAGTACGGAGAATCTGCTAAGATAGTCAACGCTATCGCCGCGCATCACGAGGAGGTCAAAGCCGAGACGATCTTGGCGCCGCTCGTCGATGCGGCAGACGCGTTGTCGGCCGCTAGACCCGGGGCTCGCCGTGAGACGATCGAGAGCTACGTGAAGCGAGTCGAGGAGCTTGAACAGATCGCCAAGTCGTTCCCTGGGGTGGAGAAGTGTTTCGCGATGCAAGCGGGCCGAGAACTACGTATTATGGTTGAACCGAGTAAAGTCTCGGACGAAGAAAGTGTCGTTTTGGCGCGGGAGGTTGCCCGCAGGATCGAGAACGAGATGACTTATCCGGGACAGATTCGGGTGACCGTGATTCGCGAAACACGCGCCAGCGAGATAGCGCGATAGCGAGCTTTTAGGGCTGCCCTTGCGGGCGAAAATCGCTCGCTTGGTCGGCCAGAGCGGCTTTGGCTGAAGGGCGTTGGCTGATTACAGCGAAGATGGTTGAGTAGTCGTGGTTCGGTCGGTACTAGAAGCTCTCGCGGAGACGGTTGAGCTCGAGCGTCGGACGATGGCGCTTTATGCGCGGTTTAGCCAGATTTTTTCCGACGACCCGAAAATCAGGGAATTTTGGTTCGAGATGGCGCGCGACGAGGCGAGACACGTCGGCGCGCTCGAACTCGTCGCAACGTTGTTGCGCCTGCGCGGGGTGGACGAGAACACGAGCATCGACGTGGTCGCCTTTGATCGAGCTGCGGTCGAGCGCTTGAAAACGCGCCTCGAGGAGGCAGCGCGCGAGAGCCAAGATTCGCTGCCGATCCAGCGCGCACTTGAGATCGCGGTCGAGATCGAAGAAACAGAGCTTGAGGATGTGGTCGGTCGCCTGCTCAAGTCCGTGCAGCAGGGCGACGAGTACGAGCGATGCCAGCGGCTTTTGGTTCACGACCTGGGAAATTTGAGTTACATGATTGAACGCTACTGCGATAACGCCGCGTTGCTCCAAAGGTGTGATGCCCTGGTCAACAAGCACGCTGAGGCGCTAAGCCAGTTCGAGCGCTGAGCCTTGCATTTGTCGGCAACCGCGCACTTTCCCTCAAGCCGGACCGCGCGAACCGTGCGCCGCGAACTTCGCAGGCTTCGTGTGCGGCCGGATGAAGTTTAAAGCGTGAAGGTTCTTTTTACCGGCGCAAAGGTCGTGTTGCCCGACCTTGTTGCCGATAAGGTCGGCGTACTGGTCGAAAACGGCATCATCGCTGCACTCGATCCCCATCCAACGCCCAAAGCCAAAGAGCTCGACCTAAAAGGCCAGCTTCTTCTTCCAGGCGCGGTAGATCTTCACTGTGACGCGGTGGAAAAAGAAATCGAGCCGCGCCCGGGTGCGCGTTTTCCTTTGGAATTTGCCGTAGCGCAAACAGAATTGCGCTTTGTGGCGGCCGGAATTACGGTTGCGTTCCACGCGATCTCGTTCGCGGGTGCCGAGCTGGGGTTGCGCAACCCCTGTGTAGCAGCCGAAGTGGCTAGAGTACTGCGACAGCGGCGTCCCCTCAGCGTCATCGATAATCGCGTGCACGCAAGGTATGAGCTCACCGATGAAGAAGGGCTTGGGATAATTCGACGCCTTGCGCAGAAGGGCTGGGTGGACATGGTTTCCTTGATGGACCATTCGCCCGGGCGCGGCCAGTTCAAGACCGAGGAGGCGTACAAGCGCTACCTTATCGAGACGTACCACAAGACGGAATCGGAGGTTAGCGCTCTGCTTGCTCGCAAAAGGCAGCTCACTCGTGGATCGGAAGCCCGTGCCTGGGAGATAGTTTCGATTGCCCGCGAAGCAAAAATTCCGCTCGCGTCACATGACGTTGACGACGTGGAGCAAGTGAGAAGATTGGCTGCGATGGGGGTTAGGATCGCGGAGTTTCCAGTTACGATAGAAGCAGCGCAAGCGGCGATAAAGGCCGGCCTTGTGACGGTCTTCGGCGCGCCAAATATCTTGCGCGGCGGCTCCCATTTTGGTTCGCTAAGGGCTCTTGAGGCTGTCAGGCAGGGAGTTGCGGACTGCTTTTGCTCCGACTATAGCCCGGCCAGTATGCTTCCCGCTGCACTCAGTCTTCCTGCGCGAGCCGGGATGGCTTTGCACGAAGCGATTCGCTTAATCAGCGCTAATCCGGCGCGTACGGTGGGTCTTACGGACCGGGGCGAAATAGCAGTAGGTAAGCGAGCCGACTTGATTGCGGTGGACAGAAGTACTTGGCCTCCGCGAGTCACGGGCGTTTGGGTCGAGGGTCGGCTAGTTTATAGCTTGCTCGGCTTTGAGCCCGCTGGTGGCAAACCCGAACATTGAGTTTTCGGGAATTTTTCCGGGTCTTGTCCACAAAATTGAGGAAACTGACAACGTCTTGTAAAACTTTAGGCACACGCTGTTCACGTCGACAGCGGTTGACCCAGCGCTTAGGCTTGGGCAGTCTATAGAAGGGTGGATGTAAAGGCTGAGGAGTCGGCTAATTGGCAAGCCACCTGACTCTGGATCAGGCTAATGGAGGTTCGAGTCCTCCCTCCTCAGCCAAAAAGGAAGCTTGCCGCATGGTCCCATCGTCTAGCGGTTAGGACACCGGCCTCTCACGTCGGTAACGCGGGTTCGAGTCCCGCTGGGACCATTTATTGCCAACTTTTCGCGCTGACCGCCTGACTCCAGGCGGTGCAAGCAAACGCGCGAAAACTGGCCAGCAGCGGAAAAGCTCTCTCAAGAAAGCTAACAAGGCGGTATCCGCTCTTCTTTTACCTGCTGGCTTCAAAGTTTCGCACAAGGGATTACCACCAGCCGCCTCTCGTAGCTGATCTAAGCTTGCGCCTTCCTAACGCTTTTTCTCGCCGCTTGGTCAAGCCATTCTACTAGCTGCATGAGCCACTCTGCTTCCTTTGGCCACCAGCTAAGTCTCTTTCGGCAAAGCGCTAATTTCTACAGAGAATCGCGCGCTCCTGGCAAAGGGGCGCAACGCGGGAATCGGTTTACTACTTATTTGGTTTGGAGAGCGGCGGTGGCCGGTCTTAAGACTTGTTCGGCTGAGGCGTAGGCGGCAGAGCTGGCCGAGATGTATGGATGTGGCAGTAATCCGATAATTACCGTGGCTAGGGCCGCGACGGCCAACGCGAAAAGAAGCGTTGGCTGACGCGTTTGGGCTTGCCTTTCGGCGCCCTCGCGCATATACATCGCGACGATTACGCGAGCGTAGTAATACGCGGAGACTACACTGTTGAGAGTAGCGATTATGACAAGCCAGACGTATCGCGACTCAAGCGCGACCGAAAAAATGTAGAACTTGCCCACAAAACCAGCCAACGGCGGCATCCCCATCAGCGACAACATGAACAAGGCCATTGCGGCCGCTAGCATCGGGTGATTGCGCGCAAGACCGCTCAAATCGTCCAGTTTGGTGCCGGACTGTTGCGCCTGTTCGACCGCGACTAGCACGGCGAAAGCTCCAAGGTTCGCGAAGGCGTAGCCCAACAAGTAATAGAGCAGAGCCGGCCCGACTTCCGAGCGTCCCGCGGTCATACCGACCAGGATATAGCCAGCGTGAGCGATCGCCGAATAAGCGAGCATCCGCTTGATGTTTTCTTGAGCGAGAGCGGCAAGATTCCCCACAGTCATGCTGAGCGCAGCCAGCGCCCACAAAACCCCGGACCATTGAGCGTGCAACGGAGCTAGATAAATTAGCAGTACTCGAATAAAACCGGCAAAAGCACCTAGCTTGATGCCCACAGCCATGAGCGCCGTCACCGAGGTCGGTGCTCCTTCGTAAGCGTCAGGCGTCCAAACATGGAACGGCGCGGCGGCAACCTTGAAGCCAAAGCCGACTAAGATTAGGCCCAGGCCAAGCAACACGAAAGGACTTAAAGCGATGCTGTGCTTGCGCACCATCTGAGCCACGGCCTCGAGCTTTATAGAACCGGTTGCGCCGTACAGAAGAGCTATGCCGTACAGGAGGAAACCCGTAGAAAACGCGCCGAGCAAAAAGTATTTCAACCCAGCTTCGCTCGATTTCGGGTCACGCTGTGCCATTGCGGCCATCACATAAGCCGAGATCGACATAGTCTCCAAGCCAAGAAACATAACTATCAGATCTCCGGCTCCGGCCATCAGCATCATCCCCGTGGTTGCGAAAAGAAGTAAGGCATAGTACTCGGTTGCGGGCAGTCCGAGCGCGGCAACGTAATCGAACGAAAAAAGCACCACGACAGCCGAGCAAACGGGGATAAGCAGGTAGAAGAAGGCAGTGTAGTCGTCGATAATGAGCGAGCCACCAAAGGTCACGATATGATCTCCCGAGGCTGCAAGCGAAGCGATCGCTGCCGCTACAAGGCCGGTCAGAGCAATCCAACCTACGCTTTCGCTCTCGTCTTCGGAAAGGCCGCTGCCAACGAGCATCGTCACCACAGCTGTTAGCGCGACAATTCCCGGAGCGAGGACTGAACGCCAGGACAGAATAAGTGGACCTAAAGCTTGCATGTGACCTATTCCCTTGCCGCCACTCCACTTGGCGACGATCTTTTTGGATTCTCGTGTGGAAGGGAATCGAGCTGGGCTGGGGCGCTGTACACGTGAGCGAGAAGCGCTACCAGAGACGGTTCGACTCGCCGCAAAACGGGAGTGGGGAAGATGCCGAGCACGAGAATTAGCGCCACCAGCGGAACCATCGGCGCCAGTTCTTTGCGATTTAGATCGAGCGCTCTCCGTTTATAACTTTCGGGAGCAGCTCCAAACATCGCCCGCTCATAGGCTCGAAGCATATAAACCGCGCTCAGGATCAGCCCAAGCGCGCCAACAGCCGCAGCCTGCCAAAGCTTTAAGTACGCGCCTATCAACACAAGAAATTCGCCGACAAAGCCGTCCAATCCGGGCAAGCCGACCGAAGATAGCATCGCCACCATAAATGTCGCCGCCATCAAGGGCGCCAGTCGCCAGAGTCCGCCGAGCTCGAGCAGGTTCTGCGTACCGTACTTCAGACGAATTAGACCGGTTAGCGCGAAGAGAGCGCTGGTGGCAAAACCGTGCGTTATTAGTTGATAGACCGTGCCGTCCACACCGTAGCGATTTAGCGCAAACAAGCCCAAAACCATGAAGCCGGCGTGACTTATCGAGGCGTACGACAGCAGCCGTTTGAGGTCGGATTGCGCAAGCGCTAACAGCCCGCCGTATAAGATTCCTATCACCGCCAGGGCCACGAATAGCGGAGTGGCTTGTTGCGCCACTGTGGGGAACAGAGGTATCGCGAAGCGCAAGAACGCGTATACGCCCATCTGAAACATGGCACCAGCAAGGAGCATCGAGCCTGAGGCGGGAGCTTCGCTGTATGCGTCGGGCAGCCACGAATGAAACGGCCAGATAGGGATCTTTACCCCAAAGCCCAAGGCGAACGCCGCAAACAGCCATCGCGCTTCGCTTTTACTAAACGTGAGCTGGTAGAGAGTCGGAAGGTCGAAAGTTATCGCACCAAGCTGTTTGCGCGCCGCAAGCCCCAGGTAGATTATTCCCACCAGCATCAGAAGCGAGCCAAGCAGCGTATAAAGTACGAATTTGAAAGCCGCGTAAACGCGCCGCTCGGAGCCCCAGATTCCGATGATGAAATAGGCAGGGATCAGCACGAGCTCCCAGAACACGTAAAACAAGAACAAGTCGATCGCGAGCAAAGTGCCTAGCATCCCCGTCTCCAGAGTGAGAACAAAAAAGCAAAACTCGCGTGCGCGACGCCGAATATCGCCACAGCCGGCGTACAACAGTGCCACGGAAACGAGCAGTGCAACGACAGCGACCAAAAAGGCGCTTATTCCGTCCACGCCGACGTGGTAGGAGATGCCGAACTGGGGAATCCAGCTGTAATGCTCGGTGAACTGAAAGCCGTTGTTATCGGGGTTGAAGACCGCAAGCAGGTAAAAACCCAGAGCCAGCGGCAACAGCGAAAAGAGGAAGGATACCGACCAGACAATGCTCTCATCCGCCAAAAGCGCTATCGTAATAGCGCCGACAAGGGGCGTGAAAATTATTAAGGAAAGAAGGTTGTCTGCCATTATCCTTTAGTGCCTAAGAGCGCTCAGCAAGTAGTAGCCGACAATCAAAAGCACGCCGCCAAGGTAAATCAACACGTAGTGTTGTACGTTGCCGGTCTCGACGCGACGAACCGCCGTAGCACCACCCTGCACCGCCTCACCGGTACCGTCTACCACCGCGTCGATCGCGAGCGAATCGACGTTGCGTCCTAGAATTGCGCTGGACAAGAAGAGAACTGGACGGGTAATCAAGAAATCGTAGAGCTCATCGACGTAGTATTTGCTCCACAGCAGGCGATAAAGGCCTTGAGCCCAAGCCGCTAGTCGCTCGGGCAGCGTGGGAATCACGACGTAGCCAATCAGCGCTAGGATAATTCCGATAAAAGTCACACCTGAAGTTATCGCAGAAAGCAGCATAACGGCTTGCGCGGGGGCAGCGCTCACGCGCCCGGTGATCGGCGCGAGAAACGCGCCGATCTGGTTACCCCACAACACTCCCTCGGGAAGGCCTATCAAGCCGCCAAACACTGAAAGTGCGGCAAGCACCACCAAAGGCATAGCCATTACAAAAGGTGGTTCATGGACTTCGGCGAAACGCTCTTCGCTAAGCCGCGGCTTGCCATAGAATGTCAGAAAGAAAAGCCGGAACATATAGAGACCGGTCAAACCGGCTGTGACCACTGCGATGAGCCAGAGCGTCTTATGCCCAGAGGTGTAGGCTGCCTGCAGAATTTCATCCTTCGAGAAAAATCCCGAAAAACCCGGCACGGCGCTGATCGCGAGCGTCCCGGCAAGCATCGCGGCATGTGTGAGAGGCATCCGTCTGCGTAGCCCTCCCATTCGATTCATATCCTGCTCGCCGCCAAGCGCATGGATTACAGAGCCGGCGCCTAAAAACAGCAGCGCTTTGAAGAACGCATGCGTAACGACGTGGAAGATCGCCGCACCAAAAGCGCCTACACCGGCGCCCAGAAACATGTAACCAATTTGACTAATAGTTGAGTAGGCTAGTACGCGCTTGATATCTGACTGAGCAAGGGCGATCGTTGCTGCAAAGAAAGCGGTCACCGTGCCAATTGTCGCAACCGCTTCCATCGTGCTTGGGCTGAGCGCGAATAAAAAATTGAGGCGCGCCACCACGTACACACCCGCTGTTACCATCGTGGCGGCGTGGATAAGAGCGCTCACCGGCGTCGGACCAACCATCGCGTCGGGTAACCAGACGTAGAGCGGAATTTGCGCGGACTTACCGGTCGCCCCGAAAAAGAGAAGTAGACAGGCAATCGTTGCGATCGCCGGGCTTATCAGCCCTGCGCGTTCGCGCATCTCGGCAAAGTCTAAAGTCCATAGCCCGTGCGAGGCGAACGCCGAAAACAAGACAAATATCCCGAGTAAGAAGCCCACGTCTCCGATTCGGTTTACGACAAAAGCCTTCCGCCCGTTGAAAGCAAACAGCGGATTGTCGTACCAAAAGGCGATTAGCAAGTAGGAGCAGAGCCCGACGCCCTCCCATCCGACGAACATCAGAAGCAAGTTGCCCGCTAGTACCAGCAGCAGCATCGAAAAGGTAAACAGGTTCATGTAGGCGAAATAGCGGGCGAAATCGGGGTCCTCGCCCATGTACCCGCACGAATAGATATGGATTAGGCATCCCACGCCGCTCACCACAAGGCTCATCACTGCGGCGAGGGCGTCAAAACGCAGAAGCACGTCTAAGCGCAGCGGTCCGGCATATATCCATGGTCCCAACTGCGCTTGCAGACAACTCCCCGGCGGCATCGTCGCGAGCTTGACCGTAGCCCACACTGAAAGCGCAAACGCGATCGCAACTACGCCGACACTCACCGTGTTCACTGCGCTGCGCCCGAGGCGATAGCCGAAAAAAAGATTGAACGCTACGCCGATCGCTGGCATGAGCAAAAGCAGGTTGAGCGCGGGGAACTCGACTATCATGGACTCTCTACCACCGTAACAAATTAAATTCGTCGGCGTTGACCGTTAGGCGATTACGAAAAGCGGCCAAAATTATGCCCAGCCCAACGGCTGCCTCGACACCGGCCACGATCATCACAAAGAACACGATCACCTGTCCGTCCGCCGAACCCATCGCGCGTCCGAGCGCGATGAACGTTAGATTAACAGCATTGAGCATCAGCTCGATGGACATGAACACAACGATAAGGTTGCGCCGGATCAAAACGCCAACCGTCCCAATGGCGAACAGCAGCGCGCCGAGCCCAAGGTAGTAGTTAATTGGTGTCATCGCGATAACTTTTTCCTTCTGTGTCAACTAGGTTTGCGGCTTGGCGCTTAGCGTTGGAGGCCGGTTGGCCAGCCTTGGGGAAGGCCACCTGCGGGCTACCGCAACCACTCCCACCACCGCGACCAACAGCAATAACGAGGTTACCTCGAACGCGATTAAGTAGTTGCCGAAAATCAGGCCGGCAAGCTGAGCCATCGAACCATAGTCAGAATTCACGGTTTGCTGGGACATGTGGGTACGTGTCAAAAACGCGGTGAGTTCGCCTACCAGAGCAGCAGCGCCCACCGCCGCCAGAAGCTTGATACCAAGTCGTCCTGACTCTTCGGGATCGCGCTCGAGGTTGAGCAGCCAAATGACGAAGAGAAACAAAACCACTATGGCGCCGACGTATACGATTGCTTGAAGCAGGCCGACTGCCAGCGCATCCAGCCCGATCATCAACGCCGCGACGCAAAGCAAAGTCACGATCAGAGCAAGCAAGCTATGCACGGGGCTTCTCTGAAGAATAACGCCCAGAGCTGAAATCACAGCGAGGGTGGCGAAAAAAGCAAATATTCCAAGCGGCATCAAACACTTCCTCCCACCGCCACTATGGCGACCGCGGTCACCATCAGGTTGACAAGCCCCAGCGGTAGCAGGCCTTTCCAACCCAACGTCATCAACTGATCATACCGAAACCGTGGCAAAGTCCAACGAATCAGGATCTGGAGCCAACAGAAAAAAACCACCTTTATGCCGAAGGCGACGAAACCCAGAAGCGCAACTACTGGATTGGACAGCGGCAGCCACGTTCCGCCTGGGAGATGAAAACCGTCGCTCTGCAAGTAAGGAACTTGCCATCCACCGAAAAATAACGTGCTTATGAGCGCCGAGACGAGCACTATTTCGGCAAAATCGGCCAGCATGAAAGCAGCCTGCTTGCCGCCTGAGTACTCGGTAAAGTACCCAGCGACCAGCTCCGATTCTCCTTCGGGCAAGTCGAAGGGAATGCGTCTTGACTCCGCGATGCCAGCGACTAGTAGCAACAAGAAACCCAGCGGCTGGTATACGATACCCCATTTGGGTAGCCACCCGAACCAGGTTCCGCTCTGTGCACGGCATATCTCCTGCAAATCGAGCGTACCGTACACCATCACCACTGCGATTATCGAAAGCCCCATCGTAAGCTCATACGAGATAAGCTGCGCGCTGGCCCGCACGCTTCCTAGCAAAGCCCATCGATTATTCGAGGCCCACCCGCCGAGCGCGGCTCCGTACACGCCAAGGCCCAGCGCTGCCAGAATATATAGGATGCCAGCCGTGAGCGGGCAGACCACAAGCTCGATCTGATGCGAACCTACGATCAAGCGGTCGCCAAATGGAATCGGGGCGAAGCTTATCAAAACCGGAAACAGCGCTAAAAATGGAGCAAGTGTGTAGAGGAACTTGTCAGCTCGATCTGGCACAAAGTCTTCTTTGGTAAAAATCTTCAACGGGTCGGCTATGAAGGTGTTGATGATCCCCAAATTGGGCAGACCAAGGCGCCGACCTATGCCGAACAAACCTGCTCGGTTCGCCCCTATCCGGTCCTGAATCAGGGCACTGCCCTTGCGCTCGAACCACAGGAGCACCGCCGATAGGTTCAGTACCAGCAGAACCACAAATATCGCCTTGATCGCGCTGATAATGAGATCAATCAGCACGGCGCGCTAGCTCCTCGATTAGTTTTAAGACCGATTCGACCGTTAGATTTTCAATGTAGGCATCTTGGTTCAGCTGAAGCATCGGTGCTGTTGCACACGACGCCAGACACTCGACGGTCTCGAGCGAGAACATGCCGTCGGGCGTCGTCTCATGGTTGTCGATACCTAGCCTGTTTTTTATCGCCGCAACAATTTCGTCTGCGCCCCGCAGCCTGCATGGCAAGTTGGTGCAGACGGCTAGATGCCACTTTCCGACAGGTTTGCGATGGAACATCTCGTAGAACGTCACAACCGCGTGCACGTGTGAAGTCGGTAGGTCGAGCAATCGGGCGACATATTCCTCGACTGCTGGACTTATCCATCCAAATTCGCGCATCGCAAGCCATAGCGTCGGAAGCAAGGCGGCTCGGCGCGTCGGATATCGACTCAGCGTTTGCTTGAACTCCTCGAGCGTAGCCTCCGAAAACTGCGGCGCAGGCGTAGAGTCCTTCATGGTGATCTCACAAAAGGTTCCTTATTGCAACTTTGGTTCACAACCAGGCTCGTTCGCCGTTCGATTTTCGGCAACCTGACCGAGCTGCAGATCTCGATTCAAGAACCGGCGACGAGCAGGATTATGAACGATGCTTTAAATCGAGCAGCTCCAACGTTAGCAAATATGATAGAACACAACCGGCGGCGATGCACGTAGAGTGTTGTGGTTCAACCGCATTTGCTGCTCGTCGTAACTAGTAGTTGCCAACTTGCGCAACTACGTTTCTGGGCAAATCGGCTGTTGCTTTTGCTAAGCACGATAGCTCGTTTCGTCCCCTTCGAGGGTCAATCGTACTTCGGGGCTCTTAGCTGTACCGAGTCGATGGTCAGGCAAAGCTACCCTGGATGAAAGACGAGAACTCTCTGCCCTTATTCGTGCGCAGGTCTAAGGCTGCTCTAACTCAATTGGAAGCACGTACGCGAAGATGTCCGGCGACTCAATGTTCCTGCTTTCCTTATTGAGCTTTTTAACTACAACGATGCCTTGGGCTTTAGACGCTTGGAGTTGATTTTTTTTGAGTTAAAAATCGGGCCGCAATAGCACGACTAGTATCTTGTGCGTCTTCCAGCCAACGGAGCAGTAAGAAAAAAGGTATTCGGCGACGCAGTGTCGTGCTCGAGTAACCAACGTAAACTTAAAGGAAGTTCGCCTTGTGTTCGATTTCTTGCCGCGGCTATCTTTGTGTTAGACTTTTTGCGCTAAAGCGGTCAAAGCTAATACCGAGGCGTCTTTATGGTGGTACGCGGAGGATGCCATTGCGGGGCAATTGCCTTCGAAGTTGAAGGGCATCCGGATGAAGTCGAGCTGTGCAATTGCTCGATATGTACAATGAAGGGCTACCTCCATTGGATCGTCGAGCCAAGCAGGTTTCGCCTTTTGCGGGGCGGGGAGAAACTTCTTGTTTATACGTTCAACACGCACACGGCAAAACATTACTTCTGCTCTACGTGCGGGGTGGCACCGTTCTACATCCCTCGTTCGGACCCTGACAAAATCGATGTCAACGTGCGGTGCGTTGAAGGGGTCGATCTAGGTGGACTTAAAATTGTCGAGTTTGACGGGCGAAATTGGGAAGAGGCTTTCGCGCACAGGCGCGCTAAGGTAAGTCGGTAGCGGGATGCGCTCGAGGTGCAAGTGGAACTCGGTGGAGCGCAAAGTAGCTCTGGGAGGCGGATAGTTTCTGAGCTAGACCGGGTCTTAAGGCTTGCAGACGAAAGATCCAGATGACTCGGTCTTGAGCCTGAAGCCTTTGAAGTTGAAGTTTTCGACAGCCCAACGGTTCGCTTGGGCTAGCGCAGAATCAGGAAGAAGTTCGCCCGAGTCTGCTCAAAAATTGGAGCTGAGCTTGTGGTTGAGTCGCAGGAAAAAAATTGAATCAGCCGAGCACAGTTGGGCGAGGCGAACAGTGGGATGGACGTCGGTTTTGGATGGGATGCAAGGCAAGCGGTCAAGCTCTCGCGCGCCGAGTCATCAAGGCTTTATAGGCGGCTTAGATGGTCTCACGAAGTGTGCCGTTTTGATGAAGTGAAGTTTGAGCTTGGCTGACCCGCCTTGCCTCGGGTTTTATCTGGAAAGCTTAGCCCGCCCTACTCAAAACTTTTGTCGTAAAGTTCGATGATTCCGCGTACACCGAAGTATCGCTGTTCAATCGACAGGTGGGGTGCGATTCAACCTTTGCAGATGTCGCAACGCTCGAGGCGACGGTCAGTCGGCGTGAGAGGCACCTTTTGGCAGCGGACTTACTTGACAGCCGAATAGCTATTTTAGGAGCCGGTGCGTGGGGAACCGCGTTGGCGGTTGTGCTTGCTACGCACGGCCGGCGGGTCGTGCTTTGCGTGCGACGGACCTCACAGCTTGTAGAGTTGAGCACGAAGCTCGAAAACCCTGCGTACTTGCCCGGAGTGCGCCTGCCCCAGGAACTCGAGCTTACGGGGCAATGGGCGCAAGCGGTGGCTTCGGCAGACGTCGTCGTCCTTGCTGTGCCATCTAATTTCGCGCGGCAAGCTTTCGCACGCGTTGCCGATTCCTTGAGACCCGACGCGGTCGTGATTAGCGCGGTCAAAGGAATCGAAGACGGTTCGCTACGCACGATGAGCGAGATGTTGGCCGAGTTCGTGCGTGATAAATCTCAATTGGCGGCGCTTTCGGGCCCGGGGTTCGCGCTGGAGATCGCGCGCGGCCAGCCCGCGGCGCTGGTTGCGGCATCCTATGACGAAGGCACTGCCATGTTGGTTCAACGCCTGTTCGCCGTGGGCTCGCTGCGCATATATCGCAGTCAAGACGTTGTGGGAGTTGAAATCGGCGGAGTGGTAAAAAACGTGATCGCTATCGCCGCCGGCATTTGCGACGGTCTCGAGCTGGGGCTCAGTGCGCGGGCTGCGCTTATCACGCGCGGCGTGGCCGAGATGATGAGGCTTGGAGTTGCGATGGGAGCGCGCAGCGAAACGCTGGCCGGACTTGCGGGGCTTGGCGACCTGGTGCTTACCTGTACGGGCGACCTTTCGCGCAACCGAAGCTTCGGGATTCTCCTGGCCCGCCAAGAGCAGACAGCGCGCCGGGCAATGGAGCGCCAAGAAGGGCCAGTTGCGGAGGGAATCACAAATGCGCTCAAGGTCAGAGCTCTGGCTGCGCGCTATAACGTCGAGATGCCGATCGTGGAAGCCGTATCGCGATGCCTTTATGACGGTGAGAGTCCCGCCGCAATGGTGCAGGCGTTGCTGCGTCGCAAGCTAAAGGCCGAATTTTACTGAGAGCAAAAGCAGCGCGATAATAACTCGCGAGGAAAGGAATTATTTGGTGGAATTATTGGGGAAACAATTCACGGCGTTCGAGAAAAAACCAGGCCAGCTTTCTGGCCGCATGACAGTTAAATTTCTCGACCGGGGTGAACGATAGTGGCTGGAAAAGGTCCTTGCAGAGCCGAAGGTTGCACGCGCGAGGCTATCGCTAAGCATTATTGCCGCAAGCATTATCGCCTGTGGAAGCGGGGTGAGATGCCCAAGCCGCGCTATAAGACATGTACGCACGAAAATTGCCATAAACCCCGCTTCAAAGGCAGCTTGTGTGAACAGCATTGGCTGGCAGCTCACAGCAAGGCGGGCACGGAAACCAAAGCAGCATAACAAAAGGCAGGCCGCCTTTGCCTTGCCTGGTTTTGTGCGCCTCGAGCCCGGATACTCGTTCAGAGTGGCCTTCTTTTCGCTCGAGAATTCTAATCAGCGAGGGACGTAGCGCGTGGCAGAAGTAACTAACTTGATCGTTGCCGGCGCGGCTGGGCGCATGGGACGGACGCTCGTCGCACTAATATCGAAGGAACCATCGCTCAAGCTCGTCGGTGCCCTTGAAGCAGCGGGCCATCCTGCTCTAGGGCAGGACGCCGGCGAGCTTTGCGGTGTTGGGAGGCTAGGTGTAACGCTTGCCGCGGACTATAAGTCGCTTGCCCGACCCGATACCGTAACATTGGACTTTACGAACGCCCAAGCCGCGATGGAACATCTGGAAGTGGCTGTTCAGAATAGTGCTGCGATTGTGGTCGGCTCGACCGGTTTTACTCCCGAAATGGAGGCACGAATTCGCGAAATCGGACCTCGCACGCGAACGCTGGTTGCGCCAAACATGAGCGTCGGGGTAAACGTCCTGCTGAAGATAGTGGCTGAAGTCGCCGCTATGCTGTCCGACTTCGATGCCGAAATAGTCGAGCTTCATCATCGCACTAAAATCGACGCCCCCAGCGGTACGGCGCTGGCTCTGGGACGGGCGATCGCGCAAGCGCGCGGTTTCGAACTAAAAGATAGCGCCGTATTCGGTCGCCAAGGACAAACCGGAGAGCGACCAAAGGAAAAAATCGGCATTTTCGCGCTTCGGGCAGGAGATGCGGTCGGCGACCATACGGTGATTTTCGGCGGTGCCGGAGAACGTCTCGAGCTGACTCATCGTATGCAGAGCCGCGAATGCTTGGCGCGTGGCGCGCTCAGGGCGGCACGATGGTTAGCGGGGCAAAAGCCGGGACTCTATTCGATGCAAGACGTGCTAGGCTTTTAAAGCCTAAAAGCAATTCTCAGCAATTAGCAGCGCACTTTTGCCGTGTCGCTGCCGTCGAGTAACCGCGATTTTATGCGCGAGCTTTTGCGGGTTGGCTACCGTTATCGCTGAGGATAACGGGCTGGTCACGGTCGTCGCGTCTTGCCCAGCGATAGAAAATGATCGTAAACACCGCCGTCATGTAAAAGCCGGCGCCGACCCACATAAAAAGGCCGCCCAATATCTGGTCAGCTAAAGGGCTCAAACCGAAGGGATGTGGGGTCGAAGTTGCGTAATAGGGGTAGATGACGGTTTCGGCGAGCGACACAGGCGCTGCCACTGAGGCCATCGGAATAAGCTGAAGGAACAAGTAAAGCATCTGCGCCGGATAGGACAGGCGCGGCAGCTCCGGTAACGGACTTAGTAATGGCCACCACGTAATGACACCGGTGACGATAAGTCCAAGATGCATCGCCACATGAAAGGCCTCGTTACGGCACATTAAATCGAACACCTTCGGTACGTGGAGCACTACCAGCAGAGCGTTGTATAGGACAAAAGCAACTATAGGATTAGTTACGACCTTTGCCAGCTGTCGCAAAAAAGGCGGCCGAACCAAAGGCCGCAGCATCCAGCCCGGCGTGCCAAGTAAAAACAGCGGCGGAAAGACTAATCCGAGGATCAGATGCTGGCTCATGTGAGCAGTAAACGAGCGCTCGTCAGCAAGCCGCTCCACGGGACCGGACAAGGCGAACAGGAGGGAAGCGAGCGCGGCGGCGAAGCTTGCAACCTGGCCCCTGCTAACCGGTTTTTTGAGTACACGGGCGGCAATAATATACGCCGCCGCTAAAAGCGCAACGCCAAGGGGAACGCTCGGATGTTCGAAAAGCTCTGAAGACACGGAACTTCGGGTCACGCCGTTGGCGGAGACCCCATAAAGTAAGCAATTAGTATCATCAACGCGATAACTATAAAGCCGGCCAGCGCAAGCAACGGACCAAAAATACCGGTGTAAGCTAAATGGTCGTATTTGAGGTGCATGTAAAACATCACAACGAGCGCAAACTTAGCCCCTGACAAGACAAGCAATATCGGAATAAGTACGGGCTGGAGCGACGGCACATAAAAGGCCCAGATCTCAAGAATAGTCAGGACCGTTAAAACGCCCGCAACTTCGAGATACGCCTTGATTGTGCCACGCGGAACCTCTTCGTGGGCGTGAACAGGTTCGGCGGGCGATGCAGTTGGGTTGTTGCTCATGCTCCTGTCACCTTATCCATCAGGTACACGAGGCTAAAGATTACGATCCAAACGATGTCAACGAAATGCCAGTAGAGTCCTCCGAATTCGACGGCCAGGGCGCGCTTTTTGGGCACCATATCCTTGAAGGAAGCGAAGGCTAAGGTTAAAAGCCAAATCACGCCCAGCAGCACGTGCAGCCCGTGGAAGCCGACAAGTGTATAAAACGTCTGGCCAAACAGGTTGTGCTGAAGGGTAACCCCTTCGTGGTAGAACTTGTTGAACTCGTACGCCTGACCGCCGAGGAAGATACAGCCTAGTCCGGCGGTGGCAAAAAGCCAATTCCGTCCAGCTTTGATGTCGCCTCGCTCGAAACCAGCTAGCGCAAGAACCATCAGAAGACTGCTCATGAGCAGCACGAAGGTGCTGAAAGAGGTAAGCGGTATTTCGAGAATCTCCTTGGCGGTCGGGCCGATAAGGTCCCGTCCTTTATACGCCATGTAAGTTCCAATAAGCGAGGCAAAGAACAGAGATTCTGACCCGATGAAAGTCCACATACCCACTTTGCGGCTATCGAGCGGATAGATGTCGTCGCCTCGCTCTTTGCTTGGATGCTCGCCGTAGGTCGGATACTCGAAGCCGATCCCGACAATGGCGAGATAAACAATTAACAGGCCGACCAAAGTGATTCGCAACCACGCCACGGCGCCGATTCCGCACAGAGCCAGGCCCGCGGCAAGAAGAATCGGGAACATCGAGGGTGCTGGCACGTGGATGTGAGGCACGTGGCCTGCCTCGTGTTCAGCCGCAACCTCGGGCACTTTGTGTCCGGGGTTGTTGCCGTACTTCATCTCCCAGAAGGCGTCCTTGCTGTGCACGTGTGGAATCTCTGCAAAGTTATACACCGGCGGCGGCGAAGGGATTGACCACTCGAGTGTTCTGCCGTCCCATGGATCGGCTGGTGCTTCTGGGCCGCGAGTGAGCGACTCGACCATGGCAATAAGCAGGAACAGAATGCCGGTTGCCATGACAAAAGCACCGATGGTGCAGAACATGTTCCAGAAGTCCCAATGGAGCCCGGCACCGTAGGTGTAGATTCGCCGCGGCATTCCGCCCAAACCCAAAAAGTGCATCGGGAAGAAAGTCATGTTGAAGCCGATGCAGGTAAGCCAAAAGTTGATCCTGCCGAGCTTCTCATTCATCATTCGGCCCGTCATTTTGGGCCACCAGTAGTAGAGACCCGCCAAAAAGGCGAACAGCGAACCGCCGCCGAGCACGTAATGGAAATGGGCTACGATGAAGTACGAGCCGGTTTGCTGAAGGTCGATTGGCGGTTGCGCGTGCATCACGCCGGTTAGCCCACCCAGCGTAAACTGCACGACAAAGGCCAGCGCGTAGAGGAAAGACGTCGTCCAGACGAAATTGCCGCGCCAAAGTGTGGCGACCCAGCTGTACACTTTTATGCCGGTCGGGATCGCGATCGCCATCGTGCTAAGCGCGAACGCAGCGTCAGCGATCGGGCCCATTCCGGTAGCGAACATATGGTGGCCCCACACGCCGTACGAGATAAAGCCGATAAGCGCAGTCGCGTAAGCCATCGCCGCGTAGCCAAACAGCGGCTTGCGCGAAAAGCACGGGATCACCTCGGAAATTATGCCGAATGCGGGCAGCGCCAGAATGTAGACCTCGGGATGGCCAAAAAGCCAAAACAGATGCTGCCACAGAATCGGCGT
The DNA here is from genome assembly GCA_021324755.1 of Pseudomonadota bacterium. Classification (GTDB taxonomy): domain Bacteria; phylum Desulfobacterota; class Binatia; order Binatales; family Binataceae; genus JAJPIL01. The sequence continues at coordinate 457,023 of JAJPIL010000014.1, forward strand.
GGCGCCGGCCACTGTCGAGTAAAAATGAGTTCCCAGGAAGCGATCCATCACCAGGAAAACGAGCCCGACGGTAAGTGGCGGAAAGGCAACGAGCACGAGCACGGAGGCAACCAGGATGTTCCAGACGAAGATCGGCATGCGCATGAAAGTCATGCCGGGGGCGCGCATGTTGACAATGGTCACGAAAAAGTTAAGCGCGCCGAGAATCGAGGAAATCCCAAGAATCAGCAGACCGATGGCCCAGAAATCTTCTCGGCTTCCAGGAGTGAAAAAGCGCTCGGTCAAGTTGGCGTATCCGAACCATCCCGCGTCTGGCAGGCCGCCGAAAAGAAAGCTCGAATACATAAAGAGCGCGCCAAAAAGAAAGATCCAGTAGCTTAAAGCATTGAGGCGCGGGAAAGCGACGTCTCGCGCCCCAATCTGAAGGGGCATAGCGATGTTGCCAAAAAAGCCCAGCCCAAGCGGCATGATGACCAGAAAGATCATCGTCGTGCCGTGCATCGTGAAAAACTGGTTATAGAGGTCGGCGCTCAAGAAGTGGTTGTTGGGCTGGGCAAGCTGGATACGCATCGCAAGGGCTTCGAAGCCAGCAAGGCCCATAAAAGCCAAGGACGTAAGCCCATACATCACGCCGATCCGCTTGTGATCGACGGTCACGAGCCAACTGAGGAGCCCACCTTCAGTGAGGTAATTTTCGCGCGCTTTGACTACTTCTTTCGGTACGGCAACTGCCATCTTGCGATCTCCCTACTTAAGGCTCTCCAAGTAAGCTACCAAATAATCGATCTGCACCGGATCTAGTCCAAGCGCCGGCATCTGAGCTCCGGGCTTCACCTCTTCAGGGTTCCTTATCCATTTAGCCATATTTTCCGGAGTGTTTGAAAGTATCGAGCCGGCCAACGTCTGATGCGACCCGATATGACTTAGGTTGGGCCCGATATAGCCTTTCGAAACGCCCTCGATCGTGTGGCATGTCACGCAAGGAGCCGCCGCGAACACCGCCGCACCGGCTTCCACTTTCGGATCGTTGCCGGCTGCGGTAGCGGGGGCAGATTGCTGCTGCTTTACCCAGGCTGCGAAGTTCTCGGGCGTGTCCACGTAAACTCTAAAGCGCATATTGGCGTGAGAGAGCCCGCAGTACTGGGTGCATTCGCCATAATATTCACCAGGCTTTTCAGGCGTCAGCACGATGTGGTTGACGTGACCCGGAATGGCGTCGCGTTTGCCGCCGAGCTGAGGCGCCCAAAAGCCGTGGATGACGTCGGCGGACTCGAGATCGAAGTAAACTGTGCGCCCGGCGGGTATATGCAGTTCATCGGGCGTGGTTAGATGGTATTCCGGGTACTGGAATTCCCACCACCACTGATGGCCGATTACGCGCACGCGCAGTGCTCCCGGAGGCGGTGTTGGTGGTTGGTTTTGAAAGGTAAGTCGAATCGTCGGGATTGCCATCGAAATGAGAATTAACGCGGGCGTGATCGTCCACGCTGCCTCGAGCCAGCTCGTTCCTTCGACGTGCTCTTGCTCTTGCGGTCCGGTGCGTGGGGTCAGCCAGAACAACGCCAGCACCATGGGGACGAGGACGGTGAGCAAGATGATGCAGTCCCAGATGAACGTATAGCGAAACAGCCTGTAGGAATCGCGCGCGAAGTCGGAGCGAATGATAAAAGTCGACAGCGGCCCGTTAAACACCTCACAGCCAGCTAAACAAGCAGCGCTCAAACCGGCAAGAATTGCTGAGCGAAGGCAGCCTAATGATGCTTTCAGCTTCATCCCGCCACCTCCCTAGCGCCTTCGGTTTCCACGACCGAAGCGTTGGCGGCCTCGATTAAACGCGCGAAGCCTTCTCTGGTGCAAAGTCGGAATAGTCCGTAGAAGCCCAAAGTAACCAGCGCTTCGACCCAGCCGAACGGAATTTCATGCGGCGAGAGCGAAGGCGTAACGAGCACGTATAGTTCGAGCCAGATACCAATCATGCCCAAAAAAGACACCGTGGCGAGAATTTTTGGGTTTTGCTTGGGCTTTTTCCCCAGCAGAGTCAAAAACGGTATGACCCAAACCAATATCACTGTCGCCCATCCAGGAATTGCCCACGGAAGGCGCCGATAGCGCGGTACCACGAAAAACGTTTCTTGTGGCAGGTGGGCATACCAGATCGCTAGAAATTGAGCGTAGCTCAGGTAGACCCAAAAGATGGAGAAAGCGAAAATCAGTTTGCCTATATCGTGGCGGAGCTGGGGACTGGCCAAAAGGCTATTCGGCGGTACCCGATTGAGCATCCGCACGGCGACAAATCCCATCGCGGCAAGCGCAAGCCAAAAGGCGCTCTCAAAATAGTAGACTCCAAAAAGGGTGCTGTACCACCGAGGCGAGAGCGACATTATCAGATCGAACGCGATTACCGAGTAGACGGCGGCATACGAAATGGCGAGGGTTGGCGCTAGACGTCTTATCGCTTTAGGCGGAAGCTCGATCTCGCTTGGCGAGTTGACCCATTGTTGAGTCTCGGCGGAACGGGAGGCGCGCACGAACAGGTAGCTCAGAAACGTCATCCAGGCCAACCCGATCCCGTCGCGAGCGAACAAAAATGGTACGTTAAGCCACGGCGTAAGCCGAGGTATGGGATGGGTGACCCAAGGGAAGATAACTTCGCGGCCGAGAAAAAGCAGCCAAAACAATATGAAACCGGGCAGGATAAAACCAGAAAAAGCCTCTGCTAGGCGATAGGCAATCGCTCCACCCCAGCGGCCCTGGGCGAGATAGAACGCTGCCGAAGCGACCACTCCGCCCTGAGCCAGCCCCATCCAAAACAGAAGATTTACCAAAAACGCCTCCCATGCGCGCGCACTCTGGCCCACGGCGAGGGCGAGCAGAAAGGCAGCCGCCCCGACCACCGCTGCGCCGGCCCAACGGGGAGTGGAACTGCTGAAGTCTTCTACGGGATATCGCTCGGCGCTCATTTTTGCCCCACCTGCTCCGGACTCTTACCGCCAGCTAAATAACGTATATAAAGCACCACTTGCCAACGTTCGGTTGGCGTCATCGCGTCAGCATAAGAAGGCATCACCAGTCCCCCGTCGCGAATCGTACCGTAAATATAACCATCGGTTTGGAAGCTAGCCGAAGTCACCAGATTTGCAGGCGGGAGGGTGAGCCAGTAAGCTACCGGCCCGTCTCCCTTGCCGGTCGTACCGTGACACACAGCGCAGTAAGTCTCGTACAGCTCTTTTCCATGGGCGAGGTTTTCCTCGCTCGGTTTAAGCGGATTATGAAGCGATTTTGCGGCCTCTACCCGCGTCTGGGGAAGTTCTCCATTTTTGGTCGGTAGCGCCTCGGACGGCATCACGCGGGGCGCTACTTCGAGCGGCTTGACCGAGGGCGAGCGGAACATGTCAATGCTCCAGGGGAACGCGTATACCGTAAGCGGCACAAGCATCAGTCCCAAGGCAAGCGCAACTACGGAGGCCAGATCGACAGGCGAGTCGTACAGGCGCTGCCTTTTCGCGAGCTTCATGAGACCTCGACTACCCCTGCACGCTCTCACTGGTTACCTCCTCTGCGCCTGCTTCTCGAAGAATCGCCTCGACTCGTTCTGCCTCGGCTGCCTCGCAAGTCACGACAACGCCAAAGCGGTCGCTTGCGAACTTGGGCGAGTAGCCAGACACTGGTTCAAAACGCGGAAATCTGGCGTTGACCAAAAATCCGGTTACTCCGCAAAGAGCACCGAACAAAATCAGAAGCTCGAACATGATCACGACGTACGGTGTGATCGAAGCAAGAGGCATCCCGCCAACATGATGGGGATACGTGAAAGAGGTCCCGACGGTCAAAGCGAAGCCCGTGAGAACCCCGGATATACCGCCACAGAGCACCCATGCCCTTACCGGACTTCGTTTAAGCTGCATCGCCTCGCTAATCCTCTCGCTCGGAAAAGGCACAAAAGCGGTCACTTTACCTATGTTGAGATGGCGCAGCTTCTCGATTGACGCTGCGCATTGCTCTTCGTCAGCGAAGCTTCCCACTATGCGAATTATCTCACTCATGCCGCCTTAGCTTGTTCCTGTCTGATAGCTTTCTTTAGCCACACAACGCCTTCCTTGACTTCCGTCATAGAGATGACCGGGAGGTGGCGTGAAAAGAGCGTAAACCACATCAAAAACCACCCAAAGCTGCCCACAGTGATAGTTATTTCGGTGAGCGAAGGTCTGTACAGCTGCCACTGTGACGGCATGAAGTTGGTCGACAGCGAGACCGCGATGATAACGAAGCGTTCCAGCCACATCCCGATATTGACGCAGATCGATATGATGAACAGAAGCGGAAGATTGGTACGTATGCGGGGCGAGAAGAGGAAAAGCGGAATTATGCAGTTACATAGTACCATCAGCCAGAACAGATGGCCGTACGGGCCAAAAGCGCGCATGTAGAAAGTCGTCTTCTCGAACGGGTCGCCGCTGTACCACGCCATGAAGGCTTCGACGATGTAGGCGTAAGTGACGATGATCGAGGTGAGTAGAACTACCTTGGCAAGGTTGTCAAAATGCCACAACGTGAGCACGCGCTCGAGCTTGAGCCAGCGGCGCATCGGGATAAGCAGCGTTATGACCATCGCCAGTCCGGAGAAAATGGCTCCCGCCACAAAGTAAGGCGGAAAGATCGTGGAATGCCATCCCGGAAGCTGCGACATGGCAAAGTCCCAAGACACCACGCTGTGCACCGACAGAACCAGCGGCGTTGCCAGCCCCGCGAGCAGTAAGTACACCATCGAGAAGTGGCGCCACTGCTCCTCGGTGCCTTGCCATCCAAGAGAAAAGATGGCGTAAAATTTTCGCCGCCATCCCGTGCTCGCCTCGCGCGCCACGGCTGCGTCCGGCACCATCCCCATCAGCAGGAACAAAATGCTGACCGTAAGATAGGTGCTGACCGCGAAGAAGTCCCAGACCAGGGGCGAGCGAAAGTTCGGCTGCAGCCATCGCTCATTGGGGTAAGGCGCAAGCCAATAGAAGAACCATGGTCGGCCTAAGTGAATCACAGGGAAAAGTCCTGCGGTGAACACTCCGAAAACCGTCATCGCTTCTGCGGCTCGATACACCGCCGTCCGCCAACGGCTACGGAACAAATAAAGAATTGCCGAGATGAGCGTGCCACAATGGGCAATTCCGACCCAAAAGACGAAGTTCGTGATGTAGGTCGCCCACATCTCGGGCATCTGCAGGCCAGTCACGCCTAAGCCCGTGTAGATCTGGCGAATCCAAGCAGCTGCGCCAGCTACTACCAGTGCAGCAAGAAAGGCGACCCCGTACCAATAGATCCGACCGGGCGGTTGAAGCAGACGAAGAGCTTCTTGGTCGACCTCGGCATAAGTCACTTCTACCGGCAGCTGTTCTCTGCCGGCTACGGGATAAGCTGCTTCCGGAGTTCGTGCCATTTACCCTTCTCCGCGTTCCCGATAAATGCTGCGCAAGTAAACGATGGCCGGTTGGGTATTCAGATATTGGTCCAGCGCCCGATAGTTCCGCAGCGCGTGTTCCTTGCGCCGGCGCATCATTGCGCTGTTTTCGTCCTTGATGTCGCCAAACGTAATCGCTTTAGCGGGACAAGACTGGGCGCAGGCCGGCACGATCGCCCCGTCAGTAAGGCGCTGCTGCCCGGTAAGGTCCTGCATCTCGGCAAATCGTATACGTTGGATGCAGAACGTACACTTCTCCATTACGCCAGCCCCGCGCACAGTCACGTCGGGATTTAGCTGAAGCTGTAGTGGATGGGGCCATGAGGGCGCAAACCAGTTAAAGCGGCGGACTTTATAAGGACAGTTATTCGAGCAGTAGCGAGTACCGATACAACGATTGTAAATCTGGCCGTTGAGCCCTTCTTCGGTATGATACGCCGCAAACACGGGGCATACCGGTTCGCAGGGCGCCTGCCCACATTGCTGACACAGCATCGGCATCTTGAGCATCAGCGGCCCTTTGCCCTCCTCGGGCCAATAACGCTCGATCCGGATCCACGACATTATCCGGCTATGCGCCACCCCTTCCTTGCCGACAAAGGGGATGTTGTTTTCGGCATAACACGCCGCTACGCAAGCGCTACAGCCAGTGCAAGCGTTGAGGTCGATCGTCATGCCCCACTGATGCTTCGGATACTGGTAGGGCTCGAACATATTGTACGGCTCGGGATACGGTTCTTCTTCTTGTGGGACGATACCGCGCTCGAGCTGTTCAAGACTTATCGTTTCGACGATCGGCCGACCCATCATGTCGCCCCCACTCAGAGGACTGACAAGTTGGTAGCGCTCCTGGGTGGGGCGAAGTTGCGCTGCCGTCACAAAGCGCCCGGCAGGAAGCGCCTGCCACGGGTTTGCGCCGCGGCCCACCGCGTAACGACCGTACGCGGTGTGGCCCTGACCGATAGGTATCGCGACCGCCTGAGGATGAATTCGGGACGACAGGTGAGCGGCCAGCGCGATCCGTCCGCTCTTAGTTACAACTTCTACTACCCGACCCTCGTCGATGTCGAGCCGTTTGGCGGTTTCAGGATGGATTTCGAGCCAGTTGTCCCAAACTATCTGTGAGACCGGCTCGGGTATCTCTTGAAGCCATGGCTTGTCGGCACCGCGGCCGTCGTAAAGGAAAATGTGCGGAAAACACGTAAGCGCAAAGGAATCGTCGGCCAAGACCTGCGGCTTTGGCGGTTCGCCCAAGGTGCTGACGTTTACGGTAACGGATGCGACTTTGGGCTCGACGTAGACGCCGCCCTCGCTTAGCGCTTTCGTCCAGAACTGATCGAACGGAACTGCGGGCGCGACTTGGTTTTGCACGTCACGCCAAGTAGCTTTGAGCGCCTCGAGACTGTTTTTCCACGGCGCGGCAGACGGCGTGGGTGAGGACTGTGCGATACAGTCGAGTAAAAGATCGCCTAGGGCGCGGCTATCGAAAACGCGACGAGTCACCGGCTGTCGAAGCCGCATCACTCCGGGCCTGGGCGAAACGTCGTCCCAGGCTTCTAGCGGATGGTCTATTGGCAATAACAAGTGGGCAAATTCGGCGGTTTCATCGGGTACGCCACCGGCCCACACCACGAATTTTACGCGCTTGAGAGCCTCGGCTACGCCAACCTCGGGCGGTATCGTGAAGACCGGGTTTACCTGGCTTACGAACAGAACGTCGATCGCCCCCTCGCGCATCGCTTTGACGGCGTCTGTTACTTCGCTCCACGTGCTTACCCGTGTCAGTTCAGGGGCGTCGATAAACTTCATCGTGACTCCGAGGTTGCCGGTGGCCGCATTAAGCAGCATCGCCGCCATCTGGCCGACTTCGTCGTCAGCTCCCGCCAGCGCCACTGCGCTCTTGGCCTGTGCGAGCTGTTTGGCAATCTTGCGAATGGCCTCCGCGCTGATGCCCGCCTGTTGAGCGATCGCATCGGGGCCGAAGTTCGCGGTCAATTGACGTAAAACATTCGGGTCAAGCCCGCTCTCAGGACGAACTAGCCCTTGCTCGACCACCGCGTTCAGCACTGCCATCGCAACCGCACCCTCTGTACCAGGGCGCACCGAAAGCCACTGGTCGCAATTGGCTGCGGTCAAATTCAAACGCGGGCCCACATAAACGGCAAAACCCATCGTCGTCTTGCCGTCGGTTTTGCGCGGCGCGCGGAAAGATGCGTACTGGCGGGTGTACTCGACGGGAGACAGCCACGTTTCCAGAAAGTCGGCACCGAAAGAGACCAGCACTTCGGCAGCGTCGAGTTGATATACCGGTTTATCAGACCGCCCAAAACAGCGCTGAGCGGCCTCGGTGATCGCTTGATAGCTAATTGGCTCGTACGCCACCAGTCGCTGCGAGTTATACGCTTTGAGCCAGGCTTCGGTAATTTTGCGCAGCGTCGGACCCTGAGGCGGACCGAAAAACAGCACCCTATCTTTGCCCGCTGATGCTGCTGCCTTGAGTTGAGAAATAAGCTGAGCCATCGCGCTCTGCCAGCTTATCGGGCTGCTTCGACCATCGCCTGAGCGCGTCCGTGGGGCAGCAAGCCGGTCAGGATTGTACAGTCCTTGCAAAGCGGCCTGGCCGCGCGCACATAACGAGCCCCCTCCGATCGGGTCGAGCGGATTGCCTTCGAGCTTTATGACCCGTCCCTCGCGGTTGCGGGCGATCATTCCACAACCGGCTGGGCATTCAGCGCACGTCGTAGCGTAAAACGTAGGAAGACCTGGCGTTACGTTTTCGTCCGGGACGACGTAAGGTACAAGATGGCGAGCGGCCGGCTGACAGCCCGGGATCGCAGCGGCTGCTCCAGTGGCAGCCGCAAGCTTCAAAAACGAGCGCCTGGAGACTTTCTGATCCATGCTTTCCTCTAGAGCGCGGAAATAATCAGTAATGGCACGTTACGCAGTCGGTACTTGCTCTTTTCTGCGCATGACAATTCAGACAGAAGCCCATATTGATTTCGTATACTGGGACAACCCGATCCATCGTCTCAACAGGACCATGGCAGCTTTGGCATGCTATGCCTGCGTGAATATGCGGAAAATGGGCAAAGCGAACGAAATCGGGCAGCGTGTACACACGGTTCCAACGAATCTCGAGAGGCGCGCCCTTGTGGTCTGTCCAAGGTCGCGTAACCGGTGTCAAAGCGCCTTTTTGCGCAAGCGTGCCATGACAACCGATACAGCGCTGCACTGGTGGGACGCCAGAGGTAGGCGAGCGGCGCGCGTACTCGTGGCAGTATTGGCACGGAATGTGATGGAGACCGGCATGTATACGATGACTAAACGGAATAGGTTGAACCACGTCCGGGCGCGGTAACCACGGCTTTTGAGATACCGCTGCGGTACCCACCGCTCCCACTACGAGCACCACCGCAATTGCAATAATTGTTCTTCTCATCGGCGCGTCAAATTACGGCGCAAATTAACCACTCCACACATAGCCGCGTCGGTTCGAAACGTAAAGTCCGATACCTTCCCGCTGTTCAACGCTAAAAGACTAGAAGCACCCGAAAATTATTCGAGCTATCCCTTCAAGGTGCTTTTCGTGCTGTCTGGTACGGTAGAGCTACCGCACCGAAGGCCCCGCATTCTTGCTTCGCGCTACGCCTTGGTTGTCTCGAAAGTCCCTAGCCAGATCGCGCTCGCGACCTCGCTAGCCGGACACCGTCACGGCACAGCGACGACACATCATGGGGACATATCCTGCCGCATCGTTCTGATGCTCGCTCGAATTCTCAACCCGATATGCGGCAGATAATTATCGAATGAACATTTGTCATAGCCGGCACGCGGAGGCAACAGTTTGAACAGATTTTTTGCGTTTCCAACTAGGGTCTGGGCAGCACAAGTCGACGGTCGAAGATTTTGGGGCAGTTGCGTGCCTCCGTGCACTGAGCTTTCAACTGAATGACACATCGATGCTAATTAATGCAAATACGTGTAATTTATGGCAATTGTAACAGGCAAGAGCCGGTGCAAAGCCCCCTCTCGAAAAAACACGTTGACCGCTTGTCGGTCCGCAAGGGCGCTCTTCTGTAAACGAAGCTTTAACATTTATTAAGAATTATTCTTGTTCGACTTGCTTTGAGCACCGGCCTGATCCTTCCGTCCGAGACGCGGGGCGCGGTTCCTGGCGGGAGTGCTACGGACGTTGAGGCATACTTTGGTAGAGCGGTAGACCCACAGAGGGCGAGAGCGAAGGCGTATCGTACCGCGTTAAAGGCTACTCGGCGAAGGTTGGCGAGCGAGTTGGATTAGCAGCGACATCCAGATAACTTCCAGTATTGGGCCCGAGTATGGTATTTAAGGCGGCAGCTCGAGCTGGAGGAGCGCCGGAAGTCCGTGGAGATTTCAATCGCGTCGCGCATCAGAAACCTTCCGCCATACCTTTTTGCGGATCTCGACCGGGCCAGACGTGAGGTTCAGGCCAGGGGCGTGGATGTCATTAGCATGGGGATCGGCGACCCGGATTTGCCCACCCCTCGGTTTATCGTCGAGGCGCTTAAGCGGGCTGCTGATGACCCGAAAGTCTATCGTTATCCCGATTATCAGGGTTCTTCACGGTTTCGCTGTGCTGCCGCGAGATGGTACGAGCGGCGTTTCGGCGTTCGCTTCGACCCAGAACGTGAGGTTTGCGCGCTTATCGGCTCGAAGGAAGGAATCGCCAACTTCTCGCTCGCAGTGGTTGAGCCGGGAGACGTCGTGTTGATTCCTGACCCCGGCTATCCTGTTTATCAGGCGGGGTGTGTGTTCGCAGGTGGTACTCCTTATTACCTACCTTTGCGTAAGGAAAATGGCTTTACGCCCGACTTTGGCGCAATTCCTCCAGAGGTTTTGCGACGGGCAAAGCTCTTGTGGCTCAACTATCCGAATAATCCTACAGCGGCCAGTGTCGAGCTCGACTTTTTTGCCGAAGCGGTGCGTTTTTGCTTAAAGCACCAGATAATTCTCGCGCATGATGCCGCCTACTCGGAAATAACGTACGACGGCTACCGGTCGCCCAGCGTGTTTCAGGTTCCAGAGGCACGCCAGTGCGCAATTGAATTTCACTCGTTGTCGAAGACGTTTTCGATGACGGGATGGCGTTTGGGTTTCGCACTTGGCAACGTCGAGCTCGTGGATGCGCTGGGCAAGGTAAAGACCAACGTTGATTCGGGCGTGTTCGAGGCGGTGCAAGAGGCAGGCGTGGTAGCACTCGACGCTTACCCGAGCAGCGTCAAAGAGACGTGCGAAATTTACCGGTCGCGTCTTGAGATGCTAGTTCCGGCCCTTAAACGGCTTGGACTTGAGTGTGAAAGGCCGCGAGCAACCTTTTATGTTTGGGCCGCTGTACCTGAGGGCTATACGTCGGTTTCTTTGGCGCTCAAGTTTCTTGAGCAGGCAGGCGTGGTGGTGACGCCAGGTTCGGGCTTCGGCCGCTGTGGCGAAGGCTTTGTGCGCTTTTCGATTACGGTGCCTACTGAACGTATTGAAGAGGCAGTGCGCCGCATAGAAGCACTTAAGCTTTGAGCAAGTTAGGATGCCCCACAGGGCTTTTATCGGTATCGGAACTAATCTAGGTGACAGGTTGGCTAACTATCGAGAAGCCCTGAAGCGAATCGATAGCCTGCCACATACTCGTATCGTGCGGCAGTCGTCGATCTACGAAACCGATCCAGTTGGCGAAGATGTCAAGCGTCCGTTCCTCAACGGTGTGGTCGAAATTGAAACCGAGTTCGACGCGCTTACATTGCTCAGGCGCCTGATGGCGATCGAGCGGGCGATGGGGCGCGATCGGATGCGCGAACGCAAGCGGGCGCGACGCGGACAGGACCGGTCGAGGGTGATAGACTTAGACATTCTGTTTTTTAATCGTGAGACGCTCGAGAGCGCCAAGCTTACGCTTCCTCATCCGCGCCTGCACGAGCGCCGGTTCGTGCTGATGCCGTTGAGCGAGCTTGCGCCCGCGTTTATTCATCCCAAACTTGGAGTATCAGTCTCCGAGCTTTTGGCGGGGCTTTCCTCGCCTCACCGCGTAAGGCTGATGCGAGCTGATACCCTAGAGGCAAAGCCGCGACGACAGGAGGTCGCCAATTGATGAAGCTTTTCCTAGATAGCGCAGATGTCAACGAAGTTAGACAGGCAGCCGAATGGGGTCTGATCGAAGGAGTTACGACAAATCCGAGTCTGCTGGCCAAAACGGGCCAGCCCTACCAAACCGTACTGCGCGAAATCTGTAGCCTTGTCGACGGCCCGGTAAGCTGCGAGGTTGTCGCGACCAGCGCCGAGGCGATGTTGGAGGAAGGCGAAAAGCTTGCCCAATTGCACCCCAACATTGTGGTCAAATGCCCAGTCGTAGTTGAAGGGCTTAAAGCGACGCGGGCCCTCAGTCGGCGCGGCATAAAGGTAAACGTAACGCTCGTATTCACCCCGTTGCAGGCGCTGCTAGCGGCTAAGTGCGGCGCCGCGTACGTGTCGCCCTTTGTCGGACGCCTAGACGATATCGGTCAGGACGGCCTTGCGATGGTGGCGCAAACTGTGCGCATTTTTGCCAACTACAAATTTCCTACCGAAATTCTTGTCGCTTCGGTCCGCAGCCCGTCTCATCTGGTGCGGGCTGCAGAAGTGGGTGCTCACATCGCCACCGTTCCCTTTAACGTGTTGCGCCAAATTTTGCACCATCCGCTCACCGATATCGGACTTGAGCGCTTTCTGTCGGATTGGCGCGCTTCCCGCCAAAAAATCTAATTCAAATAGCGAGCAAGGCGTTTAGCCGAACATTCGTTCGGGCATGTAGGCGTGCCGCTAGCCCGCAAGATTGGTGCTCTTTGTCTCTCGCAACGCCGGCTTTCGCTCTACAACGAATGATGAGCAGAAGGTTTTTTGGGTCGGCGCTGAGCGCTTAAGTGGCTTTTCAGATGGCGCGTAGGTATGCGACGGTATGGGTGCCTCGGCCATCTACCGTATTGCCAAGCACGGCATTATGGGCACTCGGGCGCGAATACTTGAAAGGCTCAAGAACCGTCGACGTTTATGTTGGTGAACTTTTAGGTTGCAAAACTTCCCCCAAGAGCCAGCGCGCCACGCCCAAACTTTTACCTGCAAAGCTTCTTTTCTGCTGGAAGCTCGAGTAGCGCATATATGAGGCTAGATTGCGGTTTTTGGGAATCGCACGCCCGTCAGACAGGATTTCTCCTCAACCATTCGATAACTTCCTCGGCATTTTTGTCGGGTGGGAAAACTGGATAAAAGACCTTCTCTATCTTGCCGTCGCGGACGATTATGGTCAGGCGCTTGACGTAGCTCTTACCCTCGACCTCAAAAGTCGGCAGGCGCAAGGCGCGACAGAATCGAAATTCGCTGTCGCTTAAGACCTCGAATGGCAAATGCAAGCGCTCGGCCATTTCGCGCTGGTACTCGGTTGTCTGGGTGCTAAGTCCGAACACGTGGGCACCGAGAGCGGTGAGCTCCTGGTAGTGGTCCCGAAAGGCGCACGTCTGCGGCGTGCAGCCGCGAGCACCAGGAATTTCGTCCCAGCCTTGGGGCAGCGGTTGCCCGGGGACGCCAGTCATTGGGTAGCAGTAAATTACCGTGCGAGGTCCAGGAAGTGAAGCGAGATTGACTAAGCGTCCGGCTGTGGAGGTAAGCGTAATAGGGGGCATTGCCATGCCTTCGAGATGGCGGCATGCGCCGTCATCCTGGGGCCGCGGCAGGTTTGGTGGCAACGGAAACGGCATTTGCTCTGACATATTTTTTTATCCCTTCTTGCTCGTTCGACCTCGATGGCGCAACGGCAGCGTGCACGATCGACGATTTATCTTAGCGCAAGCGCCATCTAGGGTTCAGCTCTATTGTTGTGCCCGATTATCTTTTCACATAAATATCACTGACTTGAGCGCCTGTTTTATCGTCATGTACGATTAAAGCGCAGTCGTAACGCGTGGACTTCCCCTGACAGTTTTAGAGTGATCCGTCAGGAAGCCTTTCGCGGAAGCTCGAAAAAACCCAACGCTGCGTGGCGTTTTTTGACATGGTGTCTAGCGCTGCGCTGGGTCATGTTCGATTGCGGGCGTAGAACGATTTGGGTTTTCGATCACTGCGACACGTTTTTTATGGGCTCCGATGTTCGGTTTCGCGCGGCGTGCTTGGGAAGCCTGGTAGAGAAACGTATAAAGTAAGAGGCTGAGCTTTGTCGGTTTGACGGCGGTTTTCGCTATTTGGGCCGATTATTCGAGATAAAGCCGATGTGTGTCTTTTGGTGTTTTGCTAACAACTGCAGCCGCCACCTAAGCGACGCAAGGAGGAAACTTTCTAGCAAACCATCCTGCTGAGAAGGGCGACCATCGAACTTTATGAAGACTTCGCGTGTTTCTAGCGCCAATCCGCTGGTGATGTTGTGGAATTCGGTGATCGGGAAAAAGATCGTTATGGCCGTGACGGGCGCGGTCCTGGTGCTTTTCGTGATCGCGCATATGCTGGGAAATCTCAAAGTCTACGGCGGCCAACAGACCATGAACGCGTACGCGCGGTTTCTCAGAGAGATGGGGTGGCCGATTCTAGGCCATGAAGAAGGCCTGTGGGCGGTGCGAATTATACTTTTGGTGTGCGTGGTGCTTCACGTCACGGCGGCCACTCAATTAACTCGCTTGAGCTGGCAGGCTCGTCCCCAGGAGTACCACGAGTGGAAAGGCCTTGCATCGACTTTCGCTTCTCGCACAATGCGATGGGGCGGCGTGCTGCTGCTTGTTTTTATCGTGTTTCACATCTTGCACATGACGTTCGGCGTCGTCGGTTTTTCGCCCGGCCAGTTCAAGCATCTTGCGGTGTATCAGAACGTGGTGGCTGGATTTTCCGTATGGCCGGTTTCCTTGTTTTACATCGTCGCAATGGTGGCTTTGGGACTGCATCTCGACCACGGCATCTGGAGCGCGATTCAGACTCTCGGCTTTAACTCCGGGCGCAACGAGCACGTACTCAAGCTCGTTTCGCGCGCAATAGCCGTGATCGTGGTCTTGGGCTTTATTTCGGTTCCTGTCTCTGTGATGGTAGGCTGGGTGCGCTAGGAGAAGCGATCGTGTTGGACGCAAGGATTCCGTCTGGTCCGCTCGAGCAGAAGTGGGAGAAGTGTCGGTTTGAGATGCAACTGGTGAGCCCCGCCAACCGGCGCAAGTACACGATAATCGTCGTCGGTGCGGGTTTGGCGGGAGCTTCGGCCGCGGCTACGCTCGGACAGCAGGGCTACCGCGTGCACTGTTTTTCCTACCACGATACGCCGCGTCGAGCTCATTCGATCGCGGCTCAAGGCGGAATCAACGCCGCCAAAAATTACCGCAATGACGGCGACAGCGTGTACCGGTTGTTTTACGACACGATCAAAGGCGGTGATTTCCGCTCGCGCGAGGCAAACGTATACCGGCTTGCCGAACTAAGTCTCAATATTATCGATCAGTGCGTCGCCCAAGGAGTGCCATTCGCGCGCGAGTACGGAGGGCTGCTCGACACGCGTTCGTTCGGCGGCGTGCAGGTGCAACGTACTTTTTACGCGCGCGGCCAGACGGGGCAGCAGCTTTTGTTGGGCGCGTATCAGGCTTTGCAGGAGCAAATCGCGGCAGGAACCGTGACGATGCATACGCGCACCGAGATGCTCGACCTGGTGCTGATCGGAGGTCGCGTGCGGGGAATCATCACGCGCGATCTGCTGACCGGGGCGATCGATGCCCATGTGGCCGATGCGGTCGTGCTCGCCACTGGCGGCTACTCCAACGTTTTCTATCTTTCCACTAATGCCAAGGCGTCCAATTGCACCGCGATCTGGCGCGCCTATCGGCGCGGCGCTCTGTTTGCTAACCCCTGTTTCACCCAAATCCATCCGACCTGTATTCCCCAGAGTAGCGAACATCAGTCCAAACTTACGCTGATGTCGGAATCGTTACGCAACGACGGGCGGGTATGGGTGCCGAAAAAGAAAGGCGATACGAGGCCACCGAACGATATCCCCGAAGACGAGCGCGACTACTTTCTCGAGCGCCGGTATCCAAGGTTCGGTAATCTCGTGCCGCGGGATCTCGCCTCGCGAGCCGCCAAGGAAGTATGTGACGAAGGCCGAGGCGTGGGTCCGCAAGGCCGCGGCGTGTATCTGGATTTCGCCGACGCGATCAAACGCATGGGTGTGGAGGAGGTGCGCGAAAAATACGGCAACATCTTCGACATGTACGAAAAGATCACCGGCGAAGACGCCTACAAGGTGCCGATGCGGATTTATCCCGCACCCCACTACACGATGGGTGGACTTTGGGTGGACTACCATCTGATGTCAAATCTACCGGGCCTTTTCGTCGCGGGAGAGGCTAACTTCTCCGATCATGGCGCCAACCGGCTAGGCGCTAGCGCTTTGATGCAGGGGCTGGCGGACGGGTATTTTATATTGCCCGCCACGATTCCAAACTATCTGGCGACGAACTCGCTCGAGCCGGTCAGTGTTTCCCATCCCGCCTTCTCCCAGGCCAAGGCCGAAGTCGCCGAGCGTCTGCAGAAGCTTCTCAAGATTCGCGGTAGGCGCTCGCCTGACTCGTTCCATCGAGAGCTCGGCAAGCTGATGTGGGACAAATGCGGGATGACGCGCTCCGCACAGAGCCTGCGCGAGGCACTTGCCAGATTGCCCGAGCTTCGCCAGGAGTTCTGGGAAAACTTGGCTTTGGTCGGCACCGGCGAGGAATTGAACCAGTCGCTCGAGAAGGCAAATCGCGTCTCGGACTTTTTGGAGCTGGCCGAGCTGATGTGTATCGATGCGCTCCATCGCGAAGAATCCTGCGGCTGCCATTTCCGAATCGAAAGCCAGACGCCCGACGAAGAAGCCAAGCGCGACGACGAGCGCTTCTGTTACGTCGCGGCGTGGGAATGGAAGGGGCCGGACCGCGCGCCCGAGTTGCACAAGGAACCTTTGACGTTCGAATACGTTCACCTCACCCAGAGGAGCTATAAGTAGGCATGAAATTCACGCTCCGCATCTGGCGGCAGAAAAGTCGCGAAGCCCCAGGCAAATTCGTAACCTACCAGGTGGACGGAATCACGCCAGATATGTCCTTCCTGGAGATGCTAGACGTTCTAAACGAGGAGCTTCTCGCACGTGGCGAAGATCCTGTGGCCTTCGAGCACGATTGTCGCGAAGGGATCTGCGGCTCGTGCGGGTTTTTGATTAACGGCTTGGCGCACGGTGGGCGGCGCGGCACCACAGTTTGCCAGCTGTCGATGCGGTTTTTCAAAGATGGCGAGACGCTCACCCTCGAGCCGTGGCGCGCCCGCGCCTTCCCGGTCGTGCGCGACCTGATTGTCGACCGCTCGGCCTTCGACCGGATTATTCAGGCGGGCGGGTTTATCTCTGCTCCCGTGGGAAGCGCTCCCGACGCCAACGCGATTTTAGTGCCGAAAGATATAGCCGACACGGCGTTCGAAGCCGCCGCCTGTATCGGATGCGGAGCTTGCGTAGCTGCCTGTCCGAATGCTTCTGCGATGCTCTTTACGGCTGCAAAGCTGGTCCACCTCAACGTCCTTCCCCAAGGACAACCTCAACGCTACCAGCGGACGCTAAATATGGTTGCCGCAATGGAAGCCGAAGGGTTCGGCAGTTGTACGAATCATGGCGAGTGCGCCGCAGTTTGCCCCAAGGAGATTCCGCTCGAGTTCATCGGACGGATGAATCGCGACCTGCGACGAGCTATCTTTAGACGCCGTTTCGAGCGCTGGCGTGATGCCACACAGTAGCTAGCACGGATAAGACAAACAGTCGCACGAGGAAGCCGTTTTGCTTGTGTCTTATGGCGCGAAAAAGCTATCTCGCAGCCGTCATCTGCTGCTTTGAGCGTTGCAAAAACTTGCTTTGAGCTGAACCCAGCGCCATAAGCTTCTTCGCGCATCGATTGAAACGTAACCGAGAGCAAACGCGTCCACCTAACGCCGCTCATTGACGAGACGAATTCACACTGAACACTCTCGCCTGCTTCGAGAAAGGTCTGCGGCGCTCGACGAACGTCTAACCGGCTACCGGACTTCTCGACCTACGGTGTTGCGAGTAAGTCTCAGGCCGCTTTGGTTCAGTGGGTTTGGCTTTTCGCAAAGGCGGTTCCTGCCTTGTAAGGGGCTAACTTGCCTGAGAACTCTCGCTCATTTCGGCGATGAGGCGATCTAGCTCGACCTTGAGGCGTGGCAGAACTTCGTCGTAACTAAAGGTGCCCAGTTTTTGGCTCTTGCGTTTAAGATTGACCGTAGTAGGACCGCACCAAAGCCCTAGGTCGGCGTCGTCCGTCTCGCCCGGGCCATTGACGCGGCATCCCATGACCGCGATCGTTAGGCGATATTTTGAGGCATACGCTGCCAATTCCTTGACCTGCTGAGCGAGCTCGACAAACCGCTCGTTCTCGACCCGGGAGCACGAGGGGCACGCAATTATGTTGAGGCCGGTGCCGAAGTCGGGCACCGAGATAAAGCGACCCGCTGCGACATCACGCAGGATCTCGTAGCCGACAAGCACCTCCTCATGTTTTCGCTCGTAAGGTAGCGTGAGCGACACTCGGATCGTATCGCCAATCCCTTGCGCGAGCAGTTTTTCGAACGCCAAACGCGTCTTGATAATTCCGTCCGGCGGCAGCCCCGCCTCGGTCACTCCCAGATGCAGCGGTACGTCTGGACGGCGTGCTGCGAAGCGGCGATTTGCCTCGACAACCTTAAACGGGTCGGAGTCCTTGAGCGATACTACAAAGCGAGTAAAACCGAGCTCGTCGAGTAGCTCGCAATGGTAGGCGGCAGATTCTACAAGAGCGGTTAGCTGGTCGCCTGGGTAGCGCCTTAGAAAATCTGGCGCGATCGACCCGCAGTTGACGCCGACTCTTATCGCCAAGTCGTGCTCGCGTGCTACCTCCACGAGCCATTTGACCTTGTCTTTTATCGATTTGGCTTTTTCGATGTGATGGAGATGGCCGGGATTGTAACGAATCTTATCGACGTAAGGGCCAACTTTGTCGGCTATGCGGTAGTTTTCCTGAAGGTCGACCGACAGTACGATTCCCGGACACTGTGCGCGTATCTCGCGCAGCGCGCTTACCTCTTTCTCGTTGTCAAGGGCGATCCGAACGATTCCAGCGCCGGCGTTGGCTAGCTGATGGACCTGGCGCACGGTTGCGTCGATGTCGGTGGTGCGTGTGGCGCACATCGATTGCACTACCACCGGAAATTGACCACCAATTTTAAGTCCTCCGACGTCGACAACTCGCGTTGAACGTTTGTGAATCTCCTGCATCTTAAAGTCCTCGGGCAAATTCGATTTTCAAAAGCCTTGAGGCACTGCCGCAAAAGTCTCTACTTCTGCGGCTGAGTGTCCTCTTCGTACACTCCGAGCGCTATACAGCCGTGCGAAAAAGCAGCTCCCGCCCTCATGACCATCGCAACGAACACCGCTTCGGCTAGCTCTTCTTCGGTGGCACCGTGCTGCTTGGCTCGCCGCGTATGATCCTCGATACACCACGGGCACTGCGTGATGTGAGCCGCAACGACCGCCATCAGCTGCTTGGTTTTAGCCGACAAGGCGCCATCTTTGAAGATGTCCTTGCTCCACTGAAGAAAACCCTTCAGCAGCTCAGGTTTAAGCTCGCGCAGCCGTCGCAAGTGTTTGATGTTACTTGCGTCGTAAAAGTTTTCCACTCTTCGCCTCCCGTCCAGCAAATCGGATTTTGCCCGGCCACGACGCATTCAGTAGAAGAGTTGCGCCGTGGCTTATTGTTTGAGCTATAAGACGGTTTGTTTCAAAACCTCCTCAGCCCGTTTTGCTCTGAAGGCGGCAAGACGCTCGCGCACCTCGGGGCGGCGCCCAGCTACGATCGCCGCTGCAAACAGAGCGGCGTTTGCCGCGCCTGCCTTCCCGATTGCCATCGTGGCTACGGGGACGCCACGGGGCATCTGAACAATTGCCAGCAACGCATCTAGACCTTTCAATTCGGTCGTTGGGATAGGGACACCGATCACGGGCAGCAGCGTTTTTGCCGCTACTACTCCGGGCAGGTGGGCTGCGCCACCGGCGCCGGCTATGATTACCTCGAGCCCCCGCTCGGCTGCCTTAGCTGCATATTCGAGCGTGAGGTCTGGCGTGCGATGGGCGGATAGCACACGCACTTCGTAAGGTATGTCAAACTCCTTTAAGATTTCGCAGGCAGCGGACATATATTCGTAGTCGCTTTTGCTGCCCATGATGATACCGACTAGTGGAGAAGGGGCAGATTCCACCATGTTATCGTTAGTTTCCTCCAGGGATTTTTAGCGTCTTTCGATTCCGGGCATCACCCGTCAAAGCTCGTAAACGTAGCAGACGATGCGATTCTTTTCCATTTGTAGCTTAGCCGCCCTTGGTACGTTGAGCAAACTATAACATTGTTTTATATATTTTTGAGCAAAGTTACTAAGGCGGTTAAATCGTCGTCGCTATAATATTCGATTTCAATTCGCCCGGGGCGCCTGCCGCGTCCACTGAAAATACGGACGCGTCGCTTAAGCGCTTGCTCGAGCTCCTCCACGAGAGTGTTAAGGTTGGCGTCAGGGGAGCGCACGCTTTTATTAGCAGGACGAGCTGCGCGCACCAGTGCTTCAGTTTTGCGTGCCGTCAAGTTTTCGGCAGCGATCTTGAGGGCCAGTTTAATTTGGGCCTCTTGGCTATCCAGGGCGAGCAGTGGCCGAGCCTGGCCGGCCGTCAGTTCGCCGCGCTCGAGCATTTCGATGATTTGCGCCGGCAAATCGAGCAACCGAATCGAATTGGTAACGTATGGGCGACTCTTACCGATTCGGCGAGCGATGGCGTCGTGAGAGAGCCCGAATTCTCGGTTCAACCTCAGAAGAGCGCGCGCTTCGTCGATAGGACGCAGTTCCTCGCGCGCGAGGTTCTCGACCAAGGATAGTTCCAGAGCGCTTCGGTCGTCGAGTTCGCGAACGATCGCCGGGATACGTGTCAGCCCGGCCATTCGAGCCGCTCGCAAGCGTCTTTCGCCTGCAATTAGCTCGTAGGGCTGGTTAGGTTGTGTCTGGCGGACGATGACAGGCTCGACAATTCCCTGGCTTCGGATAGATTCGGCAAGCTCTTCGAGCGTCTCGGCGTCAAAGTGCGTGCGGGGTTGAAACCGTGAAGGGACGACCTGGTCGATCGGAATTTCTCGAATCGAGCCGGCCTCTAAACGGACGGATTCGCCAGCATCGTTTGCGGTTATCAGGGCTTCGATTCCGCGACCTAATGGTTTTCTGGCCATTGCGATCGTTCCCGAAAATGTACTGTGTAGTGCAGGGCGTAATAGCTAGTGCATAAAAGGCTTAATTGCCCTCGGACAGTCAAGGCCTGTCTGTGCGGTTTTGAGCTTTATAAGCGTGTCGCTGAGCTATTTCCAAAGCGAGCGCCCGGTAGCTTTGGGCGCCGGCGGACTTACTTTCGTAGTCCAGTACGGACAGCCCGTGGCTTGGGCTTTCGGAAATTCTGACGTTGCGCGGAATTACGCTGGCAAAGACTCGGTCGGGGAAATGTTGGCGCACTTCTTGCGCTACTTCGTGGCTCAGACGATTGCGCGAGTCGAACATGGTTAGCAGAATTCCTTCGATCTCCAATTGAGGATTGAGCGAGGCTTTGACCCGGCTAATCGTCTTCATAAGCGCGCTCAAGCCTTCGAGCGCGTAGTATTCGCACTGTATCGGGATCAGCACCGAACCAGCCGCCACCAAGGCGTTAAGGGTGAGCAAGCCTAGCGACGGTGGCGTATCGATGAAGACGTAGTCGAATTGAGGCGAGACGGGAGCAAGAACGTGGG
This sequence comes from Pseudomonadota bacterium, assembly GCA_021324755.1. Classification (GTDB taxonomy): domain Bacteria; phylum Desulfobacterota; class Binatia; order Binatales; family Binataceae; genus JAJPIL01. The sequence goes on from JAJPIL010000014.1 coordinate 478,323, forward strand.
CCAGTCGGAATTCGCGACGTTCCATCGTTACGAGCTCGATTTCTGCTCCGACGAGGTTTGCGCCAGCGGGAGCTAGGAAAAGTGAGCCGGACACAGGACGGATAATTTCCGAAAGCGGAACCTGTTCGATAAGCGCCTCGTAGGTGGTCATGCCGGCTTTGGTCCAAGAAGCTCGCGCTTGAGCGTCGGCAATGAGCCCTGAGGTGGCGTTGGCCTGGGGATCGAAGTCAACCAAAAGCACTCGCTTGTTCAGCTCAGCAAGGGCGGCGGCGAGGTTGGTCGCTGTGGCAGTTTTACCAACGCCTCCTTTCTGGTTTGCGATCGTAATTATCTGGGGCAAGGTGTCAGGTCTCCTTTAAGTCAGCTTGGTGCCGTAGCGCGTAAGTCAGCTTGGTGCCGTAGCGCGTTGCTTCGGTAATGCCGGGTTGTGGGAGTATCACAGCCAATTGAAAGACGTCGACGCGCCATGAGTCCGGGCCGACCGACGTTTCACGTGAAACTTTACGGCTTCGCTTCTGCCAAAACTTGCTCCTCGCGCGGTCCGCCTCGCCAATTTAACCATCTGCCAAAAGCTTCTCCTCGCGCTCGATCCTCTCAAAATATACCAGAGCCCGCTCCCGTAAAACTGGCGCAATTCCGTTGCCACGACGCTCTTGCTCCCTCGCCCATCCGCTTTTCACCGCATAGCGCTTGATGCCATGAATTCGAAACGCTTCGTTCTGCGTAAGATTGATCTCCCTTGCCTGACGAGCGCTGGCATAAAAAATCGCGTGAGCGGAGGGCTTTAGTATCGAGGCCGAAAGCGTAAAAAAATCGGCCACGGGGCCGACCGCACGCCCCAGGGCGAGGTCGAAACAGCCCTCACTTTCACTTTCAGAAAACGGAAGCTTGCGCTCTTCCACCCGGACATTTTTAAGTCCAAGTTCAACAACGACTATCCGTAAAAAGCCCGCGCGCTTTCGCCGCGGCTCGAACAACACAAAGTGAGCGTCGCAAGCGCTGGCTAATACCACGCCGGGAAAACCAGCGCCGCTACCGATATCCGCGATCCGACCGCCGGCCTCAAAATAAGGCCGCGGCGAACTTCCCTGAAGCTCGAACCCAAGCGGTGCAAGACAATCGACGATGTGAAAAACAACCGCTTCAGGATCGGTCGGCCGCGATACGAGGCTAAACCGGCTGCCCCAACTTGCCAGAAGCTCCCCATAGCGGCCCATTCTGCTAAAGAACAGCTGCGCTAAAGAAAGCCACGGCCAGGTGCGCTCAATCTCTTTCTCGAGCAAGCCGACGACTGCGGTTTCAACGGTACTGCCCATACCTACAAGCGCCAGCCGAAAACTGACGCTTTTAAAAATCGGCCGTTGGCGTTTCCTCGACCGAGGCTAGGCTCTCGGCAACCGTCCTCGAGCGTGAGCGGCTTTTCAAGTACACGGCCAGAATCGAGATTGCGGCCGGAGTTATACCAGGAAGTCGCGCCGCTTGGCCCAGAGAACGTGGTCGAATTCGAGAAAGGCGCTCCCGAACCTCACTCGAAAGCCCCCCGATCGAGCCGTAGTCAATATCGTCTGGAATGGGCGTCTCCTCCAGCCGGCGAAAACGGGCGACGTTCTCGGTTTCTCGCTTTATATAGCCCTCGTACTTGACCTCGATTTCCAGCTCCGCCACTTCGTCTTGAGTCAAGCTCGGCGTAAGTCCCGCCATCTGCACGACCGCCTCATAAGTAACCTCGGGCCGGCGCAACAGCTCGATCGCCCGTACCGGCTGACGAATGGGGGCAGAGCCCAAGCTTGCAAGCTTGGCCTGGACGAAATCGCTGCAGAACACGGTAACTTCGCTAAGTCTTTTTATCTCCTTCGCCACGGCCTCGGTTTTGGCCCGAATACGCTCAGAGACCTCGCCGCCCAAAAGGCCGAGTTGTTCGGCGTAATGTCCAAGGCGTCTGTCGGCGTTGTCTTCGCGGAGCAAAAGTCGGTACTCTGCCCGTGAGGTGAACATCCGATACGGCTCGCCGCCGATTCCACGGGTAACCAAATCGTCAATGAGCACGCCGATGTAGGCTTCGTCACGGCGTAGGATCAGAGGCTCCTGCCCACGCAGCTTGAGGACAGCGTTGATTCCCGCAATCAAACCTTGGGCAGCCGCTTCCTCGTAGCCCGTGGTGCCGTTGATCTGACCGGCGAAAAACAGGTTTTTCACGAGCTTCGTCTCGAGCGAGGGCTTTAGCTGCGTAGGGTCGCAAAAGTCGTATTCAATCGCATAACCTGGGCGCATTATTTCCGCTTGCTCGAGCCCAGGGATCGAACGGACCATCGCAAGCTGCACGTCGAGCGGCAAACTGGTCGAGAGCCCGTTCGGGTAGACCTCGACCGTGTCACGCCCCTCAGGTTCAAGAAAGATGTGGTGGCGTTCTTTGTCGGGAAAACGGGCTATCTTGTCTTCGATCGAAGGACAGTAGCGCGGCCCCCGACTTTTAATCGCTCCCGAGTACATGGGTGAGCGAGTTAGGTTTGCCCGGATAATCTCATGAGTGCGCTCTGTGGTGTAGGTCAGATAGCAAGGGATCTGCGGCTGAGTAATCGTTTGCGTGCGAAAGGAGAAAGCAGGTGGTGGATCGTCGCCGTGTTGAATCTCGAGCCGCGAGTAGTCAATCGTGCGCCCGTCAAGCCGCGGGCAGGTGCCGGTCTTGAGCCTTCCTACGACGAAGCCGAGTGACCTTAGATGGTCGCTCAAGCCCATCGCAGCGAAGTCTCCGGCCCGTCCCGCCGAGTAGTTTTTATCGCCGATATGTACGAGGCCCTTGAGAAAGGTTCCGGTCGTCAGGACTACCGCGCGAGCGTAAAATTCCTCCCCGATCTGCGTCTCAACGCCTACTACCGCACCGTTGCGAACAATCAGGCGTTCCACGCTTGCCTGCCGCACCGTAAGGTTAGGCGTTCGCTCCACTACGCGCTTCATCCTCGCGCGGTAGGCGGCCTTGTCCGCCTGAGCCCGGCGTGCCCGCACCGCGGGCCCCTTACGCGTATTAAGGAAGCGAAACTGTATTCCGGTCTCGTCGATCGCCAAGGCCATCTCGCCGCCGAGCGCGTCTATTTCGCGCACGAGATGCCCTTTGCCGATTCCTCCAATAGCCGGGTTACACGACATCTGTCCAATATGGTCGAGGTTAAGGGTCAGCATCAGGGTTTTTTCACCCATCCTGGCGGCCGCCAGCGCGGCTTCAATTCCCGCGTGACCTGCCCCGACGACAATGACGCTATAGTCGAACGTGCTCATTTTACGTTTATCTCGTTATAAACAGAACAATGTTTGATTTGTTGCAAATAGCCAAAACGCCCTCGATGCAAAAGCCTTTTGTTCTAATCGCTCGATAGTACCTTTTGACTCGTGTAGCCAGCAAAATTGACCGTCTAATTTAAGCAAACCGCAGCCTAGGACCAGTATCGAGAAGAAAACTCTGGCCGACGGTTCGGCCCGCAGACCCTCATTTGCCGATACAGAACTCGCTAAAGATAGCGTCCAAGACGTCCTCGGACGTCACTTCGCCGGTGATACTCGCCAGTGCCTCTGCGGCTCCGGTTATATCGACCGTCACGATCTCCGGCGGCATACGCTTCTGTAATGCGCGCTTTGCGCTTTTGAGTCGGTCGAGTGCCCGCGCCAGCGCTACGCGGTGTCGTTCGCGCGAAATAGCGATTTTCTCTCCGCTTACTTCCCCGTGAAGCCTTGCAAGTCCCTCGGCCAGGGTTGTGCGGAGTTGCTCAAGACCGTCGCCGCGTACCGCGGAAAGTTCGACTACTGCGTCGGTGAAGCCCAAAGCGCGCAGCGAATCAGGTGTAAGAAGTCGTGGCAAGTCGGCCTTATTTAGGACGCCAATCGCCGGACGTCCAGCGCACAGCGAAACGACCTCGCGGTCTGCTTGTTCGAGCGGTGCCGAGGCGTCGAAGACGGCCAAGATTACGTCGGCTGTGCCAGCGTTGCGACGGGCAAGCTCGATACCTATACGCTCGACCGTCTCCTCCGTATCTCGAATTCCCGCTCCATCCTGTAATACTACCTGAAAGCCGCCAATTTGGATCGTATCCTCGATGAGGTCGCGCGTGGTGCCTGGAATCGGGGTCACGATCGCTCTCTGCGTCCCCAAAAGTAGGTTCATCAAACTTGACTTGCCGACATTAGGCTTACCTACGATAGCGACCCGGACGCCCGAGCGAACGAGCTTGCCTCGGTTGAAGCTGTCGTGCAGCGCTTCAATGTCGGCAAGCAGTAGGTCGATTCTCTGGATGACTTCTGCGTCGCTTGCGAAGTCAATGTCCTCGTCACTGAAGTCGATTTGGGCTTCGAGCTGGACGCGAATGTCGATCAGCTGTTTTCGTAAAGTTCGAACCTTGTTGCTCAAAAGCCCGTTCAGCTGGGCTAAGGCCTGGGCCAGGGCGTTTTCGCTCGAAGCGTTGACCAGGTCCGCTATCGCTTCCGCCTCGGTAAGGTCGATCCGCCCGTTGAGGAAAGCCCTGCGCGTAAACTCCCCAGGATTGGCCATCCGCGCTCCCGCGGCCAGTGCGGCGGCTATCACGCGCCGCACGATAAAGGTGCCGCCGTGACAATGCAGCTCGGCGACGTCTTCCCCAGTAAAACTTTTCGGTGCCGGCATCATCACGGCAAGCGCCCGATCCAGCAGCGCCCCGCTTGGTTCGCGAATTTCGCCCAAATAGAGCTGTCGGTACCGAAGCTTGCGCGCATACAGCGGGCGCCATAGTTTATGCAGGATTGTGAAGGCGTCCGGACCTGACAGCCGAACGATCGCGACCGCTGCCGGGGCCAGGGACGTGGCTGGTGCTACAATCGTGTCGTTGATCAATTCCATCGGCAAGGAGACAACGGGTAGCGCTGTTGTGCGTTGGAAACAGAAGTTTCAGCCCGACACAATCGATCTTATGACGTTTCCTGACACATAATGTAATCTTAGGGCGTAAAGTAGACCGAAGACCAGGGCAAGAGCGTTATTCGACTTGCCGGCTTGGAGCGCATATGCTTCCATGATTCGGGCAAGCGCCGTTTGAGCCGGCTTCTCGGCAACGGGGTCATGCATCGATTTGAATGAGCAGCCTCAAGGTTGCGGCACTAGAGAAAAGAAAAGCAAATCTCGGTATTCACGCAAGAAACTATGAAGAGAACTTATCAGCCGAGCAATGTTCGCCGCAAAAGGACTCATGGCTTTCGTGCCAGGATGGCAACTCCGGGTGGGCGCAAGGTACTCAAGCGCCGACGAGCCAAGGGTCGCCATCGCCTGACGGTGACAATTCCGCCAAAGCAGCCCGGGTAATCTCTACGCCTGACGCAAGCTTCGGCAAACGCCATCGGCTTCGCCGACGCCGCGATTTTCTGGCGGTCCAGCGCGAAGGCGTGAAGTTGCGAACACAACATTTCCTGCTCGAGATGGTCGCCGATTTCGCCGACGAGGGTCCCAAACTTGGGCTTACTGTGTCGCGGCGGGTCGGCAAACCTGTAGTTCGCAACCGCCTGAAGCGACGTCTTCGAGAGTGCTTTCGACTTACGCTAAAGCACATGTTACCCGAGCGCGCGGCTTTAGTAGTAGTGGCCCATGCAGATGCTGGAGCGCTCGATTTCGCGACTATCAATGCGGAACTTACTGCGGGTGTCCGACGGCTGTTGCGCAAAAGTCGACTCTAGCGGTTGTGCCGAGATTTCGGTTGTCGCCAAGGCGTGCTCGAGCGTCGTCGCAAAGCAGCTTGCCGCCGCTTTTGCTTTGTTTCTTCGTGCATATCGCTTGTTTATATCGCCCGCTCTTGCCGTGTTGTTCGGTCCGGCGTGCAGGTTTGAACCCAGCTGTGCCGAGTACGCACGCCAAGCCCTGCTGACGCATGGACTTGTTCGCGGATCGGCTCTGGCCGCAAAGCGCCTGCTACGCTGCCGCCCGGGTGGTGGCTGGGGGTACGATCCCGTGCCGCCGTCGAATTCGCGCTTGAACTGGAACCGGATGAGGTAAAAATCTCTTGGAAAGCCGAGCATTAATCGCGTTGATGATTTCTTTGCTTGTGCTCCTAGCGTACGAGGAGCTCGTGGTCAGGCGTTTTTTCCCGCCGCCTTCAGGGCAGCAGACGTCGGCTCGAGCTTCGCGCGCGTCCGCGACGCCGACCGCAGCGCCCTCTGTATCTACTCCAATCGCTGTGACCACGCCACGCCTGGCTTTTGCGCCGTTGGCCGGTTCCGCGCAGACTGGCGAATCGGCTGAACGGACGGTCGAGATTGACGCGCCTATCTTTCGGTGCCGTTTGACGACCATCGGTGCCCGCCTTTCGAGCTTCCAGCTTCTGGACTATCGTGCTACCGCAGCGCCTGCGAGCCCTCCTCTGGATTTGATTCGTCGTTCACAAAATGGCACTTATCCTTTCGGGTTGGCTTTCAGACAAGGCGATAAGGTGGAAGACGATTCGAGGGTTGCCTATCAAACTCAAGCGCCTGCCAGGATTGTTCTCAAACGCGGCTCGACCGCAGAAATAAGTTTCAGCGCATCTACGCCCGACGGACTTAAGCTTAGCAAGGTATTCAGTTTTTCAGCAGACAGCTACGCTTTTTGGCTGAACGTGAAGGTGGAGGGCGTGGCAGGCAAGGCCGACGCGCTCGGACTTGAGCTCAGCCAGGAGATGGGTGCGCTTGAGGGCTATCGCAACTCGCCGACGGTTGAAGCCGAGGTGAACGGTAAGACGCTGGTAGAGGCCGAGAACACGCTGGCCAGTGGTGTAGCTCCGGTAACGGGCGCGATAACATACGCGGGCTTCGGCGACCGGTACTTTCTCTCCGTGGTTATGCCCAAACGGCCCTCTCAGGGAACGCTCGAGATGGGGCTTAACGGCGGGCAGGCGCTGGCGCTGCTTTGGTTTCCGTTGGATTCGCAAGCCGCGATACAGGCGCAATTTCTTGCCTACTTAGGGCCTAAAAAGCTCGACATACTCGAGGCTGTCGACCCGCACCTTCGCGACTCGATCAACTTCGGATGGGCGGCGATGATCGCAGTGCCGTTCGTCCACGCGTTGAACTTCTTCCATCGCTTTGCGCCAAATTATGGGGTTGATATCATCCTACTGACGATCGCTATCCGGCTGTTGCTGCTCCCTGTCTCGTTGCGCAGCCAGCGCTCGATGATGAAGATGCAGCGGCTTGCGCCGCAGATCGAGCGTCTGCGCGAAAAGTACAAAGACGACCACGAGCGGCTCAACCGGGAAATGATGGACCTGTACCGGCGCAATCACGTAAATCCGCTCGGCGGATGCTTGCCGACACTACTCCAGTTGCCAATCTTTATCGGTCTTTATGAGGCTTTACTGAACGCGGTGGAATTGCGTCATGCGCCCTTTATTCTGTGGATTCGCGACCTTTCCGCTCCGGAATGTTTGAGCATACCGCACATGCCCAAGTTGCCGTTCACCGATTGTGCAGGTATTCCTGTGCTGGTGCTGCTTATGGGCTTGAGCGCGTTTATCCAGCAAAAAATGTCGCCTCAGCCGGTCGACCCTAGCCAGCAGCGTATGATGATGTGGATGCCTCTGGTCTTTACGCTTCTGTTCTTGAATTTTCCCTCGGGACTTACGCTTTACTATTTGTTTACGAATTTGCTTGGGATGTTACAGCAGTACGTTATTAATCGGGAATTCAAACAGCTTGCTCCGGTTGCTCAATGACGAACGAGATGAATTCTGTAGAAGTAACTGCTCCTTCGCTCGACGAGGCGGTTCGCCAGGCACTCGAAAGCCTCGGTGCTCAAGAAGACGACGTTGTAATTGAGATCTTAAGCACCCCGCGGTCCGGTCTTTTGGGCCTCGGCTCACGGCCTGCCAAAGTGCGCGTTACTCGCAAGGCGCCGTTTGACGTCCAAACGGGCGTGATAGCGCCCTCTGCCGCGGCGACAGCTGGGACTGAGGCTGCGGCAAAGGCTGACTCGATGCCGGCGGCAACGACTTTGGCACAACCCGGTGTCTCTGGGGCGGGTGCGGAGTCGCTGTCTGAACAAGCTCAGCATACAGCGCACGCCGGACAGGCTGCGCCATCCGAGCCAGCCGAGGAGCCAAAGGCTGCACCCCAGACGGCGCAAAAATCGCTTGAGGAGCAGCTGCAAGAGGCAGTCGCGATTATTCGCGAAACCATGCAGCTCATGGGGGAGACGGTCGAGATATCGAGTAGAATTGTAGAGCCGCAGGATGGGGATACAGCGGCGATCGAAGTAGACTTAAAAGGCGAGAACTCCGGGCTTCTGATCGGAAGGCGTGGACAGACGCTCGAGGCTTTGGAGTATATCGTAAACCGCATCCTGGCGCGCCGAATCGAGAACGCTGTGCCTGTCTTGCTCGACGTCGAGTCGTATAACGCGCGGCGCAGCCAGCGCCTGCAGCGTCTTGCGCTATCGTTGGGCGAGAAGGTTAAGCGCCAGCGAAAGGCGCTGCGGCTAAAGCCGATGTCCCCGCGCGAGCGGCGCGTGGTCCATATGGCGTTGCGCGACGACCCGTTGGTGACCACGGAATCGACCGGTGCGGGTTACTTGCGCGCGATAAAGATTCTTCCGGTAGATAGCGCTAGCAAGGCAACAGACACCGCCCAAAAGCGCGGCCGAAGCTAAGCGCGTCGGCGGCGAAGGACTGTCGCCCGAACATCGCCAGTATTTGTTGTTCTTGTGCGCCAGCGCCGTCCAAGGCTAAGGCGCAAAAAAGCGCTAGCGGGTTACGTTTGTGCGCTCGTGGGTGCGCTTATCGCTTACCGCCACGACGCTGCTTGCGTCGGGCTCATCCTGCTCGCCCGGTCAGGATCGTCCCCTAGTGGTGGTGATGCCGGTGGTGGAGGTCGGGAAGATGGTCGTGGGTGTGAACCATCGGCAGATGGCGGTGCCAATGCGAATGCGGCTCCCGGAGCGAGGGCAGTCCGACGTGGTCGTGCTGATGATGTATGTCGTGGGTGTGCGGGTGCTCGTGGATGAGCTCTTCGTGGACGTGCTCATGGACGTGTCGATGGCGCATCATCAGCGCCAGTCCACCGGCCGTGACAAGCCCTGCGCAAAGCTCGGAGAATCTTAACCATTCGCCATTAATCGGGCCAGCCATCAAAGCGCCGACGAAAGGCGCGGTCGCGAATACCGTGGCCTGCCTGGCCGCGCCGATATACCTCAAAGCGTAGACGTACAATACCACACTTGCACCGTAACAGGTCGCGCCGATACCCAGGGCGCCAATGCACAGATGAGCCGGCGGCATCGCCAGGCCTATCGTGCGAGTAAGAATCAGGCTGAACAAGCCTGCCGCGAGCGTTTTCACGCGGGCAACCGCCAATGGGTTACGCGTCGACAGGCACTGCGTGAGATTGTTATCGATCGCCCACAACATCGCCGCCGCGGCAAGTTTTAGCGCGGCAAGCACGCTGCCCGTAACCGTCGCGCCTGAATTAACGCTAAGTAGGCTACTGCCCACAAGTACGAGCGCAGCGCCTAGAAGCTCTTGCCCCTCGAGACGATCGCGAAACAGAACGGCTGCGAGCATCACAGTGAAAGGCGCTTCTAGGTTTAGCATCAACGAGGCGGACGCGGCAGATAGGTGCTTAAGACCCGATAGCATCAGAACGGGAGCTAGTACCCCTCCAAACAATACCACGCCAGCCATCAGGTAAGCGTCTTCGAATCTGAGGTCGACTTCTCGTGACGTGCTGTCGCGTTTGCTGCAAACCTTCTGCAGGACGCTTATCACCGACAGGATCGCCCCAGCGCCCAAATAAAATAGCGACGACAACACGAGTGGCGTGCTCTGTGGTAGGACCAGCTTGGCCAATGGCGCGCTAAGTCCGAAAAGGACCGCCGCCAGAAGTCCGAGAACAATGCCTCGACTCCTGTGCCGGTCGTCGTGTTGTGCGCACTCACCTGGAAGTGGCACCAAGGGCGTCTCGCCACTCCCGTTTTTCGACGCGAGGTTAAGAAGATTTTCGTCAGTTCGAGACTTTTCCATTTCGGACGCAGCTTCAACTCAGTGCCATCATGACTGCCGCCCCGAAACTTGTCAGCGCGCTGTAGGCAAAAGCGGTCTTGGCGCCGACTTTGGTCCACAACAAGCCGACCAAAAAACTGGAGACCAGATCGCCAAGGCCGTTAGTTGCGGCTAGAACTCCAAAGCCCGTGCCGCGCACGGCGGCTGGGGCGAGCTCTGCCGCGATTGCGCTTTCCAGAGTTTCTTGCGCGGCCATAACCGTGCCAGCAAGTGCAAAAAGCAACAGGAGCCAGCTTAGTCTTGCTGGAGCAAACGCAAAGCCCATCGCCGTTACGGCGTTGAGGCCGTAACATAAGGCAAGCATCCTTCGGCGCGAGAAGCGATCCCCCAGCGCTCCTAAGGGGAAGCTCATCAGCGCATGGACCGCGTTATGGACGGCGTAAAGAAAAATCGCGGTAGTCATCGCGCCGCTCGTGCCGCCCATCAGCATGGCTGCTCTCATAACGAGCATGCTGTGGGCAAAATCGCCGATTCCAAAAAGCCCAACTGCGAAAAGAAACCGCCGAAACACCGCTGGAACCGCCTCTTGCCACGGCCGCGGCGAGATCTTTTGCCCGCGCTCATGGCGGCGCGGCTCGTCTACCGCAAGCAAGAAGCACGCGCCAGCCAGAATGCCCGGAATCGCGGTAATAAGAAAAAGCGTCTGCAGGCTTAAATACTCGAGCGCAACCATCGCAACCAGCGGCCCCATCACCGCCCCGAGCGTGTCTGCTGCGCGGTGAAGGCCGAAGGCTTTCCCCATGTCGGGGCCAGGCGTGGAATCCGCGAGCATCGCGTCGCGCGCAGGTCCGCGGATACCTCGGCTAAACCATCCCACGGTGCGCGCTACCAGCAGCTCTGTCCACGAACGCGCAAGCGAAAAAAGCCCGGTCGACACGCCTGTGATAAAATAGCCAGCGCTCGCTGCGAGATGGCGTATCTCGACCCTGTCCGCCACCCTGCCTCCCATAACCTTGGCCATCGTCGAAGCGCCGTCCGACACGCCTTCGATGATCCCTAGCGCCGCAGGCGAAGCTCCCAAAGTGATTAGAAAAAGCGGCAGCGCAGCGGTGGCCATCTCATGCCCCAGGTCGGAAAGCAAACTAGAAAGGCTCATGGCCAGCAAATTTCGGCTGAGCCATCGCGCGCGGACAGCGGCAGCCTCGGATGAAGCGGGACGAAGCTTTCGCAATACGCTTAGGAGAAGCATCTTTTCAACGACGACTGGACTGCATAGGTGTAGGCGAACTTCGCCGAATTGCTGATATTATTCACATTTAAACATTGTAAAGCGTGAAGATGTCTGCGGCGACGTCGAAGCTACGTCGTCTCGAGCCGTTTCGCCGGCGGGCGCATCGCGTATATCCGCGTAAGCTTTACTTCGAATTCGACCACGTAGCGCTCTTTTCCCGAACGGCCCGGTCGCGCTGGTCTTCGGCTTCCAGGAACCTCTGCCGCTCGTCCGTAAATGATCACTACCGCGCCTCGATTGTCCCAGGTCGTAAAGGCGACCCGGGGATTGGTGTGTAGGTCGCTACGCCGCACCGCGTTCTCGTACACAAACACGCGCAGGCTCGCACCCTTAAGCCGCGCATGCACCGGCGCAATATGCGGTTGCCCATTTGTCCCAACCGTCGCCATCGCGACTAGCGAAACATTGCGCCAAAATTCTTGCAGCTCCTGGGCTGTCATCTGCCGCTCAGGATATGCGACAGAATCGGCAACTGCGGGCGTCGCCGTTCTGACACTTTTTTCAATTAAACTGTCAATCGCCTCTAAATTGATTTCGTCTGCCTTCATGATATTCGCAGTACCCTTACGCCTCATCGCGCCGGGCAAAAGTCTCGTTCGGATTCTCCTATAAAAGTCGCCAGCTTTCCATCTAACAATAGGTTGCCCGTGTGGCGGAAGCTCGGTCCCGACCGAGCCCGGCAAAACCTCAAGTGATGTTGCGCAGGCAAGCGCGCTGTCGGTTTATGCTAAAACAGTCCTTACGCCGGATTGGCTGTGCGGTGTCGCACCCAGCCGCCCGCCGGTATACGCTATAAAAAGACTTTAAGCGATCGGGACCGATGCGTAAGCCTGTCGGGGAGGTTCGATCGCGAGTCGTTAGGATTGTCATCATGAGCGGTACAGACGAAAAATCTCCTGTGCTCGAGCGCCGCGAGCCGCCATTAGGGTGGATCTTGCTGAATCGGCCAGAGGTTCGCAACGCACTTGACCTGCGTACCTGGAGGCAACTCGCGCAAAGCTTCGCCTCGCTGGAAGCCGATCCCCAGATACGCGTGATCATAATTCGCGGTGTCACGGCTGAGGCGTTCGTCGCCGGTGCGGACATTTCAGAGTTTCCGCGGCTTCGAAGCAACCCTGAGCAGGCGCGCGAATACGAAAAGGCACCCGGCCGCGTAGTTGAAGCGCTGATACGGTCGGCTAAGCCCGTGATCGCGATGATATCCGGGTTCTGTCTGGGTGGCGGCGTGCAACTTGCGTTGGCGTGCGATGTTAAGTTCGCTGCTCGCAAAACGCGATTCGGCATTCCGGCCGCGCGCTTAGGGCTTGCGTACCCGCCGCAGGCCGTGCGCATGCTGGTCACGACGGTCGGGGCCGCCCACGCGCGCGATATCTTGTTGTCGGGTCGCCAGTTCGATGCCGATGAGGCGCTGGCGATGGGGCTGATAAATCGGGTGTTCGAGCCTGAAGTTTTGGAGGCGGAAACGCGCAACTATGCGCTTGCGCTGGCGCGCAATGCCCCGCTGAGCATCGCTGCGGCGAAAGCAGCCGTTGCCTACGCGTGCGGACTGGAAGGTGCGGCGGACGCGGCTGAGGTCGAGAACATGATGTGGCGAAGCTTCGACAGTCAGGATTATCAGGAAGGCGTGCGGGCCTTTCTGGAAAAGCGCGCTCCTAACTTTGTTGGCAAGTGAATGAGAGCGCGGAAAATCTGGGCACGAGCTTGTGGCGCTTTTGCTTGGCCGCGCCCGAATTTTCTCGTTGCAGGGCCCAGCCAGGCGATGCCTGTTCTATGCCTACTGCTGGTTTTATCGAGTTTGGTGGGGTGCGCCGATCCTCGTTATTGGGTGGACGTGGTCGGTCCCAATAACGTGATTCGCGCTAGGGTCAGCGTGGAGATTGCGAATACTCCGGAGCAGCGCACTTTAGGGCTGATGTATAGGCACACGCTGGCTGAAGATGCCGGGATGTTGTTCGTGTTTAAGGCGCCGGCGCGTGTGAGCTTCTGGATGAAGAACACGCTTATTCCGCTCGATATTATTTTTGCCGACGCCGACGGCAAGATCATAGGCATCGTGCGTAACGCCGAACCACTTTCGGAGCGATGGTTGAGCGTGGATGGGCTTTCGAAGTACGTGCTCGAGGTCAACGCAGGATTTTGTGCGCGGCACGGTATCGTACCTGGCGACAGATTAGAGTTCGCCGGCTTTAAGCCCGAAGCTCAAAGTTGACGATTTTTAAAGCGAATTGGCTTAAGCTTGCGGCGATTGTTAGTAGTGGTGTTTAAAATTTGGGGGCTAATTGCTGCGACCGGCTCGACGAACCCAGTTCGGGTCGACGACTTCGAGCTGGTCTCAGTGGCGTCGTGGGTACACGATCGATCTTAGCTGCACCCGTGTTTGCTATACCTCTACTTGGCGATTTTGAAGATGAGGATTCGGAAAGGGGCTTATGGGACTTAAAGAGAACATAGAGCGGATGGAGGAACTCTCGCGGCTTGCGGAAGCGGGAGGCGGCAAAGAGCGGCTGGAGCGTCAACGTCAGGCGGGCAAAATGACCGCTCGGGAGCGGATCGAGTATTTGCTCGATCCCAATACGTTTGTTGAGCTCGATAAGTTCAAAACCCACCGATGCTCGGACTTCGGCATGGACAAGCGCAAAATTCCTGGCGACGGCGTGGTTACGGGCTATGGCCGGATTGACGGTCGACAGGTTTTCGTCTTCTCGCAAGACTTCACCGTCTTTGGCGGCAGCTTGTCTGGAGCGTTTGCCGAAAAGGTATGCAAGATAATGGACCTTGCGATGAAGACAGGGTGTCCCGTGATCGGGCTCAACGATTCGGGTGGAGCGCGAATTCAGGAAGGCGTGGTTTCGCTTGCCGGCTATGCCGAGATCTTTTTGCGCAATACGCTTGCTTCAGGCGTTATTCCCCAGATCTCGGTCATAATGGGTCCGTGCGCGGGCGGTGCAGTTTACTCGCCGGCGATTACCGACTTCATTCTGATGGTGCGTAACACCTCCTATATGTTTATCACGGGCCCCGACGTGATTCGGGCCACCACGCACGAGGAAGTTTCGATGGAAGAGCTGGGTGGCGCAGACACCCATTCCACGCGCTCTGGTGTGTGTCACCTCGAAGCTGACGATGATCGCTCGGCCTTGTCGATGGTGCGCGAGCTTCTGTCCTTCATACCATCGAACAACGTCGAAGACCCGCCCTTTAAGTTCAGCGGCGACGATCCCGAGCGGCGCGATCCCCAGCTTGACTCGATCGTTCCCGAAAATCCGAACAAACCGTACGACATCAGGGAGATAATCCATCGCGTGGTCGACGACGGCTACTTTTTCGAACTTCAAAAATACTATGCCCAAAACATCGTAATCGGCTTTGCGCGCTTGGGCGGATACGCCGTGGGAGTTGTGGGTAATCAACCCGCGGTGTTGGCCGGCTGTTTGGATATCGATGCCTCGGTCAAGGCGGCGCGCTTCGTTCGTTTCTGCGACTGCTTCAACATTCCGATTGTCACCTTTGTCGACGTCCCAGGCTTTTTACCAGGCACGGCCCAGGAGTTCGGCGGCATCATCAAGCACGGCGCCAAGCTTCTTTACGCTTATTGTGAAGCCACGGTCCCCAAGGTCACCGTCATTACCCGCAAAGCGTACGGGGGAGCCTACGACGTGATGTCATCGAAACACATTCGCGGCGATTTTAATTTCGCCTACCCGACGGCGGAGATCGCGGTGATGGGGCCCGAGGGAGCCGTTAACATCATCTTTCGCAACGAGATCGAGCGCGCCAAAGACCCCGAGGCCGAGCGCGCACGTCTGGTCGAAGAGTATCGGCGGACGTTCGCCAATCCGTTCAAAGCGGCCGAGCTTGGCTATATCGACGAGGTGATAATGCCGCGCGATACAAGGCCGCGGCTTATCACAGCGCTTAGGGCACTTGAAAACAAGCGCGACAAGAATCCGCCGCGCAAACACGGTAATATTCCGCTTTAGAGCGCTTGCGGCGTATCGACGAAGGCGGGCATGTGTCTGAGCGGATGGGTTGCGCGGATTGAATAGCTGGTCTGATTCACGAGGGATAAGGTCGATGTTTAAGCGCATACTGATCGCCAACCGCGGCGAGATTGCGGTAAGAGTGATTCGCGCCTGTAGGGAGTTGGGAATCGAGGCGGTTGCGGTTTACTCCGAGGCTGACCGCAGCGCCTTGCACGTCCGCGAAGCAGATCTTGCAGTGCCAATCGGGCCTGCCCCTGCGGCTGAAAGCTACCTGAGAATCGACCGGATAATCGATGCGGCCAAAAGGACCGGAGCCGAGGCGATTCATCCGGGCTATGGCTTTCTTGCCGAAAACGCAGAGTTTGCTCGTGCCGCGGCCAGGGCAGGAGTGAAATTTATCGGGCCAAGCCCCGAGGCGATCGAAAAAATGGGCGACAAGGTCGAGGCGCGCAAGCTGATGCAAGCGGCGGGCGTGCCAGTAACGCCCGGTTCTCCAGACACGTTAGAAAGCGAGGAAGAAGTGCGTGCCTATGTAAAGAAGCTCGGCCTTCCGGTTTTGCTCAAGGCTGCGGCAGGGGGCGGCGGCAAAGGTATGCGCCTTATCGAGCAAGAAAAAGACATCCCGGAAGCCGTGCGCCGCGTGGTGAGCGAGGCCAAGGCCTCCTTTGGGGACGGGCGCTTTTATCTGGAAAAGTTTCTTCGTCGGCCCCGCCATATAGAGGTGCAAGTGTTCGCCGATACTTTCGGCAACACCGTGCATCTGGGCGAACGCGAGTGCTCAATCCAGCGACGCCATCAAAAACTAGTCGAAGAGTCGCCGTCGCCATTCCTTACGCCGGAGATGCGCGAGCGGATGGGAGAAGTCGCGGTGCGGGCGGCCAAGGCGGTCGGCTATGTCGGCGCTGGCACGATAGAGTTTTTGGTCGACGCTGAGCGCAACTTTTATTTCATGGAGATGAACACGCGAATCCAAGTAGAGCATCCGGTGACCGAAATGGTTACCGGCTTCGATCTGGTGAAAGCTCAAATCGAAGTCGCTGCAGGGCGGCCGCTGCCTTTTACCCAGCGCGACATAAGTCAGCGGGGATGGGCTATCGAGTGCAGGATTTACGCCGAGGACCCGGCCAACGGATTTGCCGCGGCGCCGGGACAGATCAGCTGGCTTAAAGCGCCAGAAGGGCCCGGCGTGCGTCACGATTGCGGCGTGTACGCTGGCGGTGAAGTCTCAAACTACTACGACCCGCTCATCTCAAAGCTGCTCGTATGGGGCCGAGACCGCTCCGAGGCGCTCGCCCGGATGCGTCGGGCGCTGGATGAGTTCGAAATCGCTGGCACCCTGACCACTAACCTCGACTTCCATCGCTGGCTATTGCGCCATCCGCGCTTTATCGCTGGCGATATCGATACCCACTTTCTCGACCAGGAGTACCGGCCTAGCGTGCTTGCGAGCTCGTCAAAACTCGACGATCCCGTCGAGCTCGCGGCGGTTTTAGCCGCGGCCTGGAGCAGCGAATATGCCGTTGCGCGGCACGATGGAGTCGGCGGCGGAAAAACTGACCGGGCGGGATCGATGTGGAAGATGGCGGGCCGGTTCGAGCTGATGCGCCCGTAGATCAGCGGAGGTAGAAGGTGCGCTATTTCGTTTCGGTGGACGGCACAGAACACGAGTTGGTGGTGGAAAGCGTCAAGGGCAACGAGGTCGTTCTGACACTTGGTGAGCGACGTTTCGAAGCATCGGTGATAAACGTGGCGCCAAACGCGTTTTCGGTGCTGGTCGACGGCCGCTCATTTGACCTTCTGGTAAGCCGCGTCGGTCGGGAGCTCATTGTTTCTTCGCGCAATGGGTCGAGGCGCGTAAGCTTTGCCAGCGCTCGCGGCGCGTCGCGCGGTGCCGCCGTCGGTGCCGGTGCGGGTCGACTCGAACTTCGAGCGATGATGCCAGGACGAGTGGTGGACGTGATGGTTGCACCCGGCGACGAGGTCGAGGCTGAGCAGGGAATCGTCGTGATCGAGGCGATGAAGATGGAAAACGAAGTCAAAACCCCGAAAACCGGAAAAGTGCTCGAGGTACGCGTGCGCCAAGGTCAAACCGTGGAGAAGGGAGACCTTCTTGCGGTAATTGAGTAATCGTTCGAGGCGGTCAAGACAATGCGTTATGCACAAGAGCAAAAGCAGCCTAATTCGCAGAACCCGCGTGACAAAGCGCCTTCGACTAGCGTAGGTGAAAGCCGCGCAGGCGAGCGGCCCTCTCGGTTCGTCACCACCTCGGGGATTGAGATAAAGCGTCTGTACGAGCCGGCTGATTTGGCCGAGTTCGATTACTGGCGCGAGCTCGGCGAGCCGGGCCGGTTTCCCTTCACGCGGGGTGTCTATCCCACCATGTACCGCGGACGTCTGTGGACGATGCGTCAGTACGCGGGTTTCGGTACCGCCGAGGAGTCGAACCGTCGCTATCGCTATCTTTTCGAGCGCGGGCAGACGGGACTCTCTATCGCTTTCGACCTGCCGACACAAATGGGGCGCGACAGCGACCATCCGATGGCGCGGGGCGAGGTCGGGCGTGTGGGCGTAGCGATCAGTTCGCTGCCCGATATGGAAGTGTTGCTGGACAGTTTGCCTCTCGACAAGATCTCCACTTCGATGACGATCAACGCCACCGCACCGATTCTGCTTGCGCTCTATTTGGTGGTGGCGGAGCGCCGAGGTGTCCCGTGGAACAAGCTTAGCGGTACGACCCAGAACGACATTCTCAAGGAGTACATCGCACGCGGCACTTATATCTATCCTCCGCGGCCTTCGATGCGTTTGGTTACAGACGTTATTGCGTTTACGAGCCGCGAAGTTCCCCATTGGAACCCGATTTCGATCTCCGGCTATCACATGCGCGAGGCGGGCGCGACCGCGGCGCAGGAGCTGGCCTTTACGCTGGCCAACGCGATCGCGTACGTCGAGGCGGCGATCGAAGCCGGTCTTGAAGTGGATCAGTTCGCGGGCAGACTTTCGTTTTTCTTCAACGTCGACAATAACTTTTTCGAGGAGATCGCTAAGTTTCGGGCGGCGCGCCGGATGTGGGCCCGAATCATGAAGGAACGCTTCGGCGCGCGCGAGGAGCGCTCGATGGCGCTCAGGTTCCATGCGCAAACCTCCGGAGCGTCGTTAACGGCCCAGCAGATCGACAATAATGTGGTGCGAGTTGCGCTTCAGGCGCTGGCTGCCGTCTTAGGCGGCACTCAGTCGCTCCATACCAACAGCAAGGACGAAGCGTTGGCCCTGCCGACCGAAGAAAGCGCCCTTCTCGCTTTGCGCACTCAGCAGATAATCGCCTACGAATCTGGAGTCGCCGATACGGTCGACCCGCTTGCGGGCTCTTATTTCGTCGAAAAGCTCACCAACGAGCTCGAGCTGCGGGCTCAGGAATACATAGCCAAAATCGACGACCTCGGCGGCGCGATCGCGGCGATCGAAAGCGGCTATATTCAGCGTGAAATTCACGAGGCTGCTTATCGCTACCAATGTCAGATCGAGCGGCGCGAGCGAATTATCGTGGGCGTCAACGAGTTTGTTAGCGGAACGTACGAAGTGCCCGAAATCCTGCGCGTGGACCCAGAACTCGAAGAGAAGCAAAAACGCCGCCTTGCGGAGCTTCGGGCACAGCGCGACAACGCCTCGGTCAAGCGCGCGCTGGAGAAGGTCGAACAGGTGGCGCGCGACGGAGGTAATCTGATGGTGCCGATTCTCGATGCCGTGCGGGCGCTGGCGACTTTGGGCGAGATCTCGGACGCAATGCGGCGGGTGTTCGGCGAGTACCGTCCCGCGAGCGAGTTTTAATAAAATCTGCCACTTAAGTTGCCTTAAATGCTGCTTTAGCCTCGACCAGAGCCTTAGGTCTTTTGGTGGGCAACGCAGCGTAAACGCTTGTCTGGTCTAGAAAGGCTTGCCCTGCCAGTTACGCAATTCTCCGTGCCGGTATGCGAAAAAACACGCTCGAGCTACTCGGAGTATGACGTGTTGCTGCCCCAAGAGGCGGGCGCTAGTTTTTAGCAGGCTAGGATGGAGCTCGGCTGCGAGGGATAAATTTGTTCTACTTTGTTCAGTGAATGGCTTGCAGGCGCGAAATTGCCTGGTAATTTTTGGTTTTGAATAGTGTAGGTTGGTGTGGTTTTAGGCGCCTGCTGGTAACTGGGCAGCATCCGTGTTGGTAGACTTCAATCGCCGCTGCGAGACGATCTTGTATCGTTTACGTAGGTTTCGTTTATATTTTAGTTTTAAATTTTGCCTAAGCTAGATTGCTTTACATGGCGTAGCGACTTATCGTGACTGCCAGCTGAGCAGATTTTCTAACTATCGTTTTTTCGAGGTGGGCGTTAACGATGGGGCCGAAGCCAACGGGCTGCTTCCTAACCAAGGGTGTGGGAAAGCATAGAGAAAAACTCACTTCGTATGAATTGGCGCTGCGCGATGCGCGAATAGCCGAATTCAATCTGGTGCGCGTAAGTTCCATTTTTCCGCCGAACTGTAAGCTGATAAGCGCGCAAGAAGGTTTGAAGTATTTGACTCCGGGCCAGGTCGTATTTACAGTTACGAGTTCCAATGCGACCAATGAGCCACATCGCCTGATCGCCGCCTCGGTGGGACTCGCTATTCCCGCTAACAGTAATCAGTACGGCTACTTGTCGGAGCATCACAGCTTCGGCGAGACCGATCAGAAGGCGGGCGACTATGCCGAAGACCTTGCTGCGATGATGCTTGCCACGATCCTGGGCATCGAGTTCGACCCGAACGTCGGCTATGACGAGCGCAAGGATATATGGCGACTTTCCGACAAGATAATCACCACGCGCAACATCACCCAGTCGGCGATTGGCGACCGCGATGGGCTTTGGACTACGGTTGTGGCTGCGGCCGTGTTCGTCGAGTTGCCTCACGGTCGTTGAGAGAGGTGCCATTCACCGAGTAGTTGGGCCAGGGAAAGGGGCGAGGTTGCGACGAGAGATGAAAATCCAAATCCTTTACTGCGTGCCTTGAGGGTACAAGCCGCGCGCGGTCAGTTTGGCCGCATCGATTCGCTCGCGCTTTGGTCTGGACGCCGAAGTCAAACCGGGCAGAACCGGTCAGTTTGACGTAATCGTCGACGGCCAGCTTGTGTTCTCCAAATCCCAGACGGGCAGATTCCCCGTTGATGGGGAAGTCGAGGACAAGATCGCTGCGATAAAAGGCGCGTCCGGGTCTTCTACTGCCTAGTAGTTAGTGGATTGCCAGGTCGTTTCTAACCGCTCTTGGAGCCCGCGGCCGAAGGGTGATGGCTGGAGTTTGCCTGCGAACGTTAATTTCCTACGCTACGACCGTGCTGGGTTTCGGATTTTGCGTGACAGCTCTAAGCCTGCCCATACGAAGGGCGTTGAGGTTAGAAGCGCTCGAACGTACCCGCAAGGCGTTACAGGCCGACGATCCGCTCGAGTAGATTTAGGTCGATATTTTCGCGCACGACCCTTGCCAGTCGTTCGTAAGGGTCCTCATTCGCGTTTTTGTTAGGGTAAGCCCTTTCTTCTGTCATTGGCGCAGATAACGGACGCGAGGCTACGAGGTAGCTTATAAGCGAATCGAACACGCTCTGGTTATGCAAGATCCCATGGAGCATCGTTCCCACAACCGCGCCGTTGTCGCTGACGGCGCCGTCCAAGTCCTGTTCTACTCTTCCGTTGCGCGCCAAGATCTCGAACGGCGCTTTTACGTTCGCGGCGCGTGTTATTCTGCCCATATGGATTTCGTACGCTGAAAGAATATCTTCCCTTGGCACCTTACAGGTCAAAAAGCTTTCAGTTGAAACCCGCGCTCGTACCTGTGAGGTGCGCTTATCGGCCATGAATCGGGTATGCACCGCGAGCAAGCCGAGGCCTTGCGCGAAGGCTTGATGCGACTCGACCCCGAGCGGATCGTGGATTTCCTGGCCCAAGATTTGACATCCGCCGCATATTCCCAGAATTGGCCGTCGCAAGTACGCGCGTTCAACGATCGCCTGTGCGATCCCGTTTCGATTCATCCACTCAAGGTCGGCTACCGTGCTTTTGGTGCCCGGAATAACCACCAAGTCGGCGCTCCTTATGGTTTTAGGCGAATCGACCAGGCGTACGTTTATATGTGGAGAGCGCTCTAGCGGCAGGAAGTCGTCGTAGTTGGAGAGTCGAGGTAGTTTGACGACCGCGATATCGAGCGAGTTGGAATCAGAGCGAGGCGCTACGGAACGTTCCTCCAAGGCTACGGAGTCTTCTTCGGCGATATGAAGGTCGCTTATATAAGGGACGACGCCTAGAACCGGGCGGTTAAGACGTTCGGCGATAAACTTCACTCCAGGCTCTAGCAGCGAGCGGTCACCGCGAAACTTGTTTATGAGAAGGGCTGCCACGAGCTTGCGCTCGGCGTCGTCGAGCAGCGCCATCGTGCCCACCAGATGGGCGAAGACGCCGCCGCGGTCGATATCGCCGACCATTATTACAGGCGCCCCGACCAGTTTGGCCAAGTACATGTTGGCGATATCGTGCTCTTTTAGGTTGATTTCGACCGGGCTGCCTGCGCCCTCGATCACGACGAGATCGTAGCTTGCGCGCAAGCGCTCGAGCGCGCCCGCGACGATTGCACGCAAAGCGGGTTTGTAGGCTTGATACTCCTTGGCGCTCAGTCGTCCGATTGGCTTCCCCATCACGACCACCTGCGCGCGGGCCTGCGCCTCAGGCTTCAAAAGAATCGGGTTCATGTCCACCGACGGTGCCACGCCCGCGGCCTCTGCCTGAACAGCCTGGGCGCGACTTATCTCACCTCCGTCGGGTGTGACGAAGGCGTTGAGCGCCATGTTTTGAGCCTTGAAGGGCGCAACTTTAAGTCCGCGGTTGCGAAAGATCCTGAGCAAAGCTGCAACGATGATGCTCTTACCAACTGAGGAGGCCGTGCCTTGGACCATGAGCGTGCGACCGGTCATCTTGCCTCCCCTCAGTTTCGCTCCGTGTGCTTTAAATGTTGCTGGCAACTAGATGTATCTTTGTGCCAGAAAGAGGTTCGGCGCAGGCGATAAGCTTCGCACGAAGCCACAAACCCTTCGGCCAGGCTGGGATTCGAAGCAAAATGTGCGTGGACGTAGGAGGCAAGTACGTTGCCGACGACATAACCCTCGCGAAAAGGCGCGCTCTTGCGACGCGTGCTGACCAAATATGCGCAAGCGTCTTGCCGCGAGTTAGAGGAGCTCAAGCTCGAGTAGCGGAACTGATGGCCGCGAAAGCGCAATCCCGCTGGGCCAAGGATCGTTTCCCTTACGGTTTCAACCTCGGCATAACCCAAGGCCTGAATTCTGTCCGCCATCACCGCCTCACCGTCGATAAGCCCGAGCATCGGATGGGACTTTCCGTCCAGGGTTCGGATCGCATGGCACAGATACATAAGTCCGCCGCACTCCGCATACACTGGCGCGCCGTCGCGGGCAAATCTGCGTATAGATTCTAGCATCGAAGCGTTCGCCGCCAGCGCGTCGGCAACCGTCTCGGGGTAGCCGCCGCCGAGGTAAAGCCCGTCGACATCGTCCGGCAACGTCCGGTCGTGAAGGGGCGAGAATCGAACGAGCTCAGCGCCAGCCTGCTCTAAGCGGCGCAAGTTGTCCTCGTAGTAGAAGTGGAAAGCTTCGTCAAAGGCGAGCGCTATCTTGCATCTGGTTCGACTCGGCGCGGACAGGTTCGGATCGAAGTCAAGCTCGAGCGGCTCAGCGTCTTGTCCAGCGGCGACAATTGCGTCGACATCAATCCAGTCTTTTACTAGCGCGGCCCAAGTGGAGAACAATTGCTGGGGAAGGTTGTTGACGTTCGCGCTGAAGAGCCCCAGATGGCGCTCTGGAAAAGCATGGTCGCGGTCTTTAGGGAGTCCGCCCACCACAGGGACCACTGGTTGGGAGGCACGCAACAGTTCCAGATGGCCGCGGCTGCCCAGGCGATTTGCAACAATCCCCACAACGCGAAGCTCGTGGTCAAAGCTGGCGAATCCCTTGGCCAGGGCAGCGATCGTTCGCGCCATCCCTGACGCATCGACCACCACTACGACGGGAGCCTTTAGCCACTTGGCTATCTCAGCGGTCGAGCCTTGATCGCTTACGGGCGAGGCCCCGTCGAACAGCCCCATTACGCCCTCGATTATCGCGAAGTCAGCGTCTTTGGCCACGCGCCCGAACGTTGCCAAGACCGCCTGGCGCCCCATCATCCAGCCGTCGAGATTGTGGCTTGCGCCCGCCACTTGCGCATGGTACGTCGGGTCAAGGTAGTCGGGACCGCACTTGAATGCGGCAACTTTCATGCCGCGCGCCTTGAGCGCTCCGATAAGGCCCACGGTGACCGTGGTTTTGCCTACGCCGCTGGCAACGCCAGCGATCACGACTCGCGGAGTATTGAGTTTCATCGATCGAAGTACGTATTCCCTCGAAAAATTACCTGCCGATTAACTCAAGCTTTCGCGCAATTAGGAAGTTTACTGTTGCGTAAAAACCAAACGCGTCGAGCGCCGATTCGGTGCGGTTCCTCGGACGTGTCTGGCAGTCGGCTTTGTTCGCGGCTAGAACTCTTAGTGTGCACCTACTATGGGCTTGTAGACAACCGAAATTAGATTCGGGGGCATTTAGACTTTCACACAGTAGCGACGCGACGCAAACCATCGGTAGAGCGCACGGGCAAGGCGCGAATAGCCAGGTACGCGCCATAAGATCGCGAGCGCGCGCACAGGCCACTTCTGACGGCGAAGAATTTCGGCGACCGCGGCGGCACCGACGTAGACGTTGCCCCGGCCGTCGATAGCATGTAGCTCTCGCATGAGCTCTTCTTTGGAAAATTGAGGGAATTCCCGCCTGACCCTATCGCTGTGAAGGTCCACGGCCTCGACCGCAGCGCTCTGCGCTCGCCGAAGTAGCATCTCGACGAACTTGACACACACTGGACATCGACCGTCGTATAGAACGACGAGCTTTTGGTCTTCATCCGGCGCATGCGCCATAGCCTTTTTGACGGCTTTCGCCACGGCGCGCACCTAAACGGGAGCAATTTCGCGGGCTTTCGTCATCGCATGCTCTTGCGCTTTTCCTCGTAGATCCGCCACTCGTAGCCATCGATGAGCGATTGCCATGCTGCTTCTACCGTGTCAGCGGATTTAGCAAGCGTACTCCAGGTTCGTTTACCGTCGCCGAACTTTTTAATCGAGACCATCTCGGCCTCGGTGGAATTACCGCTGCCGTGAAGGTAAGTCTCGATAACGCGCACACTGTCGAGAAACGGGAAATGTTTGATCAGCGCTTGGCGTAAAGCTAGGTCGAGTGCGTTTACGACCCCGACGCCAGAAGCGGCTCCTGTTTCCTCGACGTCGCCCACGCGCACGATCACCATCGCGTCAATCGTAAGACGCCCCTCGTAGAAGTCGTCGATGATGCGGCGGCGAATGGTCTTAAATGGTGGGGTGTAGCGGCCGCTTTGTCTGAGCTCAGCGAGCTCGCGCGAAGCTTGCGGAGTCGAAGAGTCGTCAAAAATGTGCTCTATCATAACCTGTACAGCTTTAGTATGTTGTGCCCCCGATCGAGGCGCAAGGGTGCTCGTTGCTCTGTGAGATCGGGCCGTTGGTTCAAAAAGCAGCTTTTCTACGACCCAGCCGCTTATGATTAAAAGATGGCCTCAGTTTTAAGGGGGCACGGGTTGATAATTAGTTTTCCAGTCCACCGCTCAAGTTTTGAGCTGGCCGAACACGTTTGGTTTCTCCCTTAGTTAGCCAAAATAGGAGGCCGGCGGCGATTTTTTACATCGCAAGACCGCCGTCGACCTGGATTACCGCGCCCGTGATATAAGACGCCGCGTCGGAGAGCAAAAAGGCGGCCACTGGCGCGACCTCTGAAGGCCTACCGAAACGGCCAAGAGGTATCATTGAAAGCGCTTGCTGGCGATTCTGCTCGGGTAACTTTGCGGTCATGTCAGTTTCGATAAAACCGAGCGCCAACGCGTTGACACGCACGCCCGAACGGCCAACTTCCTTGGCCAAAGCTTTAGTCATTCCGATAAGACCCGCTTTTGAGGCAGAATAATTCACCTGGCCCGCCATCCCGACCAGTCCGCTAACCGAGGTGATGTTGAGAATCACACCGGACTTCGCCTTCATCATCGGAAAAATAGCCGCACGGGCGACGTTGAAGGCGCCAGTAAGGTTAATCCTGATGACCTCGTTCCATTCCTCCTCACCCATCATGGCTAGCAGTTTATCGCGCGTGACGCCCGCGTTATTGACCACGCCGTCAAGCCTGCCGAACTCACTTCTCACCGAGTTGACCATTTCGCGCACAGCCTTAAGGTCCGACACGTCGACTTTGAAGGAGCGGGCCTTGACGCCAAGCGCTTCGATCTCAGCAACTAGTTCACGCGCCTGGGCTTCGCTATGAACGTAGTTGAAAGCGACGTTGGCCCCACGTCGTGCAACTTCGAGCGCGATTGCTCTGCCGATTCCTCTGCTTGCCCCAGTTACGAGGATTGCCTTGCCCTTAAGCTCTTCCACGGTCCGTTTCCTTCCCTGATGTGGGATCGGTTGCGCTAACGGTTGCAGTGTTAATTATTTTTGCCTGCTGCGCAACCTGGCTGGGCGACTCGCCATCTGCGGAGTGAAACGGCGTAACTAGCTCTGCCTGCTGCGCAACCTGGCTTGGTCAAAACGACTACGAGGTAGCGGGACTTTTTAAACGGACCGGTAGGCTTAGCGCGTTTTAGTCGTCG
>JAJPIL010000023.1 GCA_021324755.1 Pseudomonadota bacterium
GACTCGCCCTGAATCATCACCGTGGTGCGGTAGGGACCGAGCCGACGAATCGCAGCGAACACCCCGCGCATCAGCTCCGACTGCCCCACCATCTGCCCCAGCCGCTCGCCCCGCGCGGCCAGCTCCTCTACGCTAATCCAGCGATCTTCGCCTTCGGGTGGGCGCAAACGTTCGTCCCTAACTGACCCTTCGCGCCATTCTTCCATAAGTCGCGTCGTGCTTACCCAGCAATTGGAGTACCGACCGCAGGTGCCGTCGCGAGCTCGAAAGAATGGACTCTTTTCGCGATGATTAAAAAACTTAACTGTAGCTTAAACGTTTACATTTGTGCGAAACGTGCTAATCAACTTTTTCATGGCTCTAAAAAGCAGTAGTTGTTGAGTGTATCATTATGGGACATGTCTTGTAGTGTTTTTAGACATGTCTCAAATCTGCGCCGCTGTGCGACAGCTTGTCTACCTTAGAAACTTTTTACCGACTATTTTGTTTGTGTTTTGATCTAGCCCAAGTTGACATTAACGTACCCTTGCGCGCTACAATTCCCGCGCGCGATGCCCCGGCGTTATTTCGTTAACACTCGTATAATTCAATAGGCGTAGTCGTCGCGGCGGGGCAGGGCAAGATGTTGCGCGTTCGAAAAATCTAGCGCCTTGTGTGGACGCCAGAAAAAGACTCAGCAAAAAATTGCAGGAGGATTAGTTGTGCCGTAACCCCTTAGGAGACGGCATTTTGAACAGCTAGGCGCATTATTTCGGAGAAATAAAGTGAGTAAAAGGTGCTGGGGCGAGGGTGAGCTATAGTTAGTGAAGTTTAGTTCGTTGGAAAGTACTTAAGAAAGGCACGATTTAAGTATAAGTAGTCATAAATGGTCGGGAAGAAAAGCCTACTAAGTAAAGTCGGTATAGAGTATTGGGAGAGAGCGGAAGTGGGGAAGAGTAGCTAAGAGTGTGAGTATGTGGGTTGAGATTTGGGGTTCGGCAAAGAGAGATTGGGTGATATTTCGGAGTTGTAAGTTGGTTTGGATGGGTGGTCGCCAGAGGGGTTTGCTCTGGGAATGGGGCGGGGTCGAGGTTTTTGGTTGGATTTTTTGGTTAAATGAATTATCTAATTTGGGTAGAGGACGAGAGCTTCTGGCTGAGGGTCAGGGCGAGCTGCTCCGCCGGAAGACGGGTAAGCAGTGGTAGGCGGAAGCCGGCAGCCGCAGGATGGCCGCCACCGCCAAAGGAGGTGGCCAAGTGGGAAAGATCGATTGGACAATCGGGGCTTCGACGAAGGCTGACGCCGCCGGTTCTGAGGTCTAGCAGGGCCACAAGCGTGCGGCTTCGGTCTCGATAGAGCTCGTATGCGACCTCGCTGGTGTATCCGATGCAGCAGGCGGCAAGCAAGGTTAAACCGTCGGCGAGATGGTGCTCGACCAGGGAATCGCGCGCTCGTGCAAGACTCTCTTGCAGTGCCGCGCGCCCGGCTTTAGCCGCTGCGGCAAGTTTCGGGCTCAATGCGGCACGTTTTAGACGGGTTATGGAACGATAGCTCTCGTATGAGCCTAGCACCTGGACCGCCAGGGCCCATTCGTGCGCCTCAGGAAAGCGGTTGACCCAGCGGTCGTAGTCGTCAGCAAGCTCGACGATATGGAAAAATTCCTCACCTTTGATCGTGGAGACCTCACGATCAGGTCGCTCCCTGCGCAAATAATCGTAGGTTAGACGCGCAGCCGAAAATTTTTCCGACAAGACTTTGTCCGCGAATTGAACCGCGAACTCTGCACCGTCGGCGCGCACGATAGCGCTGCGATGGTGGTCCACCCAGTAGATCCGAACACCTTGTGCGGCAAGTTGGTTTAGGTGGGTGGCGGTTGCTTCGGAACGCCAAGACAAGTCGGTAATCCAAATCTCGTTGGGCCCGTTGCCCAAAGGTTTGAGCTGCTGCAGTGCGCGGTCGCTGTCGCTGTTGGTTGCAAACTGAGCAATGACACGGTAGCCCGCGCTGAAATGCGCCACACATGCCGCTGCCACAACTCCGTCCAGGCAATTTAGGCCGTGGCTGACAACTTGTACGATCGGACGCACGTTTTTGGCCATAACTAGAGAGAGTCTAAAAGAATTTCGGATGAACTGCGATTGTCCAGGTAGAAAACAAAAGTGTGCCTGTTCGGTGAACAAAAACGGGCGCGTTCCTTGCAGCAAGCGGGCAAAGAAAGCTTAAATCTATCTTAGGTAAAAGTTTCGACTTTTAGGTGGGAAAAATTAGTTTGCCGTGGACTCCGTTCATGTTTTTAGTGGTGCTGAATTTTCGCTTTCCCGCCGGTCGATAGATCCTGTTGCCCTGAAGGTTCTTTATCGCTTGATTCGCTCCGGCTTCGTCGCCTATCTGGTGGGTGGCGCAGTGCGCGACCTACTGTTAGGGTGTCGGCCAAAGGATTTCGACGTTGGGACGACCGCTCATCCGTATCAAATCCAGGCCTTGTTCAGGAACTCCCGGCTTATCGGCAAGAGGTTCCCCATCGTGCACGTACTGTTCGGCCGCAACCGCTTCGTCGAAGTGACCACCTTTCGTTCGGCTCATACCAACTCGGATAGCCCGCCACCTGAGCGACAGCGTGCGGCGCAGAACTTAAACCCGTTAAGCTTCGGTACGCCGGAGCAGGACGCTTGGCGGCGTGATTTCACCGTCAATGCGCTCTTCTATGACCCAGCCACGTTTCGGGTAATCGACTACGTAGGAGGTCTCGCCGACCTCAAGACTCGCACGATTCGCACCGTGGGCGAACCCTGGCAGCACGTTCGTGAGGACCCGATTCGGATAGTTCGGGCAGTGCGCCTAGCAGGCAAGCTTGGCCTAAACTTCGAGTCACGAACACGAGAGGCGATACAGGATTGCCTTAGCCTTGTGCTTGAAACGCCTCGGCCGCGGCTTGCCGAAGAGATTTCGAAACTTTTGGCGATCGAAGGAGCTGACCGCGCTTTGCAGGTCGCATGGGAGATTGGACTAATGCAAGTGCTCTTCCCGCGGTTGGCGCGCGAGATGGAGTACCGCGGTCGTTATCACTGGGCGTTACGAAATCTGGCTGCTTTGAACCGTCTGCGCCAAAACGGCACAGAACTTTCGCGGCCTATGGTTTTAGCTGCGCTTTTCGCCGATCTAGCGCTTTGGCATCATGAAGGACCTTCGCGCTTTACGTCGTTCGCCGAGGAGCTTAGGCAGCGCGGCTTTTCACGTGCCGATATCGAAAATGTTCGACTCTTGCTTAACGCGCTTTGGCGCCTTCGGAAATCCCGGCACCTGAGCCGGTTGACCCGCCAGGCATATTACGGTTCGGCCAAACTGCTTTATCAAACGTTGGCCCCGAACTACGGCTACGATCCCGAGCCCTATGCCCTGCTCCGAACGAGTAATGGCTCGAAGAGCCAAAACTCGTCGCTTGTGTCCTTAGTGGACTTTGAGGCGGATAGGGAGGCGAAAGATCGATTTCCCGTGGCGCGGTCAGATGACCTGCAGGCTAAAGCTTGGGTTTAGCACGAGACTGGACGTTTTTGCACGGCCGCCCGCGGCAGCCTACAAGGCTCGAGGTGGGTAGCGTCAGACTTTTTGGGGTACGTCGGGGCAGCTTCAAAGAACCATTTGAGTCGCCGGGACCACCTGGATTTAAGCGAAACGTTGTTCGATCGAGATTCGAAGGCGAAAAAGTTTTTGTGAGGCGTTCGCGTTAAAGTATATTTTGTCAATCGGGCTTGACAGCTTGAGCGTGGCGCTCAACAGGTATACTTCGCGACGAGTGAGTTTGAGAGGTGGCTAGGGTAAAGACGGATAAAATTTGGCTTGATGGCAAGCTTTTACCTTACGAGCAGGCGACGGTCCATGTCCTGACCCATACCCTCCACTACGGGCTTGGCGTTTTTGAGGGGATGCGGTGCTACCGGACCGAAGACGGACGGCTTTCCATTTTTCGCGCTCGGGAGCATATCAAGCGCCTTTTCGATTCAGCCCATATTTTACAGATTAAAATTCCCTTCGAGCCGGAGGAAATACTCAACGCCTGTGTCGAGGTTATCAAGGCGAATCGACTAGGCGAATGTTACATTCGGCCGCTCGTGTTCGTGGGCGAGGCGAAATGGGAGTTGCGGCGTTAAATAACAAGATTCGCGTTGCGGTCGCGGCCTGGGAATGGGGGGCTTATTTGGGCGAAGAAGGGGTTCAGCGCGGCATCAGGGTAAAAACCTCCTCCTACGTGCGGTTCCATCATAATTCCCTAATGTGCTCGGCCAAAGCCACCGGACATTACGTCAACTCCATCCTGGCCTCCCACGAAGCGCGACACGATAATTACGACGAGGCGTTGTTGCTCGACGCGGACGGCTTTGTGGCAGAGGGCGCGGGAGAGAACGTTTTTATCGTTCGCGACGGTGTCGTAACGACGCCTCCGCTGAGCTCGGTGCTTCCGGGTATTACCCGCGACGCGGTGATCAGGATACTGAACGACGCCGGTATTCCTGTAGTTCAGCGCCGCTTTCCGCGCGACGCGATCTATGTTGCCGACGAATGTTTCATGACGGGGACGGCGGCCGAGGTCACGCCAGTGCGAGAACTCGACAACCGCACGATCGGAAAAGAAACCCCAGGGCCTGTGACAAAAATGGTGCGCGAAATTTTTATGAGCGCGCTGAGGGGCAAGGACCCGCGGTATCGTGAGTGGCTCTATTACGTGCCATAGTTGTTCGGCTGTTATGCCTGGAGGGCGGTCGAGCGACAGCGTGCGCGCGCGGTTGAGGGAAGCTGATTGTGATGGTGGTCTGGCTTTTAAGCCGATAGCGATTCAATACGTCTGCGGCTGATTGGGCGAGCTGGACAGCCATAGAGTCCGTCGCCGCTCGTTTCGGCTTTTGGACAAAGCTGTTTGGTTCTCATGCTTGTGGGATTCGGGGGTGTCGTGCGATGAAAACTGTAGGGCTCTCTTTAGTGGTAATCGTTTTGGTGGCATTCGCACTAGTTTATCTAATTCCCGGCAGCGCGCGTGCCGACCTTCTAAAACCCGGCCAGAAGGCGCCGGACTTCAAAACCCAGATGGTTACAGCAGATGGCGTAAAGGACGTCAAGCTGTCTGACTTCGAGGGGAAGAAAGTTGTACTCTATTTTTACCCGAAAGACTTTACGCCCGGCTGCACCAAAGAAGCCTGTGCGTTCCGCGACGGTTACGCCAAGTATCGCGAGGCCGGGATCGTAGTGCTCGGATGTAGCGTGGATCCTGTTGACAGACATCAGGCGTTTATCAAGAAGTACGGTTTGCCTTTCCCACTTTTGCTGGACCCGAATAAAGAGATAGCCAAAATGTACGGCGTGGCCAATGGGATTCCGCTTTTGGGGTTAGACCGCAGGGTGACGTACGTAATCGGCGAAGACGGCAAGATAATTCGGGTTTTCGCTGACGTCGACCCGGCGTTACACTCGGACGAAGTTCTGAAGTCTCTGGGAGTGCAGGCAGGTTCGAACAAGTAGGAGACCGCGACTGGATAGGTCGCTCGCGCAACTGCCGCCTACGCCCCAGCACATGTCATTATTTCTCTCGCCGGCGTGACAAACTGCCTTTCGGCCGAGCTAGAAGCATCGAGCCTCTCACCGCAGCATGGGCCTCTCGCTTTTGACCGCCTTTTAGCCAATAGCTCCTCATTTGCGAGCGAAGCGGTTCTCTCTTAAGGGGGAGAGGTTATTGCGGAGAGAAAACCGCCTTTTTGGCGACGGCTTGGCCATAGAGAGAGCCGCTTCTATATCGTCAGCGCGAGAAAATTTTGAGCCTGTCTTGGGGTGTTAGCCCCACGCAAAAATGCCCACCTGCTGAAACGATGTGCAATTGCCCACTTAATTAGCAGTCTAGCCGCCCGTGAGCTTTTTATTACCAGGGCGATTACTCGAACAGCTTCCTCGCGCCATCGAGGGGTGAGGCACGTTCTGCCGCTGCTTTTACGCCCCATTTTCCGAGCAAAACCCAGCTAATTGCATAATAACCGGCCATTTTGGTTTCGCTTTTCCGGGCACGCTTGTCCCGGGTCCAAATTTTGCTAAATTGGCTCGCAATTTTTCCCCCAAAGACGCAGCCGTGCGCGATGGCGAAGAGAATCTGGACTGGGCACGTGCTTTTGCGTCAGTGGCGTAAAGTCGCGATTTCCCCATTTTAAAGTAAGGAGACAAGCAAAACTCATGGGTTCTTGCAGGCGGTTTAACCGACTACTTGTTGCTTTCGTTTGGTTGGGGATCTCTTGCGGTACCGCATTCGGTGCCGAAACGTCGCCGAAAATTGACAGCGGCGATACGGCCTGGGTTTTAGCCAGCTCCGCGCTGGTTTTGATGATGACGGTGCCTGGCCTGGCATTGTTTTACGGAGGGATGGTACGGCGCAAAAACGTTCTGTCGATCTTAATGCAGAACTTTGTTTTGGCTGGTTTGGTCACGGTGCAGTGGGTGCTCGTAGGTTACAGTCTTGCTTTTTCGGGTGATGACTCGGCGCTTATCGGCGGACTTAAATGGATCGGCCTGCATGGCGTAAGCTTCGCTGCGCCGTCAGCTTACGCCCCCACCGTCCCGCATCAGGCCTACATGATCTTTCAGTGTATGTTCGCAATAATCACCCCTGCGCTGATTACCGGCTCCTTTGCCGAGCGGATAACGTTTCGGGGCTTTTTGCTTTTTAGTCTACTTTGGTCGACGCTCATCTACGATCCGCTGGCCCATTGGGTGTGGTCGTTGGGCGGATGGCTTCATCGACTCAACGCGCTTGATTTCGCCGGCGGCACCGTGGTCCATATCTCTTCTGGCATTTCGTCGTTGGCAGCGGCGCTCATCATCGGGCGGCGCAACGGCTATCCCCAGGTTCCGATGCCGCCCCACAATTTAACGTTGACGCTAACCGGCGCGGGACTTCTTTGGGTCGGATGGTTCGGCTTCAACGCCGGGAGCGCGGTTGCAGCAAACGGCCTTGCGGTGCTCGCTTTTGTGGCTACCCATGTGGCGACCGCCGCCGGCTTGCTCGCATGGGTGGCGATGGAGTGGAAGATTCGCAAGAAACCTACTACGCTAGGCGCAGCTTCAGGCGCAATAGCCGGGCTGGTCGCTATTACTCCTGCGTCAGGTTACGTTGACCCTCTGGCAGCGATCGTGATCGGCGCGGTGGCTGGCTCGCTGTGCTTTCTTGCGGTCAATGCCAAGCACTACTTTGGCTATGACGATGCCTTGGATGTGGTCGGTGTGCACGGCGTCGGTGGAATCTGGGGTTCGCTTGCCACCGGTCTTTTTGCCAACCACCTTGTAAATCCTGCCGGTGGTGACGGGCTTTTTTACGGAAATCCGTCTCAGTTGGGCGTCCAACTCGTAGCCGTCGTTGCCGCCGTAACGTATGCTTTCGTGGGCAGTTTTCTTTTACTCAAGCTGGTCGATGCGTGGGTTGGTCTTCGAGTTTCGAGCGAGGAGGAGAGCCTCGGCCTCGACTTGAGCGAGCACAATGAGAGCGCCTACGCTCTCGAGGTGATATAACTCGTTGGCGGGCAAGGCGCGCGGTGGCAGCGGCTGAAAGTCAAAGGCGAACGCAACGACAGCGGGTGCAAAGCCTAAGTCGGCGGCACTCAAGGCTGGCTTTGGGCCGGCCAGACGTATGGTTAAAAAATAAAGCGGCGAATATTAACGCTTATAAGCAGGCCCAACTCTAGCATCATCACAATAAGCGACGAGCCACCGTAGCTTACAAGTGGCAGGGTGATTCCTACCACCGGCAGTATGCCGGTCGCCATACCGATGTTGATGGTCACCTGCCAAAAAATCGTTGCCACTATACCCAGCGCGAGCAAAGCTCCGAAGCGGTCGCGCGCCTGTCGAGCGATCCACAGGCCGTGGGAAATTAAGATTGCGTAGATCGTTAGCAGCGACATCGAGCCTGCAAAGCCGAATTCTTCGGCGAATACGGCAAAGATGAAGTCGGTCGTCTGCTCAGGAAGAAAATTGAGCCTGCCCTGCGTGCCTTTGAGAAACCCTTTACCCCACGGTCCTCCAGAGCCTACCGCGATCTCCGACTGAATTACGTGGTAACCAGCACCCAGCGGATCGGACTGTGGATTTAGAAAGCTGACGATTCGCTGGCGCTGATAAGGCTTTAGGTAATGCCATGCCACTGGCGCGGCCAAGGCCGCGGTTAGAATTATCGCAAGCAGGGTTCGCGTGTTGATGCCTGCGGCAAAGACCATCGTCGCGAACACCAGCATCAACAGTAAAGCCGAGCCGAGGTCCGGCTCGCTTGCGATCAGGAAGACGGGCGGCAGCGTAAAAATTGTGGGTGCAATCAGATGGCGGAGCTTGAGACCTCCGGTGGGAGGCTTCTCGCGCAAAAAGTGCGCGAGCACGATGATGAGCACAAGCTTAGTCAGCTCCGACGGTTCGAGCGCTATAAACCCTAAATTTAGCCAGCGCCTTGCACCGCCTCGCGCATGGCCCCCTACCAGCACCAGAGCTTGAATCAGAAGCCCCACACAATACAACGCGTAGGCGTAACTCCCCAGCGAACGATAGTCAAAAAACGCCGCCGAAAGCATCAGCACCAGCCCAGCGCAGAGCCAGACCAGTTGGCGGACGACTAAAGGATGGAGGCTGTTGTGAACCGAAGCGCGATACGAGGCGCTTATGACCGCTAGCAGGCCTATGCTGCCAAGTAGGGCAGTCAGGACAAACACCCGCCAGTCGAAGTGATATAGAATTCTACGATCTATAGGCATTGTTCAGTGGACTGCGCGCTACGTATTGCTCGAGCTAATTGGAGGCGTATCTCTCCGAGGCCAATACTTTTTGGAGCTTGGCGGCCCTTAATTGTGGCTTTGGTGGGTAAAGCTCAAAGAACTTCGCCAGAACGTCGTGCACGACGGGAGCAGCCGAGCTTCCACCATGGCCGCCGTGTTCGATCACGCAGGCGATCGCGATCTGGGGATTGTCCTTTGGGGCGAACGCGACAAACCAGCCGTGATCTCTGAATTTTTCAGGCAGCTCCTCTTCTTTGACCCGTTGGCCTTGAGCTTCCTTGACCACCTGTGCGGTGCCGGTCTTGCCGCATACGACAATGTGCTCGAGCTGCGCCCGATGGGCCGTTCCTCCCGGGCCGTTGACGACATCAGCCATCGCGTTTCGCACGATTTCGAGCACCGTCGGGTCGATATTTAGGCGCGCCTCGATCTCGGGGTTGAAAACCTTTACTACTCGCCCGTCGTTATCTTCGATCGTCCGCACAAACTGCGGTCGGTAGCGGATGCCGCCGTTGGCGATTTGCGCCACAAGCTGCGCCATTTGCAGCGCGGTGACACCGACGTATCCTTGTCCGATCGCTACCGAAAGCGTTTCCGCAGGGTACCAACGTTCCCCAAAACGTCGCCGCTTCCAAGCACTCGAGGGAATCAAGCCGGCTTTTTCCCCGGGTAGCTGAATTTCAGTAGGCTTGCCCAGGCCGAGAAGGTTGGCCCAATGGGCCAGACGATCGATGCCCAAGCGCAAGCCAACCTGGTAAAAGTAGACGTCGCACGACTGAACGATCGCGCGATGCAAAGCGACGTTACCGTGCCCCTCCTTGCGCCAGCATCGGTACTCGCGGTTACCGTACCAGAGACCTCCGGGACACAAAAACGTGGTCGAGGGCGTGACAGCTTTTTCTTCGAGCGCGGCGATAGCGCCAACCAGTTTGAAGGTCGAACCTGGTGGATAAACTCCCTGAATAGCGCGATTTTCCAGCGGATGGCTGGGGTCTTTTATCAACGCCCGCCAGGCCGCTGGGCTTATTCCGGCGGCAAACTGATTGGGATCGAAGGTGGGATGGCTTGCCATCGCTAAAACCTCGCCGGTGTTAGGGTCAAGCGCCACCAATGCGCCCGCTCGGTTTCCCAACGCTTGTTCGGCAGCCTGTTGGAGATCGAGGTCTAGCGTCAACGTAACGTTATAACCTGGTCGTTCCGGCACTTCGCCAAGTACGCGCAAGCGCCGACCCACCGCGTCGACTTCGATCTGGCGACCGCCGCTTACTCCTCGCAGATAGCCTTCCAATCCTCGTTCCAAACCAAAGCGGCCAATTTCGTCCCCGACGTGGTAGCCCGGAAGTTTCGCAAGATCCTCCTTGCTCACTTCGCCCACGTAACCCAGGACGTGGGCGGCAAGCGAACCATAAACGTAGTGGCGCCGCGGCGTGACCTGAATGCTAACGCCGGGAAGCTCAAGCTGATGCGTCTCGAGCGCAACCACTTGCTCCCAAGTCAGCCGCTCCTTGATCGCCACTGGCTCAAAGGCGGGACGGTCTTCGTCTTGCGCTTCAGCCAATTTATCTGCGAAATGGTCGTTGCCCAAGTAGCGCTCGAGATTTCGGATCGTTGCAGTAAGATCGGTAGAGTCCTCCGGTACCATCACGGCGTCGAAGGAAGGGCGCGTATCAACTAGCGTTCGGTGCTTGCGGTCAAAAACCAATCCTCTGGGGGCAGGCACGCGAAGCGTTCGGATACGGTTTCGATCTGCCAGCTCTGCCAACTGCTTTGTCGAGACGATCTGAAGGTAATACAAGCGGGCACTTACGCAGGCCAGAACAGCAAACATCGCGATACCCAGCGCCTTGAGCCGAAGCTCGAAGCGAGGAACGCCGCGTGTGTCTAACCATTTCCTGCGCCGTGCCAAGTTGATCCTCCGCGCTGTTTTAACCCGCTTGCCCGCTGAATTGGAGATTTATGGCATCTTAGAGGCGATTGTAAACTGGCGCGCGAAACAATTTGCAGCGTGCTGAATCGTCGAAGATGCCAGATAAAATAGGCTTACGGAACTCAACGCTGCCCTTTGAGGCTTAACTGC
Source organism: Pseudomonadota bacterium (assembly GCA_021324755.1). GTDB lineage: Bacteria > Desulfobacterota > Binatia > Binatales > Binataceae > JAJPIL01. Next base: position 10,846 of record JAJPIL010000023.1, read on the forward strand.
CCCTTTATCATTATTCGCCGCCATTTGCTCTTGGCAAGCCGAGTACAGCCGCTCCGCGGCGCAAAAGCTCGAAAACCAGCGGCGTAAGACACGCAGTCAGCAAGGCTTGCGCGAGAACCTCGAGCAGCAAGCTGCTTAAGCCAGACGGCGAACTGCTCAGCGTGCCCGTCAGTAAAAGCGTGGCCAGGTCTTTGAAGATAACTCCGAGAAAGACCGCGATTGCGCCGACTAAATCGTTGTTCATCCAAATATGGCGCGAGGTCTCATAGCAGGCCAAATAGACTATCGTGACCAGCAAAGTGTTAAGCCCGATTCGAGCGCCCGAGAAAGCGTCGGTCACGTACCCCAGCATGAAGGCCAGAATGGTTGCCAAAAGCCCATGATGCTTAAGCCCCAAATTTACCGCTAAAACAAGCAGCAGATCCGGCACAAGCCTTTGAACACCAGCCCAATGCAGTAGGCAGGTTTGGATCGCTAAAGCAAGAAAAGCCGCAAGCGCAAACAAAACGGCGATCCGCACAGCGTTAGGTCTAATTATGGTCGAGCGAAGCCGGCACCTGCTCAGTCATCACCAGAACCTGCTCGAGCTGTCGGAAATTCACCGCCGGCGTGACCCTAATATCTAGAAACATTCCTGAGCTTTGCGGTCTGACGTCGCTTACAAAACCCACGAGCAGGCCTCGCGGAAAGACGCCGTCCAAGCCTGAGGTCACCAGACGGTCGCCGGGTTTGACGTCCTCGCTCCGCTGGACGTATTTAAGCACCAGTCCCTCGCCTACCGCGCCCTCTAGGATGCCGTGGATTCGGCTACGTTGGTCTATGACGTCGGTAGCGCAGTTGTGGTCTTCTAGCAGAAGAACCCTGGCTGCGTTGCGGCTGACGGCGATTGTTTTGCCGACCACACCTTGTTCGCACAGCACGGCCATTCCTGGCTTAAGCCCACTGCTACCTCCGCGGTCGATAATCACCGTGCGCGACAGGCCGGTGGCGTCGCCGCCGATCACGTTGGCTGCGACGGCCTTGACGTCTAACGCTCGCCGAACCTCCAGCAGTTGCGAAAGACGCTCGTTGTCGGCTTCCAACTCCTTTAGGCGCGTTTCGAGAAACTCAAGGCGCTCCAGACGCGCCCTGAGTCTTTGGTTTTCCTCGTTGACGTGCACAAGGGCGATATAGCTGCGGTAGACTTGTTCGGCCGTTCTGACCATGTGCGCCAAGGCTGAGGCAAAAGGACGCATCACTTCGAGCAGAAACTGCTGTGGCTTGGAGCTTAGGTCGTCTTGCCGCACGCCGGTGGAGAGAAGATGGATAGAAACTAGTACCAGAACGGTACCGAGCAAAAGTAATCGATTGCGCCTGGCCGAACTACGCCGACCATTAAACGCTGCGCCCAAGGTTGGCCAGGATGCAAACCTTATGCGCTCGTATTCACTCGACGGTAACGTCACGCAGCAGGCTTAGCTCGTCCAGGACTTTGCCAGCGCCCATAACGACAGCGGTCAGTGGATCCTCGGCTAAAGTGACCGGCAGGCCCGTTTCCTCGCGCAGCAAGACGTCAAGGTTTCTCAACAGCGCGCCACCACCAGCAAGTACGATCCCTTTGTCGACGATGTCAGCGGCGAGCTCTGGAGGCGTGCGTTCAAGGGCGATTCGGACCGACTCCACCACTTGATGGACGGGCTCCATGAGCGCTTCACGGATCTCCTCGTCGGTGATTTCTACGGTCTTGGGCACGCCGGCCACCAGGTCTCGACCCTTGACCTCCATGGTTTGGATTTCGCTTCCTGGGTAGGCTGAACCTATCGTTATCTTTATGAGCTCAGCTGTGCGTTCGCCGATCAGCAGATTGTACTTACGCTTGACGTGCTGAATTATCGCTTCGTCCATTTTGTCGCCGGCTACTCGCACCGAGCGCGAAAAAACGATGCCCGCAAGTGAGATAACGGCAACTTCACTTGTGCCCCCGCCGATATCCACGATCATGTTGCCGCTCGGCTCGGTTATCGGCAGCCCGGCCCCAATCGCCGCCGCCATCGGTTCTTCGATCAGGTAAACTTCCCGCGCCCCAGCCGACTCGGCTGACTCCTTGACTGCGCGTTTTTCTACCGGCGTGATGCCGAACGGCACGCAGATGACGATCCGCGGGCGGACCAGGGTTTTACGGTTTCCGTGTACCTTACGGATAAAGTAGCTGAGCATCGCCTGCGTAATCTCGAAGTCGGCGATCACGCCGTCCTTAAGCGGCCGCAAGGCGACGATCGAGCCCGGCGTGCGCCCGAGCATCTTTTTCGCTTCGGCGCCGATCGCGAGTACCCGCCGCGATCCACGCGAGTCTCGCTGCACGGCCACTACCGAAGGTTCGTTGCAGACGATACCTTCGCCCTTGACGTAGATGAGCGTGTTGGCTGTGCCCAGATCAATGGCTAAGTCGCTTGAAAACCAGCCAAAAATTGAGTTAAGCACGACTGCTCAATGGTTACCTCGCCACCTCGTCCTTGGCCCGCATCTGGCGAAGCGGGCGCTCGCCTCCTCAGCCCAGTCGACAGAACTGCGTTCAAAACTTAGCTGCAAATCGAAAGGAAGAGAACTGAAATTTTTGCGCTGACTCAGACTCGTACCTCTACGCTAGCATACAGCGGAGTGAACCGCTAGCGCTCAACCTTTCCGCTTTTAAGCTTACGCATTGCAGCCCTGTGGTGTAAAGCCCCACCGATTGCTCCAGTGCTAAGTTGTACCCTAAGATTTAAGGTGACAATGCTGAGTGTACTGCGCAAACACGCTTATTCTTGGACAATCCGGGTGATGTTGGGTGCAATTGTGCTCGTTTTTATCTTCTGGGGCATCGGAACCGGATTTTTCGCCCAGGTGCGCCCGGTGGCCTCGGTCAACGGGGAAAAAATTCTGCCTAATCAGGTCGCTCAGGGTATCAGCGAGGCCAGACGACAAATTCAAGGCACGTATGGGCCCGAGGCGGCTGACCAGATTCTCAAGCAAGTCAACCTAGGCGAAATCGTGCTCTCGCAACTGATCAACCAGAGCCTGATTCTGCAAGAAGCACAGCACCTCAAGCTCCGGGTAAGCGACGCTGCGCTCGAGCAGGTTATTGCCGAAAAGCCCGTTTTTCAGCGGGATGGGGCGTTCGATCGCGCGCTTTACGAAGACGTGCTGCGCTTTAACAACCTTACACCAGCGCAGTTCGAGGAATCGCTTAGAGTCGAGCTAACCGCTGACTTGTTGAAGGCGATGGTGACGCGGGCAGTATATGTAAGCGAGGCCGAGGCTCGCCGCCAGTTCGAGCTGCGTCATCAGCGCGTAGCCCTCAACTATATCGAGTTGCCCTACACCGACTTCGTAGCCCAGATTCATCCTACGCAAAAGCAATTAGGCGATTACTACAAACAGCACGCCGAAGATTTTCGCGAGCCCGAGCGGGTCAAGATTCGCTACATCTACTACGATCCCCAACGCTTGGCGCAGGACTACCATCCGACGTCTAGCGAAATAGAGAAGTACTATCAGGCTAACCTAAAGCGCGAATTTACCCATCCCGAGGCCGTGCGCGTGCGCCATATCTTTTTGAGCGCTTCGGATGATCCCGTGGCGCGCGCCGAAACTCAGGCACGCGCCTATGCCTTGGTCGAAAAGCTTAAGCGAGGCGCTGACTTCGCCGCGATGGCGCGCCAGTACTCAACCGACAGCGCAACGCGCATGAACGGCGGAGAGCTCGGTTTCGTCGAGCGGGGGCATCTGGTTCAGGCCTTCGAGGACGCCGTGTTTAAACTCAAACCAGGTGAGATTAGCGGCGTAATCGAGACGCCTTCAGGGTTCGACATCGCTCAAGTCGAAGAAATACGCCCAGCCCATAGCGACCCGCTGGATGCGGTGCGTGACAAGGTAATTGAGGCTTTGCGCCTTAAGTACGGCAATCAGTTGGCGCAGCGTTATAGACAAGAGGATTTGCGCAGTGCGCTAAACGGGCGCAGTCTTTCCGAAATCGCTAAGCAACGCGGCCTTGAGCTCGAGGAACCCGACTTTTTTGCTGTCGGCGAGCGCGTTTCCGGGATCGGTACCGACGTCAACTTCGAGCGCGAAGTATTTAAACTTGCCAAGGGCAAGGTCGCTCTTGTCCGAGACAATAATGGGACGCCTTATTTGGTTGAGGTGGTAGATAAAAAGGCTTCCTATATTCCGCAGTTCAAGGAAATCGAGCAGAGAGTTCGCGACGCGCTAATTCGCAGCATGGCTGAAGAGGCTGCCCGTCGGCGGGCCAAGGAGCTGCTCGGACAAATCAAAACACCAGCCATGATGGAGGCCGTGGCGACTAGCGCCGGCCTCAAGGTTAAGTCTACGGGCGAGTTCGACCGCTCAGGCCGCCAAGTCCCCGGCATCGGTGTTTTCCCCGAGCTCAACGAAGCTATAGCCACACAAGCCGAGGTCCCTGGGGTAATTCAGCGCGTGCTAGAGCACGACGGCGATTCATACATCTTTGCGCTTACTGAACGCAAGCCGCCCAGCGAGGAGCAGTGGATGGCGAGCAAGGAGGAGTTTATCAGTCAGTTGCGACAAGCGTATCAAGAGGCGGCCTGGAGCGCGTTCGTCAACGGACTTAAGCGGCGCGCGCATATCGAAGTCGACACCGCCAGCCTCGCTGGTCTTTCGGGGGGAGTTTGAGGCTTAACTGCGGTTCGCTAGAACGGCTATGGACGAAACGTCTGACCTATCGGGTAATCGGCGTTCGCCAGTCGATGTGAGTCCATTTTACTTCGGCGGTCAAAGCGTAAGCGTGCTGCTGGTTCACGGGCTCGGAGGCACGCCATACGAAATGCGTTTCTTGGGCGAACAGCTGGCAAGGCGAGGTTATCGAGTGTTAGGAGTGAAGCTTGCCGGTCATGCCGAAGGCCCGGAAGAACTCAGCGCGACGGGTTGCGATGCCTGGTATAAGAGCGTCGTAGTTGGATTCGAACAGTTGCGCCAGTTTGGAGATCCGATCGTCGCGATCGGCCAGTCGGCAGGGGCTGTGTTAGCAACGCGCCTTGCGGTCGACCAAGGGGCGGAGGTGGCAGCGCTGGTATTGCTTGCACCCGCCTTTTTTCTGACCCCGCTGACGCGGGTGGCGCTCACCGCACTTAGGATTGCCTCTCCGTGGGCCACACGCATTTTTTTGCGCACACCGGGGCCAGATTTGCACGACGCCGCGGCGAAATTGGTACATCCCAGTCTGCGAGTGATTCCCTTAAATGCGGTGCTGGAGTTGACCAAGCTCGCCTCGATGGTTCGTTCTCATCTAAGGCGTGTCATGCAGCCAGTGCTGATCATCCACAGCCGGCAGGATCATACCTGTCCCCCATCCAACGTCGATTTTCTATTAAGCCGGCTTGGCTCACAGCGCAAGCGGGTTGTTTTTCTTGAGGAAAGTTATCATGTGGTTTCCGTGGATAGCGAAAAGGAGCGTGTAGCCGCGGAAATCGCAAATTTTATCGCGCAGCTCTGGCAGGATTGCCTCGCAAGCGGGAGTATGCATCAAAACGTCAGCGGACAGTGAAGCGCCATCGCGCGCGACCGAAGCTGATGCGTGGAGAAATAGCCTTCCGCAATCTGCCGACTGCATAAAATCGGGCAGATGACTCTTGCCTCGCAAGCTAGCCCATCCTGTGGCGCAAAGTGCTGGGTTGCTAGTGCTGGCCTCGGAAGCGTGTACTGTCGGCGCTGGGGCAAGGCGGATGAGGTGGGCTAAGTAGGTTAGATCGAGTTTTTTGGCGTGCAGCTCTCTTATTCTCTCGTAAATGCGCAAGCCTGTGGGGAGCGCAATGGTGACGAGGGTTCGCCGAAGCACATCTAGGCTTCGGCGAATCTCTTTTTGCACATCATGCCTAAGCTACGTTGCGGGGGAAAAATTTCTCACCCGTTCACGCAGGGGAAGCTTAGCTTTTTCAAGCTTGGTCTCACAGGTCGTCTGTCGTGTATTATAAGTTTACGTTGTACTGATGTGGGACGGTCTGTTGAAAGAATCGTGGCGCGAAGCTGGGTACTTGCGTCCGTCCAAGTGTCCATCCCACTGGGAGGAGAACAAAGGTGCTCGGTGACAGCAAGTGGAAGATAAATCTACCGTCTGGTGAAAATTTACAAAGCGCTCACCGAGATCCTTGGCGCCCGGTACATTGTGGCGCATTTTTAGCCCACAAAGCCGACCGGTCTTCCCATTCGCTGAGCGTCGCGGCACCGCATGAATCTGGTGCTTGCCAAGTGGCCGAGATCATCATGATCGTGGTGTTTTTGGCGATGCTCAGTGCCTGTGCCACTATCCCGCAAGACAATCCGGAGAAAAGGCCCTTTTTTCAGCCCGAGGTTAATGCCGACAAGCACTGGCGCAAGTCGTGGTTTGACCGCCTAGTTGAATTGGATCCGGGCGAAATACGCGTTCGCGTGGCCAAGGATTACCTTGAGCATGCGCCAGCATCCATAGCGGTTTTGCCCTTCGTTGATTTAGGTAGTGGCAACCTTGTCGTCAACAAGATTGCGATCACTAGGCGAACCGGCGCCGAACGCGATATATGGTGTTGGACTCAGGCTAACCGATTGCGCAAGATGCTTATCGGTTTTTTGGCCCAACGGGAATTTGTGGTGTTAAGCCCAGTGGTGGTCGATGCGATTCTTGCTGAGCACGGCGTCAACAATGGAGAGAAACTGCGGCAAGTCTCGCTTCAGGATTTAAGAAAATGGCTCGGCGTCAATGCAGTAGTCTACGGCTCCGTCAATCATTACGAGGCGTACTACTTCGGCCTGTTTTCTGCATGGCACGTAACGATTGAGGCCCGTATGGTGGCAACGGATTCGGGCGAGACGCTCGTCGATGCTCGCTCGGCGCGTTGGTGGACTCAGCTTATGCCCGCGGTCGATCCGCTCGACATCGGAATCAATTCGAGCGAAAGCTTGCTTAACTTGCGCGACGTAGTTTTGGTGCGGACCGAGGAGGAGGTATGTCGCGAGATCGTGGCGCGAATCCCCATTTCACGCGAATTGGAGCAGCGCTTGGTGGCGCATGCCCGAGCAGAGGAATCATCCAGCAGCGCATTGGAGGCTCTCGAGTGATCAGTTGCTGCCAGGAAACTTGTCATATAAGGCTTTACAAGCGTTTGGTGGCTTCTTGAAGGCTCAGAAACCTTACTTTTGTCTCTTTTATTGAATTTTAGCTCGCCACACCCTTGCCGTTCGGTTCGGAGTCCCTGCCGAGTTGTTGGTCGGCGCCGGGCGATCTCGAATAGCGAAAAACGGCGAAATTTCAGGTTTCTTTTCTGAAGGCAAGCGCGAGCGATAGTCGTGTACATCCCAACCTTGACATCTCGTGCATTTTACAGTTTGATCATGCAACGTTAATCAAGATCCGCCTTGAACGAAATCGACGCCGGTGTCGGCGCGCGCTAACCCATTCACTCTTTGATGAAAGCTCATCAGTTGCGGGTGAAACCGTTAGCGGCTCGAGTTCGGATTTTTTCGTTGCCTTCGGTAACCCGCGTTGCCGTGTGGCGCAATTATTGCTCGCGGGTAGTGATAGTAGTTAGTCAAGTGCGCTTGGTGCGGCAGGAAGTATGAGTAACGCGAACGCCGAAAACTTTACGTGGTCCTCTGGCCGGGAGCTGGGACGTTTCCTTCCCAGGGAGTTAGAAGGGCTTGCTACGCTTGCGCTTGATCTGCGTTTTGCCCACGACCCTGACAACGAGACTCTGTGGGACGAAATTAACCGCGAAGTTTGGCGAACTACGCGTAGCCCATGGCTAGTTTTGATCAGCTCTAGGGCGGATCGGTTAGAGGAGCTGCGCCAAAATGCCCGGTTCCTGGAGCAAGTTGAGCGACAGCTGAAAGCTCGCGAGCACTATCTGCGCCGCGCCAAGTGGTTCGAGCAGGCGCACCCTGAACGAGCACTAAGGGTGGCTTACTTCAGCATGGAGTTCGGTCTAAGCCCGGGTTTTCCGATGTATGCTGGAGGGCTCGGTATCTTGGCCGGAGACCATATCAAGTCGGCAAGCGACCTAGGCGTGCCGATGGTCGGCGTCAGCTTATTGTTTCAGTCGGGTTACTTTCGTCAGCTGATAGGCCCCGAAGGCGATCAGATCGAGGTCTACCCCGACTATCGGATAGAACACCTTCCGGTGCGCCCGGTCTTGAGTAGCTCGGGGGATCAGCTGCGAGTGGGAGTCGAGCTGCCGGGGCGCGTGGTGTATTTGCGCGTATGGCAGATCCAGGTTGGGAGTGCCACCTTATACCTGCTCGACAGTAACGACTCGCTCAACTCGGAAGAGGACAGGAAGATCACGAGCCGCCTTTATGGCGGCGACCTCGAGCTGCGGATCAAGCAAGAGATCGCACTTGGAATAGGCGGCTGGCGGATGCTCGAGGCGTTGGGTATCGACTGCCCGGTGTGCCATCTCAACGAGGGTCACACTGCGTTTGCGGTTTTGGAGCGTGCACGAAGCTTCATGACACGCGCCGGCAAGTCGTTCGGCGTAGCCTTGCGCTGCACGCGGGCAGGGAACCTTTTCACCACCCACACGGCAGTGCCCGAGGGTTTGGATAGTTTCCCACCCGAGCTTTTTGGCCATTACTTTCGTGACTATGCGCGCGAACTGGGGCTTAGCCTGGAGGAGCTTTTGGCGTTGGGGCGAGCCGATCCGGCCAATACGCAGGAACCGTTTAAAATGGCGTACCTGGCTTTGCGCGGCAGCGGTTTCTCCAACGGCGTAAGCAAGCTCCACGGCGAGATAAGCCGACGCCTGTTTCATCCCGCGTTTCCCCATTGGCCGGATGCTGAGGTACCTATCGGGCACATTACGAACGGGGTTCACGTGCCGTCGTGGACGGGAGCGGAGACGTTTTCGTTATGGCGCGAGGATGGCGCGCTTGCGCGCGACGGAGTCGAGTCGCCGGTGCTCGTTTTCAACCTAGAGCATATGAGTGACGAAGCGCTCTGGCAGATGCGCAACCGGGCAAGGCAAGGTCTGGTTGAGTTCCTCCGAGAACGGCTTTCTCGCACTCCTAGCTTCAGCGACGGCGGACAGGGACGCTTCATTCACCACTCATTCTCTTTTGACCCGGCTGCGCTAACTCTCGGTTTTGCGCGGCGATTCGTTGCGTACAAACGCCCCGACCTTTTGCTTTATGACCAGGAGCGTTTAATTCGAATCTTGTCGAACCCCGAGCGGCCTGTGCAGCTCGTGATCGCCGGCAAAGCCCATCCGAGCGATTTCACCGGCAAACAGGCGGTCCGCAGGTGGATGGACTTCATACGGCGGCCTGAGGTTGCGGGTCGCGTCGTGTTCGCCGAAGACTACGATATGACCGTCGGCGCGCAACTAGTGCGCGGCGTCGACCTGTGGATCAACAACCCGCGTCGTCCGTGGGAAGCTTGCGGAACCAGCGGGATGAAGGTCGTACTTAACGGCGGCCTCAATCTGTCCACGCTGGATGGGTGGTGGGATGAGGCTTACTCGCCCGAGGTCGGATGGGCGTTGGGCGACAGGCGTGAGTTCGGCGACGACGCGCAGCGCGACAAAGCGGAAGCGGAAACACTCTATTGGTTGCTGGAACACGAAGTCATTCCCACCTTCTACAACCGGGATGCTCGCGGAGTGCCCTTCGAGTGGGTGGCCAGAATAAGGCAGAGCATGACGCGGCTTGCGCCGTGGGTCTCGAGCTGGCGAATGATGCGGGAATATGTGGAGCGCTATTACTTGCCTGCGCTTGGCGCCTTTGAGCGCCGCGCGGCAGACAACGGCGCTTTAGCCGAAGAGCTCGCGCGCTTGAGCGACGAGCTTGCCAAGCACTGGCAGGAAATCTCCTTCGGCCAGCTAAAAATCAAAGGCGGCGATACCGCCTACGAGGTCGTGGTGGAGGTAAGACTGGGAGAGGTGGCGCCGCAGGCCGTGAACGTCGAGCTTTACGCCGAAGCGACCGCAGTGGGCAAGCTTCCGTTGCGGGTGAAGATGGAGTGCGTTGGTAAACTGGCAGAACAACCAGCTACATACGCCTTTCGGGCCGCCATCCCATCGACCCAACCGGCAAGCACGTACGCGCTGCGGGTGATTCCATACCATCCGGAGCTGCTCGGTCCAATCGAAGCGCCGCAGATCTTGTGGCGGCTATAGGATGCACAATCTTCAAGCGCTGGACTCTTAATGCGATTGAGGGTACAGGCGCGCGACGTCTGAAAGAGCCATCCGGCCAGCGGTTCACCAGCCGAGGCTAATAGCATTCGTCGGGCGGGGCGCGAAGCGACGGGCGCTTTACTTGCCCGGAAAGTTCGTATGGGTCGAGCGGGATGTCGCTTTATGGGCCTGGGTAATTGCGACTTGGAGCTTGACGTAAGCGATCAGGAGCGCTTGAGCTTTCTTATTTCTTCCACCATCTCCGGAACGGCCTTGAAAAGGTCAGCTACCAGGCCGTAGTCGGCGACGTTGAAAATCGGTGCTTCTTCGTCTTTGTTGATCGCCACGATCACCTTCGAGTCTTTCATCCCGGCCAGATGCTGAATAGCGCCAGAGATTCCCACTGCGATGTAAAGCGCGGGAGCGACCACTTTTCCTGTCTGCCCCACTTGCAGGTCGTTAGGCACAAAGCCAGCATCGACCGCCGCTCGGCTTGCTCCCATCGCCGCGCCTAACTCATCGACCAGCGGCTCGAGCACGGTCTTGAAGTTTTCGGCCGACCTAAGTCCACGCCCGCCCGACACAACGATTTGCGCTTCGGTAAGCTGAGGCCGTTCGCTCTTGGTCTCCTCGAACTTAACGAAGCGCATTTTAAGAACCTTTTCGTCCAGCTTGGGCGTAAGCTTTGAGACGGGCGCCTTGCTTTGGCTCGCAGCTGCGGGCTCGAAGGCGGTGGTTCGCACGGTAATCACTTTTGGCACCCCGGTCAGCTCGACGGTCGCAAGCGCGTTGCCCGCATACATCGGCCGCACAAAGGTCCCATCCTCTTCGAACTCGATGACGTCGGATGCCATTGCCGCGCCAAGGCGAGCCGCAAGACGCGGCATCAAGTCTTTGCCAACGGCAGTAGAGCTCGCCAGTATTGTTTCGACTCCTCGCTCGGTGGCAACCGCTGCCAGCGCTTGAGCGTACGCGTCGGCTACGTAATGCTCGAGTGCCGGATGCTCGAGCGCTAAAACTTCGCTTACACCATAGTTAGCTAGCGTGTCCGCGGCTACATCGACCTGCTTCCCGGCCGTGGCAGCGATACATCGACCGCCCTGCCTTCTGGCCAGTTCCAGGCCTGCGCCAAGTGCTATTAGCGTTGTTTTCGGCAAATGACCGTTTTTTTGCTCCGCGAAGACCAAGACATCGCCCATCGCCAATCACTCCGCCGCCTTTCTTCTCGTACGTTGACTAAAGCATGCTCTTTGTTGCGTCCGTCGAAGGCTACCGTCGACAGTTATCATTGCAAGCCCATCGCTGCTCGAGCGCCCTGTATGCTCGCAAGCAGAGTCTAGATCACCTTGGCTTCGGTATGAAGCAGATGCACGAGCTCTTGGACAGAGGAGACTTTGCGTCCTGCCTGCCGTTTGGGAGGAGCCTTTAACGCCTTGATTTTAAGTTTGGGCGCAAGGTCGAGGCCCAAGTTTTCGACGGGTATTTCCTTGATTTCTTTTTTTCGGGCTTTCATGATTCCGGGCAAGGAGGCGTAGCGAGGTTCGTTCAGGCGCAGGTCGGTGGTGATAACTGCGGGCAACGGAAATTGTACGGTCTCAAGACCTCCGTCGACCTCGCGCACCACCGTGCAAACGCTGTCACTTATCTCTACTTTGGAGGCGAACGTCGCCTGCGGCCATCCGAGCAGCTCAGCCAACATTTGACCGACCTGGTTCGAATCGTCGTCGATCGCTTGTTTGCCCATAATCACCAGGTCTGGTTTTTCATCGGCGACGACTTTGGCCAAAACCCGCGCGATGGCCAAAGTGTCAAGAGGCTTGTCGTTCACGACCAAGATGGCTCGGTCCGCTCCCATCGCAAGGCCCGTGCGCAATTGCTCCTGCCAGCTTTTCTCGCCGATCGTGACAAGGACCACCTCTCCGCTTCCGAGGCGTTCCTTGATTCGGAGCGCTTCCTCGATCGCGATTTCATCGAACGGATTGATCACCCATTTGATATTGTCCGTGACGATGCCCGTGCCGTCGGGACGAACCTGGATGGTAGTTGCGGGATCTGGCACTCGCTTTATCGGCACTAAAAGTTTCATAAAATTAGTTCCTCTCAGACGTAAGATTACGTTTTAGCCCGACCAATCATCGAGGCCAATAGACTGGCAATCAACTCGTTGAGCTACTTCTCCGGCAGTTCGCTTTCCGTTTGCGTCTATTGTTGCTGCGCTGGCAGTCAAAACCTTACAGGGTAAGCCGACAACAAGCAAAGCCAATACTTAGCGTATCACCTTCGGGCGATGCCTACAGCTAGGCAGGCCAAGATTTCCTTCGGTTAAAGTTGTCGGCTTGGCTGAAGCTGACTTTTTGGTGAGTCATCTAATTGTCGCTCAACAGTAGCCTGGCAAAAAGTAACCTGGCAAAAACGCCAGGGCCACGGAAAGCTTACGTTCCGGGGGACAGGCAGCGCAAAAAAAAGGTTGTGCCAGACTACTCGCAAGTGGACGAGCACCGATTCAAAGTCCCAATGTATGGGCGACCAGTATCGCATTGAGCAGGAGCACAATCGCGCTTGCTGCGACCGCCGTCAGCTTAGTGAGTGGGCTGTTACGAAAACGCCCCATTATGTCCGCTCGGCTCGTAAATATTACAAGAGCGATCATGGGAACAGGCAGCGCGATACTGAGCACGACTTGGCTAATTACCATCGCAGTGGTCACATTCAACCCCAGAGCGACCACCACGAGCGCGGGTACCATCGTTACCAGCCGTCGCAGCCAAATCGGGATGCGCAGTGTGACGAACCCTTGAAGAATCATCTGGCCGGCCAACGTGCCCACCACTGAACTCGAAAGACCCGAAACAATCAAGGACACGAGAAAGACGCCGGCTGCTCCCGCGCCCAGCAGCGGCGTCAATGTTTGATATGCGGTCTCGATTTGAGCAACCTCGGCATGGCCTGCGTGGAAAGCACCAGAAGCCATCATCACGATCGCCATGTTGACCAATCCCGCGACCGTCAGAGCTATCACGACTTCGTAGTTGGAAAAACGCAGCAACTGGGCGCGCTCACGATCGTCGTGTGCGGGCGCGCGGCCTTGGGTCAGTCCCGAGTGCAAAAACAGCGCGTGGGGCATCACGGTTGCACCGATAATTCCAACCGCGATCATCAGCGCCTCGAAGTTCGGAATTTCTGGCACCACTGAATGCAGTATCGCGGCGCGCCAAGCTACGGGTACGATAAACATCTCGATAAGGTAGCAAAGTCCTATCACGGTTACGAAAGCGCCGATTACTATCTCCAGCGCCCGAAAGCCACGTTTTTCGAACAACAGGATGCCGTAAGTGATAAGCGCCGTGACCAGCACCGCGGCGATCAGCGGTATCTTGAACAACAGCGACAGTCCGATGCCTGCGCCGAGAAATTCCGCCAAGTCGGTCGCCATCGCGGCCACTTCGCTCACGACCCACATCGACCACACAAGCGCCCTGGGGAACTGCTCGCGACACATCTCGGCGAGATTGCGACCGGTAACGATGCCGAGCTTGGCCGACAGGGCCTGATACAACATCGCAATCAGATTGGCCAAAACGACCACCCATAAAAGCGTGTAACCGAACTTGGCGCCCGCCTGGATGTTGGTTGCAAAATTACCCGGATCCATGTAGGCGATCGACGCGATAACCGCCGGTCCGGCAAACAGCAGCGCCGTGCGAATCGCCCTTACGCCCGGACGGCGTCGCCCGGCTAAGACTTCTCGGATTGCAACCGTAGTACGGTCAGTTAGCGTCTGTTCGGCTTTGACACTGTCCACGTGACAACTGCTCGTTTGGAAGGTAGCTACTGCCTTACAATTTAGCTTAAGCTAAATGACAGTCAACAAGCTAGCTTGATGAGCCAAGGCTTAAGTGCACTAGTATCGTTCGTTGCATTTTGTAGCTGTGGCTATATAATTCGGATAGTGCCTAGCGACTGAAGTGGGTTGGCTTTGGGTGAGTTGGTAGGCGTGTGATGGTGCCAGGACACTCGAGAACGCCGGAAGCCCAGGCGGGAGCGACTGCGGAGGCCGCTCGCGCGCATCGTTTCAGTCAGGCGAGAGCCGCGCGGTCGACGGCGACCCTGGAAGATTATACCGAGCTTATTGCAGAGTTGCTCGCCACCTACGGCGAAGCGCGCACTGCGGATATTGCGCGCAGGCTCGGGGTTGCCCACCCCACCGCAAGCAAGACAATCGCTAGGCTTAAGCGCGAAGGATTAGCGGTTGCGCGGCCCTATCGAGGCATATTTTTGACCGAAGCGGGTCGGGCGATGGCCGAACGGGCGCGTGCCCGCCACCGCTTGGTAGTTGAAGTGCTGCTCGCCCTTGGCGTGCCGCCCGAGTCAGCCGAGGCAGACGCCGAAGGAATCGAGCATTACGTCTCAGAAGAAACGCTCAAGGCATTTGAGCGGTTCGTCCGGCAACAAAAAAGTGGATAGACGACCCCTCGGGAGCGCGGACTTTGTGCCGGACTCTCAACTCTTAGAGCTGCGCTGAGCTGCCCTTAAAGCCTTCGGAAAAGCGTAAGACTTTCCTTGTAGCCCTTTTTGCCAATTAATTTTTCGCGTTGGTTAGCTTAGGTGCAGGTGCGAGCTCCTGCTCGGGTATACACTGCCACACTAGCACACGACCGGTTTGCCATCCCTCGGTGTAGAGACCAGGGTTTTTGCAGCTCTGCAGCCAACCATTTCTGTTAGGGGAGCTCGATCGTGCCGTCCACGTCGCAAATAAAGCGGTCGCCAAGTAGCAAGCAGTCGAAGCGGCTGCCACCCTTTGCTCCCTTGAATCGGCCCGTACCCTCTTTGTACACAGCAGTGCCGACGTCGTGCCCATTAGATACCGAGCCCGTCCATTCTTCGTAGTAGGACGAGCCATCAGCGAACGTGAACCGTCCGTAACCGTGTTCTTTGCCAGTGCCGTCTTTTTGATAGTCCCCGGTTCCCCAGAGGTCGATCTTGTAAGGCGGCTCGTCGGGACCGACGGTCCTAATGCCGATGCCCTTGGCTTGGAACATCGCGATAACGTGCCCTGACTGGTCAGGTACTTCGGTTGATTCGAACTTGGTCGCTACATTGACGTGGCGCGCATGAAACTTTATCGTTTCGCCCGCAATCACGCACTCCGCGCGCAAAGCAAACCCAAGCGCCGCGCCGAAGCTTAATGTCCGAACAATCGCTACGAATCCGCGCATAGTTATCCCCCCAAATGATCGATTCCTAAAGGTTAGCTTTCCCTATAAAGCGTGGCGGTCTGGTCGCGAAGCGAACTCTTTTGGAAGTACGGTAGCGCTAAGTCAGCCACAAATGTTCCCGGTATCGGTTCGACCAAGCGGCAACTCGCGTCAAAAGCCGGGTTGCGCGGGTCAAAACATGCTAGCCTTTCTCGGTAGTTGGCTTTTCACGATTTATACCCGAGCTTTTCCGAGAGCTTTCGTCCGGCCTCTATCACCATCTGCGCCAGTTCCTGGGTGATTCGTTCAGACGACATGCGATATGCTGGGCCGGCAACGGCCAGCGCAGCCACCACTGAACGCGTGTAATCCCTTACGGGTACCGCTACCGAGGCGACATCCTCGATAAACTCGCCGATATCGGCGGCATAGCCTTGCTGTGCAACTGAACGCAATTGTTCGAGCAGCGCTGGTCGCTCGACGATCGTATGCTCCGTATACCGTTTGAGCTCTTCACCAAGTTGAACATTCACCTGCTCTTCGGGCTCGAACGCTAGGTGAACTTTTCCGACTGCAGTACAGTGCAAAGGCAATAGCTCGCCGACCAGCGATTCTATTTTGACGACTCTGTTGGACGGGTCGGCGGCCTCTAATGCCACCATCCCGTGTCGGCGCGCAATTGCTACAAAAGCGCTTTCACGCGCCTTGTGGGCCAACTCTGCAAGGATAGCTCGGGCCTGTCTTACTAACCCTTGCTGTTCAATGTAATTGCGTCCCAGCTGCAGGCATCGGATACCGAGCCGATAGTTTTCGGTAGATTTGTTTTGCTCGATATAGCCCCGCGCTTCGAGCGTCGCCAGGAGCCGAAAAACGTTGTTCTTGTGCAGTTTAAGGCGTCTTGAAAGCTCGGTCACGCCGAGCTCGTCTTGCTCGCCAGAGAACTGTTCCAACACGTCTAATGCATGCGCGACCGACTGTATCAGGTAGTTGGCTTTGTCTCGCCTAACCATAGGCTTATGTCCCTTGCACGTATAAGAGGACGCGCAGCATTGCGGCGCTGGAAACTGCCCAGGCGGCTGCCACGCACACTTGTGAAAAGCTGTTTTAATTTAACCCGCTACTGTCGATCTGTCAATGCAGCTGTCGAATAGCTAGCGCTAGGTGGCAAAGTCCGCCTTACCGTTCGATCCTACGCGCTTACCTGGATCGACCGACCATGGCAAGGGCGCATCGCCTTTCTTCGTAATCGACGGCTACAGCCAGTGATCTAGCGGACGTGAAACCTCGAACGTGACGTCGATGAAATCGGCGGTTTGTTATTTACGTTTTTGTGGCCGGAGACCTTATCAAGGAGAGCGTGAGCTATGGCTTGGGCAGCTTTTATATGAGAGGTTAGTTGAAAGGGTCGGCGCGGAGCGTTAAAGGCGAACTTCCCTAACTTTGTGCTTCATAAACTTCCAACACGGCTGTTCGACTGCAAGGCATCTGGCGCGATCGAAAAAGCGCACGCAGGAAGTGATTTTGCGGCTTACCGTCGTTCAGCGAAAGATTTCAACTGCCGCTACGCTAAAGGATGGCGCGCATAGCGCCGGCGCTTTGCCCGTGAAAACGAAAAGAACTTTGCGAGGTAAATCAGATGGCAATTAGTGGCAGAGCAACCGATTCAGGAACGGCTGCGTATGCGCAACGCTTCACGCATCTGCCGGGGCATTTTCGACCCTTCTGTGGCGTCTTAGCTTCCTCTCTGGGACTTGGCACTTACCTCGGCGACGACTCCGAAAGCGATGATGCTGCGTATGCCAGGGCGATAACAGTTGCCCTGCTCGGCGGCATCAACGTGATTGACAGCGCGATTAACTACAGATTTCAGCGAAGCGAAAAGGTGATCGGCCGCGTAGTGGGCGATCTTGTTCGCCAGCAGAAGGTCGCGCGCGAGGAAGTGATCATCGCCACCAAAGGCGGGTTTGTGCCGTTCAACGGAAACCCTCGCCTTGGAATCGAAAAGCATTTCATCAGGACGGGACTGAGTGCGCCCGACGACTGGGTTGCCGGTTGTCACTGCATAGCGCCGAAATACATCGAGGCGATGGTGGAAACGAGCCGACAGAATCTTGGGCTTGAGACGATCGACATCTACTACTTGCACAACCCGGAGATTCAATTGGAGGCGGTCGATCGCGCGAAGTTCATGCGCAGGATGAGGGCTGCGTTCGAGGTGTTAGAAAAGAAGGTCGCGCAAGGAGAGATCGGCGTCTACGGAACCGCAACTTGGGCGGGTTATCGGGCTGACCCCGATGAGCCCGGATACTTATCGCTCGCCGAACTGGTGAAGCTGGCCGAGGAAGTGGCTGGCGCTGGCCATCACTTCAAGGTGATCCAGCTGCCGTACAATTTGGTGATGTTGGAAGCGCTCGGACGGGCGAATCAGCGGGTGGATAGTAAAGTCTGCTCGGTGCTCGAGGCTGCCGAAGAGCTCGGGATCGGCGTGTGCGTGAGCGCTCCGTTGCTGCAAGGTCGACTAGCCCGCGGCTTGCCGTCGCAACTGGTAGCAAGATTTGCTGGGTTGAGCTCGCATGCGCAATGCGCGCTCCAGTTCGTCCGCTCCACACCCGGAGTTGACGTGGCGCTGGTCGGGATGAAGTCCGAGCGGCACGTTCTCGAAAGCCTTGAGTTGGCTAAACGGCCCCCGCTGAGCGAGGACGAGTTTGCGACGCTTTTCTCACAGTGACTTGTCTGCGCCACGTAGGGCGAGCAATAGCGCCCCTGTCGGCGTGATCACGCTGCAAAAAAGCGCTTGCGAGCTTGAGTGCGACGGAAAAGCTCATCGAGTTGAAAAGTTTGCGCGTAACTCGACAATCCTAGGCCTTGCCTCGTTGCTTGGCGCGATCGTCTCGACAATGGCGCTTAAGCAAGAGCGTCGACGCGCCGATCCTCAAGCGCGCGTCCGAAGGAGCCTGGCGGCGCGCGCGCAGATCTCCCCGCCGGCAGGAGCCTCAGCGCAGCTCATGCTTCGGGGAAATAAATAACGGGCTAGAAATGAGAAGAGCCTTCGCTACTGGTGTATCGTCTGGAGGGCGAAGGTTTTGGCTTTTTGTACTGGAAGGTAGTATTGCAGTACGGACAAACACCTCGCGGCTCGCTGCCGGCACGGCGAACAAGGCGGGTGTAACGAACAGAACCGTCGCTGCACAGATGCGCGACGACAGGAAAATCATAAACGGTGCGAAGCACGGTTGCGTTCTGCGCCATCTAACCCTAGAGCTCCCTCATGTAAGAATGCCCTTATCGTTTATGCAGGCTCGCGTAGCGAGCTTTGCGTTTTTGTGGATTCCTAGCGTTTCAAGATAGTAAATTTCGAAAATCAATCAATGCCTTTTCAACGAATAGTTGAAAAAAATTTGTTCGCGTTCGGTGACGCCTACTCCAGATCCCTTAGCTTGGGTTAATTGCTCGCCAGAAGGGGCGACGCGACTGTGGAGCAAGAGAGTCGCTTGGGTTTGGGTTCATGAAAGAGATCAAAAAACTTCTCGTTGCCAATCGTGCCGAGATTGCGCTGCGCATCATCCGGACCGCCAAGGCTTTGGGGATCAAGACGGTGGCGGTCTTCTCGGAGGCCGACAAAACGGCCGCGCACGTTGCAGCGGCGGATGAGGCCGTAAGCCTTGGCTCGCCGGAGGCTTCGCGAAGCTATCTCAATATCGCAGCGATCATCGATGCTGCCAGGCGGGTCAAGGCTGACGCGATTCATCCGGGCTATGGTTTCCTTTCTGAACGCGCCGACTTCGCGAAGGCTGTAGCCGACGCGGGGATCATCTTCGTCGGGCCGCCAGCTTCGGCGCTGGCGTTGGCCGGCGACAAAATCGGCGCCCGCAAAATTGCTATGGAATGCGCAATTCCGGTGGTACCGGGAGGTGAGGTGGAAGATTTGTCCGCTGCTCGGGCACTGGCTGCGCGTTTGGGTTTCCCGGTCGTGGTCAAGGCTGCAGCCGGCGGCGGCGGACGAGGCATGCGTGTGGTCCGCGCCGAAACGGAGCTGGAAGAGGCGCTCGAAGCGGGCGCTCGAGAGGCTAAACAAGCCTTTGGCGACGGACGAGTCTACCTGGAGAAGTTTCTGGCGCGTCCGCGCCACGTGGAAGTTCAGCTTTTGTGCGACGCATATGGGCGCGTGGTCGTGCTAGGCGAGCGAGAATGCTCGGTTCAGCGCCGCCATCAGAAACTGATCGAAGAGTCGCCTTCGCCGGTGGTCGACGACGAACTGCGCAGTAAGATGGCGCAGGCCGCGATCAAGCTTGCTCAGCGCACGGGATATGTTAATGCAGGAACGGTGGAGTTTTTGCTCGACGGGCGGGAATTTTACTTTCTTGAAATCAACGCGCGCCTCCAGGTCGAGCATCCCGTGACCGAGCTTCGCTTCAACTGCGATCTCGTTGCCGAGCAGCTGAAGCTAGCTGCCGGCGAGCCCGTGCGCGACCGATGGGAGCCAAGGGGACACGCGCTCGAGTGTCGGATTTACGCCGAGGATCCCGAACTTGGGTTTCGGCCGGCCACGGGCGAGGTGCTCTACGTTCACAAGCCCGAAGGACCCGGCGTGCGCGTCGACTCGTGGATAGAGCCAGGCTCGCGCATCACTCCTTATTACGACGGCTTGCTCGCCAAAGTGATTACCTACGGCGAAGACCGCGAGCAGGCGCGTCGCAGAATGGCGATCGCCCTTGAGGAGCTGGTACTCGCAGGAGTACCCCACACAGGAGGCTTTTTGCGCGACATCGTCCTTAGCGAACCCTTTATTCGGGGCGAACTTTCGACGCGACTAATTGACGAGCAGTTCGCGACGTGGCGTCCCGACCAGCAGGCCCTTCGGGTCGCCTTGGCAATGGCGGCGACGGCTTTTGTCCGGCGGATCGACCTAACTCAATCAGCTACCGGTCCAACTTTGAACAGGCGTGCCGACCGTTCACCCTGGGTCGAGCTGCGTGGGTTCGTTCCCTGGAGCTAATGGCGATGAAAATAGTTCGAAAAAATCAGACCGAAGAGCACGAACTTGAACTTGAGCGTGATCAAGGTGACCAAATTACGGCGCGGGTCGACGGTAGCTCTGTTGTTTTGACAATCCAAAGGCTCAGTGATGGTTCGTTTCTGGTGTCGGACGGTGAGCGCCGATACCGCGGGTTTGTTTGCCGAAGCGAATCAGGCGTGGAAGTGGCGATCGGCCCCTACCTTTTTAGCTTTACGCTCGAACAAGCGCGTGAGGTTCGCTCGCGCAGCACGCAGGTGGCGAGACCCGAAATTGTTGCTCCGATGCCGGGGCGGGTGGCTAAAGTTATGGTGGCAGAGGGCGACCGGGTCAGAAAAGGTCAGCCCGTGCTTGTGCTCGAGGCGATGAAGATGGAGCTCGTGCTCAGCGCCGAGGTGCCGGGCACGGTAACGAGGTTGCGCGTCACGGTCGGTACTCAGATAGAAGCCGGAGCCGTTTTAGTCGAAATCAAGCCTGACCTATCAACTCAACAAGCCGAGACCGAAGCCAGTTGAGCCATGCCTCGAAATCCATCTCCGCGTCTACCACGATTTCGTACTTGCCATTGGGAAGTTTGCGCACGGAACCGGGATGACTTGTGCGTAGCGGTATCACGACCGCCTCTCTGGAAAGCCCCAAAGGCTCGATGATTGCGAAAATACGCTCGATTTCACGAAGAGTGATAGTTTTCATCGCCTAGACTAGCACGCACAGCTACGACTACACTAAAAGAGCTCTGATCGAACGTTATTTCATAGCCGAAGCCGCGCTCAGCTTTTCAAACTTTTCAAAAATCTGTGCTTATCTTTGACGCGCTTCGGCTTGAAGGCAAGTATGTGCCTTTGTGATACTAGCTTTTGGAGTCGCGCGTTAGCGCCAGGCGAAACCAACGTACGGGGGATTTGCCTATGTACGGCACGATTAAAAAAATCGTGAGGGACAAGGGTTTCGGGTTCATCATCCCCGACGACGGAGGCGAGGAGGTCTTTTTCCATCGGTCGCGCCTGTCACCTAAGCTTTATTTCGAGGAGTTGCGCGAGGGAACCGAGGTGCAGTTCGAGGTGAGAAGCAGCGAGAAAGGCAGACAGGCTTATAATCTACGGCTTCGCTGAACCAGGGCGGATTGAGCTTTTGCTGTCAAAGGAGCGCCGTTGAAGCATCGGTACTCTGATTCGACGCAATGTCCACGCCTCAGCTGGAGGATTCGGTGACCCTCGCCGAGCATCACCGTCATCACCGCGAGCTCAAGCGCGCTCTGAGGCTGGGCGTGATAACGATCAGCGACACCCGCACACCAGAGACTGACGAGAGTGGCAAGCTGATAAAGGAACTTTTAGTCCAGGCTGGGCATCGAGTCGAGTATTACGAAATCCTTCCTGACGAGCCTCAACGGATCGTGCTTACGCTCCGTCGGCATTTGCCCCATCTAGACGGAATTATTACTAACGGCGGCACCGGAATCGCACCAAGAGACACAACGTTCGACGCGGTTCGCCCTCTTTTGCAAAAGGAGCTCGAGGGCTTTGGCGAGCTGTTTCGGATGCTCTCGTATCAGGAGGTCGGACCCGCAGCTTTTCTTAGCCGGGCCGTAGCTGGCGTAAGCGAAGGAAAACTGCTCGTAGCGCTGCCGGGTGCTCCGAACGCCTGCAAACTTGCGATGGAGAAGCTGTTATTGCCGGAGCTCGGACATATCGCGTACCTTTTGGACCTGTAATGCGATTGAGATTGAAGCTTTTCGCATCTTTGCGCGAGCGAGCTCGTTTTGGCGAGCTGGCGCGCGATTTTCCGGAAGGAATAAGCGTCGGCGAGATCTGGCGCGAGCTTTGCGCCGAGTTTCCTTCCTTGCAGGAAGCGAAAAATTCGGTGTCGTGCGCGGTAAACTACGAATACGTTGACTTCGCTTTCAAGCCGCGCGACGGCGACGAAGTGGCCTTCATCCCACCGGTGAGCGGCGGTACCGAGGACGTGGAGGTTCCCTGGGTTGGCACGGTGGCGATTGGCCCCGAACCGATCGAGGTTGGGCTGCTTGAGCGGGAAGTAAGCGAGCCGTCAGCCGGTGCGGTAGTGACTTTTTCGGGAACTACCCGCAACCACAACGCAGGCAGGCGTGTCCTGCGCCTGGAGTACGAAGCGTATCTGCCGATGGCACTGCGCGAGATGCGCAAGATCGCGGCCGAGGCTGGCCATCGGTTCCGCATAACCAAGATCGCTATCCGCCATCGTATCGGTATGGTGGAAGTCGGCGAGGTTTCCGTCGCTATCGCGGTTGCTGCCCCCCATCGAGCCGAAGCCTTCGGAGCCTGTCGCTTTGCAATCGACCGCATCAAGGAGCTCGTTCCAATCTGGAAGAAGGAGTACTTCGAAGGCGGCGAGGTTTGGATCGGATGCCAGACGTCGCATCCGCCGCATATCGCTTCTGAAGATTGCCGTTAACGGTTAACCGGAGAAGCATCAAGGATGGTAGGCATCTTGACGGCCGGACCCCTGCTGTTTTCGCTTTGGAATTATCGCTAAGCTAAGCGTACAATTCCGATGGAAAGTTAGGTTGAATGACTACTACAAGTTCGCTTAAGGAACCGAAGTTGCAAGCGTCGTCTTTGGACGCGGTGTTAGCTAATCACATGGTTGAGAAAATAATTCTCGCCGAGCCGCGCGGATTTTGTGCCGGCGTAGAGCGAGCGGTCGAGGCGGTACGTTCCGCGCTAAAGATCTACGGCCGTCCGCTTTACGTACGCCATCAGATAGTGCACAACCGCTTTGTGCTCGAAGCGCTCGAGGCGGAGGGTGCGGTTTTCGTCGAGGATCTAGACGAAGTTCCGTACGGTCAGCGCGTTATCTTCAGCGCTCACGGCGTTGCACCCAGCGAGTGGGACCATGCAAAAGAGCGGGGCCTTAAGGTTATCGATGCGACGTGTCCTTTAGTGACCAAAGTGCATCTTGAGGTCGAGCGGTACGCACGCGAGGGTCGCACGGTAATTCTGGTGGGCCATGCCGGTCACGAGGAAGTAAAGGGAACTTTAGGCGTCGCCCCAGGCAAGGTATTGCTGGTTGGCAGCGAAAAAGAGGCCGAGACCGTCCAGGTGCCCGATCCGTCGAGGGTTGCGGTGGTTACCCAGACCACGCTCAGTATCGACGACACGCGGCACATTATCGAGGCTCTGAGGCGGCGATTCCCAGCGCTTGTCACCCCCAAGAGCGACGACATTTGCTATGCGACGCAGACCCGCCAGAACGCGGTCAAGGAACTTGCGCGTTTGACGGATGCGATTTTGGTGGTCGGCTCGCAACAAAGCTCGAACGCTAATCGACTGGTCGAGGTCGCCATAGCTCATGGCACTCGTTCGTTTTTGGTCGATTCGATCCGGGACTTGACGGCCGAGATGCTAGACGGGGTGAGAATTCTGGGTCTTACGGCCAGCGCGTCGTCACCGGAATGGTTGGTGGAAGAAATTGTCGACGCTTTTAAACGCCAAGGGACCAAGGTCGAGTTGCTAAGTGTGGCCAAAGAGCGAGTGCATTTCTTGCTACCAATGGCTGACGGCGAGCGCCTGAACGCTTGCGGCACTGCTGCGCGGAGCGCAAGTTAGCCTTGAGCGTCGTTTATCGCTAGCGCGGAGAAGCTTTTGCGCAGTCGAAACACCTGAGCAGAGCAAGCGTAATTCGCAGCGTAAGACCCCAAATAACCCGACCTTCGTATGCGATGGCGGGATGCGCGCTTCGGCTTCCGTCGGGATGGTCGAAGTGGTAGGTAATCCGATACCCGGGGTCGCGCAAGACGCTTATCGGTACGCTGAAAACCTCCTCGACCTCCTGGGTGTTGGCAACGATGCCATCGAGCGAACTCAGCACGCTGACGTAAGGCACGACCGCGACACCGCTTCGGCTTACCTCGAAGAAGGGAAGCCTGCCCAGGACCTCGACTCGTTGAGGAGAAAGGCCGATTTCTTCCTCTGCTTCCCGTAAAGCCGTCATAAGTAGATTCGGGTCGGTCGAATCCTGTTTGCCACCTGGAAAAGCTACTTCGCCTCGATGATGGGCAAGTCGCTTAGAGCGTTTGGTGTACAGTAATCGCAACTCGCCGTCGTGAATGAAAAGTGGCACTAGGACCGCGCCAAGTGCTCTTGGCCGAATCTCTGATCGCGCGGCAAGACGCAGCAGTTCCGAGACGAGTCTCTCGTCTTTGTCGTCTACATCTCGCTGGCGGCGAAAAAAAGCGCGCAGGCTTAAAAGCTCTTGCTCGGCTGAGTCTCTGAATTGAAGAATCTTGCCGTCTTCTCCCAAAATCGTCTCTGACTTGTGACCGGTTGGAAGTAGTGAATCTGTCTTAATTTATCATACGATGGTCTAGCCGTTTTCGGGGACAAGCAATTTATCGTGCGTGCGCCGACCTTCCTGACTGGGCTGATTTATCTACACATAGCGCAATTTTTTCACCGGTTTAAGGACTTCTTCGCAGACTACCGGCCAGGCCAACGGACGGGCGTTTTCGCTTTGAGCTGCTTGTCCTACGTCGGAGCACGCCCGTTGATTGGCAAGTGCACCTTGAGGGTTGAAGTGGAATTTATGGCGGCCAATCCGGCTGGCACGTTTGTTGATAACGTGATCTAGGGGGGCTTTGCTGTAAGTAAAGTTAGCTGAATTTTGATAGATTGAGACTGTTGCGAGCGGGCGAATTCGAGTAAGAGCGATTACAAGGTTCCAAAGGTTTCTCCCAGCCACGTTGGCGTGGGGCGTCGGGCAATATTCGGGAACAGCAAAAGAGCCGATCGTGCCAAATCGACCGACCAATCGCACAGGCGCAAGGACCAAGCGCCGCAATAGTGTGCTGCTGTCTTTAGTTTCGCTTTTGCGCTCCTGGGGCGAAACTATTCCGTGGAGGCGGTATATAACGGTCAAGCGCTGCGTGGGCGTTGTGGTTATCTTCGGCTCTTTCTTTACAGGCCTTTGGTTTACGCGTCTTTATCAGGACATTTCGCTGTTAATCGACCAGCGCAAACAGGGGCTCAGTTCCGCCATTTACTCAGCGCCGCTGGTTGTGCATCCTGGCGACGACCTAGCGCAGATTCACTTCTTCTCCCGGTTGCATCATCTTAGCTACTCTGAGGTCGCCGCCGTGGAACATGCCGGCGAATACGCGATCGACCGGACGAAACTAACCATTTTCGTGCGCGATTTTCGGATCGGCGATATAGCTTTTCCTGCGCGCAAGCTTATCCTTTCGCTAAACGGCACGCGGGTGGACCAGATCGTCGACGCGTTGGGGCAAGTCGTAGACCGGGTCGTACTGGAACCAGAGGTGATCGGGCGGATGATGTCAGATGCGCCGGCGGAACGAGTCGAAGTACCGCTCGACGAACTGCCACCTTATTTGGTGAAAGGCCTCCTCGTCACCGAAGACCGCTACTTTTATTACCATTTCGGATTTGACCCAGTGCGAATAGTCAAGGCAGCGTTTATCGACTTGCGAGCGGGACGAGCAGTAGCAGGCGCGAGCACGATTACGCAGCAGCTTGCGCGAACTTTTATGGGCAACCGCGAGCGAAGCTTTGCGCGCAAGATGCGCGAGCTTGCGATCGCTCTCGTGTTGGAAATTCGCCTCTCCAAAAAAGAGATCCTGTTGCGCTACATCAACGACGTCTACATGGGCGAGGACCACGGCAGGCCTGTCTATGGGCTGCCGCTTGCGGCACGCTACCTGTTTAACAAGGATTTGCGTAACGTGACACCCGCGGAAGCAGCCACACTTATCGGCATGATCCGCGCGCCGATTCTCTACGACCCGCGCCGCCATCCCAACTATGCCAAGCAAAGGCGAGACACCGTGCTTGCGCTGATGAAGCGCTACGGCGTTATCGATGCGTCGACCGCCCAGATGGCGTTAAATTCGCCGATCGAGGTAGCGACCGCGACCAAAAGCCGCTACGCCCCATACTTTGTCGAGTACGTGATCTCCGAGGTGGAGCAGCTGGTCGGACCTACAGCACAGTTGGGTGGTGTCAAAGTGTATACCACGCTCGATCCCGAGCTTCAGGAGGTAGCTGAGCGGGCGGCGAAAGCGAACCTTCAACGGCTTGAAGCGCACTATCCGCGCCTTCGTCGCACCAAGGTTACCGATCGGCTGGAGACCGCGTTGGTAGCGATTGACGCCCGCAGCGGAGCGATAAAAGCAATGGTCGGTGGGCGCGACTTTCGGACAAGCCAGTTCAATCGCGCTACGATGGCGCGTCGTCAAGTGGGTTCTACGATCAAGCCGTTGGTTTACCTGGCCGCCCTCGACCCCGATCGGACGCCGCTGGATCGGCCGCTTACTTTAGCCTCGATTTTACCCGACCGTCCGATGTCGTTTCACGGGTGGGCACCAGCGGACTACGAGCGAGTTTATCGGGGCGAAGTAACCGTGGCCGAAGCATTAGCTCGCTCGCTCAACATACCGGCCGCGTACATAGGCTACGAGCTTGGCCCCCGAACAATAGTAAAGACGGCCCATCAGATGGGCATGGCGGGGGACCTGCCCGAGGTGCCGTCGATCGCGATCGGGGCAGGCGAAGCAACGTTGCTCGAGCTTACTTCGGTCTACCAAGTCTTCGCAGCTGGCGGCGAGCTGCGCGTTCCCTACGCTATTGTGTCGATAGTGGACGGCTCAGGGCGCGTGTTGTTTCAACACAAGCCGGTTGAGCGGCGACTCGTTCGCCCCAGCGTTGCTTACTTGATCACCGCGGCTTTGCAAGGCGTGATCCGCTACGGCACCGCTGCAAATGCTTTGTCCCTCGGGTTAGACTTTCCGGCCGCAGGCAAAACCGGCACCACCAACGACTACCAAGACGCCTACTTTGTCGGCTACACGCCCGAGTTGGTCTGTGGCGTCTGGGTGGGATTCGACAAACCGCAAAGTATCGGGCTCACTGGCGCGCAGGCAGCGTTGCCTGAATGGGTCGATTTTATGATCCATGCGTGGCCCGCCTCCCATCGAGCTTTTCCGGTTCCTAAAGGAGTCAGTTTTGCTACGATCGACCTACAAACCGGTGAGTTGGCGGTGCCGGCGTGTCCGCGCATAACGACTCTACCTTTCCTCAACGGCACGGCACCCACCGTTGCTTGCCATCTTCACTCTGGCGCAGCGCTGATAGCCGGCGTTCCCACCAAACCGCAGGCTTCTGCCACACAACAGCCTCCAAAGGCTCAAGAAGTAACCGGGCAGTCGGTTGTTCCCGCGCCAACTGCGACTGGAGGTGGGATCGTCGCGACGATAAAGGATTTTTTTCGCGGGCTTTTTGGCCATTAAGGCAACCGCAAAGCAGAGTGGCTTTGCATCGGGCCGTAGCTTATCCTGTCAAGAGAGCTGCTTTCCTGTGAGCTTGGTCGAGTGGGCGTGGCGCTCGACCGCTCGAATTTAAGCGCTACGCCGGCGTTACCGCGCTGGTCGCCTCCTTAGAACCTAGCGGTGTACTGATCTAAGTCTCGCCTCGGGCGCTTGACAGCCGTGTAAAGTAGGGCGGCAACTGAAAGCTTCGACGGCTACGATAGTTGTGGTGCGCTATGTTGCTTGCCTAAACACTGACGGCGCCATGGCGTGCTAGACCACACGACGGGCTACGATAATCCATCCCGAGTGAGCCACCATCCGATGTACCGGCCGAACGCTAAGACCCCGTACGCTCCACGGTCGCATCAGAGTTTCAAAGCATTCGACGGCGTCGAACTCGCGGCTGTCCTGAAGCGCCTGAACTGTTTCCTTAAGTTGAAGCGCCGTCGGCACCAAACAGACGAATACGCCACCGGGGCGCAGGGCGTTGGCAACCTGATCCAGCGCTTTCCAGGGTTCGGCCAGGTCCAAAAACAGCCGATCGACTGCCGTTTCGTCAAACCCTTCGAACAGATCCTTGACTTTCAGCGACCAGTTCGGCGCAGGTCCAAAAAAATTGGCGACGTTCTTTGCCGCGATCGTGGCAAAGTCCTCGCGAATCTCGTACGAAATGAGGCGGCCTTGTGGACCGATAGCGCGCAGCAGGGCGATCGTGAGCGCCCCGGCGCCGACTCCCCCTTCGATTACTGTCGCTCCAGGAAAAACGTCGCCCCAAAGCAACATCACGCCCGTGTCTTTTGGGTAGATTACCTGCGCCTGTCGCGGCAAGTTCGGAACGAGATCGGCGTATGTCGGGCGCAGCACCAAAAAGCGCTCACCCGAGCTAAAGGTGACCCATGAGCCTTCGCTCACTCCCCAAAGGCTTTCGCTGGGAAGCTCGCCTCGAATCGTGATCCGCGTTCCTCGGCGCAGGATCTTGAGGTACTTTCGTCCCCGCTGGTCGACAAAAATGACGGCGTCGTTTTCTCTGAGTTTTTCGTCCAATGAAGTTTTCGGAGCGCTCCTTTAAGAGAGTTTTAAAATTTGAGGTCTCTAAAAGTTTTTATCCGAATTTTGTCGTTTCGAAATCTTACGACGGATAGCCTTGTCGCACGCTACGATCCGGATCTTAGCGTTGCTTTTGTTCTCTCGCAGGGTTCCGTCGAGCTTATGGCACGATTGTTCGTTTTTCCGCAATTTCTCGTGCGACGCTATCGCTAGATTCGAGAGCCTTTGCGCGCGATTTCGGTGATGGAATAATTCTCTAATAGTTATTCGTTGCTCGGTAGCAAGATACATCGTGTCGATCCGCACTGTTAACGTCGTGTTTTCCCGACGTCTTTTTATGCTCGAGCGGCGCGGAGTAGCCTGCAGCGCGTCCAGGAGACTTGAGAAGTCGCTAGAAGCCCGTATCATGTATTAAGTGCATGGAACACTAAGCGTTTCTTGGTGAAAGAGAAATAGAAGATGGCGAGAAAAGCTAGGACTGCTCAGAAGAGCAAAGAGGCGGTAGTAAAGCGCTTGTGCCCCAACTGTGGAGCGGAAAGCAGAGTAGTGCTTTTTACCGGCTTTGGTCGTCGCGGGTTCTTCTGGGTTTGCGACAAGAATTGCGGTTATATGGCGCGAACTCGCTAAGGATAATTAAACCACTAAACCACGGATAGGCGAGCATGGCTAGAACGCGTAAGAGCAAAGAGGCGAAAGGGGAAATTTACGCGGGATTCCTCGATTCAGCAGAGGAGCGTGAAGAGGACTCCGATCTGCCGCGTGACGAGATCGGTAGGCGCAAAATCAAGCGGCAGTACGAGGAGCTTTTGGGCATTCGCATCGAGAAGCTAAAGGGTAGAGTCTTAAACCGCGAGCGAATAAGCAAAACGGTCGAGGGTATCTACTTCATTTGCGCCAAATGCATGAAAGTGTGCCATTCGCTCGACGAAGGCTTGGTCGAAGATCCAGCTAACGAGAACAACCTTTGTGGCGCTTGCGCTCCAAGGTAGCTGCTTGCTCCTTATCTCGGGGAGCACAACAAAAATCTCCCTCCCGCTAGCTCCCAAAAAGAAGCTTTTACTACGTCAAGTTTTAACCTGCTGATAGGACGGTTCTTTTCTTAAATCGTTCCGCAATACGAACACCTAATGACCTGACTGCTCCACCGCTGGTCAATTCTTGCTTTCTCGATTGACATTTTTGAACCTAGGCCTTCGGCGACTCGGGTACGGCGTGTACGGAATGGTCGCTTAAAAAGGGGCTCGGAGACGAAGCAAGCATTTCTTAAGGCAAGTTTAAAGCTCATGTCGATGGCTTAGGGCGGCACTGACAGTAGCAGCGTCGCTATACTCGAGGTCGCTTCCGCTTGGGAGTCCGCGGGCGAGACGGGTTATCTTGATCTCGAGCGGTTTAAGTAAATTTGCCAAGTAAAGCGCGGTTGCGTCGCCCTCTACGGTTGCGTTTGTGGCAAGGATAACTTCGCGTATCGGAGTGGGTTTTTGCTGCTCGAGCCGTTGAACCAGTTCGTTGATCTTTAAGTTCTGAGGGCCCACCCCTTGGGCCGGGGCTAGCGCCCCATGTAAGACGTGATAGACGCCGCCGAAACTGCGCGAGCGCTCGATAGCGAGAAGGTCTGCGGGCGTTTCCACGACACAGATGACACTATGGTCGCGAGCCGAGTCGGAGCATATGCCACAAATTGACGAGTCGGAAAGACCAAAGCACGTATTGCACAGCCCAACGCGCTCCTTCATTTCCAAAAGCGCCTCGGCCAATCCGATTACTCGCTCCCGCGGCCACGTCAACAGCACGAGTGCGAGGCGAGATGCGGTTTTTTCGCCTATACCAGGCAGCCGTGAAAGTTCGCGCACCAGGCGAGTCATAGCTGGCGGCAAACCTTCCGCTTTCTGATGGTTTCCGCTCATAGTCCGAAATTGTTTGGGCCAAGGAATTACGTTTCTTTCGGCGGTATGAAACCGCTCATCGCGCCCACCATTTTGCCAAACTCATTGGCAACAAGCTCCTGGGCCCGCCGCAGTCCCTCATTTACTGCGGCAGTGACGAGGTCTTCCACCATCGCTTTATCGCCACTCTGAAAAAGCATCGGGTCGATCGATACACTGCGCAAGCGCATTGAGCCATCGACTACGACTCGCACCAAGCCGCCTCCCGCCTCGCTTTCGACGGTCTTGGCCGCTGACTCCTCTTGTATCTCTTGCAATTTGGCCTGAAGCGCCTGCGCCTGTCTAAGCAGCGCCAAAAAGTTAACTTCTCCCACTTTTAGGACCCATCCGTGAAGTTTTTAACTATCAGTCTCGCTATCGCCGTTGTTTTTAAGTTGAGTGTTCTCATCAAATCCCGTTCGCGTCGGCAGCGGGCAAACATTTAACAGCCGAGCGTCAAGCTGGTCAAAAATCGCCTTGACCAAAGGATCGTTTTTGAGCGCCTGAATTCTGCCCGAACGATTATTCTGCTGATCCGGCGAAGAGTTCGCCACGCGCTGTTCGACCTCTCCACTTGCTTGACGCGCAATTTCAGGTGCCTGCGCACTTTGAGACTTCTCCTCGAACGCAAGCCCGCTAGAACTCAGAACTTCTGACTGAGATAACTCAGAGGCTACCTCCTCCTCCCAAACCACTTTAACCCTGATTTGCCTGCCATAGTACTCGGAGGCGAGCTCAGCGATGAGTTGTGCCTTGTCGCGAAAATAATGGGCGTAGAAATCGCTCACAGCCGCGACGATAAGCACGTCGTTTTCAAGCCTAAGCCGCGCGCTTTGCTCCATAAAACTAGCCAAAGGCACGGCTTTTTCTCGAATATATCGCCGAAGCTCGGGCAGATCGTTTCCCAGCCCCGAAATTGTTTGTTCCGGATGGTCATTCTGGGGCTTCGGTGCGCGGAAAGGCTGCTCGGCGCCGGACGAAGCCTCGCGCGCGCCGACCGAGGCGCTTGCACTCGCCGCGCCGGATTCAATCTTGCTAGTCAGGCTAGCGTCGGATACATCGGCTGACGATCTTACGTCTAATTCTTGAGCGTCAACACGTGGCCCGACAGCGCTGGAGTCCGGGGAATTGAGGGGTGCCGAATGCTCGGCTTGAGATGATTTAGGATGGTTCGTCTGGGGCTTGCTAATCACGCGTCGATGGGTTTTTGTGCTCTGATTTGCCAGAGGAGATGAGGCCGTAGCCGTGGGCGCATCCACGGGGTTTGCCGCTTGAAGAGCTTTTATCGCGCTTAGGAGCTCTTCCGCTTCAATCACAGGCGCGAGCGTCGCCATCCGTACCACCGACATTTCCAAGACAACTTCGGGATAGGCCGAGCGAAGGACTTCCTCCTGCGCCTGAGACATCAGGCGGAACAAGCGATTTATGTCGCGCAGCGAAAGACTCTGCGCCATTTGTCTTAATTCTTCGGCCTCGAAGTCGGGTAAATTACTCAACAAAGGTTCGCGGCTTTCACTTTCGAGCTTTGCAAGCGCAAGGTTACGCAACAGCTCGAGAAGCTCTCGTCCGAGGATTTCGGGCGTGATTCCGGCTTCGTAGAGCTCGCGCACCATCTTCAGAGCTGCGGCTGCCTGTTTCTGAACGACCATCGACGCAAGCTTGGCGACGTGCTCCCGGCTAGCGACTCCGAGCATCTGCGCCACGTCGCTTTCGCGTACCACGTCCTTGGCACCGGCAACTGCCGTCTCGAGCATTCTTTCGGCGTCGCGAAGACTACCCGCAGCTTCCCGCGCAATCAGCGCAAGGGCGCCTGCTTCGGCCTCCACAC
Source organism: Pseudomonadota bacterium (assembly GCA_021324755.1). Classification (GTDB taxonomy): domain Bacteria; phylum Desulfobacterota; class Binatia; order Binatales; family Binataceae; genus JAJPIL01. The sequence continues at coordinate 43,291 of JAJPIL010000023.1, forward strand.
CTTCACGCCTTGCAAGTTCGTTCAGCCGCGCGATGATCAGCGGCAGCGGGATTCGCCGGAAGTCGTAACGCTGCAGGCGCGACAGGATCGTTTCCGGCATTTTCTGGGGCTCGGTCGTGGCAAGAATAAACTTTACGTGGGGCGGCGGCTCTTCCAAGGTTTTGAGCAGCGCGTTGAAGGCTTGGTCGGTAAGCTGATGGGCTTCGTCGATGATGTAGACTTTGTAGCGATCGCGCGCCGGACGGTAGGCAAGGTTTTCGATAATCGCGCGGGCATCGTCGATCTTGCGGTACGTGGCGCCGTCAATCTCCACCACGTCTAACGAGCGGCCCTCGGCGATCTCCACGCACGGCCGACATTGTCCGCACGGGTCAGGCGTTGGCCCCCGTTCGCAGTTGAGGCAACGAGCGAGAATACGTGCAGCCGAGGTTTTGCCGACGCCGTGGATGCCGCAGAAAAGAAAAGCGTGCGCTACGCGTTGTTTTATGAGCGCTTGGCGCAGTACTTTGGTGACGTGATCCTGGCCGACCAGGTCCTCCAGGCGTCCCGGTCGCCATTTGCGAAACAACACCAGATGAGCAGCGGTCCCATCAGCCATCTGCGCCTCAGCTTTTTACGCAGAAGCCCGGCGCTGCCGGTCGGATGATAGCTAGGCACCCCCGCGGCACAGGGCTAGGGCCGGTACCGTTGCTTCCTTCCGGACCTGGCGGGGTTCGCGGCCTTCCCTTGCGCGGGACCCAGCTATCAGCGGCCGGCACCAACCGGGCCCATCGCCTCTTGAATCCTAACGCCTAATGTGCGCGAAAGAAAACCACCCGATTCGGTAAGCTACGGCCATCCGTAAGCTTCCCTTACATCACCATAGCACTCAGTGCCGACTCGCGAAAGACGATATACAAGCTCGCTCTTCGGATTGTTCAGGCCCGCATCGCAACTTCTCAGGCATCTGCAAAGTTTGCGCAAAATTGAAACTCTCGACGCCTAATGATTGATATCTTGTGCAAAATGTCGGTTTTGCCTTGTAGGCTAAGTGTGCGGCTCGTCTATGAGCTATACTTGACGGGCAGTGTTGCATCTGCGATCGGTAGAGAACCGTTTTTCTCGGGTTGAAAACGATATGGAGTCGGTCCGATTAGCTTTGATTCAAATGAAGTGCGAGGAGCAGCCCGAACGCAACTTGGCGAAAGCCCTTCGGATGGTTGAGGAGGCTGCGTCTCGCAAGGCGCAGATCGTATGTCTTCAGGAGCTTTTTCGTAGCCAGTACTTCTGTCAGCGCGAAGATGCCAAATCTTTTGAACTTGCCGAACCGATTCCTGGCCCTACCACGGAGGCTTTAAGTGAGGTTGCGAAAAAGCGCTCGCTCGTGATCGTCGCTCCGATATTCGAGCGACGGGCCGCCGGGGTCTACCATAACTCGGCTGTTGTGTTCGACGCGGACGGCTCGCTTGCCGGCCATTACCGCAAGATGCATATTCCCGAGGATCCCTGTTATTTCGAAAAGTTTTACTTTACGCCCGGCGACTTGGGTTTTCCTGTCCATCGCACGCGCTACGGCTCAATCGGCGTTCTGATTTGCTGGGATCAATGGTTTCCCGAGGCGGCACGGCTCGTTGCGATGGCGGGCGCTCAGTTGATCCTGTACCCGACGGCGATCGGCTGGTATCACGACGAAAAAGAGCGGGCGCGCGAAAAGCAGCGAAACGCCTGGCAAACCATCCAGCGCGCCCACGCTATCGCCAACGGGCTTTACGTGGGTGCGGTGAATCGTGTGGGCGTGGAAGGTGAGCTCGAGTTCTGGGGCAGTTCCTTCGTGGCCGATCCGATGGGCGAAGTGATCGCTCAGGCCAGCGCAAGCGAAGATGAAATCCTTATTGCGGACTGCGTGTTCGACAAGATCGAAAGAGTGCGCCGCAACTGGCCTTTTCTGCGCGACCGCCGCATAGACGCATACGGCGACCTCACGTTGCGTTGGCGAGGGTAGGTTTGGCCGTTTAGCAAAACGCCTACGTGATGGGATTGCCTGCCGAAATGCCTCCACGCTTGCCTGGGCGCTACCGGATGCCTGCCGAATGGGAGCCGCATCTGGGAACGTACCTTGTTTGGCCGCACAATGAAGCGACATGGCCGGGCTGTATCGAGCAGGCTCGTCATGCGATAGCGCTTGTCGCCGCCGCATTAAGCCGCTCGGAAGCGGTCAGAATCCTCGTGCCAAGCGCCGAGATGCGGCGGCACGCAGCCGATATGCTTGCCAAGGCGGGGGCGAATGTTCGCCAGGTCGACTTGATTACGATAGCGACTGACGACTCCTGGATTCGCGACTTCGGCCCCATTTTCGTCAACCGGGCCGAGCCCACAGAGACTATTCCGGCGCAAATCGCGCTTAATTGGCGGTTCAACGCATGGGGCGGCAAGTACGAGCCCTACGCGCTTGACGACGCTGTGCCACGCCGCTTGGCGGCTCATTACGGTTTTGAGGTGCTGGACGTCGATCTGGTGTTGGAGGGCGGCGCGATCGAGGTCAACGGCCGAGGAGCAGTGCTTGCCAGCGAAACGTGCTTGCTCGATACTAACCGCAATGGACCGCGGGCGCGCCGGGACGTGCTCGAGCGATATTTGCGCGAGTATCTCGGCGTGGACACCGTGGTGTGGCTAGCTGGTGCGATCGCAGGCGACGATACCGACGGCCACGTCGATCAGATAGCGCGCTTTGTCGCCGAGGATCACGTCGTTACGATGGTGGAAGATGATCCTGCGGACGAGAACTACGATACCCTTCGCGGAAATTTGGACCGGCTCAAGGCGGCTCGCCTGTCGGATGGCCGACCGTTGAAGATCGACTTGTTGCCGATGCCCGAGCCTGTGTTTTATCGGAACGCGCGCCTGCCTGCCTCATACGCGAACTTCTACATCGGAAATTCTTGCGTGCTAGTTCCCTTGTTCGACTGTGCCCAGGACCAGCTAGCCGTAGAGCTTCTTTCGCGGCTTTTCTCCGGGCGCGAGGTGATTGGTATACCAGCAACCCATCTGGTGGTTGGACTTGGAGCTATTCATTGCCTTACGATGCAACATCCAACACCCTCTCCAACCCGTTTGTGACCGACTCTTGTTGCACCGACGGCGAAAGAGCTTGGTTTTTTTTCTGTCGCGCAGCGCGAATTGCGATCGCTTTAGCTGGGCAAGCGAATATGGAAGTCGCAAACTAGCGGCGTCTTTGCGCCTTGGCTTTGATACTTGGCTCCGCTCGCGTTAAGTAGCTTTCACGGGAACCTAAGACACCTCAAAGGAATTCTCGAGGTACCTTTTTACGAACGCTGAGGTATCTGGGTATTTTGGCGAGATTCTGGCGGAGAGGGGGGGATTTGAACCCCCGAAACTCTTTCGAGTTTACACGCTCTCCAGGCGTGCGCCTTAAACCGGGCTCGGCCACCTCTCCACGTTGCACCTAAGCTTTTAAGACCCTAGAGCGTTTAGCGCCTTAGGCGAAATTGCCTAAGCCTGTACGCTGAGGCTTCGGTCTCTTCTAGTTCAGTATGGCATTTCGAGCTGAAAAATCGACAAATCGCGAACACATTTATTGAAGGGGTCCGGTCTCGATCGCGCTGCCGCGCAGTCTGCGACTAATCGAGCGCTACTGACGGGTCATTTGTTATCGAACTAAAGAAATAAAGTTTAAAGCCGCCTAGAGCTAGTCGATCACATGGTCCGCAAAGCTTATGGTCTCGGCTACCCACAGCGCAGAAAGCGCCGCAACACGCAGGTTGTCGAAAGCACCCCAGAGCAGATAGCCGGGTCGTTCCTGCATCACGCTTAGAACTATCGCTTCGTAATTAATCACGTCGAGCAAGGTTGGTGCTTTGTTTTCCTCGAAAAGTATTCCAGGCGCGCTTCGTAATCTTTCTTGCCAAAGGCCTGGATGCTCTGTGGGCGGAAGGCATACGGATAGGGCCGTGCCATGAAGCGCTGGTACCTTGACGACCTGAACGACCAATCCGGGTTGATAACCGAGCAGGCAAGCTACTTGCTCAGGAATTAGCCGAGCAAGCTCGAGTTCCTCGTCTCCGACTAGAACGTTGAAAGCGACCTGGGTCGTTCCCTCGGGTAGCTCGAGCTCGCCGTTGAGTGCTGCAGCCGCTTGTCGGATAGCTTCTTCAGCATGACGTTTTCCCCGCGTACTGGCGCCGAGCATCACTACGGCGCTTACAAGCCCCAGATCGTCGTCCTTCAAAGCGCGCAAAATGGTTGCTAGAGCCAGAGCAGCTGGATGAGGAGTGCTGATGACTTTGCTGGTGCGGGCAAGTTCGATCACTGCGGAGCGAGGGGTAAAACCTGGCGCTACGAGCGTCGAAGAAGCTTTTTGCACCTGCGCGCCACTCAGGTCGATCAGGCAGGGGCTCAGTCGCGCCTCGATAATCGATTGTGCCACAGCAGGCGGAACAGCCAAAAAGGCGAGATCGAACTCCGCAAGCTGCTCGATTTTGGTTAGAGGTTCGATATCGCGGTCCTCACCCGCTGCCTCTACCGAGATTTGCTCAGTTTCGGGCGAGCCGTAAAGCGTAAGCTTGCTGAAGCGTAGACCGCGCTCGTAGATTAGCTCGACTATCTGATGTCCGACCGCGCCGGTGGCGCCGACCACCGCTATCCGTTGGCCGCCCTGGCCGCTTTCAGCCATCAGCTTTCCGGCTCCATTCGCTCCAGATGCTCTCTCACCAGTCGGCCCATCGCCTTGCAGCCGACGATTTTAGCCCCTGGGCTGGCGAGATCTGGGGTGCGATAGCCCTCTCTGAGTACGGCTGCGACCGCATTTTCTATCCATTCCGCTTCGGCTCGCATCCCGAATGAGTATTCGAGCATCATCGCCGCTGAAAGAATCGCCGCTAAAGGATTGGCGCGGTCGCGACCGGCGATATCAGGCGCGGTGCCGTGGATCGGCTCGTACAGTCCTATTCGGTAGCCGGCGCTGTTAAGCTCCTCGCCGAGCGAGGCCGAGGGCAACAATCCCATCGAACCGGCCAGCAGCGACGCCTCGTCGGTCAGAATGTCGCCGAACATGTTTTCTGTGACAATCACGTCGAAATCTTTAGGGCGCTGTAACAAGTGCATCGCCATCGCGTCGACCAGCACTGTTTCAAAGGCGACGTCTTTGTTTTGTTGACTGATTTCGGTCGCCACCTCGCGCCACAAGCGTGAGGTAGACAAAATATTCGCCTTGTCGACCAGAGTCAGACGCTTGCGCCTTGCCCGCGCTAGCTCGAAGCCGAGGCGAACGGCGCGCGCTATCTCTTCTTCGGTATAGAAGCAGGTGTCGACGGCTTCTCGGCCTTTTTCTGTCGTCCGGCGCTCGCTTGGCTTGCCGTAATATAGTCCGCCCGTAAGCTCGCGGAGAACGAGCAAGTCTGTGCCGTTAATCACTTCCGGTTTCAACGGCGAGGCGCTTGCCAGCTCTTTCATCGTTTTCACGGGCCGCAAATTGGCGTACAGGCCGAGCTCTTTGCGTAGCGTCAACAGGGCTTGCTCGGGTCGGTGAGCAGCTCGCGGGTCGTCCCATTTGGGGCCTCCCACGGCGCCAAACAATACTGCGTCCGACTCCGTAGCAAGTTTGAGCGTTTCCGGACGGAGCGGTACGCCATAAGCGTCGATCGCTGCGCCCCCGACGATCGCCTCTTCAAAGTTGAAATCCACGCCACAACGTCGGGCCACGACCTTTAGCACCTGCACCGCCTCGCTCACAACTTCCGGCCCGATTCCGTCGCCCTTCAGCACGAGAACTTTGTAGGTCATTTTCTTGTGCCGCCCATCCGCATCTTCAAGAAAACCTGAATTTTATTAGCTAGCTAACCTGACCTCTCACATGATTATTAGTTGAAGAAAAACGGGTGGCTGGCGAAAGCCTTCGCAGCCTGGCGATTCGCGTCAAGCGCTCATCGTGAAAGCGACACCCCTCCGAGCCATCACTCCGCTGATTCGAAAGCTTTACCCCCACCCACAGCTTTGGCGTAGCACTTACAGGGCTTTATCGTCAACTGTAAGAGCACTCAAAGCGATTCAGAGTCGTCCTGTTTGTGCACCAAAAGTTATAATTAGCCAATCTATGGTCCGCCGACCGGACGCTGACCCAACGCTCGCTTGCGCAGTTCGAGGCGATTCAACGCGTTGACGAATGCGAGCGCGCTCGCCATCACGATGTCGCTATGCGCTCCCTGTCCGGCCACAGTGATACCGTCTTGCGCGACAAGGCAATTCACTTCGCCCAGAGCATCTGTCCCTCGCGTAATTGACTTCACCGAGTAACGGTTGAGAGTTACGTTGACGCCTGCGGCTTTGCAAATCGCCTTGTAACAGGCGTCCACCATCCCGTCCCCTTGCGCGCTCGCCACGCGCTCCTCGTTGTCGACTTTGAGCGTTACCGTGGCTTGCGGGGTGGACTTAGTGGACGAAGACACCTCAAGTTCACCGAGCACGAATCGTTCGCCTAAATGTCGCGTATCTTCGGTCACCAGTGCCAGCAGGTCATCGTCGTAGACGACCTTCTTTTTGTCGCACAGAGCTTTAAATTCGGCGAACACTTTGTTGATATCCAAGCGCGAACAGTCGACCCCGAGCTGCTTTAGTCTTTCTACGAATGCGTGGCGACCGGAATGTTTGCCCAGTACGAGCTTGTTCGAAGGAATTCCGATATCTTCGGGCTTCATTATCTCGTACGTAAGCTTGTACTTGAGCACGCCGTCCTGATGGATGCCCGCCTCGTGGGCGAAGGCGTTGTCGCCGACGATAGGCTTATTGGGAGGCACGGGCTGTCCGATTACCTGCGAGAGCAGACGCGAGGCGGCGTAAATCTGGCGCGTGTTGATGCGGGTCTCGATTCCAAAGAAGTCCTTGCGCGTCTTGAGCGCCATCACGACTTCTTCCATCGAGGTGTTTCCCGCACGCTCCCCAATCCCGTTAATCGTGCATTCGACCTGGCGCGCCCCATTGTGGACCGCCGCAAGCGAGTTCGCTACGGCCAATCCCAAGTCGTTGTGACAGTGAGCGCTCCAGATTACCTTGTCTGCCCCGGCGACGTTTTGACGAAGGAAGGCAAAAAGCCGCCCGTACTCGTCGGGTACGGCGTGACCGGTAGTGTCCGGAATGTTGATCACCTTGGCCCCGCATCGGATCGCCTCTTCGCACACGGTTTTCAGATAATTCCAGTCGCTGCGCGAGGCATCTTCACAGGAAAACTCGATATAGTCGAGGTGCTTTTTGGCGAACGAAACTGCACGGGTCACCGCGGCCAACACCTCTTCGCGATTCATTTGGAGCTTATATTTAAGGTGAATGTCCGAGGTGGCGATAAAGATATGGATTCCGGGCCGCGAAGCCTTTTCGACCGCCTTTAGGGCCCGCTCGATGTCGAGCTGATGGGTGCGCGCAAGGCTCAACACGACCGGATTGGTTACCGCTTCGGCCACCCGTCGCACGCCCTCGAAATCGCCCTCTGAGGAAACCGCAAAGCCAGCCTCAATCACGTCCACGTTGAGAAGCTCGAGCTGGCGAGCGATGGCGACCTTCTCCTCCACGTTCATCGTAGCGCCCGGGGATTGTTCGCCATCGCGCAACGTCGTGTCGAAGATACGTACGTAGTCTTCTTGAGCCTTCTCGATTTTGCTGCCTACGACCGTCATTTTTAAACCCTCCACCGTTACTGCCGCTCTATTGTGCCCTTGCTTTTTGGCTGCTTGTTAAAAAGCAATCGCCCCGAACAGCTGCTTCCCGCTGTCCGGGGCGATCACTTTCAGTCGTTTGTTAACTTTAACCTAAATCCTAGGCATAAACGGCTGAAAGCCCCGGCGCGGGCCCACCTAGCAATAGGCTCGATAGCAACAAAGCCGAGTTAATCAACATCGCCGGGGTCTTTCACTTCGTAGTTGAGGTTATTAAGTCAGTCAAACAGACGTATGTCAAGGGGTGCTTTGTGGAAACTCAAGCGCAGCTTTTCAATGAAGCCAATGACCTGTCGATGGATCGTTTACAACATCCTTAGGCGAAGCCGACCGAGAGGCGGCCAAATCGCGGTTGGCAGTCGCTGATGAAAGGCGGTTTCGGCCTAGCTTCGAAGCCAAGGCAAGGACCGGTCCCGACAGCACGTAGGCTATCGAGGCCAGCAAAGCGCTTAACTGGGGCAAGACAACCGAAACGCCGATTCCGATCATCACCGCTCCTACCATTTCTAACGATGCGCGGCGGTTGACGTTGAGACTTTTGAAGCTAGGATACGGAAGCGAAGACACCATTAGGCCCGCCAAGACGAGCGCCATCGGTACCGCGAGCACGGACAACATCTTGCCCAGATCGAGTTCGAGGTAACTGTAGGCAAGCACGCTCGAGGCTACCAAAGCAGCCGCCCCAGGAACCGGCAAACCGACGAACCGGCGTTTGTCAGCGCTTGCTGCAAGCACATTAAATCGGGCAAGTCGCAGGGCTGCGCAAATCACGAAAGCTGCGGCAACTATCCATCCCCATGCACGCAATGGCTTGAGCGCCCAGACGTAGAGCAAGCAGGCCGGAGCAGCGCCGAAGGCAACAACGTCGGAAAGACTGTCATATTCGACGCCGAACTGGCTTGTCGAATTGGAAACGCGGGCCAAGCGCCCGTCAAGTCCGTCGCAGAAAAAGGCCACCACGATAAGGGTTGCTGCCAATTCCAGATGCCCGTTAAAGCTCGACACGATCGAGTAAAAACCCAGCGCAAGACTGACCGACGTGATAACTGACGGAAGCAAATAGACTCCACGTCTTATCGGCGTCGTAACCCGCGCGCGGGGTTTTCGAAGTCTTGCCGATATTTTCTTTAACTGTTGTCCTTCTAACGCGCCGGTTTTCATTTCCTCAACTCTCCGATCACAGTTTCGCCCGCGCGTACCCTGTCGCCCACGCGCACGGTGATAGCATAATCACGAGGCACATAATGGTCTACGCGACTTCCGAACATAATGAGACCGATACGCTCGCCTTTGTTGACCCATTGACGAGGCTTGACGCGGCACACGATCCGGCGCGCGAAATACCCTGCGATCTGCATCACTGCAAAAAGTCGTCCGTTCTTGTCGCGCATGACTACCAGATTGCGTTCGTTGTGTTCGCTGGCCTGGTCTCGAAAGGCAGCACGAAACTGCCCAGGACTATGCTCGAGCGCGATTACCTCGGCCTCAACCGGCGACCGATTCACGTGGACATCGAACAGCGACATGAAGACTCCCACGCACACAAAAGGTTCTTCATACGGCGTCAGACGCTTTTCGCTGATATCGATAACGCGGCCATCTGCCGCCGAGACAATTGAACCTGGACCTGCGGGCGGTATCCGGCGGGGATCACGGAAAAAGAGAGCCGTGCTAAGAGCTGCCGCTGCGAAAATCAAAAACATTAGGTACCATCCCCATAGCGCGCTGAAAAGCGCAAGCAGCCCCACGGCACAAATCGCAGGCGCACCTTCGCGAGCGATTCCCATCGTTTCTAACAAAGCCAAGCTATGACGGGTAGTGGCAAAAGATGGGCGGGTAAACCGAGCCCTCGTTTCCGCTTAGTTTTTAGCGCGGTCCACCAGCCGCTGGCTTTTAAGCCACGGCATAAATTCGCGCAGCTTGGCTCCGACGCTTTCGATCGGATGGCGTTGCGCTTCGGCCCGTAGTTGATTGAATCGGGGCAGTCCAGCGCGGTACTCATTAATCCATTCTTGGGCGAATTTGCCCGACTGAATATCAGCCAAAAGTTCCTTCATCGCCTGGCGCGAGGCTTCACCGATTACCTTTTTGCCACGAGTCATGTCGCCATACTCGGCGGTATTGCTGACCGAGTAGCGCATGTTCTGGATGCCGCCCTCATAGATCAGGTCAACGATAAGCTTGACCTCGTGAACACACTCGAAATAAGCCATTTCGGGGGCGTAACCAGCCTCCACTAAGGTTTCAAAGCCCGCTCGAATCAACTCGGTCAAGCCGCCGCACAGCACTGCCTGCTCCCCGAAAAGGTCAGTCTCGGTTTCCTCTTTAAAGGTCGTCTCGAGAATAGCAGCGCGGCCGCCACCGATAGCTGCGCCATAGGCCAAGGCGATCTTGTGCGTGTCGTGCGACGGGTCCTGATACACCGCGAGCAGGCACGGAACGCCCCGACCTTGGACGTATTCGGCGCGCACCAGATGACCGGGCCCCTTGGGTGCGATCATAAAGACGTTTACGTCCGGGGGCGGTACGATGAATTTGAAGTGGATGTTAAATCCGTGGCCAAATGCCAAATATTTGCCTGGGCGAAGGCCGGGCTTGACGTCGCGCTCATAGATGTCGGACATGCTCTCGTCCGGCGTAAGCATCATAATAATGTCGGCTTCGCGCGCCGCCTGCGCCGTCTCCTTCACCTGCAGACCTTGATTTACCGCCTTAGTCCATGACGGGCTTCCCTGGCGTAATCCCACGCGAACGTCGACACCGCTGTCGCGCAGATTCAGCGCGTGGGCATGCCCCTGGCTTCCAAAGCCGATAATCGCCACCTTTTTGCCCCCGAGCGCGGCCAGGTCAGCGTCCTTGTCGTAGTAAATTTTCATTCAACTGTCCTCCCGTGCTTGCCTCTTAGCACCGTTGTTAAGCTGTACCGAGCGCGCCATCGCTACGCTTCCGGTACGCACTACTTCTTTTATTCCAAACGGCCGCACCAGAGCTATGAAAGCCTGAATTTTGTTGGTGTCACCAGTAACCTCGACCGTGACCGCGCGTGGCCCAATGTCGACCACGTGTCCGCGGAAAGCGGAAATTATCGAGTCGAGCTCGGCCCGATTGCGGTCGTCAACCGACACCTTGACCAGCATCATCTCCCGCTCTACGGTATCGACCGCCTGGTAGTCGACAACCTTGATCACGGGGATGAGCTTGTTGAGCTGTTTGTTGATCTGTTCGAGAATCTCGTCCGGCCCCGACGTCACTAGAACGATCTTCGACACTGTGGGGTCCAAAGGCTCTTCGTTTACCGTCAGCGACTGGATATTGAAGCCGCGACCCGCAAATAAGCCAACCACCCTGGCAAGCACGCCGAACTGGTTTTCCACTAACACCGAAATCGTATGGCGTGGCATCAGTAAATGCTCCGTTCTAAGCCGTTCGGTATTACGGGGCACGATTGTGCACAAACGCGCATAACTTCCAATTTAACGTATCTAAATATGCGCACGGCGTCGCACCAAATCTCCAGAACTAACTTAAACTTACATCATATTTTGGAGTATCAGGCCGGGTCTTACAACGCTTGTTACCTGCGCTATTTCGCAAACATCCCGACAACAAGCCGCAATTTTGCTGGCAGATGGACTTAGACCCAACTTTGGAAAGGTCTAAGCATATTTTGGCATCTACACCGCAGGCAAACGCGAAACTGAAAACGGCGTCGCGGCGGGGGCTGTCGTGTTAATAAAGCTCAAAAAGTAAGGCGACCAGCGGCAGACCGAAGGTTGCCATCCACGAGCGCTGGCAGAGATAGACTTGACGAACACTTAAACTACGGTTCGGACCGCGCAAAAACCAGGGCAGGACCCAGTATCGCCGGTTTTGAGGGCTGTAACTTATCCGCTTTTGCGAAATGATCCCACGCAGGCGTATCTGTTCACCGATGCAAGCCGCCGAAGCGTTTTTATCAGCATGGGCCCGGAAAAAATGCAACATGCCACTGGCGAACATCTGCGCTTAATCACGAATCCGTCGGGCTATCTACCGGGCGCCCTCGACGCTTTTGCGCGCTGCTAGAGATTTATTCAGCGCCCGGGAAAACGACACCCGTGACCTGGGCACACACCTCTAGAAAGGCATCTTGCAGCTTTGCGTCATCGGCTTGACGATGGTAGGGGGCTTCGCGCAGGTGGTGAAAGTAGCGCCCGGTGGTCCGGACCTGAGGGTCCTCGCTGCTGGCCAACCAGACCTGCGTGGCTACGCCGTCTTCCAGGCGATCTGGAGCATGTGGCCCTCCCATCTTGGTGGGTACCCACCCAGGGTTTACCGCATTGGCATACACCGCCGGCCACAGGCGCGCAACAGCCTTAGCCAACAGTACTAGGTAGAACTTCGATTCGCTGTATCCGATTCCCCCAGCAACTATAGCCTTGAGGTCAGGGCGGGCTTGGAGATGAAGACCCGAGCTGAGGTAGATTAAGCGCTCAGGCCTGTCCATTAGGGCGGTCAGCATATACGGGGCAAGCGTGTTGACCCAAAGAATCTCCTGCGCTGATGCTCGGTACACCCCAGCGTTGTGGATCACCGCGTCGAATCGGCCCGAAGCGTTTGCTTGCTCTGCTAGCTGTCGGATCTCCTCAGGCTGGGCCAGGTCACCCACCAGCACTGCCTCCGCTCCGGGCACCTGCGCCAAAGCTTGCTCAGCCCGCTGCCGGTTTCGCGCGTGCAGGACCACCCGATGCCCCAGGGCCACTAGCTGTTTCGCGCTCAGAAGGCCAAGGCCGTCGGCCGAGCCTGTGATGAAGATTCGGTAGCTCATACTTCTTGCTCTTTTCGTGGCAGGGTACGCACCGTCGCCACCTCTAGGCTCTGGTTGATCATGAACTCGAGGTGATGATTGTTCCCGTACTTGCGGCTGTAGGCTGCTTCGATCTCCGTCCGGATGTGGATGGGATCCTCAAGCACAACCGGCGCAAAGACCATCCCCGGCATCTCCTATGCTACATGCACATGTCCGGTCCACTGGCTCACAGCTACCTGACACCGGTGCGAACGCAAACCATAGCAGCAAAGCGCGTACACGGCCTGCCCGACCACCACACACCAGATTTGTGCGGACCTCCGGCAGCTCTTCAGCTCCTTTACCGCACAGGCGCAAGCTCGACCTCCTTGACCCCGGCCAGCAGCGCTAGCTTATTTGCTCCTCAACGTTCGGCTCTGCGCTCGCTCGGCCTGCTCGCCTCAGCTGCTGCCACTAAGCTTTCCTTTCCGGTTCCCCAACGCTCCAGAAACGAAAGAACCAGGATGGCCGGCCGCGACCAAAAACGCGACCCTCTTTGCTTCCGGGACTATGCTCCCCTGCTTGTGAGCGTAATGGACTCTAGATTTGGTTTTCTGGTTATGCTTGCGGGCGCTTCAAGCCGATTGCCTATAGCGCGCCAAAATCTGCATGATTCTGTCCTTGGAGGCTAATTTGAGCTTTTGGAGCCGCTTTTCTTCCATTTCCTCTTCACGTGTCAGGTAGAGTTTTTTGCGCAAAGCCTCGAGCCTACGCTTAAGCTCAAGATGTTCGTCGTAGGCGGCGCGCAACTCTTCGTCGTGCGCTACATGTTCCTGAATAAGCCGCTCCTCTCGCGCCTCCATCGAACGCATACCTCCCGGCTATTTTGACTTCGACTCTTCAATCGGGGCGGGCCGGAATTTTTCTGCATCACGTACCTGTGGTTCCCGCACGTAATGTGGCTCAAGGGAATGCAGCGGGTCGTTGTGTCCACGCTTTATACGGGCGGCCCCGATCGCAGCCAACGCTTTGCCTAAACTAGACAGGTCGTCGCACCATCTGACTTCTTTTGCCCCACCATTAGCTTGACAAAGTTCTCCGGCAAGGCCTGCAAGAGAGGGTTCGCCAATGAGCAGGATTGTCGTTTTTTCGTAACATCGCGAGGCCATAGCCGAAGCGTTCAAAACGAGCTCGTCGCTGTCTCGGCTAAGCCCCAGTTGGTCGAATCTGTAGAAGGCCGTATAAAATTCACCTCGCCGTGCGTCGATTACTGGGCATACGGTAGTGCCAATGCTCACGTTGTCGTTATCGAGAGCGCATACAGCAAGGCTGTCGAGGCTGCTTACCCCTGCAATTGGGCAACGCACGGCAAAGGCAACTCCCTTAGCATAACTAAGCCCGATTCTTACTCCGGTGAAGGAGCCTGGCCCAATCCCCACTGCCACACCAGCTAATTCGCGGAGCTTAACTCCCGCCCTCTCAAGTGCTTCTTTTACGGCGCCGGGCAACTGTGCGGCGTGGGATTTGCTGAGAATCTGTACTTGCGCCACGCATCGCCCGTTGAGAGCGACGCTGGCCACAAGCCGGGCCGTCGAAGTGTCAAGCGCAAGTATAGGGCCGAGGCTTTCTGCTTCGGCCAGCAATAAGTCAGCCTTGTGCAAGACGAGTGAGGTCATTGAAAATCACGAAAGCCATCAATGCCATCAAAAGAAAAAGTCCTACCTGCTGTGCAAGCTCGCGATGGCGCACTTGTAAAGGCCGTCCCCGCACGCCCTCGATCAAGAAAAACAGCAGATGGCCGCCATCCAGCATGGGAATCGGAAACAAATTTATCACGCCCAGTTCCAGACTTAGCATTGCCATGAAAAGTCCCAGGTTCGCCAAACCCTGATGGGCTTGTTCGCCCGCCAGTCGGGCGATCATAATCGGGCCACCGAGCGTTTCGCGAAGCGGGGTCGCGCCGGTAAAAATCCTGGCAAGTCCCAGAATAAGCGTGCCCGCCATCCTAGCGCTTTCCAGTACTCCCTGAACTGCCGCACTTACAGGACCGAACCGTTTGACGGTGCTGTCTCCTCGAGGCAGCACTCCAATCATCCAGATTCCGGCGTTGCTCGAAGCGAGGCCTTTTGCGGTGTCGCGGACGGGCCTTACCGTTGCGCTAAGTTTAAGGGTCGTCCCACCTTCAGCTCGTTCGTACTCTATCAGCAAAGGACGTCCGCCGCTTGACCTGACAGCACGTGACAGTTCGTCCCAAGTGGCGATCTTTTGCTGGTTGACAGCCACAATTCGATCGCCCGGGCGAAGTCCGGCTTGCTCAGCGGGAAGCCCAGGTTTAACCTCTCCGACGACCGGGAGCAACACGGGAATGCCGTACGCGAAGACTGCCGTCAAAATCACCGGAACGAAAAGGATGTTGGCAAGCGGGCCAGCCAGCACTATAGCTACCCGTTTGCGCAGCGGTTGGGTTGGAAACGCCTCTTGCCGGACCGCATCGAGCAGCTCCGGTGCAGGCGTCAGGCTAAGTGAATCAAGCGCCGCCTCAATCGATCCTTGCCGAACTATCTCTTCGAGCAGTAGACGTTCTTCGGTGCGCAAATGAGCTTTCCCGCTCAATAGCGTTTTCGCAAGCTCAACGCTCGCTGAAGCCGCGGACTTGCTCCAACCCTTTCGCTGTTCAGGCCCACCGTGGCCGCCGCCCGATGCCTTTGTAACGATATCCTTGAGAAGCTCGCTCAAGTAGGTCCTGATGTCTGAAGGCGAAAGCTCTTCGCCTACCTCGTCGCCGAGCATCCGTACATAGCCGCCGAACGGAGTTGCGCTTAGCATGTATTCGGTCTGTCCCAAGCGGATGCCGAAGATCTTGGGCGGGTAACCGATCGAGAAGCGCAGCACGCGTACACCAGCGCGCTTGGCGGCCAGAAAATGGCCCATTTCGTGCACGACTATCAAAAGGGCGAGAACACCGACCGCAGCGATAATTGAGAGCAGCATCAAACGCCAACGGCGACCTTAATTATTCAAAGCCAGAGCTATCAGCCCAAATAATAGTAAGCAAATATTGTCGCAAAAACTAGGCTGTCAGCTCGGTCAAGCAATCCCCCGTGACCCGGGAAGAGGCTACCTGACTCCTTTAAGCGCGCCAGTCGTTTGAGGGCCGATTCCACCAAATCGCCAACTTGAGCCGAAAAATTGAGCCCCGCAATACTCGAAAGCAAAGTCTTGAAATCGGTCTGCGGCATCATCCATCGCCACCATATCCAGGCGAAAAGCAAGTTCGAGCCCAGCGAGGCTAAGGCCCCTTCTACAGTTTTATTCGGGCTTACTCTCGGCAGCAACTTGATCGAGCCCCAACGCGTGCCAGCGAAATAGGCGGCGGAGTCACCGATTACGACGAGCAAGATTACCAGAAGCATCGTTTTGATTCCGCCGGCGCGATTTCTGAGTAGTGCGAAGTATGGAAAAAGAGCTGACACATAGAGCGGGCCCAAAAACGGCAGAATCGCGCGGCCTAGTTGCCAATCCCCTCCCTTCACTGCCACGCCGCAGGTCAGTAGAAGTAACGCGCTCACCACGGCGCAAACGAGACTTGTGCTTCCGCTTTGACGAAGTACGAACAGTGCAATCGACAAGCTGGCGATAAAAAGAGCCACCGAAACAGGAGTTTTACAGTTACAGAAAGCAATAACTTCGGCCAGCCCAATAGCGGTTGCGCAGAGAACTAGCGCGGTGAATAGGCTTTTTGGTAGGGCATATACTGCCAACAAAAACGCAGGCAGCGCAACTAGGGCAGTTAAAACTCTAGTTCGCAGCACGCGCTGGAACGCCCGAAGTGGGCACCGTGCCGAAGCGGCGTTCGCGACTTTGGTAAGCGACCAATGCGTTTAAAAATTCGCGCTCGCCGAAGTCCGGCCACAGAGTATCAGTAAAATACAACTCGGTGTAAGCCAGCTGGAAAAGAAGGAAGTTTGAAAGCCTGAGCTCGCCAGAGGTTCTAATTAGAAGGTCAGGGTCAGGCAACGAAGCCGTATATAGGCGACTAGCGAACAATTGCTCGTCGATCTGCTCAGGGTCAAGCTTTCCCTGGGCGACTTCGCGCGCCAAGCTTCTGACCGCTCGCACGATCTCTTGCCTTCCTCCGTAGGACAAAGCCAGCGCCAAAGTCATCGAGCGGTTGCCCGCCGTCACTCGCATCGTTTCTTCCAGCACCTCTCTGACCGAGGCGGGCAAGCGTTCCATTTCTCCTAGCACAATTAGCTTTATGTCGCGCTTGCAAAGCCGCTTGGCCTCGGTCATCAAATAGCGCCGCAAGAGCGCCATCAGAAAATTCACCTCGCGCGCGGGACGCTGCCAGTTCTCATTAGAGAAAGCAAACAAAGTGAGATAGGGAATACCAAGGTCACGAGCGACTTCGACTACGGTGCGAGCCGAGTCTTTGCCGCGCTGATGGCCTTGCAAGCGCGAAAGGCCTCTGCGAGTGGCCCATCGCCCGTTGCCATCCATCACGATGGCGACGTGTCGTGGCAGGCGCTGCGGATCGAGCAATACCGACGGATCGGTCTGGTTATCTACGTCTGGCGAATTCCCCACGGAAATAGCTCAGCAGATTTGTAGCACGTGGCGGGCACGCTAGCCCTTTTATACCTGCATTATTTCCGCTTCTTTTGCTGCGAGGATCTGGTCTATTTTGGCGATTTCTCCTGTGGTCAGTTGCTGAATTTTAGCTTCTGCGCTTCTTAACTCGTCTTCCCCAATTTGCTTGGACTTATGCAGCTCCCGCAGCTTTTCGTTGGCTTCGCGCCGATGGTTGCGCACGGAGACTCTGAACTCTTCCGCTATCTTGCGCACGTGCTTGACTAGCTCACGTCTACGTTCTTCACTGAGCTCGGGGATTGGAACTCGGATGATTTTTCCGTCGTTGCTCGGCGTAAGTCCCAGGTCGGACGACAAAATCGCCTTTTCTATCTCGGAGAGAAGGTTTTTGTCGTATGGGGTCACTACTATAAGGCGCGTTTCCGGCGCGGCCAAACCAGCCAGCTGCTTAAGAGGCATCTTGGTGCCATAACAATTCACCATGATTCCCTCCAGAAGCGCCGTCGAGGCGCGGCCGCTACGCACGCGCGAAAGCTCGTGGCGAAACGCATTGACGGCCTGCTCCATTTCGCGTCTTGCTTGCTCAATAATTTGGTCTTTTGAGAGGTCTGTGGCCATGGTTTATGGCCCCTCGTCAACTAATGTTCCCACTGGCTCGCCCAAAACAGCACGTTTTATGTTTCCTGCCTGCTTTAGGTTGAATACTATAATGGGCAGGCGACAGTCCATACAGAGCGAGATCGCCGCCGCGTCCATCACTTTGAGGTTATGGGTCAGGACGTCGATGTAAGTCAGATGTTCGTACCGTCGCGCTCCCGCATATACGAGCGGGTCGCGGTCATAAATTCCGTCGACGTCATGACTAGCCTTGAGAATTATCTCGGCGTCGATTTCAGCTGCCCTCAGGCTTGCCGCAGTATCGGTGCTAAAGTATGGGTTACCGGTGCCCGCGGCGAATACCACGACGCGGCCTTTTTCCAGATGGCGCACTGCGCGCCGTCGGATATACGGCTCGCATACCGCCTGCATCTGAATAGCCGAAAGAACGCGAGTGGTGACGCCGATTTGCTCCAACGTGTCCTGCAAGGCGAGCGCATTGATCACCGTGGCCAGCATTCCCATGTAGTCGGCGGTTGCGCGGTCCATCCCATTGCGTTCATAGGTCTGGCCGCGCACGATGTTGCCGCCACCGATCACGATTGCCACTTGCACGCCCATCGCGACGACCTCTTTAATCTCCAGCGCGATGGCTCGCACTCGCTCGGGATCGATACCGAAGCTCGAAGCTGGGGCAAGCGCCTGTCCCGACAGTTTCAGCATTATGCGACGAAACCGTGGGGTACCAACCTTTTTCGGTTCAGCGTCAACCATCGATTTTATTCCGCCGCGACTTACGTTTACTCAATCGCCTGCAGCAGCTTTTTGCGGCATTTAGCTTTCTAAAACTATCTTACTCCGCTCCTCCATCCAATGATTCCCCCAGCTGGAAGCGCACGAAGCGGCGCACCTCTATCTTTTCGCCGAATTTAGCCGCGTACTCCGCCAATAAATCCTTCACCGTGCGCGCTGGATCACGCATATATCCCTGTTCTACCAGGCAAATTTCGCGCAGAAACTTTTCCAAGCGTCCTTCAACGATCTTTTCAACCACCGCAGGCGGTTTTCCAGCTGCCTGGGCCGCGTATATTTCGCGCTCGCGTTGTAAAATTTCCGCTGGCACTTGCTCGCGCGAAACGTAGCGGGGATTAGCTGCCGCCACTTGCATGGCGATCTCTCTCACCAGCGTTTGAAATTCGGGTGTTTTGGCGACGAAGTCCGTCTCGCAGTTCACCTCGACTAGAACGCCTAGCTTGCCACCGGTGTGGATGTACGCCCCGATGGCGCCTTCGGAGGCTACCCTGCTGGCGCGCTTGGCCGCCTGAGCGATGCCTTTTTCGCGCAACCATATGACGGCCTTTTCGAGATCGCCTTGAGTTTCGGCAAGCGCTTTCTTGCAGTCCATCACACCCGCGCCTGTTTTCTCGCGCAGCGTTTTTATAAGCTCAGGGGTGATCTCAGCCATTCGAGTTTCTTCTCCTATGGTTGGCCGTACTCAACGTCGGAACTTAGGGGCGCCCTCTAAAAAGTTCAAAGCAAAATCTTTACTGACGCAACGCTCCTTGAAAAGTTTATTGCATCCACATGAGTCGGCAACTATGCATGCCCGCACCATTCGTTTTTCTTAATAGAATCTATTGCTCGACGCTTCGCTAGTCCCTGGCAACCGAAGAACGTGGGATGCAATCTCAGTGCCCTGTGCTTGTGTCGGTACCGATGACCGATCGCTAAGCCAAAATAGCTCGCCCCAGACAAGCAAGACGGATTAATTCGGCTCGCCCGACGTCAGACTGGAGCAGGCGTTTCAGGCGCAGATCCGCTGATCTCTTCGCTCGTCTCCTGTTCGGCCTTTTGTCGTTCCTCAAGAATTTGTCGCCCTTCGAGATAGGCGTCAGCGATAGCGCTGGTAAAAAGTTTGATTGCCCTTATTGCGTCGTCATTGCCAGGGATGCGGTAAGTGATTAGGTCGGGGTCGCAATTGGTGTCTACCACTGCGACGACTGGAATATTTAGGCGATTTGCCTCGGCGACGGCGATGTGCTCAACCACGGTATCGATCACGAACAGCGCGTCGGGCAGCTTGCGCATCGCTTTTATTCCGCCCAAGGTGCTCATCAGTTTTCTATACTCTCGGGCGTAGCGGTTCATCTCCTTTTTGGTTAGCGCCTCCTGCATCTGCGGGTCGTTCATGATCTCCTCGACCTTTTTGAGGCGCTCGATCGAGCTGCGCACGGTTTGGAAGTTGGTCAGCATCCCCCCGAGCCATCGGTTGTTCACGTAGAACGCTCCGCAACGCTCGGCCTCTTCTCGGATTATGTCTTGGGCTTGCTTCTTGGTGCCTACCATCAAGAGCGTGCCCCCAGCCGCCCCGAGGTCCCTGACGAAGTTGTACGCCTCGCGAAACAGTTTGACGGTTTGTTGTAGATCAATGATATGGATGCCATTGCGGGCGCCAAAGATGTAAGGTTTCATCTTGGGATTCCACCGGCTCGTCTGATGGCCGAAGTGGACGCCCGCCTCAAGAAGCTGCTTCATGGTGATTTCTGTCATAGTCAAATACCCTGTCTAGCTAACTGAATCTTTCTCGCTGAGTCGGGATCGCCAAGCGCAAAAGAAACTCTCACGCCTAACAGTGGTTTCTCCTTCGTGCTAGCTAATTATTCATCGACTCCAGAAACTCTTCGTTCGTCTTCGTTCCCTGCATCTTATCGAGCAGAAACTCCATGGCCTCGACCGCGTTGAGCTGCGAGAGGAGCTTGCGCAATATCCAGACCCGGTTCAGGACCGTGCGCGGAAGCAGAAGTTCTTCTTTGCGGGTAGAGGAGCGCTGGATATCGATCGTGGGGAATATACGCTTTTCAAGCAGCCTGCGATCAAGCGCTATTTGCTGATTGCCGGTTCCCTTGAACTCCTCGAAGATTACTTCGTCCATCCGGCTGCCGGTGTCAACCAAGGCGGTAGCGATAATCGTAAGACTGCCCCCGTCTTCGGTGTTTCGGGCCGCGCCGAAGAATTTTTTGGGCTTGTGCAAAGCATTTGAGTCAACGCCACCAGAGAGAATCTTTCCGGAAGGTGGCGAAACCGTGTTATAGGCGCGTGCCAAACGGGTGATCGAGTCAAGCAAAATTACCACGTCCCGTCCATGTTCTACCAGTCGACGCGCTTTTTCGATAACCATCTCTGCAACCTGAACGTGGCGAGATGCGGGCTCGTCGAAGGTCGAGCTTACCACCTCGCCCTTGACCGACCGTAACATGTCGGTGACTTCTTCGGGCCGCTCGTCGACCAGCAGAACGATCAGGATAATTTCAGGATGGTTGTGCGCGATAGCCTTGGCGATCGCCTGCAGCATCATCGTCTTGCCGGTGAACGGCGCCGCCACGATCAGGCCGCGCTGACCCTTGCCGATCGGGGCAATAAGGTCAATTATGCGCGTGGTGTAGTCCTCCGGATCGTATTCAAGCTTAATCCGTTCGCTAGGATAAAGCGGCGTAAGGTTGTCAAATAGTATTTTGTCGCGCGCTTTCTCCGGATCTTCGTAGTTGATGGATTCGACTTTGAGAAGGGCAAAGTAACGCTCACCCTCCTTGGGTGGGCGGATCAAACCCGACACAATATCGCCCGTCCGAAGGTTGAACTTCCGGATTTGACTGGGCGAAACGTAGATATCGTCAGGTCCGGGTAAATAGTTGTAGTCCGGAGCACGCAAAAAGCCGAAGCCGTCGGGAAGAATTTCAAGCACGCCCTCGCCCAGGATAGCACCTTTTTTGGCTGCTTGCGCTTGCAGGATCGCAAAAATCATCTCCTGCTTGCGCATGTTTATCGCGCCGTCGATGTTAAGCTCACGCGCTATCTGTGCAAGATCGGTGATTTTTGCACGCTTGAGCGCGGTCAAGTTAAGCACTCCAAGCTCGCCAGTGCTTTCGCTGCTGGAGCCGTTTTCGGACTCGTGCTTGACTTGTGCCTCCTGGCTCGAGGGGGTTTCTTGAGTGGTTGTTGGAGGTGTCTCCTGAGTGGCTAAGGCTGGCAAGGGTTGACCCTGGCGATTCGCTACGCCTGCCTCGCCCTCGTTAACTACAGTTTCCTCTTCTTTTTCCTTCTTGGCTACGCCTTTCGTCCTAGCCATTGGTCTCCCCATTAAAACAGCTACTTGTGCAAGATGGTGACTTTAAGGATTGGGAAATCAAACAGTTCGGGCGACAAGCCCCATCACGGGTGAGCTTACCGCTCAATCAATGCTCCTATGAATCGGAGGACTCACTTAACGAATTAAAGCCTGGGGAACCGCAGAGGGTTGGGGGCTGGTTTAAGCGCGCCTGTCGAGCCCACGTAAATCAGGCCTACCCATGAACGCTAACTATAAGATAACCTCGCTCAGAGCTAAAGTCAACCTGGATTCTAACTTGGCTTACTTGCTCGCGTTTTTACGTCCGAGACTACGAACTTAGCGCTATCCACAGCGTCGCCTAAGCTCTAAGTATCGCTAACTTCCTTCGTGTTTCAAGCAGTTTCTTACGAGTCCTCGTCGGTGTCCCCAAAGTTCAAGTGTCTCGGTCTGGCTATCGACTTGCCATTTGCGCAACGTTCAACGACTGTCCACAGGGCACAGGTGTCATAGCCCGTCGATAGCGCCATCGCATTGCCAAAGCTTTATTCTCGCGTCATCAACTGCTAGCCCGCAAAGCTCAAAAAATCGTATGAAGTCGTCAGGCAAAGGTGCTACAAAGCGCATTCGTTCGTCGGTTCGCGGATGGTTAAAGGACAATGCAAGAGAGTGCAGCGCTTGGCGGGTGAAGGGACATTCGGTCAAAACTTTTGCGGGCTTCAGTCCGCCGTACAGGGCATCGCCCAGGCAGGGATGGCCAATGGAGGCCAGGTGCACTCTGATTTGATGGGTTCTGCCGGTCTCGGGAACCACACGCACCAGCGTTGCGTGTTGGGGCATGCTGGCATTTGAGCGTAGCTCGAAGCGTTCCAGCACCGTCACGCGAGATACTGCGGGGCGCAAACGGTTGGAGCGCACGGACATTCGGACGCGGTCGACCGGATGGCGTCCCAGCGCTCGAGCGATCGTTTGTTCTTGGCGGCTCACCCGGCCGCTTACAACCGCCAGGTATACTTTGCTAGTGGTACGCTCTTTGAACTGCCGCGCCAGCGATGCGCGCGCGTAGGCAGTCCGAGCGACCACCATCACGCCCGAAGTATCCTTGTCGAGCCGGTGAACGATTCCGGGCCGAACCATGCCGTCTTCTTCAACCATCGTGGCAAGCTCCGGATGACGTGCCATGAGCACATCGACCAAGCTCGGGTACGGGTAGTTTGGCGCAGGATGTACCGCCAGGCCCGGAGGTTTATTCACCACGATTACGTCGTCATCGACGTACAGCTCCTCGACTTCGGGCAGCTCGCCTTGCCAGCTCGTTCGCTCGACCGCGGGCGCTTTGGGCAGGCTTATCTCGACGCGGTCGCCTGCGCGCACGGTTGCGGCTGCGCGTCCCGGCGCTCCATTGAGCTTTACCAGACCGGCGCGGATCACTCGCGCCACGCGCGAGCGCGAGATCGCCGGCGACAGACTAGTCGCCAAAAAAACGTCCAGCCGATAACCTGCGTACCGCTTGTCGACGATCAAAACTAGCGGTTCGCCCGCCGTGACCTCGGCTTGGGTCGCGGCTATTCGGGACGAATTTGTTTGGACGTCAAACGAGGCCAACACCTACTAGTTCGTTTGCTCCTCCATAAAAAAGGGCACGGGGTGCAAACGCTCATAAGCTTCGATTTGCGCGCTATAAACCAGCGTCAGGCCGATGTCGTCTAGACCCTCGAGCAGGCGGCGCTTTTGAAATGGTTCTATATCGAAGCGCGCCTCAAGACCTTCCTTATCGGTCACCGTCTGGTCTTCCAGATCGACCGTCAGGCGATAGCCGCTCCCGCTGAGAGCTCGCTCCATGATTCGATGCACGGTTTGCGGGTCGAGCACCACCGGAAGCAGTCCGTTTTTAAAACAGTTGGTGCGGAAGATATCGGCGAATGACGGGGCGATGATGGCTCGAAACCCAAAATCGTCAAGCGCCCACACCGCATGTTCTCGCGAGCTACCACATCCAAAATTGGCGCCCGTGACGAGAATCGACGCGCCTTGATACTGGGGCAAGTTTAGCACGAAATCTGCCACTTCGCGGCCGTCTGGCGTAAATCGCCAGCCGTAAAAGAGCCCGGCCTTGAGTCCTTTGCGCTCGACAGATTTCAAAAATTGCTTGGGAATAATCTGGTCGGTGTCGACGTTGTTTTTGTTGAGCGGCGCAACGAGGCCAGTTACTTTTCTAAATGCGCGCATCGATCTCTCCCACTACAGTTGCTCGATTGGTTCTATCTTCATTGTTCGGACGTCCACGAAATGGCCCTCGAGTGCCGCCGCCGCAGCCATCGCCGGACTGACCAGATGCGTCCGTCCGCCCGGTCCCTGTCTGCCCTCGAAGTTGCGGTTGGAGGTACTAGCGCATCGTTCGCCCGGCTTAAGAATGTCCGGGTTCATCCCCAAGCACATGCTGCATCCCGACTCGCGCCATTCGAAACCGGCTTCCTTGAAAATACGGTCCAATCCCAGCGCCTCGGCCGCAGCCTTGACCTGTTGCGAACCCGGAACCACCATCGCTCGCACGCCGGGCGCAACCTTGCGTCCTTTCACCACTGCCGCGGCTGTCATAAGGTCGTGAAGGCGCGAGTTGGTGCACGAGCCGATAAAAACCCGGTCGATTTTAATTTCGGTTATTGGTGTGCCCGGGACAAGCCCCATGTACTCTAGAGCGCGTTCGGCGGCCGCGCGCACGAGCGGATCGGCAAAGGAACTCGGATCGGGAACCTTACCGGTTACATCGACGACCATCGCGGGATTGGTTCCCCAGGTTACTTGCGGGGCGAATTCCTCGGCCCGGAAGCGGTAGCTTTTGTCGAACTTCGCGTCCGAATCGGTGGCAAGCCTGAGCCACCGCTCGGCTTCGCGCTCGAAAGCGCGCCCCTTGGGAGCATAGCGCCGTCCGCGCAAATACTCGACGGTCTTTTCGTCAGGCGACACCATCCCGGCCCGCGCGCCAGCTTCGATCGACATGTTGCATATCGTCATCCGCTCTTCGATCGAGAGGCGTTTGATCGTGGGGCCGCGGTACTCGATTACGTGTCCAGTGGCGCCGTCGACATTGGTGCGGCCGATAATGCCCAAGATCAAGTCTTTGGCGCTGACGCCCGGACCGAGCTCTCCCTCCACCCAAATCTCCATTATTTTTGGCTTGGATTGCCAAAGACATTGCGTTGCCAGGACGTGCTCGACCTCACTTGTTCCAATCCCGAAGGCGAGCGCTCCCAGCGCGCCGTGGGTGGAGGTGTGGCTATCGCCGCACACAATAGTCATGCCTGGCTGAGTCAGTCCGAGTTCGGGACCGATCACGTGGACTATCCCCTGTTCGCGCGAGCCCAAGTCGAACAGTTGGATCCCGAACTCCGCGCAGTTACGCCGCATTGCTTCGACTTGACGCGCTGATTGGGGATCGGCGATCGGTAGCGAGCGGTCAGTGGTGGGCACGTTATGGTCGAGCGTCCCAAAGGTGCGCTGCGGGGCGCGCACTTTCCGGCCGGCCGCACGCAGACCTTCGAACGCCTGGGGCGAGGTCACCTCGTGAACCAAATGCAAGTCAATGTAAAGTAGGGCGGGCCCACCTGGTTCCTCGACGATTACATGCTGCTCCCAAATCTTTTCAAAAAGCGTTTTCGACGACATCTACAAATCCCATTTCAATGACCGCATGATGTTTGGTTTCGCGCTCGGCTCTGCTCGTTGAGCGTTGGTTTGCGTCGCCAGAGGCAGGTTTGGAGCTTTGGCGCGCAGTCGAAATGTCCTCGCACTCGAGTCAAGCTGTAAAGAAAAAACCGCGCAAGACTAAAACTTTTGGCCGCCGAAGCACGCCGCCGCAGATGGAGACGCAGGCGACATCGTATACCGCAATTGCAATATAGAGCAGAACATAATGCTCTGTAAACTACGTCGCCGAGAGCGGCTCGCGCTGAGCAGCGGCCCGCCTGCCCGCGAACAACGTCGCCGCAAACCCATCAACCGAGGCGCGCCAGGCTTTCGAGCGCCATTCTAGCTGCCTCTTCAGCGCTACGCACGCAATCGGGAATTCCGAGGCCACGGTATGCCCCACCTGCGAGCAGCAGACCCGGATACTGTTTAAGTTCGCGCTCTATCGACTGGACGCGTTCAAGATGACCCACCAGGTACTGTGGCATGGCGCGAAAATGGCGCTGCACAAAGGCGAATTTCGGGTCGCTACGGATGCCCAGAAGTTCTCGTAACTCAGCTTGCGCGATGTCAATCAACCGGTAGTTGTCGGCGCCG
The DNA here is from genome assembly GCA_021324755.1 of Pseudomonadota bacterium. Classification (GTDB taxonomy): domain Bacteria; phylum Desulfobacterota; class Binatia; order Binatales; family Binataceae; genus JAJPIL01. Next base: position 69,335 of record JAJPIL010000023.1, read on the forward strand.
GCAAGCGTTTGCGCAACCTCGTCTCGAATGAATACCCGCACTAGAAGGTGGCCGTCAGGTGCGCGCTCGGCGAATTTGATGCTCGAAAACGTGCACGCAGCGATCGCCTTGCCTTCCACCTGTGGCACCACGAAGCCCGAGCCTTCAAGCCTTCGCGCAGTGCCATCTGCGCGATACGCCAGTGTCACGAAGGTTGCGCTGCCGTAAGGGATTTTCTTGAGCAGCCCTGCAAGACGCGGCGCAACTTTTGCGAGCAGCCGCGAGGCCTCGTACGGCGGTATGGCAAGGATTACGACCGGCGCGCGTAGCGTTTGGCTGCTAGCAAGCCGCACCTCCCAGCCCTCCTCCGAGCGCGTTAGCTCGACCACTGGCGTAGCCGTGCGCAGCGAGGCCGTCAGCTCCTTGGTCAGAGCCTCAACTAAGGTAGCCATCCCGCGCCGAAAGCTCACAAAAAGCGCTAGACGGGCACCCTTAGCATTTTGCGCGCCCGCCTGACGCTGTCGCGCCATAGCACGCAGGCCCAGGATAACGCTGCGATAGCGTTGCTCGAGCTCGGCAAAGCGCGGCGTTGCGGCCCTGAGGCTTAGCTGCTCGGCGGCTACCCCGTATATTCCCTGAACCAGCGGTCGTACCAGATACTCCAGTACCTCTTGCCCGAGCCTCCGTTTGACAAACGACCCCACGCTTTCATCATTGCTCGCCGAGCGCCGGGGCAGCGCCAGGTCGAGCGCCGCACGTAACTTGCCACCCAGGCTCAAAGCTCGGCTTTTGAAAAGCGGCGCGAGCTTGGCTGGGCCGAGTAGGTAAAATCCCTCGGGGATTTCAATTAGACGGCCGTTGCGCACGACATAGATTTTTCGGCTTTCTTCTCGCGTGCCGATAAGCTCGTTCTCAAGCCCTAACTTGTAGGCCAGCGCTAGCGCCCACGGCTTGTCGGTAAGGAATGAGTCGGGGCCGTTTTCCACGACGAAGCCATCGTGAAACGTCGTACTGATAACCCCGCCGGGGCGCTCTTGCGCCTCGAACACGGCGAGCTCGACCGGATTTTGCTGGGCTTTCGATTGCTCGCGCACAAAATAGGCTGCGGAAAGGCCGCTTATGCCTGCGCCGACAACGATAACCGCTTTGTGCTGCGAGCGCATATCGAAAAGGGGGCCAGAAACCGAACGGCTTTCGCGTTGCCCTTCGTTTTGAAAGCCGGGCTATTGAATGAAGAGCCGCGCTGCTCGAATTAGCCCTGTCGCGTAAAATCCGGCAAGATGAGAGTTTCGCTAATGGCCGGCGAGCTGCTCGTGCACGAGCTCAGCTATCATCTGGATGAAGACAGGGTCGTCGTTGACCGCGCTAGCCCGAACCATCGTTACGCCGGCTTGCTGCGCGATGCTTCGCGCTTCGATGTCCAGGTCGTAGAGGATTTCGACATTCTCGCAAAGGAAACCGAGAGGCATCACGACCGCGGCGTCTTCCTTAAGTGAAGCTAGCAGTTCGCCGACGTCCGGCCCAAGCCAAGGCTCATATGGGTTGCCACTGCGGCTCTGGTAAGCGACAAACCATCGACGCCATCCGAGCTTGTCTGCCACCAGCGCGGCAGACTCGTGCAGCTCCTGCGCGTAGCGGCTTTGCTCCGCCATCGCACAGGGGATACTGTGGGCGGTGAAGATAAGGCAGGCTCGTTCGCGCTGTTTAGGCGAGAGTTTACTCGCTGCTGTCCTGACCTGCTTTGCGACCGACTCGACAAACAGGGGATGGGTGTGCCACGGGCCGACGTACTCGATTTCGGGCGCATTAGGTCCCAGAGCCCGTTGCGCTTGACGAGCGCTCTCGACGTACCGATCGAAGCTCGCCTCCGAGCGATGGGGCGCCAGAACGAAACCAACTGAGTACTTGACTCCGTCGCGCGCCATCACTTGCAAAGTGTCAGACAGAAACGGCGACCAGTTGCGCATACCGACGTAAACCGCGCACCTGAGGCGTTCCGCCAGCGCCTTGGCCTGGCGCATCACGATTTCGTTGTAAGGCGAACGCCCGCCCACGGCCTCGTAATGATGGGCCACTTCCTCAATTCGCGCCTGTGGGATCCCTCTGCCCCGCGTGACGGTCTCGAGAAAGGGGCGCACCTCATCCGGCTTAGTGGGCCCGCCGAAACCAATTAACAGAACCGCCTTATTGTTGTTGTCGAGTTTCATCTCGTTTGAACTTCGCGCTCATTTCGTGCACCGCATCGACCAGGGCGATCACATGATCGACCGGCGTCTGGGGCAGCACGCCGTGCCCCAGATTAAAGATATGGCCCGGGCGTCCTTCGGCTTCATCGAGGATAGCGGCAACCTTAGCCCGGAGCTCTCGAACATCGGCCAGAAGGGCCGCAGGGTCAAGGTTTCCTTGGACGGCGACTTTGTAGTTCAAGCGACGCCACGCCTCGCGCAGGCTGACGCGCCAATCAAGCCCGATTACGTCGCCGCCGGCCTCAGCCATCAACTCGAGCAAATTGCCCGTAGCAGTGCCGAAGTGAATCAGCGGGACGTCCTTGGGCACCGTCGCTATGAGGGCGGCAGTATGCGGCAGAATATAACGTCGGTAGTCGTCTGGGCTTAGGTTACCAACCCAGCTATCGAAAAGCTGAATCAAGTTTGCCCCAGCTGCAATCTGAATTCTCAAATACTCGGCCGTAAGGCGCACCAGCGCTTCCATAAGCCGCTTCCACGTTGCTTCCTCCGTGTACATCATCCGCTTGGTCAGCAGATACTGGCGTGACGCCTTACCCTCGACTAAATAAGAAGCCAACGTGAACGGTGCACCGGCAAAGCCGATGACCGGCGTCTTGTCGCCCAAAGCTCGGCGCACAAGCTTTATCGCTTCGCCGGTAGTCTCAAGTTCAGCAGAGGGATCGACCGCGGCCAACCGTTCGACGTCCTTGAGGCATCGTATCGGATGTTCGATGACGGGGCCGTCGCTCGTCTCGTATCTAACTCCGACCCCTGTCGGCAAAAGCGCCAGCAGAATATCAGAGAAAATTATCGCGGCGTCGACCCCGAGTTTCTCCACAGCCGTTACCGTGATTTCCGCCGCGAGCTCGGGTCGCCGGCACATCTCGAGAAATCCGAACCGCTCACGCATCCTGCGGTATTCAGGCATGTAGCGGCCCGCCTGGCGCATCAACCACACTGGGGTATATGGCGTTGGCTCGAGACGACACGCCTTGAGTATCGGGTGCTCCGATAAGGCGGACTTCGCTTCGGACGCGGCTTTGTCGGGCCGAACCGGTGGGCTTGCGACCGAGCTCGACACCTCAAATTTTGTAGCTTTTTTGGCGCGTACCAGCGCCGGCGCTTGGCGAGCTATTTCCTTGACGAGGTGGCCGAGCTTAGGATGGGCAGGTTCGACGTCAACCGCAAAGCCGTATTTACGCAGCACCTCCGAACAGACCGGCCCGATCGAGCCTACCACGATTCGATTGAATTCGCGACGTAACGCGCTCTCTAGGCCTTCGGCTCGCGCGACCTGAAGCACGTTAGTTACTTGAGTGCTGCTGGTGAAAAGGGCGATGTCGTAGTTGCCAGACACAAGTGAGGTTAATGCGGCAATCAGCGGTGAGCGGTCCTCAGGAAGTGCCCACCGGTAGACCGGAACCGAGCGTACGACCGCTCCGTGCGCCTCCAGTCCGGCAACTAACTCGGGATTGGTCGTGCCGTACTCCTGGATCGCTATCCGCTTGTCTTTGAGCACGACCCGCTTGCAAAGCGCCTCGAGAAGCTCGCGTGAGGTATTTGGCTCCGGTACATTGATCGTGGCTTGAAGGCCGGCCTCCCTAAGAACCCGGACGACTTTGGGCCCGCGCGCAGCGGTCACAATTCGCCCGAGAGCTTCGATTATCTGGGAAAGCTGGTAATGCTGAGAAATAATCTCAAACAGCGTTTTTACCCCTACGCCAGTTAGAAAGATCACTATATCGAGTTGGCCGGCAATCAGCGCCTGCGCAAAAGCTTGCGCTGCTGGGTTTTCTTCCAGACCCACTTCCCGCATCGCGGGCGCGCTTGTAACCGAGGCGCCGTAGCGCTCGAGCATCGTGCGCAGCTCCCGGGCCATCCGGTTTTCAAAAGCGACTACACGAAAGCCGCTAAGAGTCCGTGGGTCTTCACTAAGGGTGTCAGGAGTCAAAGACATAAAAAATAAAAGCTATTTTCCGCGCTTAAAATTATACTTGCTCTATTGACGCTTGCCTATTGCGCCTTAAGGCTCAGGCGCACAGCGCGATTAGCCTGGTACACGGGGGAGCATAACATGTCTTGGGGCGGTGCGTGGTCTTTTTCTTCTAAGCGACCAGCCGGCTTGTTGGCTAAAGCCCGTTGACGCGCCCAACGTTTAACACTTACGCTTCCAAAGGTTGATGCCCGAGAACTGCAGGTTGAAAAAGGCTAGTAGAATTTCGGCGTTTTGTCGCCGACGGAGAGATTGGTGACCTTTTAGCAAGTGGTTCTGCGACTTAGATTTTATTTCGGGACGTCGCAAGGAGCGCTTCGATCGCAGCCGCGTCAGGGCCGTCGGGCGGATTTATATGCCGCGTAGGTCTGGCGCTGAATTTTTGAGCCAATGGCCTAAGCCCGTGCCTGAAGAGCCGAGCGATTCGCTCGAGTTATTTCGCGAGCTCGATCATGTCGGCGACTTGGCAATCGAAGTTGTCGCTTGCGAGCGCGCGGAACTTTTCAGGCGCGCTTTGTGCGCATTGGCTCGATTAATGGTCGAAGCCGACGACATCCGTCCGACTCATCGACACGAGATTGTCTGCGAAGCGCTCAACGACGTAGACCTAATACACGACCTCTTGGCTAGAGCGCTAAACCTGTTCTTTATCGAGAACTTCGTATGGTGTTCTGCCGAGGTCGAGGAGCAAGACCACAAGGTTAAGGCAACGCTCTTAGGCGAGCCGTTCGACCGCGCACGCCATCGACTGGTTCGCGAGATCAAGGCTGTGACATATCACCGCCTTGTAGTCGAGAACGACGGTTCGCGATGGCGAGCGCAGATCATCTTTGACATCTAGAACGCTCGACTTTTAACTGACCTTTTTCAACTAACCTTTCGCAAGTTGAATCTCTGACCGTTGTGTCGATAGGTTGGCTATGGAGCTACGGCAAATAAACGACTATCTGTGGGAAATTCCTCGTCACGGTGAGATGCGCGTGCCGGGGCGGATTTATGCCAGCCGCGCGATGATGGAGGAGTTGCGCGACGACCCGGCGCTGAACCAGGTCGAGAATGTTGCGTGTCTACCGGGTATTGTCGGCTACTCGCTGGCCATGCCCGATATCCACTGGGGCTACGGGTTTCCGATCGGCGGCGTGGCAGCTATTGATGCGGAAGACGGTGTCATCTCGCCTGGTGGAGTTGGCTACGACATCAACTGTGGGGTTCGGTTAATCCGAACCAATCTCAAGCGGGCCGATATTGCCAACGACATCGAGCGCTTGGGCGACGCTTTGTACAAGGCGATTCCTGCGGGCGTCGGTTCGGAAGGCGCGATCCCCTCGCTGAGTATCGCCGAGCTCAAGAAAGTGGTACGCGACGGCGTTCGATGGGCAGTGGCAAACGGTTACGCCAAGCCCGAGGACCTAAACCACATTGAGGAACAGGGTTGTCTTGCGGGAGCCGACCCCGACGCGGTGAGCGAAGAGGCGTACAAGCGCGGGCACAAACAGCTTGGCACCCTGGGCTCTGGGAACCATTTCTTGGAATGCGAAGAGGTGGACGAAATATATGCGCCCGAGGTTGCCAAAGCCTTGGGACTGGAGCTCGGTCAGGTAACCGTGCTGATTCATTCCGGCTCGCGCGGGTTGGGTCATCAGACCTGTGACGATTATTTGCGCAAAATCGGTAAAAATCTCGACTCGTACAACTTCAAGCTTCCGGACCGGCAGCTGGCCGCGGCACCGATAAAGTCGCCGGAGGGGCGTGCTTACCTGGCGGCGATGGCGGCCGCGGCCAATTTTGCGTGGTGTAATCGCCAGCTGATGACCTACCTGGCTGAGCGAGCCTTTATGGAAGCGCTACACATCGGACCGAAAGAGCTCGGCTTTGCGCTGGTTTACGACGTCTGCCACAATATCGCAAAATTCGAAGAGCATCAGATCGACGGCCGGACTTTGCGCGTGTGCGTCCATCGCAAAGGCGCTACTCGAGCCTTCCCGCCAGGTCATCCCGCATTACCGCCAGGACTGCGCGAGATCGGTCAACCCGTTTTGATCCCAGGCGATATGGGACGTTACTCCTTTGTGCTTATCGGGCTTGAGAACTCGATGCGCGAAACCTTCGGCTCTACTTGCCATGGCGCTGGGCGCGTGCTCAGCCGCCATCAGGCAAAAAAAGAAGCGCGCGGACGCGACCTCGTCGCTGAGCTTGCCCGCCAGGGTGTAATCGTGCGCGCTGCAAGTCGCGCTACCGTGGCTGAAGAAATGCCGATGGCCTATAAAGATGTGGCTAACGTGGTAGAAGTGATGGAGGCAGCTGGAGTAAGCCGCAAAGTCGCGCGGCTCAAGCCGTTCCTCGTGGTCAAAGGCTAACGTAATTGGGCTCAAACGGCGGGGGAAAGTTGCCCCACAATCGTGGGTGGCGTTCGCCTTGTTTAAGAAAGGCGCAAAACCCTTAGTAAATTGGGGCACGCGCAAGAATCTCTTTTGCGCGCGCGACGTCGTGCGCGATTTGCTCTGAAAGGGCCTGAGGCGAGGGAAATTTCCTTTCCTCGCGCACCCGCTCGATAAACTCTACCTTTACTTTCTGCCCGTATATATCGCCTACGAAATCGAACAAGTAGGCTTCTATCGCTAGCTCGTTTTCTCCGAAGGTGGGTCTAGTACCAATATTGATTACGGCATCGCGCACGCCATCGTTCAAAATCACCCGGCCGGCATAAACCCCGTTCGGAGGAACGCACTCGGTCGATGTGCTGACGTTAGCCGTGGGAAAGCCAAGCTCGCGTCCTCGCCCGTGGCCGCGCACGACTTGCCCGCTCAAAAAGTGCGGGCGCCCCAACAAAAAAGCAGCCGTCTTGACGTCGCCGCTAGCGATAAGTTCGCGTATTTTCGACGAGCTCACCATTATCCCATTAACTGTCACCGGCTGCACGACAAACGTTTCAAAGCCGAACTCACGGCCAAGCTCGATCATTTTTTGGGCGTTGCCCGAGCGCCGATGGCCAAAGGCAGCCGTCGCCCCTATTACGACCTCGCGCACACCAATCGCCTCAACCAAACAGTCGGCGACGAATTTACGCGGTTCGAGAAGCGAAAGCTCGTGGGTGAACTCGAGCACGACGATCGCTGCAAGGTCGAACCTGGACAGGTAATCGAGTTTGTCCTCCAAAGTCATGATTAGTCGCGGTGCTCGGTTGGGGAAGAGCACTTTCGCCGGAGGTGGATCGAAAGTAAGAGCAAAGGCGAGCCCGTTTCGTCGTCGGGCGTGTTCGATCGCGGTTTTCAAAATCGCCTGATGGCCCAGATGCACACCGTCAAAGTTCCCCATCGCGACCACCGGATAGTCGGTGGCAGGCAGCGCACGAGGATCGCGAAAAATTTTCTTCCCTTCAGGCTGGTTCAATTTTTAGAATCCCGAACCTTCGATGTATGGAAAAGCTCACTACTCTAAAACTTTCATTAACTGTCGCGCCGTCGCGGCCTGGGGGGAGTTGGCATGATCGGCAAGAAGCTTTTGCAATGTCAAGCGAGCGTCGATCTTGTCGTTAAGCTTCAGAAACGCTTGCGCTTCATACAGTAGCGCGTCACTGGCAAACCGGCTTGTCGGGTAGCGCATGACAAGATCGTTGAACTGGAGGATCGATTCATCGTACCTGCCTTGTTGGTAGAGCGCGGCGGCCCAGAAGTATTGCGCCGGCTCATTGAGCGGTGATTTGGGGTATTTTTTCTTGAGCAAGCTAAATTGGGCGATCGCGCCCCCGTATTTTCCTTGCTTTAGCGCCTCGAGTCCAGCCAGGTAGAGGCGGGCTTCTGGTCCAGAGCGCGATGTGGCAGAGGCAAGCTCTTGGTTGAGCATCGCGTTCAAGTCGGCGACCTTCGAGGGCACTGTCGCCTCGCTCTCGACCGGCGGCGTAGCAGGGGTCGGTGGGACGAGCGTCGGCGGCACGACCGCGGCAGCGGTCTCGCCGCTAGGGTTCGTCGTGGGCGAGGTCGGCAGCGTGCTTGTGACCGGTGCAGGAGTGGAAGCGGCTGCTGGATGCTCCTGTCCAAGTTGAGCTTCAAGGCGCGCAACCCGCTGCTCGAGGCGATTTAGACGCCTGACCGATGCGCGGCCCATCGGCGCACCCGCGATACCCGATTGGCTGGTTTCCCGGATGGCGTTTTCGAGCTGGCTTAAGCGGTCTTGAAGCTGCTGAATCTGTTGACGATCTTCAGCAATCATACTGCGCAACTGAAGTTGGTTGCGCTGAAGCTGCTCCAAGTCCGCCTGCGAAGCGCAGCCCCCGAGAAGCGCCACCGACGCAAGTAACATTATCTTTTGTGCATAACTGCTCGAAGCCAATTTCCTTCTCCCTATCGAGTCGTCATTGCAGTACGACGAAATGGGCGCGCCGGTTCAAAGCGTAACATTCTTCGGTATGTTCGGTGCAGAGCGGAAGCTCCTTGCCATAACTGATCGTCGAAAGGCGATCGGCCGGCACGCCAAGCGTTACTAGATAATCTTTGGCGGCCTGAGCGCGCTTAGCTCCAAGGGCGATATTGTACTCTTCGGAACCGCGTTCGTCGCAATGTCCCTCGATTTGAACTCTAGGATTACCGTGGGCTTCAAGCCACTGGGCGTTTCGACGCAGAATCTCGGAATCTTGGGGTCTTACGGTGTAGTCGTCAAAATCGAAGTGAATATCTGCCAGCGGGCTCGTATCCCTGCTGCGACCCAAAGTGCCGCGCTGAAACTGCGCAAGCGAAGAAGACGACGGCCCGGTCAAGCCTTGTTCGCCTAGCGTGCTCGGCGCGCCTGAGGAGGCAGCGCCGGCCTGCGCCGCGTTCTTCTTGCTAGAGCATCCGGATGGTACCAGAGCGAACGCCAGAAAAGCGAAAATTAGAGCCGCCGAATTAACTTTTTTATTGCGCCAACCACCACGACCACGTCGGACTTGAATCATAACTGTTTCCCTCCGTCAAGGCTGATACGATTTTTCCCGTCTCGACCAGCATTAGGTACAGGCGCGAACTGCCGTTGCGCGTGGCGCTATACACTATGTAACGGCCGTCGGGCGACCAGGATGGGTGCTGGTTGGAGGCGTCGTCGTTGGTCAAACGCGTCGGTTCTCCGCCTTTGATGCTAATAAGATAAATGTCGAACTTGTTTCCATTGCGACTCTGGTAGGCCACGCGGTCGCCCTTCGGTGAAATCGCCGGCGTGGTGTTGTAGTCGCCCCGATATGTCAGACGCCGCACCGGACCGCCATTGACGCTGGTCAAGTAAATTTGCGGCGTTCCAGCACGGTCGGAAGTAAAAGCGATCATCTGGCCGTCGGCCGAGAAAGCTGGTCCGACGTTTATCGAATTGGTGTGCGTAAGCGTGCGCAAGATCGTTCCCGAGCGGTCCAAGAGATAGATGTTAGTCGCTCCGGACTGAGCGATAGATGCGGCGATCGTGCGACCATCCGGTGAAAGAGCCCCGTCGACGATTTCGCCGTCCCGACTGCGAATTTCTATTTCGCGTCCGTGTGCCAGGTCGACTAAGTATAGCGCCGGAAAACCGCTTTTGTACGAGGTGTAGAGAAGCTCGTTGGGATCGCGCCCGAAACTGGGGAAAAGATTAATCGTGTTGTTGTTGGTGACGCGGTAGATGTCGCGGCCGTCCACGGACATGGTGAAAATTTCTTTAAACCGCCCACCGCCGGTTGAAACCAAGGCGATCTTCGAATCGAACGGGCCTCGTTGACCCGTGGTGACCTCCAAGATGGCATCTGCGAACCGGCGCGCCATTTCAGCCACCTTGTCCCTACTGCCGAGGTAACGCTTGCCCAAGGCCTGGCGTCGTTGCACGACGTCGTACAAGTAAACTTCCAGTGCAAGCTTGCCTTGATCCTGGTAGACGGCGCCTTTGACTAAGAACTCCGCGTTGATCGAGCTCCAGTCGTCGAAGTTGAACTCGCCCAGCTTGTATCCGGACTGTTGAGGATCCTCGATGTAAGCCTCGGGCGAAATAATCTTAAAGAAGCTCGACAAGGTCAAATCTCTTCTCAAGACCCACACGAAATCGTCAGATATGGCATGGTTCGGATCGGCGCCGAGGTCTTTGAGCGCCGAGATCGCGATTTGAAACTGTCGCGACCCTGGCCCGACTATTTCCATCTTAATCTGAGCAAGCCCGCTAGCCGCAAGCGCGACAGAAAAGATCGTGGCCGCTAGCGCGACCAAGAACACGTTCACCGGTCCGCGTCGTCTGAGAGTGCCTAAAAGCTTAGGCTTCATCAGTTTCTCCCCATCTTTCATCAGCTTATTCTCAATAACTACCCGCTGCCTAACTTTGGGAGCTCAATTCGCCAAGCTTAAAGACCGCCTCGACGCCTTGCGAAAACTGCGCTCTGTACTTCTCGGGCGGCGGCGGCAAAGGCGAAGCGGAACGGATTGCGCGTACCACCGAATTGTCAAAGGCGAGGTCATGAGAGCTTTTCACTATGCGCGTTGATGTTACGTTGCCATTTTCATCGATCGAAAACAGGACGACCGTCGTGAGTTCACTGTTGCCACCGTAGAAAGTCCAGCTCTGTTTAATTCTCTCCTTGATCGTACGGTAATAGTAGATAAACTCCGGATCCGATTGGATCCCTGCGCTACCTGAACCTTCGCCCGCGCCTGTGCCCTTGCCCTCAAGGGGAGTACCGCTGCGAGCTGTGCGTTGAGCTTCGGCTAGATGCTCAGCGAGCAAGCGTTGTCGCAAAGCCTCCAGGCGCTCCTTGACATCTGGCGTAGGCTCGGCGCGTTGCGGCGTCGGTTGTCGAGCCTCGGCTCGAGCCGTGGCCTCTGCTCTTGCCTTGCTCCGCTCGGGCGGCTTTTTGGCCTTGCCGGGTGTAACGGGCGTCTGCAGAGACCTCGGTCGGCTTTCAGGCGAGGGACGCGGATGGACCGTCTCGGCCTTGGCGTGGGCTAGTGCAGTCGGCTTGGCGTGGGGCGTAGCCTGCAGATGCTTCTGCGGCGTTGAACTAGAGGGAGGTCTTGGCGTCGGTGTCGAAGTCGGACTCGGCGTTGGTGTCGGTGTGGGCGAAGGCGACGGCTTGGCGGATTTGGAGACCAGCGGCGAACTTATTGCTATCTTGGTCGGCTCCGGTGTCGGCGTCGCGGCAAACGGGCTTGGTGTCGGCGTCATTTCCGCGGCTTTGCTTGGCGCCGGGGTCGGGGTTGGTTGAACAGCAGAACTTGTCTTAAGCGTAGGTGAGTTTGTCGGCACAAGCATCGGTGGCAGCGCCTTGGCTAGAGAGCTTGCCGAAGCAGAAGGCGATGGCGTCAGATGTGTGGTGGGACTTGGGATCGCTGCAAGCTTGGGTGTCGGTTTTTCGACTTGAGGAACTGGGGTCGGCACCACCGAAGCCTTGGGTGTACTAGCCAACCTTGGTTTGAACGGCGTTGGCACAGGTGTTGGAGCAAGCGCAGGCAAGCGCAAGGCGAGCGCGCCCGCCGGTAGACGGTCGACCATCTTGACGGTGTAGGTCGGCGCTACGAATTCTCGCGCCTTAAAATACCGCGGTAACACTATGAGTAGTAGATAGCCAATTACAAGATGCAACAGCGCTGAAAGCGCGATTGCGCCGATAAAGCCTGCAGTGGGACGTTGGGTTAAGGAAGTTTCCGACTCAGGCAGGGCCACGCTTGCGCTCGTTTGACTCTGGGTTTTGCGCAGGCGAGGGCGGCTCGGTTACGAGGCTTACGTTTTCGATTCCCGCAGCCTTGATCGCCGCCATGGTTTGCATCACTTGTCCGTAGGGAACCGCCTCGTCGGCCCGCAAAAAGATCTGACGGTCTGGCCGCTCGCGCGCGATGGCGCGAAGCTTGCGAGTTAATTCCGGCAACTCGAGTTTGGTGTCGTTAAGGTATATCTCCTGCTGCCGGGTGATCGATACGACAAATTGCTGCTCAGAACCGGGCAGCGCTGCCGCTCGCACGCGCGGTAGATTGACCTGTACTCCCTGCTGCAAGATCGGCGCCGTGATCATAAAGATGATTAGCAAGACCAACATCACGTCAACCAGCGGCGTGACGTTGATCTGGGATACAAGGGTACCCCGTTGAACCGGCTCTCCCGTCATAGTCGAATAATTTGCGCTAATTCAAAAAATGTCGTTCGGCGATGTTCACGAACTCCGACGTAAAATTGTCCATCTCGGTGGAGAGGACGCGCACCCTGGCGGTAAAGTAGTTATAAAACATTTGCGCCGGAATCGCTGCCACCAGACCGACGGCAGTCGTCACCAAAGCCTCGGCGATACCCGGAGCCACGGCCTGGATATTGGACGAGTGCGCTGCTGACAGGCCTAGAAAAGCGGTCATTATTCCCCAAACCGTGCCGAACAGACCGATAAATGGGCAGGTCGAGCCAGTGGTCGCCAGAAAAGTTATCCCGGTCTCGAGCTTGGTGAGCTCGACGTTGGCTGCTCGCCTCATTGCTCGTAAGACGTTGTCTACTCCGCCCAGTTCCGTCGAAAAACCGCTCTCCGCATTCACTACTTGGCGTTTTGCCCGCGTAAGACGCAGAAGCTCTTGGTACCCAGCTCGAAAGACCTGAGCAACCGGGCTGTGGCGCAGTCCGACGCTCGCGTTGTGGATAGCGGATAAATTGCGCGACTCCCAGAAGATCGCAATAAAACGTTCCGACTCCTTGCGCGCCCGCGAAATTTGACGCAGTTTGAAAAGGATTATCCCCCAACTCCCAATCGAGAAGGCGATGAGCGTCAGCAGCACCGCCTGCACCATCGGGCCGGTATCGAGTAACAACTGCAAGATGTTGGGAACGCTTGCCTCGCCTTCTAACATAAAACCTTAGAACCTTGCTTGTTTCCTAGATTTTTGCTGCTGGCCGAATCTACAAGGCACCGATGGCGGTTTCTTTGTCCTAATAGCGCTCGGTTTAGCGTTAGTCGTTTACCTAAGGTCTCGTCGAGTGGCAGCCACACGCGACCAGCCTCTACGTACAGCTCGATTATAGCGATCGGGAAAGTCAGGCTGCAAAACTCACGCCGATCCTAGCACGCCGCTCACTGGTTCGAGCGATCTGTGGCACCGCTTACCCACGATGGATCGGTAACACCGAGTTTGGGGCTTTTCCGCGATTGTTTTACACTGGCGACAACTAGCTGTCGCTGCCTTTACGTTCTGAAAAGCATATGCCTGTCAAAAAATTTTCTGCTAGAGTGAGTTTATTCAGCAACTATCCAACCCATCTGCTCTGCGCTTCAATCGCAGAAATGTCTCGCTGGGAGGTATTGAGGAGGGATGGCAACTAGGATCGCGATTAACGGATTTGGGCGGATCGGCCGACTGGCGTTTCGCGCGCTACTGAACAAACCCGAGCTCGAGGTCGTGGCAGTCAATGACATAACAGATGCGCCCACGTTGGCCCATCTGCTGAAACACGACTCGGTGCACGGCGCGCTCAAGCACCAGGTGGAGGTACGGGGCAACCGAATCGCCGTGGATGGACGAGAGTTCGAGGTGTTAAGCGAGCGCGAGCCCGCTAAACTGCCTTGGTCGAAGCTGGGCGTTCAGCTCGTCGTCGAATCCACGGGTCTGTTCACCAAGCGCGAGCAGGCGGCAGCTCATCTTGCGGCGGGCGCAAAAAAGGTGGTGATAAGCGCTCCGGCGGACGGGGTAGACGTGACCTTGTGCCTTGGCGTTAACCATCAGAGCTACCGGCCGCAGGAGCATCATATTATTTCTAACGCTTCGTGCACGACGAACTGTCTGGCGCCGCTGGCCAAGGTGCTGCACGAAAACTTTGGAATTGTGCATGGCCTGATGACCACCGTACACGCCTATACGTCGGACCAGCGCTTGCACGACGCTCCGCATAGAGATTTGCGACGAGCGCGGGCGGCTGCGCTTTCGATGGTGCCGACGTCGACCGGCGCTGCGCGTGCGATCGGGCTTGTCCTGCCTGCGCTCAACGGTAAGCTCGACGGAATCGCAGTGCGCGTTCCCGTTGCCAACGTTTCGATGGTCGATTTGACGGCTACTTTGGAGCGCGACGCCGACGAAAAAGCGATCAACGCCGCGATGAAAGCGGCGGCGCAAGGCGAGCTTAAGGGCGTTCTCGAGTATCGGGAAGAGCCCTTGGTCTCAGTCGACATCAACGGTAATCCCCATTCCTGTGTATTCGACGCGCCGCTCACCAAGGTGCTCGACCGCCGGCTCGTCAAAGTATTTGCCTGGTATGACAACGAGTGGGGCTATTCGAACCGTCTAGCAGACATCACCGCGTTGGTCGCCAGGAGTCTCTAGCGATTTGTCCAGCAAATTTCATAGCGGCGTGTTCGCGCCCTTTGGAAACCCTAAGCGTTTCGTCTGCGCGGCGGGTTTTTGAGCGCTTGACGGCGCGCAAACCTGACCTTTCTAAAGAATTGTTTACGCCCGTATAAGCGATCGAACGTGGTTTACGTTGGATTTTGGCAGCTTCGCGACGCTATCTTGATTGGAGGTCGCAGCGATAGGCTGTGATTGGACGGAGCTGAAAGAGTTAGCAACGATGCGCAAGACGCTGATTGTTGGAAACTGGAAAATGAACCTCGAGCGCTTGGGCGCAAGAAGCCTTGTAAGTGCGATCCGCTCAAAGCTCGATCCTCAGTCTGCCCGGCTTAAGGAACAACGAGAGATTGCGGTGGCACCTCCTTTCGTGCTGCTATACGCCGTGTCCCAAGAACTGGCCGGCTCGGACATCCTGCTTGCCGCGCAGAACATGCATTTCGAGGACAGCGGAGCTTACACGGGGGAAGTTTCGCCGCCGATGCTCAAGCCTTTCGGCGTTCGCTACGTAATATTAGGTCACTCAGAGCGACGTCAGTTTTTCAAGGAAACCGACGATTTAATCAACAAAAAGGTCAAAGCCGCGTTGCGCCATCGCATAAATCCTATCTTGTGCGTCGGCGAAACTGCCGACCAACGTAAAGAGGGCCGCACGCTCGACGTGGTGATGGCGCAGCTTGAAGGAGGTCTTGAAGGAATCGAGGCTTCGCAGCTAAGTTCATTGACGATAGCTTACGAACCCGTCTGGGCGATCGGCACTGGTGTTAATGCTACTCCCGAACAAGCTCAGGAAGTTCATGGGATTATTCGCAATAGACTGCAGGCTCGGTTCGGCACAGAGCTGGCGCAAGGTGCCCGTATTCTTTACGGAGGTAGCGTAACGCCCGAAAACGCCGCTTCGTTGCTGGCGATGCCGGATATTGACGGCGCCCTGGTCGGGGGAGCAAGCTTGAAGGCTGACTCGTTCGCCGCAATCGTGATGGCAGGACTCGGTTAGGTCTGATGGTCGCAGTCGTCATATCGTTGCACGTTCTGGTCTGTATTTTGATGACGGTCGTCGTGCTATTGCAGCAAGGAAAAGGCGCCGATATTGGCGCGGTATTTGGCGGCTCTAGCCAAACGCTTTTTGGCGCAAGCGGGGCAGGTAATTTTTTGACGAAAACTACGGGTGTTCTTGCGCTTATTTTCTTCATGACCTCGCTTTATCTTGCCCATTCGTCGGCTGCGCGGGTCAGCTATAGCGTCTTTGACCGGCCAGTAAAGGTTCCTGCCGCCTCTGCCAAAACCGCGCCTGCCGCTGCAAAGCCCGGCAAGGCCCCTTCGCCCGTCACCGGCAATAAGAAGTAGCGTGTGTCAAGATCGAAAAGCTCCGTGCTCTTGGGCGTTGCTCGAGTGTCGGGTAGTCTTAAGTAATTGAAGGGCTTATTAGAGCAGTTTAGACCGACAGGTGCGAGGGTGGTGGAACTGGCAGACACGCGAGTTTGAGGGGCTCGTGGTAGCAATACCGTGCGGGTTCAAGTCCCGCCCCTCGCACCAACTATCACACAGGTAGGCTTGGGAGCTCCCGCCAGCTCGGCACCGTTCGGCCTCGAACTTGCCCGGATCTAGGCGCTTCAGGTTTCCTCTTTCGCTGGCATCTTTCTACAGAAGATGATCCTCGTTACGCACCGAGCTTATGTCTGGGCCCTTGGATGGGAGCCGGCCCGAGGAGGCGCCGTATCGCCGTCGACTTTGCGGTTTTGTCCAAAAAGACTTAACGATCCTTGACCGTCTGGCTGTGCTTCGAAAACTGGGCCGGGAGCCTTGGGTCGGCGCTCTCCGTTAGGAAATCCGTATCGAGATTTGATCTCCTGAAAAACTGTAGCCAATTGCTGGTCGTAAGCCTTTGGCGCATACGCGCTTGAGCTATAAAACGAGTCGACCTTTGCCGCCAGATGGGGAAGTTTGCTCCGCACAAAAGGTAAGAAGCGCCTTGCGGCAGCGGGCTTGAGAAACAGCGACCGCCACCACACTTGCGAAGCGCCGGCTTGGCGCGCCGCGCGGACGACCAGCTCGAGGGCGCTGCGCTGGTCGGTAAGGCCGGGTATTACGGGCATCACCAGGACCTGGCAAAAAATTCCCTCACGGCTAAGCTCGGCGAGCGCACGCAAGCGTAACGCCGGCCGCGGAGCTCGCGGCTCCAGAATTCGTTGCAGCCTTCGGTCAAGCGTTATCAGCGAAAAATTTACCGTCAACCGGCAACGGCGGTTAATCGCTTTGAGCAAATCGAGGTCGCGCAAAATAAGATGGGATTTGGTCGTTATCGAAAGTTCGAGCCCCTGCGTTTGCGCAAAAACCTCCAAAAGTTGTCGCGTAATACGATACGTCCGTTCAGCTGGCTGATAGGGGTCAGTAGCTGTTCCCAGCGCTATCGCTCCGCCGCACAGCTTCGAGCGAGCAAGAGTTTTTAGCAAAGCTCTTTGTGCCTGCGTTTTTACGAAGATTCGCCGCTCGAAGTCCATCGGGTCTGCCAAATCTAGAAACTCGTGCGTATAGCGCGCATAACAGTACACGCATCCGAACTCGCATCCTCGGTAGGGATTTATCGTCCAGTCAAAAGGCAAGCGCTTGTTGGCGCATCGGTTGACGATCTCCTTTACAGGCATCGCGACGAACTCAACCCCTCGGCCTCGAGACCTAAGGTCGTTGAGCGACGCTTTCTCGGGTATTTCGAGGGCGGGAAACAGCACAAAAACCAACCGAGTCGTTTTTGCCTATATTTCGCCAGTAACGCTAAACAGGGTCAAGGCCGCTTGCTGCGAAAAGGTTCTGGCGAGAGGCTGAGCGCGTTTAAACGGCTTTTGCCTAGCAATCGTGGCGAGGAAGGGATAACCCTCCGAGCCGGCTCGTCCGCCTGTAAAGCTTTTGGCTATGCCAGCACGAGAGCCGAATACGCGGGTGGAAGATTAGCAGTCAGCGACGTAAAAGTTTCACCCCCGTCCTGCGATCGAAGCACCATACCGCGGCTAGTGGTCGCAAAAAACTCGTCTGGACGCGCTGGATTCTGAACGATAGTCATCACCATCCCGTGCAACGGGTCTTCCTCGAGCTCGACCGTGACGGCCTGAAAACTTTGCGCGCCGTCGACGCTGCGGAAAAGCCGGGCTCGAGCGCCACCCTCCCTGATCCAGGTTTGCGGCGGTCCGAATCCGGCGGCGGTAAATACCGCGCCTACAGGTTGGTTGGTTGCAAGCGTCGGCACGGCATAGCTGCGAACGCATTCCAGAAGAACAGGCGACCAGAGTCGTCCGCCGTTGGTGGAGCGGTAAAATCCGGCGCCAGTTGCGGCATAGAGCACGTTCGAATCATAAGGCGAGACCGCAATCGAATGGACGTCGAGATTGAGCCCGTTGTTCAACGGCTCGAAGCTGTCGCTACCTTCTCGCGAGCGGAACACACCGCCGCCTTCCACTGCCACGTAGAAGACCTCAGGCTGGCTAGGGTCGAAGACGATCGCCCTGACGCGCGGCGCAGATCCTGCGCAGCCTGGTTCCCATCGCAGCCGGCTTCGTACGTCGCGCAGTCCCAGGCATTCTTCGAACGTTTGCCCCGCGTCGTAACTGCGCAGCAGCCGTCCCCGAGAGGTTCCAACCAGAAGCCAACCTGGTTCGGAAGGCGAAGCGGCGATTGCCCACACGTCCTCGTCGACGCTGCCGCGGGGCGTGATATCTTCCCAGCTTTTGCCCCCATCGCGAGAGCGCGACAGCGTGCGCATCGTTCGCGCGTTGCCCAACGCCACGCACTCGTTCGAGCCCGCGTAAATTAGATTCCGATCGAAGCAATCAGCGGCAAGGCACCACACGGGAGCTGGGTCAGCATGTACCATCAAAGGCACGCGAGCACGCTCCGGGTCGAGCAGCACGATTCCTTTCGAGCTTCCTACGCATAGCAGCATGTGGTCGCCGAACCCCCGCCTCTGGCTAAACTTTGAGCTAAATTCCACAATCGCCGAAAACAGCCGGGGCCATCGCTGCTGTAAACTTGATCCTTCGCATGCATCGAATCGAATGACCCCCAGAAAGCTGGCACAAACCAAAAGCAAGCGTTCTCTCGTCTTGCCAAGGCGAACGTATGATACCAACGACGGGCGCGCACGTGCAACGCGTTCTCGCGCTTGGTAAAGAATAGTCACCTTTAGTGGACGAAGCTTCTTTGAGCTTAAGCCGCCAGATAGGGCAAGCCGGTTGCCGACAGAACGATTCGCCTTTTAGCGAGTCTCTTGGCTTTTCGTAGAAACCTGCGCGGTGGGTACAACCCTTGATGCTTGCGTTATTGCCTGGAGCTGTTGCGGAGCTTGGGACTCGGGCTTTTCGTCGATTTGTGGGTCAATTGGTGCTCTCGTATTGGACTGAATAGGACGATTGAGCAACCGGCTTTGCTGGTTGCTGCGAAACACACGATTCGAAGCTAGACCGCTGATTCAGGCGTTCCATCGCCACGCGCATCGCCACTGCCGGATCGCCGCCCGCTTTGACATAGATCAACAGGTCGCCTATTGCTGGGTCGTGCTGCCAGTTCCAGAGATCCTCTAGCACCCCGATTGTCGCATCCTTTTCAGACTGCATTCGCTCCAATTCGGCTTTGCGCGAACTAAGTTCCTCTTTACTCCTTTCTATCTGGAGGCGCGTCTTTTCTACGTCCAGCGGGCTCGGCTTGGCGACCAGCGCTTTAGCTAAATCCCACGCCCCTGTAGGTGCAACATCTTGGGCGGTTGTTTCTGCCTCTGTCGCAAATGGGGCGGCAGCGAAAAAGCATCCCTGTATATAAAGGGCCGGTAAGACGAGCCACACTGCCGAAACAAGTAAACGCGTAAACGAAAAAGCTGGTCTGCATCCTCCCATAGGGTCCTCCATTTCTAGGAAATTGCTCAGGAGAACAGGCGATCGGCGCGTTTAGCGTCGCTGATAGACTGTTTACTCAGGTAAGCCGGTCGCCCACTGCAAGTTCGCCTCGGGCGACTAATTCCTGCGGTGCCAATTTTTGCTGGTTGGGTTCTATTCGTAGCCGAGTTACTTTGAGAATCGCGCCACTCAAGGCTAGGCGCATTCCATCCGCGTCCACCGAAAGCACGGTACCTGGCGCTTCGGAGGGAGCGTCCTTTTCGAGGCTTGGCCCATAAAGTCGAACGCGCTTGCCGTTCATCTCCGCCCACGCGCCGGGCTGCGGATCGCAGCCGCGCACCAAGTTGTAAACCTGTTGCGCCGGGCGACTAAAATCGATTCGCGCGTGTTCGTCTCGGCACAATGGCTCGTACGTGGCGAGCGACTCGTCCTGGGGAATCGCGGGTGCCCGTCCGGCCTTGATAAGCTCAACCGACTCGATGATTGCTTCGATCCCTAATGGGAAGAGCCGTTCGAAGTAAAGCGAGCCTGCAGTATCGGTTTCGTAAATTGGGGCGCGCTTTTGCAGGAGAATAGGCCCAGTGTCGATACCTTGGTCGGGCCAAAAGACGGTTACGCCCGTCTCGGTGTCGCCCTGGATTATCGCCCAGTTTACCGCGCTGCCGCCCCGATGGCGCGGCAGTAGGGAAGGGTGAAAACAGATCGACTTATGCTTGGGAAGATAGAGAATTCGCTCCGGAACTATTACCGTGACGTACGCTAAAATTGCCAGGTCGGCATCGAGCGATTTAAAGTGCTCATAGACCTCGTCGGTCTTGAACGATTTGGGCTGGCTTACTGGAATTTTGAGCTCGATCGCTTTGGCTTTTAGCGGATCGATCTTGCCACCAGGCTTGTCGGGGGGCGTAAACACGCAAACGATTTCCTCTCCGCGGGCGTGAAGCTCGGTTAAAACTTTTTCGCCGAACGCTGCCTGGCCAATCAACACAATCCGCAACGGTCTTACCCTCGCCTTGTTGTTAACTCTTAAGTAACTTACCAGAGCCGACTTGCAAGAACCAACTCGTCTTTGCTCCATTAACACTAGGACAGATTCGGCCGTCCTTCGCGCGTGCCCAAAATATCTAATCGAAAAGAGGGATAAAGAATTGCCTGATAACGCATCTAGGCGTGGGTTACCGGTAAATAGCGTTTGCGCGATCGTCGTTTTGGTCGCGCTTGCTATCTCGTTTCTGTTCTCGAGTTGGCCAAGCTCATACGCCGCTGGGCCTTCGGGCTCGCGCAAAAGCCGTTTGGTTGTCCTGATGGTATGGGATGGGCTCAGACCCGACTCGGTGACTCGACGAACCACCCCGGAGCTTTTCGCATTGGCGGCCGAAGGGGTGCGCTTCGACCGCCATCACGCTATCTTCCCCACGTTAACGATGGTCAACGCGGCCGCGATCGCTACGGGCGTGATGCCGGCACGCAACGGACTTGTCGGCAACGTGATGTACTTTGCTCCTTTTTTTCCGCGGCCTACCTCTCCCGCAGCTACTGACGATATTCGGCGCGAAGTTCGTTATCCGCTCTTCATCGAAAATTCCTTGTTGCTTGTCCGGCTTAATGGACGCTCGGGTCTTGACGGCCGTCTGCTTACCGCCGACAGCATCGGCCAGGAGCTCGAGCGCGAGGGAGGCTTTCTTGCGGTAGTTGGCAAACGCGGACCGACGATGATGTTCGACGACCGCGTGGATACGGTCAGCGACGGGCGCGATCGTTTCGGGCTTCCCCATGCCGACTATATGTTCGTGGCTTCGGATTTAATCGAGCCTGCGGCTCTGGCCGCTCAGATCAAGGAAAGGTTTCCCAGGCACGATCCGACCGAAATCGCTCAAGACGCCGTGGCCACTCAAATCGTGGTGAAATACGCCTTGCCGCGCGCCAAAGCGGCGCTCGAGGCGGGCAGACCGGCGCTCATTGTGCTGTGGCAGCGAAATCCCGACGCCTCCCAGCATCGCTACGGTCTGGGAACCGCCGCCGCGTTGCGCTCGCTTGCGGCATGCGACGCCAATCTGGCAGCGCTTAGGCGGGCCATCGCCGAGCTCGGTCTTGCGGACTTGACCGACCTCATCGTGGTCTCAGACCATGGCTTTGCCACGGTCAAGGCGAGCATCAAACTCGATTCTTTGTTGGTCAGAGCCGGACTTAAGCGCTCGCTCGATAGCGACGATATCGTCGTTGCGGGAAACGGCGGCTGCGACGAGCTTTTTCTTTCGCGCGAAAGTTTCCCCACGCCCCAGGCGCGCCGTTCTGTGCTGAGTAAAATAGTGGCGCTTATCGCGACGCAAAGCTGGTGTGGACCCATTTTCAGCCGTCCGGCAAGTCCTCAAGACAGCTCGAGCGCAAGCGGCGCTGTTGCGGGTACCTTCAACCTGGCAAGGTTGGGCCTCTTCGACCCCGCGCGCTCGCCCGACCTGATCGTCGCTTACAGGGAATTGCCCGAGGTGGACAACTCGCGCCTTACCGGCCCGACGAATCCGGCATTCGTGCTGGATGGGGAATCGTTCAGAAGCACCGCCAACAACTCGAGCGCGGTCGTCGAGCCCGTAAAAGGCGCGGTTTACAGCGATCTGGCGGGCGATTTTTTCACTACCGGAATGGGGATGCATGGCGCGGCGGGACCAAGGGAGCTGCATAATTTCGCGGCGGCGATCGGCCCCGACTTCCGCCGTCATTTTGTCGATAACCTACCTACCGGTAGCCTCGACCTCGCGCCCACAGTGGCCTACTTGCTCGGGCTCAAGCATCCGTTCGGCTCCACACAGGTCGAATTGCAAGGGCGCGTGCTCAGCGAAAGTCTGATCGACCACGGATCGGATCCGATTGACATTCGACACTACGACTTGCGAGTGGATCTCGCGCTTCCCAAGGCGCGGGTAAGTAGCCTTTTGCACTTAAGCGCGGTGGGGCAGGAGGAGTACGTCGACTCGAGCGATGTCACCGTCACGCCGTCCGCCGGCGCGCCGCGACGCTGAGCTTCTCGGGCGCTACCCAAGTCGAAAGCCCGCCCGTGGCGCCGTTCGCTCAGCCTCAGAATGAATAGCGGATTCGGACGAACGCCTCGTCATTGCCGGCGAACTGCCCGATCACCGTATCCAACGGCCCGCCGAGCATCAGGCCGCCCACGGTTATGGTGAGGCGGTCGCTGTAGTCGTAGGCAAGCAGCGGCTCGAAGAACCAGTAGCGGGCTTGCAGGCTGTAAAGGCCGCTGACCGTAAGATGAAGCGTGTTGCGCAAGAACGACTTGCTGATCGTAGGAATTAGTCGCGTCTCGAACTTAGGTTCGATAAGCCCGGTCTGATTGGTCATTATATTGGATTGGTTGATCTGGAACTCGAAGTACCAGGTCTCGAACGCATAGTCGGCGGCGATTCCCGATTGCACCGCGTCAGCCGGAATCATCAGCGGGATTCGGCCCGGTCCGGCGATATGAAGCGCTTGCTCGACCAGATTTATCACCTCCGTGGAGGCTTCCTCGTTGACAAGGCTTGTCAAGTCCTTGCTGAACAGCGCATTATGCTGGACGGCGAATTCGCCCCGCAGCCCGATAGGGCCGACCGGCGCCGAAATAGCCCCACCGGCCGACTGAAACCGCTCAAAGAATGGGAAGACGACCAGATCGCTGGTCGCGATTGCGCTAAGCACGTTCCCGATCGGCGAGATGGTATAGGTGCCCAGCCGGTTGAGCGCGTCCAATCCGGTCTGAAACCCATAGTAGTAGTAGCCCTCGACGTCGACTTTGGACCAGTGTGAGGCCAGTCTTGCCGCAAAGCTAGGTTGGTCCAAGCCCGGCGGTGAGGCGTTACGGGTGACCGTCGTAGTGGTGAGCGAGCCGCCGACCGCGTTGAACGATCGGCCGTCGAAGGTGATCGTCGTTCCGGCCGGCAGCGTAGCCTGGCCGCTGGTCGTTACCACCGCTTGCGCGGTCGTGGGGTACCACCGTTCGTCGACGTTCGGAAAACGGCTCGGCACGAAAATCGGTATGTAGGCTGCCTGAATCGTCGTTTCGGCCGGCAAGTACTCGTGCGTGGAGTTGAGGATCTGGTAGCCGAACTGAATCGCGGGAATTCCGAACTCGCTGTAGCGGATCCCGGCAAGGCCCGCCAAGAACGGGTCGTAAAGTTCCTGCGGATCGACTACGTCGTTGGGAGCGAAAGCGTCGAGCACTCCCCAGGGAAACTTTTGCAGCCCCAGCTTTATGTCGAGCGGGCCGAACGTCATTTCCGCATAGCTCTCCTCGAACTTAAGGCCGCACATCGTGTGCTGAAACGTCTCGGTGTAGCCGTACACCTGGCATCGAGGCACAAAAGCGGTGCCGTCCTCGCCGAACACCGTAAACGAGTACAGATGCAGCCAGGGCGTCGGGTCGCCTTTAGTCTCGAGGTTGAGAAAGCCGGAGGGATACTCGCGTCCTTTTAGTTCGTCGTTAGGCAGCGACGGGTCGACGTACTGCTGCCAGTAAAATCTCGAGGGCACAACGATAATCTGGTCGTAGTATCCATCGACCGACCAGCTGTCGTAGGTGAATAGAGCTTCGGCCGGAGAGGCGAAAAATGCCAGCGAAAAGGCTGCCAAAGCTAGCCCCCGCCACACTCCAAAGCCCACCGCGCGCCGTGCTGCCCGTGCCAATTTGACAATGGCTTTTGAATAGCGCCTGAACTTAGCAGTTTTTTCAACCTCTCTGTCTGCATCTGAGCCCGGGCTGCCCAGCCAACTGCTGCAACGAAACTGCACGTTTCCCCCCTTGTCGACTGCGCACTCCACGGTTAGGCGCCGTCACGTTAAGCTCTTACGGTTTTTAGAAAGAGCCCGGCAGCACCGGTGGCCCGCGCCTCATCGAGCGCTGCGTGAACAGCTCGTCGCTCAAGTTTTGGTTGTAACGAATCTCGACGAACCGCAGTACCGTCCGCGTGCCCGCCTCCTTGTTGACCATCTCGAGCTTTTGCGGTGTCGGGTCGCCGTTGATGTTGACGAAGTCGGAGACGGTCAAAACCTTGTGCAACCGACCAGTTTGACGGTCGTAGAATTCTATCTTGCGAATCGTCCAATCCTGTTTGTCGACCCAGAGAACGAGCTTGCCGTATTGGGTAACGTCCTTGGCGTGAGGAGTAAACTCGATCACCGTACACGGCGCGCCGTCTACCATGTCGCGCTCTTTGATAATCTTGCCGGTTCCTAGTTTGTGCGAATGCGCGACGACGTCGTTGAAAAGCTTGGTATCCTCGTAGCTGAAATCCGAATCGCCCACGTCCTGCTTCTGAGCGTTGGCGTTGATCCGGCGCACGCGCTCCGTCTCTGGGAAGTACGTCCACTGGTCGTCTTCGCGGTCGGGGTAAGTCCAGTTGAGCACTGCTACTCCTTTGAGCTCCGGCGGTGCCAAGAAGAACGTGATGTCCTTGGAGCCGTACGGATAGCCTTTGGCGTAGGTAACCAGTTTGCGTACTCGTTTGTAGCCGCTCGGGCTGTAGATGGTCATGATGCCCTTTTGGAAACTGTCGTGCGGGGCGCGCGCCTGGGCAGCCGCCTTGAGCTGGTCGAGAATCTGTTGCGCGGTCTCGGCCCTGCTCGTGCGCGGTGCGGCAACAAACGTCGCAAACAACAGGACAATAATTAAAGCAAGCGCTCCACGTTTCATCGCACCGCCTTGCGCTCCACCGGTATCGTACCTTCTTCCACTAACTCCCCGTCCCGAAGTCGCGCGATTCGGTCGCCGTACTCGGCCGCCCGCGG
Source organism: Pseudomonadota bacterium (assembly GCA_021324755.1). Lineage (GTDB taxonomy): Bacteria > Desulfobacterota > Binatia > Binatales > Binataceae > JAJPIL01. Next base: position 94,476 of record JAJPIL010000023.1, read on the forward strand.
GTCGTGCGTCGCCATCACCACGGTTACGCCGAATTGGCGAGCCAGATCGCGAATTACGCTCAATACCTCCTCGCCATTGCGCGAGTCGAGGTTTCCCGTAGGTTCATCCGCAATCAGCAACGACGGCTCGAACACCAACGCCCGCGCGATCGCCACGCGTTGCGCCTCGCCGCCCGAAAGCTCGTCCGGCCGATGGTTAAGCCGCCGCCCGAGTCCGACTCGCTCGAGCATGCTTACCGCCTTTGGGCGCGCGCTCTTCATGCTTTGACCGTCGAGCAGAAGCGGCAAAGCTACGTTCTCCTCGGCGCTCAGCGTCGGTAGCAGATTGAAGAACTGAAAGACAAAGCCGATATGGCGGCGGCGAAACACCGTCATCTGGTCGTCGCTCATCTTCGTGATCGGCATCTCGTCCAAGTAGATTTCGCCGCTCGTGGGAGCCTCTAGCCCGGCCAGAAGATGTAGCAGCGTCGATTTCCCCGAGCCGCTCGGCCCCATCAAAACCAAAAATTCACCACGCCTCACCTCGAGCGACACGTCCTTGAGCGCGTGGATCGCGGTCGGGCCGCTTCCGTAAACCTTGCAAAGCTTTTCGATTCGTATCACGTCCGCTCAACTCGCCTTTGCCACGGGCTTCTTACTCGCTGGCCAGCGCCGCGCTCACCTCGAGCCGAGCAACCTGCCTTGCGGGCAAGTAGGCCGCCAGCGCCGGCAGCATCAGCGCTGCCGCGCTCGCAAGCACAATCACCCGAAGCGGTTGACTGTACACCAACGCCACGCCGTTGAGCGAGCGACTCAGGATCGCGAACTGGTAGTAGCCGAACGCCACGCCGATTCCTGCCGCAAGAAACGCTCCGCCCAGCCCGATTATCAGCGCTTCCAGAACGATCAGCGCGGTAATCTGTCGGCGCGTAGCGCCGACCGCGCGCATCACGGCTAGCTCGCGTATCCGATCGAGCACGGCCGCGAGCAACGAACTGACCACCGCCATCACCGCGATCGCCAGCGCGATCGCCAATATCGGCGGCACTTCTGCCAAGTCGCGCTCGACCTCCCGGCGCGTCTGTTGCTTGAAGCGTCCCACGGTGGTGATGAAAAGCTCGTACTTGTCGCCCCAGCGCGTGCGAATCTCCTTCATAACCGAGCCGGCGTCAGCGCCCGGCTTAAGTCTCACCTCGATAAGGTCTACGGTCCGGTCGCCCCACACCGAGCGATACACTCGCCGGTCGAGTACGACCGCTCCCATGTCGCGAAAATTTTCTGAATGATGCACCACGGCGACGATAGGCGCGCTAACCGTTCCTCGCGGGCTCGCAAGCATGAGCACCTGGCCCGCATGCAGCCCGAAATTGTAAGCCAGCCGCTCGTCAATTGCTACGCCTTTTCCGGACGAAAGCTCTGAGGCAACCACGGCGCGGTCGCCGTCGACCAAGTCGAGGTTTTGCGCCCGCGCGTCCATCGCCACCAAGTCGACCAAGTAGCCGTTGAAATTCACTTTAGCCAGCCGCAGCGCGCTTGCGCCCGAGACGCCCGCAAGCCCCGCGATTTGCTCCGCGAGCTCGTCGGGCAAACCCGTGGTAGTAGGGTGGAGCGTTGCCGCGCCGGCCGAAACGATCAGGTCTGTGTCTGCAAACAGCGCATTGAACCACCGGTCGAACGTCTTGCTCAGCGTCGCGTACGCCGCTCCTACCTCGGTCACGAAAGAAAAACACATGACGAAAACCGTGGTCGTGATCGCCGTCCGTCCCATATGGCTTAGAAGCGCTCGGTTCGCCAAGGCCGCAAGCGCAATTCCGCTGCGCCGGAGCACCGGTTCGGCAAGGCGCGCGAATGCGCGCACCATAAGCGGCACCATCAGCGATATACCCACCAGAAAGCCGGCCATCGCCACGAGTGCAGCCCGGTACTCGCCGATGAGGCGACGTCCTTCCAGCCACAGCACGAAACTTCCTACCGCAAGCGCCAAACCCGTCGCCGCAGCTGTCCAGTAGCGCTCGCCCTGATCGGCCGTTTGCGTTAGCTCCCCAGGCCGCGCATACGGACGCAGCGCTTCCAGCGGATGGACTTTCGAGGCTTCGTAGGCCGGAATCGCCGCCGCCACGAGCGCCCCCACGATACCTGTCGCGGCCGCCAAAACCAACGTGCCCACGTCCACGACGATTTTCGCCGGTGCTACGGGTATTCGCGTCTCGGCCAGCCGAAACACAAAGGGCAGCGACATCACCCGCGCAAGCCCGATCCCGAACGCAACTCCGACCGCGCATCCCAAAGCTCCCAGCGCACCCGCCTCGACCAGAATAAGTTTGACCACGCCCCATCGGCGCATACCGAGCGAGCGCAAAATTCCGATCTCCCGTCGGCGTTGCGAGACCGCAATCAGCATCGTGTTGAAAATTAGATAAAGTCCCACCACCATCGCGCCGAAAGCTTCGAACGTCGTGTTCGACTCCTCGATCTCGAGCAGCGCCTTTGCCGCTTGGAAACTTGCTTCCTGCGCTTGGACGACGCCGCGCCCCTTGGCCACCTGTGCGATCGCTTCGGCTACGCGCTCGATATCGGCACGGGGCTTTACTACCACGTCGATCTGGGAGAAACGGTGGTCGAGATGAAAAAGCTTTTCGGCCGCGAAGATATCCATCAGCGCAAGCCGCCCGCCGAAAAGACTTCCCACGCCGCGCCGCGAGTCGAGCGTCCCTCTTATCCGCAGCGTTGCCCGCCCGCTGCTTCCCTGGACCTCGATCGTGTCGCCAACCTCGAGATGGTTTTCGCGCAAAAATTCGGGCGACAGCGCAACCGAGTCCGCCTTGGCCAGGAAGACCAACGGGTCCTCCACCTCCAGAAGTTTGCCGCTGCCGCTTGCCGGCGCGCCTTGCGCGCCCGCTGCCGACGCGGCAGGACTGCCCGCCGCTGGCTTTTCTGCCGGCGCAGCAGGCGGAGCAGACATCTTCGCTACGCCCTCATCGCCGTAGTCGCGCACCTGCTGGTCATCCAGCATGTCCACGCCAAGTACGTAGAGCCGCTCGCCAGGATGGTTGGGTAGCCGTACGTAGCCGCGCACCGAAGCGGCCGCCACGTCCACCCCAGGCACTCTGCGCACCTCGTCCAACAGCTCCTCGGGCACGCCTATCTCACCGTTGGAAATCTGAATCGACGAGCGGCCGGCAAGGCGCTTGACCGCAATTTGGTAAGAACGGCTTATCGGTTCGTATGCCAAGCGCAAAGCGGTCATCGCCGCCACGCCCAGCGCCACGCCGAAAAGCGTAACCGCAGTGCGCAGCCGATGGCGGGCGATATAGGGCACGCTCAGCCGGCGCAAAAGCTCGAGAAGTTTCATCGCGCAAAGTCGCCTCAAAAGTTTAGTACACGCACGAACGCATTAATACACGCAAAAACGCATTCAAACCATGTGGGAAACGACTTTGTGCTTGGAAACCGAGGAGCGAAGGACCCCGCTCTTTTTGGGCTTTGCGCAGGCTCGGATGCTGAGCAGTAAAGTATGCGCTTGCTTGGCCCTTCGGGTCGAACGCCATGTTAGCCCAAATAAGAGCAGCGGGAACCGAGGCCATACTTTCTTGGGATTCTGTTCTCTTTACCCTTTTTTGAGCGGCACCTTGCGCTTTGGGCCTGGGTCGTTTCTCAAGGGTAAAGGCGCGACGCCGCCCCCGCAAGAAGGGGGGCGGCGTCGTTTTTGTCGTGGTTTTCCGGATACGTATGGTTAGTTGTTGAGCGTCAGGCTGCCGCCCGTGCCGCTACTACCGGATCCGGCGTTAGCTCCGCCACCTGCCGTACCGTTGCCGGACGTGCTGCTGCCGCCGGTGCCGCTTGTGGCCGTGCCGGCCGTGCCGCCAGCGTTGCTGCTGCCGTTGCCGCCGCCAGCGCCGGTTGCCGTGCCGCCGCCACCGTTCGAGACGCCATTGCTATTGGTGGCGACCACGCTCGTCGCATTACCGCCGGTTGCGCCGCTGCCAGCGGTCGACGAACCGTTGCTCTGATTAGGTCCGGACGAACCAGAGCCACCGCCACCATTATTCCCAGACGAACCGCCAGCCCCACCGGTTCCACCACCTCCGCCCTTATTCCCAGACGAACCCGAACCACTGTTGCCCGAGGAGCTCATGTTGCTCTGGCTTGCGCTGCCGCCGGTCGAAGAGGCGTTGCCGTTGCCCGTGTTGGCCAGGCCAGTGCCACTGCTGCTCGAAGTAGTGTTGCCACCGTTGGCGTCGCCGCCCGTGGCGCTACCGCTACTGCTCACGTTGAGGCTCGTGCTGCCCAAGGCGACGTTCGTGCCGCCATTGCCACCATTGCCGCCGGTGCCGCTGCCAGAGGTGTTGTTATTGCCCGAGGCCGACATCACGTGGCTTCCGCCGCTGGCTGCGTTGCTGCCGTTCGAGCCCGTGCCAGTGCCGCTGTTGGCCGACTGGCTCGTGCTGTTGGTGGCGTTGCTACCGCCAGCGATATAGCCCGTGCCCGAGTTGCCCGA
>JAJPIL010000016.1 GCA_021324755.1 Pseudomonadota bacterium
AAGCCGCCGTGTTGCATAACACCAAACGCTCGATCCGCTGCGGCGCGTTCACCCCAAGCCACATCCCTACCATACCGCCCATCGAAAGCCCGCAAAAACTCGCCTTGAAGCCGAAAAGGCATCATGCTTTCCGAATTTACCGATAGCTCAAGCCAACACCGGTGATTTAATGGGAAGCTTTTCGGTCAGAAACGTTGATTTCGGCAGAAAAACCACAGGAGCATGGCCCCACAACCACCTATCGGCATGATCCCTTCTCTAAATTAGCTTTATCTCTCTCCCTGGGTTTGACTGTCGTAACTGTGACTGGATTCAAAATTTAAAAAAGAGATGCCTTCCCCCTTGAAAACAAAACTACTGCCGCTCTCTTCACACAAGCAGCTGTCGGACTACGCGGGAAGTGTTTTCATACGCCATAGCGACCTTTGACTCGTTCAGAGTTGACCCAGTGAACTTCTAAATCGCGTTAGCAGCTCCTCCTCCAAAAGCCGGGTGTGAATTCGTCCGTCTCGCCATTCTTGCGATCCCAAAATCGCAAGCTCTAGATCACGGGTTGTCTTGACGCCCCCAATATGGAGCTCGGACAGCGCACGACGCATACGTGCCGTCGCTAAATCTCGATCTTTATCCCATACAATCACCTTACATAGTAGCGAGTCATAATGCATGGTCACAGAACTACCAAGCTCGATGCCGCTATCCACACGCACGCCAGGACCGCCCGGCAGCTTCAGATCAGTGATCTTTCCGGACGACGGTAAAAAATTTTTAAGTGGATCCTCCGAACAAATTCGGCATTCGATAGCGTGACCACGAGGCTTTACGTCCTTCTCGGTAAAACTCAGAGGCACCCCAGCCGCAATCTGGATTTGCTCACGAACCAAATCGATCCCTGTAACCATTTCGGTTACCGGATGCTCGACTTGAATTCGCGTATTCATTTCAAGAAAATAGAACCTTTTTTCCGCATCCACGAGAAACTCTATCGTACCTACGCTGCGATAACCGATCGCCTTGGCTATCCGCAACGCCGCCGCAGCCATCTCAGCTCGCACAACGTCATCAATCGCAGTCGATGGGGTTTCCTCCACAAGCTTTTGATATCGGCGCTGCAAAGAGCACTCACGCTCTCCCAGCGCCACTACGGTGCCGAATTGGTCAGCAACGATCTGAACCTCCACGTGTCGCGCCTGCGGCAAAAAGCGCTCTAAATAAACTGTCCCTCGCCCGAAAGCCTGTTGACTCAAGCGCGCTGCAAGAGTCGTGGCGCGTTCGAGAGCCACTGGGTCAGAAACGACTGCGTTGCCAATTCCTCCCCCGCCCGCGACTGGCTTCACTATTACTGGGAAGCCGATTCGTTTAGCAGCTTCAATAGCTGCATCTGAACTTTCGAGCGCCTGCGTTCCGCCGAGTGTTGGCACTTGCAATCTCTCAGCCACTCTACGGGCCTCGAGCTTATCGCCCATAAGCGCGATTTGCTCGCTTGAAGGACCGATGAAGACGAGGCCTCTTCCTTCAATGCGCCTAGCTGCCGCAGCGCTCTCTGCAAAGAAGCCGTAACCTGGGTGAATAGCATCCGCACCTGTATCGGCCGCTACCGCCAAAATTCGCTCGAGATTAAGATAACTCTCCGCTGGTTTTGCCGGACCAATCTCCCGAGCTTCATCGGCAAACCTGACGTGAGGAGAGTCGCGATCGGCCTCGGAAAACACGGCAACCGTCGCTATGCCAAGCTCTCGGCATGCCCGTATGATCCGCATGGCAATTTCGCCTCGGTTAGCGATTAGAACTTTTCGAAGCCCTTGCATCTTTTTTCACTCCGGATCGATACGGGCCAATACGGCACCCATCTCTACCTCCTGCCCCTCAGAGACCAGGATTTCAGCTATCCTCCCTCCTTGCTCCGCTTCAACCGGAAATTCGGTCTTCATAGCCTGTAACACTATTACAGGATCTCCTGCAGCAATTTTATCCCCAACTGCAACGGGAATGTTTCCTACAACACCAGCAACTGGGGCGACTATCTCGATACGCTCACTCATGGATCGTCTCGCGAAATCTTAAATCAGTTCTCGAAGTGGTACTGTTTCCACACCGGCGTGTTCAAGACCTTCTCTAACCGCTTTCGCGATCGCTGGCGCGTTGGGCGCGTCGCCGTGAATACATACGCTACGTGCCTCAAGCCGCAACGCTCCGCCACCTCTTACAGGCACTTTGCCATCTATAGCCAACATCAGGGCACGCTGCGCGACCTCTTGAGGATCTCGTGCCTTCTTGGCCCGCTCAAGAATAAGCTCGCCCTGGTCGTTATAATCGAGATCGATGTAGCCTTCCGTTACAAAGGCCACCCCGTAGTGCTCCGCCACCCGACGCACCCGTTCTCCTGTAAGCAGCAGGATTAGTTCCGCCTTCAGTTCCTTGATCGCCCTAACCAGGGCCTCAGCGTACTCATCGTTCTCGCTGCACATCACATAAAGTGCCCCATGGGGCTTGACGTGTTCGACTTTCGCACCTTCAGCAGCTGCAAAACCCATAAGGGCACCAACCTGGTAAACTACGTAATCCTTCAGTTCTTGAGGCGATATCGCCATTCGTCGCCGACCGAAACCTAGGAGATCAGGCAATGCTACGTGCGCTCCAATCCCTACGCGATAGTGTTTAGCCAGACGAACAGTTTCTCGCATCACGCCTGGGTCTCCTCCGTGAAAACCGCACGCTATATTAGCCGAAGTCAAATAAGGCATAAGTTCGGCGTCGTTACCCAATGTCCAGCGGCCGTAGCTCTCTCCCATGTCCGCATTAATATCGATTCTAGCCGTCATGGATGTTACCCCCTTACAATATTTGTTTCCGAAATGCTCGTCTCAAGCGCGCGCGCCATCGCAATAGCTTCATCTATCGTCACCTCTTTGAACTTAACGTGGTCACGTCCGGGTACTAACTGGCCGGCCTTCCAACTTGACGCGTGGATAAGAGTGGCATTGCAAATGAAGCCCCCCAAACTTGGCCCGTCCGCGGTCAGAATAATTGGCTGATCACCGCACATATTAACCGTCCACACCGCGTAGCCGTTGTCTAATATGTTCGAAGGATGGCCGCCCGCAACTCCCCCAGTCTCCCGCGCCCATTGCCATTTGTGGGGCTCAAGCCTTATTCCCATACGGTTCGAGTTCCGATCGACTTTCCAGGAATGACTAAAGAAAAATTCCATATCTTCGGCAGCCATATAATCTGGGTCCGCTTGCGGCCCGCGCATCGCCTCGATTTCCCATTCGAAACTGTACGTTGGAACAAGCTCTTTACGCAATGCTCGACCCACTAACTTTTGCGAAAAAGGGGTCAGCTTCAATTGAACCCGATCACCTTTTTTGAGTCCTCGCCCCTCAAAACCTCCGAAACCGCCCACCGTGAATGTAGCGTGGCTCCCCATATATTCGGGCACGTCGATTCCGCCGTGGATCGCGACGTAAGCGCGAAATCCTCCCGTCTTAGCCATTCCTAGGGTCAACAAGTCGCCTGGTTTGACCTCGAAGCTCTGCCACATAGGCACTTCTACGCCGTTCACTGTAACCGGCATCGGTGCGCCTGTGACGGCAATTACGCAATGTCGATCGAAGCGCGCCTTGAATCCACCCAATGTAACTTCAAGCGCCGCCGCACCAAGAGGGTTTCCCACCAGTAGATTCGCGAAGCGAAACGCCAGATGATCCATCGGTCCCGCGGGATACATTCCTAGGTCAAGAAACCCAACCCGCCCAGGGTAATCTTGAACAGTAGTTTGGATGCCTCCTTCGACTACCTCCATCATGTTTAAAGCCTCCGTATGGCCACCTGTCTCAATACGCCAAGTCGCCCATGCCAAATAGAAAAAAAGGTAAATAGACATCTGACTTAGCTCGCGCCATCCAAGACACACGTGAGCGTCGGTCACGGTACAGGCGCACTCTTTGCAGCGTCCGCTTGCTTTCGTTGGAACTCTGCAACCTCGTCCTTGATAGAGTCAAGAAACTTAAGATACGACTTTACGTGAAACGCCTCGTACGAAACGATCTTGTACCTATAGCTCCCATCAAAAACTTTTGCCCGCAAAACCTCAAGCTTGTCGTCGCTCACTGGCTGCCACTCGACGCGGTCCGTCGCCCGCAGCAAAATTGGGTTGTCTTTAAAAGCTGGGTTACGCTGTTGCAAATCAAAAATCGGCAGTGTCCGACCAAAGAGCTGGTAGCCGCCTGGCGAAGCTACGGGGTAAATAGCCACACATGGCCCTCCAATCCCTACAGCGCCTTCCGGCGTCCAGGGACGCGTCGGATTATATTTGGGCGCGACAATAGCGTATCGTGGGTCGAGAGGGAACATAAATGGCAAACCGGGCCAGAAGCCGATACAAGCGTTCCACCATTGTGTCGAGCAAATATAGTCTATTACCTGTTGCTTGCTACTTAAGCCGTTGTACAAGGCAATGTACTCAATGTTGTGACCGTTGATTATATTGGGAGCATCCTGGCGCGTGTACTTGACATAGCGCTCGATGTCGGCTCGCGTATATCGATCCTCAAAAGCGATAGGAAGTTCGATGCGGCGACTGTGAATAATAAGACTTTCTACGGGCGGCACATCGCTTTCAAGCTGCTTGAGAATATCGACAAGATGCGCTGGCTCAAGCTTTAGACTGTCGTAATGGATGAGCATGCTCCGTAGTGCCGGCACGGTTTCAATCACGCCGTCAATGCGCGCCTTTTTGATCGCGTCGTTAAGGCCGAAAATACGAAAATTGGTGCGTAGATCTAGCACCATATCCCCATACTCGAGCAGGATAAACCTATCCCCCGCATAGCGGTAAATGACCTCCGGCCGCTCCCCACTCTTGGGCAGTCGGTCTATTACCGCGCGATTCGTGTGTTCACGTCCCTTCATTGAGACACCTCAATCCCGTTCGATACTACGTTAGCGTCTATGGGTATAGCGGTCTGCTACAACGGCGATAATCAGTAACAAACCGGTCACAACCATTTGGACGTAGGAGGAGATTCGGATTAGGTCCATACCATTGCGTAAAAACACCAGGAAAAAGGCGCCAAGCACGGCACCAAAAAGGTTTCCTTCGCCTCCGCGCAAGGAAACGCCTCCCAGCACGGCTGCGGCGATCGACTCAAGAGGGACACTGGCGCCCAGATTAGGTTCCCCAGATCCTACGCGAGCCGTCAGCATCACACCATCTACCCCAGTAAGGATTCCTGCAATTAAATATGCGAAGAACAACGAAATCTTAACCGGCACCCCAGATAAGTGCGCCGCTGTCGCATTACCACCTACCGCATAAAGATAACGTCCAAGACGACTCCACGACATCAGCAGGTATGTCACGAGCAAGACCAATCCTGCTACTAGCCATGGAACAGGAATCCAAAATAAGTGCCCGGTAGCGAGCATGTCGCTGAACACAGCCGGAAAGTTAAAAATTGGAACACCCCCTGAAAGAATTAAAGCGGCGCCGGACGCGATAGACATCATCGCCAAAGTAGTAATAAAAGGCGAGACCAAAAACAGCGACACCACCGCGCCGTTGATCATTCCGATTACCGTTGCCACCAAAATTCCAGCAGCACATGCCTTGATGATGCCAAGCCAATCGGGGTCCACTGCCACAAGTACGGTCCCCGTAACCACACTGGTAAGCGCGATCGAAGCACCCACCGACAGATCGAAGCCACCGCTTATCAAAACGATGGTCTGGGCTACGGAGACAATTATCAGATACACTGCTTGAATGCTCACAGTGCGGAGGTTTTGTAAAGCTAAAAAGCGCGGTTCTAAAACACCGAACACCACCACGAGCGCTAACATCAGGAATGGCAGAACCCCAGCGCGAGACAATATGCGCTTTAAAAACACGCTATCAGCTCGAACCCCTGCCTTAGCCCCGGCCCAACCTATTTCGCTCTGCTCAGAGACTAACCGCATGCTCCGTAGCATTCATTTTCTCCCCGAAGTAATGGTGCAAGACCAAATCTTCTCGGATATCACTGCCTGTAAGTTCAGCCATGAGCCGTCCTCGGCAGAACACAAGAACGCGGTGGCAGAGATTCAAAATCTCTCCTAAATCTGACGAGACCATAATCACCGTCGCGCCCCTCGCAGCAAGGTCGCGGACGAAATGGTAAAGGTCAACCTTTGCCCCGACGTCGATCCCCTGGGTCAACTCCTCGAAGACAAAAACTTTAACTTCACGCGCCAACCCTTTGCCAACCATTACCTTCTGCTGAGTGCCACCAGAAAGAAACTCGATTCTACCAAAAATGTTACCGACCTTAGCTCGTAGTCGGCTGATAAGCTCACATGCTTTTTGCCGCTCGGTCGTTTTGTCCAGTATTCCCCACCTGACAAACTGAGCTAACGCGCTAAGCGTCAGGTTTTCCACAACCGGTCGACTTAACACCAGGCCCTCTCCTCGTCGGTCAGCTGGTAGATAAACTAGGCCTCGAGAGAGCATCAGGCGTGGGTCTGCCTTTTTTATGTCTATCTTTACTCCATCGATATAAACAACGCCCTGCGCGCCGGGCTGGACGCCAAACAAAGAACGCGCCAGTTCTGATTTTCCACTTCCCTCCAAGCCTGCTACCCCCAAAATTTCGCCCTCTTTGACCTCAAAGGACACCGGCTCAAGGAATCCTGGGACGCGCAGAGTGTCGACTTTAACTCTGACATGATGGCCAGGAGGGGCAAGCACCGGAAAAATCTCACTAAATTCCCTACCAGTCATGTAGGTAATTAAACGTGAGCGTTCCAAGCCATTTACAGGCAACGTGACCACGCGCCGCCCATCACGCAACACTGTCACACGGTCCGCCAAGCTATACAGTTCATCGAGACGGTGGGTAATGTAAATTATTCCTACGCCACGCCGCTTGAGCGATTTGCAGAGCTCGAACAAATTTCTTGCGTCATCGGAAGTCAAAGCCGCCGTAGGCTCATCCAATATTAGCACCACTGGTTCGTCCATTACTGCCTTAGCAATCTCAACCAAGTGGCGCTGCCCAGCAGTGAGATACCAGACATAGTCGCTGGGAAAAACGTTCGCTCCAACCCGCGCCAGAGCTTGTGCAGCACGCTCGCGCATCCGACGCTTAAGCAAGAACCCTCCTCGGCTTTGCTCTTTACCGAGGAAAAGATTCTCTTCCACGGTCATTTGTTCGACCAGCGAAAGTTCCTGAAAAACCGCTCGAATGCCAAGCTGACTCGCATGATGGACACTTTTAAGCGCAACGGTTTGCCCCCGGAACCAGATATGACCCCCCTCAGGTGCGTATGACCCTGCTAGTATTTTCACCAAGGTAGACTTGCCGGCGCCGTTTTCGCCAAGAATCGCGTGAATCTCGCCAGCGCCCAATTCAAAGTCTACCCGATCCAGCGCCACGAGACCTGGAAAACGCTTGGTCAGCTCACAAACTCTAAGAAGAGGTTGCAAAACCATCTAAAAACTCTCGTTCCCGCTCTTCAATTCATTCGCCAGCCCTGACGCTGAATACCGGTCGCCATGAACGTGGCCCAAACATTGCCTCGTAGGAAAACTTTTTGTAATTCTCGGCCGTCACCACCTGAATCACGGGGCCACTGCGAAACGGTATGTTCTTTCCTGGAACTTTTCCATTTAGAATCTCAACCATCATGTCTACCGCCATCCGACCCTGCAAAGCAGTAAAATCGGTGGGCGCCGCCGCCACTTGACCTCGGGCTATATCTTCGTACAGCGGCGGTGTGATATAGGTTCCCACAATTTTCACCTTGCCGACGCGCCCTGCTGTCTCTAACGCCCCCGGCGCAGCATCTGCCGCAACCGCATTCCCAACTATGTAATCCATCTGGGGATAGGTAGCTAGCGCGTTTTCTATAAGCTCAAGCTGAACGCTTTTTCCAGTATCGCCCCACTTGACGTCGAGAATTTTTACTTTACCTGGAGCGAGCTTTGAGACAGCATCCTTAAACCCATCAAGCGTGTCAGGCGCCCATCCCGAACCCGCTGGACCAGGCAAGAAGACGACGTTTATGGGCTTCGCGCTTTTCTTCGCTTGCTCGGAAACATAAACTCCAGCGTTGAAACCCATGTCATAGAAAGACACCAGCGCTTTGGCGCTGATTTTAGAGGCTTGAATGTCGTTGATTACCTCAACAACGGGGATGCCTTTGCTTACCACCTGGTCCACCAGTTGATCCTCAGCTGAGTAACTGATTCCGGCCAGAATTATGCCATTGACTTTTTGATTGGCGAGGTTCTCAACCTGATTGATTTGTTGCGTGATCTCGGTGTAACCTCCAGCGGCGACAAGTTGAATCCCCACCTTGAGCTTCCTTGCTTCGTCGATCACGCCATAATCCACGGCAAGCCAGTATGGATCTTTCAGATGGGGAAACGAAACACCTATTAAATATGGGCGTTTCGCTGTCGGCCTTTTCCATGTCTCTTCCTTTGGCCCGGTAAGGCTTTCGGCCGGCCGGCCTGGCTTTTTGGTTTTAACGTCATAAACGCCGTAATAACTAAGAACCTTCCAACCGTTTTCAGCACTTACTGCTCTAGCCTTAACGAGGAACACAAAAGATACACAGGCAAGTCCATGCGCTAACAGCTTAAAACGAATCCCCCGCCGATAGTAATTCATAAGTCTTCCTTTCGTGAAGCAAACGTTGTTGTCGATAATCTCCTGTTCTGCAGGATCACCCTGAAAACAAATAGGCTTAAATCTTTCCCCAATTTCTGCCACTTCACTTCATTAAAAGTGCTAGAGCGCGGACGCCGACTTCAACGCAGAACCCAATATTTCCAGCCCCTCGGCAAGCTCTGAATCGGAGATAGTCAAAGGCATTAATGTGCGAATAACGTTACCCCATGTCCCAGCAGTCAGAGTTAGCAGCCCGCGCTCTAACGCCAGCTTCTGAACCAAACTTGTGCGTTTCTGGTCCGGAGCTTTGCTCTGGTTAGGGATGACTATCTCAAGAGCTTGCATCGCACCCACACCTCGCACATCTCCAATCCACGGATAGGTAGCTTTCCACGAAAGGAAATGCTCACGTACCGTGGCACCGATCATCCGCGCTCGTTCGACGAGCCGTTCTTCCTCAAACACGTCGAGTGCTGCCAGAGCAGCTGCGCAAGCCACCGGGTTCCCGGCAAACGTGCCTCCTAAACCTCCAGGTGCTGGCGCATCCATAATTTCTTGGCGGCCTGTTACCGCACTTATCGGCAGTCCGCCACCGAGTGATTTAGCTAATACCGTTAGATCAGCCGCAACGCCTGCATGCTCCATCGCGAACATCGTTCCGGTGCGGCCAAAGCCGGTCTGCACCTCGTCCGCGATAAAGATCACACCGTGCTCCCGGCACCAATCGACGAGCATCCTCAAGAACTCCGGCGGCGCCGGAATAAATCCCCCCTCACCTAGTACTGGCTCGATTACGACCGCCGCTAGAGCGGTGGGATCGACCAGGGTAGCTAATTGGGATAAAAAATTGCTGGCTTCGGCCTGACAACACTTCCCTTCACCCGTATGGCGTGGACACCGAAAGCAGTATGGATATGGTAGACGATAAACCTCTGACGCGAATGGCCCGAAACCAACCTTGTAAGGATTAACCTTCCCCGTAAGCGTAAGACCAAAGATAGTGCGACCGTGGAAGGCGTGTTCAAACACAAGTACGGCAGGTCTCCCAGTCGCGGCGCGCGCAATTTTAACTGCGTTCTCAACGGCTTCTGCACCGCTATTGAACAAGACAGTCTTTTTAGGCCACGCTCCAGGAACAAGTTGATTGAGTCGTTCAGCCAACTCAACGTAGCTTTCGTAAGTGGCGACCATGAAGCAAGCATGCGTCAACCTCTCGGCCTGCGCCTTGATTGCGGCGACAACTTTAGGATGAGTGTGCCCAACGTTAAGCACCCCTATTCCGCCAGCAAAGTCGATAAATCGTCGACCCTCAACGTCGTAGACGACCGCACCGCGAGCTTCCCTAATCACAATGGGCAAACTAAACGCAACGCCTCGAGCGACAGCTGCCTGCCGCCGGGCAATAAGGGCTGACGAAGTCATGACTTTTCCCGACTTTACATACGTCCGGTCCACTTTATGGCTCCACTCTCTTACTCGCCGTCTTGAATCGATAATCTCTCGATAAACGCCCTGCCCTACTTACTTAGATTAGACATGTCGGCAAGACACCCTGCTTAAACTTTTTTCAGCACGGCCGCAGTACCTATGCCGACCATCACTACAGCCACACGGTAACCTGTCCTACTAGGTTAAAATTCGGACGCGAAGCGCTGGGTCGCTCGTGCCCGATCGAGCGGCAAGTGCCCAACACTCGTGCACCGCCTTGTAGACCAGTTCAAATAAGAGAACCACCTTTCGACAGCCCGTCTCGACAATTTATGCAAAGCGCGCGCCATTAAGTCCTGGAAGACTCCATGGTGAACCATTGACCATCAGCAAACTAAAATGTCGGCGGCGTATTAATCCACAAGAGTACAGTGTCCTCTGGTCCAGGATTTTCCCATGCGTGAAGAAGCGTGCTCTTAAAATACAAGCTGTCTCCCGGTCGCAGCTCATAACGTTCCCTACCGTCAATGGTGATTACGAAGCGCCCCGCCAAAACATGAATAAATTCCTCACCTTCGTGCGCGTAAGGACCGCTGCTGGCCGCGCCAGGCTTAAGCGTCCATCGCTGACAGTCCATCAGAAGCGAACCTTCGGCCAGTTGCTCAACCTTTATTCCAGGACCAAGCGGTGGTAGCACGCGATATTGACCTGCCCTTATAAGCTTATCGTCTTTCGAAACATGCCTGGCGGTAACCGCAGCAACGGTGGTCCCATAACATTGAGTCAGCTTCTTTAGGGTCGCAACGGTCGGTTGACTAATGCCGCGCTCTATAGAGCTAACCAAAGAAGGCGCAAGACCGGTAAGGTCTCGCACCTGCCGCAAGGTAAGCCCTTTGCGTAGTCGCAGAGCAAGAAGCCTCTGGCCGAGAGCAGTCGAGTCCGTATCCCAGGAACTCGACTGGTCAGCTTGAGAGGTCATCACCGTTTGTATCGCAGCGAGATTAAATCTCCGCACTTCTCGCAGACGACGGATATTTCTTATCCGCTCGATCTCTTGGATCGTGTAACGTCTATGACCCTTTCCGGTCTTAGCGGGCTTCAACAAACCATAACGCTCCCATAAACGTAAAGTCGACGCGCTTACGCCTGCGGCCCTGGCAGCGGCGCTGATTGAAACCGTTTTACTTTCGGCCAAACGAGAGCACCGGGCCGTCTCAGTAGAAGCTAACATAATTTACAAGTGTTCTGCAAAATTATATGCCCTTTAGGTTATTGCTACCGAGCTTCGATGTCAAGGGTCATTGCGAAAATTTTGGAGGTTCTCCTTCTGACGAAACGTGAGTCGTTCGGCTTGCTTTTATCTTGGGTCGCGGCGGCATTGGAGATACAAAAGGATTTTTATAGCGCTTGACGGGCGGCGAGCCATTTGCAAGGCTACGCACCACGAACGACCCATCAAGCGAGGATTAGGATTAGAGGCGATGGTTTTGGCGACGAAACCGGTCGATTTGGACCAGGTGGTAAGCGACGCGTTGGCTGGCAAGGAACTGGAGCGTGAGGTTGCGCTCGGTATTTTGCGCTATCCGGATGAGCGGCTCGATGAATTGCTCGAAGCCACACTCGCGGTGCGCCAGAGGTATTTTGGCCGGCGGGTGAAGCTCTGCGTGCTCAACAACATTCAAAGCGGCATCTGTCCCGAGGACTGCCACTATTGTTCGCAGTCGAAAATCTCGCGCGCCGACATCCCGGTGTACAAGCTCAAGCCGGTCGATTCGATTCTGGCCGGGGCGCGCCGCGCGATCGAAAGCGGAGCCCAGCGCTACTGCATGGTGGCCAGTATGCGCGGACCCAACGGCGCGGTCATCGAGCACATGGCCGAAGCCTGCCAACGAATCCGCAAAGAGTTCCCCACCCTGGAGCTTTGCCTCTCGCTGGGGCTGATGAGCGAAGAGCAGGCGCGGGTTCTCAAGCAGGCAGGCGCCGGATGGATAAACCATAACCTCAACACCAGCCGGCGCTTCTATCCGAAGATCTGCACCACCCACACCTTCGACGACCGTGTCCGCACGGTGGAAAACGTACGCAGGGCTGGACTCTCTACATGTTGCGGCGGAATCGTCGGGATGGGAGAAGAGGACGACGACATTGTCGACCTCGCCTACGAGACGCGCCGTCTCAGGGTCGACTCACTGCCGGTCAACTTCCTGCATCCCATCCCCGGCACGCCGCTCGAACATACCAAGCTACTTACATGGCAAAAATGCCTCAAAGCGGCCTGTTTGTTCCGCCTGATGAATCCCGCAACCGAAATCCGCGCCGCCGGCGGACGCGAGCTAAATCTCGGCCCCCATCAGGACAAGGTTCTGTGCGCCGTCAACTCGATTTTCGTCAACGGCTACCTCACCACGCCCGGCATGGCTTACGAGCCAACCGTAAGACTAATCGAGCAAGCCGGCTTCGAGCCCGAAGTTGACTGAGTCGCTTTTTCTACAGCTATTCTGACACTTCGCGCTCCCAGTGCCTTGCCCTTCTGCTCCTCCGCTTGACCAGCGGCAGGCGCTCAGGACCACTTTCGTCTGACGCATCAGCGCGTCCAGCGCCTGATAGGCGCACAAGCCCCATCCGGCCTGCTGCGGCAAAACCCGCGCCCCAGACACGACCAAAAGATTACCCGCGCAAAAAGTCGACAAGCTCGCGGTTAAATCGCTCGGCTTGCTCGACGTTCGACAAATGAGCCGCCTCCAGGATGACGAGCTTGCTGCCGACGATCGCATCCGCAATCTCGCGCGCGCGTTCGGGAGGCGTCGACGGGTCGCGGCTGCCGGCGATAACTAGCGTGGGAAGCTTGATCGAACGAATCGATTGGCGCTGG
>JAJPIL010000012.1 GCA_021324755.1 Pseudomonadota bacterium
GCTATCGCGAGCAACGGTTTGTGGTTACGTCGACCGGAGCCACGCCGTAAATCTCCTTTTGAATAAAAGCGGGCAGCCTAAATCAAAAGCTAGCAAATAGCTCCCGGCGTTGCTCCCACTTTCTCTGGCGTTGGCGAGCTTGCTTGTTTTAGTGGAATCTCTCCCGCACTTCGTCAAACCCGTCTAGCCTGCCATCCTACCTGGTCTTTGCTAACCTAACGGATAAAAAGCGAGCTTTTAAGAGGTCCGCCAACGACTGGCGGGCCAGTCGGTGTTGCTTATGCAATTTGCAAGCCCGCAAGATTGCAAATTGAAAAGGATCTAAGCATTTAACCGGAAAAGTGGCTCCAGTTACCGGGTCACATTAGTCTAGGCAAGCAAATTGCTCTAGCTTCTAGGATAGTATGAACCTAGACCTTGTCTTCCTTACCGCGACGGTGTGTTTTTTCGCGATATGTTTCCTCTACGTGTGGGGGTGCACTCGCCTATGAGCGGATGGGAACTGATCGTGGGAGCGGTAATAGCGGCTGGGTTAACGATTTATCTGGTTTACGCAATGCTGCGGCCTGAAAAGTTCTAGTGCGTGGCGCGCAAATACTATGTTGACGAACACGTTTGTTCAACTAGTCCTATTTACTGCGCTCTTCACCGCGATCAGCGTGCCACTAGGTCTTTACATGGCGCGCGTCTTCGAAGGCAAGCCAACCATACTGGACCCGCTGCTCAAACCCGTCGAGGGCGCTATTTACCGGATGTGCGGCGTATATCCAGTAACGGAACAAACGTGGGTCGAGTACTCCATCTCCATGCTGCTATTTAGCGCCGTGGGGATGGTGCTGCTTTATGGGCTTGAGCGTCTGCAGCAGTTTCTGCCGCTCAACCCAGAGCATTTGGGGGCAGTGGCACCCGACCTCGCATTCAACACCGCAGCAAGTTTCACTACCAACACCAACTGGCAGGCTTATGCGGGCGAGACGACGATGAGCTATCTGACGCAGATGGCCGGTCTTGCCTACCACAATTTCGTGTCTGCGGCGGTCGGAATTGCGGTGGCGATCGCGCTAATCCGTGGCCTGGTGCGCCAATCGGCCCAGACTATCGGCAATTTCTGGTTCGACATCGTGCGCGCAACGCTCTGGGTGTTGTTACCCATCAGCATAGTTCTTAGCCTGATTCTGATATGGCAGGGCGTGCCCCAGAATTTCAAACCTTACGTGCACGCCAAAACCGTCGAAGGCGCCGAGCAGGTGATCGCGCAGGGTCCGGTCGCCTCGCAGGAGGCGATCAAGGAGCTTGGTACCAACGGCGGAGGTTTTTTCAACGCCAACTCAAGCCATCCTTACGAGAACCCGACGCCGCTGACCAATCTGCTCGAAATGTTGGCGATTATTTCAATCGGCGCCGGACTTACGCACACCTT
This sequence comes from Pseudomonadota bacterium, assembly GCA_021324755.1. Classification (GTDB taxonomy): domain Bacteria; phylum Desulfobacterota; class Binatia; order Binatales; family Binataceae; genus JAJPIL01. The sequence continues at coordinate 1,421 of JAJPIL010000012.1, forward strand.
CGGCCAGATGGTGGGGAATCGGCGACAGGGTTGGGTGCTGTTCATCACGATGACACTGCTGTTCCTTATAGGCGCGGCGGCTGCGGTGTGGATCGAACAACGAGGTAATCCTGAGTTGGCGGCGCTGGGAATAAATACGCAAGCAAACGCAAGCCAGAGCGGCGGCAACATGGAGGGCAAAGAGGTGCGCTTCGGTATCGTCGGCTCGGCGCTATTTGCAACCGTCACAACCGCGACTTCGTGCGGCGCGGTCAACTCGATGCACGACAGCTTTACGCCCTTGGGTGGGCTGATTCCGCTGCTCAATATGCAAATTGGCGAAATAATCTTCGGCGGTGTCGGCTCGGGACTCTACGGAATGCTCGTGATGGCGATACTTTCGGTTTTTATTGCCGGGTTGATGGTTGGACGCACGCCAGAATACCTAGGCAAAAAAATCGAGGGACGCGAAATGAAGCTCGTGATGCTGTTTATTTTGATTTTTCCGGCGGTAATTCTGCTGCCGGCAGGCGTGGCCGTGGTAACCAGGCCCGGACTTGCCGGGATTACAAACCCAGGCCCTCACGGCTTTACACAGGTTCTCTACGCTTTTACCTCGGCGGCTGCCAACAACGGCTCGGCGTTTGCAGGACTTAATGCCAACACGCCCTTCTACAACGTCGTACTGGCCTTTGTGATGCTAGCTGGGCGCTTTATGATGAAGATTCCGCTGCTCGCCCTGGCGGGCTCACTGGCAGGTAAAAAGACCGTGCCACCTAGCGCCGGAACCTTCCCGACCGACGGTGCCCTATTTGTCGTTCTGCTGACCGGCGTAATCCTGATCGTGGCGGGTCTGACTTTCTTTCCTGCGGACGCGCTCGGACCGCTCATCGAGCATGTGGCGATGCTTCACCATCAGCTTTACTGAAATATCCCGAATATCCTGCGCCAGCGAGTAGACGAACATGGCTGCACGTAAAGCTCCTGCCATCTGGGATCCCGCGATAGTCAGAAGCGCGCTTATAAACTCGCTCTACAAGTTCTCGCCGCGCGTTCTGGCGCACAATCCGGTAATGTTCGTCGTCGAAGTCACGGCGGCGGTAGTAACGGTGATTTTGTGCGCCGATCTGTTTCGCGCCGGCGCAGGCCTTGTCAAGTTCGAGTTGCAGATCGCGCTTTGGCTATGGTTCACCGTAGGCTTCGCCAATTTTGCCGAGGCGATGGCCGAAGGACGGGGCAAGGCCCAGGCGGATAATCTGCGCCGGATGCGCACCGAGACTCAGGCGAAGCGGATAAATCCGGACGGAACGATAACGACCGTCCCCGCCTCGCGGCTCAGGCGTGGGGACGTAGTGCTGGTAGAGGCCGGCGACGTAATCCCGAGCGACGGCGAAGTGATAGAAGGCGTTGCCGCAGTCAACGAGGCCGCGATAACGGGCGAATCCGCCCCGGTAATCCGCGAAAGCGGAGGGGATCGGAGCGCGGTGACCGGGGGCACTACGGTTATTTCCGACTGGATCAAAGTGCGAATTACAGCTAACCCGGGCGAGACTTTTCTCGACCACATGATCGCGCTAGTCGAAGGCGCTAAGCGCCAGAAAACGCCCAACGAAATCGCCCTGTCGATTCTGCTGGCCGGCCTGACAATCATCTTTATGCTCGTATGCGTAAGCCTTTACCCGTTTGCGCTTTACAACGGCACCGCAAGAGCGCTCTCGCTGCCGGTTCTGGTTTCGTTGCTCGTCTGTCTCATCCCCACCACAATCGGAGGCTTGCTGCCAGCTATCGGTATTGCGGGGATGGACCGGCTCGTACAACGGAACGTCCTTGCGCTGTCTGGTCGCGCCGTCGAAGCTGCCGGCGATGTCGATACGCTGTTGCTCGACAAAACTGGCACGATCACGCTCGGCAACCGGATGGCCACCGAATTTATCCCGCTCGACGGGGTCTCTGAAAGAGAGCTGGTCGAAGCAGCACAGCTCGCCTCGCTCGCAGACGAGACGCCAGAAGGCCGCTCGATCGTGGTGTTAGCGAAGAACAAGTACGGCCTGAGAGGACACAACCTTAGCGAGCTGCACGCAAGCTTCGTACCCTTCTCCGCTCGCACGCGAATGAGCGGAGTCGACCTGGATGGCCGTCACATTCGCAAAGGAGCAGCCGACCGAATCGTGGCTTTTGTGCGCGACAATGGTGGCGAAGTACCGGCGCAACTGAATGCGATCGTAGAGAACATAGCGCGAAACGGCGGCACGCCGTTGGTCGTGGCGGACGGACCTCGAGTGTTGGGTGTAGTTCATCTCAAAGACATTATCAAAGAAGGGATTCGCGAGCGGTTCGAAAGATTACACGCGATGGGGCTTCGCACGGTGATGATCACGGGCGACAACCCCCTTACCGCCGCCGCAATCGCTAAAGAAGCGGGCGTCAGCGACTTCGTGGCCGAAGCCACTCCGGAAGATAAACTTCGAATAATTCGTGAAGAGCAGGCGCAAGGGAAACTGGTCGCAATGATCGGCGACGGCACCAACGACGCGCCCGCGCTTGCGCAAGCGGACGTCGGAATCGCTATGAACGCAGGTACTCAAGCGGCGCGCGAAGCTGGCAACATGATAGACCTTGACTCGAACCCGACTAAAATTATCGAAGTTATCGAAATCGGAAAGCAGCTACTGATAACCCGCGGCGCCCTGACCACGTTTTCGATCGCCAACGACGTTGCCAAGTACTTCGCGATTATACCAGCGATGTTCCCGCAGCTCGGTGCACTGAACGTCATGCGTCTTGCAACGCCGCAAAGCGCTATTCTGTCGGCCGTAATCTTCAACGCCGTCATCATAATCGCCCTGATCCCGCTAGCGCTTCGGGGTGTTGCCTACCGGCCGCTAGGCGCAGCCGCGATTCTGGCGCGAAACCTGCTCATCTATGGGCTTGGTGGCGTAATAGTCCCATTTATCGGCATCAAGGCGATCGACCTCTTGGTCGCAGCGTTACACTTGGCGTAAAACACACTTGGCGTAAAACGACTATGATGCGCCTTTGGATCGCTCTCAGAACGAATCTTGTACTCACGTTGCTATGCGGGATCCTCTACCCGGTTTTGATGGTGCTCGTGGGGCGAGCGCTCTTCCCGTTTCAGGCCGACGGCAGCCTTATCATACGAGACGGTCGCGTAATCGGCTCAAGCTTAATCGGGCAAAATTTCAGCGGCCCGCAGTATTTCCATCCGCGGCCGTCCGCGGCGGGAGCGAAAGGTTATGACGCAACCGCCTCGGGCGGTTCGAACCTAGGCCCCACCAACAAGGCGCTCGTCGACGCGGTACGCGCCCGTCTGGCCGCGGTTTTGGCCGAAAATCCGGGAATCTCGCCGTCGCAGGTCCCGATCGACCTGGTCACTGCCTCGGGCAGCGGACTCGACCCAGATATAAGTCCCGCCGCCGCTGCGATCCAGGTGCCACGCGTTGCCAAGGCCCGCGGGATGGAGCCTCCTGAAGTACAGGCGCTGGTGCGCAAATTCACTACTCCCAGATGGCTAGGAATTTTCGGCGAGCCGAGAGTAAACGTTCTTGCGCTTAACCTTGCTTTGGACGACTTACAAGGCAAAGCTAACCATCCCGCCAGCAAGTAAGCCAAGTCTCGGTAAATCGGCACTTTATAGTGCTCGGGGAAGCTAATAAACTGACTGGCTAGAAGAATCCTATCGCACAGGGCTGGCGGCGTGCCTGATGAAAGATGATGGGCGACCCGAGCCGGAAACATTCTTAGGTCTCGAGAGCCAACCCCGTAAAGGACGGCTCAAAATTTATATTGGGGCGGCAGCTGGCGTCGGCAAAACTTGGCGCATGTTGGAGGAGGCGCATGAGCTACGCGCAAAGGGCGTAGACGTCGTCCTTGCCTTCATCGAAACCCACGGTCGCGCCGAGACGGCCGAAAAAATTGGCGATCTAGAAATAATACCCCGCCGTCGAGTCGAGTACCGCGGAGTCGTAGTCGAGGAGATGGACCTTGACGCGGTTCTGGCGCGCAAACCGGAAGTTGCCGTGGTCGACGAGTTGCCCCACACCAACGCGCCCGGCTCGCGCCATGAAAAGCGCTACCAGGACGTCGAGGAGCTGATATCGCACGGTATCAGCGTAATCACCGCGATGAATATTCAGCACATCGAAAGCTTAAGCCCACTCATCAAACGCATCACGGGCGTCGAGGTGCGCGAGACCGTGCCTGACTCGTTTCTGGCGCGCGCCGATGAGATCGTTAACGTCGACGTCAGCGTCGAGGAGCTCCGCGAGCGGCTGCGCGAGGGCAAGATTTACCCCGCGCCGCAGGCCGAGCAGGCGCTAAGAAACTTTTTCAAGCCGGCCAATTTGCAAGCACTACGCGAGCTTTGCCTGCGCGAGATCGCGCGCGGACTGAGCCGCCAGCGCGAGGAACGCGAGGCTGTCAAGCGGGAAGGCGGCCGTCGCCCCCAAACTAGCGAGCGGGTCATGGTAGGCCTTTCGTCCAACCCCGCGGACGGCGGGCTTTTGCTACGCAAGGCGGCGCGGATCGCAGGCCAACTGAACGCTGATTGGTATGCCGTCCATGTCGAGACTCCGCAAGAATCGATTCGCAAGATTTCCACCCGCGATTTCGTTGCGCTACTAGACAATATCAATTTGGCCAGCGACCTCGGCGCTGAAACCGTATGGCTTAAGTCCGACGACGTGGTCAAGGCGATGCTCGACTTCGCCCGCGAGAAGGGAATTACCAAGATTATCGTGGGCAGAAGCCGCCAACCTTGGTGGCGGCGATTGTGGCGCGGCAATATACCTCTGCGACTGGTTGCCCAAGCCCCCGACTTGGATGTGGAAATCGTGGGCGAAGAAGCCAAGAGTGAATGAATCGCAAACCGTCGCTGCGAAGCCGAATCCGTAACGCTACCCTGCTTCTCGTTCTGCTAGCAGTGGGGCTTGGAGCGTACGCTCTGCCCCGCATTTACGAGCTGGGCGGCGCCGTTCGAGAAACACTCCATCGCACCTACGTCGGTGTGGAAGCGGCGCAACATATGCACGCCGTGCTTCACCGACTCCAAATCGCCGAGCTAGAGGGTAACGCCGCGCAAGTATTGCCTGCGGCCCGTGGCGAATTCACCCGCTCGATAGCGATCGAGAAAGAGAACATTACCGACGCGACTGGCTTGAAACTGGTGCGCGAGATCGAACAGCGCGGCCAGCAGTTGTTCGACCAAGTAGCCGCAAGTCCCCCGTTTGCACGCCACGACGCTCAATTCGACCAATTACACGCGCAGCTCGATGAGCTTATCGCGTTGAATCAAGCCGCAATGTTTCGAGCCGACAGCCAGGCGATCCGGCTTACGCGACACTTGATCTACGAATTTGCGGCTGGTCTTGCCACTTTGCTTGTCGCGGGCATCGTTCTTTCCTGGTGGCTCGCGGTCGCGCTATCACGGCCCCTTATCGAGCTTGCGCAGCGGCTTCGCGGCGTAAGCCAGCGAAAATCGCTCGTGCGCCTGGGGCCTCAGCGACTTGAGGAACTCGACGCGGTCGCGCGCGAATTCAATCAAATGGCTGAGCGGTTGGAGCAATACGAAAAGCTCAACGTCGAACGCCTGCTTTATGAAAAAAGCAAAATCGAGGCGATTATCGAGGGCCTCGAGGACGGAATCGTGCTGATCGATACCGAGGGCCTCGTCACCCATATCAACGAGGTCGCCGCATTCATCATGGGCGTCGACCCTGCCGACGCTCTGGGCAGTCCCTTTGACGACTTGAGCAGTACTCATCCCCACTATTTGCGTATACGCGACGCGCTGCGTCAGCTTCGGAAAGCCGAGCCGCAGCCGCAGCACGTCGAGGTGCAGCTTCACGTGCGCGGCCGCGACCATTCGTACGTGTTAAAGCCGGTCACGCTGCGGCGAAAAGACGGTGTGGCGCTCGGAACCTTGCTAATTTTGCAGGACGTCACTTACCTGCGCGACCAGGACCGTGCGCGCACCAACCTTGTGGCTACGCTTTCCCACGAGTTGCGAACGCCGCTCACCTCGCTTGCGCTGTCGGCCGAGCTGCTCAGCCGCGAAAAAGACAAGCTTACGCCGCGGCAGGCCGAGTTAGTCCAGGCAATCGCCGAAGAATGCGCACGAATGAAGCAGCTTGCCGATAACCTGGTCAACCTCGCCCGCGGCGCGCCGGCCTTTATTGCGCTCGAGAAAAAGCGGATTGACTTGGCGCGCCTGGCGCAAGAGGTCTGCGACCGCTTCGCGATCCAAAGCCGAGAGAAAGAGATCAAACTCGAACGAAAAATCGAACCCGTCCCAGAAATCGTCGGCGATTCGGTAAAGCTTTCCTGGGTGCTGTCCAATCTTATCGGCAACGCGCTGCGCTATACGCCGAGCGGCGGCAAAATCGAGGTTGCAGCCCATGCAAATGGCAATGCAGTGCGGCTGGAAGTGATTGACTCAGGGCCGGGAATTCCCCCTGATTTGCGCGCCCATATCTTTGAGCGATTCGCCAGTTACAACGGCGGTGCCGATCAAGGCTCAGCTGGTCTCGGGCTTGCAATCGTGAAGGAAATTGTCGAAGCGCACGGCGGAAGAATCTTTTTGCAGGACGCCCAGAACCACGGCACTCACTTTATCGTTGAGCTCCCCGTCGCGACATAGGTGGTATGGCAAAACTGCTTATCGTCGATGACGAAAAGAACATACGTCGAAATCTAGTCTCGTTTTTCGAATCATGCGGGCATAAAGTCAGCGAAGCAGAGAGCAGCATCCAAGCTCTCCGCCTGCTCGAAGAGAATGTCTTCGACCTTGTGCTCACTGACTATCGGATGGCGGAGATGAACGGTCTTGAGCTGTTACAAGAGATAAAGCGCCGCCGCCCGCACACGCTGGTGGTCCTGATGACCGCGTACGCGACGGTAGAAAATGCGGTAGCCGCGATGAAGGCTGGCGCTTACGATTATGTCACTAAGCCCTTCTCTCTGGCTCAGATTCAACATGTGGTCGAGCGGGCGCTCGAGCTCGGTGCGCTGAAGGCGGAAAATCGGCTACTGCGCGAGACGGTCGAGGAGGCGCCGCTGCTTGACTCGAAAAGCCCCGCAATGCGTGCTTTGCTCGATATCGCTCGTCAAGCCGCTCAAAGCGAGGCGACAATTTTACTTACCGGCGAAAGCGGCACGGGCAAAAACGTCTTGGCGCGACAGATCCATCAATGGAGCGCGCGCCGCGACCGCGCATTTGTGGTCGTCAACTGCACGACGCTCTCCGAACAACTACTCGAAAGCGAGCTTTTCGGCCACGTCCGTGGCGCCTTTACCGGCGCGGTCAAAGACAAGGCCGGACGCCTCGAGGCAGCCGACGGCGGTACGGTCTTTTTCGACGAGGTGGCCGACTTGAGCCTTTCGCTTCAGGCAAAGCTTTTGCGCTTTGCTCAGGAGCGATGCTTCGAGCGGGTCGGCGGCGACCGTACCATCCAGGTCGACGCCCGAATTATCGCTGCGACCAACCGCAACCTCGAAGCCGAAGTCGCCGAGCGCCGTTTCCGAGAGGATCTGTACTATCGCCTCAACGTGATCACGTTGCGAGTCCCCCCTTTGCGGGAGCGCAAGGAAGACATTCTACCGCTTGCGCAATGGTTTTTGCGCGCAAGCGCGATCCGAAATCGACGTCCTCCGCTCTCCCTTTCGCCTGAGGCCGCTTCAGCTTTGGTAAGCTATTACTGGCCGGGCAATGTGCGCGAGCTTCGAAACGCGCTTGAACGAGCCGTAGTGTTGAGCCGCGCAGATTACATCAGACCAGAGGATTTGCCGGACCAAATCTTTCGTCCCAGTCCGAAGCCCACGGCAGACTATCCCACCCATGCCACAAGTCTCCATGAGATGGAGCGCATCCATATCGCCCGCGTCCTGGCCGAAAGCGCAACCCTCGAAGAGGCTGCCGCCACGCTGGGAATCAACGTCACGACGCTCTGGCGCAAGCGCAAACGTTATGGGATCGATTAGCTTGCGCGCCTGAGTGCTCTTCAGCCAGTCGGCACGCAAGGCTTGACCGTCGCTGGCTAGTTTTACGCCCCTGTAAGCGATCGAAGTGCGCCTTTTCGCGAAAGAAACACAATCTAAAACACCAAGTACACCGAACACTAAGAGTTGACGCTCATACGATGTCTTTGAAAAACTTGCGCAACCGCGTTCTAGACGACCTTTCAAGCTTGTCTTTGTCGCGGTTATCGCTTGAACAGCCGAACTTGCCGTCAATGTGCCAACAAGCTCGGCCGCGCTCGCCACGATCTTTGACCTTCCAGCAAAACGAGTTTTTTGTGAGGCTGCCACTCGATGCTTAGATTCAAATTAGTGAGATAAAGGTAAGCTGGGAGCGGATCTATCGATGAAAGCGCGACTTAAGCGCGTATCCGCCGAATCGTATGACCCCGATACCTCGCCGACCACTTCCTCTGAGCGAGACGAGGAGGCGTTAGACGCGTATTCGGAGGCAGTGGCAAACGCCGCCGACCGGGTCAGCCCTTCGGTCGTGAATATCGAAGTCGTTCAACAGAATCGGGCAAGCGAAGCTGCGGGTGGGATGGGCTCCGGTTTCGTTCTTACACCCGACGGCTTTATTTTGACCAACGCCCATGTCGTAGCCAACGCGCGCCGAATTACCGTAAATCTGCTCGACGGGCGCCGGCTCGAAGGGACGCTGGTGGGCGCTGATCCCCACAGTGACATAGCGGTCGTGCGAGTTGGTGCCTCGGGGCTTACCCCTGCCCCGCTTGGTGATTCGAGCAAGCTGCGTGTGGGACAACTCGCTATCGCGATCGGAAGCCCATATGGTTTTCAATGCACGGTGACTGCTGGGGTCGTCAGCGCGCTTGGGCGATCGCTGAGGTCGCAGTCTGGCCATCTGATCGACGACGTCATTCAAACCGACGCCGCGCTTAATCCAGGCAATTCAGGAGGGCCCTTGGCTAACTCACGCGGCGAAGTTATCGGCGTCAACACGGCAGTTATCTTTCCGGCCCAGGGGATCTGCTTCGCCATCGGGATCAACACGGCCAAATACGTGGCGGCGCGTTTGATCCGCGACGGAAAGATCGTGCGCGCATACGTGGGTATCGCCGGCATGACGGTGCCATTGCCAAGGCGCTTGATTCGCCTCTATCGCTTGCAGAAAGAAACGGGTGTGATGGTAGCCGCGGTCGAAAACGCAAGCCCGGCGCACAAAGCTGGGGTGCAGGTTCGCGATATCATCGTCGGCTACGGCGACAAAGCGGTCGGCGCAGTGGACGACCTGCACAGGCTTCTGACCGAGGAACAGATCGGCGTAAAAACGATATTAACGGTGCTTCGCGGCCAGGAACGATTACAGCTGGAAATCGTGCCCTCCATGGCGGGATAGTGCTTGCGACGGAGCTCCCTTCGCTCACGCGCCGTTCTGTATCACGCCGGTCGCCCGCGTTTGCGCGAACCCTGTTTCTGCAACGGGGTCGGCAATTAGTGCTTCTGCCCGCGGATGAAGGCTACTTTTGTGGAGTAGTGGTCCCGCCGCGCGGCGGGGCGCCGTACGGCAGTGGAACGTACTGAACGCTCGGGCGCTGCGTAATCGTTTGAGGGAACAGACGCATAAAGCGATAGACCTCGGGGGGCACGTCGCACGACACTGGCAAGCCGAGTTCGCGAGCGTCCTCGACCGTGATCGGATAATCGTGGGTCCATCGCCCCTCGGTTAAAATTTCCGCCACCTTGCGTGCTCGCTCGTCGTCCCATTGTTTTCTTTTGAGCAACCGGATGACGAACTCTCGCACCTGATTCATCGCCTTCTCGGCCATATCGGCGAGAATCAGAGTCTGATCCTCGATGTCTTTGTTGCGCTGCTTTTGAAGTTCTACGGCGCGCAGTATCGACGCCGCAGGGTAACGTTCGAGCTGCGGGTCCAACGGTCCAAGTACGGCGTGGGGGGCCATCACGATGCTATCCGCAGCGAGCGCCAAAAGCGTGCCGCCCGACATCGCGTAATGCGGCACAAAAACGGTAACCTTGGCTGGATGGGACACTAGCGCGTGAGCGATCTGCTCTGCCGCCAAGACGAGGCCGCCTGGAGTGTGAAGAATCAGGTCGATGGGAAGATTGGGATCCGTGAGCTGGATCGCTCGCAATACCTCCTCTGAGTCTTCGATGTCGATGTACCGGACAAGGGGAAAGCCAAGCAGGCTCATCGTTTCCTGCCGATGAACCAGAGCTATTACGCGGCTTCGCCGCCGTTTCTCGAGCTCCCGAATCATGCGCGTGCGGCTAGCCTCGAGCAACCGCTGGCGCAACAGCGGCTGAAAGGCTGCCAAAAGGAAAAAAAACCAGAAAAGATCGCCGAGTCCCACGCCCTGCCTCCTTTTTATCGATTCACGCCCCTAAAAATTGCAAAACAGCCCAGTAAAAGTACAAGCGGGTCGAAGCTTTGTAAGCTTCGACGTCGCAAACCTGCCGACTCAAAACAGCAAAAGTTAGATTACGAATGACATGGCCCAAGCAAGCCAAAAAAGGTACCTGACAACTAATCGCTTTGCCAAGCCGCTTTGCAAACCTCGGGTCGCAAATCTATAAGCTCCGCGGTTAAAGCCTTGCACACCGAGAAAACTCTCCGATGATTCGGTTGGGCATCGCGGCTTGGGCCAACAAAACTATCCATCTTAGCGAACAGAAGTGGCAACGTTTCGCGATAGCGCCCGGACAGCACGAGCAATGCTCGGCAGAAACGTTGTTGTAGCTTTTAATTGCTCGCCAAAACGTCGCCATTTTAAAGCCAGTTGGCCGGTCACGAATTGAGCCATCCCCTCCGCTCATTGCGTGCAATATTTTTGCGGCTCTCTGTCTCCCTTTATCAAGGGTACACTCGCAAGCGATAGAAGAAACGAGCTGGAAACGGGCAAGGTTGTCGAAGTCCTTAAAATGTTGTTTGACAGTCTAGTGACCCGCTCCTTATTTGTGTCCCCTAGCGCGGTTTCGTCAGGGTGAGGCGGACAACGTTGGTTTTTAGGTCTGGTTTAAAAGGTTCAAAACTTTTTGTTTTCCAGATCCCACGGGTTAAGACTCCGTTTTAGATCGTGAGGTTCTTTGGTCGGTCGAGCTCGCCAAAAGGGAAACGGCGTACGCAAATGATACCCCAGTTCGACGACGGGTGAGATTTTAATGCAGAAGACGCACAAAAAGGCCGCCTTGAATAAGCCGCTACGGGTTTTGTAAAGCGCTTTGACCTTTAGCAGCGGCGCCATTGGATAAAGGGCTTATCAATGCGTATTATTACCTGTGGGAGGTCTCCCGAGACCGGAGGAATGTTACTTGACCTGAATTATGTCGCACATGAACGTTGAAGAAGCTCGTGAGCGAATGATTGTCGAGCAGCTCGAGCAACGCGGGATCAGGGATCCTCGGGTCTTGGCTGCGATGCGAGCGGTCCCGCGCCATCTGTTCGTGCCGCCTGAGCTTGCTGAGCATGCTTATGAAGACACGCCTTTACCCATTGGGTTTTCCCAGACGATTTCCCAGCCCTATATGGTGGCGCTGATGTTGGAGGTAGCAGCACCTCAGCCTTACGAGCGCGTGCTCGAGGTGGGTACGGGCAGCGGCTACCAGACAGCTGTGCTCGCCCAACTCGCCGCGGAGGTCTATAGCATCGAATACATCGAAGAACTACACGAAAGGGCAAAACGGACACTGGCGGAGTTGGGGATAAAAAACTGCTGGTTGCGTGTGGGGGATGGCTCAGAAGGATGGCCTGAGGCGGCACCGTTCGACGTTATCGTGGTGACAGCCGCTATGCCGGGCGTACCACGCCCTCTTATCGAGCAGCTGACGCCCACGGGACGGCTGGTTGCGCCAATTGGCGTTGAAGAGCTTCAAACATTGGTGCGAATTCAGCGAGTGAACGGACGTCTGCAAGAAGAATGCTTTGGAGAGTGCCGATTCGTAAAAATGGTCGGTAAGTATGGCTTTTCTCCTCCCACCGAGAAGCAAGGCTCATAGACCTCGCTGGAAGACTTTCCCATTTCTCTACAAGCAGCTCTTCTTGATGTCGTCCGCGAGCCTTCTTTTCACTCCGTCCTACCGCTAGAGGTTCTAAAATCGCCGATTATTTTTACCGCCTTGCCTGTCGGCTGACTTTTCTCGAAGTTTTCCCGCGCTGCCTGCCTACGTACTGGAGAGCTTAGACTGTTTCGCTTCAACCCTCTTTGGCGGCTTAAAAGGGGTTGCCTAAATTCTGCCAGTAAGCTAGCTGTTTTAACGCTGACTTTAAGGTAGAGCTCTGTCCGGACGCGACGACGAACGATGCCGGGAGGACTTAAGTTGCTCAGAGCAGGCGCCAGGGGACGGTAGACTACCGATATAAGGAGTCGGGGTGGCGAAGTGGCGGGGAGAAGGGCGCTGACTTGCGAGCGTCTGCTACTGACTGCTGCGTTTGTAGCAATATTTGGCCTGTTCGGATGTTCGCACCGCAAGACAACTCCTGCGTCAACCGGTGCGTCGAGCCTGGGAGAGTCTAGAAGCACCAATCGCGAATCTCCCCAGCCAGCTCCGCCAGTACACTTTGAATGGCCTATCAGGCACGGAGTGATCTCCTCGCGCTTTGGACTTCGCCACGGCGTAATGCACAAGGGCATTGACATCGCCGCTCCCGTGGGCACTCCAGTGCATGCGGCCGATTCTGGACGCGTTATTTTCGCGGGAAGGATTCACGGTTACGGCCGCATAATCATATTGCGCCACAATGACCGTTACTCGACCGTCTACGCCCATACTTACAAGGTCTGGGTAAGCAAAGGTCAGTACGTAAGCCGCGGTCAGGTAATAGCCACCGTGGGTAGTTCAGGTCGCGCCACAGGACCGAACCTTCATTTCGAGGTTCGGGTCGACAACCGCGCCAGAGATCCTTTGATTTACCTCGATCCAATGCCGCCAACGGTCACGTTTGCTCGCCGCAGCACCTACTAGAAAAGCGGTCAGAGCCTTTCCCGAGCCGACATGGCTAGTCTTGAGAGAACGTCTAAACGGCTGATAATTTGTAGCAAGTTCGAGCATCTTTATCGCCCTTAAGCGATGACGCTAGCGAGTCTACGACCTTTTAGACCGAACAATTAGCAAAAGTATAAGTGAGACAAAGCAGTCACGAAGGCATCCGAACGCTTTGAACATGGCTTTTTGTTGCCGGCACCCAGATGTTTTATTGTTATGACGGGGTGAACAAACGTGACAGCTGACGAGCTTCGTAAGTACATTCGTGACATCCCTGACTTTCCCAGGCCAGGGATCGTTTTCAAGGACATCACACCTCTTCTAGCTAATGCGCGCGCTTTGGCTTCAGCGGTTGATGGCATTGCCGAACCTTTTCTAGGACAGGTGAATGCTGTCCTGGGAATCGAATCGCGGGGCTTTGTCTTCGGGGCCCCGGTAGCGTACCGTTTGGGAACAGGCCTGGTAATAGCGCGCAAGTCCGGTAAGCTTCCGTTTCGCACAATTAGGGAAAGCTACGAGCTCGAGTACGATACCGCCACGCTAGAAATTCATGAAGACGGCTTGAGCAAAGGAACCAAAGTGCTGGTGGTGGACGACTTGCTTGCCACCGGAGGGACTGCGAAGGCTGCTGTTCGTCTGGTAGAGCGTCTTGGAGCTGAAGTGGTTAGCTGCGCCTTCTTGATCGAGCTTAGCTTTTTACGAGGGCGAGAACGTCTGGCGCCCACGCCCTGTTTCTCGCTAATTTCTTACAGCGAACCGTAAATCTGAACGTTAAAGCTACGCGTAGGGTTCCAAAGTCGCAGGAAGCCGATTTCGAACAGGTTTGCCAAGGTTAATCTAGATTCAAAGTCATGGACCAAGCCTTGTTATCGGACCGAAAGCGGCTGCTACAGGTCCTTTTTTTAACGTCGACTTATTTTTTGGCTGAACTGGCTGCTGGCTTTTACACTAACAGTTTGGCCCTTATCTCGGATGCTGTTCACATGCTTACCGACGTGGCCGCCACCTCTTTAGCGCTGTTCAGTCTATGGATCGCTTCGCGGCCAGCAACCGAACGCAAGACGTACGGGTACGTACGCGCCGAGATTTTGGGTGCGCTGTTCAATGGTCTTCTGCTGTGGCTTATCGGCTGCTTCATTTTCTTTAAAGCGTTCGAGCGACTGCGCCATCCTCCAACGCACGTAATGGCTGGAGGGGTGATGGCGATTGCAGCATTGGGGGTGCTTTTGAATCTTTCGTTGGCATCGTTGACAAAAGCTAAGAAGGGCGAAGCTTCAAGCCTAGCCTTGCGATCGGTCTTTTTGCACGTTGTCTTCGATATGGTCGGCTCGGTTGGAGTGCTAGTGGCTGGTGCCACGATGTACCTTACTGGCTGGACGCGGGCCGACCCTTTGGTAAGCTTCCTTATCGGTTCGCTCATAATCTACGGAGCGTGGGGGTTGATTCGCGAAGGAGTGGACATCTTGATGGAAGCGGTACCGGCGCAGATAAATTTGGAGGAGTTGAAGTCCGACCTATTGGCGGTGCCGGGTGCCGAAGAACTTCACGATCTTCACGTATGGTGCTTGACAAGGCGCGACCTTGCCGTGTCAGCTCACGCCGTGGTAAAGGAGGCGGCGGACCCCGACCGCGTTCTCGCCGAGATGTCGCGGGTACTGGAGCGCAAATTCAACGTTCGCCACATTACTGTGCAGATCGAGCGGCGCGGATGCGTGGCGCATGCCCATTACAACTAAAAACGGCTCGCCGAGTTCTTTGGGCCTGCCTTGTATAAGCCATCTATACCGCTCGTCTCATCCCTTTTCGGGGCGGTTCGCTTATTTTCAGTCGAGCCGCTGACGGTACGGTTGCGTTTCCCAGCGACTTAGCGCATCGAGCAGTTGTAGCGTAGCCTGCGCTGGCGACTCCGCTCCCATCACCGCCCCGATTACCGCCACGCCGGCAGCTCCACAGCCGGAAAGCTCTCTAACGCGCTCTGCGGTGATTCCACCAAGCGCGAAAACCGGGATCGGCACGCTGCGCGTCACGTCCGACAGCGCCTCTACGCCTTTGGCCTGACTATATCGGCCTTTCGACAATGGGGAATAAACCGGGCCGAAAACAACAAAATCGGCTCCGTTGCGGTAAGCCGACACGACTTCGTCCAAGCTATGAGTGGAGACGCCGATAAGTTTACCTTTCCCCAAAACTTCGCGCACTCGAGCCACAGGGAATGACTCGGCCGGAAGATGAACTCCTGCTGCTTCGACCGCAACAGCTATGTCGAGTCGCTCATTGATAAGCAGCGGTGCGCCGAATCTCTGGCAGAGCTCGTTTAATCGGCAAGCGAGCTTGTAAAGTTCACCTCCCAACAGGTCTTTTTCCCGTAGCTGGATCGCGAGATTGGAGCTTAGGCCGGCTTCAGCAACCGTGCTCAGTACAGACCTGCATACGTCGACCAGATCGCGCGGCGCCGCTACTTTGCGGTCGGTAATCAGGTATAGCCTGAAGTTCGGCTGAACTTTTTGCGCGTCCGGTAAGGTCAACGCGCCGAAATTCCCGCCCAATTAAGTCTGTCTAAATCAGCCAAACGAACGGGCGTCTTTTTGACCTTGCGCGCCCGAATTGTCCTAAATAGGCCGCCCAACGAGGCGAGCTCGTTCCCTTGCCGAAAGCGCTTTTGCAACTTTCAGCGAATAATGCCAGTGAGCGGACTTGATGCGGTAGCGTAAAGCCTGGGCTCGATCCGTCCGGCTAGATAAGCCAGTCGACCGGCTTCGACAGCCAGTTTCATAGCCCGGGCCATCGCGATCGGATCCTTGGCGCCAGCAATAGCGGTATTCATCAAAACCGCGTCGCATCCGAGCTCCATCGCCTCGGCGGCGTCAGACGCGGTGCCCACGCCTGCGTCGACGATTACGGGCACCTTCGCGTTTTCGACGATGATGCGCAAGTTGTACGGATTGCGAATGCCCAAGCCTGAGCCAATCGGCGCCGCCAGCGGCATCACCGCAACGCAACCCATTTCTTGAAGGCGCAGGCACGCAACCGGATCGTCAGTGATGTAGGGTAAGACCTTAAAGCCTTCTTTGACGAGAATTCTAGCAGCCTCGAGCGTGGCCGGGACGTCAGGGAACAGCGTCTTGCTGTCTCCGATTACCTCGAGCTTGACCATGTCGCCGATTCCGGCCTCTCGAGCAAGGCGACAGGTTCTAACCGCTTCCTCTGCCGTGTAGCAGCCGGCAGTATTCGGCAGGATAGTGTATTTAGACGGGTCGAGATAATCCAAAAGGTTTTCTCTGGAACGGTCGGTGATATTCACTCGGCGCACGGCAACGGTCACTATTTCAGCCCCGCTAGCTTCAACCGCCGCCCGGGTCTGTGCGAAATCGCGGTATTTGCCCGTCCCAACTATGAGCCTCGACCGATATCGCCTTCCGGCAAGTTCAAAATAGTCTTCATCCATTTTTGCGACCGCCACGCCAGCCCGTAATTCAGCTGGCGAATCATGAAGGTTCCCGGTCAACCGATACCCAGTGCCCTTAGCCTCCACCGACAAAGTGAACTACCTCAACCTTGTCTCCGGCCTTAAGGCTAACCTTCGAATACTCTGCCTTAGGAACCACAGCGTAATTTAGCTCGACGGCAATTCGCGTCGGGCGCAGCTCAAGCCGCTCGATAAGGTCTGACAGCCTAAGGCCCTCCTCGATCTCAAACGGCTCGCCATTTAGTTCTATGATGACCTTACTTTCGCTCACGGGCGTCCGCCTGCGATCTATCTAGTCCGTTTTTTGAGCACCGTCGGCTCGAGCCATTAAGGCCACAAAAATCAAGGCCGGACAGGTACCTCTACCTTAGGGATTGGAAAGGCTACCGCTATCTAGCGATTTTGCGCATCGACATTCAGAACTCTCGTAGACAAGTTTACCAGATTCTGCGCCCCGCACAAAAACCAACGTGCAAGCCAATAAACCCTTTTGATCTGCTGCGCCCGCCGACTAAAAAGCAAGACGGCCGGATTCAAGTAGCCAAAAATTAGCAAACTCTCATGAAGATGAGGTCTAAGCATGCGTCCATTAGCTATTGGTCGATTTCTCAGTGCCCTTTGATTCCGCCGGGGATTTTCCCATGCTCTTAAGTAGGCTAGTCTCAATATCCTGTTTGTCACGTTATCCTGTTCGCCACGTTGTGCTGGCTCCGGCTTAGACTGGAATGACGGGCCTACGAGCCCACAAGGGCTCTGCCACAACTTTTCTAGCGCGCTTCATCAATGAGGCGAGATCGTTAAAAATGGTCGACGGCAATTTTCTAGTAAAATCTTTCTTCGCAGGGCGTCCAGGCAAGAGGCTTGCGCGTTCAGCGGTATGGCAACGAACCGGTTGGCACCGAATGGGATATAGGCCCGCTACGCAAGGATGCGCTACTAGAAACAATTGTGCCCGGTGAACGAGGAAATCAAAGCTGACCGGCCAACATTGGCCGAGATTAACCTTAAGGCTTTGCGCGAAAACTACCGCGTCTTAAGGGCTATCGTAGGCCGGGCAGAAGTGATGGCGGTAGTGAAAGCGGACGCTTACGGTCATGGTGCGCCACAGGTTGCAAAAGTGCTTTGCGCCGAGGGATGTAATCACTTTGGGGTAGCGACCCTCGGCGAAGCTATGGCGCTTCGGAGCGCAGGGATCAGCGCCCGAATTTATCTGATGGGCGGCTTTTTCCCAGAGCAAGCGGAGGCTATCGTGAGCTTGGACGTTACGCCTTTCGTATTTGACCGCCGTTCGATTGAGTCCCTCGAACAAGCCGCTCACCGTCTTGGCCGCGACGCTTTCCCCGTCCATCTCAAACTCGACACAGGAGCAACACGACTGGGTGTGAGACCTGAAGACCTAGACGACGCGATAGACGCGCTTCGCTTTGCTCCCCATCTGCGGCTCGAAGGCGTATGCACGCTTTTGGCGGATGCTGCTAATCCGGCTAGCCCGACTACCAACGTACAGCTGCGCCTCTTTAACAATGGGATCGCCAAGCTCCGTAAGGCAGGGTTCGATCCCAAACTAGTTCATGCCGCTAACTCAGCCGCCGCCGTGCTCCGTCCCGACGCGCATTTTGACATGGTACGTCTGGGACTTGCACTTTACGGATTAGCGCCAACACCGGACGTAAGCCAACGGGTCACTCTACGTCCGGTGATGACATTCAAAACGCGTCTGCTGCAAGTTAAAACCGTTCCCCCAGGAACCGGTGTCAGCTACGGCCATACGTTTGTGACCAGAAGACGAAGCGTAATTGGTGTATTGCCCGTAGGGTATGCTGACGGCTATCGGCGCGGCCTGCAGAACGGCGCTTACGTAATGATTGGCGACAAGAGAGCGCCGGTTGTGGGCGCGATATGCATGGACCTTACGATGGTCGATCTTACCGACGTACCGGGCGCAAGTCCCGGTGACGAGGTGATTTTGTGGGGAGGACCAGAGAAAAATCCGATCAGCGTAAATGAGATCGCGCGCTTGGCACGCACTATCTCCTACGAGATGCTGTGTACGGTGGGTAAGCGCGTTGCGAGAGTATATGTTGAACGATAACAATGGCTAACAACGGAAGAGTCAAAATAAGGCGCGCTCTGCTCGGTGTTGCCGACAAGAGCGGACTTGTAGAATTCGCAAAGCTCTTGGCAGAATTCGGCGTCGAGATGCTTTCGACTGGAGGTACAAAAGCGGCGCTCGAAGCCGAGGGCATCAAAGTGAGGTCGGTCGAGTCGTTCACGGGTTTTCCAGAACTGTTCGACGGCCGGGTCAAAACCTTACACCCGAAAATTCATGGCGCCATCCTGGCCCGCCGTTCGTCGGAAAGCCATTGGCAACAGATGGCCGCATACGGTATCGAGCCGATCGACCTGGTCGTAGTGAACTTTTACCCGTTCGAGAGCGTCGTGGCGCAACCCTCGGTGAGCCTGGACGAAGCGATCGAAAACATCGACATCGGGGGACCGACTTTGACGCGTGCCGCCGCAAAAAACTACACCGACGTGGCAGTCGTTGTCGATCCCAACGACTATGCCATGGTCGCCCAAGAAATGCGGCGCAACGAAGGCGCGCTCGAGCTCAAAACGCGCTGGGTGCTTGCACGTAAAGCGTTTCGGCACGTAGCCCAGTACGACGCTGCCATCGCGCGCTACCTCGACGGACTGAAAGCCGGAGAAGAAGCCGACGAGGATTTGCTCGGGCCCGAACTCTTGCTCGCTTTTCGGCGCGCCAAAGAGCTTCGCTACGGCGAAAATCCGCATCAAAAAGCCGCGCTCTACGGCGACTTCCTGTCCTTCGTCCACCAGCTCCACGGAAAAGAGCTGTCCTATAACAACGTGCTCGATATCAACTGCGCGATAGCTTTGGCCCAGGACTTTTTGCGCTACGACCAACCCATGGTCGCGATCCTAAAGCACAACACCCCGTGCGGCGTGGCTCTGGGCCAAAGCGCTCTCGATGCGTGGCACAAGGCCTTTGCCACCGACCCAGACTCGCCCTTTGGCGGTATCGTGGTATCCACGCACCCTTTCGACATCGAGCTCGCCAAAGCTGTCGACCAAATTTTCACAGAGGTTCTACTTGCCCCGAGCTTTGAGCCGCAAGCGCTCGAGCTTTTGCGGCGCAAGCGGGACCGCCGTCTCGTACAAGTCGATTTCGACCGCCTGCCGCGCGCCGAGATCGAGTTGAGGAAAGTCGTCGGCGGAGTGCTGGCACAAACGCCTGACAACCTTGAAGAGGACCCGAGCAGATGGCGCGTGGTAACCCGGCGCGCCCCAACCGCGCAAGAAATGGAAGCGCTTAAGTTCGCCTGGATCGTTTGTAAGCACGTAAAGTCTAACGCGGTCGTCTTTGCCGCCGACGGCCGGACCCTGGCCGTCGGTGGAGGCGCGACGGCAAGGGTAGAAGCCGTGCACGTGGCGTGCGACAAGGCGGCCCGGCTCAACATCTCGCTCAAGGGTTCGGTGATGGCGTCAGAGGCATTTTTTCCATTCGCCGACGGACCGCGGCTAGCGGCGCAGGCCGGCGCCACCGCGATCGTACAGCCGGGCGGGTCGGTGCGCGACGCCGAAGTAATCGCCGCTGCCGACGAAAACGGCTTGGCGATGTTGTTCACTGGAGTGCGCCATTTCCGTCACTGAATTATTCGATTTAGGGCAAGGCAACAAGAAATCCCGTGAACATCTTGGTAATTGGCCGAGGCGGACGCGAACACGCTCTGTGCTGGAAGCTTAAGCAGAGCAGCAGCGTAAAGCGCATCTTTTGCGCTCCAGGCAACCCCGGAATCGGTCGCATCGCCGAATCGGTATCTATCGAGCCTACAGACATAGCCGCGCTTCGCGCTTTCGCGATGGCCAAGCGCGTTGACCTAACCGTAGTCGGGCCCGAGGAGCCGCTGGCAATTGGAATCGTAGACGAGTTCGAGCGCTACGGACTACCGATATTTGGACCCTCTCGCGCAGCGGCGCAGCTTGAGTCCAGCAAAGCGTTTGCAAAAAACATTATGCGCAAAGCGGGCGTTCCCACTGCCGATTACGCCGTATTCGACGATCCCGACGCGGCATCTCGCTATGCGCTCGCCCGCAACTGCCCGCTCGTGGTCAAAGCCGACGGCCTTGCCCTTGGCAAGGGCGTGGTGGTTTGCGAAACCGCGCAACAGGCGCTCGCTGCGATCGACGATGCGATGCGGCGCGGCGTGTTCGGCGATGCCGGTCGGCGCGTCGTGATCGAAGAACGGCTTTTCGGCGAAGAGGTATCATACTTTGCCCTGGTCGACGGCACGCGAGCCATCACCCTTGGGCTTGCCCAGGACCATAAACCAGTGTTCGACGGCGATCGCGGGCCTAACACGGGCGGAATGGGCGCCTATTCGCCGCTGCCCCATCTCGGCGACGAGCTCGAAGAACGAATCCGGCGCTTGATTGTCGAGCCTACGCTGGCCGCGATGGCAACCTGGGGAGCGCCGTTTCGAGGCGTGCTATACGCGGGCTTGATGGTAAACGGGCCGAGAATCGACGTCCTGGAATTCAACGTTCGCTTCGGCGATCCGGAATGTGAAGCTATGATGATGCGCTTCAGCGGCGATCTTGCCGAGGCCTTGTTGGCGGCGGCTCAAGGGAAACTCAGTGAGCAGCACGTGAGGTTGTCGCCGTCGTTCGGCGTCGCGGTCGCCCTGACGAGTCGGGGATATCCCGGAAACTACGAGCGCGGCTTCCCGATTCGCGGACTCGAGCGTGCTCAAACGGTTGCCGATGTGGAAGTCTTCCATGCTGGCACGGCGCTGAAAGGCGATACTTTGGTTACCAACGGCGGGCGAGTGCTAATCGTAAGCGCCCGTGGGGATAACCTGGAAGCCGCGCTGCGACGGGCATATCAAGCAGCCGAAATGATCGAATTCGAAGGCAAGCATCTGCGGTACGATATCGGCATGCGCGCCCTTCGAAAGAAAAGTTTGGAGGGCAACTGACGATTGGCTTAAAAAAACCTGACTTTTAGCGATTTACGCTTATGGCTGACCAGACCCTTCTAAGTTTACCCGCAGCGACGCAACTGGCAGTGGAGCAAGCGATCGCTGCGCTGCGAGCAGGCGAGGCGGTAGTCTTCCCCACCGAAACGTTCTACGGGTTGGGCGTCGATGCTTGCTCGAAGAAAGCGCTCGAGCGTCTGTTTGCGATCAAGCAGCGCGACCCCACAAAGCCGGTCGGACTTATAATTGCCGACCTTGAGGTTGCGCGTGAAGTGGCCGCGGAGATTCCGCCTATTGCGCGCAAGCTGGCTGAGCGGTTTTGGCCTGGGCCGCTCACTATCGTCTTGCCAGCGCGAGCTTCCCTTGCCGCCGAACTGCTTGGACCCACAGGCGGCGTTGCGGTTAGGGTTTCGTCCAATCCAATCGCCCACGCTCTCGCGCGCAGCTTTGGCCGCCCAATTACGGCCACTAGCGCCAATCTAAGTGGACAGCCCCCGGCCCGCACGATCGAACAGGCGCGCGAAGCTTTCGGAGACAAGGTCGCGGTCTACGTCGACGGCGGGTACTTGGACGCCGAGCTTGCTTCCACGGTTGTCTCATTGGAAAACGACGAACTGCGCATCTGGCGCCACGGAGCGATTTCCGAACGTGCGCTCCGCGAGGCGCTCGGTGAAGCTTAAACGGACCGAACTCTTTCTGATGAACAAATTGTCGCGCCGCCTCGAACCGTTTCGAGCTCTGATGTACGATCCGCAGCGATGCGGTGGCCTGGCCACGGTCGTCTGCCCTCCTTATGACCTTATCGACACACAGCTTCAGCAGCGCCTCTATCAACGCAGTCCATTCAACATTATCCGTCTCGAGCTCGGCCGCGCCTGCGACCGTTATCGCGAAGCGTCGCAGACGTTGCGGCAGTGGCTCGAGCAGGGAATTTTGAGAAAGACGCCGAAACCAGCTTTTTACCTTTACACGCAAAGATTCGAACTGGACGGGCGACACTTGGTACGCAATGGTCTGATCGCGAGGATCCGCTTGGACTATCCGGGCGACGCTCCAATTCTCCCCCATGAGAAGACTTTCGCCGGTCCCAAGCAAGATCGGCTGCGTTTGTTGGAAGAAACACGCGTAAACCTGAGCTCGATTTTTGGAATTTTTCGCGGGCGCAGTGTAGAACTCGACGAAGTCGTCGCAAAATTGAGCGCAAAACCGCCCGCGCTTGCCGTCACCGACGACAGCGGCATCGAAAACGAAATCCGGCTCGTGGAGCAGGCCGATGATATCGCGGCGATTCAGCGCTCCTTAGAAGACAGGCTGATTCTCATCGCCGACGGGCATCACCGATTCGAGACAGCACGGGCCTACCGTAAGCAGCGGCGGGCAAGCGAAAACGATCCGCAGGCCCTCATGCCATACGACTATACGATGATCACGCTGACCTCGTCTGATGACCCAGGACTTGTCGTTAAATCCTTTCACCGCGTCGTGCGCCGCCTCGTTGGGTCGACCGACAACGACTTCGCCCAACGGGCTGAGCAATGGTTCGAACTCGAGCACGTAACTGAAGACGCGCAGCTCGAAAAAAGGCTCGCCGAACTCGAGCCAGGCACAATCGGTGCCGTCCTGAGAGCACGCCCGGGTCTTTACTTGATGAGGCTTAAAAGCGCCGTCGATCTAAACGAGCTGATGGCGGACGTGCCACGACCTACGCGTACTCTGGGTGTAACGATTCTCCATCAACTAATTCTCAAGCGGGTATTGGGCTTTAGCGATTCAGAGCTTGCAACCGAAGGCACCATCGAATACACGCCGGACACAACGGTCGCGCTTCAAGCCGTACGCAAGGCCGGTGCAGCGGCGGCCTTTTTCTTGCCCACCGTCACCATCGGCGACATCGAAAAAGTCAGCGAAGCTGGTGCGACGATGCCCGAAAAATCGACTTACTTCTTTCCGAAGTTGGTAACGGGACTAGTGATGAATCCGCTAGACGAGTAGGTGGTCGACACGCGCGAGCCGAAATGAGCTCCTCAATGCCCCTCAAGACCAAAGCTTTTGGAGTATCCGCACGGCAGCCCGTAAAAAGCGATAGGCAACCCATTTCGGTTGCAGCTAGCTCGTCTCTTTTCCTCCTCGCGCTTGGAAGCGGCATATTTGCCCAATCAGTTGAATTCAACCGGCCCGATGCAGGAGACGCCAAACTTGGGTGTTACAGCAAAACTGGTTTTGGTGCGCCATGGCGAAACGGTAGGTAACTCGAGCCTCCGTTACTACGGCCGCAGCGATCTTCCTCTTGCCCCTGTCGGCATCACGCAAATGGAGGCAGTAGCCCGCCTTTTTGGCAAAGAGCGGTTCGAGCTTGTGTGCTCAAGTCCGCTGCAGCGAGCATTTCAGAGCGCAAAAATAATCGTCGGCCAAAACCATCCCGTCATGATAGTGGACGACTTCGCCGAAATCGACTTCGGTCTTTTCGAAGGTCTTAGCGCCGAAGAGATCCGCGAGCGCTATCCTGAACACTTCGCTCAATGGAACAAGCGACGGTTCGATCTCGACTACTGTTACCCGGAAGGCGAAAGTCGGACCGCGTTCAACTCGCGCGTGCTACGTGGGCTCGAGCAAGTGTTTCGTTCCTGGCTCGAGCGATGCATAGATGGGCTTGCTGGAACAACACTGATCGTCGCTCATCGAGGCGTGGTGCGAACCATAACCAAGCACCTGACCGGGCTTGAACCACAAAGCGAGCTAGGCTCTGTTCAGATTCTTGCCCTGGAGGGGAATTGGCGCGCCGAAAAGCTCGATATTATCGCCGAGCCACTAAATGGTCGCAAATAATTTTTACCAGTAATTGGATACGAAGACGTCTAATACGAAACGTTTGAACCTCAAGACTGGACGGTGCTAGATTTTGGGAGCACGTTCGACGAATTATGAAGAACTGCAAGCTTAAGCTAGAAATTAAGATGGGCGCTTAAGATGGGGGAAGGCGACAAATGCGAGTACGCGAAAACGCGTTGAAGTAGGGAGCGATGAATTTCGCTCGGCTTGCGTTTTACGGTGCTGAAGACCTTCCCCTCATGAGCTGCGGTTTTGACGGCTGGCTGAAGATGCAATCCCCAGACGAGCGCGCGAAAATCGCCGAACAACGGCTTTTGTTCAAGTGGAGGACAGGCGATGGCTTTGGCCACAGAGATTGCGAGAATCAAAGCTAGAGAAATCCTTGATTCGCGAGGTAATCCCACGCTGGAAGTCGACGTTTGGTTGAAAGGCGGTGCCTTTGGACGCGCTGCCGTGCCGTCAGGCGCGTCTACAGGTGTCCACGAGGCGTTGGAACTTCGTGACGGCGATCCCAAGCGCTACGGCGGTAAAGGTGTGCTCAAGGCCGTAGCTAACGTCACCGATGTCATCGCTCCGAAGCTTATCGGTATGGACGCAAGCGCTCAACGAACCGTCGATAATACGTTGATCGAGCTTGATGGGACGGAGAATAAATCGCGCCTTGGAGCCAACGCCATTTTGGGCGTCTCTCTTGCAGTGGCTCATGCTGCGGCGGCTGCCATGGGCGCGCCGCTGTACGCGTACCTCGGTGGCAACGACGCCTACACCCTACCAGTTCCCCAGATGAACATTCTAAATGGCGGCAGACACGCCGATTCCAGCGTGGATCTTCAAGAGTTCATGATCGTGCCGGCGGGAGCACCTAGCTTTCAGGAGGCGCTTCGTGCAGGCAGCGAGATCTTTCACGCCCTCAGGAGCGTTCTTAAAAGCAAGGGACACTCGACCACCGTCGGCGACGAAGGAGGTTTTGCCCCAAGCTTGCGAAACAACGAGGAGCCCCTTGAACTCATTTGCGAGGCCATCGTCAAAGCCGGATATTCGCTGGGCAAGGACGTAGCGTTGGCCCTCGACTCGGCGGCAAGCGAGTTTTACCAGGGCAACAAGTACGTCTTTTCTCGTTCCGACAAGCAAGTGCGCGACGCTCAGGAAATGATCGCTTATTACAAAAGGCTGGTCGAACGCTATCCGATCGTCTCGCTGGAAGACGGACTCGCTCAAGACGATTGGGACGGATGGAGGACGCTAACGCAGGAGCTAGGCGACAAAGTTCAACTGGTTGGCGACGACATTTTCGTGACCAACCCAAAACGGTTAAAGCGCGGGATCGACGAGAAAGTCGCAAACTCCATCCTCATAAAAGTCAATCAAATCGGAACTCTCAGCGAAACCCTCGACACAATCGAACTGGCGCGAAAGAACAATTACACGTACGTGATATCCCATCGCTCGGGCGAAACCGAGGATGCGACCATTGCCGACCTGGCCGTAGCGACCGGCGCTGGTCAGATAAAAACCGGCTCAGTATGTCGCGGCGAGAGGCTCGCAAAATACAATCGGTTGATTAGAGTCGCTGAAGAACTGGGATCGCGTGCCAGGTATCCGGGATGGTCGGCGTTTTCTAAACAGCAACAAGGAGGACTGCGATGACTCGTCCGCCGCTGGTTGCGCTCGTGATCTTCGACGGTTGGGGTCTGCGCGCGGAGCAAGAGGGCAACGCGATCGCTGCTGCTCGCACGCCGGTGATGGAGGCAACTAAAGCAGCTTACCCGCACACCGCGCTCGAGGCGTCTGGGACGGCGGTCGGGCTTTTACCTGGAGTGATGGGCAACTCGGAGGTGGGCCATCTTACCATCGGTGCCGGGCGAGTGATTTACCAGGACGTGATGCGGATTTCGCGCGCGATCGAAACCGGCGAATTCTACGAAAATCCGGTTTTGCTCGACGCGATGGGGACGGTTGTCCGCAATGGAACAAGCCTGCACCTGTGGGGGCTTCTTTCCGACGGCTCGGTCCACAGCCACATTGAACATCTGCTAGCGCTCGTCGCGATGGCCGCGCGCAACAAAGTGGCCAACATCGCAGTTCACGCCGTTTTGGACGGGCGCGACACGCCTCCGGCCTCCGCGCTGCCATACATCGAGCGACTGGAGTCAACGCTGGCGCAGATAGGGCGCGGCAGAATAGCAACCGTAAGCGGCCGCTACTACGCGATGGACCGCGACAAACGGTGGGAGCGAACCAGGCGCGCCTGGGAAGCTATCGTCGACGGCAAAGGTCTCAGCGCCGAGAGCGCGCGCGCAGCCGTAACCGCTGCGTACGACAGCGGCCAGACCGACGAGTTTGTCGTCCCAACCGTCGTAGGGGCACCTCAACCGATCAAAGACGGTGACACTGTAATCTGCTTTAACTTCCGCGCCGACCGGGCGCGCCAGCTTACGGCAGCGATAGCGCTCGAAGAATTCAGCGGCTTTGAGCGTCCACGCAAGCCTTCGGTCGAGTACGTATGTATGACCGAGTACGACCGCACGTTCAACCTTCCTATAGCCTTTCCGCCGCAGGATGTCCGCAACACGCTCGGCGAGATGCTGAGCAAAAATGGCCTGCGTAATCTGCGCCTGGCAGAGACCGAGAAATACGCACACGTGACTTATTTCCTCAACGGAGGCATAGAAAAACCCTTTCCTTATGAGGAGCGCATACTAGTGCCCTCGCTCAAGGTCGCTACCTACGACCTGGCGCCCGAGATGCGAGCGCCACAAATTGCCGAGACGGCTGAGGAACAAATTTTGAGCCGGCGGTTCGCCGTAGTGATCATAAATTTCGCCAACCCTGACATGGTCGGCCATACTGGGAAATTCGAGGCAGCGGTGCGAGCAGTCGAAGCAAGCGACGCTGCGCTGGGACGGGTTCTTTCGGCGGTCAAAAAGGTCAACGGAGTTGCGTTAATCACGGCCGATCACGGAAACGCCGAGCAAATGATCGACCCAAAAACTGGGGAGCCCCACACGGCGCACACTACGAATCCGGTGCCGTTCATTCTAGCCCATCCCGATTACCGCGGGACGTTGCGCGAAGGTGGAACGCTGGCTGATGTGGCGCCTACGATGCTAGGCGTGCTGGGCATCGAAGCTCCTCCGGAGATGACCGGCCGCGACTTGCGAAAACCGTAAGCCGAATCCAACCCGCTAACATTCGGCGACTAGCTCTCAAAGAAAACGCAAGTTTTTCGGCGCGCCAAATTAAAAGGAATATTCCTTTCTCGGCCCACAAACCGTAACGAGTCAGAACCTTAGCGGCGAGGTCGCGTCGTATCCGTGGCGCCCATCACCAGCGCACGACTTGCTCGTAAATTTTGGGCAACTCCCGAGGCAACGAGCTTATATCTTCGATTACCAGATAACGCGACGGCCGGCACATCTGGCGCAGATAATCGTGGCCAGAGCGATCGACGGTGATGCAGAAGGGCATCGTGCCAGACATCTCCAGCTCTCTTAGGGCCACCATAGTGTCCTGTAAACCGTACAGGTACGAGCGCGAGTCTTCGCCGTAGTCGAAGTCCTGAGGAAAGCCGTCGCTGAGCAAGAACAAATGGCGCGAGCGCGCGTTGACGTTTTTGAACTTTTCGCGAGCATGCCGAATCGCTGTCCCCATCCGGGTGGAGCGCTTAGGCTCTATCGCCCCTATTCGAGCCTTTACGGCGTCATCCAGCGGCCAGTCGAACTCCTTGATCACGTAGAACTCGACGTTGTAACGGCCGTGGCCCGAGAAACCCATTATCGCGTACAGATCGCCGAGTTCCTCCAGCGCTTGAGCCATTATGACGAGCGCTTCCTTGTTGATATCGATAATCCGTCTGGGGCGGCGCCGAGTGCCTGGGTCGTGCCAAGGCGCTGCCCAGTCGTCGGACCGATGCACGTCTGCGTCAAAGTCGGACCGAGGGTTTACGGGCTCGTCGGTCGAGGCTGACATATCGAGCAAAAACAGTGTGGCGACGTCCCTAACTTCCTTTTGACGCGCCTTGTAGAGTCTGGGGTCTGGGATTTGCCCGAGGCGACGCTCGACCCGCGCCTCTACGCTGCGGTCAAGGTCGAGCTCTTCGCCGTCCTCCAACCCGCGAACCATCCTGAGCGCCTCGGGTCGCACCCGTTGGAAGTGGCGCCTAATGATTGGCACCAGGCGCGAGTAGCGCGCAAGCGTTGCGCGGTAGAATTCGCCCTGATCGCCGCTCAGCTTTATCTCGCGCAAGCGACACCATCCGCGCCGATACTCTGCCGCTTTGTAATCCCACTCGTCGTAAGCGTAGTAACTCTCGTCGCCGTCCGCAGCGCCGGTCAAGGTAATTCGCTGACCGGTACGGCTTGCGATCTCGGCTTCGGCCAATTGAATGCGCAATTGGCGAAGCTCTTCTTGTGCTTGCTGCTTTGCTGAGCGAGGCACAGGTGCGCCACGCTCGTCGCTTGACGTAGAAGCTTGTTGCGGATCTCGTTCTCCACCGGCACCGACCAACCGTTGGAGCTCCTGCTGGGTCAGCGATCGCTTCGACCCGCTAGCCGCGTTTTTACTGCCAGCCGTGCGCCGCACGCCGCCATTTAACCGCGCGTCATCCATCGAAGCCGGCTCGTCTTCATCTTCGAATCCATCCTCATCCGCCTGCTCGTCGAGGATGCTCGAGAGCTCGTTGTCTTCGCTATCATCGCTCCTCAAAGCGTCTGCTTCGTCGTCTAGCTCGGCGGATAAGCTTGTAACCTCGTCAATCCAATCGTAAAGCTTGGCGGCAACCATCGCGCTGGTAGAAACAGTTGCCCCTGGAAGGCGAAGCGGCGCAAAAAACTCCGCAAGCTTCGCTTTCAAAAGCTGGCCAAATAATCCCAGGTGTGCCTCGCAAAGCAATGCGGCACTCACAAGCGCGGTACTAAGCGTGTTCGGCTTAAGCTTTTGCACGAGCGCCCGATTGATCGCTGAAATCTCGGGCGCAAGTCCTGGAAAGCGGCGAGCAAGCGCAGCGTCGATTCGCGCAGCTTCGCACAGACGCAGAAGAGCGCCAGCGAGCTGGCGATCTTCGAAAGCCGCCACGAACCCCTCGAGCGCTTTCCTTCCTTGCTCGGCACGGCCCTCGAAGCCTGGTAACTCGCCCAAGTTCAAAGCAAAGGTTCCGAACTCGTGGCGTGCAGCGAGCTGGGCGACTAGGACCTTATAGTACCTGAACACTTCGGCCTTTTCGGACCATCCTTCCAACCGTTCCGGCAGAAAAATGCGTAGGCTGTCGCGAAGCGGAAAGCTGAACACTGCAAGTGGTCTGGTGTCGGAGAACGAGTCTACGCGAAAGTCGCGTCCGAAAAGCATCTTGACGAACTTGTTCAGCACGCCCCTGAAATCGTGCAGGCCGAAGGTTTGCTGTCGTTGGTTCGTCACCACAATATCCCTCCCGCATCGCCACGCTGTAAAAGCGAAGACACAACTAAAAAATTGCTTAAAAAATTGCTCCGTGCTCGACAAACACGAGTTGACGACTTGACTGCCCTTGATGCGGCAGACTTAACTGAGTAATCAGCATGAAAACGTCATCCATAAGGGTTCGAGTTATAAACCGCGTCAGTGTTTTGGTCGCTTGTTGCGCGGTCTTGGCCATCGCAGGCAGAGCATCTTGCGCTCTTACCGACGCGGTGCGGGCCACGACGCTGCCCAACGGACTTCGGGTCTTGGTCCTCGAAAATCACAAGGCTCCGGTTGCCACATTCATGGTATTTTACAAGGTTGGATCGCGTAACGAAAAGTTCGGTGCCACGGGCATCTCGCACCTGGTCGAGCATCTTATGTTCCGCGGCACCAAAACGCTCGGTCCTGAAGAATTCTCAAACATAATTCAAGAGAACGGCGGGACCGACAACGCCTTTACCACCGAGAATTACACTGCCTATTTCGAGGTGATTAACAAGGATCACCTCGAGGTTCCGATACGGCTCGAGGCCGACCGCATGGCGAACTTCGCTCCCCAAGGGTTCGATTCCGAAAAAGCGGTAGTGATGGAAGAACGAAGGCTTCGCACCGAGGATAATCCACAGGACTCGCTGTATGAAATCGCGCAATCGCAAGCCTTTATCCAACATCCCTACCATTGGCCCGTGATCGGTTGGATGAACGACCTTGAGCATCTGACGCTCGAGGATGCGCTCAAGTATCACGAGGTCTATTACTCGCCGCAAAACGCAATAATTGTGGCTGTGGGCGATTTCGACGCCGATAAAGTGATGCGACAGATAAGTGAGAACTTCTCGCAGATAAAAAACGGCGCAAAGCCTCCACCTGTGACCGAGGTTGAACCGCCGCAAAAAGGCGAAAGACGAGTCGAGCTTCGGCGGCCAGCAGAACTGGCCGCGATCGCCGAGGCCTTTCACGTTCCTAATTATCGCGATCCCGACAGTTTTGCGCTCGAGATTGTCGCTGAGCTTTTGGCCGACGGCAAAAGCTCGCGCCTTTACAGGAAGCTGGTGGTGGAAAAGCGGATGGTCGTAAGCGTAGATACCGAGTACGACCGCCTGTCGGTCGACCCGAACCTCTTTTGGATAACGGCGCAGATTCGACCAAACGTAAAAGTCGACGACGTAATCGGCGTGATAGACGACGAGATCGCCACACTGCGCGACAAAGCGCCATCCGACGACGAACTGCAGAAAGCCAAAAACCTCGTTCAGGCTAGTTTCGTTTATGGGCAGGATTCGATATTCCGCGAAGCGATGTTGCTCGGCCAATACGAGATGCTCGGCGACTATCGAATGTTGGACCAATACCTGGTCGGTATAGACCGAGTAACGCCCCAGGACGTAAGCCGCGTAGTGGGGAAATATCTTAACCGTCCCCAGCGAACGCTCGCAATCTTGATACCCACGGGAGTGCTACCCCATCCGGCCGCAGGGCCAGCTGGCTCGACTGTGCGTTAACAACCGTCTACCAGAGAAGGACGAACGTGGCCAAAACGAAACCAAATTTAGCGCCTCTCTTAATCGCTCTCGCTCTCCTTTTCCTCATCCCTACCAGACTTTGCGCGCTCGAGATAAAGCGTTACGTCTTGAACAACGGGGCGGTGCTGCTCGTCTCAGAGCAACATCAGCTTCCGATGGTTACCGTGTCGATCGCGTTCGATGCAGGTTCCCGGCGCGACCCCGAGGGCAAGGCCGGCCTAGCAAGCCTGACGGCCGCAAGTCTAGCCGAAGGGACGCGCGAACTTTCTGCAAGCGAGCTAAACAAAAAGATAGACTTCATGGGAAGCTCGCTTACGGTGAGCGCCGACCGCGACTACGCAACTGCCTCCTGCGTGTCGCTCAAAAAATTCTTTCCGCAGACGCTTGCGCTGCTAACTTCCGTGCTTACCGATCCAGGACTGCGCGACGAGGACATCTTGCGCAAGAAGACCGAACAGATCGCGGCCCTGCGTTCAGCCGACGAAGAGCCAGGTTACGTAGCTAAGAGGGTCTTTACCGAGCTACTTTTCGATCATCAACCGTACGGCCATCTGCCCGAGGGCGACTTGGATTCGGTCGAACGTCTTACGCCCCAAGACGTGCGCGAGTTCTACCACACGTATTACCATACCGGATCTGCCGTGATCGCGGTGGTCGGCGACGTTGACGCTGAACAAATCAAGGGCGAGTTCGATAAAGCCTTGGCGAAGTTGCAAGGTCAAGTTGCGCCCCAGCCGCCGCCCCCGCCGCCGAAAGTACCCGCCGGGGCTCACGTAACCAAGATCGACCGCAATGTAACCCAGGCAAACATCGAACTTGGCTTTGAAGGGATCGCACGCAGCAACCCCGACTTCTACAAGCTTCAGGTAATGAACTACATCCTCGGCGGTGGCGGTTTCGCCTCGCGCCTGGTAAAGCAAGTACGCAGCAAGGCCGGACTCGCCTATTCGGTGGCTAGTTTCTTCACTCCGGGCAAGTTTCCGGGTTCCTTCCAGGTGGTGCTGCAGACAAAAAACTCCAGCGCCAACCAGGCCGTAAGGATGGTGCTCGAGGAGTTGCGAAACATGCAGACGCGTCCGGTCTCGCAAAAAGAGCTCGAAGGGGCCAAACGATTTCTTATCGGCAGTTTCCCGCTTAAGATTGACCGCCAAAGCTCGATCGCGAGCTTCTTGTTGCAGGTAGAAATTTACGGTCTCGGACTCGATTACGTGGATAAGTATCCGAAGTTGATCGACGCGGTTACGGTCGAGGACGTTCAGAACGTCGCTCGAAAGTATCTCCATCCAGACGCCTACATTTTAGTTGCAGTTGCAAACCAAAAAGAAGCCGCTCTCGACGTCAGCAGCGCGGCGCCGGCCAATGGCGGACATTGAACCAGAGCGCGACAAAGTCGTCTTCACCGTCGGTCACTCCAACCATCCAATCGGGCATCTATGCGAGATTCTGAAATCTCACGGTATCACCGTGGTCGCAGACGTAAGGCGTTTTCCGAGCTCTACTCGATGGCCGCAATTTAACCGCAAGGCGCTCGAACAGAGCTTCAAAGAAGTGGGAATATCTTATTGCTGGATTCCCGCGCTTGGCGGCCGACGTTCACTGACGGGGGAGTCTAGAGTATACGCTGGATGGCGCACGGCTGGTTTTCGCGCATACGCTGCCTACATGGCAAGCGAGCAGTTCGCGCAAGGTCTAAGCGATCTTCTCTCTCTAGTCGCCAGTCAAACGGTTGCGGCGATGTGCTCGGAGGGCTTATGGTGGCGATGTCATCGTCGGCTCATCGCCGACCGGCTCGTCACCATGGGACACAGCGTGTTCCACATCCTTCCCGACGGTAAAGCCGTGGTACATCAGCCAACGTCCTTTCTTTGCGTCGTCGACGGAATGCTGTTGTACCCCGACAAGTCTTTAGCAGCAGGCGAATCCATAAAACAGGAAGGTCAAGACAAAGCGAGCTGAATTCCAAATTCTCTCAACGCGCGCGCTCAAGAAGCGCTGCGGGTGTTCGAGCGAGGGTTGCCTGACCTACAGCGCAAAATCGGTTGAAAGAAAGCTGGCAGAAACACTTCAAAGCCAAGCGAAAATGGTGCCCTGCCGCAAGGAAAAGAGCTTCACGTCGACAGCCCAAAGTCGTTTCAATCGTTATCCGGCTAAAATTCGGACCAAACGGCCGCCGCTGCTTGGAAAACGCCTCTAAGCAGCGGCCCTTTGGTTCAGCACCTGTCGCAAATATTGTCCGGTGTAGGAATTCGGCACCGACGCGATCTGTTCGGGCGTGCCGGTGGCGACTACCGTGCCGCCGTCGGCACCACCTTCGGGGCCAAGATCGACGATGTAGTCCGCAGTTTTTATCACGTCGAGATTGTGCTCGATGATGATTACCGTGTTGCCCGCGTCTACCAGGCGTCCGAGCACGGAAAGTAGCTTTTTGATATCCTCGAAGTGGAGTCCGGTTGTCGGCTCGTCCAGGATGTATAGGGTGCGACCGGTAGCGCGGCGCGACAGCTCGCGCGCAAGCTTGATACGCTGCGCTTCTCCACCTGACAGCGTCGTCGCCGGCTGCCCCAAGCGGATATAGTCCAGTCCCACCTCGCATAGCAGCTCGAGGCGCTGCCTCACCTGTGGAACTGTGCCAAGAAGCTCGAGCGCTTCGGCCACACTCAGATCGAGAATGTCGGCTATATTCTTTCCTTTGTAGCGGACCTCCAATGTGTCGCGGTTGTAGCGCCTGCCGCCGCATACCTCACACGTAACGTAGACGTCGGGCAAAAAGTGCATCTCTATTCGTATCACGCCGTCGCCCTCGCAAGCCTCGCACCGACCGCCCTTGACGTTGAACGAGAAGCGTCCTGGACCGAACCCTCTCATCCTGGCCTCGGGCAGGCGTGCAAACAGTTCCCTTATAGGCGTAAAAAGCCCGGTGTAAGTTGCGGGATTGGAGCGAGGCGTGCGGCCAATCGGCGACTGGTCGATATTGATTACCTTGTCTAGGTGCTCCACGCCTTCTATCCTTTCGAAGGCGCCAGGGCGGGTGCGCGCCCCGTGAAGCTTTTGAGCCAACGCATTGTAAAGTGTATCCAGAACCAGGGTTGACTTGCCCGAGCCCGACACGCCTGTGACGCACGTAAGCACGCCTATGGGAAAGCTCACGCTGATGTTGCGAAGATTGTTCTCGCGCGCTCCGTGGACCGTCAACCATCGGCCATCGGGCTGACGGCGGCGCGACGGTATAGGAATTTCGAGCGCTCCGCTAAGATACTGACCCGTAAGCGACGCGCTATTGCGCATCACCTCGTTCGGCGTGCCTTGCGCCACCACGTAGCCGCCCTGGGCGCCCGCGCCCGGCCCCATATCGACGATATGGTCGGCCTGTAACATCATCTCTCGGTCATGCTCGACCACCAAAACGGTATTTCCCAGGTCGCGCAAACGCTTGAGCGTGTCGAGCAAGCGCGAATTATCGCGCGGATGAAGACCGATGGATGGTTCGTCGAGCACGTAAAGCACGCCCACCAGGCTCGAACCGATCTGAGTTGCAAGACGAATCCGCTGACTCTCACCCCCGGCCAACGTGTCAGCCGAGCGGTCGAGGGTCAGGTAATCAAGACCCACTTCTACCAAAAACTTCAACCGTTCGCGAATTTCCTTAAGTATCAGCCGCGCGATCTCCGCTTCCTGGGGGCTTAGCTCAGGATTGGCAAAAAACTCAAGCGCTTCACCGATCGTCATCCTGACGACGTCATGAATCGACTTACCGTTAAATCGCACGAAAAGGCTTTCCTTTTTAAGACGACTTCCGTTGCAAACCGGACACGGACGTTTGCTCATGTACGATTCCAGCGCCTGCCGCTCCGCGCCCCAGGCGCTTTCTTTGTAGCGACGATCGAGCCATTCGAGCACGCCCTCGAACGGACGGCGGTAGGATTGCCGGTCTTGTCCGCGGCCGCGATAAAACTCGATTTCTTCGTCGCCCGAACCGTACAGAATCGCCTTGCGGACCCGAGCGGGCAAACTTTTCCAGCTCTGGTTTAGATCGAATCCGTAATGCTCCGCCAATGCCTCCAGCACAAGGCGCATATTGCGCCCCGCCCACGGAGCGATCGCCCCTTGGGCCAGACTTAGCTCTTGGTCCTTTATCACCAAATCTGGGTCAAAATAAGTGATCGAGCCGAGACCGGAGCAGTTGGGGCACGCGCCATGGGGGCTGTTGAAGGAAAACAAGCGGGGCGTGATCTCAGGATACGACGTCCCACACTCGACGCAAGCGAAGCGCTGGCTGAAGTAGATCTCCTCGGTCCCTTCTTCGGTCAGGCGCTCCACTTTGAGCAGGTCGCCTCCGTGTTTGAAAGCGGTCTCGAGCGAGTCGGCCAGGCGCTTTTCGATGCCTTTGTGAATAGTCAACCGGTCTACGACAACCTCGATTGTGTGGTGGCGGTTTTTGTTCAGGGCGATATCTTCCTGAAGGTCGCGCATCTCCCCATCAATCTTGGCGCGCACGAAGCCCAGGCGCCGCAGTTCGTTCAGTTCTTTTCGGTACTCGCCCTTGCGGCCACGCACGATCGGCGCAAGCACCTGAAGGCGCGTCCCTTCAGGCCAGGTCATGATTCGGTCTACGATCTGGGGGAC
Source organism: Pseudomonadota bacterium (assembly GCA_021324755.1). GTDB lineage: Bacteria > Desulfobacterota > Binatia > Binatales > Binataceae > JAJPIL01. Next base: position 37,267 of record JAJPIL010000012.1, read on the forward strand.
TGTCTGAGTCGAAATTTCGCGCCCGCAATTGTAGCAGTACGGACGACCCACGCGCGCAAAAAGCAGGCGCAAATAGTCATATATTTCGGTGACGGTCCCCACCGTGGAGCGAGGATTGCTGGAGGCGCTTTTTTGTTCGATCGAGATTGCGGGTGAAAGCCCCTCGATCGAGTCGACATCCGGTTTCTCCATCTGTTCAAGGAACTGCCTAGCGTAGGCCGACAGCGACTCGACGTAGCGGCGCTGCCCTTCGGCGTAGATCGTATCGAAGGCAAGCGAAGACTTGCCGGAGCCCGACAGGCCGGTGATCACTACCAGCTTGTCGCGAGGGATTTCTAGGTCGATGTTCTTAAGGTTGTGCTGTCGCGCGCCCCTTAATACAATTTTGCCTGCCATGTCCCTGACCGACAGTGGAACGGTAAAATCAACTCCCAAAGCGCAAGAACGCTTCGTCCTGTCCGCTCTGGCTCGAGCAACGCCATCTCGTCACGAACGCGCATTGAATCTGGCAGAATTTAAATCTCTGGCGGCGCTATCGCTTCTCCGCTTTTTCGAAACGGCGCTCCAGGCATATTTGATTGCCGCCTTCATGCTGGACGAATTGGCCTTTCCCTTGCCTGCGATATCGAAAGCGGTGCCGTGATCCGGCGAGGTGCGCACAAAGGGAAGACCGAGGGTCACGTTCACCGCGCGGTCGAATTCAAGCGTTTTTACCGGCAGCAATCCCTGGTCATGGTACATCGCCACGGCGGCGTCGAACTCGAATCTTCCTTGGGGACGAGCAAACGCGCTGTCCGCAGCGACGGGGCCCAGAACGTCGAGACCAGTTGATCGCGCCCGCTCGATCGCTGGGCTTATAATGCGTTGCTCCTCATCGCCGAAAAGGCCGTTTTCGCCCGCGTGGGGATTGAGTCCCAGCACCACGATGCGGGGGTTTTCTATTCCGAAATATACGCGCAGATGATCGGCACAAAGTCGTATCGTGTCGTATACTTTCTCGGCGCTCAGCGCAGCCGGCACCTGCGCAAGACCGATATGAACGGTGACTAGCGCGACCCTCAAAAGGTCTCCGGCAAACATCATTCGCCAGATACTCGTTCCCGAAAGCTCAGCTAAAAGCTCGGAATGCCCCACAAAGTGACGGCCGGCGCTACTTATCCACTGTTTGCTGACCGGCGCGGTCACCAAAGCAGAAGCCTCATTTGCCATCACCATTCGGGTGGCTTCAACGATGCACTTGTAAGCAGCTTCCGCTCCCTCAATGCTGGGATGCCCGGGCACAAAACGCGCTTTGGCTGTAAGCCCGCATACGTCGAACACCGCAAGCCCTTCGCGCAATGGGACAAGTGGCCTTCCCCTTTGCCATGCGTAGGGCAAGGGCGCGCCCTCGACTTCCGCAGCCGCCGCCTTCATCGTCGCCTCATGCCCGACCACGATCAGCGGAATTTCCTCGCCATCGAGAGTTAGCTCACGAACGGCTCGGACAATTACCTCGGGCCCGATCCCCGCAGGATCGCCCATGGTAACGGCGAGCGGTCGAACTTCGGCGCCCGGGCATCCGGAAAACTGTCTCGACATAGCCAGCTACTCGAGCGCCTCAGGGCGCGTACTCCACAACGTGTCTTTTTGCCAGATCCTCGCGGACCCAACGACGAAACTCTTTTTCCAAGCGGGTCTGCATCAGCTTGGCCTCGATCTGATCTCTCACCTTGCTCAGCGGTTGCAACCCAGGTTTTTCATGGTCCTCCACTTTGAGGATGTGAAAGCCGTGCGAGGTTTGCACGACGGGCGAGATGTCTCCTACGTTGAGCTTGCTAACCACTTCTCTGATTTCATCTAAAAGCTCGTCAGGTTTGAACCATCCGAGTTCGCCGCCGTTGCTTTTGGAAGGATCGTCGGAGTAGCGCTGGGCCAAGGCGGCAAAGTTTTCTCCCTCGAGAATTCGCGCGCGAATCGCCTGAGCCTTTGCCCGAGCTTGTGAGATCTCTTTTTGCGAGGCGTCGGGCTCAACTGCGATCAAAATCTGAGCAATTTGGTAACGCTCTTCCTTGACGGTAAATTCTTCTGGATGGCTTTTGTAGTAGGCCTCGATCTCAGCGTCGGGGATTTTTACTTTCTCGCGCACTTCCCGCTGAATCAACACCATGCGCTCGACCTGTTCGCGCGCTCTTTTGCGGAAGTCCTCGTAACTGATGTTTCGTTGGCGCAAAGCCTCTCTGAACTCCTGGTCGGACACGTGGTTTTGCGCATTGATGCTCTGGATGTAGCGGTCCACCATCGCGTCGTCGACTTCTCCCTTGATACTTTTTACTTCCTCGTCGAACAGCTTCTCATCGATCGCGCCTTGCAACGCTTCTTTAAAGGCTGGGGAGTTCCGTGGCTCGTCGGCTGGCAACGTTACGCCTCGGATGCGCGCGTATTCGCGGACGTCTTCGACCGTAATCGGCTCCCCATCGACGCTGGCAACGACCTGGTCTAAAGTCTCCTGGGCGTCCACCCTCGCGGAAACAACCAAGCCGAAGACCACCAAGCTCAGCATCAGCGCCAAAGCACGACAAATCGGTGACGGCCACGGAACCAAACCACGTCTGTCGGCCCGCTTACCACACACACCGGTTTCCGGGTAAAGGAGCCGAGCGTTTCGTTTGCGCAACGATTCGCGACTAATTCGCGCGATCGCCAGTTGTCTGCCCATTGTCGCTGCAAGAACCCGCGTCCAAAACTTAATTGACATAGCCTTGCTGACCGTTGAGTGCCGTCCTCGGTTCGGGGCCTTCGGTCTGGCACTGCTCGAGTGCATCAATTAAAGCCTCAATTTCTTCGAAAGTCTGCTCGTAGCCGGCCGCGGACATTTGAGCCAAAAGCTTAAGGTCACTAGACAGACGCAACTTGTGGCGGTTGGCATCTACCAGCGCAACCAGGCGCGTACCGTCGAGCGGTGCTTGCGGATGGAAGCGTAGCTCGAGCGAGCTTTTGCGCATTTGAGCGCTTGTAATCATCAGCGTCCGCATCCTCCGCCGCAGGTTCATAATTCGAAGCAGATTTTCTACCAGAGCCGGCAACGGGCCGAATCGGTCGCGCAGCTCAGCTCGCAATTCGTCGAGCTCTTCGGCGGACTCGACGCGAGCAAGCCGCCGATAAATGACCAACCTTTCGCGCTCGTCAGCGATAAACGCCTCGGGAATATACGCTGGAATTCCCAGCTGAAGCTCGGGCTCGACCTCGATCCGCGTCGGCTTGCCGCGCAACTCGTTTATTGCCTGCTCGAGCATCTCCATGTACAGTTCGAAACCGACCGCGGCGATGTTGCCCGACTGTTCGCGCCCCAGAAGATTGCCAGCTCCGCGCAGCTCTAGGTCGTAAAGGGCAACCTTAAAACCGCTGCCGAGCTCCTCAAGTTCGCAGAAAAGCTCGATTCTGCGCCTGGCGTCGCGCGTGATGAGGTGTTCCCCAGGGATCAGCAAATAAGCGTATGCCTTGGTGCGCGAACGCCCGACGCGGCCGCGAAGCTGGTAGAGCTGAGCAAGCCCAAAATGGTCGGCGCGGTTGATGATGATCGTATTGGCGTTGGGAATGTCTAGGCCAGATTCTATGATGGCTGAACATACGAGCAAATTGACTTTGCCCTGCACGAAATCGCTCATCACCTTCTCGAGCTCGCGCTCGTGCATCTGGCCGTGCGCGACTGCAATCTTTGCTTCTGGAATCAGACCCTCCAAGTAGCGCGCCATATGATCGATGTTCTCGACTCGGTTGTGAACGAAGAAGACCTGACCGCCACGATTTAGCTCGCGCAAAACGACCTCACGTATCAATCCGTCGTCAAAATGGGCGACGAAAGTGCGCACCGCCTGACGGTCGACAGGCGGCGTCTGGATCGCAGATAGGTCACGAATCCCCAGCATCGCCATCTGCAGCGTCCTAGGTATCGGCGTAGCGGCAAGCGTCAGTACGTCTACCACCTTGCGCAGCTTCTTGATTTTCTCCTTATGACGCACGCCAAAGCGCTGCTCTTCATCAACGATAAGCAGGCCAAGGCGCTTGAAATGAACGTCGTTTTGGAGCAAGCGATGGGTTCCGATCACGATGTCGAGACGCCCACTTTTCAGCTCTTCCAGAACCTCCCTGGCTTGCTTGCGACTGACAAAGCGCGAAAGCATCCCGATTCGCACCGGGAACCCTTCGAACCGCTTGGTAAACGTATTGAAGTGTTGTTCAACCAAAACCGTGGTAGGCGCCAACACCGCCACCTGCCAACCATCCATCGCGGCGATGAACGCCGCGCGCAGCGCCACTTCGGTCTTACCGAAACCTGCATCGCCACATATCAGACGATCCATCGGTTTCGGCGAAGTCATATCTCTGATTACATCGTCGATCGCGGCCTGCTGGTCGGGTGTTTCTTCGAATTCAAAGCGGCTTACGAACTCTTCGTATTCCGGCCCCGAAGGAGGCGTGAAGGCATGACCCTGCTCGATCTGGCGAGCGGCGTGGACTTCCAAAAGCTCGGCCGCCATCGCCAGCAACGATTCCTTGGTGCGCCGCTTAACCTTCTCCCACGAACCACTGCCCAATTTGTCGAGCTTTGGCTCTGCGCCTTCGCCGCCGACATATCGCTGGACCAGATTAATCCGCTCGACGGGAACGTACAAAGTATCGTTGTCGGCGTACCGGATATTGAGAAAATCGCCCTCCACGCCACCCACGCGCAAGTGAGTCAGCCCCTGATAAAGACCGATTCCATGGTCAATATGCACGACGTAGGTGCCCGGAGTAAGCTCGGTAAGACTCGTCAGAAAGCCCTTGCTGGACGGGCGGCTACGCCGTCGCACACGAGGCTCGCCGAAAAGATCTTCCTCACCGTAGATATAAAGCCCGTCAAGCTCTAAGGCGCATCCCCGAGCGATCCCCCCCTGCAAGACAGCAGGTCGATAGTCGGGCTGCTCAAAAAGCTGGTCGAATGAGCTGAGCTTGGTGTTCAGGGTGATGTCGTAGGCTTGCAGATGGCGGCAAAGACGCGTAAGCTCGGCTTCCCCATCGACCACCAGCAAAGCCCGCGCCTGCTTGCGCTGAACCTCCTGAAGCTCGGCTACCAGCGGCTCGAACGACGGTACCCGACGGCCCCCGTCGGTCAGATCGGTAAGTTTAAGGCTCGGCTTGCAGGCCACCTCGATCGGTAGCGAATAGCCATCCCGTGGTTTACTGACCGTTACGAGTGGATTCACCTCGACTGCGCGCCGGTTCTCGCAAAGCGCTCGAAATTCGTCAGCGGAGAGATAAAGACTTTCTGGCTCTGGGTAAAAAGCGTGCCGCTGCTCGCATGACCGAGCCTCGCTAACCACTTTCTCAGAGAATCTCTCGGCCTCCGCAAGCACGCGCCCTGGCTCGTATATGCAGAGCAAGGCCTTGTCGGGCAAGTAACTAAAGAACGTCTCGAGTCCTTGTGGATAAAAGTAGGGCAACAGTAGCTCCACTCCGGGAAACAGAAGACCGTGGTCGAGCGACTCGGAAATATCCAGAAAGTCTTTGCGCAAAAGTCCGATATCCGAGGCGCGCCCGGCCACGCGATCCTTAAGCTTGGGGTCGGCGAGCTGATTGGGCGCAACGTAGCGCGCCCGTATCACCCTAACCTGCTCGACCGGCTGCTGGGAACGCTGAGTTTGAGGCTCGAAATAACGAAGCGAGACGACGGTTTCGCCGTCGAGTTCAAGTCGAAAAGGCAAGCTATGCGCGGGCGAGAAAACGTCGACGATACCACCGCGCACGCTGAAGTCGCCGAGCTCCTCAACCTGTGGGACACGCTGATAGCCCGCCTCGGCCAGAGCTTCGACCAAACACTGCAAATCGACGCGGTCCGACACGTCTATGGTAAAGCAAGAGTCGAGAAACACTTTGCGCGGTAGGACCCGGGTCATTAGGGCTTCGACTGGCGCGATAACCAGCGGACGATCGACGCGAAGTAGCGCATAAAGGGCGTCGAACTGTCGAGCCTGCACATCTAACGAAGGAGACACTCGCGCAAATGGCGCCGTCTCCCAAGATGGGAAGACAAAGGCCGAGCGCACAGGTGAATGTGCGCGATGCGCCCCGCCAGCAAAAAGCGCTACCTCGCTCGCCAGATTCTCGGCGTCGCGCGCGCTTGCGGTAATAGCCACAATAGGGCAGTCGAGCTCGCGATTTGCCTGGCACAAAAACAAAGCGCCAGCTGCCCCTTTTAGCCCAACGACGGAAAAACGCCGTAGCTCACCATCTTGCTCGAGCCGTGCCTTGAGCTCGCTGACCGCTTCTTTGAGACTCCTTTGCAACTCCCGCTAACCCTATACTGCTTTGAATTTCGAACTTTTCTTACGAGACTGCGTGCCAGAAAGTCAGCGCGCCGCTCGCCGAAGCCTCACCACATCTTGACCTCCTCAAGAGGAGGTCGGACACGTGCTCCACAAAGCCAATCCTGCACGCTCAAACCCAGGAGCTTCTCTGCGAAAGTCGGCAAAAGCCACGGAAATGGCAGGAATCATGCGTTGAGCGCAGTGTGGAGCGCAAAGACACAATCGCGAGCAGGCGCTACGTATGCGACCGCGCTTGCCACTGAGGCCTCTGGCAATAAAGTATATGAGTAGCCCGCCGCGCGGGCAAGCCGACGAGCTTGTGCGGCGAGCAAGCTTAAAGCTATCGCTCTTTGCGAGGGCGAATGCAAGGAAGTGGAACGATTAGGCGATGAAAATTGTGTCGTCCGTTGCGCTAGCTCCCGAGCAACGAGCCGCTATTGCTGGTGCCGCACCCGGGGCTGAACTCATAGACCGTCAGTGTCGTTCCCGCGAAGATATAGAGGCGCTGGTGGGAAGCGGTTGCGATGTTTTGATGACTTTTCATGTGCCTTCCTCAATACTCGCACCGGTAGCTCGAGTCAGATGGCTTCAATTGCTGACTGCTGGGGCAGACCATGTGCTCAAACAGCCGGCTGACCTTAGCCGGATCGTCATAACCCATACAAGCGGCATCCATTCGGTCGTGATTGCGCAGCACGTGTTCGCGTCGATCTTGGCCTTCAACCACCGGTTCCATCTGACGCTACGCGCTCAGCTGCGACACGAGTGGCTCGAGCGAGAGCCTTTCATGGCTGGAGTCCATGAGCTACGGGGCAAAACGATTGGAATCATCGGATACGGCTCGCTGGGACGGGAAGTGGCGCGCATCGCTCAGGCTTTTGGCATGAGCGTACTTGCCCTCAAGCGAGAGCCCAAGAAGCTGCAAGACGAAGGCTGGGTTATTCCCGGGACGGGCGATCCGGATGGATCGATTCCGCGCGAAATTTTCGGTCCAGACCAGCGCGAAGAACTTTTGGCTCGAAGCGATTACGTGGTTATCACACTTCCGCATACGAAGGACACCTACCATTTTATCGGCGCTCGCGAGCTGGCAGCGATGAAGCCGCAGGCGTACTTGGTCAATGTGGGTCGCGGAGAACTAATCGACCAGCAAGCGCTTGTCGAGGCGCTCATGCAAAAACGCATCGCCGGCGTGGGTCTCGATGTTTTCGAGCGCGAACCTCTCGACCCGCAAAGCCCGCTATGGGATTTCGAGCAAGCGATTCTCACTCCCCATATCGCGGGCTCGTTCAGCGGCTACATGGACCGCGCCTGTGAGCTCTTCGTGGAAAATTTGCGCCGTTTCGTCGCGGGCCGTCCTCTTGTCAACCAGGTCGATCTATCGCGCGGTTACTGAGAACGCGAAAAGTAAGCCGCGAGCAAATGCGCCCACCTACGCGGCCCGAAGCTTCAGTGCTTCGAGGAAGCGGTACTTGAGGTTATCGAACGGGCCGTTCGACATGAAGACCACGACATCGCCCTCTCGCGCCTGCTCCACAATCGCCGCAAGGAGCTCGTCGTTGGACTTCATCGCTCGGGCTCGAGGCCCGCGCTGGCTGATTTCCTCGGCTAGCACCTGAACGTCCAAGCGCTGCTCGACAGGTAGTGGATCGTTCTCTTTGAAGTAAACCGGCGCCAAAAACACATGGGAGGCGAGGTCAAAGGCGCTTGCGAACTGTTGTTGGAAGACGCGACGACGGCTCGTGTTTGAGCGTGGCTCGAAAGCAACGATAAGCCGCCTTTTAGGAAATCGCTCGACAATAGCCGCAAGCGTGGCCTTGACGGCGGTGGGATGGTGCGCAAAATCGTCCACGACCACCACACCCCCAGCCTCGCCCACGACTTGTTGGCGGCGGGCCACGCCCTTGAACGAGGCGATAGCCGACGCTATGTCGGCGTCGGCAATACCAAGCTCGCGAGCGAGCACCACAACTCCCAACGCGTTGACAACGTTCATGCGCCCCCAAAGCGGCAACATAAATCGCGGCGCCATCCGCTCGCCGCACCGACTCACCCAGAAGCTTGCGCCATGTTCCCCCACAGTTATTCCCTCGGCCCGAAATTCGCCGTGGTTCAGCCCGAACGTGAGCTTGCGCGCCTGGCTCTGTTCCACCACCGCCAGCGCGTCGGGATGGTCAGCGCAAACCGCCACTCGGCCGTCGGGTTTCAATTGCGTCGCAAGCGCGCGAAAAGCGCCTTTCACGTGCTCAAGGTCGCGATAGATATCGGCGTGGTCAAACTCCACGGCGGTGAGAATTATTCCCCATGGATGGTAATGCAAAAACTTCGGACGCTTGTCGAAAAAGGCCGTGTCGTACTCGTCCCCCTCGATTACGAACTCCGGACCGCCACCGAGCAACCAATTCGAGTCGAAGTTGAGCGCGACTCCGCCGATTAACATCCCCGGGTCGCGACCGCAAGCGGACAGAACATGGGCCAGCATCGCGCTCGACGTAGTCTTGCCATGGGTTCCCACAACTGCCAGCACGCGCCGCTCTTTTAGAAAAAAGTGTCGCACCGCCTCCGGCATCGAAAGGTACGGAATCCCGCGCTCGAGCACGGCGGCAGCCTCCGGATTGGCTGCGGTGATCACGTTGCCGATTACGACGAGGTCGGGCCTGGGGTCGAGATTCTTCGCATCGAACCCCTTGTGAATCTCTACCCTGAGCCGCCTGAGGAGCGAAGCTGCCGGCTCATAGATTTCGACGTCCGAACCAGAAACGCGAAAGCCGCGGCTTACCAGCATTCCAGCCACCGCGGTCATCGCACTTCCTCCGATTCCCAAAAGGTGAATATGGCTTAGGCGCTCCGGCACCGCGAGAAGACGCTCGCGCGAGGCTTTGGCGAAATCGACTACGCTAACCGCCATCGATGACTTCCATTATTAGGTCGTGGATCATTGGGCGAAATGCTCTGATCGCCTCGTTAGACGAACTGGGATGCACGCGGTTGGTCAAAATAACCACGATGATTTCGCGTCGCGGCTCGATCCATATGGAAGTGCCGGTAAATCCGAGATGACCCACCGAGGTTGGCGGAAAGAACCGGCCGGCGCTCGAATTAGCGGGAGACGGCGTGTCCCATCCAAGAGCCCAGGTCGAGCCCTTGACTATGTCCTGCCGGCGCCAAAACTCCGCTACGACCTTGGCCGGCAAAAAACTGGACCGACCATGGTAGCACGCGACCAGTTCCGCTGCGAGCTTGCCGACGTCGCGCACCGGCGCGAAAAGTCCGGCGTGACCTGCCACGCCCCCCATCACGTACGCATTGAGATCGTGCACCTCGCCGATCAAAATCCGCTTACGTAACGGGCAGAGCTCTGTGGCTGCGAACCTTTCGCGCATCGGCTCGAGCCGTCGAGTGCGCATCAGCTCGAGGTCGATGAAATCCATCTCGCGCAGACCCAAACTGCGATAAATCCTCTCGCGGCAAAAGCGGTCAAGACTTCTTGCGGTGGCGTTCTCCACCACCTCGCCCAAGAGTATGAAGTTCAAATCCGAGTAAACAGATGCTGTGCCGGTTGGATAGTCGGGCCTCTCGCGATGGATCTGGCTATAGACGTAATCTTTAGCGCCGCGGCTTGCGATAAAGTTAACCTTGCCCTTATGTTCCATGGCGGCAATTTCGTTATAGTAAGGCCGCCAAGCAGGAAGGCCGGAGCAGTGGGCCAGAAGGTGACGAAACGTAACCATGTTTTTGCCGTGCACGCCGAAGTTGTGGAAAAAACGCGTTACCCGGTCATCGAGTTTCAACTTCCCCTCGGCAACCAGCAGCATGACCGCAAGCGTCGTAGCTAGCGGCTTAGTCAAAGAGGAAAGGTCGAAGATAGTATCGATGCTCATCGGTTGGCGCTCGGGAAGCAAGCAGCGCGAGCCGAAGCACCCTTCGAAGACAACGTCCGAACCCAGGCGCACCTGAACGGTCGCTCCCGGCATCACGCCTGCTTCGATCGCCTCCTCAAAAGCATGCGCCACTTTGTTCCAATTTCGCCCAGGCATGTCGTCACATAACCCAGGGTTCTACGACACATAGTTCGCAATTATCGGCGTCGAGCCTTACGCGAACGCCGAGCGGAACGGTCAGATTCTCAGTACGGTGGCCGACGTTCAGCCCCGCGATCACCGGCACCCCTAACGTGCAGACCTGCTCCTGGATGAAGCGTCGGATAAGCCGCTTTTCCTGCGCGTCGTTGTCTACGCCGCTCATACCGCCAAAAACCACACCAGCCACGTTCGCGAACGCGCCGCTTTGGCGCAGTTGCGTCAACATCCGGTCTATCCGATACGGCTTTTCGCCCACGTCCTCCAGCAGCAAAATCTTGCCCTCGAAGCTCGGCGCGTAGGGCGTGCCCAACATGGCCACTAACACCGACAAACAACCGCCAATAAGCAGCCCTTCGGCTACCCCGGCTCGAAGCGTTTCTTGCGCCTCAAGACGCAAAGGAAAGATACGACCCTCGAGGACGTCTTTCAGATGGGAAAGCGAACGCGGCGTTACACCGCGCGCTAAATCCATCGCCACCATCGGACCATGAAAAGCTACAAGACCGGCTTTCTCCACCAAGGCGTTGAGCAAAAAGGTAACATCTGAAAATCCCAAAAAAATCTTCGGCGTGGTAGACAGCGACTGAAAATTAAGCAGCGGAAGCAAACGCCCGCACCCGTAGCCGCCACGAGCAACGAAGATGGCTTTGATTCTGGGATCAGCGAAATAACGCTCCAGTTCGAGCGCCCGCACCTGGTCGGTGCCGGCGAAGATGTCGTCCCGGTCCAGAGCGTGGGGCGAAACGTCCACGCGATAGCCCAGTTCCTCAAGCACACTGACGCCTCGCTTGAGCTTCTCCCGGCACACCACGGCGCAAGGAGCCACCACCGCAACTGTATCTCCCGATCGAAGCGCAAGAGGCTTAGCGGGGCTGACCGAGCGGTAACTCATGCGCCCTCGAGAGAAACCATTCGAACCAAGAAGCGAACGAGCGCCGAGCGCTCCGAACTACCTACCGCAAGACACGCCATCCCCGCCTCCCGATTAGCTCAGCTCCCACACAAGCGTTCTCCGCAATTCTATACCACCTTAGCCAAACAGACGAATACGGCGTGCTTATAATTGCGTGGAGCTTTGGAATCGGTAAAACGCTCGCACAACTGTATTCGTGACGCCCGCGCTAAGAACAGTTTAGCTTGACTGACTGGACTTCGCACCGCCGCCCTTAGTAATAGTAGATCGCGATCGATTCGGCTAGTGTGGCCCTTAAGGGTGTTTCCCCACGGCCTTTCTCTGATTTTAAGCGAAGATAAGCTTACAGTGAGTTTTGAGCCAACCGTTTACCAAGCAAAGACAGGGGCGTCATCGCGTCCGGCGCGTCCTTTGCGAATTATCCACACCGGCGACGTCCATCTTGAAAGCGATACGTTCACGACCGGCAAAGATCCCGCAGAAGTCAGGCAGAAACTTCGTCGAGCTTTCAGTAACGTTATCGACCTTGCGATTTGCGAGCGGGCGGACTTGTTACTTATCGCGGGCGATCTTTTCGATTCAAGTCGGGTCAGCGAGGAGGCTATAGATTTTGCACTGGCAGAAATCGAGCGGGCGAGTATGCGGGTCGTGGCTATTCCTGGGAATCACGATCCGCACGACGACACCTCAGTGCTGGCAGCGATGGAGCGAAGAAAGCTTCCGCCTAACCTCCATCTAATTTTGTCGCTGGAAGGGCAAACGCTCGAGTTTGCCGATCTACAAACACGGATATGGGCCCGCGCAATGCGAGAACACAGCGCCGATTATAGACCGTTGCAGGGGCTTTCGCCGGCACGCTCTGGGTGGTGGAATATCGCGCTTGCGCACGGCCTGTTCGTGGAAGAAGACGATGGCCTGCGAGCCTCACCGATCACACCGGCTGAAATCGCCGCAAGCGGTTATGATTATGTCGCGCTGGGGCATGTTCATGTCTTTCGCGAGCTTTCTCAGGGCTCAACCTGCGCTGCGTATTGCGGCGCTCCGGTCCCGGCTCATTCAGGCGCCGGCGAGGGCACGGTGGCGCTAGTAGTGTGCTCGCCTGACTCAGGAGCAACGGTCAGAGCCGTGCGATTAGCGGCGCCCTAGCAAGGATCGGCTCGCTCGAGGCTCTCAGCAGTTTCACTCAAGGGGTGTCAAGGCGGGGGTCTTCGTTAGGGCGATAAGGAGCAATAGCTCGATCGCCTTGGCAGAAGCGCTGAGATGAGCTTCCAAACGTAGTGCGGTCGGTACCGGCATAAGGTAGCCCGAAATGAGCCGCGCTGGGCCCTCAACTATCGTCGGGATACTCGGGTTGAATCTCTGGTCAATTGCATGCCCAGTGCTTTCAACGAAACGGCCGAGCAAGATGTTCGATATTTCCTTGAGCACGTCTATGTCAACTCCATTCGGAGTGGCGGACACCTGCCCCATCCATCCTACGCTCAAAGCAGCCAGAGCGGACACGTGGTCCAGCGGCAACGCGAGCGAAGCTTTGCCCACGTCGCCCTCGCAAGTCTTAAGGTTCTGGCTTATAGCCATCAGCCGACCCGGGAGCGCGGTAACTAAACTCGGTTTTTTATCCACTCCAAGTAGGTGTACGTTGAGAGTTTTGACCGAAACCGGCTCACGGATGATGCGCTCGAGAGCTACTGTAGCGGACCCCGCTGCTTCGACGAGTGCGTTATTAAGGGCGTCCCTGAGTCGGCCGTAAGCTAGCATTTCACGGCTCCCCGCTTTACCGTCAATTGCCACGTTGCTTATACATCGTGCAGTTCAGGAAAGAGTTGTTTTAGCTTGCGGTAAACCTGTTTGAAAGTGTTCGGGGTCAAGGGCTTGACGATGTAGTCTAGCGCGCCTTCAGCGAGAAAGGTTTGCCGCGTATGATCGAACGGCATCGCGCTGATTACGATAATCGGCAGATTCGGATTGTCCTTACGGATTTCGCGAAAAGCAGCCAGCGCGTCGATACCGTCGACCTGCGGCATCACTACATCTAGTGTGACCAAATCGGGGCGCAAAGCGCGACAAAGCCGAACGGCCTGAAGGGCGTTTTCCGCTTCGGCTATCACCTCACATCCGAAAAATTCAAGGTAATGCCGGATTATGTCGCGCATGAAGGCAGAATCGTCCGCGATCAAAGCTTTCAGCGCCATAGCAATCCACAGTCTCCAGTGAAATTCGAACGATCCATCCGTCAGTAATTTGCTTTCATCCTAGCTTTGGTGAGCAAATCTCGCGCCATGTTGGAAGGCGCAATACGCGGTCGCATGGAGCAAAAGTGTGTCATGTTAAAAGCCTCTTGATGGTAATGGGACACATGTAGTCGAAATCGCTACACCAGTGGAAGGTGGAATTAGACAAGTCAAACCAGGCGAATCGAAGCCTGGCATTTATAACCAACGGCAGCACCAGGGTTGTGCGAAAAAGCGGTGTCTTAAAACGAGACGCCACAGAGCGTCGTGCCCCTAAGCGACACCGTCGGCGAGTGCGCTAACTGTGCCGAACTGAGACGTGGATGGTGGGCGCAGAAGGACCTGACAAGTAAGCGCCTTGGAAGAGATGGGGTTATCGACAAGAAGCGACGGCCGGATTGTCCGGCCGTCGCTTTAGCAATTTAGCTTTTCACGGCGCGCCAAGGTCTGGCGCCGTCACTGCGCGATTACATGCCTCCGGGAGGCATTCCTGGGGATTTCTCTTTCTCCTCGGGCTTCTCGGCCACGACGCACTCCGTGGTCAGAAGCAATCCAGCCACCGAAGCGGCGTTTTGTAGCGCGCATCGCACGACCTTGGTCGGGTCGATAATACCGGCTTTGACCAGGTCCTCGAATTGCTCAGTGGCGGCGTTGAAACCGAAGGCTCCCTTGTTGTTCTTCACCTTATCGACGACGAGCGAGCCCTCCCAGCCGGCGTTTTGCGCAATCCATCGCGCAGGTTCCTCTAACGCCTTGCGCACGATGCTAACGCCCGGCTTTTCGTCTTCACTGACCTGCAGATTGTCGAGCGCGCTGGCCGCCCGAATCAGCGCCACGCCACCGCCAGGGACGATTCCCTCTTCAACTGCAGCGCGCGTGGCATGAAGCGCGTCCTCGACCCGCGCTTTTTTCTCTTTCATCTCGACTTCGGTTGCAGCTCCGACGCGAATCACTGCAACACCGCCGACGAGCTTAGCCAAGCGCTCCTGAAGCTTTTCGCGATCGTAGTCAGAGGTCGTCTCCTCGATTTGCGCGCGGATCTGCTTGATACGGGCCTCGATGTCGGACTTCTTACCGGCACCGTCGATAATCGTGGTGTTATCCTTGTCAACCACGACCCTCTTGGCGCGCCCGAGGTCCTGAAGCGTAACGTTCTCAAGCTTGATACCCAACTCCTCGGCGATCACGCGACCACCGGTCAGGATAGCTATATCTTCGAGCATCGCCTTGCGCCGATCTCCAAATCCAGGAGCTTTGACCGCAACGCAAGACAACGTGCCGCGGATCTTGTTGACGACCAGCGTCGCAAGCGCCTCGCCCTCGACGTCCTCGGCGATCAGCAGCAACGGCTTGCCGGTCTTGGCAACCGCCTCAAGAATCGGCAGAAGATCCTTCATCGCCGAGATCTTCTTCTCGTGAATCAGTATAAAGGCGTCCTCGAGCCTGGCCTCCATCCGTTCAGGATCGGTGACGAAATAGGGCGAGAGGTAGCCGCGGTCGAACTGCATACCCTCGACGACTTCGAGCGTAGTTTCAAGACCTTTGGCTTCCTCAACCGTGATGACGCCCTCTTTTCCTACCTTTTCCATGGCCTCGGCGATGATCTCGCCGATCGTTGAGTCATTGTTGGCAGAAATCGTACCTACTTGCGCTATTTCGCGCCGGTCTCTGGTCGGCTTCGACAGCTTCTTTAGCTCTTCGACTACCGCTTCGACCGCTTTGTCAATTCCACGCTTAATCGACATCGGGTCGTGCCCGGCAGCGACCATCTTGAGCCCCTCGGTGAAGATCGCCCGGGCAAGGATGGTAGCCGTGGTCGTGCCGTCGCCGGCTACGTCAGAAGTCTTGGACGCCACTTCCTTGACCATCTGGGCGCCCATGTTTTCGAACTTGTCCTCAAGCTCGATCTCTTTTGCGACCGTCACGCCGTCCTTGGTTACCACCGGCGCGCCGAAGCTCTTTTCGAGCACCACGTTTCGCCCTTTGGGTCCAAGGGTGACGGTCACAGCATCGGCTAAAATGTTTACTCCTCTAAGAATCTTCTCCCGAGCCTCCTGCGAAAAACGAACTACTTTTGCAGGCATAGCTTTACTCCACTCCCTTGTAAAAGGTCAGTTGTTGAGAAAGTTTAGGAATCTCAAGGTTAACCCAGGTTTTCTCGACTGCGTCGGCCTCAGCCTTCGATTACACCCAAAACGTCGTCTTCGCGCAGGATTAGATGCTCTTCACCATTGATTTTGACTTCGCTGCCAGCGTACTTGCCGAAGAGCACCCTGTCGCCCGGCTTAACGTCAAGCGGAATAATTTTGCCGTCCTCGGTCATTTTTCCCCGGCCGACCGCTATTACACGGCCCTCCTGCGGTTTCTCTTTTGCGGTATCTGGAATGATGATACCGCCTTTGGTCTTCTCCTCTTCTTCGATTCGCTTTACTAGGATACGGTCACCCAACGGCCTAATAGAACCAGTCATAATTCGACCCGCACCTCCGTCATTGGGAAGATTCAAGCGTTGGGACTAACGCTCTGCCGCAAACGTAATCACCATTACTCGAGTTGTCAACTAGCACTCTCACTACAAGAGTGCTAATTTTTTGCGGCAGCAAACAGAGCGGTGAGCATCACTTGAGAGAAGCTCGCACTTGCTCAGAAATGAGCTAATTAACTCCTGAAAGCCTAAGTAGAAATTGTAAGATCGAACTAAGACGTGATAGGCTAAGCAAAGACAAGAATGGGGGCAACTAGCGTCTACTTTTTGCCCTTTCTCTTGGCTAGCTCTTCCTCGCGATAACGCCGGTAAAGTACGTCCCACTCCGTGCTGCCTTCGACCACGCGGCGCTTGAGCGAAGCTATCTTTCTCCTTACGATTGCGTCTACCTCGTCGCCGCGTTCAGCCCATTCGGAGATGAGCTCGCGGGCATGGCGTAGCGCGAGGGAAAAATTTGGAACTTCGGCTAAACGCTCGTTCTGAAGGCGAACAAGCGACTCGCGAGCAAGATAAAGTATTTTCTGATCGCTCAGCTTCGTCGCCATCCAGTCTCAGATCGGGAAGTCTTTCTCCTCGGCAAGCCGCTGTTTAATTAAGTTTCTCAATCGTGCGACATCAACGCCCGGATTTCGCCGGGCCTCTTGGTTCGCAAGTCTGTCTGCTTCATCTTCGAGCCTAGCGTCTTGCTCGAAATGAGCCGACATCATCTCAACTACGCAGGCCACCAACGCATCCGTGTCTGCCTTGGGTTTAATTACCCCGCGGTCGATCAATCCTTCGACCAAATGGCGGGCAAGCTGGTCAATTTCGCTTTCCTTTATTCGCACCTCGGACCTATAAAACTTTCTCTCGGGCGATAACCTTGTGCCTCGAGCGCCAGAGCTGGCAAGCGGTAAGTCTACAACAAGCGAACAATTCTTTCTCGACGTCAGCTCATGACCGAGCCGTTCTGCTACCGATTAATCATACCCCAGCAACAGGAACCAATACACCCCTTTTTCGTTCAGCGCACACACTCAGAGCAAACGCAGCCCCGCTGGTATTCAGCTTTCAATTAGCGTCCGAAGATTGCCAGAGCGTTGCTAGGAAATGCGACTTGCCCTCTTTTGGGAATTCGCGTCGCAGCTTTGCAGGCGTAAAACCGCTTCCCAGCTCGCCGAGCACGCCGAGAGCGAATTGCTAACTTAAATCCTGACACTCCAGCGCGTAACAATAGCGTACGACAGGGGACTTAGCGCGCCCAGGCGAACTTTCTTTACTGGGCTGAGGCGAAAAACCTTTTGGGTTCTAAGCCGGGGCGACCGCAAACTCCCCACTGGTACTGCCCGAAAGGACCGCGTCAAAGCGACGCCCGCCCAGATAGTACTCACGTGCCTCTTCGTCGCTTATTGCCGCGCGCCTAATATCGCGGCGCTTGATCTGCCAGATTCCACCGACCATCGGATGTCGACCTTGGCGGTAGCTAAAGAAGTAATAAACAAACTGACGAACTACCGAGCGCCGTGCCTCGGCCGAAAGTCCGCGTCCTTTGGCGACCGTGAAAATCGTATGTAAAAGTCGCCTGACCGAGTAAAAGGTCGTAAAGGCCTCACGATAGGCCTTAAGCCATGTCTCCTTGTCCATCCGCTCGTGCTTGAGAGTCACGTGTTGCGAATCCAGGTTATTGAAGTCCCAGTCTGCAATCAGTCCCTCTTTTGCGTAACGGACTTGGTCCTCGGTACCTGGAAGGGGCGTCATGATGAAGAACGAGACGATATCGAACCCGAGCTCGATAAGCGTCTTTGCCGCAACACGGCCACAGTCGGGGCCGTCGAAAGGAAATCCCAGGATGTAGCCTGCGTGAACCGAGACTCCCACGCGGTGCCAATTATCGACGGTGCGACGGTATTTTGCCAGCACGTGGGCGTAGGCTTGCTCGAATGACAGCAGTTGGCGGCGGTCGTCGGTGTTTTGAAATTTTGTGGCAGCGGCAAGGTTGGCGGGGTTTAATGACTCGATACCCACGAAAGCCTGGTAGCAACCTGCTTGCGCGGCAAGCTCGACGAAGCGCCGACTACGCTGATGTTTGGTCGTCTCTTTCTCGTTTTTCGCCACATTAGCGTAGCATCCCGCATCTACGTCAACCTGCATCATAAAGTTGAGGTCAGGATGCTTCTGCCTAATCTTGGCCATCCCGCACAGCACTTCTTCCCAGCGTGGGTTGCGGAAGAAGTTGTCGTCGACCAGAAAGAGCGAGTTGATTCCGTGATTTTCGATCGCGTCCTGCACCCACCGAACCACCGCTTGTGGGTCGCGCGCGCGCATCGTGCGCCCCATCACGTTCTTGACGCTGCAGTACGAACACGTGAACGGACATCCGCGCGATGTATCAAGGGTCGTCATGCGCTTGTTAAAAAAGCGGGTCAAATAGCGTTTGTCGATCTGGGGAAGCTGAGCGTCAGCGATAAGAGGTACGATAATGTCGTCGCCGCCGGTTTTGGCGCGGATTCCATCGGTCACCGAGTAATGCAGGCGCAACTTTCCTGCCAGGTAGTCGTTTATTATTTCGGGCCACAGAGTCTCGGCTTCGCCCTTGACGGTCGTCACGCCGCAGCTGTTTAGGAAAGCGCACGACTGTGGATATCCGCTTACATGAAAGCCGCCCATCAACGTCGGTACACCCTCGCGCACAAACTGAAGCGCGATGTCGCGCCCGCGCGGATATTGATTCGATTGCACACCCGCCAAACCAACCAGGAGTTCGACGCCGTCTTCGCGCGCCCTCTTTTTAATCGCCTTGATAGTGGCGGGCGAAATCGGGCCGTCGCAGACTTCGTCCCAAATAATCGTCTCCAGGTAGACGTTGCGCTGAGCGGAATACCGCCGATTGAACTCCTCGTTCAAAGCCGCCAAAACGGTAAGCGTGTTATTCGGCTGAACGCCCCACCGATAATGTTGCACGTAGCCTTCCTCGTCGTAGCGTGAAGGCTTGATGAAATAAACCCGGATAACGCGGTAAGGTCTAGCCTCGACCGAACGCACGCCATTGGTGCCTTCGGGGCGTTCAAGTGGAAGCAGAGTCCTTGGCCATTCCTTTCCGTAGCGGTGACGCCCTAACACAAGAAAACCCGTGGCGATCAGGCTAGAAACGCCGCCCGAAGCACCAACAAGAAGGCTCCATAAACTCATCTCCCACCTCGCACAAAAACTACCGAAGGCTTAAGGTTCGTCCTCGGCCCTTTTACTATGCCCTTAACTCTATACGATTTTCACAAGCAGACATATCCGTTAGCCTTAACCGCTCTGTTAAGTCAACATTTCGGCTGTCGAGCGGCACGACTATCAAGCTTTTTAGTCGGCAAGTTTGCGACCTTAAGACCGCACTGGCTGGCAAAGGTGCGCTTTGAGGAAGCCAATCTAGCGGTAAACTTCGACCAGACCTATCAGGCCGAGCTCTCGGTAGCGCTCGACCAGGTAGCCTTTAATCTCCTTGACGGTTGACATGCGCAAGACCTCGCGAGCTATCTTGCGGCAGGTCTCATAACTGGCCTGACGGATTAGCTTGCGCACCACCGGGATGAAGATCGGGCTCATGCTGAGAGCATCAAACCCCATCCCTATGAGCAGAAGCGTTGCCAGAGGATCGCTAGCCATCTCGCCGCACAAGGTGACTTTTCTGCCCGCACTATGTGCAACCTTGATAACCTCGCTGATGCCCGACAAGACAGCAGGATGAAAATGCTCGAACAGGGACGCGACCTTTGGATTGTTTCGGTCTACCGCCAGCATGAACTGAATCAAGTCGTTGGTTCCGATCGAGAAGAAGTCGACTTCTTTGACCAAGCGATCGGCGAGCCACAAGGCCGAGGGCACCTCGACCATTATTCCCACTTCGAGCTCAGGGTTATGCTCGATTCCCTCGCGCGCCAGCGACTCGGCGGCTTCAGCCAGCACCGCTTTTGCGCCCCGCAACTCCTCAAGGCTCGAGATCATAGGAAATAGCACTCGCACCGGTGCGTTCGTGGCCGCCCGCATTATGGCCCGCAGCTGAACCTTGAACAGCTCCGGCATCTCGAGCGAAATACGAATCGAGCGCCAGCCCAAAAACGGGTTCTCTTCGCGTGGGGCGCGCAGGTAAGCGGGATACTTGTCGGCGCCGAGGTCGAGCGTGCGGATAGTTACGGGTTTGTTGTCGGCGGCTTTCAAAATCTCGCTGTAAATTTTTACTTGCTCCTCTTCGCTAGGAAAATCCTCGTAGGTCAAGAAGGTGAACTCCGAGCGATAAAGCCCGACGCCTTCGGCACCGTAACGAAAGGCGAGCGCGATGTCGTTTTTGAGCGCGACGTTGGCCAGCAGATGTACACGATGGCCGTCCTTGGTCACGGACGGCAAGTTTTGCTCGGCCATCAACTCCTGCCGCAACGTTTGGTGGCGCTTGATAATCTGAGCGTATTCGCGCTCGATCTCGGGGCTGGGTTTTAAGTAGACGATCCCCGAATTGCCGTCGACGATGAGCTCATCGCCTTGCGCCACGGCTTCGGTCAGATGGTCGACACCGACAACGGCTGGGATTTCGAAGGCGCGCGCCAGAATTGTCGCGTGTGAAGTAACGCCACCGGACTGAAGCACGATTCCGGCGATGTTTTTGTGGGGTATCAATGCAAGCTCGGATAAAGTCAGATCTTCGGCGACAAGCACCGTGGGACGGCCGAACGTGGTCAGCGTATCGTCTTGGCGCAGGTGGCGAATCAGTCGAGCTCCGAGGTCGCGCATGTCGGTGGCGCGCTCGCGCAGGTAGCCGTCTTCGATCGCACTAAGTTCGCTGGTGAACTTGTCGATCACCCGCATTACGGCGCTTTCCGCTACGTAGCCCGCGCGGATTTCGTTTTGGATACTCGCCAGAAATTCCTCGTCCTCGAGCACCAGGCGATGGCTGTCAAAAATCCTCAGTTCAGCCTCCGCCATCAGCGGCGCCATCAGACGCTTCAGGCTTTCGAGCTCGGCGCGCGAACGTTCGACGGCCTGCTCAAACCGGGCGAGCTCGGCGCTTATCGCCGTGGTACGCTGCGTGCGACTGATGTTATCTTGAGTGGCGCCGATGATGTGGGCCCGACCTTGACCGAAGCCGGGCGACGCAGGCAAACCTACCAAACGCGGACGCCGGATCCTTGGCGCAGTTACGCGGCGAGCCTTTCCTCCGACTTTCTCGAACTGTTTGAGCTGAAGGTTGGCCTCGATCATCCGGCGACGGTACTCGTCGCGCTCCTTTTCCTTGGTAATAAGCGCCTCGCGCAAATTGAAATGCGAAAGGATCTGCGCGACCTGATTGCTAGCCGTGCGCAACAGCCGGATCTCGTCGGCGTGAAAATCGCGCGCCCGTAGAGTCTGCACAACCAACACGCCGATAGGCTTGCGCTGCGGGCCTATTACTGGTACCCCCAAGAACGAGTGATAACGCTCTTCCCCAGTTTCTGGAAAGTATTTGTAGCGTGGATGGCTCATCGCGTCAGCCACAGCCACAGGCTGCATCCGCTCCAAAACAAGCCCCACCAGCCCCTCGCTCGGCGGCATCGAGACAACCCCTACCGACGACCGGTCCAAGCCCACCGTCGCCCTAAGCACCAGTCGCTGGCGCGTCGCATCGAGCAGGTAGAGCGAACAGACCTCCGTCTCCATCCCGTTGGCGATCGTGGTCACCAACGCGTCCAGCGTCGCCCGAAGGTCCTGGTCTGGGCTTGTGGCAAGTCGCGAAATATTCTCAACTAGCGCGAGCCGATCCATCCTATCCGCTTGCCCGCTTATTTTTCGTCGCCATCACCTCGTAGGGAAATCATCGATAGTTGGCGAATCAATTGTAGCTTAAGCCAATCATTCCAACAACTTCGGCTAATTCTTCCATACCCCTCTAGAGCGAGGAGCTGACCGAAACCAAAACAGATTTTGCTCGCACCCAAAAAGGCACCTAACATCACGATGCTTTGCGTACGAGGGCGGCTATTGCTCTTCAGTTAATCCGCTTCTACAGCCGTGCCGCCCTGATTTGCGCCCACCTTTTAGAGCGCACCGCAAGCTCGGACATGGGAAGTCGGGCAGCGTTCGAAATTAGATGGCAGCTAAGACAAGATGATGTCGACCTGCGCGGAGTTATTGCCAGGCTTGCTCGAAAGCTTGTTGCAAGCCCACTTCCAGACGGGATAGGCTACTAGCTGGAGCAAGTCGCATCTTAGGCTAGATTTGGGGAGTAGCAGGAGCCGTGATTGAGCAAAGGGCGCTTGGTAGTCAAGGCCTCAAGGTTTCGGCGATCGGTCTGGGTTGCATGGGGATGTCGGAGTTCTACGGACCGAGTGACGAGGCAGAGGCGATCGCAACTATCCATCGCGCAATTGACTTAGGTATCACGTTTTTCGATACCGCCGACATGTACGGTCCGTTTACCAACGAGCTCTTGCTCGGCAAGGCGATCAAAGGCAAGCGAGACCAGGTCATAATCGCGACCAAATTTGGCTTCGTGCGCGACGAGCAGGGACGGATGCTCGGCGTAAGCGGCCGCCCCGACTACGTGCGCAAGGCATGCGAAGCCTCGCTCAAGCGCCTGGGCGTGGACTACATCGACCTTTACTACCAGCATCGCGTGGACAAGACCGTTCCGATCGAAGAAACGGTCGGTGCAATGGCCGACCTTGTTCGCGAAGGCAAGGTGCGCTATCTGGGTCTCTCAGAGGCGTCGCCTGCCACGATCCGACGAGCCCACGCCGTCCATCCAATCACTGCTTTGCAAAGCGAGTATTCGCTTTTCACCCGCGACCCGGAAACCTCGATTTTCCCCACTTTGCGCGAGCTCAAGATCGGCTTTGTGGCCTACAGTCCGCTCGGGCGCGGCCTTCTTACAGGACGGCTCAACAGTCCCGACGACCTTTCGCCCGACGATTTTCGCCGCGGCCAGCCGCGCTTTCAAGGCGATAACTTTTCGAAAAATCTTGCGCTCGTGCGGAGAATCGAGCAGATCGCAGCTGAAAAGGGAGTCACACCTGCGCAGTTAGCTCTGGCCTGGGTACTCGCACAGGGCAAAGATATCGTGGCAATTCCGGGAACAAAGCGGGTCAAGTATCTCGAAGAAAACGCTAAAGCCGGCGAAATTCGCTTGACCGCTGAGGAGTTAGCGCGCTTGGACCAGGCGTGTCCGAAAGGCAGCGTGGCAGGCGAGCGGTACAGCGCGGACCGGATGGCTCTGATCGACGTGTGATTTGACGGTCGCGGTGCGGTCATGCGCCTACGCTAAGACCGCCCAGGCCGAAAGCCGATGGCTTTAACCTAAGTCTAGAGGCGTGCGGCCTGCGTAAGGATTGGCCATGTGGGCGTAGGTCTCTTTGGGATTGTCACAGTAAAGTTCGATCTGGTTTCCGTCGGGGTCGGCAAAGTAAATACTTTTGCTGATCCCGTGATTGACCGTACCCAAAATGGGGATTCCCCGCTGCTTGAGTTCATGGTATGCGGTCTTGAGGTCTTGCTCGCTGCTCAGGCGAAAGGCGACGTGGAGCATCCCGACCGAATTCGGCGCAGGCGTTTCGGCTCCACGGCCTACTTCCATGATCGCCAACTCGTGATGGTCGCGTGCTCTGCTCGCAAAAAAGACCATCCGCATCTCTGGCACCTCGCCCATAACTGTAAGTCCTAGGACCTCGCTGTAAAATTTTTTCGAGCGCGCGAGGTCACGCACCTTCAGCACCACATGGCCAATCCGATCTGGCTCGATCATCGCTTTACCCCCAATCCACGAACTTTTGCGAATCCCCGACTTTACGCGAAATCGCAAAGGCGCCGTCGCCCAACCTACATCCTCGCCCAGCACCGGTTAACATCTGTACGCCCCGAATTGTCGGTGTGAGCTAGTCTTCCACCACCTGCCTTGCTTATCACTCCTCAAGGAGGCCACCGGACTAAAGCTGCCAAAAACGATTCAATTTGAAAACCGCTTTCTCTATCACCTCTTCAGCTCGTCTGCCACCCTTGACAGCCTCGATCTTCTCGTCGCCATCACGGCCAAGCTCCTCCAGCGTAGCCCATACCGAGTCAGCCAACGCCTTGAGGTCATAACCTCCC
Source organism: Pseudomonadota bacterium (assembly GCA_021324755.1). GTDB lineage: Bacteria > Desulfobacterota > Binatia > Binatales > Binataceae > JAJPIL01. Next base: position 61,383 of record JAJPIL010000012.1, read on the forward strand.
TCGAGCGCAGCGACGAGTCTACCTTGGCACGTATCTTCCGCCAGACGTTTGAGCCGACGAGTCATCGCGACAAAGCCCTGTTCGGTCACGCGCATGTACCCCAGCGGATCCCGCGCGTGACAATCGTAGCCAGCGGAAATCAAGACGAACTCGGGCCTGAATTTATAAGCGATCGGCATTATAAGCTCGTCAAAAACGCGTAGATAATCTTCGTCCGCACATCCGGCGGGCAGCGGAGCGTTAACCGTAAAGCCTTCGCCCTCGCCTCGGCCAATCTCGTTGACCGCACCTGTACCCGGATAAAACGGAAACTCGTGGATCGAAACGTAGAGAACTTGTGACGACTCGTAAAAAAGGTCTTGCGTGCCGTTGCCGTGATGTAAGTCCCAATCGAGAATCATCACCCGTCTAAGTCCGAGATGCTTGAGCAAGTATGCGGCAGCAATGGCTACGTTGTTGAACAAGCAAAACCCCATCGCCCGCCGCGCAAGCGCATGATGGCCCGGCGGGCGGACAAGAGCAAAAGCATTGTGGGCCTGACCGCCCATCACCGCCTCGACCGCCGTAAGCACGCCGCCGACAGCCAACAGCGCGGTTGCAAACGAGCCCGGGACCGCGTAGGTATCGGGATCGAACTGATAGCGATGGAACGCGCAGGCCCCCTCGACGAAAGATACATACGAGGCGTCATGACAAAGAGTTAATTCAGCGGTCGTCGCAGGACGAGGCTTTAGCTGAAACATCCCCTCACGGTGGCGCGTAGCGAGCATCTGTAGCAACGTTTCAATCCTTTCGGGTCGCTCGGGATGCTCGTATCCCGCATAATGGTTGAGATAGGCGCGGTCGGCGATCACAGCGGTTTTAAACATAGCTTGTGCTCCCAATTGCCGATAACATTTATTCTATAGGAGTATTCTATAGGAGTCGGCGGCCAAACTGTCTTGGCGCGCGCAAGCTGCGCGCGTATAGAGAAAACCTAGATCGTCCCAGGCGGTAATCATACGTTCGACGTTTTCGAAATACTATTGCTGCTCATCATTGCTTTGGTGGTGCTCGGTCCCGAGCAGTTACCTACGGTAGCTCGCGCCTTGCTTAAGATTATCCGGGAAGTGAGGACTGCGGCCAATGAAACGCTCAGCGAGCTTAGGGCTTCGCTCGAAGAGCCAACCACTTCGACCACTAGAAACCTGGCTCCCACATCTGGCCCCGACGCCGAACCGAAATCCGAAACCCATTCCACGCAAGCGGCTGCCACAAGCCAAGCCACGAATAACCTAAACGCGATTTATGGCAGCTACTACGCGAAGCCGGAAGCGTCCGCTAGCTCGGACTTCGCAAATCAGGAAGGCGAGCTTACCGAGGGTTCACATTCAACTAGCGAGGCGCTCGACCAACAAAGGGTCGATACGGCTCAGTACAGTTACGAAACCTTAGAGCCCGACTCCTCAGCTATGCAGTCGCGCTCTAAAGACTCAGAACCGGCCGATCCAAAGCACAACGCCCCGTCATCTTCTGCTTTAGCCGAGACGAGCGAAGACGCGCCTGCCGCTGAGCAGTCCAACCGAGCTGACCAAGAAAGTGCTTCTCGGGCTGACTACCAGGTCTCGCAACAACAGGAACGAACGAAAGCGCCGTGAGCGACACCTCTGATCGCGACAAAAGCTTAAGCGAAGGCGACGAGTTGCGGATGCCCTTGATGGACCATCTGAAGGAGCTGCGCGTTCGTCTGATCCGCTCGTTTATCGCTATCGGAGTGGCGTTTATCATCACCTATGCCATAGCCGACCGCCTGTTTGCGCTTCTCACCTGGCCTATTCGAGAAGTTTCCCACAACAAGGTGCTTCTGATCGGCACGGGCGTAGGCGAAGCGTTTTTCACCAAAATCAAGGTTGCGCTGATCGCCGCTTTGTTTTTGGCAAGCCCTGTGGTGCTTTACGAAATTTGGAAGTTCGTCGCTCCAGGTCTTTACGAGGCCGAGCGCAAAGCGGTCAAGCCATTTGTTTTTTTCTCGACCCTATTTTTCTGCCTAGGCGGATACTTCTGCTGGGCGGTGGTTTTGCGGGTGGGTTACGCGTTTTTCCTGGCCGAGTACGCAAGTATCGGCGCAACACCCACGATTCGCGTAAGCGAGTACATAACGTTCTCAGCAAAGCTTTTGCTTGCCTTTGGGCTTACGTTCGAGATGCCCATCTTCGCGTTTTTTCTAACGCGCGTGGGAATAATCAATTACCGCATGATGCTTAAGCAATTTCGCTACGCGGTATTAATCATCTTCGTCATAGCTGCTGCCTTGACCCCGCCCGACATGATCTCGCAGTTTCTTTTGGCGGTTCCTCTTCTTTTGCTCTATGCGTTAAGCATAGGCGTATCCTACATCTTCCGTGTACGAAGCCAGGCCTCGGACCAAGCAAGCACAGTTGCGCCCGAACAGGCGGCCAACGCCTAGTCCATCACCTTCCAAGCCCTAAGCACCAGGCGCGGTCTTCAACTCGCGCTTCAGCATAAAGTCGTTTGCGCGGTCTGCATCCTCACCTTACGCCGACGAGTTTGCGGACGTGAGTTGAACGCTGAACGAGCCGTCCGACGGGCAGCAAAGGAAAGGCTTTCGAGCGCGCAGAATTCGCTCAACTTACTGGCTCAAGCTCGCTTTGCTTTGGCTCATCGACAAACGTAAGCTTGAGCGTGCCAGAAAGCGAGCTAAGCACCGCCCGTACATCTTCTTCCATCTGCGGTGAAAAATAGACTCTTAGAAGCTCGCGCTCAGGGTCTTCAGTGCGAAGTGTGGCTAGATTGTCGTAGCTCTCCACAATCCCCTTGAGCAAGACCATACTGGGGGCCGGAACGTGAAGCAAACAGGTGGACATTTTTCGCGGCGGTCCACAGCCACCATCCGAAAGCCTGCACTCTGGCGGCTCGTCCTGTGGTTCGAGTTTGCAATCAACCATAAAGAGGCACGGACCAGAATTAGTTGAAACTGGTGAACTTTCCGCTATTACGCCCTAACGTCACAATGGGGTTTTGGTCGAGCGCTCTTTTGTATGTAGGTAACGGCAGGCAGCTGCGTAACCGCCTAATTAATTTTAGGCAAGCGACCTTCCGAAGCGTTTGCGAAGCGTTTTAGAACAACCTTCGTGGCGTTCTGGAAGCCCCTAGTTACTCGTAGCTTTAGAAATCTTGCGCCCAGCTGCACGGGTTTTCTCGCGCTGGGCCAAAAGGCGATCAAGCTTTAAGTTGAGATTTACTATTTGACCGGTCAAGCGATCCACTCGTTCCCGCAGCTCGCGCACCTCCCGCTTCGACGGGAGATTCATAAGATCCAGTAAAAACTCTATGTTTTTGTCCAGAAGCGCCTTGTTAGCTTTAAGTTGCTCGCCAGCACGCTCGACCCTGTTGCGCAAGCTTCGATTTATTTTTAGCTCATCCAGGATAGTGTTAACCGCTTCCTCGCCAACCTGGCGCAAGCGGGAAAACACGGTATCGCTTGACCGCTCTTTGCGTGCCATCTAGCGATAACTCTACTACACTAAAAACTAAAAGTGTATTAAGAAGGCGTCCTTAAGATGGCGACGCTTGCGCGTATCGTAAGTTTTTGCTCAGGTTTTTTTCTCTTTGGCTTTAAAGGCGCAGAGATCGACCTTTTTATGACGGCTTTTGTGGTCGATCTAGTCTTGGCCTTTCTTACGGCCAGTGTCGCCACCCGACGCGCCCGCTCAGGCGCCAAATGGTTCGCATTGGGCCTCTTTTGCGGACTGTGGGCTTTTGCAGCGGCCTTGCTTCTGTTGCCAAGCCCTAAAGCTTCGGTCGGCATTGTAAGCAATCCCAAGTCATCGCAACCGTCTTCGCGCCTTCCTTCGAATTTCTAGACTTTTTGGCATTAACCCGGAAAGACAAGCCAAAGACCGAGATGCAACCGTGGTTTGCGCCTTTAGCCTTTGGGCACAAATCCGGAGCTTGGCTAAAAGCTTCCAGCGCTTCGCTCAACACGTCAACGAACCTAGCCGGTAGGCAAAACGGTTGCGGAGCTAAAATTTATATAGCTAAAAGGAGGTCTTACGGTTGGAGCAAGTTTTTTGCGTTTGTGCTAGACTTGCTATGAGAAGAACAAGTACCGGGCGGGTGCGGTAAGCAGCGCGATTATCCTTCGCGACGATACCCGTAAAGCCAGCGAGCTGTGCGCGTGCCTACATTTCGCACAGTATGAATTGCGCCGGCAGGTATGAATAGCTCCTCGCCGGGCTTCGGTTTGTATTTGACGCCGTCTATTTCTACCTCGAGCTCCCCCTCAAGTACTGTCAGGAGCTCGTCTACAGAGTGTCGGTAGTCGCGCCACTCGCGGCCTGGGGGATCTGTCCATAGCCCGCAACTAAATCCGCGCCGTGCCCAGTCTCGTTCTATTTCTGCAAACGTCTTCATGGCGGTTGCTAAGTCAGTGCGCTTATAACTCTAGGCAACCTGATAGAAGGCGCGAGCTAGACTAACTCGGTTGCGATGGTCCTGCGCTCAAAGAATATAATAGCGCATGTGCGGTTTTCCAACCGATTTTTGGTGTTCGGTCACGACCACGGTTTGCTCTTTTTCTACTCTCTCGGTAGCTATGCGCCAGATCGCTATCTGCTATCGAATGAATGACAATAAAAGTGAAAGGTGAACCTGAAATTTTTGGCGTTTTGTGCGCAGAGCAACAAAGCGGTATGTACATGAGAAACAGTTCGGAGGTGCCAGGCTTTCAAGGAGCCAAAGGTTGTCATGGCACAGGATTTTAAAGAAAAAGCTCTCGACCTTGCCCTGAGCCAGATTGAAAAGCAGTTTGGCAAGGGCTCGATCATGAAGCTCGGCGACCAGCGGGTCGAGTCTAACATTCAGACTATATCAACGGGGTCGCTCGGGCTCGATATCGCGCTTGGCGTAGGAGGATTGCCACGTAGTCGAATAGTGGAAATTTACGGGCCGGAGGCGTCGGGTAAGACCACACTTGCGCTCGAATGTATCGCCGAGGCTCAGATGAAAGGCGGCGTGGGGGCCTTTATCGACGCCGAGCACGCGCTCGACATAAATTACGCGCGCCGGGTCGGCGTCAAGGTGGAGGACTTGCTCGTCTCACAGCCCGACCACGGGGAGCAGGCGCTTGAAATCGCAGAAACTCTGGTTCACTCTGGAGCGGTCGACGTGCTGGTTATCGACTCGGTGGCCGCGCTTGTGCCGCGAGCTGAGATCGAGGGCGAAATGGGCGAGCCACAGGTGGGACTTCAGGCTCGCCTTATGTCGCAAGCGATGCGCAAGCTGACGTCGGTTATCGCACGGTCAGGTGCAGTCGTTATCTTTATCAACCAGATCCGGATGAAAATCGGCGTCATGTTCGGCAACCCCGAAACCACCACCGGCGGCAACGCGCTAAAGTTTTACTCGTCGGTGCGAATAGAAATCCGGCGCATGGGCACGATTAAGTCGGGCAACGAGGTTATCGGCTCGCGGGTCAAAGCAAAGGTGGTGAAAAACAAGGTGGCGCCGCCTTTTAAGGAAGCCGAATTCGACGTGCTCTACAATAGCGGTATCTCCAAGGAGGGCGAGCTGGTCGACCTTGGCGTAGAGTGCAACGTCATCGAAAAGCTCGGCGCGTGGTACTCGTACAAGGGAGAGCGGATTGGCCAAGGGCGCGAGAATGCTCGAGATTTTCTACGAGCCAACCCGGCTATCGCCGCCGAAATAGAAGCGCAAATACGGGAAAAGATGCGCCCGAAGTCGTTTGTTGCTGCGGACGTTGATGACGCCTAAAAATGGTTGCGCTCTGCCAAACGTAAACCACGAAGGCCAGTAGCTGGTCAAAGCTTGCCGGTCCTCGATAAAAAGAGCCAGTTAGTGCAGACCTCACAGCAACTAAAAGCGCAATGACGCTGCGGCCAAGCGCAGACATCTTTGCCCGTTTGGTCCGGTGGACCATGCGCAGGTTAGTTAAGCGCAACGCTCGGTCTTGAAGGTAACGCCTCTTTAAGATAGCGTCAGCGGTAGTAGAATAGCCAAGACTAGTCTAATAACCAGAAACTATGAAGTGGACGGTTGACCGGATTCGCGACTCCTTCCTCGAGTTTTTTGCCGGTCACGGACATCTGATTGTTCCGTCGGCACCGTTGATCCCGCAGGGTGATCCGACCTTGCTTTTTACCAACGCCGGCATGGTCCAGTTTAAGGATTACTTTTTGGGGCTGCGAACGCCGCCCTCAAAGCGGATCGCGGACTGCCAGAAGTGTCTTCGAATTTCGGGCAAGCACAACGACCTCGAGGCAGTTGGCCGTGATGATTATCACCACACGTTCTTCGAGATGTTGGGCAACTGGTCGTTTGGCGACTACTACAAGGCGCAGGCGATCGCATTCCACTGGGAGCTCGTAACCCAGGTATGGAAAATTCCGGTCGAGCGACTGTGGGCCACGGTCTACGTTGAGGACGACGAGGCGGAACAGGCGTGGCTCGAGCTAAAGGTTCTCGAGCGCGATCGCGTCCTCCGATTCGGTCAGAAAGACAATTTCTGGGAGATGGGGGATGTAGGACCGTGCGGCCCGTGCACCGAAATCCATTTCGACCGTGGCACCAGGGCGTGCTCCGGAGCAGGGCATCCGGGCAAGCCGTGCGCGGTCAACCTCGCGGGATGCACCAGGTTTATTGAACTGGCGAACTTGGTGTTTATCCAGTACGACCGGGATAAGAACGGCGCGCTGTCGCCCTTGCCACTGAAACACGTCGACACGGGCGCGGGGCTTGAGCGTATTGCGGCGGTGTTGCAAAGCCTTGAGAGCGGGCGGCTACTCGGCAATTACGATACCGACCTCTTCCAGACAATCATTCGACGGATCGAACAGGTATCGGTAAAGGCAGGCAATTGTGACACCTATGGAAGTTCCGAGCGAGCTAATACTTCGTACCGCGCCATCGCTGACCACGCGCGCGCGGTCAGTTTTCTTGTAGCCGAAGGGCTGCGGCCCGGCAATACCGAGCGCGAGTACGTTTTGCGACGCCTCATCCGACGCGCGGCCCGCCATGGACTGACGCTAGGCGTCCAGGCGCTCGACGAGCTTCTGGCGCAGGCTTGTCATGGAGTCGTCGAAGCGATGGGAGGCGCGTATCCCGAACTGCGCGGTGCAGCCGGCACGATCGACAGTGTGGTGCGCGAAGAAGTCAACCGGTTCAAAACTGCGCTCGTCAACGGAAAGCAGTTTCTCGAGCAGGCGCTCAGCACGTTGACTGTTGAAAAAGACGGACGCCGAGTCCTGCCAGGCGAGGTCGCATTCAAGCTCTACGATACCTACGGCTTTCCGCTCGACCTCACCGAAGACATCCTGCGCGACGAAGGCGTAACGCTCGAGCGTGCCGGTTTCGAAGAGCTAATGCAGGCGCAACGCGAACGAGCTCGAGCCGCCCGCGACGTTCAAGCCGCCTCCTCTGGCGCCACAGTTGGGCCGCAAATCGTGGTCAAAGACAGCGACAAGGACGGCAAACTCAAATCGGTTTTCGTCGGCTATGACAGGCTTGAGGGTGACTCGAAGTTGGTCGCTGCGCGGCGCAATAACGGAACTTACGGCATAATCACCGCCGAGACACCATTTTATCCGGAAGGCGGCGGTCAAGTCGGCGACCGCGGGACAATCGAGCTTGAAAGTGGCGCGACCTTCGAAGTTTACAATACCGTGCGACAAGGCAACGCGATCGTGCACGTCGCGCGACTCGTCAAAGGCGAAGCGGCTGAGCTCGAGGAGGGCAGGCGGCTGACTCTTAAAGTAGACCGGCAGCATCGGGAAGCTGCGATGCTAAACCATTCGGCCACACACATCCTGCATGCCGTCCTCCGTGAAAGGCTCGGCAAGACGGTGCGCCAGGCGGGTTCGCTGGTTGCCCCTGACCGCTTGCGTTTCGACTTCACGTATACGGGCCCGATCGGCGAGGATGAGCTTTTCGCGATCGAGCGCGACGTCAACGCCCATATCCGCGAGGATGCAGAAGTGGTCACCGAGGAGATGCCTTACGACGAGGCGATAAAGGCCGGCGCACTTGCGTTCTTCGGCGACAAGTACGGCGATATCGTGCGCGTGGTGCGAATCGGCGATTTCTCGCTCGAACTTTGCGGAGGAACGCACGTTCGGCATACCGGCCAGATCGGGCTGTTTAAGCTCGAGGCGGAAAGCGGAATCGGCGCCGGTGTGCGTCGCGTCGAAGCCGTAACCGGGCAGGGCGCGCTCGCAGCGGTTCGGGAACGAGAAAAAATCCTCGAGCAGATAGGCCAATTGCTGCGCACGTCGGGACGCGATGCCCTAACGCGGCTAGAGCGACTGCTCGAGCGGGAAAAAGAACTCGAACGGCGCATCCGCTCACTCGAGCAAAAGCTCGTCGGCGCAGTCGGTGCAACCCAAGGCCAAGAAGAAGTTCAGGAAGTTCGGGGAATCAAGGTGATCACGCAACAGCTCGAGGGCGTCGAGGCACCCGCCTTGCGCCAGCTTGCCGACCGTTTGCGCGAAAAGTACGGGTCTGCTGTGGTGGTGCTGGGCTCTAAGCTTCAAGACAAGGCTCTGCTAGTTGCCGCGGTCACACCCGACCTTGTCGGCCGTGTCCACGCAGGCGAGCTCATCAAAAAAATTGCGCCTACTGTGGGCGGCGCGGGCGGTGGACGAGCCGACTTCGCTCAAGCGGGGGGTCGACTCGCCGAAAAACTAACCGAAGCGCTTAAGCAGGTGCCCGAAGCGCTCGCTTAGACGTTCGCTGATCGAGCGCTTACGGATCAGACTCGGCGGATGTATAATTTTTTATTGGAGCAAACCCTCTAGTTTAGCGATGCGCGAAATTTTGCAAGTATCGAACTTAGAGAGGTTTGTTCCAAATTCTTAAACGAAGGAGGTGTTTCAAAGCCATTACTCAGCCGCTGACTGACGATTCGCTCGAACTTCAGTTTGACGACCATCGAACCTTTACTAGCTTGCTCGGCCAACACGACGGCCATCTGCGCACGATCGAACAATCGCTTGGGGTGCGGATCAAGGTAAGTGGAACGTCGGTCAAGATCTCCGGCGTCAGCCGCGACCAGGCCCTGGCTGGCAAATTGCTCGGCGAGCTCTATGAGTTGCTCAAGCAGGGCTATCACCTCTACAACGGTGATATCGAGTACGCGATCCGCATTCTTCGCGAGAATCATCAGGCCGAGCTCAAAGATATTTTTCTCGACACGATTTTCGTCTCACCCCACAAGCGCGTCATTTGCCCCAAGACCACCAATCAAAAGCGCTACGTGGACGCAATCCGCAAGTACGATATAGTTTTCGGTATCGGCCCAGCTGGCACGGGCAAGACCTACCTTGCGATGGCGATGGCGCTTTCGGCGCTACTCAAAAACCAGGTGTCCAAGGTGGTGCTCTGCCGTCCAGCGGTCGAGGCGGGCGAAAAGCTAGGCTTTCTGCCAGGGGACTTGGTTGAGAAGGTAAATCCTTACCTGCGCCCGCTTTACGACGCACTCCATGACATGGTCGACTATGACCGGGCGCGCCGGATGATGGAACGGGGAACGATCGAAGTAGCCCCGTTGGCCTTCATGCGCGGGCGCACGCTTACCGACGCCTTTATTATCCTGGACGAAGCTCAAAACAGCACTTCCGAGCAGATGAAAATGTTCTTGACCCGTCTTGGCCTGAACTCGAAGGCGGTAATCACGGGCGATATCACCCAGATCGATCTTCCTAGCGGTAAGCTCTCCGGCCTCAAAGAGGCGCGCACAGTGTTGGCCAATGTCCCTGGGATTGCCTTCATCTACTTTGACGAGGGCGATGTCGTGCGCCATCGGCTTGTACAGTCTATCATCGCGGCCTACGACTCAGCCGAAAACGGTGCATCCCGTATCAACGGCGACGGTGCCGACCGGTAAGGCGTTCCTGCTCGCACAAAGCTGCTTTGTGGCTTGCTCCGGGAGCTGCGGATAATGCCTGTTGCTCTTCAGCAAGTCGAGAGTTGTCCGCGGGCGCTTGCGCGCGCGCTTTGGGCTGAGGCCGAGGCGCTTCTCGCTTTGTGCGGGCTTGAACGTTGGGAACTTTCCCTAGTAATTACCGACGATAAAACGATTCGCTCGCTAAATCGCCGCTTTCGAAAAAAAGACAAACCTACCGACGTGCTTTCGTTCCCTCAACTGGAAGCCAGCGAACTTAGAGCAGCTCGGGCGCGCCTTCGAAGGAATACATTCGGCAAGCAGGCGAACCACCCACCCTATCTTCTCGGCGACATCGTAATATCGTTGGACACGGCCCGGCGCCAGGCCTCCAGACTTCAAATCGCGCTTCCGCTCCACATGCGCAAGCTGCTAATCCACGGTTTCCTCCATCTGCTAGGCTATGACCATGAAAAATCGCTCGCCGAGGCGCAACGGATGTTTGCTCGTGAGCGGGTTCTCTGGAATAAGCTTCGCCAGCTAAACTAAAGTTAGATGGCGGCCGATTTGAAAGGCGGGAGCGCGAGGATTTGAGACTTGCGAGCTGGGGGGCGGCGCTTACGCATTTTACCCGTGCCTCGAAGTACGCCAGCGCCCTCGACAACTTGATTACAATCCTTCGCGAGGGCGTTCTGCGGGCGAGTTCGAGAACAGTCAAGGGTCTTCGTCCTGTGATTTGCTTTTTCGATATTCCGATCGAGGATTTGCGAAAGGTTCTTACATATCGCAATCACCGCCGCTACGAGCCTTTTGGAATCGCGGTCAACAAAGCGCATGCCTTCAAACTCGGAGCGCGGCCCGTTATTTATCTGCCCTCACAGGAAGCAGAAAAACTTTTGCCACGCGACGAGCTCTGGCGCGTTGTGGCGTTGGACCTCGCGCGCACGCCGCCGATCGACTGGACGTTCGAACGCGAATGGCGAATAGCCTCTGACCTACCTTTGCTTCCCGAACAGGTGGTAGCGCTAGTCGAGACCTGGCGCGACAGTGAAACCGTTTATGAAACGTTCGACGGCAAACCACCCTGCGCTGGCGTAATCCCCCTGCGCGACATCTTCGGTTGGTCCTGAACTATGGCATACGAGAAGTGGCCTCGATGGCTGTTGGCCGTAATCAGCGGCGTTCTTCTTTCGCTGGCCTTCCCGAAGGCCGACATCGGGGTGCTAGCCTGGGTCGCCTTTATCCCGTTGCTCTACGTTGTCTCGACCGAGACCTTGCAAAGGGTTTTCGTTTATGCCTGGCTTCAAGGCTTTGTCTTTTTTGTTGCCTCGCTCTACTGGATCGGCCAGACGCTGCACAATTTTACTTCGATGCCGCTGTGGCTTACGCCAGGGCCATTGCTGCTTTTAGCCGCGATCGAAGCGCTTTACGGCGCGATTGCCGTTTGGGCGGCGGTTTTCGTTTCGCGCCGACTTAAACTTCCCTTTTTCGTAACGTTTCCAGTTGCGTGGACAGCCCTGGAATGGTTACGAGGCAACTTCCCTATCGGCTTTCCCTGGAGCTTTCTAGGATACGCGGCCTATCGCAACTTGCTGTTGATTCAATTTGTCGAGCTGACAGGCGTCTTCGGGCTTTCAGCGCTCATTATGTTTTTCAACGCGGTCGTATTCGAAGTGTTAAGCCGCGAAGGTTCGCCGCGCCGAAGAATTTGGGCGCTGTCAGCCCTGACCGGAGCAGTAGCGGGCGCGATGGCCTTTGGGATGGTAAGAATTCACCAACTTGAAACTGAAAAGCCCTCAGGCTCGCTTAAGGTCGCCATGGTTCAGGGCGACATCCCCCAAAACCTTAAATGGGACCCGAGCTTTCGCGCTAACAGCTTCGCTATTTACAGCAGGGCAACCGAGTTCGCTGCCCATAAGGGTGCAGACCTCGTGATCTGGCCCGAAGCCGCTGCCACATTCGTCTTCCAGCCCGACGACGCCTACCCTCAAGAGTTAGCGACTGACGCGCGTTATCGAGCTTTGCTACTCGAGCTAGCGCGCACGGTCAAAGAGCCGATCCTCTTCGGCGCCCCAGCATTTCGCCAGGACGGCACAGGCATCGCCCCGGTTAATCGGGCTTACCTCGTATCCGGAGATGGCCAAGTCGTCGCTTATTACGACAAAATACAGTTAGTGCCATTCGGCGAATACGTTCCGTTGCGGCCGCTTCTGGGAGGTTTCGTGAACAAGATCGCCGAAGGCTTCGGCGATTTCGTACCGGGCGAGCAGCAAACCCTGTTCGATGTGAAGGGAGCGCGGCTCGGTATCCTAATCTGCTACGAAAGCCTGTTTCCTAATCTGACCCGCAAAGCCGTAGCTCGCGGCGCCGATGTTTTGGTCAATATCACCAATGACGCGTGGTACGGGCGAAGCGCGGCACCGTATCAATTGCTTGCGATGGCTGCGATGCGCGCCGTGGAGAATCATGTCCCGATGGTGCGGGTCGCGAATACCGGAATAAGCGCGATTATTGACCCTACAGGCAGAATACGGGCAAGGAGCGACCTTTTCGAAAGAACCACCCGACTGGCGACAGTGAGTTGGCTTCCTCGGCATACGTTTTATTCCGAGTTTGGCGACTGGTTTCCCGAAGCCTGTCTTGCGCTAACTTTGTTGGGCCTGGGATGGGCTTTGGTGCGGCCTCGGCAAGGCGAACACCGCCCGCTTGAGACCTCCTCTTGGGTGTCACTTAACGGTCGGCATTAGTCATAAGCAGTGTTGCCCGATGTAGCGGGCCGACGGTCAGCCGGAGTTTCCGCCCACGCGACAGCCCAAACCTTAGAGGTGGGTAGCGTTGCTCGAATGATTAGATTATTGAACGGGGTGTCGACTACGCGGTAACTTCTCTTCGGCGAGGTGAATAGACGAAATGACGCTTAACGAGACTCGGGAAAAGCTCAAGAAGTTACAAGCCCGCCTGGAGTTGCTCGGGAGGCGTCTTTGACATCCCGAAGCTCAGCGCGCGTCACGCCGAATTAGTAGCGCTTTCCACCAAGCCCGATTTCTGGGACAAACCAGAGCAAGCGCAGGCCGTACTCAAAGAGCAGGATCAGTTGAGTTCGCAACTGGGTCAATACCGGCGTTTGAGTGAGCTCTTGGATGAGGCTGGTCTTTTTATTGCCATGGCTGACGAGGAAGGCACGGATGATTCGGAGGCGGCGCGCGAGGCCGAACGCGCACTGGACGAGGCAGGCACACTTCTGGAGAAGCAGGAACTCGAGCTCATGCTCGGAGGCGAGTACGACCGTCTCGGCGCGATTGTTTCGATCCATCCAGGCGCGGGCGGACTGGAAGCCCAAGACTGGGCCGAGATGCTGCTTCGGATGTACCTGAGATGGGCCGAGCGCCGCGGTTTTAAGACCGAAGTCGTAGACCTACTGCCCGGAGAAGGCGCTGGAATCAAGAGCGTGACCTTCACGGTCGAAGGCGACTATGCCTACGGCTATCTCAAGGCCGAAGTGGGAATTCACCGACTCGTCCGCATCTCGCCATTCGACGCAAATGCGCGACGCCACACCTCTTTTGCCTCGGTGTTCGTTTATCCGGCCATCGACGACAAGATCGAGGTCGTCATCAACCCTGCTGACCTGCGAATCGACACCTTTCGTGCAAGCGGGGCTGGCGGCCAACATGTGAACAAAACTGACTCGGCGGTGCGCATCACCCACATCCCGACGGGAATCGTCGTCACCTGCCAGAATGAGCGCTCGCAGCATAAAAATCGCTCGATGGCGATGAAGATTTTGCGCGCCCGCCTGTTCGAACTCGAAGAGCGCAAAAAGCGCGAAAAATTAGAGGAATTCAGTCGAGACAAAAAAGAGATCGCCTGGGGAAGCCAGATCCGCTCTTACGTCCTCACCCCTTATCGGCTCGTCAAAGACCATCGCTCGGGTCTCGAGGTCGGCAACGCCGAGGCAGTGCTCGACGGTGAGATCGACGCCTTTATCGAGGCTTACCTCCTGGGCTTACGCAAAGGCGAAGACAAAACGCCGGCTGTCGCGGGCGCCTAGTGACAGCTTTTGCGTCGCGCCAGGTACGCTGCAGCTTTACGTAAGCCTCTGTGTCCAGCCCGTTTTTGTATGAACTTTCCGGCGTTGGACGAAGCGACGAGAGCCTACTGTGGCTTGACCCTAAAGCTTACAGTTGTGTTTGCGACCGCCACCGCGATCGAACCGTAAAGCGGTCACCTTCGCTTGAAAGTGTCAACCAAATTTTGGGCTTGCGCTTCGTCGATACCGGTGAATTCGAAGTCCATATTGACGCGATCGAGAATCGCCGGTCCTTGTCTTACGGCCTGGCGGTCAGACATCGCGTCCATCTTGACCGTGACGTTTTTGAGCTCGACGCCTGCTTCACGCGCCAAGCGTTGCACCATAAAGACTGCGCATGCCGCCACGCCCGAGAGAAACAGCTCGATCGCCGTCGGTGCCTCGCCTGGGCCACCGTGTTCGGGCAAGTCGTCAGTGACCTCATGATTTGTTCTTGCGCTCCATATCGCGCGGCCAGGAATCCCGGTGCTGTAAGCGCTCACCTCACCTGTTAAGTACCGAACGTCGCCCATCGCTGTCCTCGTCTCGTTAATCTGACCAAGCCTAGGCAGCCTCGAAAAGGTGTGTCAACTATCGCATCGCGACCCGCCACTTAAGCCACGCGAAACGACCTCGCTGATAAAAGCTCGGCGAAAACAACGCTTTTCACCCGCGCATCGCGCGACCGTTTTTCTAGCCCAGCTAAGCCCGGAACTAAGGGCGAGCTGGCAAGGTCCGGACCCCGTGAGCTATAAGTTGGACGCATCTCCTGCGCGATTGCCTCCCCGCAAGCGCATTTCTAACATCATTAAGTATGCGAAAACCAAAGTATTTCGATTGGCTAGCTGATTTTCTCGGAGACTCTCACGCTTTTTTCGTCACAAGCCAGTCCGAGCCTTTGCCTTTTCAGCCGTCTTACGTGGAGCCCAGATGGCCGCGCGACCGTATCGTGGACGTCAAGCACATCAGGCTTGACGTTCGACTCGACTTCTCAGAGCGCACGATCAGCGGTACTGCGACGCACCATCTTTCGCCAATTGTGTCGGGAGTCAAGTGTCTCGTTTTCGATCAGGTAGACCTCGCGATCGAAAACGTAACGGTCAATGGCAAACCAGCCAACTTCGACATCGAAGACGGAAAGCTGAAGGTTTACTGTGACCGCGAACTCAAGAGCGGCGAAGAACTGACCGTAAGCATCGCCTACCATGCGCGGCCTCAGCGCGGACTTTACTTTGTGGGGCCTGACGAAGCGTATCCCGAAAAACCCGTGCAAGCATGGACACAGGGCGAAGACGAAGATAGTCGCTATTGGTTTCCTTGTTACGACTACCCAAACGATAAGGCAACCAGCGAGGTAGTCGCAACCGTTCCGGCCAACTTCTTCGCTCTATCCAACGGTGCTTTGATCGAAGTGCGTGAGGACCGGACGCGAGGTCTAAAGACTTACCATTGGCGACAAGACATTCCCCATTGCGTTTATCTCATCAGCCTGGTAGCGGGCGAATTCGTGGAACTCAAAGATTCGCTGCGCGACCTGCCCATTCTTTACTACGTACCGCCCGGCCGCGAGGCGGACGCTTGGCGCGCGTTTGGCAACACGCCAAGGATGATCGAGTTTTTCGAACGCAAAATCGGCGTGCCGTATCCTTATCCCAAGTATGCTCAGGTAGCCGTGACCGATTTCATCTTCGGTGGCATGGAGAATACGTCGGCTACTACTCAGACTGCCGACACTTTGCACGACGCCCGCGCCCATATCGATTTTACGAGCGACCCGCTGGTCGCCCACGAGCTAGCCCATCAATGGTGGGGCGACCTGGTTACATGCCGCGACTGGGCGCACGCCTGGCTCAACGAGGGTTTCGCCACCTACTTCGAGGCGTTATGGTGCGAGGAAAACCTCGGCCCCGATGAGTTCGCGTGGAACTTGCGCGAGGATCGCGAAAGGTACCTGGAAGAGGAGCGTCGCAGGTATCGGCGTCCAGTGGTGTGCAACCGCTACCGCCACCCAATCGAGCTTTTCGACCGCCACCTGTACGAGAAAGGTGGCCTGGTGCTCCACATGTTGCGCCGGATGCTCGGCGACGAGTTGTTCTTCAAGTCGCTAAATCTTTACTGCACGCGCCATTACGCCGGCAACGTCGTTACGCAGGACCTTCAAAGAGCGATTGAGGACGCAACCGGCCGCAACGTCGATTTCTTCTTCGACCAGTGGATTTACAAAGAAGGACATCCTGAACTCGAAGTCTCGTGGTCGTATGACGAAAAGCAAAAGCTCGTCGCCGTAAGCGTCAAGCAAACTCATGCGGTTTCGGACAGTACACCGGTCTTTAGGCTTCCAGTCACGGTGGCCTTGATGGACGGCGAGGGTCAGGAAAAGCGCTATCAGGCTGAAGTTGTGCGCCAAGAGCAGGTGTTGACCTTTCCGAGCGAACAAGCGCCGAGAGCCGTTATCTTTGACCCGGAGTGCGACTTGCTCGCGGTCGTTAAACAAAAACGCTCGCGCCAAGAGCTCGAAGCCGTGCTGCGGCACGCGCGGGCCGCGATAACGCGGGCAAAAGCCGCGGCGGAATTGGCAAAGGAGCCGTCGGAGGCGGCGGTTGAAGCGCTGCGTTTCGCCCTTTTGAACGACGGCTTTTGGGGCGTTCAGGCCGAAGCTGCCAAGGCGCTGGGCGAGATTCGCAGTGACGCTGCGTTGAATGCCTTGATCGAGGGGCTCCAGTTGCCCCATCCCAAGGCCCGCCGGGCCGTGTGTCGTGCGCTTGGCGCTTTCCGTGAACGCGAGCGCGCGGCAAGCGCGTTAATCGAGCTTTTGCAGAAGGGCGACGAAAGCTATTTCGTCGAAGCGGAGGCCGCTTTAGCCCTGGGGAAAACGCGCGACCCGCGCGCCTTCGACGTCTTGCGCCAAGTGCTGGAGCGCGACTCTTACCTGGACGTGATTCGCGCTCACGCACTGGCTGGAATGGCCGAGCTTCGCGACGAACGCGCGGTGGAAATTGCCAAAGCTTATTGCGCCTACGGCAAGCCGCCTCGGGCGCGCGTGGCCGCGATAGGTGCTTTGGCAAAGCTTGGACGCGAGATCGAAACGCTTCGTGGCAAAATCTTGGATTTTCTCGTCAGCTTGGCCGAGGACCGAGAATTTATCGTACAAATGCGTCTTCCCGGAGCGCTTGAAGAACTCGGCGACGACCGTGCAATCCCAACCCTGGAACGAATAGCGGAGCGGGCTTTGGACGGGCGAATTCGCCGACGCGCCGAGGAAGCCTTAAGCGCCTTGCGACGCGGCCGCACGCGCTCGCAAGAAACTCAACGCTTGCGCGAGGACCTCGACCGCATAGCCGAGGAAAACCGCAAGTTAAGAGAGCGATTGGAGCGGCTCGAAGCGTTAGCCAATGCCAAACTGGCCGATGGCGCCGGATGATTAAAAACTCGTTGGCGCACGCACGCAGGCGTGCGCCAACGAGAAGAAGGAAGCAAGGCTATTTTCGCTCAACAGGTTGGCGAAAACTCCCCACACACAGTGGCGCTCTTTTTAGGCGTCAAAGTAGAGCGCGAATTCGTACGGATGCGGCCTGAGCCTCATCTGGGAGACCTCGCGCGTCATCTTATAGTTAATCCACGTCTCGATCAGGTCCTCAGTGAAGACGTCACCTTTGAGCAGGAACTCGTGGTCCTGCTTCAGCGCCTCGAGCGCCTCTTCGAGCGAGGCTGGCATGCTGGGCACCTCAGCCAACTCCGCCGGGCTTAAGGCGTAGATATCCTTGTCGAGCGGCTGCCCTGGGTCTAGACGGCGCTGAATCCCGTCCAGGCCAGCCATCAGCATGGCAGCGAAAGCGAGGTAAGGATTGCAAGTAGGATCGGGGAACCGCACCTCGATTCGCTTGGCCTTGGGCGACGGAGAGTAGACCGGAATACGCACCGCCGCCGAGCGGTTACGGCTCGAGTAAGCCAGGTTGATCGGCGCCTCAAAGCCCGGCACTAGGCGGCGATAAGAGTTCGTGCACGGGTTGGTAAAAGCCGCCAGCGCGCGTGCGTGATGAAGGATACCGCCAATATAGTGAAGCCCCAATTCGGAGAAGCCGGCGTAGCCTGAGCCGGCGAAAAGCGGCGTGTCGCCTTTCCAGATGCTCTGATGCGTGTGCATTCCGCAACCGTTGTCACCGAACAACGGCTTGGGCATGAAAGTCACCGTCATGCCATGGCGAAGTGCCACGTTGCGGCAGATGTACTTATGCCAGCACAGCCAGTCGGCCATCTTGAGCAGCGGTTGGTAGTACATGTCGATCTCAGCCTGGCCCGCTGTGGCAACCTCGTGATGCTGCTTTTCGACCTGGATGCCGACGCTCTCCATCACGCGGACCATCTCGGTGCGCACATCCTGAAGACTGTCACTCGGCGGCACCGGGAAGTATCCTTCCTTGTAGCGCGGCTTGTAGCCAAGGTTTAAACCTTCTGCGCCGCTGTTCCACGCGCCTTCGTTCGACTCGATGAAATAGTAGCTGCAGTGGGTGTTGGTGTCGTAGCGTATCCCATTGAAAATGAAGAATTCAGGCTCAGGGCCAAAGTACGCCACATCACCGATACCCGTCGACTTCAGATAAGCTTCGGCCTTGCGCGCCACGTAGCGCGGATCCCGCGTATAGGGGCTGCGCGTAATCGGGTCTTCGATGTCGCATATCATGGTCAGCGTGGGCTCTTTCGTAAACGGCTCCATCACTGCCGTCGTAGGATCCGGAATTACCAGCATGTCGCTTGCCTCAATCGACTGCCATCCGCGAATCGAAGAACCGTCGAAGCCCAAACCAGACTCAAAAGGTTCTTCATCGCGAAATACGCTTGCCGGCACCGTGAAATGTTGCCATTGGCCGAGAAGGTCAATGAACTTAAGGTCTACCATCACGGCGCCTTTCTCTTTGATAAGCTTAATCACATCCTTGGGTGTCATACGTTCGGGAGAATCCTCCTTGTCTTCTGAGCAACTGAGATTACTGCGTTAGTAAGCGAAACCAATAAAAGTCAAGCTTCACCCCGGGCCAGTAGCAATCCTCGGGCCCAAAACGGGCTCAAGGCGGTTGAACCCTTTCAGGTCGTGGCAAGCCTTTCGGCGCCCAACCCTGTCTCGACAACTCGCTTGCTGGGTGAACGTCTATCAGCATCTAGTTAACCCTTGCATTTCTATGCCAACGCATCTGGCGAACCACGTGCGTTTTCGCACCAGCAAGTAGAGATGGCGTTTTTTCGCCAAAAGTTTTGTTGGCTGACGTCTTAGGAAAAGATTGCCAAAAAAAGCTACCTTCAGAACCGCTCTTTGGTAACCCCAGCAGGGCTAGGCGGTCATGGCACTCGACAATGCGGCAGCGGTGCGGGATGCTATAAAATTGAGCAATTGCCTATGAATTAGGCAGTTCGAGGCCACAAGGCCGTTGATCGTCACTTGAGGGCGGTTGAAGCGCAAAGGCTCTCCGTCCAACGTTGTCACGCAACCACCGGCAGCGGTGATGAGGGCAGTGCCAGCTGCGACGTCCCACTCGCTCTTAGGGCGACGGGTAAAGGTTCCGTCGCCAAAACATGAAGCAATCAAAGCAAGTTTGTACGCGACACTACCCACGGCGGTGGTCTTGAGAGCGTCTTCAAAAATACGCCATTCGCCGGCTTTTATCTCAGTTCGACTGGCCAATATGTTGGCGCGGCGAAGAGTCGGTATTCGGCTTACCTCAACGCGCTGCCTACCGCGAAAGCATCCCAGCTCCCGACTGCCCCAGTAAAGTTCGCGCCGTATCGGGTTGTAGATTACTCCGAGTACGGCCTCTCCGCGCTCCACAAGCGCCACGGAGACGCAAAACTCTGGAACGCCTTGGATAAACTCGTTGGTGCCGTCGAGCGGGTCAATAATCCACACGCGCTCGCGCTCGAGTCGCTGCGGGTTATCAGCGGTCTCTTCGGAAAGCCATCCGTAGTCGGGAAAAGCCGGTCGCAGGATGCGGGCAATGGCGCGGTTGGCTTCGAGATCGGCGGAGGTTACCGGATCGCCCGGCGCTTTGGAGCTGACGGTAAACGACCGCTGATGCCAGTGGTAGCTGAGCCTGCCTCCTGCTACTAGGGCTGCTCGTTTTGCAGCTTCAAGTTCGCGCCTCAACTCGGCCATCTTTTATGCTCCGGGCTTTTCCCGTCTGCGCTCATTATAAGCCTTGGCCAACAGGTCGAGCGCTTCTTGACGCTTCTCATACAAGCGGCGCGGCTTGCGCGCTTGCCTGCGCTCGAGCGCGTAGGCCGTCAGCAACGGTAATGCCACCGTCGCGTCAAGGTAGCATACGACCGAATCAGCAAGTCTACGAGGATCGATCTTGCCCCAACTTACCGCCTCCGACGGCGTCGCACCGGAAAGTCCGCCCGTGTCCGGTCGGGCGTCGGTGACTTGCAAGAAATAGTCGTGGCCGTTTTCGCTCACACCCATGATCTCTTGAATTTGAGGTTCGGTTTGGAGTGCAAAATTTTTCGGCGAGCCTCCACCCAAGACAAAAACCGCGCTCTTCATCCCTTTTACTTTCGTCCAATAAACCAACGCCGCGGTCTCGTTCACGTCTGCCAGCGGATCGAGCCTAATTTCTTTGCCTTCGAGCGCAAGCAAAGCCAAATTCATCCCAATCGACGAGTCTCCCGGAGAGGACGTGTATACCGGAATGCCATACTCGTAGGCGGCAGCCACGAGCGAAACCTTGCTGAGCCCAAGTGCCCGTTGACGCTCGGCGACGTAGCGGCCAAGACGATAGTGAAACTCAGCCGAGCTCATCGGATGCTGAAACTCGGGCTGCGAGGCGACTTGTCGGATAAAGTTGTCGGTGGAAAGCAGAACGTCGTAGTCGAAGAAGATATCGTAGATTCGCACGACACCGGCTTCGCGCAAAACAGTGTCGTCTGCCTGTGCGTCGCCCTGATGCATCGCTAGGTCGAGGGCAAAATGCATGTCGTGGTAAAGGTTCGCGCCGGTCGAAATTATCCAATCGACAAAGCCATGCTCGATCAGCGGCACCAGGCATGACATCCCCAGTCCCGCTGGGGTTAGTGCGCCGGTCAAAGTCATGACCACCACCACGTCGTCCTGCAGCATCTTTTCCGTCAACAGTCGGCATGCCTCGCCAAGGCGCCGACCGTTGTAAGCCAAAAACGTGGCGTCGATTAGTTTGGCCACTGTCATGCCGCCCCGCACCGGTGAGGGGGCAATCCGACGACCAATTAGAAAATTTTCTTTTCTTCCCTTACTCACCTGCCTCTGCTCCTAGCCTTAAAATTAAAGAGCTAGACCGGACTGCTCGGCCCAAGACGGCCAAAGCTCGGCTCGCCGGGTCGCAGAGCATGCCAGCCCGGTATATGAGATGATACCTTTATAAAGCGTAATTTCTAATTAAGAAAACCCCATCCGCTGCGAAAAACGTCGGGCATCCTTCGCTCAGTCAAGCCATACATGCGTGCCCGTAAGGCCATGCGGCGCACAACCGGCGTGCAACCCATCACATCTCTAAGTTGTGAAACCGTTCTGCCTGAGTCCTGCTTTTCGCTGAGTTGCCGGAAACGAGGTGGCGAATTAGACTCAACAAGCGGGGACAGGTTTGCCCGGGAAAAATCGCTTCGATGGCCATTGTGGCAATAAACCAACAGATTGGTAGCCGGGGACGAGAGCTCGGACGCGCACTCGCCGAGCGACTGAACTATCGCTTCCTAGTCAGCGAGGACATAATCGCACTTACTGCTGCGCGCTATCAAGTCCCGGCCGAAGAATTGCGCATCATCGATGAGCGATACCTACGTTTTTGGGATCGCCTCAAGACCGAGATGGAGCGCTTGTTCACGTACATGCGCGCTGTAGCTTTGCTCGAAATGGCCAAAGACAGGGTCGTGGTGGTCGGCAAGTCGTTCTCGTTGATGGTGCCGATGGCCGCGGAAAACGCGCTGCGGGTTCGAGCCGTTGCACCGTTCGCGAAGCGAGTTGAACAAGTGGCGCTCGAAGAAAAGCTCGAGCGCAGCGCCGCACATCGACGTGTCCTTAACTCCGATCGAGAAGAGCGGGCGCGAATTCAGGCACTTTTAGGCGCTGATCCAGAAGACCCAAGTCTTTACCATCTGGTGGTGAACACGGCGGCCTTATCCTTAGAGCGTTTGGTCGAGATGCTCGCCGGATGTGTAGAGACGTGTGGACGAACGAGCAATCCCGCTTCCATCCAGTTGCTGCGGGATGCTGCGCTGGCAGCTCAGGTAAAATCTGCACTGCTGTCGAATCCTCGATTTGGCAACGCTCCGATCAAAGTCAGCGCCCGAGAAGGAGTCGTAACGTTAAGTGGCGAATGTCTGGTGCCGCCGTGGGACCGGATGGCCACGGCCATAGCCGGGTCGGTAGAAGGAGTCCGGGACGTAAGGTTGGAGTTGCAAGAACCGAAACCACTGGAGCGACCTGTATAAAGTACCGCCTGTCACCGTTTGGCGACTCTCGGCAAATCAGTCCTTAAAAAACCAAGCTTTAGCTTTGGACTTTGGCCAAGCGACCAGAAAGCGGCCATCTGTGCGGCTTCGCAACCAGACCGTCAAGCGCTAACGTTACGGATAGTAGAGCGGGGTAGAAAGGGATCAGAATTTGGGTTAGCCGATGATTGAGCGAGCAGTTATTTTGTCAACGGGTGACGAGCTCACTACTGGCCGAATCGTCGATACTAACGCAAGTTATATCGCTGACCAGTTAAACCAGATCGGGCTTGAAGTAGTTGCCGTACTGACCGTAGGAGACGTTCCCCAGCGGCTCGAGTGGGCTTGGCGCAACGCGATCGCGCTGGCTGATGTTGTGATTTCCACCGGCGGGCTTGGCCCAACCACCGACGACCTTACTACCGAAACCGTAGCGTCGATCGCTGGACGACCGTTGATTTTCTCCGAAGAAGTCGCAAACCACATAAGAGCGTTCTTCGAGCGCCGAGGCCGCCAGATGCCGGAGAATAACCTTAAGCAGGCGCGCTTTCCCCAGGGCGCCGAAATTATCCCCAATCCTATCGGCACCGCGCCCGGCTTTCGCCTAGAGGTTTCGCATGAACAGCGCACGGTACATCTTATCGTGCTGCCTGGTGTGCCGCGGGAAATGAAGCCTATGATGGAGCAATGCGTCTTGCCTTGGCTTAAGGCCCAACGGCAAGGCGCTACGGTAACCATAACAAGGACCTTCCAGACTTTCGGCATCACCGAGTCCGCGCTCGACGAAGCTGTGATGCAGGTGATAAGCCCCGACGAGGCGCGAGTGTCGTTCAGGGCAAGTTTTCCAGAGATCTCTTTTCGCCTTACGGTGCGCGGAGAGCCGCAGACGGCAGCCCGAAAGCTCGAGGAGCTCTCCGAACGGATTCGACAGCGACTTGGCGAATACATATATGCCGAAGGCGAAACCTCGATGGAGGCGGTCGTTGGAGAACTCCTGACGCGCCGCGGGCTTACGCTAGCCGTGGCGGAATCTTGCACTGGAGGACTTATTGGCCATCGCCTGACAAATATTCCTGGGAGTTCGCGTTACTTGAAGGCTGACTTTGTGACGTACTCGAACAGCGCCAAGATCCAAACTCTCGGCGTAAATCCGACTACGCTTGAGCGCTACGGAGCGGTGAGCGAACAGTGCGTGAAAGAAATGGCTGCCGGCGCCCGGCACAATGCTCATGCCGATGTAGCGGTTGCCACCTCAGGTATAGCGGGGCCTGACGGCGGTACGCCTGAAAAACCGGTTGGGACGGTCTGGATCGCGCTCGACGCGAATGACATGTCGTTCGCGCGTCGCTATCAGCTAAGCGGCGACCGTGGATGGATCAAGCTGCTCGCCTCGCAAATAGCGCTTGACTGGATAAGGCGCTATGCCCTTGGTCTGCCACTGGACAGATCGTTGGCTTTCCGGCGCTGACGAGCTTGACTGCGGAGCGCAACAACCGGCTGGCGACAAAACAAGATTTTTCAGGGCAAGTTCGACGTGGCAAGTAGAGCAAGTGAGCCTGGGAGGCGAGGCCAAGCCTTGCATTGGCTTGACACGTTTTAAGTGCGGCGAGTATTGTTTGAAGCGACGACCAAAAATGGGGGCTGAGGAGCGAGCACGTTCTTCACAACACTTTAATCTGAGATTGGCAGCTTCGCCGACGGACAGGCGGTCGTGAATCAATTCTGGCCTTTTGCGAATATTTTGCGTTCCGCTCCACTTCGGGAGCGGCTGATTATTTCGCTGGAGTCCGCGTCGCCACAAGAGGCGGTCAACTTGGTGCAACGTTTGAACGCTCGCGTCGGCATGTTCGCCGTCGGACGCCATCTCTTTGTTAAAGGCGGCCCCGAGTTGATTCGTGAAATACGGGCTCGAGGCGGGGAAATTTTCCTCGATCTTAAATTCCACGACGATCCGCCGGCGATCTACAAGGCTGCGGTCGAGGCTACACGACTAGGTGTCAAGATGTTCGATCTCCATCCGCACTGTAGCCCCGAAGTAATGGAAAGAGTGCGGAGCGAGGTTATTCGAGTCTGCCGAAGCGAAGGGTTGCGTCGACCGTATATCCTAGGCGTAGCGATAATGACGGTTCTTAGTCGCGCTAACCACCCCTCGAATGACTCGCGAGACGCTGCTTACAATTCTGTGTCGCGGCTTGCCCGGATTGCAGCTGATGCTTCTCTCGACGGAGTGCTGACGTCGTTAGCCCAAACCGCCTCAGTGCGCGCCAGTTGCGGCCGACGCTTCACCATCGTCACCTCGGGGATCACTTTGGCAAGCGACGGTACGCTGGACCCAAGAGCTCCAGGACCAGCACAGGCAATTCGCGCGGGCGCTGATTACGTGCTTGTTAGCGGCGCGCTCTGGGAAGCACAAGACCCCTATCGTGTGCTACGAGCTCTAACCGAAGACCTAGAGCGGGGAATCAAAACCAGTCCACGCAATCCATTAGAGTTCTTTTCTGATAGGCCACACTGGTGATTGGCCCACTAATACGGCTGGCTATTAGGTTCTTCAATGTTCCGATGCGCCTTCGCGCACGGCAAGATCAATCGCACAGATTTCGCTAAACATCAACTTGACCCGCAAACCGTCATAGGAAGCCGCTTCTTATCTGCCACGTGAACGGCGCAACTTACTCAGCACGGCAATAGTACATTTTTCTCTTCAGATACGAAGAGTTCATGCGCTACTCGGCCGTTCATTTCAGCGGCGTACTCCCGGGTTGCGGGCCGCACCTGCCCATTATTTAGCCGATTAATCCTAACCCAAGTAAGCTCCTATTCTCTGACCCCTTGCACAGTCACTGCGTAGACTTGGTTCGCTGCTCGCACCAACGATCTATAGTTTGGCGATTGAACCGCCAATCCGTCCCAATTTTAAAGGCGGGCAGTTCTCTGCGCCGCAAAAGCTTGTAGATCGTTGATGGATGGACACGAAGATACCGGGACAGCTCACTCACCGTCATGACTTGCGGAAAGGAGTCTTTGATTTCACCCGATCCCATCCTCTCGTGTACCTCGCTGTCTTTTTTGCGTCGACCTGCCATTACTTCGCAATTCTTCGGGTCGAAACCTTTTCGGAATAATTATTCACCTCGACGCCTAGTAAAGTGTAAGCTATAGTTTGCTGACGAAACGAGCTTAGTCAAGAATCTGCTATCTACGATATGCAACTTTCGCGCGTTTTTTGTCCTTGCACCCAAGATTTAGCATCAATCGCCGAAGCATCAGCACCAGAGGCGCAAACGACCGGCTGAGCGGAAACGCGTAATACGAGGATGGGTCAATGAGTCGCAAGTTGCGCAGAAACCTTGGTTTGGCGACCTTGGCAAGTCTGGTAATGATCTTACTTGCGAATTTGGTCAGGGCACAGAGCACGTTCGCGATTCGAAGTGCGGCTTTTGCTTCCGGAGGTCGAATTCCTGAGGTCTACACTTGTGTGGGCGAAGACAAATCGCCAGCACTCAGCTGGCAGAGCGTCCCAAGGTCGACTAAAAGTCTGGCGCTCATTGTGGCTGATCCGGATGCCCCTATGGGCACCTTCATCCACTGGGTCATCTACTCGATACCAGCTTCGCTTAACCGACTTCCCGAAGGCGTGCCCAAGGTTTCTTCGATTCCTGGAACGGGTGTTCAAGGAACAAACAGCGCGGGCCGCATCGGGTACATGGGGCCGTGCCCTCCCCCTGGCAAGCCCCATCATTACCATTTCCGGCTTTACGCTCTCGACTTCACGCCCAATGCGAAAGCGGGGCTTGAGGCCGACGAGCTCGAGAAGCTGATGCAAGGGCACATCCTGGCAAGCACGGAAACCGTGGGTATCTTTTCCCGGTAGACGATTTGGCTCAAGAACGACCTCGCGTTCAACACGCCTGATGGCCCAAAAACCATAAAGTTTTTGTTGAGCCTCAATGTATAAGCAAGGGCGGGAGGTTTAAGCTTACACGACCGCCGATACTTCCGCCGCTAGCCTCCCGACCGGCACAAACACCCAATCAGCACTTTTTAAAAAGTCGCGGCAAAAGGCCCGTAGCAACCGTCGCCGCGTCGTTGAGAAAACTCTACGTCACTCGCCCGATGTTGCAGTTTTGCTAACTGCTTTGCTTAGGCAAAAAGCGCCAAAGCAAAGACGCAGCAAAGAAATTCAGTAAAAGTAAGTTAAAAACCTGTGCGGAGCAGGCTTGGTTACGTATCAAATCCGCTTCGCAGGTTGTACATAACGTTTTGGTTTATCCGCGGAAGCGTACCGGATGAACACATCGAGCCAAACATCAGGGCTTACCTTCGGCGGGCAGGTTCGTTTGGTCGCCTCGATTCGCTCCCTCGATGAGCGCCCTCGCTGGAATCTGCTGGAGATCGCCGTCATCGGTCGCTCCAACGCCGGCAAAAGCTCGATCATAAACGCCCTACTAGGCACCAAAGGACTCGCTCGTGTGGGCAAGACACCCGGGCGCACTCAAACGCTCAACTTTTACTCGGTGGGCGACAGATTTGCGCTGGTGGACCTTCCGGGCTACGGATACGCAAAAATATCGAAAACTCAAGCTCTCGAGCTTGCAACTCTCCTTTACAGGTACCTTGAGCACGACCAACGCCTCAGCGCAGCGCTACTGGTGGTCGATTCAAGGCGTGCCCCGTCGCAAGAGGAGCGCTCGATAACCGAACTTATGGCCCGGCGCGAAATCACGACAATTCTTGCGGCCAATAAGTCCGACAAGCTTACCAGCAGCGAGCGAAAGGCCGCCTTGGAGCGATGGGCATCCTTGGGAGTTAAAATTGTCTTGTGTTCGGCGCTCAATGGCGAAGGCATAGCTCTGCTAAGAAAAGAGCTTGTGGCTATTGTCGATAAATCGAGGCGCAGCGGATCATAAAAGTTGAGGAATATCCTACGCGTTAGGTCGAAGCGCCAAAGCTCGAGCGAGCCCGATGAACCCAACAGTAAGCGTGATCATCCCAACCTACAATCGGCGCCAGATGGTGCTCGAGGCCGTCAAGTCGGTGCTGGCGCAATCGGGCACGAGCTTTGAGTTGATCGTTGTCGATGACGGTTCGACCGACGGGACTTACGAAACATTGAGAGAATTCCTCGATTGTTGCGGACTCTTGAGCGTAAAAGATGGACGCCGACACGTCTCCGCTTGGCTTACCGAGGTACGGCTTGAACGTATCACGCACCAGGGGGTTGCTGCCGCTCGAAATCATGGGGCAGCTATTGCGAAAGGGACGTATCTGGCGTTTTTAGATTCCGACGACCTGTGGCTACCTTCAAAGCTGAAGCTGCATACCGACTTCATGGATTCGCAGCCAGACCTCTGCATAGCGCAGACCGAGGAAATTTGGCTGCGAAACGGGCGGCGGATGAATCCTGGCCGGCGCCATCAGAAGCGCAGCGGCGACATTTTTGCGGACTCTCTGCGCACCTGCCTAATCAGCCCCTCGGCGGTGGCGATCAAGGCGTCCGTGTTTTGGCAAGTTGGCGGCTTCGACGTACGAATGAAAGCCTGCGAAGACTACGACCTGTGGCTCCGGCTTGTCGCACGTAACCGAGTTGGCCTTCTTGAAACGCCCTTGGTCGTTCGCCGTGCTGGCCATCCCGATCAGCTCTCGGCCATTACACCAGCGCTCGACCGCTTTCGCGTACTGTCGCTGCTTAAACTACTGAGCAACGATGAGCTGAGCCCGGAAAGGCGCGACATGGTGTTAGATGTGTTCGTCGAAAAGTGCACGATTATTGGAAACGGCTTACTTAAGCGAGGTCGGCTTTCGCAGGCGGCGATTTACCAAAAGGCAGCCAAACTGGCGGACACGCGCTGGCGCCAGGGCGATATGCTGGAACTGACAGAGTACAGCGAAGCTTTGAGCGCGTGTGGGCTGTCGGAAACACTTTTTTCACCCTCGCCTGCGCCGTCCGCTCACCCGCAGGCAAATACACTGGCGAGGTCTTCGAGTGAGTCAATTTGAACGCTTTTTGAGTCTCCGCACTCTGCACACATAGTCTTTATCTTTTTACCTGACGCAGTTAAAGCTGGTAGGTTTATTGAAGTTGAACGAACCAAGGTTGGAACGTCCAAACGAGAAATGGCCTGAACCTGTCGGGGAACAGGCGCAGAGGGACGCTTTGCACGCATCACCGCACCATTTACAACAACAGGAGTGTGAGGGCCTGGATGAAAGCGTCGAGCGCCTAGCCTCAGAGCGCCATCTGCCGCAGCGGTACGTTGCGGCCTGGCGGAGTTGGGATGCGCGTGACCAGGAAGCTTTGCTCAGGGTGGCGCGATCGTTAAAGCTAAGAACAGGCCAACTGATGGTCGCGATTGAACTTTTGCCGGAAGTTGCGCTGCAGCAAGGCCTGGCGATTGCAGAATTTTTAGGGCGCGAGGAGTTAAGGCATATAATTGACGGCCCCGGCTCGGCACCGCAGCGCGCACATGCGTTTATCGAGGCATTGCGAACGTTCCGATATCCACGCCTTAACCGCATGCTCAAAGCGCTCAAGGACGAGCTCAAGGCGGCTAAACTTCTACCGTTTGTGAAGGTTGCGCTTCCGAAAGAGTTGAGCTGCGGCGAGCTTAGGATTGAACTGCGGCTTACCTCACAGGCACAGTTGGACGCAGCACTTAAGGTGCTGGCGGACAATCGCCACGTGTTTCTCAGAATGCTGCGGATTTTGGACGGGACCGATGAAGTTTAGGCTTGACGCCGTGTACGTAGAAGAACAGGTTCGCACGAGCGCGCTATGCCGCCGTGTACTTGCGCGGCTCGGTCCCGAAGTGCCGGTGCACTTCGTGACCGACGGGCGTGAAGTAGCGCGCACGTTAGATGGTCCCGACCCATTCGCTGCGGGCAAGCGTCGGCTTGTCCTGATGAAGCGTCGGGCGCCGTTTCTGACCGCGTGCCCTGCTGCTTCGGCGCAGTTTGCCTGTTGCGGCTATTTGGTGCTGATCCTGGCGTCGAACTGTCCGATGGATTGCAGCTACTGCTTTCTGCAGGAGTACCTGGCTGACAACCCTGCTTTTCAGATCTACACAAACTACGAGCAAGCCTTCGACGAGCTCGAGCGTCTTTCACGCACGAACCCAAAACGCCACTTTCGCATCGGCACTGGGGAGCTGGCCGACTCTTTGGCGTTCGACACCTTGACTGGTATATGCCCCGACCTGATCGAGTTTTTCCTTCGCCATGAAAACCTCCGCCTGGAGCTCAAGACCAAGACGGACGAGATCGACAACTTGCTGCGTCTTGACCCGAAAGGCCGCGTGCTCGTCTCATGGACCCTATCGCCGATGCGCGTATTCGAAAGTTGCGAGCGCGGAACCGCTCTGCCTTCGGCGCGAATCGAGGCCGCAAGTCGATTGGTTGAGGCGGGTTACCGCGTGGCCTTCCATCTAGACCCGATTATCCCGTACCCCGGGGCGTTTGAGGACTATCGTGAGCTGCTAAACGCGCTGTTTGATGCGGTGGATCCCTTGAAAATTTCATTTATTAGCCTCGGTACGCTACGGATGACGCCGAGGCTCCGCGCGATAGCCCGAACGCGCCATCCCCAAGACGCAATCCTTATCGGAGGCGAGGAAGTACTGTCGCCTGACGGCCGGTATCGCCCGTTCTACCCTTTGCGGCTCAAGTTATACAGGGCTATTTCGGAGCAAATCAGAGCAGCTCACCCCAAGCTGGTGCATTATTTATGCATGGAGTCGCCGGAAACTGCCGAACGCGTGCTGGGCAGCCGAGTACCTAAACCAGCCGCGCTTGGTGAGCTACTCGCAACGACTTAGCTCGCCTCATACCACGAGCGAAACCTACGCGTACATGACCACGGTTACCACATCGGCCAATCATCGAGGGACGCAGCGTCGGCGGCAAAGAAGTTCGGTCGTCGACAACCGAGAGCGACCGATCGGCGTGTTCGACTCCGGAATCGGCGGATTGACCGTACTAAAGGCGCTTACGGAGCTTCTTCCAGGCGAGAACTTTATTTATCTGGGCGATACGGCGCGTACGCCCTACGGTACCAAGTCTCCAGAGGTCATTATCAGGTATTCGCGAGAAAACGCCGAATTTCTTCTCGCCAAGGGAATCAAACTTTTAGTGGTAGCCTGCAATACAGCCAGCGCAGTAGCTTTAGAAACGATCGCTCGCGACACGGCTGTGCCGGTGATAGGCGTAATCGAACCTGGCGCTGAGGCCGCAGTCAAGGCCTCCAAAAGCGGGCGAATCGGGGTTATAGGAACCGAGGCCACTATCGCTTCCGGAGCGTACACCCAAGCTTTAAAGCGACTGCGAGCAAACGCTGAGATTTACACCCGTGCCTGCCCCCTGTTGGTTCCGTTGGTCGAGGAGGGATGGACGGATAACGAGATCGCGTTACGAACAGTGGAATATTACTTGGCAAGTCTCAAAGAGAGCGGCATCGATACGTTGCTTCTGGGATGTACGCACTATCCGCTGCTCAAGGACGTTATCGGTCGAGTGATCGGGCCGTCGGTACGCCTGGTCGACTCCGCCACTGCCACGGCGCAGGCCGTCCGTCGCGTACTGAGCCGCTACGGGCTTTTGCGCCCCGAACGCAAGGGCGAGCAGATTTTTTTCGTTACCGAGATGCCGGACCGGTTCGCCCGAATCGGTCGGCGATTTTTTGGCCCCGAGGTAGAGTCCGCTGTAAGGATCGAACGGTGAGGTCAAGAAGGTTCCTGCCATTAAGCGCATACCCACCTCGCGGGGCGCTTCTGAGCGGCCTGCGTATACAGTCCCGGCTGATAAATTGAGAAACCGGTGTTAGACTTTTATTGGTGGGATTAGTAGCCCGAATCAGGAAAAGACGTGTCTTCTTTTATCAGGCGTTGAACGTAAACTATCGCTGAATTAACAGATGGCCTTTACGCTTGTCAGCCAGCTAGCCCGCAAAGTTTTCGGCTCGAAAAACGACCGCGAATTAAAGCGGCTCAAGCCACTGGTTCAGGAAATCAACTCGCTCGAGCCCAAGTTCGAAAAAGCCAGCGCCGACGAGCTAAGAGCCCGACTTGCGCATTGGCGAAGCAAAATCAGTCCGATTGAGGATCGCGAGGAGCGCGAAGAGGTGATGCTCGACGCGCTGCCCGAAGTGTTTGCAATCGTTCGCGAGGCCGCAAAACGCACGCTCGGCCAGCGTCACTTCGACGTTCAGCTCATGGGCGGTATCGTGCTTCATCAAGGCAAGATCGCCGAGATGAAGACGGGCGAAGGCAAAACGCTAGTGGCCACATTACCCGCCGTGTTGAATGCGCTCACTGGTAGAGGCGTGCATGTGGTCACGGTCAACGATTATCTGGCCAAGCGCGACGCCGAGTGGATGGGGCAAATCTATCGCTATCTTGGACTCAGCGTCGGCGTCATCGTGCACGGCCTTACCGACGCGGAACGAAAAAAGGCCTACCAGTGCGACATCACTTACGGGCAGAACAACGAGTTCGGCTTCGACTACCTGCGCGACAACATGAAGTATAGTCTTGACGACTACGTTCAGCGCGAGCATCACTACGCGATCGTGGACGAAGTCGACTCGATTCTGATTGACGAGGCGCGCACTCCACTTATTATCTCGGGTCCTTCCGAAGAATCGACCGAGACGTACTACGTCGTCGATCGGATCATTCCTTTGCTGCGCCCCGAACAGCATTACACGGTCGACGAAAAGCTGCGCACGGTGGTGCTCACCGAGGAAGGCGTCGCCAAGGTCGAGCGTCTGCTCGGGGTGGACAACCTCTACGACCCGCGCAACATCAATCTGCTGCACCACGTCAATCAGGCGCTCAAAGCCCATACGCTGTTCAAACGCGATGTCGACTACGTGGTCAAGGACGGCGAAGTAATTATCGTCGATGAATTTACGGGGCGCTTGATGCCTGGCCGGCGATGGAGCGACGGCCTACATCAGGCGATCGAAGCCAAGGAAGGGGTCAAGATCGAGTCCGAAAATCAGACCCTCGCCACGATTACCTTTCAGAACTACTTCCGCATGTACCAAAAGCTGGCCGGAATGACCGGTACGGCCGATACGGAGGCAGCGGAATTTCAGGAGATCTACAAGCTTCAGGTCGTCGTAATCCCTACCAACAAACCGATGATCCGCGTCGACTATCAGGACGTAGTCTATAAAACCGAGAAGGAAAAGTTCGACGCAGTAATTCAGGAAATCGTCGAGTGTCATGAGCGAGGCCAACCGGTTTTGGTCGGCACGGTTTCAATCGAAAAGTCCGAGCGTCTTTCCAATCTGCTCAAAAAGACCGGGATTAAGCATTCGGTGCTAAACGCCAAGAACCACGAGCGCGAAGCCGAGATAATCGCTCAGGCTGGCCGCTACAAGGCGGTAACGATCTCGACCAACATGGCGGGGCGAGGCACCGATATTCTGTTGGGGGGTAATCCCGAGTTTTTGGCTGCAGCCGAAGCAGGCACCAAAGACCCCAACGACCCGAAGTATCAGCAAGCGCTGGCCAAGTATCGCGAGATATGCGCCCGCGAGCGTGAACTCGTGATTAAAGCAGGTGGTCTTCACGTTATCGGTACCGAGCGGCACGAAGCGCGCCGAATCGACAATCAGTTGCGCGGACGAGCCGGCCGCCAGGGCGATCCTGGCTCCTCGCGCTTCTTCCTTTCCCTGGAGGACGACCTGCTGCGCATCTTCGGGGCTGACCGCCTCAAGGGGTTGATGAGCAAAATCGGCATGGAAGACGGCGTGCCGATCGAGCATCGGTGGATCACCAAAGCGATCGAAAACGCCCAGAAAAAGGTCGAGGCGCACAACTTCGATATTCGCAAACACCTGCTCGAGTACGACGACGTGATGAACAAGCAGCGCGAAGTCATCTACCATCGTCGGCGCGAGCTTTTGAGCGGCCAACCGCTCAAAGAGGATATCCTCGACATGGCCGACGAGTTGGTCGAGGAGATTGTCGCTGCCCACACCGACCCCGAACGCGATCCCGAAGAGTGGGAGTGGAAGGCGCTCGAAGACGCCTTTTTTAAACAGTTCAAGTTTAGACCCGAATTTCGCAGCGACGGCCGCGTGCCGCAAACTCCGGAAGAGTTGGCCGAGATGGCCAAGCAACGCGTGCGACAAGTATACGAGGAGCGCGAAAAAGCCTTTACTCGGCCCGTCATGGAGCAAATCGAGAAAATCGTCATGCTGCAGACGCTAGATTCGCTCTGGAAGGACCACCTGCTTTCGATGGACCATCTGCGCGAAGGAATCGGGCTTCGCGGCTACGGTCAGCTGAATCCCCTGGTCGAGTATCAAAAAGAGGCGTTTGCGATGTTCGAGGCGCTGATGGCTACCATGCAGCGCGACGTGGTCGAAAAAATGTTTTCGGTCCAGCTCACCACCGAACAGCAGGCCGTACAGATGCAAGCGCAACCCGCACCGCGCCGACTCGTGATGAGCCACGGAAACGAAGTCGAAACTACCGACACGACGGTTAAACGAGAAAGCGAAAAAGTCGGGCGCAATGACCCATGCCCTTGCGGCTCGGGCAAAAAGTACAAGCGCTGCCACGGAAGGTAGAATTTCCCAGGTGGCCCGCCCGTCGTCCTTGTCGATCATCAACGAGCCTCGCTCGGTCGAAGGCTTCTCGTTCGCTGGCGTCAGCGCGGGGCTAAAGACTCAGCCAGGCGTAAAAGATCTCGGCCTCATCGTCGCGGACCGACCGGTGTCAGCCGCAGGAGCGTTCACCAGCAACCTAATCCAGGCCGCTCCGGTCAAGATCGCTCGCGCGCGCCTACGGGCAGGCAAAGCTCGAGCCGTGCTCGTCAACTCTGGCTCGGCCAATTGCTTCACCGGGCGCGCGGGAGAAAAACTCGCTATAGCGTCGTGCGACTCCCTCGCAAAGCTTCTCGGATGTCCTCCGCATCTCGTAATCCCGTGCTCGACCGGCGTGATCGGGCGACTCTACGATCTTGGCCGTCTGAAGCAGGGGCTCAAAGTCGCCTGCGCCGAACTGCGTCCGCACGGCGCAAGCGACTTTGCGCACGCGATTATGACAACTGACACGCGCCCTAAGGTAAGCTGCACGACGCTTGCGCTCGGCGGCCGAGACGTGACCCTGATGGGGATAGCCAAGGGCGCAGGAATGATCGCGCCCGCGATGGCTACGATGCTTGCTTTTATCGTGACCGACGCCAACGCATCATCGGGACTTCTGCGCCAAGCACTTAAAAAAGCGCTTCCTACAAGCTTCAACGCACTTACGGTCGACGGTGACATGTCGACCAACGACGCCGTCTTGCTGCTTGCAAGCGGCCGCGCCGCTAACTCAGCCTTGAGCAGCCGTCTGGAAGTGGAAAAGTTCGAGCAGGCTGTTTCGGCTATCGCTAAGGACCTTGCCCGGCAAATCGCCGAAGACGGGGAAGGTGCAACAAAATTGGCTATCGTGCGCGTCAAAGGAGCTCGCTCGCGGGCCGAGGCTGACAAAGTGGCGCGCCGAATTGCCAATTCACCCCTTGTCAAGACAGCGCTTTTTGGATGCGACCCAAACGTGGGTCGAATTCTGGCAGCCGCCGGCGCTTGCGGAGTAAAGTTCGATCCCGAGCGCGTTGAATTAAGCGTAGGACGCGCACGAATCGCCGCCCATGGACGCATTATCGAAAGTGCCCTCGACAAGGCGCGTCAAGCTATGCAAGCCAGAGAAGTCGAGATTTGCGTTGACCTCAAGCAAGGAGATGCCGAGGCGGTTGTCCTTACCTGCGATCTCAGCGTCGACTACGTTAGAATTAACGCTGAGTACACGACTTAGCAGGCTGGCAAAAAAGAACGCTCCGACCGTCGCTAATCTTTTTGGCGAAAACCAGCCGTTCCGTAGAGCTTAATTTTCGGTGCCCGACGCCGCTCGACAAAAAGCCGCATTTGATGCTTAAGTCCGCTGCGCTCTCGTCCGGCGGAACGAATTTCTTCCACCATCCTTGCCAAGTCCATCTTGAGCTGCTCGCGGTCGATACCGTACCGCTCCATCTCGATCTCTTCGACTGCAAAAAGCGCCTGCGAAAGCAGATTGATCGAGCCCTGATACGAACCACGATTGAACCTAAGATGGAGCGCTGCTGCCACCCGATTGAGGACGCTCGCGATCTCTTTGAGCGGTTGCTCGGCGTCTTGCGAGATCCGCTCCAGGTGTTCACTGGCTTCCAGGTACTTGCCCTGATTAAAAAGCTTTACTGCTCGTTCGAGCGCTTCGTTCATCCTGCCTCTCTTGCGCTTTCGGGCCTACCAGAAATCTTCTATGCTCCCAAACTGAGTCGGACTGGGCGGGCAAGGTCCTGCTCGCCGAGGTCAAAGCTGTTCTTTCTCTTCGATCGCGCGGTACTCCTCGTCGCTTAGGCTCTTTAGCTTTTCCTTTCCGTAACGGTCATACAGCTCGAACAGAACCGACTTGTGCGGCCGCACCTTGCCTAACGGACACTTGCGCCAGTCCTCGAACGATTCGTCACAATAACCCATCCGGTTCTCGCCGCACTTGGGCTGAATAAATACCGCTAGCTCCGGCACCACCTGCTTTATCTCCCGCCGCATCAGGGCTACCATCCGTCTAATCTCCCATTGCGCGCGCACGCACAGGCGAACGTCCCCAATATGAAGCAGCTCGGCGAAGTTGACCATCAAATGGAAATTGGTAGGTGCCGCGTTCGGCAACACGAAACGTGCATCTTCTGCCGGCAGACCCGCCGCAAGCGCCTTCGCGTACAACTGCGAGCATCGATCCATGAAACTCTCGAACTCCGCTTCCAACCCCGCCCGCCGCCAAGACTCAGGAATTACGAAACTTAAGCGATTCTTGTTAAATTTCACGTACCGCTGGCTTTGCTGCTCAAAACTTATTCCCACGCGATGGCGGACGAGCTGATGGGAAAGCGAGCGCGATACTCCTGCAATCGCAAACCAGAACACGACTTGCTCGAGCGGCGAGGTATGACCAGTTTTGAGCCGCTCGCTAATAAACTCCCGAATTCGCTCTTGGCTGATATTGCCCGCTTTGATTTTGTTCCATATCTCGATCGGGGTCTCCGACGAGTAACAGGTCCGAAATGCCGCATACAGCTTCTCGAGCGGAGCGGTTGCGTAATCAATCAGTTTTACTTCCATAATCGACCGCTATTTGCGCAATTGTAGTTTCATTTTAGTCCATCTGGCGATGGTAAGACACGGACGACAACCGTGATGCACAGGCACCAACTGTGCTAAAGATGCCAACCGTGCTAGACCGACGAATTGACTTAATCTACCGCCGAATCCTGTGGCCCTTGCTGTTGCGCCTTCCACCGGAGACCGCGCACGCACTCGCCCTGACTGCGCTAAGACTCCTACCTGCCCTGACCAGGCGGGCTGATCCGCCCGAACTTGCGGTCAGACTATGGGGTATGGACTTCGTTAATCCGATAGGACTTGCTGCCGGAATGGACAAGGACGCTAAAGCGGTCTTGGGATGGCAGATGCTTGGCTTCGGCTTCGTTGAATTGGGAACGGTGACGCCGCGGCCGCAAGCAGGAAATCCCAAGCCGAGAGTTTGGCGAATACCTCACAAGCGCGCGCTTGTCAATCGGCTCGGGTTTCCGAGCGAGGGGATGACAGCAGTAGAACGCCGATTAAGGTCAATTCGCGCCGACAAGCGCATCGTCCGACTCGGTATAAGTCTCGGTCCTAACAAGGATACGCCCTGCGACCAAATCGCGAAGGACTATCGGGCGCTTGTGCAAACCTTTGCCAAGCACGCCGACTTTCTTGTGGTAAATTTAAGCTCTCCGAACACGCCTGGCTTGCGCGCATTCCAGACAGCATCCCGCGCCGAAGCGCTTTTGTCTGAAATCCTCGATGCCCTCAAATGCCTGCCGCAAAGCTGCACCGCTGAACGATCGCATGACGTCAAGCAACCGAGCCGACCTCCGCTATTGGTTAAGCTGGCACCCGACTGGGTCGGCGAGGAGCTCGAGCGTACTTGCAAAGTGTTGCTCGACCTTGGCGTCTCAGGCGTTGTGGCTACCAACACGAGCGCAGATCCAAGCTTACTGGCTGAGCTGGGATGCTCTATAGTAGGGGGCGTCAGCGGAGAACCACTTAAGCTACGAAGCAGAGAGACAATTAGACGAATCTTCCGTTTCACTGGCGGAAGGTTGCCAATTATCGGCGTCGGTGGCGTGGCATCGGGCCAGGACGCCTACGCCCATCTTCGGGCAGGCGCAAGTCTGGTGCAACTTTATACCGCGCTTATATATGAAGGCCCTGGTCTGGTTGAACGAATCAAACGCGAATTAACGACTTTAATTCGGCTGGACGGCCTCAAATCAGTTTCGGAAGCCGTTGGCGTTGACGCTTGATAAGCCCAAGCCGTTTTGGGCGACGCGCTGCACGGTTGGCTAGCCAGCACGAACGATTTCGACGCCGCCCCTTTTTTGAGAGAACCCAGAAGGAGCAATAAGCCAAGTGGCAAATCGAAGGCTACAATTCGATAAGAGAAAACGCCATTGCTCTGACTCCCAGTTCGATCGAACGTTTCAACCGGTCGCAGCCGCAATTTTGCTTAAAAATCTTCGCCTCGAAATTCGGAAACCTGCCAGCGAAATAGCAGGATTCCTTCGCTAGACGTAGAGGTCGAGGACGTAAAAACTTATGAAGACTCCGAACAGTCCAGTTAAAGTCGTGGTTAACGGGCTTGCGGTAGTGCCCGAATACTGGCGCAGCCTTCTGGCCCCGATAGCACTGGTGGCAGCAGCTGTGGCCCTAAGCTTAGTCCTTCACGTGGTGCTCTTTTATTTTCTTCGCCGCATAAGTCCTAATCAAAAAAGTCTTTCCCAATCGATCGTGCGTAATTGGGCAGGACCGATGCGCCTAATCTTTCCGTTGATCGCCGTCGACCTTGCGCTGCCGTACCTCAACTTGCCGCGCCACACGTATAACACCTTCGAGCGAATTATCAGCGTGGGGGAAGCGGCTGCGGTAACTTGGCTTTTAGTGAAGCTTACCTTTGTGTTGTCAGACGCTTTGATCGCCCACTACGAAGTCAAGGAGCCTGACCCTTTCAAGGCGCGCAGAATCGTTACCCAGATACACGTATTTCGCCGCGTTCTAATGGTGATAATCATCGTTTTGGCTTGCGGGATAACTTTGACGTCGTTTCGATGGGGTCGCCAGATCGGCGGCAGCATCCTGGCGTCGGCGGGAATCGCTGGCGTTGCCGTAGGACTGGCGGCGCGCCCCACGATCGAGAACCTGGTCGCAGGCGTACAACTCGCTCTCACCCAGCCAATCAGAATTAATGACGTAGTAATCGTCGAAGGACAGTGGGGATGGGTCGAGGAAATAACCACCACTTACGTGGTCGTGCGTATCTGGAACCTTCAGCGCCTTATCCTGCCGCTCACGTACTTTATTCAACATCCTTTCCAGAACTGGACACGCCAGTCGACCAACCTGATCGGCACGGTGCACATCTACGCCGACTACACTATCCCGGTGCAAGACGTGCGAGAGGCGCTTACGCAAATCGTCAAAAATCAAGCGGGGTGGGACGGCAGGGTGTGCGTGCTACAGGTTACAGAGGCAACTGAACACACGGTCGAGCTTCGCGCGCTGGTCAGCGCCCAAGACTCTTCGACACTGTGGGATTTGCGATGCGCAGTGCGCGAGAAACTCATCGAATTCATTCAGCAGAACTATCCGCAATGCCTGCCTAAGACGCGAGCCGAAATCGTCGAGAGGTCGAGGCTACGTTTGCTGGCCGACGACCGAGCGGCGTGTAAAGAAAAGAGCGATGGTCCAAACGTCAACACCCAGCTTTAGACTGTAGCGCTCGCTCGAAAAAAACCGCCTTCAAGTGTGAAGGTCGAAGCTGACGCTAAAAAAGGAAGGCCGAGACATCAAACCCTTCAAGCCTTGGGCAGACGTGGTGTCTCTCAGCCTCCTCGTAGCGCCTCGGCTTGACGGTTCATGGCAAGCGAAGCTGCTCGCTTCTGACGCGCGGTTAGCATCACATGGCGCAAACGCACGGGGTTGATAGGTTTTTTGAAAATCGCGTCTTCGAGCCCCTCCATCCGCGAGCGCTTTATAATGTGGTCTTTGTCGTAGTAATAGGCGGTCATCAGGATCACGGGTAGCTCTGGACGTTTGGCCTTGAGATTGAGATAGAGCTGATAGCCGTCCATCTCTTCCATCACGACATCCGAAAGTACGACGTCGAGGTCGGGAGTCTGGTCGACCAATCGTAGCGCTTCGCTTGGTCTAGTGGCACTGTAGACGATACATCGCTCGGTACGCAGCAATTCCACGAGCGACTCTACGACCGCGCAATCATCGTCCAGAACGAGCACTTTCATACCGGCCAGAGGCCATCGTTGCGCATCGTC
The DNA here is from genome assembly GCA_021324755.1 of Pseudomonadota bacterium. Taxonomy (GTDB): domain Bacteria; phylum Desulfobacterota; class Binatia; order Binatales; family Binataceae; genus JAJPIL01. The sequence continues at coordinate 101,204 of JAJPIL010000012.1, forward strand.
GGCGGCGCGAAGACCTTCATTACCTGCTCGATCTTGACCTTCGGGTCGTAGGTCGGCCATCAATTGGTCCTGCAAGTAACGCCTGGTCTCGTAGGTCCCTTGGCGAGCCATCTCGTCGAGCCGACGCACAATCGCCTGAATACGCTCGACGGCCGCCCCAATCGCCTCGATATGGCGGCGCTGCTCTTCCAGAACCTCAGGTTCCTGCGGCCGCTCCAAGGCGCGACGCATCAACTCGAGATTGTTTACGATCGCTTCGAGCGGGTTATTCACCTCGTGGGCGACGCTGACCGCAATTTCGCACACCGTGGCCAATTGCTCGCGACGGCGCATCTCCCTTATGTCGCGCGCAAAACCAATCGAGCCTATAATGTTCCCGTCATTATCGCGTAGAAGCGAGCCGGAGAATGCCACCCGAACGTGCTCGCCTTCCTTCGTTCGCAACGTTGTTTCAAGGTTGGAAACCCGCCCCGAATCCGGCGACTCAAGCATCGCCTGCATCACACGGCGCGCTTCTTCGACCGAGGGGTAAAGAAGCTCGCTCACCTTGCGCGACATCACTTCCTCTGCCGTGTAATGCAGGACCTTCTCCGCACCGTCGTTGTAATAAACGATGCGCCCGGCCTTGTCGACCGCAACGACAATCTCGGGACAACTCTGAAGAAGTCGACTTAGATAAGCTTCGTCAAACCATTGCATATTTTAAAAATCTCGTAGTGCCCCGCTACGCTTGCCGACACTGCTAGCTGAGGCAGACCCTGAAGAGGAGCCAAGTAAAACAATCACAGCGGCACTAAAAAGCAAAGGCTTCTTTTCAAAGTCGGCCACCAACCGGGACTCAAAAGGCTATCTTTATCTCGCACTTTTGTCCGTAGCAAGCACAAGATGCGTTATTCTATCTTAAGGTATTCTACCATAGGCGAGATAGTCTTTTTTCACATACGTAGGTTGACACAAGGAGCTAGATGGTGTCGACGCGCCAAATTCTCAACAAAAGCTGGAGAATACTTAGTGGTTAACCGACGTTACAGAGTTACCAGCTGCTCAGCTTTAGAGAGTCTGTTTCAAGCGTTTGACGTCACCCTGCGAGATCACTCTACTGATAGTATAGCTCCTACTAACCCCCAGGCGCTATCCAACCTCCCGAATGTCACAATATTCTGCTCCTTGGCCGCACCCAGCTCAACCGTTGCAGCAATAGTTAAAGCGCGCTAGCACAAGGTTGTTTCCACAATCGAGAATAAGCACGTAGGCCAATGTGAAAACAAAAGCGGCATTCAACGTCTAGTTAGTGAACACGGATCGCAAGAGCCTAAGGTTTTGACGGAGTCGGGGCGGGCGCTTAGGTAATTTTGCTAGCTACGATAATCCGCAGCTTATCCAGAGCCGGTCTTGATGGTGATTTTGCGTGGGAAAACGCCGGTTGCCCTTAGCGTTCCTTTCCGTCTAGAATTGGCGAAATGGGAGGTTACAAATGGCCGACCCTGTCGTGTTCGAAGCGTTGGTCAATCGCGAGTACGTGCTATCGAGCGCTGAGAACTTTGTGCTCCATTTGCTACTCCAGGCCACTGCGCAAAGTAAAGGCAACGGAGCTGGCCGACGATTGCCCCTTAATTTAGGCGTCGTGATTGACCGTTCCGGGTCGATGTACGACGAACGACGGCTCGAGTTCGTGATCGAGGCGGTTAAGTTTCTCGTGGACAATCTGGAGCCGGACGACCGAGTGGCTATCGTAGCGTTCGCTGACAAAGCTCAGGTGGTAGCCTCCGGTGACCAGATTCATGATAAGGAAGCGGTCAAGCGAGCGATTGACGATATTGACCTGCTCGAGATCGGCGGCGGTACGCAGATGGCCCTCGGGATGAAGGCTGCTATCGAAGAAGTCAAGAAAAGCCTGTCGCCGGACCGCCTCAACCGGGTTCTCGTGCTAACCGATGGCCAGACGTACGAGGAGATGGCCTGTCTCGAGCTTGCTCGCGCCAATAAGGATTTGATGTCATTTTCCGCAATGGGCGTAGGTGTCGAGTTCAATGAAAAGCTCTTAATGCAGATCGCCCAAGATACTGGCGGGAAGTACCATTACATAGGCGACTCGGCCGAGATACCGAAAATTTTTGAAGACGAGCTTCAAGGTCTGCGTGCCGTGACCGTTCGCAATGGCCGGTTCGACGTAGTCCTTTCGCAAGGCGTTCAGATTCGCGAAGCCTTTCGGGCAAGCCCCGAAATTTACTCCCTGGGAGAACCACTTCTGGACGCAGATCGCAAGATAAGCTATGCCGTCGGCGACCTGGAAGGAGGAGTGCCATCGGCAGTTCTGATAAGTCTGGTCTTGCCACCTCGTAAACCTGGAGTAGTACGGATCGCTCAAGCAGCATTCCACTACGAAGTGCCCGGCCAGGGCGAAAGCTCGATAAAAAAGGATGTTACAGTGACCTACACGTTGGACCGCGCCCAAGCGAGCAAAGCAAACGGCCGGGTGATGAACCTTGTCGACCAGGTGGCAATCGCCAAGCTTCAGGCCAAGGCGGAAGAGGAGCTCAAGCGAGGCAACGTCGACCGCGCAACCAAGCTTTTAAGCAACGCGATCGCAAGCACTCAACGGGTCGGCAACGTCAAGGCAACTCAAGCATTGTCAGGCTTCATGGAGCAAATCAAAAAGACCCAGACGCTCGAAAGCAGAGCCGCAAAGACCACGCTGCTTCAGGCTCAAGCGGTGGTGCGCAAGACCCAAATGCTCGACCCAGAAGCGCTAAAAGAGCTCCAGAGCTCAACCGAGAAGTAAATGCTCCTGCTCGTGAAAAGTCAACTGGCGTAGCTAATTGCAAACTTCGAGGTTAATCAAAAGAGATGATTAAGTGCAACGATTGTGGTTACGAGAACACCGAAGGTCTGGAATATTGTGACAGCTGCGGTGCTGCTTTGACTCAGGCGACCAGTTCAGCCACCCAACCTGCCCCATCCCCGACTCCATCGGAAACGGCCGCAACTCAACACGCAGCTCACGCTGGCGCCGAGACCCAAGCCGCGCCAGAAACTTCCACCCCACAGGCACAAGCCGCCGAGACTTTAGCCTCAGAGGCTGCGGCTCATGTAGCCTCAGCTGAGGCGGAAGCGGTCAAAGCTCCTGCCGCAACAGCCGAAGCACCTGTCGCCCAAGCGCCCGAAGCTCCTGCCGCTGAAGCACCTGTCAAGGTAAACGCTAAATTGCGCATCGTGCGAGGTGGTCGCAAGGGACAAGAGTTTCCTCTCGAAGAGGGCAACAATCTAATCGGCCGGTTCGACCCCGAAAGTGGGGCTTTCCCCGAGGTGGACCTCGAAGCTGACGATCCAGAGGCCAAGGTTTCCCGCAAACACGCCATCATCAAAGTTGAAAACGGCAAAGTAACTATCGAAGACATCGGAAGTCTTAACGGTACTTATGTCAACCGCGGGCCACGTCTCCAACCTGGTCAGCCGGTTGAGCTAAAAAACGGAGACGAGATCATTGTCGGCAAAACCTTCTTCCATGTGATTATCGAACCGGCGAATTAGCTCCGAGGCCCGCCATGGGTTAGGTGCAGCCTAGGCGGCCCCGGTCCCGCCTTAAAGCGACCGAACGTCAGTTTGCACCAAATCACTTGTTTGGGGAGCACCGATGCCGTTTGAACCGCTTCCCAGCGGCTACCTGCTCGATAATCGGTATCGAATCGAAAAGGTAATCGGCGAGGGAGGAATGGGCCGGGTTTACCTGGCTCGCGACACCCGGCTGTCAAATCGCGCGGTCGCCGTCAAAGAGATGATCGTTGGCGATGCGACGCACGAGAAAAAAGCGGTCGAAGACTTCAACCGCGAACGCGACCTTCTTGCCCGACTCTCCCATCCGGGCATCCCAAGCATCATCGACTACATCGTGGTCGGCCACAGGCACTACCTAGTGATGGAGTTTATCGCGGGCGGCGACCTGCAAAGTCGGCTCGAGAAGCTTGGGCCGAATGGACGTTTTCCGGAAGCGCAGGTGCTGCGATGGGCGCGCCAGCTGCTTGATATCTTGAGGTTTTTGCACAGCCAAAAGCCCCCGATAATCTATCGCGACCTCAAACCCGCCAATATCATGGTCGACGAAAACGGCCGCGCGATGCTCATCGATTTTGGTATCGCGCGGTTTTTACCGCCGACCGGAAGGGGAACGCAGATCGGTTCCGTTGGCTATGCGCCCCCAGAGCAGTACCTAGGCAATGTTGAACCGCGTTCGGACTTGTACGCGTTGGCGGCAACGATGCACCATCTACTTACGGGGCGCGACCCGCAGCTCGAGCCGCCTTTTAGCTTTCCGCCGGTCCGTCAGCTCGCGCCAGAGGTTAGCGAGCAAACCGAACGCGTCATTATGCAGGCGCTCGAACAGGATATCTCTAAGCGGCCCGCCTCGGCGGAGGCGATGCTCGCAGCCTTGCCCGACCCCGACGCGCATCTGACTATCGTAAGCCCCAGCGCACAGGGCAAAAGAACGGGAGCCGCTGCACCTTCTGGCGCGACGATTTCGTCACCAGCCAAACCCCAGACGCCTAAAGTTAGGACGCCAGGCGCACTTCCATCTGCACAAGCTAGCGCCGAGCGCACGCGCAACATCTCGAGCCAGCCGTTATCGAGGGGACCCGTAGCCGTTTCGCCCACCGCAAAAACCGAAGAGCTTCCACCGCTCGACAAAGTGAGCCACACAGCTCCTAGCCATGGTGCCGTATCAGCCCGCTCGGTTTCAGCGCATGCGCAGCAAAATCGCGCTCCTCAAATCAAGGCTCCCGCTACATCGTCACAGGTCCGTAGCTTGCCTTCAGGGGCAGGCAGAGGCGCGATAGCCGAACGACCCACGCCTTCGCCGCCAGCAGCGAAGGCTTCAGACAAGTGTCCTCGTCTCGTTGCCGAGCACGAACCAGTAGAACTCATTCTCAACGGCAGCCGCGTCGTTATCGGCCGCAAAACGTCCGCGTTCGACAACGTCGACATTGACTTGTCTCATTTGTCGACCCAGAAAAGTGAGCTGGTTTCGCGCCACCACGCGGAGATAATCAAGCAGGCCGACGGCTACTACATCAGAGATCTCGGCAGCACCAACGGTACATACATCGTCGGCAAGGGGCGCCTGGGACGCGACCAGCTCTATAGGCTTAGAGATCGCGACAAGATCGCCTTTGCCAACGTTATTCTGGAATTTCGAGAAAGCTGAAGGCAATGATTACGTGTCCGCAGTGCGGTCAGAGCGCCGAGGAAGGCGCGCAATTTTGCGACTCTTGTGGGGCGCAATTGGTCGGCACGGAAGGCGAAAGCGTACTAGCCGCGCTACCCGTAGGTCATCAACTAGCCCGTGGCTATAAAATTGTCGAGCTGCTCAGTCAAAGCAGCACCGAGAATTGGTATAGGGCCGTACGGACAGATGGGGCGGAAGGCGAGACTCGCTTCCGACTACGAGAGCGAGAAGCTCCACGTTGCGAGCCTGTTGTTCTTGCCGAAGTCGTCGAGGACGAAGAAGCTTCCAGGGAAGATTTAGACCCCACAGGTCCCAAGGCCAAAACTCAAGAGCTTGCGCCGCTCAAACTTGAGGATGCCAAGTCGGACTCCGAAAGTACGCCTGAGCAGGAGACCGGTGAAAAAGACGCTGAGCAAGCGGCAAACACTGCAAGTGCTGCAGAAACAGATGCCTTGGCCAAAGAAGGCGTCGCGGCGCAAGGCGAAGCTATCGAGACGCCGAGCGATGGCAAGGCCGGAGATAGCGCCGCCGCAGGCGAGGCTTCTCAACAGGCACTGACAGATCAACCACAACCGCAACCGTCCTTGCAAGCGGCGCACACCGACGAACAAAGCGCTGAACAGCCCGCGGCGCCGGATCGAGGCTCAGTAACGGACGACGTGGGCGAGCTATTCGCGAGGATCCGCGATATTTCGCGTACGCTCGAACATCCCGCGTTCTACAAAGCACTTGACGCCTTCGGCGAAAATGGGCGCGTCTATCTCGCATTTCCCGACGAGGAGCTAGTCAAGCTTTCGGAAAGACCTCAGGGAATCAAGATGAGCGAGAGCCAGGCGCTTAGCATCGCGATCCAGGTCTGCCAGGCCGTCGCTTTTCTTCACAAGCGCGGGTTCAGGATGAACGATATTTGTCCAGCCTCCGTCGCGCTTACGCCAGATGGGCGGGTAAAGCTTACTGGCCTTGAGTGGATTACCAACGATGTCGAGATCGCGTCGACACCCTTGCTCAACGACGGTTACACCGCACCGGAAATCTATCGCGGGCAGCGAGTCGACAAACGGGCCGATATCTTTTCGGTTGGCTGCCTTCTCTATACATGCCTGACAGGCGAGCGGCTCGAATGCGAGACATGGCTGGAGGAGGCTCCACCCATAAAGCTATATCCTCCACATGTGATTACGCCCGCGCTGGAGAGGGTTATGCGGCGGGCTTTGGCCTTTAAACCCGAAGACCGCTACCAGACCATCGAGGAATTCAAAACGGAACTGCTTAAAATTTTTACCACCGTTCGTCTGCGCGCTGCAGCCATGACCGACGTGGGCATGGTGCGCGAGCTCAACGAGGATTCGATTCTTGCGCTAGAGTATCTGCGCGATTCATTGATCGAACCTGACCAAGCGTACCTCTACGTAGTGTCGGACGGTATGGGCGGCGCGGCTGCTGGAGAAGTAGCCAGCGCGATAGCCGTGCAAACGGTCCGTTCGGTGGTCGAACGGGAACTTGAAAAGGCGCAAGCTGAGCGACCGTCTCTGAGTTCTATCGCGGTAAACGCTCTAGAAGAGGCCCATCGCAAGATTCTCGACTACCAGCAGGCGCATCCCGAGGCCCGCGGCATGGGCGCAACCGGAGTGGTCGCGATAATCAAACCGCCCAAAGCGGCCGTAGCCTGGGTCGGCGACAGCCGAGCCTACATGTGGTCCAGTAATGGATTGCGTCAAGTAACCAAGGACCATTCTTTGGCGCAACGCTTGATCGACATCGGCCAGCTTACGCCCGAACAGGCCCGGCACTACGAGCATAAAAACGTCATCTTGCGTTCTTTGGGCGCGCGCCCCAGCGGACAGAGCGGTCCGGCCGGCGCAGAAGCGGTAGAATTAACGCTCAAGCGCGGCGACCGTTTGCTTCTGTGCAGTGACGGGCTTGTCGCTCATGTCGAAGACGCTCAGATCGACGCGATCTTGAGGCGCCACAGCGATCCTTTCGAGGCCACGCGTGAGCTTATCGTTGCTGCCAATGCTGGCGGCGGCACGGATAATATTTCTGTTATTCTTGTTTTTGCTGAGTGAAGTCGATGTCCGCGCCTCCCACAGAGGATTCATCCGGCACCGGATCGCTCGCTCCCGGCACTCGCCTGCAAGGCCGCTACGTGATCGAACGGTTGCTCGGCGGCGGGGGCATGGGAGTGGTCTATCTTGCGCGCGACGAACGCCTGGCCAACCGTCCGTGCGCGATCAAGGAAATGATCGACCACTTTATCGACCCCCAACATCGCCGAGAGGCCAACGAATACTTCGCGCGCGAAGCGGACACCCTAGCCCGCCTTAAGCATCCTGCGATCCCCGCGATCTACGACCGGTTCGACGACCACAATCGCCACTACCTGGTAATGGAGTACGTCGAGGGTCGTAATCTCGAGCAAGAGCTGGCCGCTTACGGCGGACCTTTTCCAGAAAGCAAAGTAATCGACATCGCGCGCCAACTGTGCGACGTTCTGGCCTACCTCCATAGCTTCAAACCGCCCATCGTCTACCGCGACATGAAACCCTCAAACGTCATGATCACCCCGCAAGGTCGCGTCATCTTGATCGATTTTGGAATCGCGCGGCTGTTTCGAGGACAAAGCAAGGGGACGATGATCGGGACGATGGGGTTTGCGCCGCCCGAGCAGTACAAGGGCGAGGTCGACCCGCGTTCGGACATCTATTCTTTGGGGGCAACGCTGCATTACATTTTGACCGGTCGTGATCCGGAGAAGTTTCCGCCTTTTAGTTTTCCGCCGGTGCGCGAGCTGCGACCCGACGTCTCCCGCCGCGTGGCGGAAGCGATCGACCGGGCATTGGCCTACGAAGTCGAAAAGCGTCCGCAAACGATAGAAGAATTCCGCGACATGCTGCTTTACGGCGTCGGCCTGGGCGAGACCAGCACGTCCAAAAGCATCGCTCGCTCTGGCACGGCGGAGCTTCGCTCGAAGGTGGTGGTCGCCGCACCTAAAAAAGCCGCTACCCGAGCGGTCAAGGCCAAAGCGCGCGGCCGTCGCTTGCGCCGAGCAGTGCGCTTTTTGGTTGTGACGTTGATGCTATGCGGTGTAGGTTTCGCGGCAACGTACGTCTACTACGACCCTGCGCTGCAAAAACAGCTTGGCATCAAGCCGTTGATCGATAGTCTGCCGTGGAAGCGGGCGGAGCTGTTGGCCAAGGCGCGGGCTCATCCTTTAACTTTCGAAGGCGCCTCGATACGGCTTTCTACCAGGGAGGGCGACCCGCTTTCGCCACCCAAGACCACGTTTCTCAACACGGACTTCGCCAGCACTCATTACTTGAGCTGGAATGCCACCTTCAAAAACAACCTTGCCGGTCTCGAAGCGGGTAGCCGAACGGTTGAAGCGCGCCTGTACGATCCATCCGGTCGTCAAATCGCTTCGAGCGATGCTAGCCGATTTATCGGCACCGAGCAGACGACGGTGGATTTCGCCGGCGTTGCCTTGATCCCTGACTTGCAAAACGGCCCTTTCGGACAATACAAGCTCGCTCTCTACAGTGGGGGCCAACTGCTCGGCGAGCAGCCCTTCTCGGTCCAGGAAGACCTTGCGGCCAAGGCAAAGGCTGAGGCGGAGAAGGCCGCGGAACGGGCCAGAGAGGAAGCCGAAAAAAGGAAGGAGCGCGAAGAGCAGCAGCGGCTTGCTGCACTGGAGGAAGCGCGACGCAACCCTCTTGCTCTTGTTAGCATCCATTTTCTGAACTCGACCAAAAACGGCCGACCGCTCTCCGGGTACACTGACACTTTTTACGCTTCCAAAGTTCTGTTCGTCGAATGGCAGGTGAAGTTTAAAAACCGCCTCTACAATCTCGAAGCGAATCAATACAGAGTCGACGCCGCCTATATCGCCCCAGACGGTCGCGTGCTTGGCACGGTGAGCGATTATAAGTTCGTACCAGCTGATGCGAAAACCGTCGACTTCAGCGGCCGAATCGGCAACTCGGCTGGAGGAGCGTTTCTTCCAGGAACATACACCGTAGAGTTTTACTTAAACGGTAAACCGTTCGCGCGCAAACGCTTCCAGGTTGTCTCCGACGTCACGCCTGGAGGGAATCTTGCAGTCCACGCGCCAGGACCTGGAACTTCGCCCACGCCTACGCCTAATACTGGTTCGTTGACTTCGCCTCTCGTTGCCAGCGGCAAGATCGACGGACTGGGCGGAGGTCATGACGTGCCGATCGAGGTGCGCTTGCGCCCTCAACCGAACAGTTTTTTACGTGGCGAGCTCGTGATCCATTACCCTGGTTATGGCGTGAGCTCGCTGAGCGGCTTCGTGCGCGGAGAGCATCTTGAATTTGAAGTAGCCTACGGTAGCAACGTTCTCTATTTCGAAGGGAAGAGGTCCGACGGTACGATCAGCGGCGTTTTCCAAGCTCAACCCTCCGGCAATACTGGAACATGGCAGGCCAATATCAACTAGACTGAGCCAGCCGTTTTTGACGTTAAAGAATGCGATAATAATTGAGCTAACCGATCGGCTTAGCGTCGGGCTCGATACGGCGTTGGAGTAAGGCATACGACAACCGTGATGGCAAGCACAGTTTCCAGGGAAAAACTGATTTTTTATACCACCGCCGGAGCTCTCGGTGGCC